>CAVQVM010000006.1:0-21496 GCA_963717085.1 uncultured bacterium
TAGCGATCGTCGAAGATCTCGATCTCGCCCCCGTAGCAGGCGACCCAGACGCGGCCGGTCCCCCGGTCGTAGCTGATGCCGATCGGGTGGTGGGCGGTCGGCAGCTCCTGGACCTCGGCCATGTCGGCGGTCGTCACCTTCGACACCGTCGACGATTCGTAGTTCACGACGTAGAGCGACTGGCCGTCGACCGAGATGTCCATGCTGCGGGGTGCGGAACCGGTAGCCACCGTCGCGACGACCGCACCGGTGCGGGCGTCGATCTTGGCGATGCGGCCGTCCTTGTTGAGCGTCACGTACAGGAAGGCGCCGTCGGGGCTGGTGACGATGTGGCGGGGGCCTGCGCCGGCGTCGGCGAACGGCGCGACGCCGAACGACGCCAGGTCGACGGCCATGATCTCCCGGCCGCCCATGATCGCCACGTAGGCCCGGCGCGAGTCCGGCGACATGGCGATGCCGCGCGGGTACGCGCCCATCGGCAGCCGCCGCACCTCGCGGCCGGCCGCGACGTCGATCACGCTGAGGTCGTAGGTGCACCAGTTGGTCACGAGCACGTACCGCCCGTCGGGCGTCGTCGCCACGTACTTGGGCACCGAACCGACCTGGATCACCTGGTCGATCCGGTGGGTGGCGACGTCGATGCGGTACACGAAGCTCGGGTCGATGCCGCTCGACGGCGAGCAGGCGTCGTCGCCCTGGTGGCCGAATCCCGGGCCGTACATCGAGTAGTTGGACGTGTAGGCCTTGGTGCGGTCGGCGGAGAAGGCGAGCTCGACCGGGCCGCCCTGCACCGTCCCGGGAGGAAAGCCGGTGATGCCGAACCGGGCGAGGTCCACGGTGTCGGGGATGGTCGCCACGAAGTCACCGTCGGCGTCGAACGCGGTGACGCTGTGGTTGTAGATCATGTTCTGCGCATAGACGACGCCGGTGCCCGAGGCGACGATCGACTTGGGCGACAGCGGCCCGGTCTGCTCGGTGGCGACGATCGTCCGCACCTTCTGCAGGCGCAGCCCCGCCGTCGCTGGCAGGGGTGGGGCCGTGGTGGTCGTGGTGGTCGGCGCCGTGGTCGTGGATGCCGCCGTGGTGGTCGTTGTCTCGCGGCGATCGCCGTCCCCCGATCCGGTCGCCGACGAGGACCCGCCCGAGTCGCGGGTCGCCCAGACGACGGCGCCGCCGACGAGGACCGACGCCGCCACGAGGATCCCCAGTCGGGCGCGACTCCGCACGCCGGAAATGGTGCCATGCCACCCCAACCGGGACGTGAATCGGCGGTGGCGCAAGCCGGGCCGGAGCCGCCGGCCCCCGCGGCGTCAGGACCGGCCGGAGCTGCGCTTGCGGGCCACTAGGCGGCCCAGCAGGCGGTCGGTGCGGTGCGCCCGTTCGGACGTCCACCGCGGATCGGATCGCGGCGACGGGCCCTCGGCGCTCGGCAGGACCGTCACGCCGCTCGTCCGTCTGCGCACGATGCTCGATCGTGGTGACGGCGACATGGCCACAAGCATACGGCCCGTCGAGGTCGCAACGGGAGGTGGTCGCGGGGCCCCTAGCTCCTCCCGCCGGCGGCCGTGTCGGGTGGCGGCCGGTCGGCCGCCGTCTCCGGACGGGCGAACGCCACGGCGAAGATCCCAGCGATGGCCACGCCCACGGCGGCGAGGATGGCCCAGACCACCCGCCTGCTGGTGCCCGCGGGACCCACCACCAACGTGCCTGCCGCGACGAACGGCAGCAGCGCCGCCACGCCTGCGAGCCGGCGCGGCCACTCCAGGAGCCGCGACACCAGGGGGTGCTCCTCGATGCGGGCGACCAGGCCGCCCAGGGTGCCGATGAGGGCCAGGATCACCGCCGCCGCCAGCTCGGTGCGCGTGCCCGCCGACAGTGCGTCGGTGGCGGCTCCGGATCCGGCACCGCCGGCGTCGTCGGCAACGCCACCCGACGTGATGGTGTCCAGCCGCCAGGCGCCGACCGTGAGCGTCACGGCCGACAGGGCCGTCGCGATCCAGGCGGTGCGCAGCCAGCCGCGGCGTGCGGGTCGCAACGACCACCGCACCTCGGCCACGCCGCGCTCGAAGTCGGTCGCCCGCAGCGCGATGCGCAGGTGCCCGCCGGTGTCGACGTCGACGCACGCCATGTCGTGCTCGTTCGATCCCACCCACAGGCTGGCGACCGGGACGTCGACCCCGGGTGGCATGTCGGCCTCGAAGTGGTAGCTCTCGGTGGAGAACAGGCTCTCCGCGGCCGACGCCGCCTGCCGGGGGATCCAACACAGCGCCGCCAGCGGTGCCCGCGGCCACGGCTCCGGCGCCAGGTCACCCAACTCCTCGTAGGAGAACTTCACGATGCGCTGCGTGCCCGGCGGGTCGTGCACCAGCGTCGCCAGGAGGAACTGGTCGGTGAACTGGTCGAGCATCAAGGGGAACAGCCCGTCCGCACGCAGCGCTGCGCGCTGGCCGCCGGCGGCCTCCGCATGCATGCGCTCGCTTGCCTCGCGCCCATCGGCGCCGGGAGTCGTGAGCAGGGTCTCGATGTCGCCCACGATGTCGGCCGCGAGCGGCGCCCCGAGGATCCCCTCGGCCCAGGCCGTCATCGCCCGCACCATGAGCAGGCCCTGCTGGCCCCGGGTCAGCACCGGCAGCGCCGACCCCGACTCGTCGCGGCAGTCGAAGTTGACGAGCGTCTCCTTGCGGAGCGTGGTCAGCGGGACGAGTCGCGCCGTCGTCCGGCCGATCGCCAGCTCGGGGGCTGCGTCCGGCACCGTGAAGTGGACGCTCTGGCGGCGCCGGAACGTCGTGCTGTCGCGGTACTCAAGGGCATCGACGCGCCGGTGCACCCAGTCGGGTTGGGCCAGCAGCAACCGCATGGTCTCGAGGCCCGCCACCTCGCCGTCGAGCGCCCCCTCGAGCGCCTCCCGGGGCCACAGCTCGGTCGTCACGTTCGCTCCGTCGAGGCGACGCGGTCAGGCCTGCGGACGCTCGCTCATCGGCGGGACGGTACACCGGGGCCCGAGCGAGCCGAGCCCATTTGGGGGATACCCTCCCGTCAGTGTCATCGGTATTCGAGATCCTCAAGGCCGACGGGTTCGAGGAGGTGGCCTTCTTCCACGATTCCCCGACCGGATTGCGGGCCATCGTGGCCATCCACTCGACGGCCCTCGGCCCCGCCCTCGGTGGGACCCGCTTCTATCCCTACGCCTCCGAGGACGAGGCCGTGAGGGACGTGTGCCGGCTGGCCCAGGGCATGACCTACAAGCACGCGGTGTGCGGCAACGACCAGGGCGGGGGCAAGGCCGTGATCATCGGGGACCCCGCCAGGGACCGGAGCGAGGCCCTGCTTCGGGCGTACGGCCGGTTCGTCGAGGGCCTCAGCGGCCGCTACATCACGGCCGAGGACGTCGGCACCAGCCAAGCCGACATGGACCTGATACGTCGCGAGACCCGCCACGTGACCGGTGTGAGCGAGTCGCTCGGCGGCTCCGGGGACCCGTCGCCGGCCACGGCCTGGGGCGTGCTGTGGGCCATGAAGGCGGTGGCCGAACGGCTGTGGGGTGGTCCGTCGCTGGCCGGGCGCCACGTCTGCATCTCCGGGGTCGGGAAGGTGGGCGCAGCGCTCGCGGACCACCTGGCCGAGGAGGGCGCCAAGCTCACCGTGGCCGACGTGAACGACGTGGCGGTCGACTCGGTGGTCGAGCGGCACGGCGCGGTGCCGGTGGCGGCCGACGCCGCCCACACCGTCGCGTGCGACATCTTCTCGCCCTGCGCGCTCGGCGGCGCGCTGAACGCCGAGACGATTCCCGAGCTGGCCTGCGACGCGGTGGTGGGCTCGGCCAACAACCAGCTGGCGAAGCTGGCTGACGCCGATCGACTGCGCCAGCGGGGCGTGGTCTACGCCCCCGACTTCGTGGCCAACGCCGGCGGAGTCATCAACATCGCCGAGGAGCCGCACGGCTACGACCGGACGCGCGCCTACGGGCGGATCCGCTCGATCCACGACACCCTGCTGGCCGTGTTCGATCGGGCGGACACCGAGGGCACCACCACCGCCGAGGCGGCGGACCGCCTGGCGGAGGAGCGCATCGCCTCGGTGGGCCGGGTCCGGCTCATCCGCACCGGCCGGTAGCCGCCCCCCGACCAGGGGCTACCGTGGCGTCGTGGTCTCAGGGATCCTGGGGATCGTGGCGGGCGTCCTGGCGGTGGCCTGTGGGTGGCTGGCGTGGTGGGCGATCGGGATGCGGCGGGAGCTCCAAGGCTCCGCGGGCCGGGTGCGGGCCTCAGGGGAACGGACCGCCCAGGCGGAGTCCGGGCTGGCCACGGCCCAGGAGCGGACGGCCCAGCTCGAAGCCACCGTGTCCGCCCTCACCACGGAGCGGGCCGGGCCTGCTCGTGGAGCGCTACGAGCTGCGCCAGGCCCACGAGCGGGGGAACACGGCGTACGGGCGCCTGGAGGGTGACCTCGCTCGGGCGCGTGCCGACCACGCTGCGGCTGTCGAGGCCCTGACCCAGCAGCGGGGTCGGCTGTCCTCCGCGGAGCGGGCGACCGCCGAGGCGGCGGTCCGGGCCAACGACTACCAGGCGCTGCTCGGAAGCGTTGACGGATCGGCCGCGGCGACGGATGTGCCCGGGGCGACCTGGGCCATCCTCCTCGCGATCCTGGCCCGCCGCTGGGCCGGCGTCGTCGGGGCGCCCCCCGACGACCGCGGCGTCCGCTCCGGCACCGTTGCCGAGCAGCTGGAGGAGGCGCTGGGCCGGGAGGGCGAGCGCCTGCGGGAGGAGGTCGGTGTCGACGTCGAGGTCCGCACCGGCGCTGCGGTGGAGCCGCGCGACCCGGTGACGTTCCTGCTCGCCGCCACGGACGTGCTGGGGGTGTTGGCGGCCGTGTGTGAGCGGGTGACGATCGAGCTCGACGGGGGCGTGGTGCTCACGGGCGAGGGTTGGTGGGGCCCGACCGACGAGCTGGACCTGGCCCGCAGGCGGGCGGTGGCGTCGGGTATCGCCGCCGACGACCTGGCAGTCGACGACGAGGACGAGAGCGTGACGGTGACGCTGCGCCCCCGGGCGACGGCGACCGCCTGAGCCTGGGGTCGCGCTAGGAGGCCGAGCGGATAGGCCCGCATGTGGGCACAGAACAGCACGGGATTTGCAGCGTGAGCCCAGGCCGCACAGCTCGGCCTCCGGGAGCGCTGGCCACGGTGAGTCAAGACGACGTGCCTATCCGCTCAGGTCCTAACTGACGTCCTTCTCGTAGGGGAAGCCCAGGTCGGGCGCCGTGACCAGCGCGCGGTACGCGAGGCCGGCCTCCGCCGCCAGGCCGGCGCAGGTGCCACCGCGGTCGACCACCGGAATGAGCAGCACCGGCTCAGCACCGCACCCACGGACCACCTCGGCTGCCTCCAGCATCGACACGCCCCGGGTGGCGGCGTCCTCGGTGAGGGCGACCCGGTCGCCCGGCTCCAGGGCTCCGGCGATTCGGCCGCCGCCGCCGTGGTCCTTCGCCTCCTTGCGCACGCTGAAGCTCCGCAAAGGGCGGCCCCGCATGGCGGCCACCGCGGCGGTCCCGAAGGCCACGGCGTCGGCACCCATGGTCAGGCCACCGATGGCCGTGATGTCTCCGGGAAGGACCTCCAGGAGTGCGTCGGCCACGAGCAGCATGCCGTCGGGACGGCAGGTGGTCTGCTTGGCGTCGATGAACCACCCGCTCCGCTTCCCCGACTTGAGCACGAAGTCGCCCCGCCGCACGGCGTGGCGCAGCAGGTGGCCGATCAGCGCTTGGGGGGCCGTGCCCGGGGGCGCCGTCACCTCAGGTGCACCTCCCGTCCGGCGCCGCCCGGCGCCCGCACCAGCCGACCCACCTCGACGGCGGCGTGACCGGCGCGCCGGAGCACCGCCAGCGTCCGGCTGGCGTCGTCCGGCGGAACGACGACCACCATGCCGAGACCGAGGTTGAACACCCGAGCCATCTCGTCGTCCGCCACCTCACCGTGGCGCTGGATCTCGGTGAAGACCCGCGGCACCTCCCACGCGGAACGATCCAGCTCGGCGTCGACGCCCTCGGGCAGCACCCGGGGCAGGTTGCCGACCAGCCCGCCCCCGGTGATGTGGGCGGCGGCGCGCACGTCGACGTCGCCGAGGAGCTCCCGTAGCGCCGGGGCGTAGATCACCGACGGGCGCAACAGCTCGTCGGCGACGGAGTGCCCCGGGAACAGCTCGTCGTCGAGGGCCAGCCCGGCGCGCTCGAACAGCACCCTGCGGGCCAGCGAGTAGCCGTTGGAGCGCAGTCCCGGCGACGGGAGCCCGACGAGCACGTCGCCGGCCCGGGCGCCGTCGCCCGTGAGGACCCGGTCGCGCTCGACCACGCCCACCACGAATCCCACCAGGTCGAACTCGCCGGGCTCGAGGGCGCCAGGGTGCTCCGCCATCTCGCCGCCCACCAGGGCGCAGCCGGCACGGTGGCAGCCCTCGACCACACCGCTGACCAGCGCGTCGATCTGGTCGGGATCGAGGGCGCCGACCGAGATGTAGTCGAGGAAGAACAGCGGCTCCGCGCCGAGACAGGCGATGTCGTCGACGCACATGGCGACGAGGTCGATGCCGATGGTGTCGAGCCGGCCGGCGGCGCGGGCCACCATCGCCTTCGTGCCCACCCCGTCGGTGGACGACACCAGCACCGGCTGGTGGTAGCCGGCCGGCAGGGCGACCAGGCCGCCGAACCCGCCGATGTCGCCGAGGACCTCCGGCCGGTAGGTGGAGCGGACCTTGTCCCTGATGCGTGCGACCGCCGCCTCCCCGGCGGCGATGTCCACCCCGGCGCTCCGGTAGGTCTCACCCATGACTCGAGCGGGCCCGGCGCATCAGGCGATGGTGCCGTCGAGCGCGGGCTGCACGTGCCGGTCCAGCGGGCGCCCGTCCGGCTCGAGGACGTGCTTGCGCAACGTGACCGGCACCGGCACCGGGTAGTCGCCGGTGAAGCAGGCGTCACAGAAACCGGTGCCAGCGGCCCCGGTGGCCTCGACCAGCCGATCAAGGCTCAAGTAGGCGAGCGTGTCGAGGTTCAGGTACTCGCGGATTCCGTCGACGTCGAGGTGGGCCGCGATCAGCTCCTCGCGATCCCCGGTGTCGATCCCGTAGAAGCACGACCACGCCACCGGGGGCGACGTGATGCGGAGGTGCACCTCGCGGGCACCGGCCTCGCGCAGCATCCGCACCAGCTGCCTCTGGGTGGTGCCCCGCACGATGGAGTCGTCGACCACCACCAGCCGCTTGCCGGCGATGTTCTCGCGCAGGGGGTTGAGCTTCATCCGCACGGCCTCGGCGCGCATCTCCTGGCTGGGGGCGATGAAGCTGCGACCGATGTAGCGGTTCTTCACCAGGCCCTGCCCCAGCGGGATGCTGCTGCGGCGGGCGAACCCCTCGGCGGCCGGGACGCCCGACTCGGGCACCCCCATCACCATGTCGGCGTCGATGGGCGCCTGCTCGGCGAGCTGCTCCCCCATGCGGATGCGGGCCTGGTGGACGCTCTGCCCGTAGAGCCGGCTGTCGGGCCTGGCGAAGTAGACGAACTCGAACAGGCACAGCCGGGGATCGGCGGCGTCGGCGCCGTGCGGATGCAGCGACCGGACGCCGGCCTCGTCGATCACCACCATCTCGCCCGGCTCGAGCTCGCGGACGAAGGTGGCGCCGACGATGTCGAGAGCAGGCGTCTCCGAGGCCAGGACCCAGCCACCGCGGCCGGCGGCCGCGGGGTCGGAGGCGTCCAGCCGGCCCAGGCACAGCGGCCGGAAGCCGTGCGGATCGCGCACGCCGATGACCCGGGCCTCGTCCATGATCACGAACGAGAAGGCGCCCTCGAGCCGGGGGATGACCGTCGCCACGGCCCGCTCCAGCCGGCCGTGCGGGCCCGTCGTCGGCCGCCGGGATGACCGGGGCGCCCAGGTCGGCCAGCTGCTCCGCTGCCAGGTCGATCGAGATCTCGCCGGCGATGAGCTCGGCCACGAGATCGCTGTCGCTGGTGACCGTGCCCTCGAGCATGCCGGCGTCGGCAGCCAGCTTCTCGGTGTTCACGAGGTTGCCGTTGTGACCGAGGGCGAACATGTGCTCACCCACCGAGCGGTAGGCAGGCTGGGCGTTGCGCCATGTCGACGAGCCGGTGGTCGAGTAGCGGCAGTGCCCGATGGCGAGGTGCCCGGTGAGCCCGGCCAGCGTGCGGTCGTCGAACACGCTGGCCACCAACCCCTGGTCCTTGACCACGGTGAGGGTGTCGCCATCGCTCACCGCCATGCCCGCCGCCTCCTGACCCCGGTGTTGCAGGGCGAACAGGCCCAGGTACGTCAGGCGCACCACCGCCACTGCCTCCGGGGCGTGGACGCCGAAGACCCCGCACGCCTCGCGCAGGTGGTCGGCCTCGGCGGTCGGCCGGCGGTGGTGGGGGGCGATCACGTGGCTCATTCTGCCGGGTCGGAAGCGCGCACCGGCGAACCGGCGGTGTGGCGCCATAGGCTCGGCGGGGATGGGTATCGACCTGCGCTCGCCGACGGTCGTCAAGCTGGCCCGTTACTCCGCGGCGTCGGCCGCCGGGGTGAGCGTCGGCGTGCCCGTGTTGGCCATCGGCTACGGCGTCCTCGGATGGAACGAGTTGGTCGCCAACCTCGTGTCGGTGACGCTGGGCGCCATCCCCAACTACCTGATCAACCGGTACTGGACCTGGCACCAGACCGGTAGGAACCGGCTGTGGGGCGAGGTCGTCCCGTTCTGGGTGATGTCGGTGCTGGGGATGATCCTGTCGCTGATCGCCGTCGACTACGCCGACCACCGTTGGGGCACCACGCTGGCGGTGGTCGTGGCGCAGCTCAGCGGCTTTGCCGCCGTCTGGCTCGCCAAGTTCCTGGTGCTGGACCGGATCATGTGGCGCATCGTCCACGAGCTGCAGCCCGACGTCGCGATCGACGAGGCCGAGGCCGGGCTCATCGGTGCCCTGCACCGCGACGGCCACGACGGCGAGCCGCCCACTCCCGACCAGCCGCCGCGCCGCCTGGGCTGGCCCAGCACCCGAGGCAATAGCACCTTCTCACGGGCCCGAAATGGCTACTGAGGGCGGTTGGGGCAGCCTAGCAGCGCTTTCAGCGGCCGGTTGCGTGCCTGTCAGCCCTGGGTCGTGCCGTGGCCGAGCAACTCCGGCAGGCGGCCCTTCCACGCCGCCGCGGCATCGGCCAGCGCCACGTCGAGCATCCCCTCGACGGTGATGCGGCCGCCGCCGGCGTCGCCCACGACCGCGGCGTCGTGGCCGGCGCGGCGACTGCGGCGCTGGACCTCGCCCAGTGCGGCTGGATCGACCGCCAGCACGAAGCGGCCCGGCGACTCGCCGAACAGCCAGCGGTGGCCGCCGGCACCGGCGGGGCCTGGCCACGAGGCCCACGCCGCTCCGCACGGCCATCTCGGCCAGCGCCAGGCCCAGCCCCCCGTCGGCAGTGTCGTGCACGCCGAGCGCCAGCCCGTCCGTGACGAGGCCCCGGACCAACTCGCAGACGGACCGGTGACTCGCCAGGTCCAGTGCGGGGGGCGCACCGGACCGGTGGCCGAGGCGCCAGGCCCATTGGGACCCCGACAGCGTGTCCGGCTCGGGGCCCAGCACCACCAGCTGGGTGCCGTCGACCAGTCCCACCCCGGGCGGCGGGATGGCCAGCTCGTCGACCATTCCCACCACGGCCACGATCGGCGTGGGGTCGATGTCGCGGCCCCGGCTCTCGTTGTAGAGGCTGACGTTGCCGCCCACCACGGGGAGCGACAGCGCCCGGCAGGCCTCGGCCATGCCGTCGACCGCCTCGGAGAGCTGCCACATCGTCTCCGGGTGCTCGGGATTGCCGAAGTTCAGGCAGTTGACGAGCGCCAGCGGCCGGGCGCCGACGCAAGCCAGGTTGGCCACCGCCTCGGCCACGACCAGGGCGGTGCCCCGCCGGGGGTCGAGCGCGCACCAGCGATGGTTGCCGTCGCAGGTCAGTGCCAGGCCCCGGCCGGTGTCGGCGCCGGTCAACGGATGCTTGAGCCGGAGCACGGCCGCGTCGCCGCCCGGTCCCTCGACGGTGTTGAGGAACAACTGGTGGTCGTACTGCGACCACACCCACGAGGTGTCGTAGAGCATGTCGAGCAGGTCGGAGCCGGCGTCCGCCGGGGGCGCCAGGGCGGCGTCGGCGGAGTCGGCCAGGCGGGACGCCCTGCCGGCGGGCTCGGCCCGCGGGCGGTCGAGCAGGGGCGCGTCCTCGTGCAGCGCCGCCGCCGGCACGTCCGCCAGCACCTGGCCGCCGGGGCGATCGAGGACCCGGAGCCGCCCGCCGGCGGTGACCGTCCCCACCACGGCGGCGGACACGTCCCAGCGGCGACAGATCGACAGCACGTCGTCGAGGTGCCGCGGCTCGACGATCGCCAGCATCCGCTCCTGGCTCTCGCTCGTCATCACCTCGAACGGCTCCATGCCCGCCTCGCGCTGGGGCACCTCGGAGACGTGGACATCCATCCCCACGCCGCCCCGACTGGCGGTCTCGCTGGTGGCACACGTGAGGCCGGCGCCGCCCAGATCCTGGATGCCGACGACCAGGTCGGCGTCGAGCAGGGCCAGGCACGCCTCGATCAGGCGCTTCTCCTCGAAGGGATCGCCGACCTGCACGCTGGGACGCTTGGCGGCGTCGGCCTCGTCGTCGCGGAAGCCCGCGGACGCCAGGACGGAGACGCCACCGATGCCGTCGCGCCCGGTCATTGACCCCACGAGCACGGCGAGATTGCCCACGCCGGACGCCCGGCCGAGCACCAGCCGCTCGACCGGCATGACCCCCAGGCAGAAGACGTTCACGAGGGGATTGTCCTGGTAGGTCTCGTCGAACACGATCTCACCGCCGACGGTGGGAACGCCGACGGAGTTGCCGTAACCGCTGATGCCGGAGACGACACCTTCGGCAATCCAGCGGCTGCGGGCATCGGATAAGGGGCCGAAGCGCAACGGGTCCATCAACGCCACGGGACGTGCCCCCATGGTGAACACGTCGCGCAGGATCCCACCGATGCCCGTCGCCGCGCCCTGATAAGGCTCGATCGCCGACGGGTGGTTGTGGCTCTCGATGCGGAACGCCACCGCCACCCCGTCGCCCACGTCCACGACGCCGGCGTTCTCGCCCGGGCCGACAAGGACGCCCGGCCCCTCGGTGGGCAGCCGGCGGAGATGCAGGCGACTGGACTTGTAGGAGCAGTGCTCCGACCACATCACCGCGAACATGGCCAGTTCCAGGTGATTGGGATGCCGCCCGAGGATGCGCTCCACGGCGGCGGCCTCGTCGTCCGAGAGCCCGAGGGCCCGATGGATCGGCTCGTGGTCGGTCATCGGCACGCCACGTCGGCCTGATCGCTCCGCTCGCTCACGACCCGAAAGAGTAGGCGACGGGACACGACGTTCGGTGTTGGCATGGTTTCACTCCGTCCAGCCTCAATGGGCATTCCGGTGCGAGCAGAAGCCGCGAAATGGAAATCCGCGCCGACTGGAAATATGCTGCGCGTCCATGCCCCAGTCCTCACGCAAACGCACGCCCATGAGTCGCGAGCACAAGGCGGCATTGGCCGAGGGTCGAGACCAGGGTCGAGCGGTCCGCCGCTACCTCGAAGCGCTGGAAGCCCACAAACCTCGGCGCGGCCGCAAGCGTACCGCCGATTCGATAAAGCGCCGTCTGACGGCCATCGACACCGAATACGCATCGGCGGACCCACTCAAGCGCCTCCATCTGGCCCAAGAACGCCTCGATCTCAACGCCGCGCTGGCGGCGACCGAGTCCAAAGTCGACCTAGACAAACTCGAAAAGGAGTTCGTCAAGTCGGCCGCTCCCTACAGCCAGCGCAAGGGCATCTCGTACTCGGCCTGGCGCGAGCTCGGGGTGCCGGCGCCGGTGCTCGAGAAGGCCGGCATCGGCCGCGGCAGCTGACGACGAGCAGATCAGGCCACGAGGGCGCCCGCTCTGACCAGGAGCGAGCGCAGCAGCGGCGCGCCATCGGTCGACCCGAGCATCGGGTGGTACGCCCGCTCGGGATGCGGCATCAGGCCGACGACATTGCGGCCGGCCGAGCAGATGCCTGCGATATCGTCGACCGACCCATTGGGGTTGTCGGTGTAGCGGAGCACGATCCGATCGTCCGCCCGTAGCTCGGCCAGAGTCTCCGGTTCACACGTGTAGTTGCCCTCGAAGTGGTTGATCGGAATGCGCAGCTCGCTGCCGACGCGCACGTCGACGGTCAGCGCCGTGGTGGCGGTCTCGACCCGGACCACCACCGGCTTGCAGAGAAACCTGAGCCCCGCATTCTTCTGCAGCGCACCGGGCAGCAGCCCCGCCTCGCACAACACCTGGAACCCGTTGCAGATGCCGATCACGGGGCCGCCGGCGGCCGCAAAGGCCTCGACCGCCTTCATGACCGGCGAGAACCGGGCGATGGCCCCGGGGCGCAGATAGTCGCCGTGGGCGAACCCGCCGGGCAGCACGACCGCGTCGACGTCCCCGAGCGAGGCCTGGGCGTGCCACAGCAGCTCGGCGTCGCCCCCGAGGCCCCGCACCGCCTCGACGACGTCGAACTCGCAGTTCGACCCCGGGAAGACCACGACCCCGACGCGTGGCGTCATCGGGCGGGCCCGTTCGATTCGACCGAGATGGTGGCGTCCTCGATCACCGGATTGGTGAGGAAGCGCTTGCACATGTCCTCGACCTCGGTACGGGCGGCCGCCTCGTCATCGGACTCGATGGTGAACCGGAACGCCTTGCCCACCCGCACGCCGGACACGCCGTCGAACCCGAGCGCCGGCAGCGAGCGCTCGATGGTGGCGCCCTGCGGATCGGCCACACCGTCGCGCAGGCGGGTCTCCACGAGCACGGAGAAACGCACTAGTGGGCGACCTCGCTGTCCATGGGCTCAGCGTAGATGGCCCAGCGATCGCGGCGTGGCACCGACGAAGGCGGCGCGGACGAGGACCGGGGCGATCGCCTCGACGTCCAGCGCCGCGGCCGCCACCACGTCGTCGCGCCGGCCCCGGCCGACGAGCTCCCGACCGGATGTGGAGGCGAACAGCCACCCCGGAAGGTCGTCGCGGGCCTCGTCGAACGCGGCCATGGCCGCCCGCGCCTCGGGAGAGACGCGATCGGGAGCCACGCCCGTGAGCACGCGCAGCGCTCGCAGGATGGCGCCGGCGCCCAACAGGTCCTCCACGGCCGGCCGGAGGGCGGACGCCCCGGGCGGTCGCCGGGCGCGTCGGCGTCCGTACCCCAGCGCTCGCCGGCGCCGACGACCACGACGGGACCCCGGGCCAGCGACTCCGCCACCTCGTGGGCCACGGCGGAGGCGTTGCGCAGGCAGCCCGCCAGGACGGCGGCCTGCGGCGCATGCTCGCGCGCCCCGTAGGCCAGCTCCGATCCGTTGGGCGACGGCAGCACCAGCCGCGTGCCGGGGCGGAGGCGTGCGAGGTCGACGGGCGAGAGGGACCAGCGGGCGCCGCCGGCCCCGTCCGGGCCGGCACCCGCGAGGAGCGCATTGTGCTGTGCGGCGTAGGTCTCCGCGCCGTCGTCGGCCCATGGGTACGGCAGCACGGTGGCGCCCTGGTCGACCGCCACGGACACGGCGGTGGTGAACCGCAGCACGTCGACGATGACGACGCCGGCGGCGCCGGGGCCGAGCCGTGCCAGCCCGTTCGGCCCCCACTCGAACTGGAGGTCGAATAGGCCGGCGTCAGCCACGGGCGCCGGGCCAGTCGGCGAACGACCGCCCGGTCACGCGCTCGTACGCCTCGACATAGCGGGAGCTGGTGGCCGCCACCACCTCGTCGGGCAGCGGCGGGGGCGGCGGCCGCTTGTCCCAGTCGAGCCCGTCGAGGTAGTCGCGCACCGGCTGCTTGTCGAACGACGGCGGCGTCGTGCCCGGGGCGTAGGCATCGGTGGGCCAGAAGCGGGACGAGTCGGGCGTCAGCACCTCGTCGCACAGCACGAGGTCGCCCTCGACGAGCCCCATCTCGAACTTCGTGTCGGCGATGATGATGCCCCGCTCACGCGCCCAGTCGGCACCCTGGCGATACAGCTCGAGCGAGACGGTGCGCACCTTGGCAGCCAGGGCCTCGCCCAGCAGCCCGGCGGCGGCGCTGAACGAGATGTTCTCGTCGTGGCCCAGCTCGGCCTTCGTCGACGGCGTGAACACCGGCTCCGGCAGGCGCTCCGACTCCTGCAGGTCCGCCGGCAGCCGGGCTCCGTGCATCGTGCCGTTGGCGCGGTACTCCTTCCACGCGGACCCGGTGATGTAGCCGCGGACGATGCACTCCACCGGGAGCATCTGCGCCTTGGTGGTCAGCATCATCCGCCCCGCCAGGTCCGCCTCCGCCGCCACCTCCTGCACCGAGGGTGGCAGGTCGTCGAGCGCCGTGGAGACGAGGTGGCCGGGCACGACGCCGGACAGCTCGGCGAACCAGAATGCCGACATGGCGGTCAGGACCCGGCCCTTGTGCGGGATCGGCTCGTCCATGACGACGTCGAACGCCGAGATGCGATCGCTCGTCACCATCAGCAGTCGGTCGTCGCCGACGGCGTAGATGTCGCGAACCTTGCCGGAGTGGACGTGGGGCAGGCCGAGTGCTGGAGCACTGGTCACGGCAGAGCCTCCCAGGAGGTGTGACGGCTTGCTGGCGGCGCGGCGCCGATCAGAGGATCGGTTCCGGACGGTAGCGGGCGGCCTCGGGGTGGTCGGCGACGATCGCCTCGACCTGCCGGCAGAAGGCGTCGACCTGGTGGAGCGCCGTGCCCACGAACCCGGCCCGGTCGGCGAGCACGGCATCGATGGCGGCCCGGTCGAGCCGCAGGCGGTCGTCGGCCGCCAGGCGCTCGGCCAGATCGTTCACCACCGCACCGTCCCGCAATGCCTGCGCCACCGCCATCGCGTGCCCCTGGATGACCTCGTGCGCCCGCTCGCGCCCCACCCCGGCACGGACGGCGGCCATCAGGACCCTGGTGGTGGCGAGGAAGGGGAGGTACCGCCTCAACTCGCGCTCGATCACGGCCGGGTAGGCGCCGGAACCCATCGAGGACGACCAGGAACGTCTCGAACAGCCCGTCGGTGGCGAGGAACGCACCGGGAAGCGCCACCCGCCGCACGACCGAGTCGGACACGTCGCCCTCGTTCCACTGCCCGCCGGCCAGCTCCGCGACCATCGAGAGGTGGCCCCGCACGACGACCGCCAGGCCGCCGACCCGTTCGCACGAGCGGGTGTTCATCTTGTGGGGCATGGCCGAGCTGCCGACCTGGCCCGGTGCGAACCCCTCGGTCACCAGCTCGTGGCCGGCCATGAGCCGGATCGTGAGTGCCAGCGTCGACGGCCCCGCCACGGCCTGAACGAGGGCGGACACGACGTCGAGGTCGAGCGAACGGGGATAGACCTGGCCGACGTTCGTGAGCGTCGATCCGAATCCCAGGTGGGCGAGCACGGACGCCTCGAGCCGGTCGACCGTGGCCTCGTCACCGAGCAGGTCGAGCATGTCCTGCTGGGTGCCGACCGGGCCCTTGATCCCTCGCAGCGGGTAGCGCGCCTGCAGCTCGTCGACACGGCGGTAGGCCTGCAGCAGCTCCTCGCCGGCATTGGCGAATCGCTTGCCCAGCGTCGTGGCCTGTGCGGCCACGTTGTGGGTCCGCCCGGCCATGACCAGCGCCGCGTGCTCGGCGGCCCGTTCCGCCAGCCGGGCCAGTGCCGTGACCATGCGGTCGCGCACCAGCTCGAGGGCGAGCCGCACCTGGAGCTGCTCGACGTTCTCGGTGAGGTCGCGCGAGGTCATGCCCTTGTGGGCGTGCTCGTGGCCGGCGAGGGCCGAGAACTCCTCGATGCGGGCCTTCACGTCGTGGCGCGTCACCCGCTCCCGGGCTTCGATCGACGCCAGGTCGACGGTGTCGATGACGGCGCGGTAGTCGTCGATGGCCTCCGCGGGGATGTCGACGCCGAGCTCGCGCTGCGCCTGCATCACCGCCACCCACAGCTCGCGTTCGAGTCGGACCTTGCGTTCCGGCGACCACAGCTCGACCATCGGCTGGCTGGCATACCGGGACGCCAGGACGTCGGGCAGGACCGGCTTCATCGGGCCCAGTCTGGCGGGCGGGGCCGGCCGCCGGCGAGGACGGTCGGCCGGCCCCGAGCGGCTGGCGAGCGATCAGCCGCTGGGCCGGCGGAAGATCCGGGTGGTGGCGATCAACGCGCCGCCCCCGAGCACCAAGACTCCACCGAGAGCCAGCAGCAGGCCCGTGTTGTCGCTACCGGTCTTCGGCAGCGTGCCCCGTTGGTGGGACCGGCGGTGGGTCGTCACGGGGACCGTCGTGGTGGCCGGCGGGGGCCGTCGTCTGCTCGACGACGACAGGCGACCGACGTCGTGGTACTTGGCATCGACGTCGTCGTCGACTCGGAGCTGGTGTCTGGTCGGCGGCTTTCGTTCTCTGTCGAAGCAGAACGTGATCGACTTGATCTTGTTGGTGTCCCACTTGTGCCAGGGCGGGGTACCGAGATCGACGTCTTCGGTGGCCTCCTGGGAGTCCGCGTCGGCGGCGTAGAGGTAGAAGTACGAGTTGGGGCTCCGCTCGGCGTCACGACCCTGGACGTAGATGGCGTCGATGCCGAACGTCGAGGTCCACTCGAATGTCTTGCCGCTCTTCACGGTGACGGTCACCGTGCCGATGTCGTCGACCGTGTAGGTCTCGCTGTGATCGCCGTCGGCCACATCCTCGGTCGTGTAGTACTGCCACGCCTGGCCGCCTGCGTGCTCTTCCGCGAGCTCCGGGCAGCTGAGCCCCTCGTCCTTCGGCTTGGGCTCGACGGTCGACTCGTGGGCGGCGGCCGGCCCCGCGAATGCGGCAACCAGTAACCCGGCGCCGGCCACCAGGGACGTCAAACCGACAACGCCACGCTAGCCGTGGCGTCAGAACTCCATGCGCCATTGCATTGTCCTTCCCCACTGTGCTGTCGGCGCGGCCCCGACCTCATGTCCAGCCGCGGTTGGTACCGACGTGCACACCCCTCGGCCGGGCACTGCGTCCCCAGCGGTTCGAATTCGGCGGGGCATGTTGGCACCTCGTGGTCGCGACTGCAAACACCATCGACAACCCCTCTGACCAGCGTTTCTGAGGGCGCGCAAATCGCTCACTGACGGCGGTCGACAGGGCCACCGAAACGACTCAGCCCGGGCTTGGGGGCCATCTCGTCGCGGTGCTTCGACAGCGCTGCCGCCAGGTCGCCATCGTCGATGGCGAGCATCTGCACCGCGAGGAGCGCGGCGTTCATGGCGCCATCGATGGCGACGGTGGCCACCGGGATCCCCTTGGGCATCTGCACGGTGGCATAGAGCGCGTCGACGCCGTTGAGCGCGCCGCCGGACAGGGGCACGCCGATGACGGGCAGGGTCGTGTGCCCGGCGACCGCACCCGCCAGGTGCGCCGCCATGCCGGCGCCGCAGATGATGGCCGCGTATCCCCGGTCGCGGGCGGACGAGGCAAAGTCGGCGACCGCGGCCGGCGTGCGATGCGCCGACATGACGCGGACGTCGGCCTCGATGCCGTAGCGCGCCAGGGTGTCGGCGGCCGGGGCCATCTTGTCCCTGTCGTTGGGCGATCCCATGAGGATGGCGACCCTCTTCTGGCTCATCCGATCGGTGCCTCCTCGCTCGCCGATTGGGCGATGTCGCTCCGGTAGTGCATGCCCGGCCACGAGACGCAACCGGCGGCGGCGTACGCGTGGCGGCGGGCGGCGGCGACCGTAGCGCCGGTGCCGGTGACCGCGAGCACCCGTCCCCCCGCCGTCACCAGCCGGCCGTCGCCGTCGCGCTCGACCCCGGCCACGAAGACGACGGCACCCTGCGCCTCGGCGGCGTCGATCCCCTCGATCACGTCGCCGCGTCGGGGCTCGCCGGGATAGCCCTCCGACGCCAGCACCGACCGTGACGCAGGCATCGGGGCCGAAGGCGGGCGCAGGCGACCGGCGCAGGTCGCCCGCGGCCGCGGCCGCGAGCAGCTCGGCCAGGTCGCTCGTGAGCCGGGGCAGCACGACCTGGGCCTCGGGATCGCCGAAGCGCACGTTGTACTCCAGCAGCCTGGGTCCCTCCGGCGTGAGCATGAGCCCCGCGTAGAGCACGCCCCGGTAGTCGATGCCACGCCGGCGCAGCTCGGCCAGCGTGGGCTCCACGAACCGGTCCATCACCGTGCCGACGACGTCGTCGCCGGCGACGGGCACCGGCGAGTAGGCGCCCATGCCTCCGGTGTTGGGACCGGTGTCGCCGTCCCCCACCCGCTTGAAGTCCTGAGCCGGCGCCAGGGGCACCGCCCGGGTGCCGTCGCAGATGGCCAGGACCGACAGCTCGGGGCCGGTCAAGCCCTCCTCGATCACGACCGTGCGCCCGGCATCGCCGAACGACTCGCCGGAGAGCTTCGCCCGCACGTCGTCCTCCGCCTCGTCGCGTCGCCCGGTCACGAGGACGCCCTTGCCCGCCGCCAACCCATCGGTCTTGACCACCCAGGGGCCCGGCAGCGTCCGCAGGAAGCCGAGCGCTGCGGCCTCGTCGGCGAAGCTGCCGTAACGCGGCGGTGGGGACGGCGGCGGCGGCCAGCAGGTCCTTCATCCACGCCTTGGATCCCTCCAGCCGCGCCCCGTCGGCGCCCGGGCCGAACACGAGTTGCCCGGCACCGCGCAACCGGTCGGCCAGGCCGTCCACCAACGGCGCCTCGGGCCCGACCACGAACAGGTCGGCGTCCACCTCCTCGGGCGGCACCGCCGCCGAGCCGGGGATCCCGGGATTGCCCGGCGTCACGATCACGTCGGCCGTCCGCGCCAGCACGTGGGCCAGCGCATGCTCCCGGCCTCCGGACCCCACGACACAGACGCGCACGACCGATCCCCCGGCTACCGACCCGAGCGGACGGGCACGTCGTCTCGGGCTCACCGTGGTCAGCGCTGCCGGAGGCCGACCGGTGTGGCCTGGTCTCACGCTGCAAATTCCGTACTGTTCGGTGCCCACTTGCGGTCCTCCCGCTCGGCCTCTAGGGCTGGAGCTGCACGTACTGGTCACGCCCGGGACCGACGCCGAGCAGCCGGATGGGCACACCCACCTGCTCCTCGAGGAAGGCGACGTAGTCGCGGGCGGCCGCCGGCAGATGCGCCGGCTCCGTCGAGCCGGTGACGTCGGTCGACCACCCGGGGAGCTCCTCGTAGACGGGTGTGGCCCGGTGCAGCAGCGACTGGTCGGCGGGCAGGCGGTCCAGGCGACGGCCGTCGGCCTGGTAGGCGACGCAGACCTTCACGGTGGCGAACGCGTCGAGCACGTCGAGCTTGGTGATGGCGACCTCCGAGAGCGAGTTGAGGCGCACCGCATGGCGGAGCATGACGGCGTCGAACCAGCCCGCCCGCCGGCGGCGGCCCGTGTTGGTGCCGTACTCGTGACCGCGGTCGACGAGCGCGTCGCCGACCTCGTCGAACAGCTCGGTGGGGAACGGCCCGGAGCCCACCCGGGTGACGTAGGCCTTGGCGACGCCCACCACGCGGTCGATGTCGCGGGGTCCGACGCCGGCGCCCGTGCACGCCCCGCCCGCCACCGGGTTGGACGATGTCACGTAGGGATACGTGCCGTGGTCGAGGTCGAGGAAGGTGGCCTGGGCGCCCTCGAACAGGACGTGGCGGCCGGCCTCGAGCGCCTCGTGCACCAGGTTGACGGTGTCGGCCACGTAGGGCTCGACGCGGGGTGCCAGCTCGTCGAGGTAGACCTCGGCGATCTCGTCGACCGTGGGTGGAAGCTGGTTGTAGACCTTCGCCAGGACCTGGCCCTTCTCCTTGAGCACCAGCTCGAGCTTCTGGCGGAAGATCTTGGGGTCGTAGAGGTCGGACACCCGCAGGCCCACCCTGGCCGCCTTGTCGGCATACGCAGGCCCGATGCCGCGCTTGGTGGTGCCGAGCTTGTTCCTGCCCAGGTGGCGCTCGATCACCCGGTCGAGCAGCTGGTGGTACGGCAAGATCAGGTGCGCGCTCGACGACACCTTCAGCCGGCTGCAGTCGACCCCCCGGCCACTGAGCATGTCGATCTCGTCGAGCAGCACCCGGGGGTCGACGACCACGCCATTGCCGATGACGGGGGTGATGTGGTCGTAGAGGACGCCCGAGGGGATCAGCTGCAGCGCGAAGGTCTCGCCGTCGACGACGAGGGTGTGGCCGGCGTTGTGCCCGCCCTGGTAGCGGACGACGACGTCCATCTCCTTGGCGAAGAGGTCGGTGAACTTGCCCTTGCCCTCGTCGCCCCACTGGGTTCCGACCACGATGGTCGCCGGCATCGCGCTCCTGCTGGTCTGACTCCGGAGGACCGGCCACGTTAGCCCGGCGCACGCGGACCGGCGACCACGCCGCCGGGGCCCGCACGCGGCGAGGGTCGGGGCCTCGGCCCCGACCCTCCATGTTCGCTACACCAACCGTCCCAGCTGGCTGGGATGCGTCCACGGTCGGCCGGCTTGATCAAGTTTGGGTGGCACGAGTCGAGACAGCACGAGCGCCCGTCGACGCAACGCCGGACGCGCGGTGGCCGAGATCCATACCCGGCCACCTCTCGCCCGCTGTCGATCAGGCGCTACGCGAGCCGGTTCTGCCCGAGCTTCGCTCTGGCGAGCAAGGCCCCACCACCCACGAGCAGTGCGATGCCAGCGGCGATGAGAAGCGCCTGGCTACCACCAGCCCCGGTCGCTGGAAGCTCGCCAGTGGGCGACACCGCCGGGGACGTCGTCGCGCTGGAGGGTGCGCCGGACGTGGTCGGACCCCCGGTGCCCGACGTGGTCGGACCTCCGGTGCTCGACGTGGTCGTCGGCTTCACCGTCGTGGAGGTCGTCGTGGTCGTCGTCGGCGGCGTCTTGCAGCCCGACACCCAGAACACCTTGTGCTTCACGTCGGCGCCCTGCGACCCGTCGTTGTTGACGGTCAGCTTCACGTGCCAGCCCTGCTGGGGGTGCGGCGCGAACCCCTGCAGCACGGTGCTCAGGTCGTAGGTCGCCGAGGCGTCGAGACCGGCCTCGGACCCTCCACCGCTGTTGTCGTCCTCGCCGATGAAGACCTTGTCCGTGAGGATCACCTCGTTACCCGTCGGTGGGTGCACCTCGAACGTGACATGTGAGAACAGATCCCCCTTGTCGAAGCCGTACCAGTCGACCTGGAAGATGCAGCCGACATGAGGCTCGTTGTTCGGATGGTCGTCGAAGGCGACGTCATCGATCTTGACCGTGCCGTTGTTCCCCGGCGGATCGGCGCTCGCCTGACCGGGGATGGTCGCCACCAGGCAGGCCGCTCCCCCAAACATGCTGGCCAAGCCAACAATGGCCCGCCGACGACGGTTGACTACTTGACCCACGGTCTCTGCTCCCCTGCTCGGCGGCCTCGCTGCCCCGAAGTTCCGCACCACCCAGACCAACGTGACGTGCTCCGGACGGACCGCGCCAAGCCCCTCTTG
>CAVQVM010000007.1:0-26362 GCA_963717085.1 uncultured bacterium
TCGGCGGCGGGACCGGCCATGTCGGTCTGCGGTTCGTTGGTATCGGTGTCGGTGTCACTCATCGTTGGAACAGGCGGAAGACCGCGTCCCCGAACGCGAGGTCGAGGAGCGCGATGTAAGTGGTCAGGATCACCACGGTGAAGAGCACGATGATCGAGTAGTTGATGACCTCGCTGCGCGTGGGCCATGCGACCTTGCGCAGCTCACCCCGGACCTCGCGGAGGAACTGCGCCGGGCTGGTGCGCTCCTCCGTCGGGCGCGGCGCCTGGGGCGCGGGCCGCTTGCGGGCGGCCGGTGCGCCGTCGGTGCCGAGCTGCCCCTGGCGTTGGAGCTGCCGCTTGGTCTGTCGGTTCATCGCCATGGCGAGACCCTCGAAATGGGACGGTGGTACGGGCAGGAGACGTGCAGGGCAGGAGGGACTCGAACCCCCAACCTGCGGTTTTGGAGACCGCTGCTCTGCCAGTTGAGCTACTGCCCTTTGGGGGTGAACCGTGACAGCCTATCCCTTGGCCGACGCGGCAGGACAAGGCAGGGCAAGCCCGCGGGGGTCCCTCACTATGCCAGGTCAAGCCGCGTTATGACGACTCGCGCCAGCGCAGATTGGCCTCGGCGAACTGCTGGCGCGCCACCTCGAGGTCGTACGGACGCTCCTCGACGGGCCCGGGCCCCCACTGGCTGCGCGGCTCGTTGACGAAGTCTCCGCCGTAGACGTGTACGGCCCCGGTGAGATGGTCCTTGGGGTTGCCGACGGCGTGTATGACGTCGTCGCCGAGGACGAGGACGTCGCCGGTCGCCAGCTCCTTGCCGCCCGACTCGGTCAGCGAGCGGCGGTCGGGCCCGGACCGGCGGAAGAACGTGTTGTCCTCCTGGCCCTCATAGATGCCGATGACGGCCCACATACGGTGGTCGTGGGGGAAGAGCTGCATGCCCGGTGCCCACACCACGTGGATGACGGTGAGGTCGGGCTCGTGGTGCAGCAAGGTGATGCCGCCCTCCGTGGGCCGGAGGGCGTCGCCGACCTCGCCGGGCCGGTCTAGGGCCCGGGTCAGCACCTCCCGCGTGGCCCGCCGCGGCTCGGTCTCGTTCCGTGCCTGCCGGCACTCCGCCAGGAGCTCGTCGATGTCGAACATATGCCCACGATCGCGCCTTTCGGCGCCGCCGTCAGCCCGCCAGGCGGGTGCGGCGGGTGCGCGTGGCGAAAACGATGGCGCCGGCGCTCGCGGCGGCCGTGGCCGCCGCGAGCCCACCGAGATAGGCGACCCGCCGGCCCGACAGCAGCGAGCGAACCGCGTGCCGCTCGC
Source organism: uncultured bacterium (assembly GCA_963717085.1). Classification (GTDB taxonomy): domain Bacteria; phylum Actinomycetota; class Acidimicrobiia; order Acidimicrobiales; family VFJN01; genus DASQUK01. Next base: position 1,302 of record CAVQVM010000007.1, read on the forward strand.
CCGCCCCCTCGAGGTTGGCCAAGATGTCGGCCAGCAGACCGGGTGTCGGTTCGAGCACCTCCGTGCGCAGCGAGCGCATGGCCCGCAGCAGGCGGCGGTACTGGACCACCTCTGCCTGGCAGCGCAGGCAGCGTTCGACGTGGCGGCGCTGGGAGCGGCCGAGGAGCGTGTCGCCCTCTGCGGCTGCCGCCAGATCCTCGGCGATGTCCTCACACTGCACGGCGCCCACCTCCCGGGCCCACTCCCGGCGCAGGTTCGCCCGCTCGTGCGGGTTCACACCGCACGGGAGACCTCCCCGTCACGCCGGGGGAACAACTGGTCGCGCAGCTTGTGGCGCGCCCGATGGAGGCGCACCTTGGCCGCCGACTCCGAGATGCCCAGCTCGGCCGCAATCGACTCGTGCGACAGCTCGTAGACGTCGCGCAGGACGACGACCGCGCGCAGCCGCGGCGGCAGGGCGTCGAGCGCGGCGTGCAGTCGGCTCCGGAGGTCGTCGGCGTCGGCCCGGAGCTGTGGATCGTGGTCGAGGCGGGGATCGGCGACCGGAGCGCGGTCGTCGAGCTCGTCGTGGCGATGGCGGGCCCGCTTGCCGAGCTGCGTGGCCGCGCAGTTGGCGGTGATGCGGTACATCCACGTGGAAAACTGCGCGTCGCCACGGAAGCGCCTGAGGCCCCGGAAGGCCCGTAGATATGCCTCCTGCACCACGTCTCGCGCATCTTCCTCGTTACCTGTGAGCCGGTAGGCGAGCGTGTAGGTGTCCGCGTAGGTCACCCTGACAAGCTCGTCGAACGCTTCCCGATCGCCGTGTTTGGCAGCAGCGACGAGTTCGGCCACATCCTGTGGCATCGGCCGTTCAGACTCCTCGTGAGCGATGTTTGTTACGTGGCGGTTTCATGACGGAGCCATCCGGGCGCGGGCCCCGCGGGGGTAGCCGGCGCCGGCTCGGCTCGTCGTGGACGACTAGCGCGTCTCCTTGTGGAGTGTGTGCTGCCGCTCCCAGCGGCAGTACTTCTTCATCTCGATGCGCTCGCGGTCGTTGACCTTGTTCTTGGTGGTGATGTAGTTGCGGCGCTTGCACGACGTGCACTCGAGCGTGACGTGCACCCGCTTCTCGTTGGCCTTGGCCATCGTGGTCTCCTACTTGATGATTTTGGTGACGCGGCCGGAGCCGACGGTGCGGCCGCCTTCGCGGATGGCGAAGAGGAGTCCTTCGTCCATGGCGATGGGGGCGATGAGTTCGACGGTCATGGTGGTGTTGTCGCCGGGCATGCACATCTCGACGCCTTCGGGCAATTCGATGGTGCCGGTGACGTCGGTGGTCCGGAAGTAGAACTGGGGTCGGTAGTTGGTGAAGAACGGCTTGTGGCGGCCGCCTTCTTCTTTGGTGAGGACGTACACCTGGGCTTCGAAGTGGGTGTGGGGGGTGATGGATCCGGGCTTGGCCAGGACCTGGCCCCGTTCGACGTCTTCTTTCTTGGTGCCGCGCAGCAGGACCCCGATGTTGTCGCCGGCTTGGCCCTGGTCCAACAGCTTGCGGAACATCTCCACGCCGGTGCACACGGTCTTGGTGGTGGGACGGATCCCCACGATCTCGATCTCGTCTGAGACCTTGACGACACCCTGTTCGACCTTGCCGGTCACCACCGTGCCCCGCCCGGTGATCGAGAACACGTCCTCGATCGGCATCAGGAACGGCTTGTCCAGATCCCGGGTCGGCTCCGGCACGAAACTGAATCGACGGCGTCCATGAGCTCGGTGATCCCCGGGGTCCACGCCGGGTCACCCTCGAGCGCCTTGAGCGCCGACACCCGCACCACCGGCGTGTCATCACCGGGGAACCCGTAGGCGCTCAACAGCTCCCGGACCTCCAGCTCCACCAGCTCCAACAACTCCTCGTCGTCGACCGCGTCCACCTTGTTGAGCGCCACCACGATCGACGGCACCCCCACCTGACGGGCCAACAACACGTGCTCACGGGTCTGGGGCATCGGCCCATCAGTGGCCGCCACCACCAGGATCGCCCCATCCACCTGCGCCGCACCCGTGATCATGTTCTTGATGTAATCCGAATGCCCCGGCATATCCACATGCGCGTAATGCCGGTTCGGGGTCTCATACTCCACATGCGAAATATTGATCGTGATCCCCCGCTGCTTCTCCTCCGGCGCCTTATCAATCTGCTCAAACGCCGTGAACTCCACATTCGGGTTCGACTCCGCCAACACCTTCGTAATCGCCGCCGTCAACGTCGTCTTACCATGATCAATATGACCCATCGTCCCAACATTCAAATGCGGCTTCGTCCGCTCAAACTTTGCCTTAGCCATCCTGCGGCTCTCCTGACATGGCGGTGATGGAAGTAGCGGCGGCCGGACTCGAACCGGCGACAACCCGATTATGAGCCGGGTGCTCTGCCAACTGAGCTACGCCGCCATGGGCGAAATTGCGTTGTGACACGTAGGAAGCGCGGTGCACCCGCGACATCATGCGAGCCCCCTGTCGGAATCGAACCGACGACACCAGCCTTACCATGGCTGTGCTCTGCCGACTGAGCTAAGGGGGCCTGGCCTGCATAACCAGGACGACACAGCCTACCGTCGCCCGCTCGGCAGCACCCAACCACCCTGGCGCTGCCGCTCAGGCCGCTCGCGCCGGCACGCTTCGTAGTGTCGTTGCCTATTCGCGACACATTCGTAAAGAAAACCCTCAAGGCGGCCTTTGCACGCGCCGATAGTCCCTTCGTGCTGGTGGACCGCTTGATCGTTGAGGGCGACGGCGATGCCGCGTCCGTTGACTTCCATCCGCGACTGACCGTGCTGGGTGGTATGCCGCCCGACGCCAGGGCCGCCTTCGGGTCGCTGCTGGCGGGGGCGCTGCACGGCACGGTGCGCGGCGTCCATGCCGAGGTGATCGACGACACCGGAAGACGGCTCGTGGTGCTGCGCCCGTCCTCGGGCCCTCATCGCGTGATCGACGTCGCCACGGCGACCGACGTCACCGCCCAGCATCGCGGCTTCGATGGGCGCGTCGACCTGCTGAGCGGGCAGTTCGGCCGCACCACCATCACCCGCATCTCGGCCGACGACCTCCGCAACCGCAGCCCCCGCAACGACGCCGTGCGGGCCCTGTCCGCGGTCGACCAGGTGGCGCTGTGGGGCGCTGCCGACGATCTGCTCGGGCTCGGATCCGGCCGGGGCGACGCAATCGGCACGTGGCGGTCGCTCGCGGGCGATACCGACGTCAACTGGGCCACCGACTATCGCACCGAGATCCAGGCCGCCGCCCGGCTGCGTCAGCACATCGCCGCGCTGCGGTCGCTGTCGTCCAGCGCCCCCGACCTGTCCGACGACGACGCCGTGGCGCTGGCGCAGAGCATCGTCTCCCAGCTCACCGCCGCCACCAACGCGAAGGGGACCAGGCCCCCGGTACTGCTCGACGAGACGTTCGATCAGCTCGAGCCGGCGGTCGTACCACTGCTGCTCGAGCTGCTGCCGGGCCTGGTGGGCGACCTTCAGGTCATGCTCCTCACCGACGACGAGGCGATCGCCAGCTGGGCACGCCTCGAGGCGCTGGCCGGCGAGCTGGCACTCGTCGAGCCCGCCCTCGCCGCCGATTAGGCGCACCAAGGCGAGGCAATCGGTTCCGTTCCATCCAGGCGGAGGCAATAGGTTCCGCAGACGGAACCCATGACCTCGACGTCCGGATCGCCGAACCCATTGCCACGGGTGACGGTCCGTTCGGCGCGGCTCGACGACGCCGAGGCCACGCGGCAGATCTACAACGCCGAGGTGACCACCTCCACGGTCACCTTCGACCTCGTGCCACGATCGCTCGAGGAGCAGCGCGAGTGGCTGACCGCTCGCAGCGGCGCCCATGCGGTGCTGGTGGCCGAGGACGAGGCCGACGGCGTCGTGGGATTCGCGTCGCTGTCGCCCTGGGGCAAGCGGCCGGCCTACGCCACCAGCGTCGAGGACTCGGTGTACGTGCACCGCGACCATCGGGGCCGGGGCATCGGTAGGGCGCTGCTGGCCGAGCTGTTGGAAGTCGCCACGGCCCACGGCTTCCATGCCGTGTTCGCCCGCATCGTCGGCCACCACGAGGCGTCCGCCAGGCTCCACCAGGCGGCGGGGTTCGAGATCGTCGGCACGGAACGCGAGGTTGGGCGCAAGTTCGGCCGCTGGCTCGACGTGGTCGTGATGGAGCTGCTCCTCACCTACTAATGGGGCCTCGCGCCCACTAGCCCGTCCCCCACGAATACGTCTGCTTCTCGAGGTGCAGGTACGTGAACGTCTCGGTGGCCCGGACCCCGGGGATGGCACGGACCACGTCGTTGATGAGGTGCAGCAGCTCCTCGTGGTCGCGGCACACGACCTCGACTACCAGGTCGAAGCGTCCAGTCGTGACCACGACGTAGTCGACGTTGTCGACCTGGGCCACCTTGGATGCCACGGCCCGCAGGTCGCCGTCGACCTCGACCCCGATCATCGCCTCGAGCGTGAAGCCGAGCATGAGCGGGTCGGTCACGGCGACCACCTGCATCACGCCGTTCTCGATCAGCCGCTGTACTCGCTGGCGCACCGCCGCCTGCGACAGACCCACGGCGGGCCCGAGCTTGGCGTATGGGGTGCGCCCGTCGAGCTGCAGCTCCCGGATGATCTGTTTGTCGATGTCGTCGAGGACGACCGGGGGGTTGCCGTTCACGACTCCGCCAGGACCGATTCGAGGTCGGCTGGCGGCCGGTCCAGGGCGTCGGCCACGGCGGGGCTCACCACCTGACCTAGCGCGGTGTTGACGCCGAGCGCGAGCGGTTCGTCCTCCCGCACCGCCTCGGCGACCCCCAGCCGGGCCAGCTCGACCACGTAGGGCAGCGTGACGTTGGTGAGCGCGTACGTCGACGTGTGGGGCACGGCGCCGGGCATGTTGCCGACCGCGTAGTGCAGCACCCCGTGCCGTTCGAACGTCGGCTCGGAGTGCGTCGTCTCGTGGGACGTCTCCACGCAACCGCCCTGGTCGATCGCGATGTCGACGACGACGGCGCCCCGCTTCATCGACCGCACCATGTCCTCGCTCACCACGATCGGAGCCCGGCCGCCGGCAACGAGCACGGCGCCGATCACCAGGTCGGCCTCGCCGATCAGCCGCTCGACCTGGCCCCGGTTGGACGCCAGCGTGGTGATCCTCCCCATCTGGATCTGGTCCACATGGCGCAGGCGATCGATGTTCTTGTCGAGCAGGTCGACCTCGGCCTCGAGGCCCGCGGCCATCCACGCCGCGTTCCAGCCGACGTTACCGGCCCCCAGCACCACCACGCGGGCCGGGCGCACGCCGGGTGCCCCACCCATCAGCACCCCCCGGCCCCCGTGCGGGCGCTCGAGGAAATGGGCGCCGACCTGCACCGACATCCTGCCGGCCACCTCGCTCATCGGGGCCAGGAGCGGCAGGTCCCCGGAGGGCAGCTGCACGGTCTCGTAGGCGATGCCGGTAACGCCGTGCTCCAGCAGGGCGTCAGCCACGGCCGGGTAGGCGGCTAGGTGCAGGAACGTGAAGATCACCTGGCCTTTCCGGAAGTAGGCGAACTCGCTGGGCTGCGGTTCCTTCACCTTGCAGATCAGATCGGCGCGCTCCCAAAGCTCCGGGGCCTCCGCGACGATCTCGGCCCCGGCGCGGCGGAAGGTGTCGTCGTCGAGGCTCGACCCGGCCCCGGCGCCGGATTCGACGAGCACCTCGATGGCGTGCGTGTTCAGCTCGCGCACCCCGTCAGGAGTGAGCGCGATCCGCGCCTCGTCCTCCTTGATCTCGGCTGGAACGCCGACTGCCAGGGTCATCGGCTCACCTCGCTTGGGTTCATCGCATCAGTGCGCTCATGCCCTCCACCAGGGCGGTCCGGATGGCTGACACGATCTCGTCGAACTGGTCGGGGCCGGCGACCAGCGGCGGCGACAGCTGGATCACCGGGTCGCCCCGGTCGTCGGCCCGGCAGATGAGGCCGAGCTCCAGGAGCTTGGGCGTGAGCACACCGCGCAGCAGCCGCTCCGACTCCTCGTCGTCGAACGACTCCTTGGTGCCCTGGTCCTTCACGAGTTCGATGCCGTAGAAGTACCCCATCCCGCGGATCTCGCCGACGATCGGCAGATCGGCGAGCGACTCCAACGCCGAGCGGAACTCCGGTTCGTGGCCGCGGACCCGGCCCACGAGGTCCTCGGACTCGAACACATCGAGGTTGGCCAGCGCCACAGCGCAGCTCACGGGATGACCGGCGAAGGTGATGCCGTGGAGGAACGAGGCGCCGGGCTCCAGGAACGGCTCGGCGACGTGGTCGCCCACCATGACCCCACCGAGCGGCGAGTAGCCCGACGTCAGCCCCTTGGCCATCGTGATCATGTCGGGCTGGTAGCCGAGCCGCTCGGCGCCGAACATGGCACCGAGGCGACCGAAGGCGCAGATCACCTCGTCGGACACCAGCAGGACGCCGTGGCGGTCGCAGATCTCCCGCACCCGGGCGAAGTAGCCGGGGTCGGGCGTGAAGCAGCCACCGGCGTTCTGCACCGGCTCGAGATAGACGGCGGCCACGGTCTCGGGGTCCTCGCGTTCGATCGCGACCTCGATGTCGTCGGCGCAGGCCAGCGTGCAGGCGGGCGCCGACGCGCAGAAGCGGCACCGGTAGCGGTTGGTGTTGGCGACGTGGAACGCGCCGGGCACCAACGGCTCGAACGGCGTGCGGTACGCCGCCAGTCCCGTGATCGACAGCGCGCCCATGGTCGTGCCGTGGTACGAGAGGTCGCGCGCGATCACCTTCGTGCGCTGGGGCTGGCCGATCGCCTTGAAGTACTGGCGGGCCAGCTTCCAGGCCGACTCCACCGCCTCGCTGCCCCCAGTCGTGAAGAACGCCCGGTTGAGGTTCCCCGGAGCGAGCTGCGCCAGCCGGGCGGCCAGCTCGATGGCTGTCGGGTGGGTGTAGGTCCAGATGGGGAAGTACGCCAGCTCGCTGGCCTGCTTCGACGCCGCCTGTGCCAACTCGGTGCGTCCGTGCCCGGCCTGCACGGTGAAGAGACCCGCCAGGCCGTCGAGGTAGCGCTTGCCCGTGTGGTCCCACACGTAGCAGCCCTCGCCCCGCTCGATGACGGTCACGCCGTCGACGCCTGGCGTCAGTCGCGAGAAGTGACCCCACAGGTGATCGCGGGCGAGCTGTTGGAGTTCGTCGGCGGAGTGGGTCATTGGCGCACCTTCGGCGCGCCAATGACTCGAGCGCCGCTTCGCGGCGATAGGGCCGTGTTCATGATTCGCTCGCTTCGCTCGCTCATTGCAGGGCTCCTTGGTCGCGAGGGTCGATCGTCACGGGTCAGGCACGGAGGCGGCGACGCTGCCAGAGCGTCATCACGCCGATCAGCAGCAGGCTCACGAGCAGGATCGAGGTGGCCAGCACGTTGATCTGAGGTGGCAACGAGGCCTTCGTGGCGGCATTGACGTAGAGCGGGTAGGTCACGGTCGAGCCACTGTTGAAGTACGTGATGATGAAGTCGTCGAGCGAGAGAGCGAACGACAACATGGCGGCGGCCACGATGCCGGGCACGATCAAGGGCAACGTGACGCGCACGAAGGTCCGCAGCGGTGGCGCCCCCAGGTCCATCGCCGCGTCCTCGAGCGTCCAGTCGAGGCCACGGACCCGGGCCCGCACCACGAGCGCGACGAAGCTGACCTCGAACGCGATGTGGGCGATGATGACCGTGCCGAACCCGCGGTTCCAGCCGAAATCGAGGAACAGCGTGAGCAGCGAGGCCCCCAGCACAACCTCGGGTGCGGTGAGCGGCAGCACCAGAAACGTCTCGACGAACTTGTCGCCGGTGAATCGCTGGCGCACCAGCGCGACCGCCACCAGCGTCCCCAGCACGATCGCTACGGCCGTCGACAGCGCTGCCACCTGCAGGCTGGTCCACAGGGCATCGGTGAGCTGGGAGTAGCGGAACGGGTCGGCCCAGTTGTCGAGCGTGAATCCCCGCCAGGTGAGATTGAACTTCCCCGACGGGTCGTTGAACGAGAACGCGACGATCACGGCGATCGGGATGAAGAGGTAGACGAGCACCAGCGCGGCGACCAGGCGAAGCACGAAGTCCCCGAGCCGGCCCGGCCGGCCCCGGCGACGTGCCGCCGGGGGTGGCGCGCCGGCGACGTCGCCGACGGGACGAGCCTCAACGGTCGGCGCCGCCATCAGACCAGGTCCTCCGTGCCCAGGGCCCAGGTGTAGGCCAGGACCGCCACGAGGATGATCGCCATCAGCAGGAAGCTCAGCGCCGCCGCCGCCGGATAGTCCTTGACCACGAGGAACTGCTGCTGGACGACGTTGCCGATCATCCGGGTCTGGGTGCTGCCCAGGTAGTCGGCGTTGATGAAGTCGCCGCTGGCGGGGATGAACACGAGCAGGCTCCCGGCCAGCAGGCCGGGCATGGAGAGCGGCAGCACGACCTTGCGGAATGCCCGCCAGGCCCCGGAGTAGAGGTCGCGGGATGCCTCCAGCAGGGCGGGGTCGATCTTCTCCAGGCTCACGTACAGGGGGAGCACCATGAACGGCACGAAGTTGTAGATGAGCCCGCCGATCACAGCCCAGCTCGTGCTGAGCAGGCGACCCTCGCGGGGGAGAAGGCCAATGGTGTCGAGGGCGTCGACCACCCAGCCGTTGTCGGCGAGGATCGTCTTCCACGCCAACGTGCGCACCAGGAACGTGACGAAGAACGGCAGGATCACCAAACCCAGCAGGAGGTTCTTGTAGCGGCCGGACTTGAAGGCGATGACGTAGGCGAGCGGGTAGGCCATCACCAGGCATGCCAGCGTGGCCACCGCCGCATACCAGAACGAGCGGATGATCTGGTTGCGGAAGTCCGTCAGCGCGTCGCCGTAGTTGGACCAGTCCCAGCCGAACTTCAGCTCGGGCAGGAACACCGAGCCGGCGTTGCTCGACAGCGACGTGCGGAGCAGCGACCAGATCGGTACCACGAAGAAGATGACGAGGTAGACGAGGGCGGGAGCCACCAGCAGGTACGGCCCGACACGGCTACGACGCCGCCCGCTGGTGGCCACCCCCGCCACTAGTGCACTACTCCCCCGTGATGTCCGCGTAGATGGTCGTGTACTCGGCGTCCTGTTCGTCGGACAGCGCCGGCCATGCGTAGAGCCGGGCGAGCACGTCCTCAGGCGGGTTGATGAGCGGGTTGCTGGCCACCTCCGGGTCGAGCTTGGTGAGCTCATCCGTCATGTCGCTCAGCACTGGCACGTATTGCACGAAGTTGACGAGCTGCGCGTAGTTGACGCGGTCGTAGACGTAGTTCATCCACTCCTCGGCGCCGAGCTGGTTGCGGGTCGTGACAGGGATGGCCATCACGTCGACGAAAGTGGTGCCGCCGGCCTCGGGCACGATGAAGTCGAGGTCGGGGTCGTCGGCCTGGAGCTGCACCACGTCGCCCGAGTACGCCTGAGCGATGACCAGATTCCCGGCCGCCAGGTCGTCGATGTAGTCGTTGCCCGTGAACCGCCGGATCTGGCCCTTGTCCTTCTCCTCGGCCACCTTGTCGGCCGCCGTCTGCACGGCCTCGGTGCTGGGATCGGACGGATCGTCCCCCTGGGCGAGCATGACCATGCCGAGTGCGTCCTGCTTGTCCGAGAACAACGACACCCGGCCCTTGAAGGCCGGATCCCACAGGTCGTCGATGCTCGTGATCTCCCGCCCGGCGAGCCGGCGGTTGTACCCCAGGCCGACCATCCCCGACATGTACGGCATGGTGTAGCGGCGCTCGGGGTCGATCGACGCCTCGAGCAGGTCGGGCCGCAGGTTGGACTTGTTCGGGAGGTTCTCGTCGTTGAGCGGGTTGAGCCAGTCCAGTTGGATCAGGCGCCCGGCCATGAAGTCGGTGGGCACCACCAGATCCGCACCGATGTCCTGACCCTGCTCGAGAGGGTCCCTGACCTTGGCGAACCACTGCTCGTTGTCGTTGAAGTCCTCCTTGTAGTCAACGGTCAGCCCCGAGGCGTCCTGGAACTGGTCGACGAACCCCTCGGCGATGTACAGCGGCCAGTTGGAGATGCGCAGCGTGTCGCTCGAGCTCTGGGTCGTGCCGCCGCCGGCGGCGGTGTCGTCGTCATCGTCGCCACCGCAGGCAGCGGCGAGCCACGGCGGCACGAGCGCGAGCCCAGCGACCGTGGCTGCGCCACGTCCCAGGAAGCGACGCCTGCTGGCGCGCAGTGCGGCGAAAGTGGCGAACGGATCGTCCGGATTCCATCTAGGTGTCCTGCTCCCAGCCATGGCGACTCCTCAGTGTGCGGCGGTTGCTTCTTAGTCATCGGCGACAGGGCGTGTCAGGTGTCGTCCAACAGCTCCTCGAGGTCCTCGGCGGTGGGGATCTCGGCGGCGGGGAGCACCAGCGACGCGTCGGGGGGCCAGCCCGCCCACACCTCGTCGCCGGGGCGGAGCAGCGGCAGTTCGACCTCGTGGCCGAGCTGGGCGACGATCGCGGACCCGTCGCCCGCCACCATCAGCAGCCGCACCAGGGGTCCCTGGAACGTGAGGTCGGTCACCGTCGCCCGCACCGACCCGTCGCCGGCCGGCTCGTCGGTGGTGATGCGTACGCGCTCGGGCCTGACCATCAGCGTGGCCGTGCCGCCGATCTCGATGCGGACGTCGCCGCAGGCCGACGCCATCGTGGTGCCGAGAACCTCGACGTCGAACGCCGGCGACCCGTCGGCGGTGGGTGCCGCGGCGCCGATGACCCGGCACGGCCACAGGTTGGCCTGCCCGATGAACCCCGCGACGAACACGCTGGCGGGGCGGGCGTAGATGGCGACCGGGGTGCCGATCTGCTCGACGCGCCCACCATTCATGACCGCGATGCGGTCGCTCATGGTGAGCGCCTCCTCCTGGTCGTGCGTCACGTAGACGAACGTGATGCCGACCTCCCGTTGGATCCGCTTCAGCTCGAACTGCATGACCTGTCGCAGCTTGAGGTCGAGGGCACCCAGCGGCTCGTCGAGCAGCAGGGCGCTCGGATAGTTCACGAGGGCGCGGGCGAGGGCCACCCGCTGCTGCTGGCCGCCCGACAGCTGCGCCGGCTTCCGCCGAGCGAAGTCATCGAGGCGCACCACGGCGAGCATCTCGTCGACACGCTTGGCGGTCTCGGTCTTCGCCAGCTTGCGGCTGCGCGGCCCGAAGGCCACGTTCTCCCACACCGACATGTGCGGGAACAGCGCGTAGTGCTGGAAGACCGTGTTCACGTTGCGCTTGTAGGGCGGCGTACGGGAGACGTCCGTGCCCTCGAGCCGGACCGCCCCCTCTGTCGTCTCCTCGAACCCGGCGATCATCCGCAGGGTCGTCGTCTTGCCGCACCCCGATGGGCCGAGCAGCGAGAAGAACTCGCCGGCGGCGATGTTGAAGCAGGCGTCATCGACCGCCATGAAGTCGCCGAACCGCTTGGTCACGTGGTCGAACTCGATGACCACCGAGTCCGGGAGCGCGCCCGCGGCGACGCCCGCCCCGGCCGCCGTGGCCTCCGGCGAGTGGGCCTCGCTGCTCAGCGTGGTGTCGTCACCCAGGGCCGACCCCCCTCCTGTTGCACCCCGCTGTACGACACGAAGATTCGCGGACAATGCGCGGCTCTGCAACTGATCCTGTTGTCATTTCATCGCCCCGCAACGGAATCCCTTGCGGCGCCGTGCGCGACCGGTGGAAGCTCTGGCGGACGCAGAGACGCACAGGGGGAGACGGATCGTGCCGCACGAGAACTTCATCGGCGGGGCGTGGAAGCCCGCCGCGACCGGCGCCACCGACGACGTGCTGAACCCGGCCACGGGGGAGGTGATCGCCCAGGTGCCGTCGAGCGACGCCACCGACGCGGACGCCGCCGTCGCCGTCGCCGCCGAGGCCTTCAACAGTTGGGGCACGACCACGCCGCGGGAGCGTAGCGAGAAGCTGCTCGCCCTGGCCGACGCCATCGCGGCCAACCTCGACGACCTCAAGCAGATCGAGGTGACCAACGTCGGCAAGCCCGTGTCGATCATCGACTTCGAGTTCGACCTGACCGTCGACAACCTTCGGTTCTTCGCCGGCGCGGCACGCACGCTGCAGACCCAGGCCGCGGGCGACTACCTCGAGGGCTACACGTCAATGCTGCGGCGCGACCCACTCGGCGTCTGCGTCGGCATCGCGCCCTGGAACTACCCGCTCAACATGGCGACGTGGAAGCTGGGCCCGGCGCTGGCCGCCGGCAACACCTTCATCCTCAAGCCCTCGGAGCTCACCCCCCTCACCGCGCTCCGGCTGGCGGAGATCTCGGCCGACATCTTCCCGCCCGGCGTCTTCAACGTGGTGTGCGGGCAGGGAGAGCAGGTCGGCGACGCCTTCGTTCGCCACCCCGGGGTGGCGATGGTGTCGCTCACCGGCGACGTAGAGACCGGCAAGCTGATCGCCCGCAACGCCGCCGACTCGCTCAAGCGGGTCCACCTCGAGCTGGGCGGCAAGGCGCCGGTGCTCGTGTTCGACGACGCCGACGTGGAGGCGCTGGTCGGCTGCCTGGCGGAGAACGCCTACTACAACACCGGCCAAGACTGCACGGCCCCGTGCCGGGTGGTCGCCGGACCGGGCGTCTACGACCGGTTGGTCGGCGACCTGGGCGACGCCGCCGGCGGCTTGGCCATCGGCGACCCCACGCTCGAGGACACCGCCGTCGGACCGCTGGTCTCGGCCGCACAGCGGGAGCGGGTGGCCGGCATGGTGAGCCGATCGGTGGAGGCAGGCGCCGAGGTGGTGACGGGGGGCGAGGCGATCGAGGGCCCCGGCTTCTTCTACCGGGCGACAGTGGTGGCGAATCCGGAACAGGATTCAGAGCTGGTGCAGCGAGAGGTGTTCGGCCCGGTTGTGAGCGTCCAGCGCTTCAGCGACGAGGACCAGGCACTGGCCTGGGCCAACGGGGTGGACTACGGCCTGGCCGCCAGCGTGTGGACCCGCGACGTCGGCCGTGCGATGCGCATGTCACGGGCGTTGCAGTTCGGCACCGTCTGGGTCAACGACCACATCCCCCTCGTGTCGGAGCTGCCCCACGGCGGGTTCAAGCAGAGCGGCTACGGCAAGGACATGTCGCTCTACGCCGTCGAGCACTACACCGAGCTCAAGCACGTGATGGTCAGTCACTGAGCCCGGGAGCACCCAGGTCGAACAGCAGCGGCTCGATATAGCCGTCGGGGACGAAAGACCCGTCCGAATCCGCACGGTACCTGCCCTGGACCTCTCCGGCGACTAGCCACTCGAGGGCCCGCACGGCACGGTCGATGTCGGCCATGTCGTTGTAGGCACCCAGGCTGATGCGGACCATGCCCGGCGCGCCCCGGTGCTCGCGGACTCGGGCACGGTCCAGCCGCCTGGTCCATTCGATGCGACCCACCCCCAATAGGTGGTGGATGTAGGGCTGGGCGCAGAAGCAGCCGTGGCGGACGCCGACGCCGTGCTCATAGCCGAGGACGGCCGCCACCAGGCCATGGTCGATGCCGTCGACGGTGAACGGGATCACGCCGACCTTCCGGCCGACGATGCCGGGTGCCTCGTGCTCGGCCGGCCCATGGAGCCGCATGCCGGGAACACCCGCCAGGCGCGCCACGGCATAGCGGGCGAGCTCGGACTCGTGGGCCGCGATGCGCTCCAGGCCGATCTGCTTCAGCACCTTGATGGCGGCGGCCAGCGCGACCGCACCGACCACGTTGGGGCTGCCCGCCTCCTCGCGGTCGGGTAGGTCGGCCCACACCACATCATCGACCGTGACCGCTCGGATCGTGCCCCCGCCGGCGCGGTCGGGTTGGGCCCCGAACCAGTCACGACCGCCGACGAGGGCCCCGGTCCCGAACGGTGCGTACATCTTGTGCGCGGAGAGCGCCACGAAGTCGAGGTGACCGGGGTCGTCGTGCGCCCGCATGTCGATGGAGCGATGCGCAGCCAGCTGAGCGGCGTCGACCAGGATCCGGCCACCCACCGCGTGCACCTTCTCCGCCAGCCGGTGCACGGGCGTGACCAAGCCCGTGACGTTGGAGGCGCCGGAGACTGCCAGCAGCGCGACCCGTCCGGCGTGCTCGGCCAGCAGGCCGTCGAGCGCGTCCTCGTCCAGGGTGCCGTCGGTGTGGGCCGGCACGCGCACGGTGCGCGTACGCGCCCGCCAGGGCAGGTCGTTGGAGTGGTGCTCCATCATCGTCGTGAGCACCACCGAACCCGCCGCCATCCGCATCGAGCGCGCGAGGGCGTTCAGCGCCTCGGTCGTGTTCTTGCCGAAAATGACGACGTCACGCTCGGGGTCGGCACCGACGAAGGCGAGGACGTGCTCGCGCGCCCCCTCGTACGCCGCCGTGCTGAGCCGCGACATGTAGCCGGTCCCGCGGTGCACGCTGGCGTAGAACGGCAGGAACTCCTCGACGGCCTCGACCACCGGCCGGAGCGCCGGCGTGCTGGCGGCGTTGTCGAGGTTGACGTAGGGCACGAGCTGCCCGTCGAGGACCGGGACCGGATGGTCCACGCCCATGAACTGACGCCGCAGATCGAGAGCCCGCTCCGCCGTGACGACCACGTGATCGACGGTAAGCCCGACATCCCCGGTGCACATCGGTAGGACTACACAATCGGAATCGCGACACGCCGTCGCCTGCGTAGAGACTGCGGGCGGCGGGTAGCGGACAGGCCAGGCGGTTCCGGACGACACGGAGGTGGCCCATGGCCGAATGCGAGGTCTGCGGGAACGACTACGACAAGTCCTTCGAGGTGATCGCGGCGGGCGACCGCCACACGTTCGACAGCTTCGAGTGCGCCATCTCACGCCTGGCGCCCCGGTGCGAGCACTGTGGGTGCGCCGTCATCGGGCACGGGGCCGAGGTGGACGGCCGCTTCTATTGCTGCGCCCACTGCGCCCGCGAGGCGGAGCACACCGACGAGGTCGTGGATCGGGTTCCCTCGGCCTGACCGGTCAGGCCGGGAATCCCCGGTCCTGCCAGCGGAACCACAACCCGACGAGCGGCAGGTACGCGGCGCAGGCGCGGTGCAGCGGTACGGGGCGGTGCTGCAGCTCGGCGAACGACGGCGGCGCGGCCTCGCCGACCAGGTGACGTGCCATCCGCGCGCCCAGCCAGGTGTTGAGCGCCACCCCGGAACCGTTGCATCCGGTCACGTACCAGGCCCCCTCGAGCCGACCCACGTGCGGCAGCCTGTCGACGGTGACCGCGACGTTCCCGCCCCAGGCCCGGTCGATGCGGATGCCGGCGAGCTGGGGATGGACCCGGAGCATCGATCCGTACAGGAAGTCGCGGGCCTGCGGGATCGTGGACGACGCCAGGCTCCGGCGGCCGCCGAACAGCAGCCGGCGGTCGGGCGTCAGCCGCCAGTAGAAGAGGAAGTTCTTGCTGTCGACGAGCATGCGGCCACGCGGGCTGACCGACCGGGCCAGGTCGGGCTCGAGCACCTCGGTGGCGACGATGAAGCTCCCCACCGGCAGCACCCGGCGGCGCAGCTCGGGCAGCAGGCCGTCGGCATAGGCGTTGGTGCAGACCACGACGGTCCCGGCGTCGACCGCCCCGCGAGGGGTCACGACGCGGAAGCCGGCGTGCCCACCCCCGCGCCGCTCGATCGCAGTCGCGGCCGTAGCAGGGTGCACGTTGGCGCCCGCCGCCAGGGCCAGGCGGAAGAGGCCGGCGTGAAAGCGCGCCGGGTGCAGCCCGCCGGTGCGCTCGATGACCAGGCCGGCCGCATATGCGGTCGATCCCACCTCGTCACCGAGCGCGTCGCGGGGCACGAATCGCACCGGCTCGCCCAGCTCGTCGCCGTGCTCCCGTGCCATCGCCATCAACGACGCCACCAGCCGCTCGGCGTGGGCGACGAAGAGCTGGCCGGTGCGGCTGTAGTCGCAGTCGATGGACTCGGCCCGGATCAGGCCCTCGACGTGGTCGAATGCCTGGTTGACCTCGCCGTACATGCGGCGCCCCAGGGGACCGTACGCCCGCGCCAGGGCCGCCGGACCGGCCTTCAGCTCGGGAATGACCATGCCGCCGTTGCGGCTGCTCGCACCCCAGCCCGCCCGGTGGGCGTCGAGCACGGCGACCGACCGGCCCGCCCGGGCCAGGTCCCGGGCGCACGACAGGCCCGCGTACCCAGCGCCGACCACGATGTAGTCGGCCGATTGCGGAAGCGGTCTCGCGGGCAGGTCCGGAAACTCGGCCTGCTCCTGCCAGAGCACCGCCTCGCGGTACGACCGCGACCGCAACGCGGTGGGGGTCACCCTTGGCCCGTCACCGGGGGCGGATCGTCACCGCCGCCATGGACCAGCAGGTTCGCGCCGGTGATGAACGACGCTCCCTCGGATGCCAGGAAGAGGCAGGCCTTGGCGACGTCCGGTGGCCGGCCCATGCGCCCCAGCGGAACCGTGGCCGCCACCGCCTCGAAGTAGGCGTCGCCGCCGTAGGCGTTGTGGAGCTCGTCGGTCTCGAGGGCGCCGGCCGTCACGCAGTTGACCCGCACCTTGGGGGCGAACTCGACGGCCAGGCTCTCCGTCAGGTTGATGAGCCCGGCCTTGGCGGCGCCGTAGGCGGCGGTGCCGGGCGAGGGTCGCAGGCCACACAGCGACGAGATGTTGATGATCGAGCCGCCTTCGGCCTGCTCCTGCATCACCTCGTTGGCCCTCTGGGAGACGACGAAGGGGGCCACGAGGTTGAGGGTGACGATCGCCGCCACGAAGCGCGGCGACACCGTGGCCGCGTCGGCGGGCGGGGAGCCGCCAGCGTTGTTGATCAGGACGTCGAGACGGCCGTGGCGGTCGACAACCGCCCGGACCAGGGCATCGACCTGGTCGGGGTCCCGCACGTCGGCGGGGACGAAGGTGGCGGCGCGGTCGCCGGTGGCCGCGGCCGGCAGCCTCTCCGGCTCCGACCGGCCGCACACGACGACATCGTGGCCCTCGTCCAGGAACGCCTCGCCCAGGCCGCGCCCCAGCCCCCGAGTCCCTCCCGTCACCAGCACGATCATCGCCTCTTCATAATCGATCGGGTGGACCCAGGGCGCTGCCGCTAGCCTGCCTGCCCGTGCGCTCGCGCCTCCGATGGTGAACTAGCCAGATCGCACCCGCGGCACCGCCGGCCCTCTTGGTGTCGCTGCTCGTCGCCGGCTTCGTCGACGAGACGGTTGCGTTCCTTCCGTTCGGCGCGCTCGAGCCCCTGCGCCACGACCTCGGCCTGAGCTACGCCGGGGCCGCGGCGCTCCTCGCCCTCTACCCCGGCATCGGGCTGCTGGGAGGGGTGTTCGGCGTGCTGGCGGACCGCTACAGCCGGAGGCTCATCGCCGCGGGGGGTGCGCTCGGATACGCCGCCGGCCTGTTGCTGTTCGCCGCTGGCACGAACCCCCCGATGCTGGTGATAGCCGTCAGCGTGATGGGCTTCGCCGGTGACGCCATGGTCCGGGCCACCGACGTCGCGCTGGTCGACGTGGCCGGCGACAGGCTCGAGCTGGCCGTCGCCCGGGCGACCCTGCTGGGGACGATCGGCGACCTGGCCGGCCCGGCCCTGTTGGCGGTGTGCCTGACCACCGGCCTGGGCTGGCGCGCCGCGTTCGTGGTCGCGGGACTGGGGATGGCGGGGTACGGCCTGCTGCTGGCGAGCCAACCGCTGCCCACCCCGACCCGGCGGCCGGATGTGACCCCGGACGGCGACCGGCGGCCACGCCACGAGGTCGCCGCCGTGCTGCGTGACCGCCGGGTCTTCCGGCTGGGCCTCCTGGCGGCGCTGGTGGACGTGTTCGACGAGCCGTTCCTGGCCTTCGCCATCGCCTACCTCGTGACCGCCCGGGGCCAACCCGCCGGGGTGGCGGCCCTCACGGTGGGCGTGGGCCTGGCGGGTGGCGTCGCGGCCGCAGCCTGGGCGTCACGTGTCGAACGGGCGGAGATCACGCCCTCGACCGTGGCCGCCCTGCTCGTCGGCGGCGTCGCCGCGATCGTGGCGGCGCCCCATCCGGTCGTCGCCGCGCTCGGGGCCGCGGGCGTCGGCGCGGCGGTCAACCTGGCGTGGATTCCGCTGGAGACACGGGTACTGACGCTCCGCCCTGGTCAGGCCGGAACGACCTCCGCGATGGTGTCGGCGGTGGCGCAGCTCGCAGTCCTGGTCCCCCTGGTCGCCGGCGTGTTGGCCGACGGAGGCGGGGTCTCCACGGCACTGCTGCTCTACCTGGCGCTGGCCCTCGTGTTCGCGATGCTGAACCGGCGAGATCGTGGGACCCGAATCCGCGTTGCCGACGAGGAGGCACTAAGAAGTTCTCGGAGGTGATGCCATGCATCACGAGACCTCGATCGAGATCGCCGCCAGCCCCGAACTCATCTGGTCGACGCTCAGCGACGTCGAGCGCTGGCCGGAATGGACCCCCTCCGTGTCCGAGGTCGAGCGGCTCGACGCTGGCGACTTCGGTGCGGGCAGCCGGGCACGTGTCAAGCAGCCGGGGATGCCGCGGCTGGTGTGGGAGGTCACCGAGTACGTGCCCGGGGAGGTGTTCAGCTGGGCGTCTAAGGCCCCGGGTTTCACCACCACCGGTGGCCACCGTCTGGCTGCCGACCCGAGCGCCCGTGCAGGCGGGGGAGACGTGCCGGGTGACCGCGTGACGGTCACCCTCACCCTGGACCAGGAAGGGTTCCTGGCCCCGGTCGTGTGGCGGTTGACGGGGTCCCGGAGCCGCCGCTACGTGCAGATGGAGGCCGACGGGCTCAAGCGGCGCTGCGAGTCGGGCGGCGCGTGAGGCGGTGACCCGGTCACGCAGCTTCATCGCCGCGGCGGTCCTGCCGGCGCTCGTCGCGGCGGGGATCGCCGCGGCCCCCTCGCACCAGCACGGGTGATCAAGCGGTGCGGACGACCTCGCCGGCCACGATCACGATCCTGGCGAGCCGCCCGCCGATCCAATAGACGAGTTCGGCCGGCTGCCCGGCGTCCCAAACCACCAGGTCAGCGGCCTCGCCGGGGGAAACGATCCCGGCCGTGCCGGCCAGCCCCAACGCCCGGGCGGCGTTGCGGGTGATGCCGACGAGCGCCTCCGCTGGGGTGAGACCCAGGAGTGTGCAGGCGAGGTTGGCGGCGATCCTGAGCGACAACAGCGGTGACGTCCCGGGATTGGCGTCGGTGGAGACGGCAATCGGGACGCCCGCCGCCCGCAGCGCCGCCACCGGCGGGCGGTCGGGGCCCCCGAGCGTGTGGGTGGCCCCCGGCAACAGGACGGCGACGGTGCCCGCGGCGGCGAGCGCTCGAACGCCGGCAGACGCCGTGTGCTCCAGGTGGTCGGCCGACAGGGCCCCGAACGACGCGGCCAGCGCCGCCCCGCCGCCGTCGGAGAGCTGGTCGGCGTGGAGCTTGACCGGCAGGCCGTGCCGGCGGGCGGCGGCGAAGACCAGCGCCACCTGCTCGGACGAGAAGGCGATGCGTTCGCAGAAGGCGTCGACCGCATCCGCCAGCCCGGCGTCGGCCACAGCGGGGAGCATGTCGTTGCACACCAGGTCGACGTATGCATCCGGCCGCCCCCGGTACTCCTCGGGGACCGTGTGGGCACCGAGGAACGTGGTGCGTATCCGCAGCGGTAGCTCGTCGCCCACGCGGCGGGCCGCCGCCAGCATCCGACCCTCGGTGTCGAGGTCGAGCCCGTAGCCCGACTTGATCTCGACGGTGGTCACGCCGTCGCTCAGCAGCTGCACGGCCCGGCGGGTTGCGGCCCGCACCAGGTCGTCCTCGGCCGCCCCCCGGGTGGCGGCGACCGTGGAGGCGATGCCGCCGCCCCGCCGGGCCAGCTCCTCATAGCTGGCGCCCGACAGCCGGGCCTCGAACTCCCCCACCCGGTCGCCGCCGAACACCAGGTGGGTGTGGCAGTCGACGAGCCCCGGCGTGACGAGGGCGCCCGCGGCGTCGACCGTGCGGGTGGCGCCGGCGCCGACGGGCAGCTCGGCCATCGGCCCGACCCAGCGGACGCGTCCGTCGGTCACCCCCACGGCTGCGTCGCTCACCAGGCCGTAGGGACCCGGCCGGGCCGTGTCCATGGTGGCGACGGCGCCGTTGACGACCAGGAGGTCCCAGGTGCTCGCAGTCACGGTGCGCCTCCTCGCGTCATGGCACTACCCGGGACCATGCGGACGTGATCGCCCGGTGCAGGTCACGGGCCACGTCGGGGATCGTGACGTGGCAGCGATCCCGCACGATCGTCTGGCCAGCCACGACGACATCCGTGACGTCGGACGCGGTGGCAGCGAACACCAGGCCCGCCACGGCGTCCGCCGGGTCGAGCCCGGCGAGGCGCACCGAGGCGCGGTCCAGGGTCACGAAGTCGGCGGGGCAGCCGGCCGCCAGCGGCGCCGCCTCCCGATCACCGTCGGCGGACCACCCCAGTGCCCGGTAGCCGCCGGTGGTGGCCGCTTCCAGGAGCGCTGCCGCCGCTTGCCCGCCGCGGCGGCGGTGCACCAGGCGCTCGTGGAGCTCGACCAGGCGGGCCTCCTCGAGGAGGTCGACCACGGCATGGCTGTCGGTCCCCAGCGAGAGCGGGCAGCCGGCCACCGCCAACTCCCCGGCGGGGCCCACCCCGTCGCCGAGGTCGCGCTCGGTCGTCGGGCACAGGCACACCCCGGTCCCGGTCGCGCCCAGGGCCTCGACGTCGCCGCGGGTCAGGTGGGTGGCGTGGATGGCGACCGTTTGGGCCCCGAGCACGCCGGCGACTCCGGCCAGCCCGGCGGGCGTACGGCCGGTGGCGGCCAGCGCTTCCTCGTTCTCGCCGCGCTGCTCGGAGAGATGCATGTGGAGCGGCGCGCCCCGCGCCCGGGCCCAGCCGGCCACCACGCCCATCGACGGTTCGTCGACCGCCCGCACGCTGTGGATCGCGGCCCCCAGGCGCCAGCCGCTTCCGGCCCCCGGCGCCAGGTCCTCCACCCGGTCGACCCATCGCTCGGCGTCCCCGTCGCTGAACCTGACCTGCGCACCGGTCAGGGGTGTCCCGGCCCGGAAGCCTGCCCGCAGGTAGCAGGTGTCGAGCAGGGTGAGCCGGACGCCCGCCTCGGCCGCAGCGGCGATCAGCGCCCCGCCCATGACGTTGGGATCGGCGTATGGCCGGCCGTCGGGCCGGTGATGCAGGTAGTGGAACTCGCCCACGGCGGTGACCCCCGCCAAGGCCATCTCGGCGTACGTGGACCGGGCCAGCTCGAACACGTCGTCGGGGTCGAGGACAGCGGCGAGCGCGTACATGCGGTCTCGCCAGCGCCAGAAGTCGCCCGCACCCGCCTCGGCGCGACCCCGGAGCGCTCGGTGGAAGGCGTGCGAATGGACGTTGGCCAGCCCCGGCACCACGATCCCGCCGAGGTGGGTGGCCCCCGCCGGCGGGTCCTGACCGGCCGCCACCCGCGCCAGCCGCCCGTCACCCGCGTCCTCCAGCACGACCCCGGGCGCCAGCCCCTCGCCGCCGAGCCACGCGTAGTCGGCGAACCACGTGTTCACGAGCGGGGTGGCGCCATCGGCAGGCGGATGCCGTGCTGTGCGGCCACCTCGCGTGCCTCGTCGTACCCGGCGTCGGCATGGCGGACCACCCCGATCCCCGGGTCGGTGGTCAGCACCCGCTCCAGCTTTTCGGCGGCCAGAGCGGTGCCGTCGGCCACGACCACCATGCCGGCGTGCAGGGACCGGCCGATGCCCACCCCGCCGCCGTGGTGGAAGCTCACCCACGAGGCGCCGCTGGCGGTGTTGAGCAAGGCGTTGAGGATCGGCCAGTCGGCGATGGCGTCGCTGCCGTCCAGCATGGATTCGGTCTCGCGGTACGGCGAGGCCACCGACCCCGAGTCGAGGTGGTCCCGGCCGATCACGATCGGCGCGCTGATCTCGCCGGACGCCACCAGCTCGTTGAACCGCAGGCCGAGCCGGGACCGTTCGCCGTAGCCCAGCCAGCAGATGCGGGCCGGCAGGCCCTGGAACTGGACGCGCTCGCGGGCCATGCGGATCCAGCGACCCAGTGCCTCGTTCTCCGGGAACTCCTCGAGCACGAGCCGGTCGGTCACGTCGATGTCGGCCGGGTCGCCGGACAGGGCCGCCCAGCGGAACGGCCCCTTTCCCTCGCAGAACAGCGGGCGGATGTACGCGGGCAGGAAGCCTGGATACGCGAAGGCGTCGTCGTAGCCGGCGGCCTTGGCCTCGGCCCGGAGGGCGTTGCCGTAGTCGAAGACCTCGACGCCCCGCCGGGCGAACGCCACCAGGCCGGCGCAGTGGCGCACCATCGAGTGGCGGCTGCGGGCGAGGTAGGCGTCGGGGTCCCGCCGGCGGAGGTCGGCGGCGGCACGCACGTCCAGCCCCACGGGCACGTACGACAGCGGGTCATGCGCCGGGGTCTGGTCGGTCACGATGTCGAGGAGGTCGGCCCTTGCAGCGTCGACGGCCAGGGCCGGCACCACCTCGGCGGCGTTCTCGCAGACGCCGATGGATAGCGGCTCGCCGGCGGCCTTGGCCGCAGCGGCCAGCGTCCAGGCCTCGCCCATGTTGGCGGCGACCCGGTCGAGGTACCGGTGCTGGCGCCGGCGCTCGATCCGCTCGGGGTCGACGTCTACGCAGATGGCCACTCCCCCGTTCATGGTCACCGCCAGCGGCTGGGCGCCCCCCATCCCGCCCAGCCCCGCGGTGAGGGTCACGGTGCCGCGCAGCGAACCGCCGAAGCGCTTGGCGGCGATGGCGGCGAAGCACTCGTACGTGCCCTGGAGGATCCCCTGGGTGCCGATGTAGATCCAGGATCCCGCTGTCATCTGGCCGTACATGGTGAGGCCCAGGCCCTCGAGCCGGCGGAACTCGTCCCACGTCGCCCAGTCGGGCACCAGGTTGGCATTGGCGATGAGCACGCGAGGCGCCCACTCGTGCGTGCGGAACACGCCCACCGGCTTGCCGGACTGCACCAGCAGCGTCTCGTCGTCGGCCAGTCCCCGGAGGCTGGACACGATGGCGTCGAACGCCTCCCACGACCGGGCGGCGCGGCCGGTGCCGCCGTAGACCACGAGGTCGTCGGGGCGCTCGGCCACGTCGGGATCGAGGTTGTTCATCAGCATCCGCAGCGCCGCCTCCTGCACCCAGCCGCGGCACGTCAGCTCGGCGCCGCGGGGCGCCCGGACCACGCGCGGGCCGGTCGGGCCGGGGCTCGTTGCCCGCTCTTGGCCTTCGGCCGGCCCGCTCGGGCTGTCGACGCTTTGTTTTCCGCTCCCACGGCCGCTCAGGCCGGGCTCGCTGTCTCGCCCTGCGGGACGCTCGCTCACGGCAGGGCCCCGATCACGTCCTCGGCGGCGCCGACGGCGGCGCCGCTGCGGATCAGCCGCTCGGCCGCCGCCAACTCGGGGGCCACGAACCGGTCCGGCCCCGGGCCGTCGACGTCGCGGCGCACCACGTCGACCACCGCGGCGGTCGCCGGCGCCGGCCGCAGTGGCCGGCGGAGGTCCAGCGCCCGGGCGGCCACTACCAGCTCCACGGCGAGGATCTGGGCCAGGTTCGCGAGGCTCGTCCGCAGCTTGCGGGCGGCCGCCCATCCCATGGAGACGTGGTCCTCCTGCATGGCCGACGTGGGGATCGAATCGGTGCTCGCGGGTACGGCCAACCGCCTGCTCTCGGCGACGAGGGCGGCGGCGGTGTACTGGGCGAGCATCATCCCCGAGTCGACGCCGGGGTCGGCGGCCAGGAACGGCGACAGGCCGTGCGAGCGTGCCGGGTCGAGCAACCGATCCAGCCGGCGCTCGGCCATCGCCCCGAGGTCGGCGGCGACGATGGCCAAGAAATCGCAGGCATGGGCGAGCGGCGCCCCATGGAAGTTGCCATTGGACTCGACCCGTCGGTCCGTGAGCACCACCGGATTGTCGATCACCGCCGCCAGCTCCCGCTCGGCCACCGTCTCCACATGGGCCAGCGTGTCACGCGCCGCGCCCGCCACCTGGGGTGCGCAGCGCAGTGAATACGCGTCCTGAACCCGGGGATCACCGGTGCGATGGGAGGCCACGATCTCCGAGCGGGCCAGCAGCCGAGCCATGTTGGCGGCGCTGGTCGCCAGGCCGGGATGCGGCCGCAGGCCCGCCAGGTCGGGCGCGAAGACCCGGTCGGTGCCGAGGGCGGCCTCGACGCTCATCGCCGCGGTGAGGTCGGCGGCGGGCAGCAGCCGCGCCAGGTCGTGGCAGGCGAGCACCAGCATGCCCAGCATCCCGTCGGTGCCGTTGACCAGGGCGAGTCCCTCCTTGGCGACGAGCTCGACCGGCTCCAGCCCGGCGTCGGCAAGCGCCCGGGCCGCGGGCACGGACGCGCCGGCCCCGTCGGCCGGCACCCGACCCGCCACCCGCACGTCGCCCTCGCCCATGAGCACCAGGGCCACGTGGGCCAGCGGCGCGAGGTCACCGCTGCAGCCGAGCGACCCGTGCTCGGGCACCACCGGCGTGACCCCGTGGTTCAGCAGGGCCACCAGCAGGTCGACCACGGCGGGACGGACGCCGGACAGACCCTGCGCCAGCGTCCGGGTGCGCAGCAGCATCATCGCCCGCACCACCTCGTCCTCGACCGGCCGACCGAGTCCGGCGGCG
The DNA here is from genome assembly GCA_963717085.1 of uncultured bacterium. Lineage (GTDB taxonomy): Bacteria > Actinomycetota > Acidimicrobiia > Acidimicrobiales > VFJN01 > DASQUK01. Next base: position 25,895 of record CAVQVM010000007.1, read on the forward strand.
TGCGAGCGGATCAGCGACCGCTGCAGCGCGGCGCGCTGCTCCAGCGGGATGTGGCGGACGGCGAGAGCACCGAACCCGGTCGACAAGCCGTACACCGGGGTCTCCTGCGCGACGAGCTCGTCGACCGTGGCGCGCGCCCGGGCGATCGCCGTGCGGCACTCGTCGTCCAACGCCACCCGGGCACCGCTGCGGGCGACGGCCACGACCTCGGCGGCGGTGAGCGGCGACGAACCGACGGCAACGACCTCATGCGTGTCCACGGCGCCGACGGTACGACGTGATTGTGGGCCGGGGTGGATTTGAACCACCGAAGGCATGCGCCGGCAGATTTACAGTCTGCCCAAAGCGCTGCTTGCTCATGCTGCGCTGTGCTGAATGGGCACCTGACCTGGGCCTTTGCGGATGCTGCCGTCCGTCGGTAACCGACACGTGTTGCGACGTTGCGGACCGTTGGTTTGCAAAGCGTTT
>CAVQVM010000008.1:0-30884 GCA_963717085.1 uncultured bacterium
GCAGCCAGGGCTTGTCCACGTCGACGTGCCGCAGGTCCTCCAGGTACTCGATGGCGCGGTCGACGAGGTCCTCGGTGAGGTGGTAGCCGTCGTCGTAGGTGCGCGGCGGCTCGACGAAGTGGCTGTCGTGGACCAGCGCCGGCACGAACTGGTGGGTCTCGCCCCCGAAGAACCCGTAGAAGCGCTCGAAGCCCCGGCCCAGCGGCCAGCGATCGCGGCGGGCGCCGAGGTGGAGCTCCTCCTCCGGCGTGAGGTGCCATTTGCCGACGGCATAGGCGGCATAGCCGTCGGGGGTCAGCATCTCTGGCAGGAACCCGCACGAGCGCGGGATGCGGGCGTCGTAGCCGGGGAATCCGCTGGCGAGCTCCATGATCCGGCCCATCCCACACGTGTGGTGGTTCCGGCCCGTGAGGACGCAGGCGCGTGTCGGGCTGCACAGGGCCGTCGTGTGGAAGTTGGCGTAGCGCAGCCCCCCGGCGGCCAGGCGATCGAAGGTGGGGGTGGCGATGTCGGAGCCGAAGCAGCCGAACTGGGCGAACCCGACATCGTCGAGGAGCACCACCAGCACGTTGGGTGCCCCCGGAGGAGGCGCAGGCTCGGTCGGCCACCACGGCTCGGACTCCCAGTGGTACCGGCCGATCCTGCCTCTGAACTCGCCTGGACCCACTGTTCCCGTCCCCTCTCGCCGAATGACGCGCTCGCTGGCGTCGAACGCGCGCTGGTGAGGTGCCGTGACCCCCGGACCCATCACACGTTCGGGATGCGTGCCGAGAGCCTACGGATCCGGCCGTGGCCGGGCCGGGGCGCGGTCCCGGGCGTGGGCCGGATGACACACCGGTTCGGTGTCAGCTGACGATCAACGTCGCCGTGTGATTCCCGATGATCGAGCGGCAACCAAGGCGGCAAGTCGAGCAGCAAGGAGGCGGAGCGATGATGCCCTTCGACGCCATCGAAGTCATGGGCCGGGAGCGCCGTGAGGCGCTGACGGCCGAAGCGGAGAACGACCGGTCGACGCGACCGGCCCGCCTGCGGACGCGGGGAGTGCTGATCGGCAAGGTGTCGTCGTTGGCGCTGTCGATCCGTCGACCCAGCCCGCGTTCCCGCCGGCGTGCCGCCGACTGGGCGGTCCCCCGCCCGGAGCGGCGCCCGATCTGACGAGGCCCGGGCCTCAGAGGCCGAGCGGATAGGCCCGCATGTGGGCACCGAACAGCACGGGATTTGCAGCGTGAGCCGAAGCCGCACAGCTCGGCCTCCGGCAGCGCTGACCACGGTGGGTCATGACGACGTGCCTATCCGCTCAGGTCCTCAGCGAGCGTTGACCATCGCGTCGGCGGTCATGGCGAAGTAGTCGAGCAGCCGGGCCTCGACGACCGGGTGGACGCCGTGTTCGAGCACCAAGCTGTCGAGGGCGGCCCCCATGTGGCGCAGCCAGGCATCGCGCTCGGGCTCCCCGATCACGAACGGCGCGTGGCGCATGCGCAGACGGGGGTGGCCCCGCTCGTCGGAGTAGGTGGTGGGGCCGCCCCAGTACTGGCCGAGGAAGAGGGCCAGGTGGCGCCGCGGACCGGCGAGGTCGTCGGGATACAGCGGCCGCAGCAGGGGGTCCATCGCCACTCGCCGGTAGAAGCGGTCCACGAGGTCGTCGAAGAACGGTTGGCCGCCCAGCGCCTCGTAGACGTTCAGGACCGATGCCTCGCCAGGGGCCTCGGCCTCGCTCATTGGCGTGCCTTCGGCACGCCAATCAGCGATCGGCCCTTCGGGCCGGGTACCGCACTGTGCTCATGGTTCGCTCGCACTTCGTGCTCGCTCACGAGGCCTCCTCGCTGCGGTCGCGGCGGAACCCGTGCCCGAAGAACCCGCCCCGGGGACGGGCGTGGGCGTGGAAGTGGTCCGGGATCTTGCGCATGTTGTCGTCGACGTAGTGACCGTCGAACACTCGGTCGGCGACGTCGGCCAGCCTGCCCAGCATGTGCTCGAGGTCGGCGGCCGATGGATCGAGCCCGTGCCAACGCCAGACGACCATGGGAGTCGCGCAGATCTCGCAGTCTGCGATCCAGCACACCTCGTCCTCGTGGTACCAGGGGGTGATGCGCTCGGCCGCGCACAGCAGGCAGCCGTCGTGTCGCTCGCCGGGGGGCACGGCGGTCGAGCGTACAGGGGCCGGAAGGGGGCGCCTCACGCGCTCCCGGCTGGGTCCCGGCGCCCCCGAATCCCCCACCCCGACGGTTGGGGCGGCGCGTCGGCCTCGCTACCGTCGGACCGATGGGCTCGCGATCCGTCGGCACGGGCTACGTCATCGTCCCGGACGAGGGATCGGGGCCCGGCATCCTCGTGCTCCACGCCTGGTGGGGACTCACTCCGTTCTTCAAGGCGCTCTGCGACCGGCTGGCCGACAACGGCTTCGTTGCGCTGGCCCCGGACCTCAACGGCGGCAAGACCACCCGCGATCCCGAAGTTGCCAAGGCCCTGCTCGCCAACGCCGACATGGATGCCACCCTCGACCTCGTGCGGTCGAGCCTCCTCACGCTCCGGGGCATGCCCGCGACCCCCGACGCACCGGTGGGCGTGCTCGGGTTCTCCATGGGCGCATCCTGGGCCCTGTGGCTGGCCGGGCGGATGCCCGAGTTGGTCGACGCGACCACCGTCTTCTACGGATCGCAGTCCATCGACATGGCGCGGGCCCGCTCGGCGTTCCTGGGCCATTTCGCCGAGACCGACCCGTGGGTCGCGGCTGACGAGCTGATGCTGCTCGAGTCGGAGCTGCACGTCCTCGACAAGGACGTCACGTTCCACCGGTACCCGGGGACCGGCCACTGGTTCTTCGAGTCGGACCAGCCGGCCTACGACGAGACCGCGGCCGAGCTCGCCTGGGATCGCACGCTGGCGTTCTTCCGCAACCACCTCACGAGCCGGTTCAGCGCACCCGGCACTCGGCGACCGCCCGGTCGATAGCGGTTATGACCGGGGCCGGCGGCTCCGGCGACTCATTGGCCTCCACGAGCTGATCGAGCGGCACGGTCCGCACGAAGCAGTCGGCGGCGTCGAACGCCTCGTCGACGTCGCCGGCCGTCCCGCCGGCGGCCAGCATGACCTGCGCCCGAGTCGTCGGCAGCGTCAGGGCGTCGACCGCCACGCCCGACGGGTCGCCTCGGTCACCGGGGTCGCACGCGGTGACCAGTGCCAGGTCGCCGGCGGCGCGCACCTCGGAGGCGCCAGGTGGGCTTGCGGCCACCCATGCCTCGAACGCATGCAGCAACTCCTCGCCGTCTCGGGCCGAGTCACCGTGGACCGCGAGGTCCATGCAGGCCGTCCCCCCACGGTCGTAGACCACGTAGGCGTCACCGCCCCAGCCGTCGGCCGCCGACAGCGCCACCAGGGGATCGATCCGCGCGCTGAGCAACAGGAAGAGCGACAGTGCCCCGAGCCGGTCGGGCTCGCCGATCTGGTCGCCTCCCGTCGGCACGACCGGGGCGGCCACCTCGTCCGCCGAGTCGCCGGCGAAGTACGACCGCGGATCGACCATGTGCTCGGTCGAGGCCGGCGGGTCCTCGAAGGCATCGTCGACGGCGTCGTTGCCCCCCTCGGCGGCGATCAGCTCGACGAGCGAGGGCCCGAGCGCGTACGGCGCGCCCTGCATGGCCACGAGCACTCCCGGGATGGCCCCGAGCTGTTCCTCCGCCTCGCCGGACGCCTGGCCGATCGCGTTCAGATAGCTCTCACGGTCGTCGTCGGACAGCGAACCGACGTACGCCTCCTGGATGCGGGTGGCGTCGCCCTCGATGAGCGCCAGGTACCCGGAAAGCCGATCGGCCGTGGGATCACCGTCGTCCAGCATGGCGTCGAGATCGAAGTGCTGATCCTGGAGCACGTGGACGAGCTCGTGCGCAAGCGTGACCCGCAGGTCGGTGGTCATCTCGGTGCCACGCACGGTGATGCGTTCCCGGAGGGGGTCGTAGTAGGCGAGCGTGGCCGTGTCCGACAGCTCGTTCGCCGACTGGAGCGCATCGAAGCCGACGGGCACCAGCCCGAGCGCCCGCAGCGGCGCGGTTCCATCCTCGATCAGCCGCCGGTCCTCTCGACTGAGCTCCGACTCGTCGATGCGGGTCCGCTCCGAGTACTGGGCAGGCGTGAGGAAGTCCACGGCCACGGGATGGTCGAAGCTCAGCCCCCGCTCGTCCTCGACGAAGGCGACCAGGTCAACCACGCGCTCGTCCCACTCATCGGGATACCCCACTCCCCGGTCGTCGGTGACGAGGTAGATCGCCACGCCGGTCACGCCGAGACACGCGACGACGGCGACGGTCGTCAGCAGCCGTGGGCGCCGTCTGGGGCTCGGCGGTGGCGGCGGTGGCGGCGGAAGCGGCGGTTGTGGAGCCCAACGGGGCGGGCGCGGCGGGAACGCCGGAGGCGGAGGTGGTGGCAGCGCCGGGGGTGGAGGCGGCGGGACGCGTTCACTCACACGACATCGTCCAGGCCGATGCGGAGCTCGCGGACGAACGCGGCCGCCTCGTCGGGCCCTCCGCCGTCGAGCAACCGCCGGACGAGTGCGGACCCGACGATCACACCATCGGCCACCGCCGCCACCTGGGCGGCCTGCGCGGGATTGGACACGCCCACCCCCACCAGGACTGGCTTGTCGGTCACGGCCTTGAGCCGCGCGGCGATGTCGAGCGCACTGCGCTGCAGCCGGTCACGCTCGCCCGTGACGCCGAGCAGGCCGACGCCGTAGACCCAGCCGCGGCTGCGGGCACAGATCCGCGCTAGCCGTTCCGCCGACGCGGTGGGCGCCGCCAGCAGGACGGTCTCCACCCCGGCGGCGTCGGCGGCCTCCGCCCATTCCCCCACCTCCTCGAGCGGCAGGTCCGGCACGATGGCCCCCGCCACGCCCGCCGCCGCCAACCAGGACGCAAACCGCTCGTGGCCGGCGCGGTGGACCGTGTTGTAGTAGGTCATCACGACCGGCGGAACACCCCCCGCATCGAGCCGCTCCAGGGCATCGACGATCGCGTGGGGCGTGGCGCCGCCCGCCAGCGCCCGCTCCGAGGCTGCCTGGATCGTGGGCCCGTCCATGACCGGGTCTGAGAAGGGGATGCCCACCTCGATGGCGTCGGCGCCGGCGTCGGCGACGGCCTCGACCACCCGCTCCCACCCCGGCAGTCCCCCGGTCACGTACGGAACCAGCAACTTGCGGCCGGCGTCGCGAACGCCCCGCAGGCGCGACTCGAGGGCTCCGGTCAGCCCCACCTCGGTCGTCATCCGCGGGGACCGCCCGCAGCGCCGGTCCCGCCGGCGTCGCCCATGAGTCTGGCGACCTGTTCCACGTCCTTGTCCCCGCGTCCCGACATGTTGACCAGCACGGCCTTGCCGGCCAGCCTCCCCCGCTCGCGGCTGATCCACGCCAGTGCATGGGCAGATTCCAGGGCGGGGATGATGCCCTCGGTGCGCGCCAGCAGGGCGAAGGCATCGAGCACCTCAGGGTCGGTCACCGCGATGTAGCGGGCCCGACCGATCGTGGCCAGGTAGGCGTGCTCGGGCCCGACGCCCGGGTAGTCGAGGCCCGCGGACACCGACTCGGCCTCCAGCACCTGACCCTCCTCGTCCTGGAGCAGCAGCGACTTGGAGCCGTGGACGACGCCCGGGACGCCCCGGCCGACGGCCGCACCACCGGCCGGCTCGGCGCCCACCAGCTCCACGCCGGGCAGGTCCACGAACGCCGAGAAGATGCCGATGGCGTTGGACCCGCCGCCCACACAGGCCACGACGACGTCGGGGTCCCGAGCCAGCAGCGCCCGGCACTGGTCGCGGGCCTCGTCGCCGATCACCCGCTGCAGCTCACGCACCAGGAATGGGTAGGGGTGGGGGCCCATCGCTGAGCCCAGGCAGTAGTGCGTGGACTCGACGGTGGCCACCCAGTCCCGCAGGGCCTCGTTGATGGCGTCCTTGAGGGTTCGGCTGCCGGCCGACGCCGGCCGCACCTCGGCGCCCAGGAGCCGCATACGGAAGACGTTGAGGGCCTGACGCTCCATGTCGACGTCGCCCATGTAGACGGTGCAGTCGAGTCCCAGCAGCGCGGCCGCCGTGGCCGTCGCCACGCCGTGCTGCCCGGCCCCGGTCTCGGCCACCAGCCGGGTCTTGCCCATGCGCCGGGCCAGCAGCGCCTGGCCGAGAACGTTGTTGATCTTGTGGGATCCGGTGTGGTTGAGGTCCTCGCGTTTGAGCAGCACCCGGACGCCCAGCTCGGCCGACAGGTTGGCGCAGTCGGTGAGGAGCGACGGCCTTCCCGCATAGTCGCGCAGCAGGCGATCGAGCTCGCCGCGGAAGCCCGGGTCCGCCCACGCCTCGCGGAAGGCCCGCTCGAGCTCCTGGCACGCCGGGACCAGCGTCTCGGGGACGAAGAGGCCACCGAAGTCGCCGAACCGCCCCCTGGTCCCGGGGTCGCCCATCAACGTCGCGCTCGGCGGGCTCACCGGTGCTCGTCGACCATCCAGTCGAAGGGCCGGTCGAGGCGGTCGCCCTGGGGCAGCGCCTCCGGCGGCTCGGCCGCCTTGGCCGCGGCCACGAACGCCCGCATCTTGGTGGCGTCCTTCCGGCCCGGCGCCGACTCGACGCCGCTGGCGACATCGACACCCCACGGCCGAGCGGCGCGCACGGCGTCGGCCACGTTGGCCGGGGTGAGCCCGCCGGCGAGGATCACCCGACGATTGGACGGTGCGCCCTCGGCCAGCGACCAGTCGAAGACGTCGCCCGAGCCGGGGGTGGCCGAGTCGATGAGGATGGCGTCGGCCCCGTACTCGTCGGCGGCGTCGAGCTCGGGGTCACCCGCGGCGAACGCCTTGATGACCAGCCGGACGCGCTGGCGGATCCAGTGCGAGTCGGCGGGTGTCTCCCGGCCGTGGAGCTGCACCGCCCGCAACCTCGTGTGGTGGATCGTGTCGACCACCCGCTGGCGCGACTCGTCCCGGAACACCCCCACCGTGACGATCTCGGTGGGCAGCCGCTTGGCGATGTCGGTCGCCTTCTGCGGGGCGATCTGGCGCGGTGAGGGGGCGAAGATGAAGCCGACCGCATCCGCCCCCATGGCCACAGCCAGGAGAGCGTCCTCCTCGCTGGTGACGCCGCAGATCTTGACGAACACGCTGGCAGGCTACCCAGCGGGCCGGCCGCGCCCGAAGCGGGATCCGCCGGCCGGCGCGGCTAGCCGGACCCGGCGGCCCGTAGCGCGCGGACGGCGGCGGCCGGGTCGCCGGAGGTCACCAGCGACTCCCCCACGAGGACCGCGTCGAACCCGGCGCCGGCCAGGGCGGCGGCGTCCTCCGGGCCTCGGATGCCGGACTCGGCCACTCGGACGACGTCGCCGCCGCGCGTGGCCAGCGCCTGGCCGACGCGCACCGCCCGGGTCGCGTCGACCTCGAAGGTCACGAGGTCGCGCTGGTTGACGCCCACCAGGCGGGCGCCCGCGGCCAGGGCCCGGTCGAGCTCGGCCTCGTCGTGCACCTCGACCAGCGCGTCGACGCCCAGCTCGCCGGCCAGGGCGTGAAAGTCGCGTAGCTCGGCGTCGTCGAGGGCGGCGACGATGAGGAGCACGGCGTCGGCACCCATGATGCGCGCGTCGCACACATCGGCCGCCGCCACGGTGAAGTCCTTGCGCAGCACCGGTAGCGCCGCGCTCCTGCGGGCGTCGCGGAGGTCATCGGGTGAGCCGCCGAAAAACTCCCGGTCGGTCAGCACGGAGAGGCAGGCGGCCCCGCCCCGCTCGTAGGTGCGGGCGAGCTCGGCCGGATCGAGGCGGGCATCGAGCTCGCCCTTCGCGGGTGATCGCCGCTTGACCTCGGCGATCACCCCCAGCCCGGCGACCGAGCGGACGGCGGCGGCGAACCCCCGGGCCGGCGGCACGTCGTGCGCCTTCGCGATCAGCCAGTCGAGCCGGCGCGTGTCGGCGCGCGCTGCCTCCCGGTGGGCGGCGACAATGCGATCGAGGTAGGTCGCCACCCGCGGGTCAGCCATCGCCCACCGCGGTCATCCGGTGACGGCGTCGCCCTTGCGCTTGACGATCTCGACGCGGCGCAGGTCCGGGGGCCCGCCCATCAGGCCAGCCAGGGAGCCGACAACCTCGGCCATCGCCGGGCTCGACATGTGGGTCTCCAAGGACGCCTCATCGGCGTAGAGCTCGGTGAACCAGATGGTCGCCGGGTCGGTCGTGTCGGCGTAGAGGACGTAGTGCAGGGTCCCCGGCTCCGACTCGGCGGCGTCCACGAGGCGACCGAGGGCGGCGATGGCCTCGTCGCGCTTGCCGTCGGCCGCGGTGAGCTTGGCGATGTAGGCGACTTCGGACATGGGCGCGAACCCTAGTGGACCCTCGCGGAAGTCACCCTGGCGTCTCGCCGGCCACGGTAAGCCGAGAGAACGCAACGATCCGCTCGAGTTCCGAGATCACGCGCCGAGATCACCGTCGCGGCCCGCGGGCCATGGCCCGCAGGGGCGCGAGGACGAACAGCCCGGCCGCCACGATGAAGGCACCCGCGGCGAAGGCCATCAGGGGCGGGGAGGTGAAGAAGATCCCCGCCACGAACAGGCTCATAGCCGCCAGGAGCATGGCCGGCGGCAGGATCGCCCACCAGCCCTGGAGCGCGCGCGTCTGGGCGATCGGCCTGCCGTCGGCCAGGTCGGCCCACTCGTCCGCCGTCAGGCGAGCGTCGGGATCGATCGGCCAGCGGTCGCCGTCGGTCTCCCACGCTGCGTAGCTCGGCGGCACCGTGTCCGACGCCACGAACCCCGTGTCGAGGGCGCCTCCGGCGAGGGCCCGGTCGTAGGCCGCGCGGCGGACCGGGTCGCCGAGCACCGCCCACGCCACGTTGAGCGCCCGCATGTGGGCGGCGTCGCCGCCGGCGTCGGGATGGTGGTCACGCGCCGCAGCCCTGTACGCGGCCCGCACCTCGGCCTGTGTGGCGCTGGCCGATACGCCGAGCACCTCGTAGTGGCTGGGCGTCGCCACCGTCAATCCATCGGCAGGTCGACGACGGTGACGGGCAACCCTGGGCCGCCGCCGTTCACCTCGGCGGCGGCGGGCGGCGTCACGGCTCGGCCGACGTAGGCCAGCGCCAGGGCACGACCGGTGCCCGGCGCCGGGGCCGCCGAGGTCACTCTGCCGACCTCCGCGCCGTCGACCACCACGGGCGCGCCCACGGGCGGTAGCTCCCCGGCGTCGGCGACCAGCCCGCGGAGGTGTCGGGGGACGTGGCCGCCGCGACTGTCGATGCGGGCGACCAGCTCCTGGCCGGTGAAGCAGCCCTTGGTGAAGCTGACCGAGGCGTCGACGACCCACCGGCCGGTTTCGGCCGGAATGGTGGCGCCGGTCAGCTCGGCGCCCATGCGTGGCACGCCCGACCGAATCCGCAGGCTCTCGTACGCCGATGCGTCGACCTCGGGTACGCCGGGGGGCGGATCGACGGCTGGGCCGAGCAGATCGACGCCGTCGACGCCCGGCCACCCCGCCCGTGTCACCAGCGCGTCGTCCCCCGCACCGGCGGGGATGGCATCGGCGGCCCGGGGGCCCCGGATTGCGACGGCCCGCCAGTCGAGGGCGTCGACGTCGGCCTTCGTGCGGAGCAGGAACCGCCGCAGGCGGGCGGCCAGGGCGTCGCCGTGTCCCCCGTCGACGTCCAGGACCACCTCGTCGGCGGCGATGCGGGTCGCCCGGGCCCAGGCGTCCACCTTGCCCGTCGGCTGCAGCACGAACGAGCGGGCGCTGGACCCGATCGCGAGGGCGTCGATGTCCTGGCTGATCTGGCCCTGCAGGTAGGCGACCGCATCCGGCCCGGCCACTCTGACCACGTCCCGGTCCTCGGGGAACCACCCCAGGACGGTGCGGAGGTCGATCGGGCCGTCGGCGGGCATGCGGCCAGTCTGGCACCGCGGGGCCCGGTGCCGTTCCGGGCGTCCGGCAGGACCGTGGGAAGGCTCAGTCGCCGGTCGGGACCGTCGTCGGCGACGTCGACCGGCCACGCCGGGCGGCGGTCATGCGGCGCGCCGCGGGCACGGCCGCGAGCAGCGCCCGGGCCTTGTTGCGGCACTCGAGGTCCTCGTGCTCGGGCACCGAGTCGGCCACGATGCCGGCGCCGGCCTGGACCGACGCCCGGCCGTCGTCGTCGACGACCATCGTGCGGATGGCAATCGCGGTGTCGATGTTGCCCGAGAAGTCGAGGTACCCGACCACGCCGGCATACGGGCCCCGCTTGGTGGGCTCGAGCGCGTCGATGATCTCCATCGCCCGCACCTTGGGGGCGCCCGACACCGTGCCGGCGGGCAGGGTGGCCCGCAGCACGTCGATGGCGCTGCGGCCGTCGGCCAGCTCGCCCGACACCTGCGACGTCAGGTGCATGACGTGGCTGTAGCGCTCGAGCGTCAGGTACTCGTCGACCCGCTCGGTGCCGAAGCGCACCACCCGCCCGACGTCGTTGCGGGCCAGGTCGACGAGCATCACGTGCTCGGCGATCTCCTTGGGATGCTCACGCAGCTCGGCGGCCAGGCGCGCATCGTCCTCGTCGGTCGTCCCTCGGCGACGCGTGCCGGCGATGGGCCGGGAGATCACACGCCCATCGGTCAGTCGCACCATGGGCTCGGGCGACGCCCCCACCAGCGTCAAACCGCGTGACCCGCTCCCACGGCCGCTCGAGCCGGGCGACCCACTCCCACGGCCGCTCGAGCCGGGCGACCCGCTCCCACGGCCGCTCGGGCCGGGCGACCCACTCCCACGGCCGGGCTGGCGCACGAAGTACATGTACGGGCTGGGGTTGACCTGGCGCAGCACCCGGTAGACGTCGAACGCGTCGGCGTCGAGGTCGAAGTCATAGCGCTGCGACAGCACCACCTGGAAGATGTCGCCGGCCAGGATGTGCTCGCGGGCGACCTCTACCGCCCGGGCGAACAGGTCGGTGCCCATCGTGGACCGCACGTCGGGCAGGGGGTCGTCGTCGGCCGGCGGCTCGACGAGGGGCTCGTCGAGCGGCCGCGCACCGTCGGCAGCCAGCTCGTCGAGGCGGGCAGCGGCGCCGTCGTAAAGCGCATCGAGCTGGCCCTCGGTCGCGTGGTCGGGCACGACCACGTTGTCGATCAGCACCACCCGCTGGCGCCAGTGGTCGTAGGCGGCCAGCTGGCCGATGACCGAGACGACGGCATCGGCGTGGCCCAGGTCGTCGGGCGGTACGTCGGGCAGGCGCTCGACCTCGCGCACGACGTCGTAGCCGAGATAGCCGAGGACGCCACCGTGGAGGGGCGGCAGGTCGGGGAACGACGGCGCCCGCCACACCCGAAGCAGCTCCTCGAGCGCCGCCAGGATCCCCCGGTCGCGGGGGACCGAGGGCGGCACCCAGCCCACCACGTCCACCATGCGGCCCCGGGCAGTCAGCGTCGCCAGCGGGTTGCGCCCGATGAACGACCAGCGGCTCCAGCGGGCCTCGCCGTGCTCCACCGACTCCAGCAGGAAGCCGGTCCCCTGGCCGACGAGTCGGGCGTAAGCGGCCACCGGCGTGGTGAGATCGGCCAGCAGCTCGCGCCAGACCGGGATGACCGTGTGGACGCGGGCCAGCACCCGGAACTGGTCGCGCGACGGGTTGATCACGACGCTCGGCCGATTCCGGCGACCGGGTCGGTCGCCTGCCGAACGGCCGCCGCACCGGAACCGGATCCGAACGCCCGGAAGAAGCAGGAGCGCTCGCCCGTGTGGCAGGCGCCGGCGCCCTGCTGATCCACGACGAGCAGCAGGACGTCGCCGTCGCAGTCGTAGTGGGCCGACCGCACGTATTGGACGTCGCCCGAGGTCTCGCCCTTGCGCCAGACCTCCTGGCGGCTGCGGCTCCAGAACACGGTGCGGCCCTCGGCCAGCGTGAGCCGGAGCGTCTCGGCGGTCATCCACGCCAGCATCAGCACCTGCCCGGACGCGTGGTCCTGCACGATGGCAGGCACCAGCCCGTCGGCGTCGTAGCGGACCCGCGCCAGCTGCTCGTCGGTCGCCGCGATCGATGTCGCAGGGGGCGTGGCCGGCACCGGGCCATGGTACGGCTCGGTCTCCGGGGTGCTGAATCTGATTCCCGTCAGGAGGCGGCGGCCGACGTGAGGGAGACGGTGCTGTCGGGCTCCGCGATCGAGTCGGAGTCGCAGTCGGTCGAGAACTGGATCGTCTTCTGGTTGTCGCCGGCCAGCCCCGCCTCGACGCTTTGTCGGGCTTCCTCGAAGGTCGCGCCGGTCTCGTCGGGGAACTGGTCGTAGGCGGGGAAGTCGCCCGTGAACTCGATGTCGATGTTCTGAGCGCTGAACCCCTTCCGCAGCAGATGGTCGCGGATGCCGGCCGCCAACAGCTCCTCGAGGCCGATCCGCTCGGCGGCCAGCCTGATGCAGGCCGGGTTGAGCGTGGCCAGCTGCCCGATCTTGAGGACGTTCTCGGCGGTTCCGGAGTTGAGGTTGGTGAGGCCGAGGGTCATGCCGTCGACCGCCTTGGTCAGGATGCTCTCCGACTCCTCGGGATCGAAGACGAACTCCCCCGTCGAGTACGTCCCGTCCTCGAGGAACACGCGTGTCCCCTTCTCTATGGGGAGGCCGCCGGCATCGGCAATGCGTCCGTCCTCGACCGTGAACGTCACCGGCTCGCGCAGCTGCTCCACCCGTTCCTGCACGAAGACGTTGGCCCTGGGGATCGTCACCTTCACTTCGTTGTCGCTCGACACCTCGATGTCGGGCAGGTCCTCGACGCGGAACTCCAGCAGGCCGGGCACCTGGGCGGGGAAGATGTCGGTGTAGATGTCCTGGGTCCGGCCGAGGATCTCGATGTCGTGCGTGACCCTGAGCTCGACGTTGTTCTGCACGGCCATCAGCCCGAGGGTCGTCTCGAGCTCGGAAGCCGGGAACACCAGGCGGCTGCTCACGCCCCGACCCTCCTCGGACTCGTTGAACCCGAACTGGTTCGAGCAGTAGCCGATGCCCAGGGCGGCGACGCCCACGGCGGCCACGGCGGCGATCGCGGTCCTGACTCGACCGCCGCGCCTCAGCCGCCTCTCCTCACGTCGCATTTCCCACCATCATTGCCGGATCCGCGTCAGTCCGTCGGGGGCAACGACGAGGAGCCGCCGCCGGTCGTCCCCGACGAGGAGCCGCCGCCAGTCGTCCCCGACGACGGGCCCGCGACGCAGTCGGTGCCCGACGTCGTGGGCCAGCGCATCGCCTCGAGCGTCGCCGGGCCGTACTCGCCGTCCGCCGTGATCCCGGCCCGCCGCTGGACGTCCGCCACGGCCGCGGCGGTCTGGGGGCCGTACTCGCCGTCGGCGGCCACCTCCTCGCGATTGCAGCGCGTCAGCGCGTCCTGCAACACGACCACCGCGTCCTCGTCACCCCGCCCTTCCGACATGCCGCACGCCGCGGATGCCGACGAGAGGATGCCCGTGTCGCCGGGCACCCGCACGGACTCGGAGTCCACGCTGATGACGACCACGCCGTCGCACGTCGGTAGACCGCTGCTCGTGCTCGTGCCGTCGCTCGTGGTCGTGCCGTCGCTGGCGGTCGCCTCGTCGCTCACGCCGAAGTCGAAGTCGCCGTTGCTGTCGATCGACTCACAACCGTTCACCGACGCGAGGGCCAGGAGTGCGAACAGGATCAGGATCACGGTTCCCATGCCGGCTCCCTCCTTCGTCGTGTTCACCCGTAGGTGTACCCCTTCCGCCGCGATCCGTGTCAACGGAACGTGCGACGGGTTGCACTGTCACGGCGGAATTGTGCCTGTCACCACCCTACGCGCGCAGATTGCCACCAATGGTGGCTGATTCGCGGCGCCATCACCGCGGCGGCGTTCCGATGTGGACGGAAGCGGCGCCTTCGCACGCCGGTCCGCGGAGGGCGCGCCGGCCGTTGCGTGCCTACAGGTACAGGCCCGTCGAGGCCTCGCCCAGCCGGGTCGACGCCACCGCGTGGACGTCACGCTCGCGCAGGATCACGTAGTCGTCGCCCCGGACCTCGACCTCGTAGCGGTCCTCGGGCGCGAACAGGACGTGGTCGCCCGCCTGCATGGCGCGCACGTTCGGCCCCACGGCCACCACCTCTGCCCAGGCCAACCGCTTGGACGTCTGCGCGGTGGCCGGGATGAGGATGCCGCCCGACGAACGGCGCTCGCCCTCCGGACCCGCAATGCGCACGAGCACTCGATCGTTGAGCATCTTGATCGGCAGCTTCTCGGTTGCGGTGCCGTCATCAGTGGTCACCGTGGCGGGGTCCGGCACACAAACGACGCTAGCGGCAGCCGGCAGCGACCGACGACTCTGCAACGCCATCGCCGCGGCGGGCTTCCGTCGGGTGGCTAGACCGGCCGGACGATCAGGCCGGCACGGGTGAGCTCGTCCTTGGCCTCGGCGATCGTGAACTCGCCGAAGTGGAAGATCGACGCCGCCAGCACGGCGTCGGCGCCACCCTCGATCACGCCCTCGGCGAGGTGAGCCAGGGTGCCGACCCCGCCGCTGGCGATCACCGGCACCCCCACGGCGTCGGACACCGCGCGCGTGAGCTCGAGGTCGAAGCCCTCACGGGTGCCGTCGCGGTCCATCGATGTGAGCAGGATCTCGCCCGCGCCGCGGCCCTCGACCTCCCGTGCCCATGCCACGGCGTCGAGCGTCGTCGACGTCCGACCGCCGTGGGTTGTCACCTCGAACCTCGATGCGTCACCGGCGGTGCGTCGGGCGTCGACGGCCACCACGACGCACTGGGCGCCGAACTCGGCCGCCAGCTCGGTCACCAGGTCCGGGCGCTCGACGGCAGCCGTGTTGATCGACACCTTCTCGGCGCCCGCCATCAGCAGCCGGCGGGCGTCGTCGACCGTCCGCACACCGCCCCCCACGGTGAAGGGGATGAAAACCTCGTCGGCCGTGCGCCGGGCGACGTCGACGATGGTGTCCCGGGCGTCCGCGGATGCGGTGATGTCCAGGAACACCAGCTCGTCGGCGCCTTCGGCGTCGTAACGGGCGGCCAGCTCGACCGGGTCGCCCGCGTCGCGCAGGCCCACGAAGTTGACGCCCTTCACCACCCGGCCGGCGTCGACGTCGAGGCAGGGGATCACCCGGACGCTACGCAGCGGTCCCACCCCCTGGCACTGCGCATCGGGCCGCCTCGCGCCGTGCGGAACACACCCCAGCGCTCAAGCGTGCGCCTCCACCGTGGCCACGGCGTCGGCCACCCGGAAGGCGCCTTCGTAGAGCGCCCGCCCCACGATGGTGCCGGCCAGCCGGCGGCCGTCGACCTCGAGCACCGATAGCGTCCGCAGGTCCGCGAGGGTTCCCACGCCGCCCGCGGCGACCACGTCGATCCCGGTGGCCTCGAGCACGGCGGCGAGCTGGTCCAGCGCCGGGCCCGACAGCGTGCCGTCCCGCCCGATCTCGGTGACCACCAACGCGGCCACGCCGGCGTCCTCGAACCGGCGGGCGACGTCAACGAGGTCGTGGCCCGACCCCTGGACCCAGCCCCGCACGGCCACCTCACGGCCCCGGGCGTCGAGCCCGACCGCCACCCGCCCGGGGTAGCGGCCGGCCAGCGATCGCACCCAGTCGGGGCGGTCCAGGGCGGCCGTGCCCACCACCACCCGGCGCACGCCCCTGCCCAGCAGCGCATCGGCGGCGGCATCGTTGCGCACGCCGCCGCCGCACTGCACGGGCACGCCGACGGCGGCGGCCACCGCGGCCACGAGCTCGTAGTTGCGGGGCTCGCCGGTGCGAGCGGCGTCGAGGTCGACGACGTGGACCCAGGTCGCCCCCTCGGCGACGAATGCCCGCGCTTGGGCCACGGGGTCGTCGGCGTACACGGTCTCCCGGGCGTAGTCGCCCTGGTAGAGGCGCACACAACGCCCGTCGCGCAGGTCGATCGCGGGGTACAGGTCCATCACCGGGCTCCGGCGCGCCTTCCGGTCACGCCGCGGCCGCCGACTCGACGGCCCGGCCGACGAAGTTGGCGAGGATGCGCATACCCGTCGCCCCCGATTTCTCGGGGTGGAACTGCGTGGCCCACAGCGCCCCGGTCTCGACCGCGGCCACGGCCGGGCCCCCGTAGTCGCACGTGGCCACTGCGTGCCGGTCGCTGTCGGCTGCGTACGAGTGCACGAAGTAGACCCACGTCGGCTCGGGCACGCCAGCCAGCAGCCCGCTCTCGCGGCGCCGGTCGAGCACGTTCCACTGCATCTGCGGGCGCTTCACGCCCTCGGGGAGCAGCCGCACGACCCCGGGCAGGACCCCGAGGCCCGGCACGGCGGGTGTCTCCTCCGAGCCCTGATACAGCATCTGCATCCCGACGCAGACCCCCAGGAACGGCCGGCCCGAGCACGCGCACTCGATGGCCAGCTCATCCAGGCCGCTCCTCTCGAGCGCTTCCATGCACCGGCCGAAGTTGCCGACACCCGGGAGCACCACCGCCGCCGCCTCGCGCACCAGGCCGGGATCGGCGGTGAGCCGGGCATCGGCCCCCACGTGCTGGAGCGCCTTCTGCGCCGAGCGGAGGTTCCCGATGCCGTAGTCGAGGACGGCGATGAGCGTCATGGGCGGTCTCTCACTGGCGCCCGATCCTACGGTCGGTACAGGTCGTCCCCGAACCGGTTAGAGGCCAACGGGATAGGCACGCATGTGGGCACTGAACCGCGCGGGATTTGCGGCGTGAGCCCAGGCCACACAGCTCGGCCGCCGGCAGGGCTAACTACGGTGAGTCAAGACGACGTGCCCGTCCGCTCAGATCCCTCAGAGGCCGAGCGGATAGGCATGCATGTGGGCACAGAACAGCACGGGATTTGCAGCGTGAGCCCAGGCCACACAGCTCGGCCTCCGGGAGCGCTGACCACGGTGAGTCAAGACGACGTGCCCGTCCGCTCAGATCCCTCAGAGGCCGAGCGGATAGGCATGCATGTGGGCACAGAACAGCACGGGATTTGCAGCGTGAGCCCAGGCCACACAGCTCGGCCTCCGGCAGCGCTGACCACGGTGAGTCAAGACGACGTGCCTAACCGCTCAGATCTCCCTGGCCCGCCGCATCACTGGAGATTCCAGCGCCTGATGGCGCGAACCTCGCGCTCCCACCCGAGCACCGACACGCTGGCGGTGTCGAGCAGCAGGCGAACCCCCTCCGTCGCCGGCAGCTCCATCCAGCGGGCGGCGAGCACCCGCAGGAAGTGGGCGTGGGAGAACAGCAGCGCCCGGGTCGGCGCCTCGGCGTGCACGCGCTCGATGACCTTGTCGGCCCGGGCACCGACGTCTTCCGGCGTCTCGGCACCCGTCAGCGGATGGGTCCACACCGTCCAGCCGGGGATCTCCTCCCGGATCGACTCCGTGGTCCGGCCCTCGCCCTCGCCGTAGTCCCACTCCTCCGCGGCCGGTTCCACGATCGCCCCGGGGAATCCGGCCAGTGCGGCGGTCTCGACGGACCGGCGACGCGGGCTGGTCAACACGAGATCGAGGGCGACGCCGGACAGGCGCGGCGCCAGCCGCCGCGCCTGTCCGATCCCCGCGGGCGTGAGCGGCAGGTCGGTCCGGCTGGTGTGGCGGCCATCACGGCTCCACTCGGTCTCACCATGCCGGCACAACCAGATCTCGGGTCGCGTCACGTGTCCAGCCTGCCCCAGCGCAGGCAATGTCACCCGGTGGGTCGCAAGCGCGGCCACACTGGTTCCATGCTCCTGGTGGGAACGGGCGACGGATTGGTCGAGCTGGGGCTCGACGGCAAGGTCGTGCGCCGGGGCCTGGCGGGCGTCGAGGTCACCGGCATCGCGGGTGACTGGGTGATCGCCGATGACCGGGTCGTCTCACTCGAGGACGGGGTGCCTCGGGCCCTGCCCGACGGGCTCGTCCCCCGCTGCCTGCTGGCCCTGCCGGGGGGTCGGGTGCTCGTGGGCAGCAGCGAGGCGCGGCTCGTGCTCGTGGGCAGCACCGACGGCCCCGCCGTCGACCGGGCCTTCGACGCCATCCCGACCCGACGCGAGTGGACCACACCCTGGGGTGCCCCGCCCGACCTGCGCTCGCTCGCGATGGGAGACGCGGGGTTGTACGCCGGCGTGCACGTCGGCGGCGTCTGGCGCCGCGATCCCGATCAGTGGATCGAGGTCGTGCCGGCCGAGGCCGACGACCACCAGGTCCTGGCGAACGGCGACATGGTCGCAGTCGCCGCCGCCGTGGGCGTGGGGCAGAGCTCGGACGGTGGGAACACCTGGCACTGGAGCACGGAGGGCCTCCACGCCGTGTACTGCCGGGCGGTTGCCCTGGCGGAGGGATGGCTGCTGGTCAGCGCCTCGACCGGGCCCGCCACCCACGAGGCGGCCGTCTACCGGAGACCGCTCGACGATCCCGAGCAGCCGCTGGTGCCGTGCGGGGGCGAGTCGGGCCTGCCGGCGACGTTCCCGCACAACATCGACACCTTCGGGCTGGTCGCGGCCGGGAACCTGGTCGCGGTGGGCGAGCGTTACGGCCGGGTCTACCTGTCCGAGGACGCCGGGGAGAGCTGGCGCAAGCTGGCCGAAGCTCTCCCCGGCGTGTATTGCCTGGCGTTCGCCGGCTGACGGGTACCGGGCGCCAGGCGACCTAGTGAGGTGGCTGGCAGCGCCCCACTAGCCGTCGCTGCCGCTGTGGCCGCCGTGGTCGTCGCCGGGCGGATCGTCGGCGCCATGCCCACCGGCGCCCGGACCACGGCGGCTGTTGTCGTCGACGGCGTGATCGCCGCCCGACCCCGGACCGCTGTTGCTGTTGTCGTCCACGACTCGGTCGTCGCCGCGGCGGTCGTCACCGCGGTCGTCGAGCCGGTTGGCGGGCTCGGTCCGGACGACCACGCCGTTCTCCAGGCGGATGTCCGTGCCGTCGGCCTCGTCGCGGATGCGGACCCGCTCACGCACCGCACCATCCTCGAGCTCGAGGTTGACCTGGACGCGCCGGGTGCCCTGGCGGAAGTCGACCTCGATCTCGACACCGGCGGCCTGCTCCACCTCGACGCGCCAGCCACGGGCCGGGACCGCGCTCACCAGGGTGAGCTGGGCGCCGCTGCGGCGGAACGTCACCGTGCCCGCCCCGGCGGCGTCGACGACCTGGTCGCCCGACGTTGCCGCGCCGGCGTTCGGCTGGACGACGGTCGTCTCGGTCGGCGGGCTCGTCGAGGTGGTCGAACCGCCGTCGGAGTCGCCACCCGACGCCGCGGCCAGGAGGGACGGTGCCGGGCCGAGGCCCGTGACCAGCGCGAGGCCGATGCCACCGCCCACGAGGCCGGCGACCGTGCGCACGCGACGTGGTGAGTTGGAGAGGTTCATGACTGGGGGGCTCCTTTTCCACTCCAGGGATCCATCGGGCCCAGCGTCTCCTGGCCCCCCGTAACGGCGTCTCCGATCGACCCTAAGGACGGGCTAAGAGGCCCAGCGATAGGCCGCGCCGAAGGGCACCCACGCGTGGGAATTTGTTGCTGGGTCGCAGCTCGACAGCTGGGCCTCCCGGCAGCACGGACCACGGTGAACCCAGACGACGTTCCAATCCGCTCACGTCCCAGGCGCCAGAGCGGATCTGGCGGCCCTGTGGGCCGGCGCGGTCAACCCGGGCCGGTGCCCCCGCCACCACCGCCGTCGTCCCCGGAGCCCGGGCCGCGGTTGTCGGCGCCCACGTCCTCGCCGTTCTCGCGCCGCTCGACCTGGGGGCCAGCGTCCCACCAGGCGTCCACCCGGCTCTCGTGGCTGTCGCTCTCGAACTCGACCTTCACCCCGTTGCCGTGCTCCGGCTCGGAGTCAACGGCGAAGCCCTCGTTCGGCGTCGCCCCGACGACGTCGACGCCCGCCGGCGAGAAGCTGAGCGTCACCACACCACCCTCCATCCGGTACGTGCGGGTGGTAGCCGAGGCGCCGTCCGGCGGCGCGGCCGTGGTGGTCGGCGCGCCACCGGGTGGGGCGGTCGTGGTGCTGCTCGCCGACTGGCCGGCCGCCACCGCCTGGGCGACCTGGTCGGCGCTGAGTGGCGCCGGCCGGTCGTCGGTCACCTGGTCGCCGACCACGCCGATGCCCGCCCAGGCGACGCCCGCCGCCAACGCAGCCGCCACCACCCAGACGGCACCGAGCGCGAGGGATCGCCGCACCTCCCCATGGTGCCCGCCCCCGGGCCTAGGCGACGCCCAACCGCGGCCTAAGCGTTGGTTAAGGACCGCCGGCTCCCCCCGGGCGAGGTCCCGGCGGGCCTAGCGTGGCCCGGTGGCATCGGTGCTGGTGATCGAGGACGACCAGCGGATCCGCCAAGCGCTCGCCAGCGGGCTCGCCGCGGCTGGCCACGCCGTGCGCACCGAGGCGACCGGGGCCGCCGCGCTCACCGCGGCCGTCGACTGGCGACCCGAGGTGATCGTCCTCGACCTCGGCCTGCCCGACCTCGACGGTGCCGACGTGCTCCGGATGCTGCGGGGCGTGTCCGAGGTGCCGGTCATCGTGGCGACCGCGCGCGACGACGAGGCCGAGATCGTGCGGCTCCTCGACCAGGGCGCCGACGACTACGTGGTCAAGCCGTACTCGGCCGCCCAGCTCGAAGCGCGCATCCGGGCGGTGCTGCGGCGCGGCGGCGGAGCCGAGGAGGATGACCAGCTCCACGTCGGCGGACTGCTGGTCCAGCCCCGGGCCCGCAGCGCCACGCTCGACGGGCGGGACCTCGACCTCACCCGGCTGGAGTTCGACCTGCTCGCCCACCTGGCACGCCGGAGCCCCGACGTCGTGACCAGGCGTGAGCTGTTGGCCGAGGTCTGGCGGCAGCCCTACGGCGGCGGCGACAAGACCGTGGACGTTCACCTGTCGTGGCTGCGGCGCAAGCTCGGTGAGACGGCGGCGGAGCCCCGCTACCTGTACACGGTGCGCGGCGTGGGCGTGAAGCTCGACAGCCCGGACGACGGCGACCGCGCCGCCCCGTCCACACCCTGAGGGCGCATGCGTCGCCGGCTCCTGCTCGTGGTCGTGGCGACGACCAGCCTCGTGGTCGTGGCGTTCGCAGTGCCGCTGGGGGCGCTGGTCCGTTCCGTGGCCCGCGACCGGGCCCTGAGCGCGGCCGAGCGCGACCTCGGGGCGCTCGCGCCGGTCCTGGCCCTGTCCCCGGAGGCGCCCACGGTGGAGGATGCCATCGCCCGGACGGGCGCCGGGGCCGACGGGCGCCTGACCGTGTGGCTCCCCGACGGCTCCCGGCTCGGCGATCCCACGCCCGACGACGACCAGGCGCTGGCCCTGGCGCGAGGCCAGCGACGCTCGTTCAGCCAGGACCGCGACGGCGGCCGGGAGCTGTACACCGTGGTGGTCACCGGCACCGGCAACGCCGACGTGTCGGTGGCCCGGGCGCGCGTGCCCGGAAGCCTGCTCGACGACGGGGTGGCGACGGCGTGGGCCGCCCTGGCAGGGGTGGCCGTCGCCCTGGTGGCGGCGGCCGCCCTCATCGCGGACCGCCTGGCCCGATCGGTGACCCGCGACGCCACCGGCCTGGCGACGACCGCCCGGGCGCTGGCCTCGGGCACGGGGGACGCAAGGGCAGTGCCCGGCCCGACGCCTGAGCTGGCGGACGCCGCCCGGGCGCTCAACGTGCTGGCCGACCGCATCGACGAGCTGCGGGCTGCCGAGCGTGAGCGGGTGGCCGACCTGTCACACCGGCTGCGCACGCCGCTCACGGCACTGCGGCTCGACGCCGAGGCGGCCGGCGACCCCGACCTGGTCGCGGGCGTCGACCGGCTGGAGGCGGCGGTCTCGGACCTGATCCACAGCGCCCGCCGCCCGCTGCGGCCGGGCCTGGTGGCCGAGAGCTGCGACCTGACGGCGGTGGCCCGCGATCGCGCCACCCACTGGAGCGCGCTGGCGGACGACGACGGCCGCGCCTGGACCCTCGACGTCGAGCCCGACCGGCCGGCCCGGGTGCGGCTGTCGCCCCGGGATGCCGAGGCGGCCGTCGACGCCCTCATCGGCAACGTGTTCGCCCACACGCCCGAGGGCAGCGGCTATGCGGTCGCCCTAAGTCGCCACGACGGGACGGTCGAGCTCGCGGTGGACGACGCCGGGGCCGGGATCACCGATCCCGACGCTGCGTTGGCCCGGGGCGTGACGCGGGCCGGCTCGACCGGGCTCGGCCTCGACATCGCCCGGCGATCGGCGGAGGCCGCCGGCGGCAGCCTCGCGATCGAGCGCTCCCCGCTCGGCGGCGCCAGGGTCCGCCTGATCCTCCCGATCGACGGCGCCGCCGCCTGACGATCAGAGCGAGCCCTTGGTCGAAGGCACGGCGTCGCCCTCGACCCGGACCGCGTCGCGGAGACAGCGGGCGATGCCCTTGAACGTCGCCTCGACGACGTGGTGGGTGTTGCTGCCGGCCCGGCGGGCGACGTGCAGCGTCATCCCGGCCGAATGGGCAAAGGTTCGCCAGAAGTGCTCGGCCATCTCGGGGTTGAACGGCGGGTCGCCGAGCGGCAGCACCTCGCCGAAGGGCACGTCGTAGACGACGAACGGGCGGCCGGACACATCGAGCGCGACCTCGATCAGCGCTTCGTCCAGCGGGTACAGCCCACTGGCGAACCGGCGGATCCCGGCCTTGTCGCCGAGGGCCTCACCGAACGCCTCGCCGACCACGATGGCCACGTCCTCGACGGTGTGGTGACCGTCGACGTGGAGATCGCCCTGCGCCTCGACCGTCAGGTCGAAGCCCCCGTGTCGCCCGAGCTGATCGAGCATGTGATCGAAGAACGGTAGGCCGGTGGCGGCGTGCACCTTGCCCTCGGGGCCGTCGAGGTCGATCGCCACCGCCACCGACGTCTCCTTGGTCGTGCGCCGGCGCCCGGCGGACCGGGTCACGACAGCACCTCGGCGAGCGCGGCGATGAAGGCGTCGTCCTCGGCCGGGGTGCCGATCGTGACCCGCAAGCACCCCTCGAGGCGGGGCCAGCCGGCGCAGTTGCGGATCAGCACCGAGCGGTCGAGGAGCGCCTGCCACACCGCGGCGCCGTCCCGCTCCCGCGGCCGGAACAGGATGAAGTTCGCGTCGGACCGCCATAGGTCCAGCGGCAGCTCGGCAAGGGCGGCGGAGACGCGCCCGCGCTCCTCGACCAGCGCCGCGACCCGGGCCCGCATCTCGTCCGTGAACGACAGGGCCAACGTGCCCGCGAGCTGCTTCACCACGTCGAGGTGGTAGGGCAGCGCCACCTTGTCGAGCTCCACCACCAGCCCGGCGGGGCCGATCAGGTAGCCGAGCCGGGCGCCCGCCATCGACCAGGTCTTGGAGAAGGTGCGGGTCACGACGACACCCCGCCCCTCGTCGACCATGCCGAGGGCGGACCACGGTGCGAACTGGCCGTACGCCTCGTCGACCACGACGAGACCGGGTGCCATGTCGGCGACCGCGCTCACCGCTTCCTCGGGCTCGGCCATTCCGGTCGGGTTGTTGGGTGAGCACAGGAACGTGATCTCGGGTGCATGCTCGGCCACCACTCGCCGGGCCTCGCCGAGGTCGAGCGTGAGGTCGTCGGAGCGTTCGCCCACCGCGACCTCGGTCCCGGTGATGCGGGCGATGTGGCTGTGCAATGCGTACGTGGGCTCGAACACCGCCGCGTGCCGGCCGGGACCGCCGTAGGCGAGGAGGATGGTCTGGAGCACCTCGTTGGACCCGTTGGCCGCGAACACCTGCTCCGGCGCCACGCCGTGGTGCTTGGCGATGGCCTCCCGCAGCGTGCGGTACCCGCGGTCGGGATAGCGGTGCCATTCGATCGTGGCCAGCGCCTCGCCCAAGCGGCGGGTGAACGCCGCCGGCGGCGCCGCCGGCGCCTCGTTCGTGTTGAGCCGGACGGCCACATCGACCTGCGGCGAGTGGTAGCCGGACATCAAGGCCAGGTCGTCGCGGGGGGCGAGCGTCATGCCGGCTGCCCCGCCCCGCGCGACCTCAGGCGCACCGACTCGGCGTGGGCGGGCAGCCCCTCGTAGTCGGCCAATGCCTCGACGTGGGGCGCGACCTGCGTCAACCCCTCGGGCGGCACCACCACGGCGTGGATGTGCTTGCAGAAGTCGTCGATCCGCAGCGCACCGGCGAACCGTGCCGACCCGGAGGTGGGCAGGACGTGGTTGGCGCCGGCGAGGTAGTCGCCGATCGACGCCGGGGCCAGGGGTCCGCAGAACACGGCTCCTGCGTGCCGCACCTGCGGCAGCAACGCCTCCCAGTCCTCCACGAGGAGCTCGAGGTGCTCGGGGGCGATGGCGTTGGCCACCGCCAGCGCCTGCTCGGCTCCGTCGGTCAGCACGGCGTAGCCGCCCTCGGCCAGGGTTGCCTCCAGGTGGCGGCGGCGCGGGGAGCGTGGGACGAGCCGGGCCACGGCCTCGCAGACGGCGTCGACGACGGTGGGGTCCCAGCTGACGAGCCAGGCCAGCCCGTCGGGACCGTGCTCGGCCTGGACCAGCACGTCGATCGCTGCGTGCTCGGCCGGGGTGGACGCTTCGGCCACGACCACGACCTCGGACGGTCCCGCGAACGCGGAGGGAACACCCACCAGCCCGAGGCCGGCGACCTCTCGCTTCGCCTGGGCCACGCGCGCGCTGCCGGGCCCGACCACCACGTCGACCGGGCGGATCGACTCGGTGCCGTACGCCAGCGCCGCGATCGCCGCCGGTCCCCCGACCCGGTAGACCTCGTCGGCGCCGGCGACGGCGGCGGCGGCGAGGATTCCGTCGTCGACCGTGCCGTCGGGCCCGGGGGCGGTGACGAGCACGACCTCGGGCACGCCCGCGACCCGGGCGGGCACGACGGTCATGAGCACCGTAGAGACCAGCGGGGCGGCGGCGCTGGGCACGTAGCAGCCGGCGCGGTCGACGGGTCGCACCAGCTCCCGGATCTCGATGGCGCCGTTGCGGTGCACCAGCTCAGGGCCTCGCTGAGCGGCGTGGTAGGCGCCGATGTTGGCGTGGGCGGCCTCGAGGGAGGCCCGCAGGCGGGCCGGGATGCGGTCGAGCGCGGCGGTGATCTCGGTGGATGGCACCCGCAGCTCGTCGACCCGCACCCCGTCGAAGCGCTGGATCAGCGTGCGGAGGGCGGCGTCGCCTCCGTCGCGTACCTGCGCCAGCACGGCGCGCACCTCGTCGACGGGCGGCTCGACCTGGACCGCGGGGCGCGGCAGCCGCGACCGCAGGTCGGCGGTCCCGGATCCACGCAGGTCGAGGCGGCGGAGCACGGAGCAACGCTAGCGGCGCGCCGTGGAGCGACCCCATCCGGTTCCGGGTGGTGGACCCGCGAGGGTCCACCAAGGACCTGACCGGAAAGGCACGTCGTCTTGACTCATCGTGGTCAGCGCTGCCGGAGGCCGAGCTGTGTGGCCTGGGCTCACGCTGCAAATGCCGTGCTGTTCTGTCCGCACATGCGGGCCTACCCGCTCGGCCTCTAAAACCAGGCAATGGACAGCGACCGCGCCGAGCTCTCGGCCCTGGCGACCACGCTCGACGAGCTGACGACCCGGATCACCGCCGTCGGGGACCGCTACCGGGGGTCGACCCGGCCCGACGTGGCCGACGGGCTCTACGAGGTCGAGCGGTCGCTGCTGACCGCCAGCCGCCAGCTCGAGCGGGTCATGCGGTCGATGCGCTGAGACCCACGCCGCAGGACGCTGGCCGCGGAACCCGTACGGAACAGGGCACCCTGCCCCCGGGAACAGCGACGGCGCCCTCGCGGGGCGCCGTCGCGGCGACGCCGGGCGGCGGATCCCAGCGTCGCATTGGAACCAGGTGGCGGGAACCTGGTCTTCATCCAAGTTATCGCTCACGGCAGGGCAGAGGGTGCGCGGCCGGGCGACATTTCTTTGCAATGCGTTCACGACTGGTTGTCTTCGGCTCGCAGGGTGCTCGAGCGGCGCGATCAGAACGTGAACGCCGAAGGACAGATGTCCGCCAACACGCAGGCGTCGCACCGCGGCGTGCGCGCCATGCACACCCGCCGGCCGTGCAGGATCAGGCGCAGGCTGAGGGCACCTCGCTCGTCGGCCCGGACCATGGGGTTCAGCTCGAGCTCGACCTTTACCGGGTCGGTCTGCCGGGTGAGCCCGAGCCGGCGTGACAGCCGCAGCACGTGGGTGTCGACCGGTAGACCGGGCTCCCCCAGGGCCACGCTCCGGACCACGTTGCCGGTCTTGCGGCCGACTCCCGGGAGGGTGACCAGGTCGGACAGCTTGTGCGGCACCTCGCCGCCGAACCGCTCGACCAGGGCGGCCGCCATCCCGATCAGGCTGCGCGTCTTGTTGCGGAAGAACCCCGTCGACTGGATGATCGTCTCGAGCTCGGCAGGGTCGGCGGCCGCCAGGTCGGCGGGCCGCGGGTACTTGGCGAATACGGCCGGGGTCACCATGTTGACCCGCTCGTCGGTCGTCTGCGCGGACAGGATCGTGGCCACCAGCAGCTCGTAGGGGTTGGCGTGGTCGAGCGCGCAGAGCTCCGTCGCGGTCCCCGGATACTCCTCGGCGAGCCGGTCCGCAACGACGCGGGCCCGTCCCCTGGGGCTACGCGGTCGACCGCCGCTCATCTCTCCCGACGTCCGCTCATCGCTTGCGGACACTACCGGGCACCCATCGCGCCCCGAGGGTCCCTGGCCTGCTACACCAGCGCCCATGGCACGGCGGTCACCGGCGTTGCCCGCGGCGCTGGCAGCGACGCTGCTCGTGGTCGCCCTCGGTGCGATCCGCCCCGAGCCCGGCGCCGGGGCCGGCGGCGCCGGCGCCCCGGGATCCACGGCGGCGGCCGGGGTTCCGGGCAGGAGCGAGCCGCGCCGGGTCGACGGGCATGCGGCCGCGCTCGCGAGGGCGAACGCGGCGTGGGCGGCTGCACATCCCCGGACGTTCACGTTGGTGGCCACCGGCGACGTCCTGCTCCACACGCCCCTGTGGGACCAGGCGAGTGCCGACGCCGCCTCGGCGGGCTACCCCGGCGGCCACGACTTCCGGCCCATGCTCGCCGGGATCCAACCGCTGGTGAGCGGGGCCGACGTGGCCATCTGCCACATGGAGACGCCGGTCGCCCCGCCCGGCGGGCCGTTCTCGAGCTATCCGAGCTTCTCCGTGCCCCCCGAGATCGCCCCGGCGCTGGCGGCCACCGGCTACGACGCCTGCACGACGGCGTCCAACCACACGTACGACCGGGGTGCCGACGGGGTGCGCCGGACCCTCGACGCGCTCGACGCCGCGGGGATCCGCCATGCCGGGTCCGCCCGGACCCCGCAAGAGGCTGCCACCACGACCTTGCTCGACGTCGACGGGGTCACGCTGGCGCTGCTCTCGTACACGTTCGGCTTCAACGGCATCCCCGCCCCCGGCGGCGAGACGTGGCGATCGAACCCGATCGACGAACGCCGGATCCTCACCGACGCCGGCGTCGCCCGGCGACGGGGCGCCGACGTCGTCGTCGTGGCCCTCCACTGGGGCGACGAGTACAACCACGATCCCAACGGACAGCAGCAGGCGCTGGCCCCGAGGCTCATCGGGTCACCGGACATCGACCTGCTGCTGGGCCATCACGCACACGTGGTGCAGCCGATCGAGGCCATCGGCAACGAGTGGGTCGTGTACGGCATGGGCAACCTGGTGTCCAACCAGGGCTCCCAGGGCCCGGACAAGCTGGAGGGGCTGCTCGTGCGGTTCCGGTTCACGGAGCAGCCCAACGGCCGCTGGAGCGTCACCAGCGCGGAGTTCTCGGCGGTGCTCACCGACGATCGCGGGCCGATCCGGGTGGTGGACGTCGGCAAGGCGCTCGCCGATCCCGGCACCGAATCGAGCCTCCGCCCCCGGCTGCAGACCGCGTGGCAGCGCACCGCTGCGATCGCGGGCGCCCGGGGCGCCCCGGCGCACGGGCTGCGCCCGATCGCCCCCTAGACGACCGAGCGCCGTATCCGCTCAGGTCCTTAGTGTCGGAGCGTGCGAGAACTCGAGGTCAAGCGCCAGCTCTCCGCCGCCGAGATCGAGGCGGTGAACGCACTGGTCCGGGCGGCCGAGCGCGCCGACCGCCACCAGCCCCTTGACGAGCACCGCTTCCTAGACGCTGCGGTCGGCGGGGGCCACGACTTCGCTGGGCTGCTGGCGTGGCCATCCGGGTCCGACTACCCCGTCGCCTACGCCAACGTCATTCGGGGCGACCGGCGCTGGGAGCTCGAGCTGGTTGTCGATCCCCAGCACCGCGACGAGCTCGACGACATCGGCCCCACGATGCTGTCGGCGGCGCTGGACGTGGTGCGGGACGAGGGCGGCGGGCACGTGCACCTCTGGGTGTACAAGCCGACACCGGCGCACGACCGGATGGCCGAGGCGGTCGGGCTGGCCCGCGGTCGCGACCTGTGGCAGCTCCGGCGACCCCTCCCGGTCGGCGAGCCGTACGCCCTGGAGACCCGCCCGTTCGAGGTCGGCAGGGACGAGGAGGCGTGGCTCGAGGTCAACAACCGGGCCTTCGACTGGCACCCGGAGCAGGGCGGCTGGACCCTCGAGGACCTGCGCAGCCGCGAGGCGGAGCCGTGGTTCGATCCCGCCGGGTTCCTGCTCCACGAACGGGACGGGCGGCTGGCCGGCTTCTGCTGGACCAAGGTGCACGCCGACCACGATCCGCCGCTCGGAGAGATCTACGTGATCGCCGTCGACCCGGCCGTCCACCGGCGGGGCCTGGGTCGGGCGCTCGCCCTCGCCGGGCTGGACCACCTCGCCGTCAAGGGGCTCCGGGTGGGCATGCTCTACGTCGACGCCACCAACGAGCCCGCCAACAAGCTCTATGCCGACCTCGGCTTCGCCCGTGATCACACCGATCGCGCCTACGTCGGCGACGTTCCCGGCGGCTAGTTGGGGGCGCAAGGAGCTACCCCACTACCCGGCTCCCACCCCCAGAGCGTTGCCGATCGCGAACGTGATCAGCGCCGGCACCACCGTGAACAGGACCTGGCGGGTGATCGCCCGACCAATCGGCCGGTCGGTGGATCGACCGATGAGCCATCCCACGACCACCGCTGCCAGCACGCCGAGGACCAGCGACGCCACCTTGGCGGCGGTTCCCGACGTCACGAACCACGGGACCAGCGGGACCAGCGCCCCGACCGAGAACGACACGAACGACGACGCCGCCGCCGCCGCCGGCGACCCCAGCCGCTGGGGATCGATGCCCAGCTCCTCGCGCGCTGGGCCTCGAGCGCCATCTCGGGATCGCTCATCAGCGCCTCAGCCACGTCGCGCGCCTGGTCGGGGGCGAGGCCGCGCTGCTCGTAGATGTCGGCCAGCTCCCGGGTCTCGTGCTCGGGGCGGCGGCGCAGCTCGCGGGCCTCGATCCGCAGCTCCCGCAGCAGGAGCTCGGACTGCACCCGCATGGAGTTGTACTCCCCGGCCGCCATGGAGATGGCCCCGGCGATGAGCCCGGCGAGCCCCGCCAGGCGGACCACCGCCGGCTCGGGGATCGGCCCCCGCGACGCCCAGGATCAGGCCCATGTTGCTGACCAACCCGTCGCTGACCCCGAATACCGCGGCGCGCAGCGTGCCGCCCTGGACGTCCCGATGGTGGACCTCGGGATGCGCGGAGGCGGGGTGGGTGCGTCGCCCGGCGGCCGCCCGCGGCCGCGCCGAATCGGCATCGACGATCCGCCAGAACGATGGCACGGACGCACGGTACCGGCGACCGACCCCAGCGAGCGCCGTAGCCTCGCGATCGTGCCCACCCGCTACGACGTGGACCGCGACGCGCTCGCCGGCATCCTGGCCGACGAGCCGCGCTACCGGGTCGACCAGGTATGGGACGGCCTGTACCGGCAGCTCGTATCTCCCGCCGAGCTGACCGCCCTGCCCCGGGCCCTCCGGGCCCGCCTCGACCACGACCTACCGGCGGACCTGTCGGCCGTGAGCGAGTCGATCGACGGCTCGGGCGCGACCGTGAAGTGGTTGTTCCGTCTCGACGGGGGCGCCCACATCGAGACCGTGCTCATGCAGTACCGCGACCGCACGACCGTTTGCGTCTCGACCCAGGCCGGGTGCGCCATGGCCTGCGGCTTCTGCGCCACGGGGCAGGCGGGGTTCGAGCGCCACCTCACCACCGGCGAGATCGTCGAGCAGATCGTCCGCGCCGCCCGGCGGGCCCGCGACGACGGCCGACGGCTGGGCAACGTCGTGTTCATGGGCATGGGCGAGCCCCTCGCCAACTACGACCGGGTGTGGCCCGCCGTCGAGCGCGCGCACGCCGGGCTCGGCCTGTCTGCCCGCCACCTCACGTTGTCGACCGTGGGCCTCGTGCCCGGCATCCGCCGGCTGGCGACCGAGGACCTGCCGGTGAACCTCGCGGTGTCGTTGCACGCCGCCAACGACGGCTTGCGTGACGAACTGGTGCCGATCAACCGCCGCTTCCCGCTCAGCGTCCTGGTGGGCGCCTGCGCCGACTACCTGCGGGCCAAGGGCCGTCGCCTCTCGTT
The DNA here is from genome assembly GCA_963717085.1 of uncultured bacterium. Lineage (GTDB taxonomy): Bacteria > Actinomycetota > Acidimicrobiia > Acidimicrobiales > VFJN01 > DASQUK01. The sequence goes on from CAVQVM010000008.1 coordinate 30,425, forward strand.
CGAGTGGGCACTGATCGACGGCACCAACGACCGGCGCACCGACGCCCGGGAGCTGGCGGACCTGGCTCACGCGTTGCCGCTGCCCGCCCACGTGAACCTCATCCCGCTCAACCCGACGCCCGGCTACCCGACCCGGGGCACGCCGCCGGACGGGTCCGCCGGTTCCGCCGCTGGCTCCGGGACCTCGGCGTCAATGCCACGGTGCGCCGAACCGCGGCACCGACATGACGCCGCCTGCGGCCAGCTCGCGGCGCCGGCCCGAGCGGCCGTGGAGCGGCAGCGGGTCCGAGACAGGCCGCTCGGGTCGAGGTCCGCCGGCCTCGGGCTAACAGGCCGAGCGGTAGGCCGCAAGGGTAATCGAGCAGTACGGGATCGAGCGTGAGCCCAGGCCATGCAGCGAGGCATCCGGGCAACGCTGACCACGTGACCGAGAAACACGTGCTCTCCGCGCACGCTCTGA
>CAVQVM010000009.1:0-34429 GCA_963717085.1 uncultured bacterium
GTCGGTACCAGCACCCGTGCGCGCACGTCGCCCAGCAGCAAGAACCACGCGGTGAACCACCACAGGCCTGACGTCACCGCCAGTGACACGATGGCGAAGAGGCCGACTCCGAGCCCACCGTCGAGGGCGCCGCGCAATCCGCCGAGGAGCGCGGTACAGGCCAGCATCGCTAGCAGCCAGGCCGGGCCGCGCCAGTACGCGCCGGCTCCGGCGCGGGGCGGTCGCCGCCACGCGCGCAGGTAGACGCGCTGCAGCGCAGTCGTGAACGAGGTCGCGAAGAAGATTGTGAGCACGAGACCGAGCAGGCCGGTTGCCTTGCGGATGTCGTCCGACGACGCGAAGGCCTCTCTGGCAGTCGTGAGCGCGTCTCCGCGAATGCCGAGCCGGGCCGTGACGATGGTGAGGATCGACGTACGGATGCGCTCGGGCATGAAAGCGGCGACCACGATCACCAGCGGGAAGAACGAGACGAATGCCTTCCCTGCGAGCGCGACGCTGCGATCGACGAACTCGATCTCGAGCATCCGTTCCCACACACGCCACAGGAGCAGTCGCTCCAACCGGCTCCGCAGTACGGCCGTCCGCCTGCGCGCTTCGGTGCGGTCTGTACCCGCATGGGCGGTGGTCTCGTTCGTCACATCGGTTCGATCTCCGTGGGCCGCCAGGTCTTGTCGAAGAAGCTGGCCTCGGGGGAATAGAGCCGAAGGAGAATGAACCAGCCCTTCCCTGGCACGGTCTGGAGCCAGTTGTTGGTTTTGTCTTCGGGTGCTGTGGGTCCGAAGTAGATGTCGGTCGAGCCGTCGGGATTGGTCTCGACTGTTCCCGACTGGCTGCCGATGTCCGGTCTCGGTTGATCGGTCTGGAGCATGGACCGGGTCTGGCGGTCGTAGACCATCGCCGACCAAAAACGGCTCTGGGGAATGTCGGGTGGGAGCGTGAGCCGGTAGTTGCGCCCTCCGTCGAGGTACTCCCCGTCGCTGCCGCGCACCGTGATCAGGTATTGCGACCCCACGCCGGTGAGGCGCATGCACATCGCCGGCGTGACGCCTGTGGCTGGGTAGAGGAACGCGATCTTCGAGTTCAGCTTGCGGGCTCCATCGCTCGGACTCGGGACGGCTCCGTTGGCGGTGATCTGGGGAGGCGGATCGAGGAACTGGTAGCCGCCGACCCACAGCGGGTTGTACCAATTTGATCCCGGGTAGTAGGCGAAGCCCTCCTCGGGTCGGAACGCGAACGAGACGGTGCGGGCGGTCGCGTTGCCGACGACTGCGGCGTCTTCGAGGGTCTTTCGCATGCGCTCGTCGGGCTTGAACGGCGTGCCATGGACGATCCCGAGGCGGGCGAGCATGCCCAGCAGCTCGGGGTCGCCACCGGATGGCGGTTCTTGTTGGATCAACTCGTTGACGGTCTCCCAGAAGCCGAAGTCGTTGGGCGGGATGGTGTTGAACGACGTGCCCGACGCTTCGATGAAGCGCATCTCGGGCGCCTCAGGTGCCGCCCCCAAGGGTGCGTCCCCGGCGAGGAACGTGGCGATCGCGGTGCCTGCAGCGCCCGGCACGTAGGGCGAGACCCGGAAGCCCCGCGGATCGCGTCGGCCGGGACACCGGGGTCGTTGTCGACCATGAACGCCCGACCCAACACGAGCGCACGAGTCGTACCAGCGTGGGCCACGTGATAGCCGCTGTCGGGCAGCGGGCCGTCATAGCCCGGCCCCACTAGCAGGTACCGGCCGCCCTCGCCGCGGTCGGGACCGGGAACGCCGAAGTCCGTGACCCACCCGAACCACATGTCGTCGATCGTCCCCAGGATCGCCGACGGCGCCTCGAGCGCCGGCACGTCGATCACCATCGGCCCATCGGACAGGTCGACGAAGCCGAGGAAGTAGAAGGTGTCGCAGTTGGCGGTCAGGAACAACGACGCCGAGTCCATCAGCTCCGAGAAGCACACCATCGTGTTGTCCTCGGCCCCGATCGAGCGGAATCCACGTCGTATCGCCGCCACTGATGCCCCGGGGTAGGCGCCGATGAACGCCTGCACACCGTGGATGAAGTCGAGATGGTCGTACAACAGCGCCGCCGTAGCCTCCGACGGGGCGCCATCGTTGAACTCCAACGTCCCGAGGCGACTCTGGACCTTGTCAGGCGTCGAGATCGACCTCACTGTCTCTGCTGAAACCTCAGGCTGCGAACCGCTCATCGTGCCTCCTTGACAGCGTTCGGGTGTGGCCGTCGAGTCCGTTCCACTGACGACGCTCGCTGCGCGACAGCGTGATCATCCGGCGCGGGCCCGCGGCTGTCCTCATGCAGAACGCATGAAACCTCGCCTCTCATCGCGGCGCTGCCTTGTGCCGGCGTCGCCGGTGTCGACGCGCTCGACGAATCACGTGATCTGGGTGATGCGCGCGGAGCCTGCTCGGTCGACCATGGAGTAGAGGGCGATTCCGCGGCCAGATCGGTCGCCCGAGCCCCCCACCAGTCCGCGTGCCGACGGCGCGATGTCGAGGAGGAGGAAGCAACGGTGAGCATTGGACCCATCCAGGCATTCGTGATCGGCTTTCCGGACAACGACCTGTTCGAAGGTCGGATCGCCGAAGAACTGGCACGTCTGAGCGACGTCGGCCAGATCAGGATCATCGATGCCGTGTTCGTGATGCGCGAGGGCGACGACGTCGCGGCGCTGAGCGTGTCCGATCTCGATGATGATCAACGGGCCGAACTGCGGTCGGCGGTCGGCGCCCTGGTCGGGCTGGGCATTGCCGGTGGCGAGGGCGCTGCGGCCGGCGCCGAGCTCGGGGCATCCGTCGACCCGGACGCACCCCACGCAGCGGAGTTGGTCGCGGCGCGGCTGCTCGACGAGCTGCCCGATGGCAGCTCGGCGCTCGTGCTCGCGATCGAGCACCTCTGGGCGATCCCGCTGCGCGATGCGGTCCGCGACGCCGGCGGCCTGGTGATCGGACACCGCTCACTCACTCCAGAGGACCTGGTCGCGCTGGGGCTGGTCCTCGGTGATGAGGCCGAGCTCGAGGCCGAGCTGGATGCTGCGGCGGCGGAGGCCGATAACGAGGAAGGGTGAGTCGGTTTGGACTACACGGAGCGGCTGCGCTGTCTGGCCATCAACGACGCCCGCTTTGCGGCGGGCGGCGTCGGCGGAGCCGGAGTCGAGTCCGGAGAGCTCGATCCGAAGACGCTCGCGCTCGTCCGGCTCGCCGCGTTGGTCGCGGCGGGTGGCGCGGTTCCGTCCTATGGAGCGCAGGCCGATGCCGCGGTGAATGCGGGCGCGACGGCCGCTGAGATCGTCGACGTCCTGGTCGGCGTCGTTCCCATCGTCGGGCTTCCCTGCGTTGTCGCTGCAGCCCCGAAGCTCGCGATGGCGCTTGGATACGACACCGACGACGCGTTGGAACCCCAATCCGGTGAGTGAGCTCGGCCCCACCACTACCTAGTGGTTTCATGCGTTCTGGGTGACGACTGCCTTGGAACCGCGGCTTAGCTTCGTTTGTGTCGGACAAACGTCGACAGGAGAGAGCACATGGCAAAGGCTGATGGAACGTTCCTCTACATCGGCACCTACCCGAACGAAGCGGCTGCTCGCGCCGACTACGACATCGTGAAGGACCTTCACGGAGCCGATGTCGTCGGCACCTACGACGCCGCGGTCGTGACCAAGGACTCGTCCGGCAAGGTGCACGTCAACAAGGACGAGATGGCGACTCGGCACGGAGGCTGGGGTGGTGCGGCTGCGGGCGCCGTCATCGGCATCCTCTTCCCCCCGGCGATCCTCGGCAGCGCGCTCGTCGGCGCGGCCATCGGCGGTGTGGGCGGCCACCTGTGGCGCGGACTTTCCCGTTCTGATGTCAAGGAGCTCGGCGAACTCATCGACGAGGGCGAGGCCGCCCTGCTTGTCGTCGGCGCGAGCACCCTCGAGCAGGCGCTCGACAACGCCGGACTGAAGGCCGAGAAGCACATCGCCAAGGAGCTCGACGTGAGTACCGCCGACGTCGACGCAGCAGTCAAGGACGCCGCCGGCCAAGTCGGCTGATCCGCGGGGGCGACACGAAGTCGCATTCGCGACTTCGTGTCGCCCCCCAGCTGAGTGCGTCGTTTCGGCTGGATGGCGTCTCCGCTGTTACGGCTGTTACGCCTCTCGCATCTCGCCACCGTGCGCAGTGACGGCCCAGATGACGAGGACGTCAATGGTGACCACGATGAGTGCCCAGAGTGGGTAGACGGGAATGAAGAAGAAGTTCCCGATCAGGCTGATGGCGGCGACTATGACGGCCACCATCCGAGCGAGGAAGCTGCCGCTGAACAGCCCAATGCCGGCGAGTAGCACGATGCCACCCATGATGATGTGAACCCAGCCCCATTCCGACACGTCGAGGTAGACGTCGGCGCGGTTGGTAAAGACGACCCATTCGTCGTTGACGGCGGCGATGATGCCGTAGAGGAGGTTGAGGGTGCCAGCGACGATCATCATGATGGCGGCGAAGATGATCCAGCCGGTCCACCCGGTCCGTTGGCTGTATCCGCTGGGTTGGTCGTATCCCGTCCCCTGGCTGTATCCGCTTGGTTGGTCGCTTCCGGGCGGTCGATCGTATGACGACTCTGACATTGCACGTCCCTCCCTGGGGTTTCCCGGGACCCTACTTCCGTCGGGTTCCTAGGACACGGATCAACCTCGACCGTACGAAGACCGATCGATGGCGTCTTCAGTCAGATGGGATGAGATCAACGACGTACCCGCCTAGAAGCGTCGCCCGGTTGACACCCGGCAGGCCGGCCACAGGGTCGGGTCTTCGGAGAGCGCGAGCTCGACCCGCTCATCATCGGGCCCGCAGCCCGGTCGCCGTCGCTCGTGGCACCACCTCGCTGTGTGACGACACGCTGAGCTTTCGACGGATCGAGAGGTGCGGCTCGCCGGTCGCTCTCCCGCCTGCGGGCTCGATGTTAGATTCCGGTCGATCTGGGCCACATCGCCGATTGACCGAGCGCTTTCATGCATTCTGCGTGACGACCGCCCTGAATCGGCCGCTCATCATCAGGGCATAGGCACGGGCAGGAACACGTGACCCTAGAAGCGTGTTCGTCTTTCGACACGACAGAGAGGTGACTGCGGTGGCAGCAGAGACGTACCAACAGTCCGGTTACACGACACCTGAAGGATCTGACACCGGACGTACTGGCTGGACCGGTTGGATCGCGTTCGCCGGCGCCATGATGATCATCGCTGGCGGCCTCAATGCCTTCTACGGGCTCGTCGGTATCGTCAACGACGAGTGGGTGGTGTGGACTAATCGCGCGTCGCTGTACCTCGACATCTCCCAGTGGGGCTGGGTCCACCTGATTGTCGGGCTGGTCGTCCTGCTCGCCGGCATTGGTGTGTTCAGCGGCAACTTCTTGGCGCGGACCGTCGGCGTCATCGCCGTCAGCTTCAGCCTGATCGCGAACTTCTTCTTCATTCCGGCCTACCCGCTGTGGGCACTCATCGTGATCACCATCGACGTGCTCGTGATCTGGGCCCTCACCGCCCATGGCAGCGAGATGAGGCACGCCTGAGCCAGGGGTGTCATGGCTGACACGGCTCTCAAACCCGTGGCGTGGTCACCCGACCCCTCGTGGCCGGTCCCGGATGGGGTGACACCGCTGTGAGCCCAACCCGGTCCAGCCTTGTCGCAGGGGTCGGTGGTCTCTCGTGACCGTCGACCTCGGGGAGACAGGGGAGGTCCAGTCCGGAGCAGACACGGGAGTCCAACCAGTCTCGACCTCAGGGGTGCGCCGAAGCTGGGGCTCGTCGGTGTTCGGCATCGTCGCCGAGGGTCGTGTGCGCCGGCGCCCGAGCGACGTCGCCCTAGTCGTCGTCGCCGTGGTGGTCATCGCGATCGCGTCCGCTGGGGCGACTGAAGTCACCACGATCGAGGCGGCTGTCTTCGATGTCATCGAGAGCCTGCCCGGCGGCCTCGAGCCACTGTGGAATGTCCTGTATGTCCTTGCTCCGATCGCGGCCGGGGCATTGCTCGTCACCGCGCTGCTGACGCGTCAACCTCGTCTGCTGGCGACGCAGGCGGTCGCCATGGCGGTGGCCTGGCTCGTGGGCGTCGCCCTGTCTGCCGTGGTGGACGTGCCCGAGGGGTTGTCCGCTGCGAGCGTCTCGCTCCGCGGTCACACCCCCGACTTCCCGGTGGTTCTGATGGCCGCCAGTGCGGCGGGGCTGTGGGCCTCCCGGCCGTACTTGACCCGCCCTGCCCGTCGCATGTTGGAGGCGGTCTTCTGGCTCAGCGCGATCGCGGCCGCCGCCCTGGCCGAAGGCCTGCCGGGCGCCGTAGTCGCCAGCATCGTGCTGGCTTGGGGCGCGGCTGCCCTGGCGCATCTCTGCTTCGGTTCCCCGGCGGCCACGCCGTCCGCGGAGCAGGTGGCCGATTCGCTGCGTGATCTCGGCGTCGACCCGGGCGGTCTGCGCCTCGCCCAGGAGCAGACGTGGGGCGTTGCCAACTACACGGCGGGGTCCGAGGCCGAGCTGTCGATCGAGGTCGTGGGGCGGGACGCCACCGACGCTCGTCTGTTCGCCAAGCTCTGGCGGTTCATCTGGTACAAGGACTCCGGGCCGACGCTGTCGCTGACCCGCGAGCACCAGGTCGAGCATCAGGCCTATGTGCTGTTCCTCGCCGGCCGTACCGGCGCCCGGTTGCCCGACGTGGTCGCCGCAGGACTGGCCGGGTGGCGCGACGACGCCATCGTCGTCGTGCGGAACCCGCCAGGTGTGCGGCTCAGCGAGTTGGAGCCGGAACGCGTCACGGATGCCGTCCTCGACGACGCGTGGACGAACCTGATGCGACTGCACGACGGGCGCATCGCCCACGGCAACCCATGGGTGGGAAACGTCGTGCTCGACGACGCCGAAACGACCGGGCTCGTCGGTCTCGGCGACGCCGTCCCGTCCGCCACCGACGCCCGCCTTCGGCTCGATCGCGTGCAGCTCCTAGCCACCACTGCCCAGCTGGTGGGAAAGGAAAGGGCGCTCGCGGCGGCCCACCGCGGGCTCAGCACCGACGATCTCGTCGGGTTGCTGGGGCTCCTCGAGCCGACGGCGCTGACCGGCGCCGCCAAGCGCCATCTCACCGAACCTAAGAAGCTCCTGACCGGCCTCCGCGAGGCCGGCGCCGAGCTGACCGGTGTCGAAGCGCCCAAGCCCACCGAGCTTCGCCGCTTCTCGGCCAGCTCGGTTTTCCTGGCCGCTGCGTTCGCCCTCGGCGTCTACCTCCTGGTCGGCCAGCTCGCAGGCGTCGCCGCGATGGGCGACATCTTCAAGGACGCGATCTGGGGCTGGGTGGGGGTGACGTTCGTGGTCGCTCAGCTCCCCCAACTCTCGCAGGCCGTGGCCATGCTGGGCGCGGTGTCTGCCCGGCTGCCGTTCGGCCCGGTCCTCGCGGTCCAGTTCGCGAACGCGTTCACCGGACTCGTGGGGGGCACCGCCGGGAACGCCACCCTCGTCATCCGGTTCTTCCAGAAACAGGGCCTCCGACCGGCGGTGGCCGCGAGCTCCGGCGTCCTGAACTCGGCCGCCGCCTTCATCGTGCAGGCGGTCCTGATCGTGATCGCCGTGGCCGTCACGGGGTCCGAGTTCAACCTGTCGATCGGTAGCGACGGCGAGGGCATCCCTGGATGGGTGGTCGCGGTGATCGCCGTGCTGGTGGTGGCGGCCCTGGTCCTGCTCCTCGTTCCCGGCGTTCGCAACCGTGTCCGCCATACCGTCGTGACCCAGGTCCGAGCGGCGTGGCAGAACCTCCGCGGCGTCCTCTCGAAGCCGCGCAAGGCCGTGCAGCTGTTCGGCGGGAACCTCGCCTCGCAGCTGCTCTACGCCATGGTCCTCGGGGCAGCGCTCCACGCGTACGGCGGGTCCCTGCCCCTGTTGCAACTCGTCTTGATCAACTGCGTCGCGTCGTTCATCGGCGGGGCGGCGCCCGTGCCGGGCGGGATGGGCGTGATCGAGACCGGGCTGATCGCCGGGTTCACCGCCTCGGGGATCCCCGAGGCGCAAGCAGTCGCCGCAACCTTCACGGCGCGGCTGTGCACGTCGTACCTGCCACCGATCTGGGGCTGGTTCGCACTGTCCTGGCTCAGGAAGAAGGACTATGTCTGAGGGCTCTTGGAACCCAATCCGTGAGTGTGCTCGGCTACCCGCCGAGTAGACCGGTCGTCGTCGCCTGTTGCACCGCGTCGCTGCGTGACGAGACGCCCAGCTTTCGATAGATCGAGCTGACCTCGGAGCTGACGGTGTTGCGGGACACGAACAGCCGCTCCGCGATCTCGCGAATGGTGAGGTGCGTCTGCAGGTAAGGGAGCAGCCGAAGCTCCGCGGGGGTGAGGGGCGACCCGCCGGTCGCTCCCACCTGCTCGCTCGACGCGAGATTTCGGCGGAATTCGGAGACCTCGTCGGCGAGGACACCAAGAGACGGCCGGTCGACCAGGATGTCGTCGATCTCGCGCAGCAAGTGACGGGCGGTCGTGTGGTCGGCCAAGGACCTGTACACCTTGGCGAGCTGCAGTCGTACGCGCACGGCGAGAAATGGCATGGCGAACGTGCACGCCGGGCGGGCCCGCATCGCCCGGGTGAGCTGGCGGCTCGCTTCCCTGAGGTCGCCCTGGTGCACTGCGAGGCGGGCGGCGCCGGCAAGGGCAAGCAGGCCCGCGAGGTAGTCGTACATCCGGTGCTCGTCGATGGCGGTGAGTGCCACATCCAGATGCTCGGCCGCCTCAGTCCATCGGCCGCGATCCATCGCCAACAACGCAAGCTCGGACTCGCTCAGGATGCGCATATCGGCGTTGACGTACACGGCTGCCGCGGCCGACGACTCGGCGAATAGGGCACCGGCCCGGTCGACGTCACCGGTGAGCAGATGCGCCTCCGCGCATGCGCAGAGCGCCTGGTCGCGCCAGACGCTCCACGGCGGCTCCGCGGCGACCGCGAAGCTCGCGTCGGACATCGCCTGGTCGGGGCCGGCGGTACACATGAACGCCCGCAACATCGCCCGCGCCGAGTCGAACGACGCCGTGCCGTCCACGGGCACGAGGTCGAACGAAGCGGCGTCGAGGATCGCCGCCCACCGTTGCGCTTCGGCGGTCTGACCGGTCAGGGCCGCGACCCAGCCGGCGAGCACTGCGAGCGGGGGGTACTCCTCGATCGCGGAGTTGCCGAGCGCCGAGAGCCAGCGCTGCACCGTGGACATCTGGCCGGCCTGGTAGGTCGGCAGGATCAACGCCGTCACCAACTGGACGCACCGGTCCCGCTCGGTCGTGTTCAGCAAGTGCTCCAGCGCCATCGCAGGGGAGCCGTTGGCCTCGTACCAGTCGGCGGCCCGCAGGTGCAGCTTCATGACGATGTCGGGCTCGACTCGCCGCAGCTCGCCGAGCAGGAACTCTCGGAACAATGCGTGGTACCGGTACCACTCCCGCCGTCGGTCGAGCGGAACGAGGAACAGGTTCGACGCCTCGAGGTTCCGCAGCCGGTCCTGAGCGCCTGATTCTCCGAGGAGGGCATCGCAGAGTGGGGCGCACAGTTGATCGAGCACGGCCGTGCGCCGCAGGAACTGCTGCGCCTCCTCGGGTAGCTGGGCCAACGACTCGCGATACAGGTAGTCGGCCACGTACCGGTCGTCACCGGTGATCGTCAACGCCTCGCCGCGGCTCTCGCGCGCGATCAGGGCGGCGAGGTGGAGGCCGACCGGCCAGCCCTCGGTCCGCTCGGCCACGGTGACGGCGAGCTCCCGAGTCAGGCTGACCTGTGCCTCCGCGAAGATCTGCTCGGCGCCGGCCGCGCCTAGGGCCAGGTCGCTCGCCACGAGCTCGAGCGCGTCGCCCGAGGCCCGCAGCCGCGGCAGATGAGGCTGCTCGGAACGACTCGACGCGACGACCTGCGAGCCTTGGACTATCCCCGAGATCACTACGCCCAGCACGTCGTGGCAGGCCGGCGACTGCAGTTCGTGAAGGTCGTCCAACATGAGCACGAACGGGGCTGGGCTCGTCCTGAACACCGAGGCGAGGCGCGGCGCCGCGCGTCCCAGCACCGAGACGCCGAGACCGCTCACGTCGGCAACCAGGTCGTCGTTGCCCGACGAGACTCGGGCGTACGCGGACGCCAGCACCGTGAGCAGGACCGCGGGATCGTCGTCGAAGCGGTCGAGTGTCACCCAGGCGACGCGCCGATCCTCCGCGTGGGCCCACTGAACCAGCAGTGTCGACTTGCCGTAACCAGCGGGTGCAGTCACGCCGACCACCCGGCAATCGCTCGCGCGAGCCGTCTCGATGAGGTCGGCGCGACTCACGGAACCTGGGCGAAGGTGCGGGACCGAAAGTTTGGCGTCGAGCAGCACATCGCTTGCGACAACCGTCGGCGGCGCCGCACCCGCGCTCTCCGTCACGGACGCATGTTAGGTGTGCACCAGATCGGGTTGCGGTGCGGGCGGCGGAAACGCCAGGGATTCACCCAGTCTGGGTACCGAATGGCGAATCTTCATGCGATCTGCATGAGGACAACCGCCGGTCCGCGCCGGATGATCACAAAGGAGATGGGGCAGGCCTGATCCACTGATCATTCGATCTGCGCTCTTGAGGCGGACGGAGGCCAACTCGTCGAGACGGAGATGATCGTGACCCACAAGCCCAGGTGGTGGCGCCGCAGATGAACGAGGCCACCCTCATCGACCTGTCGATCGTGGTCTTCGGGTGGGCGCTCCTGGCGGACTGGTTCGCGGCCCGAAACCTCACCGGGCCGTTCGTCTTCATGGCCGCTGGGCTGGTATTGGCGAACTCGAGTTGGGGGATCGGGAGCGTCGACATCGAGGGCTCCACGGTCCACGCTCTGGCCAACACGATCGCGGTGACGATCGTGTTCACCGTCATCGCTCACGGCATCACAGCCCGACCACTGACGACGCGCTACGTCAAGGCAGTCCATAACGCTCAACGTCGGACGGACGACTCGTCCAGAGCCAACGGGTGAGGTCGAAGTTGCCGGGGTGTGCCCTGACCATCGGCTCGACGTACCTGCTGTCGCCCCACGGTCATCACGACGACGCCACCGGTGTCGGCGACCGGGCGGCCCCCGGATGAGCACCCCCCGCTCCTGGACGGAGCTCAGCCGCCGGCAGCGGCGCCGCGAGGTCACCCGCACGGTGATCGCAGTGGCTCTCGCCTGGGCGCTCCTCTTCGGGATCTACTACGTGATCCCGTTCACAAACCTCACCAGCGGCGAGTCCCTGGTAGCGCCTCGTACTCGGCATCGCCGCCTTCACCGTCGTCCTCGCCTGGCAGCTACGCCGAGTCGTGCACGCGGACCTTCCGGTGCTCCGCGCCATCCAGGCTCTCGGCGGCACCATCCCCCTGTTCCTCGTGACCTTCGCCGCCATCTACCTGTCCCTCTCCCAAGCCTCGACCACCCACTTCAGCGAGCCGCTCAACCACACCGGCGCCCTCTACCTGGCCATCACCGTCTTCTCCACGGTGGGCTTCGGCGACATCACCCCGGAGGGCGACCTCGCCCGCATCGTCGTAAGCATCCAGATGCTCCTGGACCTCGTCGTCATCGGAGCCGTCGTCCGTCTCCTCACCACCGCCGCCAAGGCCGGCCGCCGCGACTCAGCTTCAGGCCGAGGAAGCCACGATGAGTGAAGGAGAACGACATGCCCTCCGACCGGCTCGAGTTGCCCGACGCGGCGTCATCGGCACGCGGCGGCCAGCACGGCCGCAGTGGTCGATACCGCGGCCGTAGTGTCCCACGGCGTAGACCGCCGCCAGGACCCTCGCCAAGATCGTCGATTCGGTCCGCTGATACCCGAGCGTCAGTTCATTTACCCCAACACACAAACAAGGAGGGGCATCGATGGTCCAGCCGACCGGTGAAGAAGGCACAAGGCCGGAAGCGGAAAAACAGCAAGGTATCCGACTCAGTGGCGGAGTGATCGCGTCGCTCGGCGGGGTGGCGGCGCTGGTCATCTTCATGAGCCAGAACACCGAGGACGTCACCGTCCAGTTCCTGGGGTGGGATTTCACCTGGCCGGTCTGGTTGCTCGTCCTCATCTCCGCGCTCATCGGCGCGCTCGTGTGGTTCGGCTTGGGCGTACTGCGACGCCATCGACGGCGACGCGACCGCCGCGACGAACGACGAGACTGATCAACCGGCCCGCGCCCGATCGCCGCACGATTACACCCGCGTCAGATTCACCGGCTCGACGAGCGTTGAAAGCCCCCGAACGGGCCGCACAACGGAGCCGCAACAAATCGCTGATACACGGTCCAATCGGTGGGATTCAGAGGGTCGGATCATCCCAGCTCAGACTGGTCGGGGAGGGGGGATTTGAACCCCCGACCTCCTGCACCCAAAGCAGGTGCGCTTCCACTGCGCCACTCCCCGTCGACCGGCCGACAGCGTACCCGCAGGTGCCGGCGGCCCCGCCCGGGCGGCCGGGGGCCGGGGCACTTCGCTCCGGCGTCCGGATGTACCGGTTTCCGACGTCTTCGGACGCCGGTTGCAGGGCGGGGGCCACTCGGGCCCGGGTAGTACTGGGGTTCCGCACCCCGCCGTTACACTCACGCCCCTGTGAAGACCACCGTCTCGCCCCTCGAGGGGAACAAGGTCAAGCTTTCCGTCGAGCTCGACGAGGACGAGTTCGACAAGGCGATCTCCGACGCCTACCGCAAGATCGCCCGCGAGGTTCGCATCCCCGGATTCCGGCCGGGCAAGGCCCCGCGCAAGGTCCTCGAGCACCGCCTGGGCTCCCAGGTCGGGCGCGAGCAGGCGCTGAGCGACGCCCTGCCCGAGTACTACGCCCAGGCGCTCGTCGAGCACGACGTCGACGCCATCGATTCGCCCGACATCGACATCACGGCGGGTCAGGAGGACGGCCCGGTCGCGTTCGACGCCGTGGTCGAGGTGCGTCCCGAGGTCCAGGTGCCCGGCTACGGCGGCCTGCGGGCGGAGGTCACCCGCCCGGCGGTCTCGGACGAGGAGGTCGACGCCCAGGTCGACCGCATGCGACAGGTGCAGTCCACCTTCGCCGACGTCGACCGCGCGGCCCGCGACGACGACGCCGTCGTCATCGACATCAGCGGCACGCTCGACGGCGAGCCCCAGCCGGGGCTCAGCGCCGACGACTACAGCTACACGGTCGGCAGCGGCGTGATCACGCCCGAGGTGGACGAGCAGCTGCGGGGGGCGAAGGCCGGCGACATCCTCGAGTTCGACGCCGAGCACCCCGATCCGGAGGAGAAACGCGACCTGCGGTTCCGGGTGCTGGTGAAGCAGGTCCGGGAGCGGGTCCTGCCCGAGGCCGACGACGCGTGGGCGGCGGAGAACTCGGAGTTCGAGACCATCGACGAGCTTCGGCAGTCGATCCGGGACCGTGCCCTGGTGGTACGCCAGGCGCAGGCCCAGGCCCAGCTCCGCCAGGCCACGGGCGAGGCCCTGGCCAAACTGGTCGAGGACGAGCCCCCCGAGCCCCTGGTCAACCACGAGATGCAGCACCGGGCCCAGGACCTCGCCCTCCGGCTCCAGGCGCAGGGCGTGGACCCGGAGCAGTGGCTGGCGGCGTCGGGGACCACCAACGAACAGTTCACGTCGGAGCTCAAGGAGGCGGCGCAGACCGCGGTCAAGGTCGACCTGGCGTTGCGGGCGGTGGCCGACGCCGAGGACATCGAGTGCACCGACGACGACCTCGAGGAGGAGCTCACGAGCGTCGCCGAGCGGGTCGGCGAGAAGGTCGAGAAGGTGCGCCGCGAGTTCGAACGCGGCGGGCAACTGGCGGCGGTACGCTCCGATGTACGCAAGCGCATGGCGCTCGACTGGCTCCTGGAGCGGGTCGAGATCGTCGACGAGGACGGTCAGCCCATCGATCGGGCCGAGCTCGAGATCCGGCCAGCACCCGACGAATCCCAAGACGATTCCAACGACGGCGACACGAACGAGAACAAGACGGAGAGCGACGCCGAGTGATCCAGAACTACCTCGTTCCCACGGTGGTCGAGCAGACCAACCGGGGTGAACGGGCCTACGACCTCTACAGCCGGCTGCTCAAGGAGAACATCATCTTCTTGGGGACGCCCATCGACGACACCATCGCCAACCTCGTCTGCGCCCAGCTGATCCACCTCGAGTCCGACAACCCGGACAAGGACATCAACATCTACATCAACAGCCCGGGCGGGGACATCACCGCGCTGTTCGCCATCTACGACACGATGCGGTTCATCAAGCCCGATATCAGCACCATCTGCTTCGGGCAGGCCGCTTCGGCCGCGGCGGTGCTGCTCGCCGCCGGGGCCCCGGGCAAGCGCCTCGCGCTGCCGCACGCCCGCGTGCTGTTGCACCAGCCCTGGGGGCAGGCCGGGGGCCAGGCGACGGACGTCGAGCTGGCGGCCAAGGAGGTCCTGCGCATGCGGGAGCTCCTCGACCAGATCCTGGCGCGCCACACTGGACAGACGGAGGAGAGGATCCACAAGGACACCGACCGCGACTACGTGATGAGCGCCGAGGAGGCCCGCGAGTACGGCATCATCGACGACGTCATCTCGTCGCGGCAGTCAGCCGACATGACCGGCCCGATCACTCGGGCGAGCTAGCACGCCAAAAGGGGGAGCGACCGACGTGGCCAAGTTCGGAGACGGTGGCGAGCTGCTCAAGTGCTCGTTCTGCGGCAAGTCCCAGAAGCAGGTGAAGAAGCTGATCGCCGGTCCCGGCGTCTACATCTGCGACGAGTGCATCGACCTCTGCAACGAGATCATCGAAGAAGAGCTGGCCGAGCCGAGCGAGCTGCGCTTCGACGAGTTGCCCAAGCCCGTCGAGATCTACGACTTCCTCAACGACTACATCATCGGCCAGGAACACGCGAAGAAGATCCTCTCGGTCGCCGTCTACAACCACTACAAGCGGGTGCAGTACGGCGGCACGCCCTCCGGTGACGTCGAGCTGACCAAGTCCAACATCCTGCTCATCGGGCCAACCGGCTGCGGCAAGACCCTGCTGGCCCAGACGCTGGCCCGCATGCTCAACGTGCCCTTCGCCATTGCCGACGCCACCGCCCTCACCGAGGCGGGGTACGTGGGCGAAGACGTCGAGAACATTCTGCTCAAGCTCATCCAGGCCGCCGACTACGACGTCAAGAAGGCCGAGACCGGCATCATCTACATCGACGAGATCGACAAGATCGCCCGCAAGAGCGAGAACCCGTCGATCACCCGCGACGTCTCGGGCGAGGGCGTGCAGCAGGCGCTGCTCAAGATCCTCGAGGGCACCTCCGCGTCGGTGCCGCCGCAGGGGGGTCGCAAGCACCCCCACCAGGAGTTCATCCAGATCGACACCACCAACATCCTGTTCATCTGCGGTGGGGCGTTCGCGGGGCTCGAGAAGATCATCGAGAGCCGGATCGGCCGCAACGGCGTGGGCTTCACCGCCGACGTCAGCCGCTACGACGACAAGGACCTCGGCGTGCTGCTCGAGCAGGTGCAGCCTGAGGACTTGCTCAAGTTCGGGCTGATTCCCGAGTTCGTCGGCCGCCTGCCGGTCATCGGTGCGGTGTCGAGCCTCGACCAGGAGGCGCTCGTGCGCATCCTGGACGAGCCGAAAAACGCTCTCATCAAGCAGTACCGCAAGATCTTCGAGTTCGAAGACGTCGAGCTGGAGTTCGCCGACGACGCCCTGGAGGCCATCGCCGAGCAGGCGCTGCTGCGGGGGACCGGCGCCCGGGGCCTGCGGGCCATCCTCGAAGAGGTGCTCCTCAACCTCATGTACGAGCTGCCCAGCCGCAGCGATGTCGGCAAGTGCGTGATCGACCGGGCAGTGGTGCTCGAGCGGGTCAACCCGACCCTCGTGCCGCGGGCTGAGGCCCCGAGGCAGCGGCCGCGTCGCGCCGCGTCCTGACGCCGCTGGCCCCCAGGTTCCTTGGACTTCGAACCTGAGGCCGAGCGAAGGCGAGGCCCCGGCCCGAGCGGCCGGGCGCCGGAGGCGCCAAGAGCGGGAGGTGTGCGTCGAAGCCCGAGCGGCCCGCCGCCGCAGGCGGCAAGAGCGGGAGATGCGGCAACCTGCCCAGGACTGACGTGAGGGCCCGCATGGACTTCGAAGAGGCGCAGGCCTACCTCGACGATCACATCAACCTCGAGAAGACGCCGGCCATCTCGGCGGGCCACGTCGAGGGGCTGTCGCTCGACCGCATGCGGCGGGTGATGGAGGTGCTGGGCGACCCCCAGAACGACTACCCGGTCATCCACCTGACGGGCACCAACGGCAAGGGCTCGACCGCCCGCATGATCACGGCCCTCGTGGCCGCCCACGGGCTCTCCGTCGGCAGCTATACGAGCCCGCACCTCGAGCACATCACCGAGCGGATCGCCCGCAACGGCGAGCCGATCGAGCCCGAGGAGTTCGCCAGCCTGATAGGCGAGCTCGAGTCGCTGGAGCACCAGCGGTTCTTCGAGGAGCGGCCGTCGTACTTCGAGCTGCTCACGGCCGCCGCCTTCGCCTGGTTCAGCCAGGTGGCGGTCGATGTGGCGGCGGTCGAGGTCGGCCTGCTCGGCCGCTGGGACGCCACCAACGTCGCCGACGGGCAGGTGGCGGTCGTCACCAACATCGGCAAGGACCACACCAATGGCCGCGGCGACTGGCGGCGGCGCGTCGCCGAGGAGAAGGCCGGCATCGTCAAGCCCGGCAGCCACGTGATCCTCGGCGAGCCGGATCCGGCGTTGCTCCCGCTGTTCGAGGCCGAGGGACCGGCCGAGGTGTGGCTGCGGGACCGGGACTTCGGCGTGATCTCAGGTCGCCTGGCCCTGGGGGGCCAGGTCGTCGACCTGCGGACGCCCAACGGCGTGCTGGAGGACGTGTTCCTGCCGGTGCATGGCGCCTACCAGGCCGACAACGCCGCGGCCGCGGTCGCGGCCGTGGAGGCGTTCTTCGGCCGGCCGCTGGCGCCCGACGTGGTGGCCGAGGCGTTCGGGGGACTGCTCCTGCCGGGGCGGTTCGAGGTGGTGCACCGGGCGCCGCTGCTGGTGCTCGACGGTGCACACAATCCCGACGGCGCCCGGGCGGCGGCGGCGACCCTCGCCGACGAGTTCGACGTGGAGGGGACGCGGCGCTGGGTGCTGGGGCTGCTCGTGGGGCGCGACCTGGACGAGATGCTCGATGCCTTCGGGGTGCGGGCCGGCGACGAGGTGATCACCTGCACGCCTCCGTCGCCGCGGGGGATCCCGGCCGACGAGCTGGCCAAGGCCGTCGCGGCACGCGGTGTCCAGGTGGAGGCGGTGCCCGATGTCGGGGAGGCGCTCGAGCGGGCCTGGCGCGCGGCGGAGGCCGGGGCTGACGGGGCCGGGGCTGACGGCGCCGGCGGGGGCGGGCTGGTAATGGTCACGGGGTCGCTGTACACGGTGGGCGCCGCCAGGACGGCGTGCCGTCGCCTGGGCCTGCTCGGCTGAGCGTCGCCCAGAGGCGCCGCCGCCTGCCGCCGCCGGTGAGGGGCCCAAGGCAATCAGTTCCGTCTAGGAGGCCGAGCGGATAGGCCCGCAAGGGGTCACCGAACAGCACGGCATTTGCAGCGTGAGCCCGGGCCACACAGCTCGGCCTCCGGCAGCGCTGGCCACGGCGAGTCAAGACGACATGCCTATCCGCTCAGGTCCCAAGCGAGGTCGAGGTCATGGGTTCCGGGCCCGGAACCCATGACCCAGGTTTTCCGACCGCCCAGCCGACACCTACCCTCCGGCCGGTGAAGAACCGCACCTTCGTCATGTGCAAGCCCGACGCCGTCGAGCGCGGCCTCGTGGGCGAGGTCGTGAGCCGGCTCGAGCGCAAGGGCCTCATCCTGGTGGCGGCGGAGCTCCGCCAGGTCGACGACGCCCTCGCAGAGCGGCACTACGCCGAGCACCAGGGCAAGTCGTTCTACGGCGACCTCGTCGCCTTCATCGTGCGTTCGCCGGTGTTCGCCATGGTGATCGAGGGTCCCGACGAGAACACGTATCTGCTGGTGCGGAAGGTGGTGGGCGCCACCAAGGTGGAGGACGCCGAACCGGGTTCCATCCGGGGCGACTTCGCTACCGTCACCACCGAGAACCTGGTGCACGCGAGCGACGGGCACGAGTCCGCAGCCCGCGAGATCGCACTGTGGTTCCCGGGGCTGGCGTAGGAATCACGCCTGCAGGAATCGCGCATGACCCCCGGCTAGCGCGGGATTGAGCGCTCATATCGGCGCGGCGGTGACAGCGGCCGGGTGAAGGCGGCGGGACAACAAGCGGATCGTCTGGCGCGACCCGACCGAGCTCGCCCCGCCGGCGTGCGCCGCGTTGTCGCGGGCCGCGAAAAGTGCGACGCGATCGCAACAGGGGGTCGCTCGCTGGCGGATGGGGGTTCGTTAACCTACGTCGAGCTTCCCGTGTGCGAGTCGACGAGGGCGGAAGGACCGCTAGGCCATGCCCGACAACTTCTTCTCATCGCTGACGGGTCGAGACATGGCGGTCGACCTTGGCACGGCAAACACGGTCATCTACGTCCGCGGCAAGGGGATCGTGCTGAACGAGCCGTCGGTCATCGCCGTCAACGTGCGCGACGGCCGGCCGGTGGCGGTGGGCATCGAGGCCAAGCGGATGGTCGGCCGCACCCCGAGCCACATCGAGGCGATCCGGCCACTGAAGGACGGCGTCATCGCGGACTTCGAGATCTGCGAGAAGATGCTCAGCTACTTCATCCGCAAGGCCCACAACCGACGCTGGGGCAAGCCCCGCATGGTGATCTGCGTGCCCTCCGGCATCACCGGCGTCGAGCAGCGGGCGGTGCAGGAGGCGGCCGAGTACGCCGGGGCCCGTAAGCCGGCCTACATCATCGAGGAGCCGATGGCCGCCGCCATCGGTGCCGGGCTTCCGGTCCAGGAGCCGACCGGCAACATGATCGTCGACATCGGCGGCGGCACCAGCGAGGTTGCGGTCATCTCCCTGGGGGGCATCGTCACCAGCCAGTCGATCCGGGTGGCCGGCGACGAGGTCGACCAGGCGATCGTCAACTTCGTGAAGAAGGAGTACGGCCTGGCCATCGGCCAGCGGACCGCCGAGGAGGTGAAGATCGCCCTCGGGTCGGCGTGGCCGCTGCTCGAGGAGCTGCAGGCGGAGATCCGCGGCCGCGACCTCATGACGGGGCTGCCCAAGACGATCGTCACCACCACTGACGAGGTCCGCGAGGGCATCGAGGAACCGGTGTCGGCGATCATCGACGCCGTGAAGGTGACGCTCGACAAGACGCCCCCCGAGCTCGCGGCCGACATCATGGACAAGGGCATCTGCCTCGCCGGCGGCGGCGCCCTGCTCAACGGGTTCGACGCCCGGTTGCACCACGAGACCGGCATGCCCATCGTGATCGCACCGAACCCGCTCCACGCCGTGGCCGTTGGTTCGGGGCAGTCGCTGGAGGAGTTCGACGCCCTCAAGAGCGTCCTGTTCTCGTCGACTGGCTACTGACGCCCGTGGCGATCTCTCCCCCCACCGGATCGCGCACCCGGTTCGCCGTCCTCGTCCTGGCGTCGGTCACGCTGCTGACGGTCGGGCTGCGAGACGCCCCCGTGGTGCGCGAGGTGCGTGAGGGGGCGTCGGTCGTCATCGGCCCGGTCGAGAGCGCGGTCGACACGGTCACCGCGCCGGTCCGCAATGCCTGGCACGGGGTGACCGACTACGACGACCTCCAGCGCGAGAACGACGAGCTGCGCACCCAGGTCGAGGCGGCCGAGGCCGAGGGCGTGCAGGCGTCCGATGCCGAGCGTCAGCTTGCCGAGCTGTCGGCATCGCTCGACCTGCCGTGGGCGGGCAACGTGGAGACGGCCACGGCACGCGTCGTATCGGGGCCCCGTTCCAACTTCAGCCACGCCATCGAGATCGACAAGGGCACCGACGACGGCATCGCGGTCGGCATGCCGGTGGTGACCGGAGCCGGCCTCATCGGCCGCGTGAGCCAGGCGACCGGGGGTAGCTCCACGGTCGAGCTGCTGACCGATCCCGAGTTCCGCGTCGGCGTGCGCCTGTCCACCACCGGCGACCTGGGCACGGCGCGGGGACAGGGGCGCGACGACCCGCTGTCGGTCGACTCGGCGATCAGTCCGGGGACCAAAGTGCCCAAGGGGACCGGCGTCGTGACCAGCGGCGTGGACCGCAGCGCCTACCCTCCGGGAATCCCGGTGGGCACCGTGGCGTCCTCGCGCCAGGGGTCGGGGGGGCTGGCGCTCGATCTCGACGTCGATCCCGTGGTCGACGTCGACCAGCTCTCGTACCTGACGGTCATGCTCTGGACGGACGGGGGCTAGGCACCAGTGCGCTCCCGCCGCCTGACGCCGCTGCGGGGCGCTCTCGTGCTAGTCGTGGCACTCGTGGCGCAGATCGCGTTCGTCGCCGACTTGCGGATCGTCGGGGCCGTCGGCGATCTGATGCTCGTGGTGACGGTGGCGGCGGCCCTCACGGGCGGCCCGGACCGGGGGGTCACCTACGGCTTCTTCGCAGGGCTGATCTTCGACCTGGTGCTCGACAGCCCGTTCGGCCTCTCGGCGCTGACCTACGCGCTGGTCGGCTACGGCGTGGGCCTCGCCTGCGGCGTGTTGTTCCGGCCTACGGGCTGGTGGCCGCCGGCCGTCGCCGCGCTTGCGTCCCTGGTGGCGACGGCGTTCTACACCGGCGTGGGCCACCTCATCGGCGCCCCCTACCCCTGGGGCGACGTGCCGGCCATCACCGTCGCGGTCGCACTGTGGAACGCGGCCCTGATCTTCCCGGCGATGGCGGTCCTGCGCTGGGTCCACGGGCCCACCGAGCCCGACCGGCTCGAGGTGCTGCTGCGATGAGCTGGGCCCAGTGGCGGACGACCCGAGGTCATGGGTTCCGTCAGATCGAACCTGAGGTCATGAGTTCCGCGTTCGGAACCCATGCCCTCACCCTCCCGCTGGCGGAACCCATTGCCTCGGCCGTACGGGGCCCGCTCGGCCGAGTCGAGGTCTTTTCGTGAGCCTGCCGGCCGCCAACGGCACCGGTGCCAACGGGCGCGGTGGTGGCAACAAGGTGCCCCGGCTGCGGTTGTCGATGATGGCCGTGGTCGCCATGGCCCTGTTCGCCTCGCTGTTCGCCCGGCTGTACGACCTGCAGGTGGTCGGATCGTCCGACTATCGGCTGCAGGCGGAGGCCAACCGGGTCCGGACCGTCCAGGTCGAGGCACCGCGGGGGCGGATCCTCGACCGCAACGGCAAGGTGCTCGTCGACAACCGGGTGGCGGTGGTGGTGGCGATCGACCGGAACGCCTTCGGCGACCTCACCAAGCCCGCCCAGGCGACGCTGCTCCAACGGCTCACCTTCGAGTTGACCGCCGCGGGCCACGCCATCAGCCCCGAGGAGATCACCCAGCGGGTCGGCGACCGGCGCTACAGCCGCTACGCGCCGGTTCCGGTGGCCACCGACGTTCCGGAGGAGCTCAAGATCTATCTCGACGAGCACGCGGACGAGTACCCCTCCGTGGTGGTGCAGCGCACCGCCGTCCGCCACTATCCCTACGGCACGCTCGCGGCCCACACCCTGGGGTACGTGGGGCAGATCGACGACGACGAGCTCAAGTACGTCCAAGCGGCCGGTGACACCGTCAAGCCGTACGCGCTCAACGACCACATCGGTAAGGCCGGCGTCGAGCGCACCTACGAGCCGTTCCTGCGCGGCAGCCCCGGCCTCCGGCGCATCGAGGTCGACGCCGAGGGCGACCCCGTGCGGGTCATCAGCGACCGCGAGCCGCGGCCGGGCGACGACCTGGTGCTGTCCATCGACATCGATCTCCAGGCCCTGGCCGAGCAGGCGCTGCAGCAGGGGCTGGCCGACGCCCGCGCCCGCCCACCGAGGAACGGCAACCCACCCAACAACGCCACCACCGGTGCCACGGTCGTCGAGGATCCCAACAACGGTCAGTTGCTGGCCCTGGCGTCGTACCCGACCTATGACCCCAGTGCCTTCGTCGACGGCATCGACGCCAACGAGTGGAACTTCCTCAACGACCCCGTCAACGGCCAGCCGTTGAACAACTGGGCGATCCAGGGTCAGTGGGCGGCGGGCTCGACCTTCAAGCTGTTCATGGGCTACGCCGCCCTGCATTCCGGCCTCATGGCGCCCGACACTATTTTCCACGATGGCGGCGGCTACCTGATCCCGGGTTGCAGCGGGCTCAAGTGTTATCGCAGCAACGCCGGCGGGGCGGCGTACGGATCGGTCAACATCAGCGAAGCGCTCACGGTGTCGTCCGACGCCTTCTTCTACAACGTGGGCGCCCAGTTCTGGCTGCAGCGCGAGCGTTTCGGGGAGGAGGGCCTCCAGAAACTGCTGGCGTCGTGGGGGCTCGGCGCGGACACGGGCGTGGCGCTGACGGGGGAGCGGCCGGGACGGATCCCGGGCCCCACCTGGAGGCGCGAGTTCTGCGAGGCCACCAACTGCAACGACCCGGTCTGGCGCACCGGTGACAGTGTCAACGTGGGCGTCGGCCAGGGCGACGTGCTGGTGACGCCGCTGCAGCTCGCCAACGGCTACGCGACCCTCGCCAACGGCGGCACCCGCTACGTGCCCCAGATCGCATTGCGAGCCCAGGCCTACCAGACCGGCAAGGTGACCCAGGAGTTCCAGCCCAACGCGGCCGCACGGGTCGAGATGACGCCCCCCGAGCGTCAGGCCCTGCTCGACGGGCTGGCCGGTGTCCCGGTACGGGGCACCGCCGCCCGCGC
This sequence comes from uncultured bacterium, assembly GCA_963717085.1. GTDB lineage: Bacteria > Actinomycetota > Acidimicrobiia > Acidimicrobiales > VFJN01 > DASQUK01. The sequence continues at coordinate 22,745 of CAVQVM010000009.1, forward strand.
GTTCGCCGGGTTCCCGCTCGACGCGTTCCCGATCGCGGGGAAGACCGGCACCGCTCAGGTCGACAACAAGGCCGACACGGCCCTGTTCTCCGCGTTCGGGCCGATCAACGCGCCGCGGTACCAGGTGACGGCGGTGCTCGAGGAGTCCGGCTTCGGCGCCACATCGGCCGCCCCCGTCGTGCGGCGTGTCTTCGAGGTGCTCGCCGGCCTCACGCCGAAGCCGGTGGCGACCCCCAACGGGCTGCCGGTCAACCTCCAGGGTGGCGGCCTCACGGGCGGTGGCCAGGGGGCGTACGACTGAGATGGCACGCGGGACCCTCGACCTGGGACGCATCCCGGCCCGCGAGCGCCTCATGGGTGGTCCGGGGTTGGGGCGCGGGCGGAGGCGGGACGACAGCCTGTTCCATCCTCGGGCGCCGGCCGCCTGGAAGCACGTCGACCTCGTGCTGTTGGGCTGTGCTGCGGCGGTGTCCGCGCTGGGCGCGCTGATGATCCTGTCGTCGACCAGGGGGACCGACCCCGACGCCTACGACCTGTCCTACCTGCGCCGGCAGCTGCTGTTCATCGGTATCGGTGTCGTCGGGATGGTGCTGGTCACGCTCGTCGACTACCGGCGGCTCCGAGACTTCGCCTGGCTCCCGTACCTCGGCGTGGTGCTGGTGCTCGGTCTGGTGCTGTCGCCGCTGGGGACCGAGCGGCGCGGCACCCAGGCGTGGTTCCAGCTCGGCCCCTTCCAGCTCCAGCCGGCCGAGCTGGCCAAGGTGGGGACGATATTCGCGATGGCGGCCCTGCTGGCCCGCTTCGAGCCACCGCTTTCGATCCGGCGGCTCGGGCTCGGCCTGGCCCTGTGCGCCGTGCCCGTGGCGCTGATCCTGGCCCAGCCCGATCTCGGGACGGCGCTGGTGTTCGTCGCCATCCTCACCGGCATGGTGTTCGTGGGGGGCGCCCGGGTCCGGCACATCGTGGTGCTGACTGCGTTCGGCGTGGTCGCGATCGTCGGCGTGCTCAACTCGGACCTGCTCGAGGACTACCAGCGCGATCGCCTCACCGAGTTCCTCGACCAGGATCAGGGCCTGCAGGCCGAGACGTACAACCTCGACCAGTCGAAGGCGGCCATCGCCTCCGGCGCGGCGTCGGGCAAGGGCCTGTTCGAGGGGACGCAGACCCGCCTGGGGTTCGTGCCCGAGCAGCACACCGACTTCATCTTCACGGCCCTCGGCGAGGAGCTGGGCTTCGCCGGGTCGGCCACGCTCCTGGCCCTGTTCGCGCTCATGTGCCTGCGCATCCTCCGCACGGCGCAGATCGCCCACGATCGGCTCGGCACGCTCATCTGCGGCGGCGTCCTGTCCTTGCTGGTCTTCCAGGTCTTCCAGAACGTGGGCATGACCATGGGCATCATGCCGATCACCGGAATCACCCTGCCGTTCATGAGCTACGGGGGCTCGTCGGTGGTGGCGTCGTGGTTGGCATTGGGCCTCGTGCTCAACGTCCACATGCGCCGCTTCGGCTGACGCCCGGCACCGGGGCCGCCCGGCGTCCCCGCCGGGGCCGGTGATAGGTTCCCTGAACATATGGAAGCCGCGTTGCTGATCATGCTCCGTGAGGGCTTCGAAGCGGCCCTGGTGGTGGCGATCGTCTTCGCCTACCTGCGTCGCATCGGCCGCCTGGACCTGGCCCGCTCGGTGTGGCAGGGGGTGGCGTTGGCCACGGCGGCGGCGTTCGCGGTCGGCATCGCCGTCCGCCTGAGCGTCGGCTCGCTCGAGGGCGACGCCAGGCTCCGCGCTTTCGCGGCGATCTCGGCGGTGGCGGCGGTCGTGCTCACGTGGATGGTGTTCTGGATGCGCCGCCAGAGCCGGATGATCAAGGGGGACCTCGAGCACAGGGTCGACGCCGCCGTCCGATCGGACAACACCCGGCGCGCGATCCTTGCCGTGGCTCTGGTGGCGGTGCTGCGCGAGGGCATCGAGGCGGCGCTATTCCTCATCGCCGCCGGCACGGACGAGTCGGGCGGCGCGGTCGTCATCGGGGCTCTGGTCGGGCTGGCGCTGGCGTCGCTGCTCGCCTTCGTCGTCTACTGGGGCGGGCGGTCGATGCCCATGAAGGCGTTCTTCACCGTGACCGGGCTCGTGCTCATCATCTTCGCGGCCGGCCTCGTGGCCAAGACGGTGCTCTTCCTGCAGACCTCGGGCGACCTGGGGTCGTTCAACCTCAACGGCGTCTACGACCTCACCGCCTACCGCTGGCTGACCCAGCAGACGGAGGAGGGCAAGTTCCTGGCCGCGTTGTTCGGCTGGGATCCCCGGCCGTCCATCGAGCAGGTGGTGGCGTGGACGGCCTTCGCGGCGCCCGTGACGTGGCTGTTCCTGCGGCGCAGCCCCCCGCGACGGCCCGCGCCCGTCCGGGCGTCGACGCCCGAGGCCCGCGTGGACGCAGCCTGACTGCCGCCCCCCGCCCGTCCATCGACCAGACTGGTCAGGTGCTGGGTACGGCCCCTGAACCTCCCCACCCGGCGCCAGGTCCACCGACGCGGCGCCTCCGGTGGATCGGGCTGCCGACGGTGGTGGGGACGGTGCTGGCCCTCGTGTGCCTCGGCTTCGTGGCCGCGACCCTGGTGTCGCAGTGGTCCGAGGTGCGCGATCGGATCGCTGACGCTTCGCCCGGATGGCTGGTGCTGGCCGTCCTGTGCGCCGCCGCTGCCATGACCTGGATCGCCTGGTGCTGGGAGGACGCGTTGGGGCTGGTCGGCCATCGCCCGGGCCGGCGGCGGGTCATCGCCTGGTACTACTCGGGCGAGATCGGCAAGTACGTGCCCGGCGGCGTGTGGCCGGTCGTCGGGCGGGGAGAGCTGGCCCGCCGGGGCGGCGTGCCAGCCGGCCGGGCCTACCCGAGCGTTGCGCTGTCGCTCGCGACCCTCTACCTGGCGGGGCTCACCGTCGCCGCCGTGCTGGTGCCGCTCGACCTGGCGCAGCAGGCCGAGTCGCCCGCGGCACTGGCGCTGCTGCTGCTCCTGCCGCTCGGCCTGGCGGCGCTCCATCCCGCCGTCCTGGGCCGGGCCCGCGCGGTGGTGGTGCGGCTCACCGGTCGGGGCGCCGACGTGCCGCTGCCGGAGTGGCGGGCGACGGTCGCCGTCATCATCCGCTACGTGCCGGCGTGGCTGTTCATCTGGGCGGCGACGTGGTCGGTGGCCCGGGCGCTGATGCCGGATCCGCCGGTCCTCCGCATCGGCATCGCCACCACCCTGTCGTGGGCGGCAGGGTTCGCGGCGGTCCCGGTGCCTGCGGGCGCGGGGATCAGAGAGGCGGTGTTCGTCGCCTCGGCGGGGATGGCCGGGGGGGTCGCCGCCACCGTGGCGGTCGCCTCCCGGTTGGCGTTCGTGCTCGTGGATGCGGCCGGCCTGGTGCTCACCGCCCGCTGGCACCGCGCTTCACCACGTAACGACGCCCCCTGACCGCTCCCAGCGCGGTTCGGGGCGCGGAAGGGCGTCCCGCTACCCTTGATCCGACATGGTTTCTGTGTTTCCTCGGGGGCTGGGCTCCCGCACCCCATCGTCACCCGGCTCGCTGGCTAGTCGACCCAACTACCCGCCCGTCTCGCGGCGAAAGGGCGAGCGGACTCGAGTTGGGTCGATCGCGCGGTCGACGGGTCAGGAGCTTCGCTCATGACCTCCGTTTGGCCGCTGCTCGAGCAGCACCTCGCCGATGTGGAAAAGCCCGCCCGGTACATCGGGTTGGAGCTCGGTGCGCAGCGTCCCGAGCACGGTCCGGGCAGGGTCTCCTGGCTCCTCGCCTATCCCGACACCTATGAGATCGGGCTGCCCAACCAGGGCCTGCAGATCCTCTACGAGATACTGAACGAGCGCGACGACGCCGTGGCCGAGCGGGCGTACGCGCCGTGGGGCGACCTCGAAGCCGTCATGCGGCGCGAGCGGATCCCCCTGTTCTCGGTGGACACGCACCGTGCGGCCGGCGACTTCGACGTGCTGGCCTTCAACCTGTCGGCCGAGCTGACCTACACCAACCTGCTCAACTGCGTCGACCTTGCCGGCGTCCCGGTGCGGGCGGTCGATCGGCGCCCGGAGCACCCACTGGTGGCCGCCGGCGGCCACTGCACCTACAACCCCGAGCCGCTCGCCGACTTCCTCGACTTCGTGGTGATCGGGGACGGCGAGGAGGTCGTCTCCGAGATCACGGCGGTGTTGGCCGACTGGAAGGCGTCGGGGCGCACCCCCGGCAGTCGAGCGGCGGTGCTGCGCGAGCTGGCCCGGGTCGACGGGGTGTACGTCCCCTCGATGTACGAGATGGACTACGAGGGGCCCGCCATCCGGGAGATCCGGCCCCGCTACCCGGACGTGCCCGAGCGGGTCGAGAAGCGCACCATCGCCGACCTGGCGGCGTGGCCCTACCCGCGCCACCAGCTCGTGCCCCTCACCGAGGTGGTGCACGACCGGCTCAACGTCGAGGTCTTCCGGGGCTGCACGCGGGGCTGCCGGTTCTGCCAGGCCGGCATGATCACCCGGCCGGTGCGGGAGCGTCCCGCAGAGCAGGTCCGCACCATGGTGGCCGAGGGGTTGCGCCGCACCGGCTACGACGAGGTGGCGCTGACGAGCCTGTCCACGGCCGACTTCTCGGGCATCGAGTCGGTGGTGCAGGGCATCGTCGACGACCCCTCGACCTGCGGCCAGGTGTCAGTCAGCCTGCCCAGCCTGCGGGTCGACGCGTTCACCGTCGGCATCGCCGCGCAGATCCAGAAGGCCCGCCGGACCGGCCTCACCTTCGCCCCCGAGGCCGGGACCTGGCGCATGCGCCAGATCATCAACAAGCTCATCCGTGAGGAAGACCTGTACGGCGCGGTCACGAGCGCCTTCAGCCAGGGTTGGCGCAGGGTCAAGCTCTACTTCCTGACGGGGCTGCCCTCGGAGACCGACGAGGACACGCTCGGCATCTACGAGCTGGCGCGAAACTGCGTCGAGATCGGGCGCACGTATACGAAGGGTGTCTCCGTCAAGGCGTCGGTGGGCGGCTTCGTGCCCAAGCCGTTCACGCCCTTCCAGTGGTTCGGGCAGAACACGGTCGACGAGTTGCACCGCAAGATCGGGCTCCTGCGCGACGCCACGAGGCGCAGCAAGGGCCTGCAGCTCACGTGGCACGATCCGCGGGCGACCCTCGTCGAGGGGCTGGCCTCACGCGGAGACCGCCGGCTCGGCCCGGTGATCGAGCAGGTGTGGCGGCGGGGCGGGACGTTCCAGGAGTGGAGCGAGCACTTCCGCCTCGATCTGTGGCTGGAGGCGATGGCCGACCATGGCCTCGACCTCGACTGGTACGTGTACCGCCACCGCACCGAGGCCGAGGTCCTGCCGTGGGACCACATCTCGGCCGGGTTGCACAAGGACTTCCTGTGGCAGGACTGGCAGGACGCCCTCGCCGAGGTCGGCCTGCCCGACTGCCGGTGGACACCCTGCTACGACTGCGGCGCCTGTACCGGCTACGGCATCGAGCACGTAGTGGCGTCTGCTGTGGCGCCCGCCGGCGGCAGCCAGGGGACCGGGCAGGACCTGTCGACCGGGCACCCCCGGGGCACCTGGGTCCCGGTCGAGCTGCGCTCGCCGAGGGAGCCCGTGGGGGCGCTCTCATGATCAGCACCCACATCCGGATCCGTTTCTCGAAGCGGGGGAAGATCAGGTTCACGAGCCATCGCGACGTGGCTCGCATCTGGGAGCGCGTGCTGCGCCGGGCCGAGTTCCCCATCGCGTACACCGAGGGCTATTCCCCCCGGCCCAAGCTGAGCTTCGGGCTCGCCCTTTCGACCGGGTACGAGTCGCACGGCGAATACCTCGACGTGGCGCTGCGAGAGGCGCCGGGCGATGTCGAGCTCCACGAGTTGCCCCGACGGCTCGCCCCGGCGTTGCCCGAGGGGATCGAGGTGCAGGCGGTCGTGGACCTGCCGGCGGGAACGGAGTCCCTCCAGCAGGCCGTCACCAGCTGCACGTGGCACATCGAAGTGGGAGCGGTCCTGCCCGCTGCCGTCGTGCACGCGACGGCAGCGGCGCTGGCTGCTCCCGAGTTGGTCGTGACCCGACAGCGCAAGGGACGCAGCGTCACCGACGACGTGCGCCCCGCCATCCTGAGCGCCGAGGTTCTCGGTGGGACGACGATCAGGGCCGAGCTGGCCACGCAGCCCCGGGGGCTGCGCCCGGCCGAGTTCCTGGCCGCGGTCGATCCCACCTGGCGCGCCGGTCGGGTCACTCGCATCAATCAATGGACGCAGGTCGGCGGCGCCCGGCGCGAGGTCCTCGACCTCCCGCCGGCAGCGACGCCGCCTCCGCACGCCGAGGTGCGTGCGTCATGAGAAGGGACCGAACCCATGTCCGAGAGAACTGTGCCCGGCGGCACGGAGGCGCCAGAACCGGCACCTGAGGCGCCGAAGCTGCCCGCCGCGGCCCCCGACGCCGCGGGAACCACCGGCTCGCCGGCGTCGACGCCGCCGACAGCCGCGTCGGGAGCCGGCTCAGGCGCCGGCAACGGCGCCGTTCCCGACGGCGGCCCCCCTGCAGCGGAGACACCGCGCAAGCGCCGGCGCCGTGGCTCCCGGGGTGGCCGCAAGCGCAGCAAGCCTCGCACCGACGGCCAGACGCCGGCCGAACCGGCGGGCGAAGACGCTCCCGCCACCCGTTCCACAGCCGCAAGCTCGTCCGGCGCGGGGGCAACGGGCCAGCCCGCCGCGGCGGCCGAGCCCGCGGCGCCGGGCGACGGCGAGGACGATCGTTTGCCCGAGCTACCCGACCTCCACCGCGAGGGCCGGCCTGCGTCGGTCGAGGCCGCCGCCAAGGCCGTCGTCCGCAAGGCCGCGCCCCCCGGGGCGCCGGCCAAGCCCAAGATCGGCGACACGATCCCCGCCGACGCATTGCGGACCGCGGAGGCGGCCAAGCCGGCCGAGGATGGCGGCGACGGAGGCAAGCGGCGGCGGCGCCGGCGTGGCGGTCGCGGGCGCTCGTCGAGCTCCGGCGGCAACCAGCAGCAGGGCAGACCCGTCGAGGCGGTGATCGCCCACGAGCCCGTCGAGCTCGACGAGGAGACCCTCGAACGCCGGCGGGGACGCGAGCGCAAGGGTCGCCCGGTCGGCCGCTACATGATGACGGTCCACGTCACGCCCAGGGCCACGCAGATCGCAGTGCTCGAGGGTCGGTCGTTGATCGAGCACTACGTGTCTCACCCCTCGGACGACGTGTCGCAGATCCACGGCAACATCTACCTGGGCAGGGTGCAGAACGTGCTGCCGGGGATGGAAGCGGCGTTCGTCGACATCGGCACCCCCAAGAACGCCGTGCTGTACCGCGGCGACGTCCACTACGACCCCGAGGACATCGAGGGCGGCACGACCGCCGGTCGGCCCCGGATCGAAGACGTCCTCAAGGCGGGCCAGACGATCCTCTGCCAGGTCACCAAGAACCCCATCGGGGCCAAGGGCGCCCGCCTGACGCAGGAGGTGTCACTGCCGGGTCGGTTCGTGGTGCTGATCCCCAACTCGTCGACCTACGGCATCTCCAAGCGACTGCCCGACGAGGAGCGGAAGCGGCTGCGGGGGATCCTCGACCGCGTGAAGCCGGCCCAGCACGGCGTGATCGTGCGCACGGCGGCCGAGAGCGTCACGACCGAGGAGATCGAGGACGACGTGCGCCGGCTGCTGTCCCAGTGGGCGCAGGTCGAGGGGCTGGCCAAACGGTCCAAGGCCCCAGCACTTCTCTACCGCGAGCCCGACATGGCGGTGCGGGTCATCCGCGAGGAGTTCAGCCAGGAATACCGCAGCGTCCTCATCGACAACCGCGAGCTGTACGTCGCCGTGCGCGACTACGTGGCGTCGATCAGCCCCGAGCTGGCCGACCGGGTGGAGTACTACGACCCGGAGACCGAGCCGCTGCCCATGTTCGAGCGCCACCACGTGCACGAGCAGCTCCATCGGGCCCTGGACCGCAAGGTCTGGCTCCCGTCGGGCGGATCGCTGATCATCGAGCGCACCGAGGCCCTCACGGTCATCGACGTCAACACCGGCAAGAACGTGGGCCGCTCGAGCCTCGAGGAGACCGTGTTCAAGAACAACCTCGAGGCCGCGGTGGAGATCGCCCGCCAGCTCCGGCTGCGCGACATCGGCGGCATCATCGTCGTCGACTTCATCGACATGGAGCGCAGGGACAACCGCGAGGAGGTGGCCCGGGTCTTCCGCGACGCCCTGTCGCGGGACAAGACGCGCACCCAGGTGTTCGAGATCTCGGAGCTGGGACTGTGCGAGATGACGCGCAAGCGCATCGGCGAGGGGCTGCTCGAATCGTTCGCCGAGCGCTGCCCCGAGTGCGAAGGTCGCGGCGTCCTCATCGACAAGGAGCTGTTGCCCGACTGAGCACCCGAACGTGCGGCGGTTAGCGCCGTCATAGCGTCCCCAGCCGCCGCAAGTTCGTCGGGTGTGGCGGGTGGCGGGTCCCGTCGGGCGGCCGGTAGGCTGACCCGTCCCCATCACGAGGCAGATCGCATGTACGCAGTCATCAAGACCGGTGGCAAGCAGTACCGGGTCGAGAAGGGCCAGAAGATCGACGTCGAGCTCGTGGGCGGTGGCGACGGCGACGACGACAAGGTCGAGCTGAAGCCCGTCCTGCTCGTCGACGGCGACACGGTGCTGGCCGGTCCCAAGGCGCTCAGCAAGGCCAAGGTCACGGCCAAGGTCGTGGGCGAGAACAAGGGCCCCAAGATCACCGGGTTCACGTACAAGAACAAGACCAACAGCTCCCGCCGTTGGGGCCATCGTCAGCGCTACTCGACCATCGAGATCACCGGCATCTCCAAGGGATAGGTGACGACATGTCCAAGACCAAGGGCGCCGGTTCGACCAAGAACGGGCGCGACTCTCAGGCCAAGCGCCTCGGCGTGAAGGTGTACGACGGCACCACCGTCAACGCCGGCACGATCATCGTCCGCCAGCGCGGCACCCGCTTCCATCCCGGTGAGAACGTCGGCCGGGGCGGCGACGACACGCTCTTCGCCAAGGCCAGCGGCACCGTCAAGTTCGGCCAGCGCAAGGGCCGCAAGCTGGTCGACATCATCCCGGCCGGCTAGGCCCCTCCCGATCGTGACGGGCCCCCTGGTGACAGGGGGCCCTTTCGCGGTTCGCACCGGCTCACAGGGGCCGACATACTCCCGAGGCGTGTCGCAATTCGTCGACGAGTGCAATCTCCACGCGAAGGCCGGGGACGGGGGCGCCGGGTCCGTGTCGTTCCGGCGGGAGGCGCACGTCGCCAAGGGCGGACCGGACGGTGGTGACGGGGGAGCCGGCGGCGATGTGTGGCTGGTGGCCGACCACAACGTTGCGTCGCTGCTGGCGTTCAAGGACCAGCCCTTCCGGCGGGCCGGCGACGGCACGCACGGCCAGGGCAAGCGCCGCCACGGCGCCGGCGGGCGGGAGCTACTGGTGCCCGTCCCGGAGGGCACGGTGGTGCAGGACCGCGACGGGAGCGTGCTCGCCGACCTGGTCCACGCCGGCGACCGCTATCTGGCGGCCGAGGGCGGGCGGAGCGGGCGCGGCAATGCCCGCTTCCTGTCCAACCGGCGGCGGGCGCCGGCGTTCGCCGAGCAGGGCGAGGAGGGGGAGGAGCGCTGGCTCCGGCTCGAGCTCAAGCTGCTGGCCGACGTGGCGCTGGTGGGGTTCCCCAACGTGGGTAAGTCGACCCTCATCAGCCGCATCTCCGCCGCCAAGCCCAAGGTGGCCGACTACCCGTTCACGACGCTGGAGCCGCACCTCGGCGTGGTGCGGCTCGACGACGGTTACGAGTTCGTGGTAGCCGACATCCCCGGGCTCATCGAGGGCGCCAGCGAGGGACGCGGGCTGGGCGACCGCTTCCTGCGCCACATCGAACGCGCCCGCGTCCTGTGCCTGCTGCTCGACTTGGCCCCGGTGGCCGAGCGGCCGCCCGCGGAGCAGCTCGAGGTGCTTCTGGCGGAGCTGGGCGCCTACCAGCCCGAGCTGCTCGAGCGGGAGCGGGTTGTGGTCGGCAGCCGGGCGGACCTGGTGGCGCCGGGCAGCGACGGCGACCGGGCGGCCGGTGCGGAACTCGACCTGAGCGTGTCCGCGGTGACCGGCGCCGGGATACCGCAGCTGATGGGCCGGCTGGCGGACGCCGTTCGCCGCGCCCGGGGTGCCCTGCCGGAGCCGAGCCAGTTCGTGGTCCACCGCCCGGTCCGGGCGGGCTACGAGGTGGTGCGCGAGGGTGGCGGCTGGGTGGTCGAAGGGCGCGAGGCGACCCGCGCCGTGGCGCTGTCCGACCTGACACGCCCCGATGCGCTCGCCGAGGCGCAACGCCGGCTCCACCGCCTCGGCGTGGACAGGGCACTGGCGCGGGCGGGGGCGAGGCCCGGTGACCCGGTGCGCATCGGGTCGCTGGTGTTCGACTACGAGGACGACCAAGAGGAAATGTGAGCGCGGCCGGCCGAGGCAATGCCGAACGCTGGAGGAAGGCTGAGGCAATGGCAAACGGTGAGCGTTCGTCATTGCCTCCAGTTCGCTTCGACGTTCGCCATTGCCTCGGGATCCCTCGAGGACGGGGCGGCGCCAGAGCGGCCTCGGCCTTCGGCCGAGTCGAGGCTTCCCGATGATCGTCGTGGCCAAGGTCGGCTCGTCGTCGATCACCACCGAGCTCGGCGAGATCGACGAGGCGGCCATCGCCAAGTTCTGCGCCGAGGTGGCGGCGCTCCGACGCATCGGGCACCGGGTCATCATGGTGACCAGCGGCGCCATCGCTGCCGGACTGCCGGCGCTGGGCCTCGAGTCCGCCCGCCCCCGCGACGCGGTGTCGCTGCAGGCGGTGTCCGCCGTGGGGCAGAGCCGGCTCATGCGGGTGTACGACGCCGCCCTGGCCCGGGACGGCCTCGTCGGCGGACAGGTCCTCCTGGCGCCGCTCGACTTCACGGTCCGCCAGCAGTACCTGCACGCCCGCTCGACGCTCACCCGGCTGCTGGAGCTGGGCGTCGTTCCCGTCGTCAATGAGAACGACGCCATCGCCGACGACGAGATCCGCTTCGGCGACAACGACCGGCTGGCGGCGCTCGTGGCCCACCTGGTGGCTGCCGACCTGCTGGTGCTGCTCACCGACCAGCCCGGCCTGCTCACTGGCGACCCGCGGCTTGACGACGGGGCATCGCTGATCGAGGAGATCGTCGAGGTCGACCACACGCTCGAGGCCATGGCCGGGGGCACAGGAGGCGAACGGGGCAGCGGCGGCATGGCGTCAAAGCTGGCCGCGGCCAAGATCGCGGCATGGTCCGGGGTGCGGGCGGTCATCGCGCAGGCCGACCGGTCCAACGTGCTGGTGGAGGCCGTCTCGGGAACGGCCGGGGTCGGGACGGTGGTCGTCCCCCGGCGCTCCCGGCTGCCGGCCCGCAAGCTGTGGATCGCGTTCGCAGTCGGATCGTCGGGCACGGTGGTCGTCGACGATGGCGCGCGCCGGGCGCTGCTGGAGCGGGGTGTGTCGCTGTTGCCGGCCGGAGTGACCGGCGTTAAGGGCAGCTTCGAGGCCAACGAGCCGGTGGAGCTCGCGGGGCCCGATGGCCGGATCTTCGCCAAGGGCCTGTGCCGCCTGGACGCCGCCGGGTTGCGCGAGGTCGCCGGCCGGCACACATCGGAGCTGCCCGAGGGCGTGACCCACGA
>CAVQVM010000010.1:0-15432 GCA_963717085.1 uncultured bacterium
CACCGAGACGACCTCGTCGTGCTGCCGTAGCCCACGAGGTTCCTTGGTGCCGTGACCGCCACCCAGCCGCAGGACGGTGCCCTGCGACGGGGCGTCGGGGATCCGTGGGTCCGCACGGCTCTGGTCTTCCTGGCGTCTGCGGCCGCGCTGGCGGCGGTGCGGGCGTGGCAGCTGGTGGGCCGGGAGGCGGTGTGGTGGAACGATTCGGCCGACTTCGTCGCCAGCGCCCACACCGGGCTGTTCAGCGTCGAGCGCTGGGCTGGGCCCCGTACGGCGGCGGCCCCGCTCGTCGTGTCGCTGGCCCGGTTCGCACCGAGGACCTACGTCAGCTGGCAGGCCGCCATCGCGGTGGCCTGCTGGGCCGCGCTGGCGACCTCGGCGTGGTCGGTGGGCGCAGGCCGTGCCCGCTGGGTGGGGCCGCTGGCGGTGGTGGCGTTCGCCTGCACGGTGCCGGTGACGATGTGGGAGCGCTCGGTCCTGTCGGAGTCGCTCGCCGCGTCCACTCTGGCGTTGACGCTGGCGGCGGTGCTCCAACTAGCCCGGGGCGTCACTGCCCGGCGGGTTGTCGCCGTGCTGGCGGCGTCGGTGCTGTGGCTCATCACCCGTGACAGCCACGCGGCGGTGGTGCTGATCGCCGCCGTGGCGGTGGGGGTGGGACTCGTCGTCGCGGAATGGCGGGGTCGGGGGCGGCCAGCCGATGACGGTTCGAAGGCACGGGACCGGGCGGTCGGCGGCTTGATCCTGCTGGCCTGTTGGCTGTTCGCCCTCGGCGGCGTGGCGTGGGTCGCGGCCTCGCACGGGCACCGGTACGTCTACCCGCTGCGCAACGTGTTCGAGGCCCGGGTGCTCCCGTATCCCGACCGCGTGGCCTGGTTCGCCGATCACGGCATGCCCCAGGCCGACCGGTTCACGGGTCCGGACGCGCCCGAACCCGCCGTGCGAGCCGGGGGCGATGCGCCTGTGGTCCATGTCGCCGACGACGAGCCCGACATGCAGGAGTGGCGGGCGTGGGTCGCGCAGCACGGCCGGGGCCTGTTGGCGGCGTGGATGGCGACCCATCCGGCCTACCTGGTGACCGAGCCACTGCGGGATCCCGAGCGGACGTTCAACAACGCCGAGGGCGAGCGCAGCTTCTACGCCCCCGCCGATCAGCGCACGCTGCCGTTGGTGACCGACGTGCTGGTCCCTCACCGCTGGGCGGCGCTGACGGTCGTCGTGGCGGTGGCGGCCTGGGCAACCCGGCGGCGTCGCTGGCGATCGCCGCTGCTGCTGGTCGGTGCCGGCACCGTCGCCTTGGCCCTGCCCCACGCGCTCATCTCCTGGCACACCGACGGCATGGAGACGGCGCGCCACCTGATGATGCCGGCGCTGCAGCTGTATCTGGGGGCCCTGCTCATGGTGCTCGGCGTCCTCGGCGCTCGCCCCGGCCCGGCAGTAGCGTCCGGACGATGAGCGACGAGACCCCGCTATCGATCCGTCATGCCGCCGAGATCACGATCGGCGGCGTGGTGGTGGTGCAGGAGGCGTTCGGCGTCACCGACTACATCGAGGACGTCTGCCAGCGCTTCGCGGACGCCGGCTGGCTGGCCGTGGCGCCGCACCTGTTTCATCGCACGGGTGATCCGGTGCTGGACCACTCGGACTTCGACGCCGTCCGGCCGCACGCAGCGGCGCTGACCGCCGAGGGCATCGCCGCCGACGTCGACGCCGCCCTCGACTACGTCGAAGGCGCCGGGTTCCCGCCATACGCGGCCGGCATCGTCGGCTTCTGCATGGGCGGCTCCATCGCCTTCGCCACCGCGGCGCGCCGCCAGGTCGGCGCCGCGGTCACGTTCTACGGCGGCGGCGTCAGCACGGGGCGGTTCGGGTACCCACCGCTGGTCGAGCTGGCCCGAGAGCTCCGCTCGCCGTGGCTGGGGCTGTTCGGCGACCGCGACCAGAGCATCCCGGTCGAGGACGTTGAAGCCCTCCGGGTGGCCGCGGCCGACGCGGCCGTGCCCATCGAGGTGGTGCGCTACCCGGACGCGGGCCACGGGTTCCACCGGGACGGCAGCGCCGCCTACCACGCCGAGTCGGCCGCCGACGCCTGGCACCGCGCGCTCGACTGGTTCGCCCGCTACCTGACCACGGGAACAGCCGAGGCGCTCTGACCCCAGGCGGTGATGCGCCACGGCCGCCCGTGTGGGAACATGTGTTCGTGATGCGGGAGGCCACGATCCTGCATGCGGACCTCGACGCCTTCTATGCGTCGGTCGAGCAACGCGACGATCCTCGCCTGCGCGGCCGGCCCGTCATCGTCGGCGGGGGCGTCGTACTGGCCGCCAGCTACGAGGCAAAGGCGTTCGGGATTCGCACGGCCATGGGCGGCGCCGAGGCCCGGCGGCTGTGCCCGTGGGCGGTGGTCGTCCAGCCGCGCATGTCGGCCTACACCGAGGCCAGCAAGGCGGTGTTCGACGTGTTCGACCAGACCACGCCCCTGGTCGAGGGCCTGTCGATCGACGAGGCGTTCCTCGACGTCGGCGGGCTGCGGCGGGTCTCGGGCACGGCTCGGGAGATCGCGATGCGGCTGCGCCGGGAGGTGGCGACGCGCGTCGGCCTGCCCATCACCGTCGGTGTGGCCAGGACCAAGTTCCTGGCCAAGGTGGCGAGCGGCGTGGCCAAACCCGATGGTCTCCTGGTGGTGCCGCCCGATGGGGAGCTGGAATTCCTCCATCCACTGCCGGTCGAGCGCCTCTGGGGGGTCGGCCCGGTCACCGCGGCCAAGCTCCGCAGCCGCGGCATCACGACGGTGGGCGAGGTGGCCGGCCTGGCCGAGGCGGCGCTCGTCGCGATGCTCGGCCGCGCCTCGGGCCGGCACCTCCACGCCCTGGCCCACAACCGTGATCCGCGGCCGGTGCAGGTGGGTCGGCGCCGGCACTCGATCGGGTCGCAGCACGCACTGGGCCGAGCACCCCGGTCCTCCGAGGACATCGACGCCGCGGTCGTCGCCGTCGTCGACCGCGTCACGCGCCGGATGCGGGCCGCCGGCCGCGTCGGCCGTACCGTCGTCCTCCGCGTGCGGTTCGACGACTTCACACGGGCGACCCGTTCACACACGTTGCCCCAAGGCACCGCCGGCACTCGGACGATCCTGGACACCGTGCGAGCGCTCCTCGCGGGGGCCGCACCCACGATCGCGGACCGGGGCCTCACGCTGGTGGGGGTGGCCGTCGGCAACCTCGCCGACGCCGACGCCGTGCAGCTCGCCCTGCCGTTCGATCACCGCGGCACGACCGCGCTCGACACGATGCTCGACGAGGTGTGCGACCGCTTCGGGTCGGGAGCCGTGACCCGGGCCGTGCTGCTCGGACGCGACCGGGGCTTGGAGGTGCCGCTGCTGCCAGATTGAGCCCACGGCGGTTGGGGCGCGAGCGTCCACCAAGGACCTGAGCGGATAGGCACGCAGTCTTCACTCACCGTGGTCAGCGCTGCCGGAGGCCGAGCTGTGTGGCCTGGGCTCACGCTGCAAATCCCGTGCTGTTCTGTGCCCACATGCGGGCCTATCCGCTCGGCCTCTGAGAGGCCCAGCGGATAGGGCACGCCGAAGGGGACTCCCGCGTGGGAATTTGTTGCTGGGTCGCAGCTCAACAGCTGCGCCTCCCGGCAGCGCTGACCACGGCGAGCCACGACGACGTACCGATCGGCTCAGGGCTCAAAGGGTGTGCTGCCGGATCCAGGTGTGCATGGCGATGCCCGAGGCCACACCTGCGTTGATCGAGCGGGTCGAGCCGAACATGGTGATCGAGCACACCTGTGCGCAGGCGCCCCGGGCGGCGTCGGACAGGCCGGGGCCCTCCTGGCCGAAGAGCAGGATGCAGCGCCGCGGCAGCGTGACCGTCTCGAGCGGCACCGAACCGGGGAGGTTGTCGACACCGACGATCGGCAGGCCGTCGGGGTCGGCGGCGTCGATCCATGCCCGTAGGTCGTCCACGGTCGGGTGGTGGAGCACGTGCTGGTAGCGCTCGGTCACCATCGCGCCCCGCTGGTTCCAGCGGCGCCGGCCGACGATGTGCACCGCCGCCGCGAGGAAGGCGTTGGCATTGCGCACGACCGTGCCGATGTTCAGGTCGTGGCGCCAGTTCTCGACGGCGACGTGGAACGGGTGCCGGCGGGTGTCGAGGTCGGCGACGATGGCGTCCACTCGCCAGTAGCGGTAGCGGTCCACCACGTTGCGCCGGTCGCCCAGCGCCAGGAGCTCGGGGTCGAGACGGGGATCGTCGGGCCACGGCCGCGGGTGGGGCCCGGCCCCGACCTCGGCCCGGCCTGCGTCGTCAGGACTCGAGCCGATTGATCCGCTCGGGCTCTCAGCCGCTGCCGTCGGCCCCGGAGGTTCCCGTGCCGGTGGCCGTATCACCCGCCGTATCCCCCGCCTTCAACCCGAGCTCGGCCCGGATCTGCGACAGCCGGGCCTGGGCCTCGCTGTTCATCGACGCCTGCTCCACCTCGAGCATGCGCGACTCCACCGACGACTCGGTGAGCTCCGACATCCCCTTCGCGCGGGCGTAGCGGGACTCGATCTTGTCGCGCACCTCGTTGAGCGTCGGCACGTCCTGGCCCACCGTCTCCGACAGCGACGCCATGGCCGTGTTCATCTGCTCCTGCATCTTGGCCTGGTCGAGCTGCGACAGCAGCTTCTGGCGCTCGGCCAGCTTCTGCTGCAGGGCCGTGGAGTTCTGCTGGACGGCCGTCTTGGCCTGGTTGGCGGCGTCGGTGGACTGCAGGTGGAGCTGCTTGAGGTCCTCGACCTCACGCTCGAGCGTGATGAGGCGGTTGGCGAAGCTCTCGGCGGTCACCGTGTACTGCATTGCCTTCTCGGTGTCACCGCTCTTGGATGCCTCGTCGGCCATGAGCACTGCCTGGCGGGCGTTGCCGTTGACCTTCTCGAGCTCGCCCATGGTGCGGTTGAGCCGTATCTCGGTCTGCTTCTGGTGGGCGATGACGTTGGCCGCCTGCTCCTTGAGGCGCCGATGCTGGTCCTGGGCCTCGGCGATGGCCTGTTCGAGCTGGACCTTGGGGTCCGCCCGCTCCTCGAAGGACGACCCGAGCTTGGCCGTCAGGTAGCGCCACCATCGCCGGAACAGTTTGAGCATGACCAGCAGGTTAGGCCCCCGGCGACGGGGCCCGGGCCCGGCAGCCGATCAATGTCTCCAGTGGGGCTGCGCCCTACACCCATCGCCAGCGGGCGAACCGGCGCTCGCGTTTCAGCGGCGGGCGCGTTCGGCCAGTCCGGCCACCCGGCGGAGCATGATCGTGGCCTCGGGCACGCCCAGGCGGCGGGTGACCGCCACGTACACCAGCCCGGCCGGGCCTACCACGAGCACCAGCGCCACTAGCGACGGCAACCCCCCGAACAATGCCTCGCACACGACGGCGACGACCGCAGCGGCGGCGCAGCCTGCGGCGATCGGGTTGAGCCAGCGCCCGGCCAGGTGCGTGCGGCCGATCCGCCAGGCCAGGGCGCGGCTGAGGAGCCGGTACTCGAACCAGCGGGACACGGCGGCACCGATCGCGAGGCCGACGATCCCCAGGTGGGCAACGTCGGCGGCGTTGCGGGCCCCTTCGGGCAGCGGACCGAAGGCGAAGACGTCACTCCAGCCCTCGATGCCATTGGGCCCGACCACCAGCCGGTCGAGCGGGAACATGAAGGCCAGCCCGATGATCGCCGCCAGGATCACGCTCATGGCCGCCACCCGGGCGGGGGTGCGGGCGTCGTCGAGCGCATAGAGGCCGTTCTGGAGCAGCCGCGACGACGTCGTGGCCGGCAGGCTCAAGGAGAACACGGCCAGGGTGAGCCACACCACGATGGTGTCGGCCGACGTGAAGTTGCCGCGCTGGAACACCGCCCGCACGATCACGTCGCCGACGACGATGAACAGCGTGGCCGTCGGCGCCACGTACCAGGCGATGCGGGCCATGCCCTCCTCGAGGCGCAGCCGGAACCGGCGGCGAGTCTCGGGGTCGTGCACCTCGACCTCCGACAGCTCCGGCAGCTCGGCGGCGGCCACGCTCATCCCGAACAGGCTGATGGGCAGGAGGTAGAGGACCAGGGCGTACTGCAGTGACGCGACCGAGCCGGTCGCCAGGTAGCTGGCCAGCACCAGGTCGACGTACCCCATGATCTGGACGACGCCCCGCCCCATCACGACCGGACCGAAGCGGGCCAGCACGCTGCGCACGGAGGCGTTGGCGGTGTCGAGGCTCAGGCGCACTCCGCCGAGCAGCCGCCGCACCGGCCCGATCTGGATGCCGAACTGGAGGATGCCGCCGATCAGCACGCCCCACGACACGGCGTAGGCGAGGGTGCGGGTGTTGGTGGTGGTCAGGCCGACGGCCACCAGGGCGGCGATCTGGGCGGCGTTCCACACCACCGGCGCCACGTAGGAGAGGAAGAACTTGCGGTGGCTGTTGAGGACGCCGAGGCACCAGGCCGACAGGACCAGGAAGCCGATGCCCGGGAAGATGATGCGGACCAGCTGGACCGTGAGGTCGAACTTCGAGTCGTGGAAGCCGGGGACCAGCACGCGCGTCAGCGGCTCGGCCAGGACCACGCCGACGAGGCTCAGCACCCCGGTCAGGGCGACGAGCAAGCCGGCCACCGCGCCGGCCACGTGCCCGGCCTCCTGCTCCCTGCCCTCGGCCCGCAGCCGCGCGTAGACGGGGATGAACGATGCCGACAGCACCCCCTCACCGAGCAGGTTCTGCAGCAGGTTGGGGATCCGCAGCGCCGCCCGGAAGGCGTCGCTGGCGGGACTGGTGCCGAGGTAGTTGGCGATGACCGACTCGCGGACGAGCCCGGAGCAACGCGACAGGAAGATGCCCGCCGCCACCAGCATCGACGATCGCTGGCTGCTGGGCAGTGCCTCGCGCTCGGTCTCGGGCCGCGCGTCGACCGTCGGCGGTGCGGCAGGGGCCTCCGGACCCGCCGGAGTGGCTGGGGCGACGTCGGGTCCCGCCGCCCCGGGCTCGACGTCGACCCGGGCGTGCTCGCCCGTGAGCCACGGGGCCGGGGGCTGGTTGGCCACGCCCGGTGACTCGGCCGTCAGACCGAAGACGTCGTCGACGACGGGAAGCTCCATGGTGGCGGCCTCGGGCTCGTACCAGCCCGGGACGGGAGCCGGGTCCGGGGCGGCCGGGGGACGCCTCACTCTTCCCGACGCGAACTGACGGGCGTGGCGCCGGTTGGCCTCGCCATAGTCGCGCTCGGGATCGGGCGGCACGCGGCGGCGCGCGCCCCGACGCTGAGGTGGTTCGGCGGGCGGCTCGTCGGAAGCGAGCTCGCCGCCGTCCTCGGTCGGGTGGCCCTCGGCGATGCGCTCGTCGGTGGGGCGACGGTCGCGGGGCACTGTCACTCGGTGGCGCCGCCGGCGGCGAGCCCATGGTGTGCCGTGCGGCTCGTCTCCTCCAGGGCTTGGCGGAGCGATTCCATCTCGGTCACCAGGGCGTCGACGTCGGTCCCCAGCCCCTCGACAGTGGCGTCGGCGGCCGAGTGGGCCGACAGCTCGAGAGTGCGTGCCACGGCCTCGTCGAGCCGGGCGTCGAGCATCCGCAGCTCGCTGTGCGCCTGGCCGATGACCCGGTCCAGGCGCTCGGCCGTCGCCCGCTGGGCTTCCAGCGACTGGGCCACCCGGGCCAGCGACGGGTCCGGCGGTGTGGTAGCGCCGGACGCCGTGTCCTGGGCGTCGGCCACCTCGGCGAGCTGGCGATCCACGTCGGCCAGGTCGATGCCGCGGCGGGCGTCGACCAGCGCCTGGCCCCGCTTGGCGATGAGCCAGCATTCCTCGACGCCGGTGCGCATGCGCTCGGCGATGTCGGACAGGTGGTCACGCAGGGGCCCGGGGCGGGTCCGGCCCACCGCTTCGTCGAAGCGGTTGCGCGCCTGGAGCGCCTCCTGGACGTAGCGGCGCCAGGGCTCCTTCAGCGTGAACGGGTCGATGCGCTCACCCCGCCGCCCCCGGGGGATCGACAGCGCCACCTTGCCGGCCCAGACGGCCACCCCCAGCGGCAGCGCGGCCAATAGCGGCACCCCGGCGACGATCGTGGCGGCCGCCACGCCGCCGCCCAGCAGGATGCCGACCGGGGAGGTGATCGCCCGGGCCACTTGGCGAGTGAAGAACCGGTCACGCAACGAAGTCCCGGCCATAGGTGCCGATCAGGCTAGGCGCCCTCACCCGGCAGTCCAGTCACGGCGGGCCGAGCGGAACCCCGGACCGGCGTCCCGGTGTGCCGGGATCCGGCAGCGCCGAAACGCCGCCACGGTCGGGGCGCGGCCGCGAGGGTCCACTAGTTGCCGGCGTAGCGCTCCAGCGACTGGGTGACCTCGTCCTGGGCGGAGGCCAGCGCGTCCTCGACGTCGGCGCCGCTCAACAGCACCCCCTCGATGGCGTTCTCGAGGTCGTCGGTGAAGTCGGTGTACGGGCCGATCAACGGGCCGGCCTGGTCCGGGTCGGCGTCGGCGAGCTGGTCCACGGCCGGCTTGAGGAGCACGCCGGCGACCTGGTCCTTCCAGAAGGCCTGCACGTCGGGCTCGTCGGCGACCGACTTGACGATCGGCAGGTAGCTGCCGCGGATGTGCCACTCCTTGGCGTTCTCGGGCTGGAGCATGAACTCGAGGAACCGCCAGGAGCCGGCCTGCTCCTCCGGCGGCGCGGTGTTCACGATGAAGAACCCGCCGCCGCCGGGGTGGACCTGGCCCGCCGTCTGGAGCCCCGGGAACATCCCGGTGCCGGGCACGAGCTGGGTGCGGTCGACTAGCGACGCGTCGAAGTCGATGCCCACGTCGGCGGCGGTCAGGTTCCCGCCGAGGGCCTCGGCGATGTTGACCGCCGCCCCCGAGGTCTCGATGAGCATCGAGGACTGCTGCGTCGCCAGCGCCAGGTACTGGTCGACCCCGCCCTCCGTGCTGGCGAACACGTTGACCAGGCCCTCGTCGTTCATCCGCTTCAGCAGGGCGAGCGTGTCGTGGGCCTCGGGGGTGTCGAACGTCGCCTCGGTGGCCTGCCCGTCGTGGCCGTTGTTGTTGTTGACCACGTCGATCCCGTCGCCGCTCAGCCAGTTCTCGAAGACGGCGGCGCTGATCTTGAAGGCCAGAGGCTTCTCCGAGACCCCGGCAGCCTTGAGCTTCTTGGCCTGCTCGTAGATCTCCTCGAGCGTCTGCGGTGGGGCTGCCGGGTCGAGGCCGGCCTCCACCCAGTGGGCCTTGTTGTAGTAGAGGACCTGCGACGAGACGTTGGCGTAGCCGGGGTAGAGCACGCCGCCCACCGAGTACGCCGAGCGCACCGCGGGCTCGATGTCCGTGATCTCGTAGCCCGCCGCCTGCATGCACGCCTCGGCCGGCAGGATCAGGCCGCCGTCCGCCAGCACCTGGAGCTGGGTGTTCTCGAGCAGCACGACGTCCGGCAGCTGGTCGGTGTTGGCGGAGGCCGCGCTCTCGAACTTGCGGTAGACCTCGGCGTACGAGCTGCCCTGGTCGCTGGCGGTCACGTGGACCTCGTCTTGGCTGGCGTTGAAGCGGTCGACCATGTTCTCCATGGTCGCCTTAGTGACGCCGCCGATGCCGCCGTACCAGAGCGTGACGTCGACCGGTCCCGTGGCCTCGTCGAGGGCGTCGAGCGGGCAGTCCGGCAGCGCGGCCTCGCCCCCACCGGCCGCCACATCGGCCTGGTCGCCCGATCCCGACGTCGGCGGCCCGCTGCACGCGGCCGCTGTCAATCCGGCCGCCGCCAGCACCACCAGCACTGCCCTGCGTTGCCGCCCCATCAGCTCCTCCGGTCCTCTCCGGTCCTGTCCGGGATCAGCCCCCGGCGTAGCGCTCCAGCGACTGGGTCACTTCGTCCTGTGCCCGAGCCAGCGACTCGGTCACGTCCTGGTCGTCGAACAACACGGCGTCGAGCGCGTTCTCGATGGCGAGCGCCTCGTCGACGTACGGCCCGATCAAGGGACCGGGCTGGTCGGGATCGGCGTCGGCGAGCTGCTCCACCGCCGTATGCAGTAGCGCGCCTGCGAGGTCGTTCTGCCAGAACGCCTGTACCTCGGGGTCGTCGTCCACGGCCTTGACGATCGGTAGGTAGCCACCGCTGAAGTGCCAGACCTTGGCGTTCTCGGGCTGGAGCATGAACTCCAGGAACTTCCACGACGCCGCCTGTTGCGCGGGCTCCGACGTGTTGAGGATGTAGAACGCCCCGCCGGTCGGGAACACCTTGCCGGGCGACTTGATGCCTGGCATTGCCGCGGAGCCCGGCACGAGCTCGGTCTTGTCGAGCACGGAGGCGTCGAAGTCGGTGCCGGCCTCGGCCGCGCTGAGGTTTCCGCCGAGGGCGTCGGCGATGGTGGCCGACGCCGTGGAGGTCTCGATGAGCATCGATGACTGCTGCGTGGCCAGGGCCAGGTACTGGTCGATGCTGCCCTCGGTGTCGGCGAAGGCATTGAGCAGCCCCTCGTCGTTCATCTTCTTCAGCCAGCCCACGAGGTCGTCGGCGGCCGGCGTGGCGAACGTGGCCTCGGTGGCCGGCGCTTGCCGGCCGTTACCGTTGTTGACGATGTCCTCGCCTATGCCGGTGAGCCAGGTCTCGAAGAACCAGCGATCGGCCTTGAACGACAGCGGCTTCTCCGACACCCCGGCATCCTTGAGCTTCTTGGCCTGTATGTAGATCTCGTCCAACGTCTGAGGCGGATCGTCGGGGTCGAGGCCGGCCTTCACCCAGTGGGCCTTGTTGTAATAGAGAACCGGGGTCGACACGTTCATGTAGCCGGGGTAGAGGACGTCGCCGACCGTGTATTTCGACCGGGCCACCGGTTCGATGTCGGTGAGGTCATAGCCGGCCGCTTCCATGCAGGCCTGGGCCGGCAGCACCTGGCCGCCGTCGATCATCGCCTGCAACTCGGTGTCCGCGAGGTAGATGATGTCGGGCAGCTGCTCGGGGGTCGCCGAGGCACTCTCGTACTTGCGGAAGATCTCATCGTAGGACGCACCCTGGTCGTTGGCGGTGAGCCGCACCTCGTCCTGGCTGGCGTTGAAGCGGTCGACGATGTCCGCCATCGTTGCCTTGGTAGAGCCCACCAGTCCCCCGTACCAGAGGTTGACCTCCACCGGGCCGGTCGCCTTGTCCAGGGCGTCGAGGGGGCAGTCGGGCAGTTGGCCCCCGGCCCCGATCTCCACCGCGTTCCCGGATCCCGTCGTAGGCGGTTCACTGCAGGCCGCGGCGGCCAGGGCGGCCGCGACCACGGCGGATATGAGGCCGAGGCGGCGCCGGGTGAGGAATGCCCGCCTCATCCCTTCACCGCGCCAGCGGTGAGGCCCCGAATGATCTGGCGCGAGAAGGCGATGAGCAGCAACAGCACGGGCAGCGCCACGATCAGCGCCGCGGCGATGGCGATGTTGGCGTTGGTGATGTCGGTGCCCACGATGGTCTTCAGCCGGATCTGGGCGGTCTGGAAGCGCTCGTCGTCGATGACGGCTTGGGGCCACAGGTACTGGTTCCAGGCCCCGAGCGCCGCGATGACGGTGAACGATGCGATCACGGGCCGGGTGAGCGGCACGGCGAAGCGCCACAGGAACCCCATGTGCCCGTAGCCGTCCAGGCGGGTCGCGTCGTGGACCTCGGGCGGCACGCCGCGGAACCCCTGGCGGATGAGGAACGTGCCGAACGCAGTCGCGGCGAAGGGAAACACCAGCGCGGCGTTGGAGTTGACCCAGCCCAGCTCGCGGATCGTCTGCACGTTGGCCAGCAGCGTGACCTCAAGCGGGAGCAGCAGCGTCGCCATGAAGAAGGCGAACACCAGGGTCTTGAATGGGAACCGCAGGAAGGCAAAGACGTAGGCGGCCAGGATCGAGGTGACCACCTGGGCCACCGTGATGAACAGCGTGATGGTGAAGCTTCGGCCCAGCGCCGGGCCGAGGTTGCCCCGATCCCACCCCTGATTCCAGACGGCGGCGCCGAAGGCGACGACCACACACGCGGTGACGGCCACGCCCACGAGGCCGGCGAGCACGACGGGCTTCCAAAGGGGCCGCAGGGTCGCGAACCCGACGAACTGGGTCGCCGCGAGCACGACGATGGCCAGGAGCCACCACCACGGTGTGGCCGTCGAGCGTGCGGAGGAGGACTGCCAGATCTGGCCGGCGAACGCGGCGACCGCCAGCACCCCGGCCACCACCGCCAACAGGCGCCGGGGCGACGCCAGCGGCGCAGGGTTCCTCAGCCGGCCACCGGCCGCCGCGAGCTGGGTCCACGCCAGCGCGAACGCCACCACCAGCGTCCGCGCCACGACCGAGAACGCGCCGCCGTCCAGCCAGCCCTTGTCCTTCCAGTCGACCGCCACCGGGTGGAGCGGCTTGCCGGCGTCGAAGTAGGGGAACGGCGGAGACAGCGCCTGGATGAGGGTGAAACCGATCGGGATCAGCACCAACGACGCCAGCACGACCAGCGCCGCGTACTGCCCGATGAGGCCGAGGGTGCGCCGTGCGGACGACTTGCCGATGGTGGCGGCCGTGAGCTCGTGCTCAGGCGCCCCCAGTACCCGGTCGCGCGGCATGCCAGCGGCCGTCTCCTCCGCGGTCGGCTCGGCCACGTCGACGGCGACGTCAGCGGGCATAGTGCACCCTGCGCTCGAGGATGACGAACTGCACCGCGGTGACGGCCAGCGTGATGAAGAACAACCCCACGGCGTAGACGGCGCCGATGCCGATGGTGTCGGGCCGGACCAGCCGGTTGATCTTGAACACAAGCGTCTCGGTGCTGCCAGCCGGTCCGCCGCCGGTGAGGATGTCGACCTGGGCGAAGGCCTGCAGGCCGAAGATCACCAGCACGACGAGCAGGAACATCAGGACCGGCGAGATCAGCGGAAGCGTGATCCGCAACAGCCGTCGCACTGGGCCGTAGCCATCGAGGGTGGCGGCCTCCATGACCTCGTCGGGCACGTTCTGCAGCCCGGCGAGCACGATGATGAACGACAGGCCCATGTTCTGCCAGATCGACGACAGCGACACGGCGAACATGGCCGTGTCGGGATTGGTCAGCCAGTCGACGCGGAACACGCCCACCACCGGGTGGAGCAGGTACAGGAAGATCACCGACGTGACCGCAGTCGAGCTGGCCAGCGTGGACGAGAAGATGGCCTGGAACGCCTTGATGCCCTGCAGCCGGCGATGGGCCGCCACCGCCAGCAGGATCCCGAGGATCAGGCCCGCCGGCACGGTGTAGAGGACGAACTGGACGCTGTGCCACAGGCCCTCGCGGAAGTCGCTGCTGGTGAGCTGCTCACGGTACTGGCGCAGCCCCACCCGCTCGAAGAAGGCGCCGTTGGCCCGGCTCTCGAAGGTCCCCCAATACAAGAGGTTGAGGAACGGCCGGAAGAAGAAGGCCACGAAGACGGCGATCGACGGCACCAGCAGTGCCACCGCGATGGCG
Organism: uncultured bacterium; assembly: GCA_963717085.1. GTDB lineage: Bacteria > Actinomycetota > Acidimicrobiia > Acidimicrobiales > VFJN01 > DASQUK01. Next base: position 13,446 of record CAVQVM010000010.1, read on the forward strand.
AATTCCTTGGCCGAGTAGCGCGGGCGGTCCCGGCGCCGCAGCAGCCTGGCCGCTCTCACGCCAGCCGATCCGTGGTTTCGGGATCGAAGAGGTGCACGTTGGCGGGGTCGACCGCGAGCCGGATGGTGCCGCCCGCCGCGAGCGGGGCCATGCCCACCTGGCGGACGACCACCGGCGACGCTTCGACGGACCCGAACACCAGGCACTCGTGGCCGAGCCATTCCACGGCCCGCACGTCGTGGGCGATCGTGCCGTCCTCGGACACGTTGAGGTGCTCGGGTCGGGCGCCGACGATGACCGATTGGCCCTCGTCGAGCCGAGTCTTCACGTCCGCAGGCGCTGGGAAGCGGCTCTGCCCCACGACGATCGCCGGTCCGCCCTCCGTGGTGAAGGTGCCGTTCAGGGTGTTCATGGGGGGCGTGCCGATGAACTGCGCGACGAACAGGTTGATCGGGGTCTCGTAGACTTCCTGGGGCGTGCCGATCTGTTGGAGGCGCCCGGCCGACAGGATGGCGATGCGATGCGCCATCGTCATGGCCTCGACCTGGTCGTGGGTGACGTACACGACCGTGGTCTCGACGCGGCGGTGGAGGTCCACGAGCTCGAGGCGGGTCTGGGCCCGGAGCTTGGCGTCGAGGTTCGACAGCGGCTCGTCCATCAGGAAAGCCTTGGGCCGGCCGACGAAGGCCCGGGCGAGCGCGACGCGCTGGCGCTGCCCGCCGGACAGCGCCGCCGGCTTGCGCTTCATGAGGCCGTCGAGGCCGAGCACCCGCGCCGCCTCGTCGACGCGCTCGGCGCGCTCGGTGCGGGTGAGCTTGCGGGCCGGCCTGTCGGGGCCGTCGGCGGGATAACGGCGGACGAGCAGCGGCGACTCGATGTTCCGCTGCACCGTCATGTGGGGGTAGAGCGCGTAGCTCTGGAACACCATCGACACATCGCGCCGGGCGGGGTCGATGTCGTTGACCACCTGGTCGCCGATGAGGAGCTTGCCGTCGGTGATGGCTTCCAGCCCCGCGATCATCCGCAGGGCGGTGGTCTTGCCGCAACCCGACGGCCCCAGCAGGACCATGAACTCACCGTCGTCGACCGCCAGGTCGAGGGCGTCGACGGCGACAACGTCGTCGAAGCGCTTGGTCACGTTTTCGAAGGTGACGCTGGCCAAGTGCGACCTCCAAGGGAACCGGCTGCTGCCGCACACCGGTGCGGCAGCCCGTGCGCCCGGTGCCGGGCAATCCGCGACGCTAGGCACGCGCGGTGGCGTCAAGGTAGCCGGGCGGTGGCGGGGGAGTGGCTCATGGACGGCGGGTCGTGGGCCCTCGGTCCTCGCCGCTGTGCGTCGAAGGACGTCGTACGCTGAGCGCGCATGAGCGACTTCGGCTGGCCGGAGGAGCGGGGCGGCCTGCTGCGGGCGTCCTCGCGTTGGTGGCTCTTCCTGCTGCTCGGCATCGCCGCGGCGGCGCTGGGCCTGCTGCTGGTCTTCGACCTGTTCACCGCGGTGCGCACGGTGGCACTGCTGGTCGCGTTCGGCCTGATGGTCACCGGCCTGGGCGAACTGGTCTCGGCCGGCCGCTACCGCAGCACGCTGGGGATCGTGGCCGGGATCGTGTTGCTCGTCGCCGGGGTGCTGGCGGCGCTGTGGCCCGACATCACGCTCTGGGTCCTGGCGGTGGTGACGGGCATCGCGCTGATCGTCTCCGGCGCCGCCCGGATCATGGGGGCGCTCGCCCTCCGGGTCGAGGGCTGGGGCTGGCTGTTCGTCGGTGGCGTGCTCAGCGCGATCGTCGGGTTCCTCGCCATCGCCTGGCCGGACGTCACGGTCCTGGCCTTGGGGTTGCTGCTCGGCATCCGCATGCTGTTCTTCGGGGTCGCCGAGATCGCCTTCGCCCTCGCCCTCCACGACGTCCGGGGCTCGCTGCCGCAGTAGCGGCGCCGGCTGAGCCCGCTCCAGGAAGCCATCGCCGGCCCGCCCGGCAACCGTGGCGACCGC
>CAVQVM010000011.1:0-496666 GCA_963717085.1 uncultured bacterium
AGGTCACGGCCGAGGGCCAGCACCGAGCGGGCGATGGCGCGGTCGCTCTCGTCGACGGTCATGCTGGCGATGAACGACTTGTCGATCTTGATCTCGCCGATCGGTAGGCGCCGGAGGTGGGCGAGTGACGAGTAGCCGGTGCCGAAGTCGTCGCAGGACAGGCACACGCCCAGCTCCGCCAGGCCCCCCAGCACGTGGAGCGAACGCTGCGACTCGCTCATCACCATGCTCTCGGTCAGCTCGAGGGTGAGCGACTCGGGGGGCACCCCGCTCTCCTCGACGACGCCGCTGACGTCATCGACCAGGTGCAGGTCGAGCAGGTTGCGGGCCGACAGGTTCACGGCCACGGACAGGTCGAGGCCCAGATCACGCCACGCGCGGCACTGGCGCAGCGCCTTGCGCATCACGGTCATCGTCAGCGACCGGATGTCGCCGGTGTGCTCGGCGATGGTGATGAACTCGTCGGGCTTCACCCGCCCGAGGCGCGGGTGGTTCCACCGTACGAGCGCCTCCGCACCCCGCACGATGCTGGTCGCCAGCTCGACCTTGGGCTGGAAGCACACGTCGAGGTCGTCGCTCTCGAGGGCCTCCCGCAGATCGGCGCCCAAGGCCAGGCGGCGCGGGGTGGCGGGGTCGTGCACCGGGTCGTACATCTCCCAACCGCTGCGGTGGCGGCCGGCCGTGTCGGCCGCGATGTGGGCCCGTTGCATGAGCGAGTGGCCGTCGATCGCCTGCTCCGGGTAGACGGCGACACCGACGTTGACGCCCAGGGCCAGGAGCACGCCCTCGGATTGGAACGGCGGATCGAAGCCGGCGATGAGCAGGCGGGCGGCGGCCACGACCTCTTCCGTGTCCGCCACGTCCGGCAGGACCACGGCGAACTGCTCGCTGCCCAGGCGTCCCAACGTCGCAGACTCCGGCAGGAGGCTGCGCATCCGGCCACTGGCCTGGACGATCAGGCCGTCGGCGCTCTGGTGGCCGAAGGCGTCGACCACCTGGGTGAACGAGTCGAGGTCGATCACGATCAATCCGACCCGGCCTCGCTCTGCATACGCTGCCTGGAGCGCCACCTCCAGCGCGTCGCTGAGGCGCGCGTGGTTGGGCAAGCCGGTCAGCGGGTCGTGGAGCGCCTCGTGGGCGCGTTCCGCCGCCTCCAGCTCGAGAACCATGAACAGCAGGCCGTTCTCGATGGCCATGGACGCCTGATCGGCCAGGTCTCCGAGCAACCGCGTGTGGTTGTCCCCGAAGTGGGACGCCGCCTTGCGCCGGGCTTGCGTGACCACGAGCGCACCGAACACGGACCCGTTGGCGCGCGTGATCGGGGCCGCAAGGGCCGCCACCGACGTGCGCGCCCGGAGCCAGGCCGGCGACAACGGCCCGACCTCGAACCGGCGCGGCGTCCCGTCGGGGATGACGGCGCGGAGGTCGCCGTGGAGCTCGACCAGCGAGATGCACTCCTCGCCGCGGCCGCCGGCACCCAGCGTGAACCGCCGGCCCGGATCGCCCGGGGCCACGGTCTCGATCAGCAGCACGGCGTCGTCGGCGTTGAGAAGGGAGCGGGCGCCGCCGAGGACGGAGGACGCGATCTGGGCCATGTCGATCGACCGCACCACCGTCTTGGTGAACTCGTGCAGCGCCTCGAGCCCGCGTCGCCGCTCGTAGAGCCGGGAGTACACGCGGTTGGACGTGATGCACGCCAGCACGATGGCGATGAGCAGCAGCTCGACCGACGTGTGGTCCCACAGGGCGAGCGCCAGGCCGATACCGATGGCCGCATTGAGGACGCCGGCCGGCAGGTCGCTCTTCGCCAGCACGAGCATCCCCCGCCACCCCGGGAGGCTCCGCGTCACGGTGGCGATCAGCGCCGCCAGGGCCACCAGCGCCACCACGTACGACGTCAACAGTGCCAGCGCCAACGCCACGGCACCCCGGGTGCTCACCAGCTCGGCGCCGCCCAGCACGCCGCGGACCACGACGATCGCCCCCACGGTCTGCGCGAGCTGCGCGCCGAGCTCGTACGCCGCCTCGGCGGGCCGCCGCTGGCGCAGGACCAGGAGCACGATCGCCACGGCCAGCAACCTGGCAAGCACGAGCGTGGTGGGCTCGGCGTAGATGAGCCCCGCGGCCAGCGGAACCTGCGCGGCGGTGAAGCCGTACTGCTCGCCCTGGCGGCGCTCGACCCGCAGGGCGAACACTTCGCACGCCCCGAAGGCCACGAACAGCCACAACCAGCCGAGGTCGAGCGGTGCGTCGGCGATCCGGCCGTCGCCGGCGGCCGTCACCAGGAGAACCAGGGTGGCTATGGCGGTCAGCGCGACGGCCACCACGACCATGGCGTTCTCGCCACGACGGGACCCGTCGACCGTCACCTTCGCCTCCCCGCTGCCGCTAGGCCCGCCCGGGCACGGTGCCTTACGGCGTCACCCAGGTCAAGGGTTCGGAGGGAATTTCGGGTCGCCTCCCAGCCGCCTCCCAGCCGCCGCCCAGGTGCGGATCGTCCTGCTCAGCCGCTCCCCTGCCGGCCCGGCGGGCCGAGCACCCGGTCGAGATACGGATTCGCGAAGCGGCCCTCGGGGTCGAGCCGGGCCCGGACGCGCTGGAAGTCGTCCCACCGGGGATAGCGGGGGGCGAGGGTCTCGGCCCGCTGGAAGTGCAGCTTGCCCCAGTGGGGCCGGCCGCCGTAGCTGTCCATGATCCGTTCCACACCGGTGAAGTACGTGTCGTACGGCGTGCCCCGGTAGACATGCACGGCGATGTAGCCGGTCTCGCGGCCGTGCGCTGTCGACAGCGGGATGTCGTCGGCCGCCACCACCCGCACCTCGACCGGGAAGCTGATCTGCATGCCCATCTCGTCCACCAGCCGGCGGACGCGGTTCAGCGCCTCGGGCAGCGCCTCGCGGGGGATGCCGTACTCCATCTCCCAGAACCGCACCTTGCGGGGACTGGTGAAGACCCGGTCGGACCGGTCCACGTAGTCGAGGCGACCGGTGTTGGGGATGATCTTCGCCAGACGGGGGATGAGCGACGGCCGCCAGCGACCCACCCGGCACAGCACGCCGAAGGCGTAGTTGTTGAGCGCCATGTCGTCGATCCACTCGCGCCCACGTGGGCGGGGCCGTGCGGGCTCGTCGGTGCGCTGATTCCGCTTGGTCAGCGCCCAGCGCGTGTGCGGCACCCAGTAGAACTCGTAGTGATCGTTGGCGGACACGAGCTCGTCGAGGTCGGCCAGCACGTCCTCCAGGGGCGCCGGTTCCTCCACGGCGTGTAGGCGAAACGCCGGGACGCACTGCAGCGTCACGGTGGACACCAGGCCCAGCGCCCCGAGGCCCACGCGGGCGGCGTCGAGCACGTCGGCGTTCTCGGATTCGGTGCATGCGAGAACCGAGCCGTCGGCGGTGACCAGGCGCATGCCGACGATCTGCGACGACAGGTTCCGGAACCGCAGGCCCGTCCCGTGCGTGGCGGTCTGCGTGGCGCCGGAAACGGACTGCTGGTCGATGTCACCCATGTTCTCGAGGGCGAGGCCCCGGGCGTCTAGCTCATCGGACAGTCGGTGGAGGGCGATCCCCGCCTCGACGGTCACGCGACCGGTGGCGGCGTCGTGCTCGAGCACGCGGCCGTAGCCCCCGAGGTCGACAAGGACGCCGTCGGTGCACGCGATCGAGGTGAAGGAATGACCCGCACCGACGGCCTTGACCCGCTGCCCGTTTGCCGCCGCCTGCTTCGCCAGGTCCACCAGCTCGGCCTCGGTCGTGGGCTGCCGGATCTCCGCGGGCGCGCACACCTGGTTGCGCCCCCAGTTGGTCCAGCGCGCTCGGGCGCTCATGCGGGTCGTGGCTCGGCTCGTGGCGGCGGCGCACATGGCCCGTCAGGCTAGAACGCGTTCGGTGCCGGTGGCGCCGGGCCCACCGGCGGGGTACGCCTTAGCCATGAAGTGGCGCCGGACCAAGAGCGAGCACGTCGACGACCTGCGGGGTGCGGGCGGCATCGGGCGTGGCATGGGCGTGCCGCTGGCGGCCGGCGGTGGGCTGGTCGGGATCATCGTCCTCCTCATCGCCGTCCTCAGCGGGGGCGGCGGCGGGCTCGGCAGCATGATCGACCAGCTCCCCGGGGCGGTGCCGGAGGGATCGTCGTCGAACGAGGTGGCAAACGAGGCCCAGTCGGAGGAGGCCGACTTCGTCGAGTTCCTGACGGAGGACACGCAGGCGGTGTGGGCGACGGAGTTCCAGCGGGCCGGGCGCCAGTACCAGTACGCCCGGCTGAACATGTTCACGGGCCAGGTGAACACCGGCTGCGGTCCCGCGACGTCGGCCGTGGGGCCCTTCTATTGCCCGGCCGACGCCGAGGTGTACATCGACCTCGACTTCTTCCGCGAGCTGAGCGACCGGTTCGGCGCGCCCGGCGACTTCGCGCAGGCCTACGTGATCGCTCACGAGATCGGCCACCACGTGCAGAACCTGACGGGCATCAGCGAGGAGGTGCGCCAGCGCCAGCAGGCGGCCAACTCGCAGGCCGAGGCAAACCAGTGGTCGGTGCAGCTGGAGCTCCAGGCCGACTGCCTCGCCGGCGTCTGGGCGCACTCGGTCTACGCCCGCGGCGACCTCGAGCCGGGCGACATCGAGGAGGGCCTGGCGGCGGCCGAGGCGGTGGGCGACGACCGCATCCAGGAGCAGGCCGGCATGACGGTCGACCCCGAGACCTGGACCCACGGCTCGTCCGCCGAGCGCCAGCAGTGGTTCGACCGCGGCTTCGAGTCCGGGGAGAGCTCCCAGTGCGACACATTCGGGTGATTTCGTTTCGCAACCGGAGGTTGCGAAACGAGTCTTTGGCCGCCGCCTGTCGGCGGCGTCGCTTGCCGGTCGCTCGACCGGCGGAGCCGGATCGAGCGACGGCGGGGGGCTCCGGCAGAAGCCTCTGCCCCCCGCACCCCCCGCCCCTGGCGCAACCGGTCAGCGCGCTTGTAGGGCCTCGAGGAGCTTGGGGAGGACCTTGTGGACGTCGCCGACGATGCCGAGGTCCGCGACCGAGAAGATCGGGGCCTCGGGGTCCTTGTTGATGGCGATGATGTTCTTCGAGCCCTTCATCCCCACTAGGTGTTGGGTGGCGCCCGAGATGCCGGCGGCGATGTAGACCGTCGGCTTCACGACCTTGCCCGTCTGGCCCACCTGGTAGCTGTACGGGACCCAGCCCGCGTCGACGATGGCGCGTGACGCCCCCGGCGCCGCCTTGAGCGCCTTGGCCAGCTGCTCGATCATCTCGTACTTGCCGGCCTCGCCCAGGCCTCGCCCACCGGACACGACGATCTCGGCTTCGTCGAGCTTGGGGCCCGTCGCCTCCTCGACATGGCGGTTCTGCACCTTGGCCGTGCCGGGCTCGGTGACCTCGACGGTGGCCACGTCAGCCGCTCCGCCCCCCGACGACTCCGCCGCGAACGACTTGGGCCGGAACAGCGCGATGTAGGGCGCGCCGGCCGTGAAGCGGGTGCGCACCAGCTTGGTGCCGCCGAACACCGGCGTCGTCACGACCACGGCGTCGCCGTCGACTGCGATCTCGACGTTGTTGGTGAGCACCGGCTTGTCGAGCGCGACCGACAGGCGGCCGGCGACGTCCCGGCCGTCGTAGGTCGTGCCGATCATGATGAGGTCGGGGGCGTTGCCGTCGGCCGCCTGCTTGGCGATGGCCGAGGCAACCGGCTCGCCGGGCAGGCTGCCGCCCAGGTCGCCGGTGGCGTACACCTTGGTGGCGCCGTAGGCGCCGAGGGTCTCGGCGATCGCATCGGCGTCGCCGCCGCCGTACACCGCCTCGACGGTGTCGCCCAGCTCGCGGGCCTTCGTGAGCATCTCGAGCGTGATGGGGGCGACCTTGCCGCCCGCGGCCTCCGCGAGGACCCAGATGCGGTTCAGAGCCATTACGTCAATCGTCTCCCACGTGTCCGTGCCCGGTGCGGCCGACGGCCAATTGGCCCCTCGCCCACTAGATGACCTTGAGGCTCTCGAGGAAGGCGACGATCTTGGCGTGGCCCTCGCCGTCGTCCTCCACGATCTCCCCGGCCTCGCGGGCCGGGGCCTCGTCCACGGCCACGATCTCCTGGCCGGCGCCGGCCGAGCCCACGGTGGCCGGGTCGATGCCCAGGTCGGCGAGCGTCAGCTGATCGACCGGCTTGGACTTGGCGGCCATGATCCCCTTGAAGCTCGGGTAGCGGGGCTCCACGACGCCGGCCGTCACCGACACGACCGCCGGCAGGGGGGCCTCCACTTCGTCGTAGCCGAGCTCGGTCTGGCGCTGGACCTTCACCGTGCCGTCGGCCACCTCGACGTGCTTGGCGAACGTGACCGACGGCCGCCCGAGCAGAGCGGCCACCTGCTCCGGGATCGTGCCGGTGTAGCCGTCGGTCGACTCGGTGGCCGTCAGGACCAGGTCGGCCTCGGCCCGCTCGATTGCCTTCGCCAGGACCTTGGCGGTGTCGAGCGCGCCCGCGCCGGACAGCGCCTCGTCGGAGACCAGAATCGCCTTGGCGGCACCCATGGCCAGCGCGGTCCGCAGCCCCGAGGTCTCGCTATTGGGAGCCATCGAGACCAGCGTGACCTCGCCGCCACCCGACGCATCGGCCAGCTGGAGTCCCATCTCGACGCCGTAGCTGTCTGACTCGTCGAGGATCAGCTTGCCGCTGCGGTCGAGCGTGTTGTCGGCCTCGAGCTTCCCGGGCTCGGTGGGGTCGGGGATCTGCTTCACGCACACGACCACGTCCATGGCCAGCCATGCTGCCCGCCGTTTCGCGGGGCGACCAAATCGCCCCCGGCCCCTATCCGGGTAGTTTCCCGGCCGTTGTGAAGCTGCTCCTGCTGGTCAACGAATCGGCGTCGTCAGTGACGCCGCGCAGCCGCGTGGTCATCCAGAAGGCCCTCGCGGCCGACCACGACGTCACCCTGGCGGAGACGAGTCGCCGCGGCCACGCCGCCCGTCTGGCGCAGGGCGCGGCCGCCAACGGCATCGACGTCGTCGTGGTGCTGGGCGGGGACGGCACGCTCAACGAGGCCGCCAACGGGCTGGCCCGCACCGCCTGCGCACTGGCGCCCCTGCCAGGCGGGTCGACCAACGTGTTCGCCCGCACGATCGGCCTGCCCAACGACCCGATCGAGGCGACGGGTGTGTTGCTCGACGCGCTGGCCCGGCGCTCCATCCGCCGGGTGGGCCTAGGGTCGGTGAACGGCCGCTACTTCCTGTTCCACACCGGCGTGGGCTTCGACGCCGCGGTGGTGGAGCAGGTCGAGCGCCGCGAGGGGCTCAAGCGCTACGCCGGCCACCCGCTGTTCGTGTTCGCCGGCTTCGACACGTGGATCCGTCACTACGACCGCAGCCGGCCCCGGTTCGCGGTGCACCACGCCGACGGCACGGTGATCGACGATGCGTACCTGACCATCGTCCTCAACACCAACCCCTACACGTACCTGGGCAACCGGCCGCTGAACCTGGCGCCCGAGGCCACCCTCGACCGGGGTCTCGCGTCGGTCACGCTGCGCACGATGGCGTTCGCCAGGACCATGCGCATCATCGCCTCCGCGCTGGGCAGTGGCTCGGTCCTGCGGCGCAGCCGCTGGGTCGACCACCGCACCGACCTGGCGGCGCTGAGCGTGCGGGCGTACGGGCCGGTCCCCTACCAGGTCGACGGCGACCACTTGGGTGACACCGAGCAGCTCGACTTCCGCCACGAGCCCGAGGTGCTGGACCTGGTCCTGCCCTGACGTGCGGCGGTTGCGGGTGCCATGGCCTCCCCGACCACCGCGGGTTGGCGTCAGGGTGGCCGCCGGCCGAGCGCCGCTAGGGCCACGTCGGGGACGTCGGTGACGATGCCGTCGACGCCAGCCTCCCCCGCCAGCCAGCGGATGCGGTCGGGCTCGTTGCACGTCCAGGCGTTGACCGCCAGCTCCTCGTCGTGGGCCCGCTCCACCAGCGCCGGCGTCACGAGGGCGTGATGGGGATGGAACGCCCGGTGACCGTGGTCGACGGCCTCGGCGATGACCTGGGCACCGTCGTCGGGCCCGACGACGCCGACCAGCCAGGCGGTGACCAAGTCCGGGGCCAGCTCCCGCACGCGGTCGACCGTGGGCAGGTGGAAACAGGACACGACGTACTGCTCGCGCTCTGCCGCCGGGCGAGCCGCCAGCGCCTCGACGACGGTGTCGACGATTCCCAGCGACTCGTCGAAGTCGGTGTCGAGCGGCCAGTTCTTGATCTCGACGTTGACGAGCGCCAGTCCGTCGCAGGCGTCGAGGACCGGCGGCAGCGTGGCGATCCCGTCGGGCAGGTCGCCGACCGCAAGGTCGAGGAGCCTCCGGCCGTCGTCCAGTGTCGGATCGTGATGGACCGCCAGGACACCGTCGGCGAGCCGGCGCACGTCGAGCTCGACGCCGTCGGCCCCGACCTCCCGAGCCACCCTGAACGCCGCCAGGGAGTTCTCGGGCGCCAACCCGGCGGCCCCCTTGTGCCCGATCACCAACGTCACGAAACCATCTTTCGCGGTGGAAAAAAGTCCTTGCCGAGCAAGTCAACTCCCAGTATCGTTGCGCCGTCGCAGCCGCACGCAGCTCGTTGGGCATTCGCGGTGGCATGTGAATCGAATCACAATCTCGGTGACCCAATCCGCCGTGGAGGTCCCGTGGCCCTGACGCAGAGCCGCAGCATCAACCTGTCCAATGAGAACGACGACTGGCGCGAGTACAGCGCCTGCCGTGACACCGATCCCGACCTCTTCTTCCCGGTCGGCACCACCGGACCCGCGATCGAGCAGATCGAGACCGCCAAGTCCGTGTGCCGGCAGTGCGAGGTCCAGCGGGAGTGCCTCGAGTATGCGCTGGCCACCAACCAGGACAGCGGTATCTGGGGGGGCACCTCCGAAGAGGAGCGCCGTGCGCTGCGCCGCCAGTGGGTGGCCCGCCAGCGTCGCGCCGCATCCTGATCTCTCGTAGTTCGCACGTCCTGCTGGGGTTGCTGGGGCGGCCGGAGCTGGGGGTGACCGGCCATCGGATAGATCACAGCGACAACGGTCGCGTGTGATCGAGGTCGTCGTCGCGCGCCGCATCGACTGCGACGCTGAGCGCCACCTCGGTCCCGGGCCGGTCGCCGTCGCCTCTGCCGGGGGCGATCGAGATCTCGCCCGCGAGGTCGCCGGTCACCAGCGTGCGCACGATCGACAGGCCCAGGCCCGTGGACTGGTCGAGCTGGAATCCCGGGGGCAGGCCGACGCCGTCGTCGGCAACCCGTAGCCGCAGCATGCGCCCGTCCCGCGCGATCTCCACCCGCACCTGGCCGGGCGTGCCGCTGAGGTCGAGCTCCTGCGGATAGGCGTGGTCCACGGCGTTCTGCAGCAACTCGTTGAGCACCACCGCCAACGGCGTGGCGACGCCGGCCGGGAGGATGCCCCCGTCGCCATCGACGTCGAAGCGGATGGGATGCTCCGGCGAGATCATGCTGTCGGCGACCATCCCCACGACCGGCTTCACGATGTCGACGAACGGCACGTCGTCGCCCGCCTCCCGTGACAGGATCTCGTGCACCAGCGCGATCGAGCGGATGCGCCGGACCGACTCCTCGATGGCGGTCTTGGCCTCGCCGCGCGCCAGCCGTCGCCCCTGCAGCCGCAGCAGTGACGAGATGGTCTGGAGGTTGTTCTTCACCCGGTGGTGGATCTCCCGGATGGTGGCGTCCTTCGACAGCAGCAGCAGGTCGCGCCGCCGGAGCTCGGAGATGTCCCGCAGCAGCACTACGGCGCCGGTGACCGCGCCCTGGTCCAGCAACGGGATGCCCCGGATCAACACGGTGATGTCGACGCCGCGGGACAGCTCCTCGGTGGCCGGCGTTCCGGTGTCGAATGAAGTTCGCACCACCGTCTCCTCGAGCCCCAGCTCCGAGAACCGCAGGCCCTCGGCGTTGGCGTGGACGCCGAGCCGGTGCAGGGTGGACACCGCGTTGGGCGACGTGTACTCGACCCGTCCGGACGAGTCGAGGACGATGGCGCCATCGCCGACCCGGGGCGCCTCTTCGCTCTCGGCGTCGTCGCCGTCGAAGGGGAAGTCGCCGCTGGCGATCATGCGGGCGAAGCGGTTGAACACGTCGACGTAGGTCCGCTCCAGCTCGCCGGGCTGGCGGCCGAACGAGGGTGCCGACTCCCGCGTGAGCACACCCACCACGCGTCCCTGATAGCGGATGGGGATGCACAGCACCCGCACCCGTTCCTTGAGCGGGGAGATCACCGTCTCGCCCTCGATGATCTCGCCCAGGCGGTAGGCACGGGCGACCAGCGGCCTGTCCTCCTCCTCGAGGACGGTGCCCACCCAGTCGGCCCGGTACACGGTCTGGGACGTGGTGGGGCGTACCTGGCCGAGCACGACGAACCGATTGGTGCCGCCCTCGCGCGGCTCGCCCACCACGCCGAACAGCAGCAAGTCGGCGAAGCAGAAGTCGGCCAGGAGGCCCCAGCTCGCCACGAGGCGTTGGAGGTGCGCGACCGCACCCGCCTCGAGGCGGGTGAAGAACCGGGCGAGCTCCGCGAGGGTGGCCATCTGCCGATGATTCTGGCAGCGGACCGCGCCAACGCCTGTCACCCCGTGGCTTGCCGCTATCCGACCAGGCGACCTCCCACCACGACGGGGAACTGCCGGTCCGGCGCATCGCAGGCGACGCGGGCGGTCGGCGGGCCCGCGGCCGGATCGCCCTCGAGCCGCTCGGCGCCGGCGGGGGCGTACTGCACGATGTACGCCTTGCGGACCTCGGCGGTGACGTTGGGCCCGGTGAGGTGCGGTGTCAGCGACGAGAACACCACCGCGCCGCCGGCGGCCACGGGCGCCGCGACGCTGCCGGGCGGATCATCGAGGCACTCCCAGCCCAGCGGTTCGACGTAGTGGTGCTCGAGGGTCCCGTGCCGGTGGAGCCCGGGCACGACCTGGGGGCAGCCGTTCTCGGTGGTGGCGTCGGTGAGGGCCAGCCAGATCGTCAGGTACTGCTGGGGCTCCACGTACGCGTAGCCGTTGTCCTGATGCCAGGGGAAGCGACGGGGCTTCTCGGGCTTCTTGTACACGGCCTGGTCCCAGTAGAGGCGGACGTCCGGCCCCACCAGATCGGCGGTGATTCCCGTCAGCGCTGCGTCGGTGACGAGCCGCCGGAGCACGGCCGACCGGGCGGCAAGGTGCACGCTGAACGTGATGGCACCGGCCTCGGCGATCGAGAGGCGCTCACCCTCCACCGAGCGGAGGAACGCCTCCGTCTTGCTGTCGAACGGGTCGATGGCCGCAGTGACCTCGGCGAGGAGGTCGGGCGGCACCAGGTCGGGAACGACGACATAGCCGTGGCGGTCGTAGTGCCGGACCTGCCCGCCATCGAGCGTGCGGAACGGGCCTGTGTGATCGTGCCACTCGAACCGACGGTTCCATGGATGGCGTCGGGGGCCCACGCGCTATCGCCAGAGCCAGGAGCCCAGCTCGAGCAGCCCCGCGAGATCGGTGATGTCGTGGTCGGCATAGGGGATCGTGGCCACCACATCGGCCACCGCCGCCAGCTCGGCGCGTTGCTCGCCCTCCCGGGTGGCGACGACCTGGAAGTTGAGGAAGCTCTCGCCCACCTCGGCCAGGACCCGCGCCACCTGGTCGGGAGCACCGATGCCCGCACCCCCGCGGGCCTCGGTCACGGCCTTGGCCAGACCCGCCGGATCGGTGGACATGCGCTGCGCGACTGCGCTGGCGTCACGGTCGCGGAACCAGTCGGGGAGCACCTTGTTGAGCACCACGGCGCCGAGGTGCAGCTTGCGATCCGACAGCGCGTCGATGAAGAACTCCGTCTCCCTGACCGGCGACGGCTCGAGCGTCGACACCACCACGAACGTGGTGCGCTTGTCGGACAGGGTGCGCGTCACGGCCCGGGCACGCTCGACGAAGCCGTCGTACATGGTCTGGAACAGCAGGAAGAACTCGGCGATGTCCTGCAGGAACTGGGAACCGAGGATGCGGTCGGCCACCGTGTAGAAGGGCTTCGACGCCATCGTGAACACCCGGCTCCGGGCCGGCACCGTGAGCCACCGCAGCAGGCGGCTGGAGAAGAAGTCGGCCATCCGTTCGGGCGCTTCCAGGAAGTCGATGGCGTTGCGCGTCGGAGGCGTGTCCACGAGGATCAGGTCGTAGCGACCCGAGGCGTGGATCTCGTACAGCCGCTCCATCGCGATGTAGTCGTGGCTCTGCACGAACCGGCTCGTGATGTTGGCATAGAGCGGGTTGGCGAGGATGGCGTCGCGGGTGGCGGCGTCGGGGGCGTGGGCGCGCACCAGCTCGTCCCACGACTGCTTGGTGTCGAGCATCGCCGCCCAGAGCTCCCCGCGGGGCTCGGCGACACCGGCGGCGGCGAAGTGCTCGGGTGGTATCTGCGTCTCCACGTTGCCGAATCGCTCCAGCCCGAGGGCGTTGGCCAGCCGCCGCGCCGGGTCCACGGTGATCACCAGCACCTTTCCGCCGTGGTGGGCCGCGGCCATGGCCGCGGCCGCCGCCGCCGTCGTGGTCTTGCCCACGCCACCCGATCCACAGCAGATCACGATCTCCTTGGCGGCCAGCAGCGGCTCCAACGACGACGTCCCCTGGGGCGCCCGGGGCGCCGACCGACGGGCCATCAGTAACCCAGCTCCGCGCCCAGGGCCTCGGCGATCTGGCGCGTGGCCCGGACGCCATGGCTGCGCTGGAACAGCTCGGGCACGTACAGCAGCTGCGTGGCCGGCGGCAGGCCCTCGCGTAGCGCGCCGAGGTGCTCGGCCCTCGTCCTGCGGAGCTTCACCGCCAGCTCGGCGCCGTCGAGCAGCGGCTCCACCGGTCCGCGCCCTGGCCCGGGCACCCCGACGGCCGCCGCCAGTGCTTCGGTGCGGTCGGGATGGCGCAGCTCCCGGAAGATCTTCTCCTCGCCCCGCGTGAACAGCTCGGGGAGCACCCGGTTCACGACCACCGCGGCCAGATCGACCACGGTCTCCTCCCGCAGCCGGCCTGCGAGCTCCAGCGTCTCGTTCACCGGCATCTCCTCGGGCGTGGCCACCACGACCACACCGGTCGTGGGTGCGTCGCCGAGGATGTCGAGCATCCACCCGGTCTGATCGCGCACGAGCCCCACCTTCACCAGGTCGTTGATGGCCTCGGGGGCAGCCAGCTGGCCCACGATGTGGCCCGATGCCGGCGCATCCGCCACCACCAGGTCGTAGTGGCGTTCCCGCACCTCGTGGCAGAGCTTGCCGACGGTCAGGATCTCCTTGACCCCCGGCGCGGCGTTGGCCACGAAGTCGAACGTGCGGGCGAGCGGCCCGAGCCGCGCGAGGAGGGGAAGCTTGAGCTGGAGCCGGAGGTACTCCTTGAGCGAGGCGTCGGTGTCCATGGTCATCGCCCAGAGACCGGACGCGACTTCGCGCTCCCGGAACTCGGTGGGGGCGGTCTCAAAGGCGCCGGCGAGGTCGCCCTTGGCGTCGACCTCGCACAGCAGCGTGCGTCGTCCCTGCGACGCCGCCAGCGACCCGAGGGCCGCGGCGATCGACGTCTTGCCGACACCGCCCTTGCCGGTCACGAACAGCAGCCGGCGGTCGAGCAGGTCGGTGGGCGGGACCGGCGGGGGCACCTAACGCACGGGGGTCACGGGACCGACCACTAACCACCGAACCCGATCCGGCGCCCCACCTCGGAGCTGCCGATCTCGACGTAGGCGACCTTGTCGACGGGCACGCCGAACTGGCGGCCCCGGCGGTCGGTGAGCCACAGGGTGCCGCCGTCCTTGAACGCGGCGTCGATGTGCTCGCGCACAGCGTCCCCGTCGGTGTCGTCGGCCAGGATCACCTCGAGCTCCTTCGACGAGCTTTTCACCCCGATGCGGACGTCCACGTGATTCCTCCTGGATCGAGCGGCCGTCATCGTACGGGGACGGTTGCCGGTCGAGCGACGTCGGGGGACTTCTCAGCCCCGCCACTGCCGCGGCTCGCGGCGTGGTTCCGCTGGACCGGTATCCCACCCGGGACCCGACCCGTACTCATCGGGCTCAGGGGGGCGAGTCACCAACCACGGCGACCGTCGCGCGCGCCGCTCACCGGCGCCGTCGCTTGACGGGTCAGCGACCGGGGCCATCTCTTTCGCCCACTCGGGGTGGCGGTCCTCGGCCCAGTGCCGTGTCACCCGTCCGGTAATCATTCCCCGGAGCGAGATCCTGTCGGCCACGGCGAAGCCGATGTGCCCGACCACGATGATCCACGTGGCGATCGCGGTCCAGTCATGGACGAAGGTGGCGCCAGTGCGCCAGTCCAGGGGGAAGGGCTCGAACCAGCGCATGATCGAACCCGATGCGAGCATGACCGGGATCATCCCGGCGATGAACGCCGCGTTCGTCTTCTGCCCGGCGTTGAACTTGCCCACCCGCTCGCCGCCTTCGAAGCCCCGAGTCCACAGCCAGCGACGGTCGGCCTGGGTCCAGCGAGACAACCGGCGGACGTCGGCGCGCACGGCGTCGCGCCAGCGACCGAGGTAGGCGACGATGAGGGGAACCGGCATGCTGATGCCGGCGATGACGTGCACGTCCTTCACCAGGTTGCGCCTGCCGACCAGGCTGCTGAGCGAGCCCACATAGAGGACGAGACCGG
This sequence comes from uncultured bacterium, assembly GCA_963717085.1. Lineage (GTDB taxonomy): Bacteria > Actinomycetota > Acidimicrobiia > Acidimicrobiales > VFJN01 > DASQUK01. The sequence continues at coordinate 14,642 of CAVQVM010000011.1, forward strand.
TGATCGCGCAGGTGAGCACGGCCAACCCGGTGGCCCAGTGCAGCGCCCGCTCGGCGGGAGTGAATCGGTCGAGCAGCTCGTCGTCGGTGGCGCCGAGCTGCATGTGCCTAGACCGGCTCGTCATCGCGGCCGTTCGACTTCCCGATCCACGCGTCCACGTCGTAGCCCCGCTCTTCCCAGTAGCCGGGGTCGAGCTCGTTGACGACCTCGATCCGCTCCAGCCACTTGAGGGACTTGTACCCGTACATGGGGGCCACGTAGAGACGAACCGGGCCACCGTGCTCGCGGCTGACCGGCCCGCCCTGCATCTCGTGGGCCACGAGGACGTCGTCGCGGCGGGCCTGGTCGATGGTGAGGCTCTCGGTGTAGGCGCCGTCGAACGACGTGATGCGTAGATGGGTCGCAGAGGGCTGCACGCCCGCTTCGTCCAACAGCTTGGAGACCTTGATCCCGCGCCACGGCACGTCGGCCACCCGCCAGCCGGTGACGCACTGGAAGTCGCGCACGAGGTCGGTCTGCGGACGGCTGCGCAGGTCGTCGAGGCTCAACTCGAGCGGCCGGTCGACCAGGCCGTCGAGCGTGAGACGGTACTCGCCGTCGCTGCGCTTGGGCAGGTGACCGACGACCGAGTAGATGCGAAACCTCCCTGCGGTGGGAACGAAGGAGGTCAGCCCCGTCGGATCGTTCTGCGTGAGCGGCCGCAGCACCCGTTCGATGCGCGCCTGTGCCGCGTCGCCAAAGGCGATGCCCAGCGCGCCAAGGCCCAGCATGCCGAGCACCACCCGCCGGCCGATCGGTGTTCCCCCGCTGTGGTCGGGCTGAACCCGGGCGGGACCCGGGACGTCGCGCATCCCCCGGAGGCTACGCCTCCTAACGGCCGCGTGGTTGTCGACCGGCCGCAGAGCCGCGCGGCGGCCCCGCGTGCCGGTCGGGCAGCCGATCGCGGAGGCGGGCCAGGCGATCGTCCCAGCGCCGGCCGGCCTGTGCGGCCCAGGCCGCCAGGTCCTCGAGCGGCGCGCCCACGGCGACGAACCGCGTCTCCCGACCGGCGCGATCCGCCAGCACCAGGCCGGCGTGCCGCAGCAGCCCCAGGTGCTTGGCCACCGCCTGGCGGCTGATCGGCAGCTCGTCCGACAACGCCGTGGCGGTCACCGGGCCGCGCTCGGCGACGGCGCGCAGGATCGACCGCCGGGTGGGGTCGGCCAGCGCCGCGAACACTGCGTCGCTCGGCTCGTGGGCCATAACGGCGTCGGGCGGTGAGGTCAGCGGACGAGCACCCCGGCCGCCACGAACAGCAGCTCGAGCCCGAGCAGCCGGGCGGCCCAACGATCGCCGCCTCGTAGGGTGGCCGGGCCCGAACGAACCGGGGCCTTTGCCCGGTCGACGCGGGCGGATGCCAGCGTCTCGGTGACGGTGACCCTGGTGCCGCCCGCCGTCGGCGCCAGCACGATCTCGACCGTGGACGCGCCGGGCTCGTCGTCCGGACGCCACCACGTCCATAGCAGGCGCCGGCCGTCATCGACCTCGTCGATCCGGAGCTCACGCGATCGGGCGTCGTCGTCGTCGAGCCACAGGGCCCGCAACTCGGGGTCGCTGAGGGTGGACCACACCTCGCCGGTGTCCGCCTCGACCTCGACGGACCGGGTCACGCGCCCGGCCGGGTCCGTAACGGTCGAAGGATCGAGGTTCTCGTCGCTCATACCGCAACTCTACAGTTGCGAATTCGCGTCTGCGGCTCTACCGTGAAATACGCAACCGTACGGTTGCACCTGTGCTCTCGGAGGCCCCGGCCATGCTCATCCCCACCGTCATCGAGACCAGCGATCGTGGCGAACGCGCCTACGACATCTACTCCCGCCTGCTCAAGGACCGCATCGTGTTCCTGGGCGGCGAGCTCGACGAGACGGTTGCCAACCTCATCATCGCCCAGCTGCTGCACCTCGAGGGCGAGGACATGGACCGCCCGGTCAACCTGTACATCAACTCGCCAGGAGGCGACATGACCGCGCTGTTCGCGGTCTACGACGCCATGCAGTTCCTCGGTCCGCCCATCCACACCGTGTGCGTGGGACAGGCCGCGTCGGCCGCGGCCGTGCTGCTGGCGGCGGGTGAGGCCGGCCACCGCTCGGCGCTGCCCAACGCCCGCATCCTGATCCACCAGCCGCACGGTGGCGCGCAGGGTCAATCGGTCGACATGGAGATCGCCGTCCGGGAGATGGTGACCATGCGGGAGCGCATGATCGACGTGCTCACCGAGCGCACCGGCAAGCCCCGCGACCGCATCCAGGCCGACATCGACCGCGACTTCATCCTGCGAGGCCAGGACGCCGTGGACTACGGGCTGGTCGACGAGATCATCGAGCGCCGCAAGCCCCACGCCGTGCCCGCCCTGCGCCCGCCCGAGGTGGCGGCCACCGGCTGACCGGGCAGCGCGGGCGGGAGCGGGTGTCGGGCAGACTGGCCCGATGGACGCCCCCCTGCGCCTGCGCGGCCACGGACTGGAGCTGGCCGCGGACGCCTACGGGCCCGACGACGGCCCGCCCGTGCTGCTGTTCCCCGGCGGCGGGCAGACCCGACACTCGTGGGACGGCACCGCCCGGCTGCTCGGGAACAAGGGATGGCGTGCCACCACGGTCGACCTGCGCGGCCACGGCGACAGCGACTGGGCGCCGGATGGCGACTACAGCCTCGACGCCTTCGCGGCCGACGTGCGCGACGTGGCTCGGGCGATCGGCCACCGTCCCCCGGCGCTCGTAGGCGCCTCGCTCGGCGGGATCAGCTCACTGATCGCCATCGCCGAGGACGACCAGGCCACCGACCCACCCGTGGCCAGCGCGCTCGTGCTGGTCGACGTCGCGCCCCGCCTCGAGCCCGAGGGCGTGGCCCGCATCGGCGCCTTCATGCTGGGCCACCTGGACGGCTTCGCCAGCCTCGAGGACGTCGCCGACGCGGTGGCCGCGTACAACCCCCACCGGCCACGCCCGTCGGACCTGTCGGGCCTGCGTAAGAACGTCCGCCAGCGTGAGGACGGCCGCTGGTACTGGCATTGGGATCCCCGGTTCATGACGCCGGGGCGCATCGACGAGCCCCGCTCGATCCGCAACGAGGACCGCCTCGAGCGTGCTGCCCAGACGCTCACCCTGCCGGTCCTACTCGTCCGGGGACGCCAGAGCGACGTCCTGTCCGAGGCCGGCGCCCGCAACTTGCAGGCCCTGGTCCCCCACGCCCGGTTCGTCGACGTCGCCGGTGCCGGTCATATGGTGGCGGGCGACCGCAACGACGTGTTCAACGACGCGGTCGTGGCGTTCCTCGAGGAGACGCTCCCGGTCTGACGGGTCGAACTCTTCGAACTTGCGGCGGTCGGGGCGGCCATGGCGTCCTCGAGCGCCGCAAGTTGCGGGGGTGGGTCAGCCGATGCGCAGCTCGGAGCGGTAGATCCGTCGGGGCGCTAGCTCGACGTCGATGGTCTCGGCGATGCGGGCGAAGACGCGTCCGGCCTCCCCGTCGGGGTCGGAGGCCACGATGGGCAAGCCCGCGTCCGCGCCGGCACGGAGCTCGGGCACCAGCGGCACCTGAGCGATGAGCGGCACGCCCAGGCGGGTCGCCAGCTCCTCGCCGCCGCCGGCGCCGAACAGCTCGTAGCGCTTGCCGTCGTCGCCGGTGAACCACGACATGTTCTCGATGACGCCCTTGACCTCGAGGTTGACCTTCTGCGCCATGAACGCCGCCCGCTGCGCCACCCGCTGGGCTGCGGCCTGCGGGGTGGTCACCACCAGCACCTCGGCGCGGGGCAGGAACTGGGCGAGGCTGATCGAGATGTCGCCCGTGCCGGGCGGGAGGTCGACCACGAGGAAGTCGGGCTCGTCCCAGAAGACGTCGGTGAGGAACTGCTCCAGCGCCTTGTGCAGCATCGGTCCCCGCCAGATGACCGGCTGGTCCTCTTGGGCGAAGAAGCCCATCGAGATGCAGCGCACGCCGTGGGACTCGGGCGGCACGAGCATCTGGTCGATGACCACCGGGGCGTGCTGCACCCCCAGCATGCGGGGTATCGAGAAGCCCCATACGTCGGCGTCGACCACCGCAACGGCATGCCCACGAGCGGCGAGCGCCACCGAGAGGTTGGCGGTCACCGAGGACTTGCCCACCCCACCCTTTCCGGACGCGACGAGCAGCACCCGGGTCGTGCTGTCGGGATCGGCGAAGGGGATCTCGCGGCCCTCGGCGTGGCCGTGGGCCTGGTGGGTGCCGGCGGTGGCGGCCGGGTCGCCGTGAAGCCTGGTGCGCAGCGCCGCCCGCTCGTCGTCGGTCATCACCGTGAAGTCGAGGTCGACCACCTCGACGCCGTCGAGCGCCGACACCGCAGTGTCGACCCGGCGGGTGATCTCGCTGCGCAGGGGACAACCCTCGACGGTGAGCGCCACCGTGACGTCGACCCGCAGGCCATCGATGGCGATGCGCCGGACCATGTCGAGGTCGACAATGCTGCGGTGCAGCTCAGGGTCTTCGACGGGGCGAAGGGCGTCGAGGACCTGGGCTTCGGTGACGGGCATCGGTGCGCTCCCGGATTCCGCGGCCGGTGTCGGTCCGACCACTCAGGGGATTACCACTACGGCCATAGGTACAATATCGACGTGACCGCGCCGCCCCACCAGCCGACGATGTCACCGACCGACTTCGCCTCGGTCGTTACCGCCATCACCTCGGCGTTTGGCGATCCCACCCGGCGCGAGATTTACCTGTTCGTACACGAGCACGACGACGGCGTCACCGCCTCCGCCGTGGCCGATCGCTTCGAGCTCCACCCCAACGTCGCCCGGCATCACCTGGACAAGCTCTGTGCCGGTGGCTACGTCGAGGTAACCGTGGCACGGCCCGCGGGCGGGGGCGCCGGCCGGCCGTCGAAGCGCTACCGGGTGGTGGCACCCGACATCGCCCTCGACCTGCCGTTACGCCACGACGACGTGCTCGTCGAGCTGCTCGGGCGGGCGCTGGCGGCGCTCGGGCCCGTCCGGGCCGAGCAGCTGGCCGAGAACGTAGGCGTCGACTACGGCCGGGGCATGGCGGCGAGCATGTCACCCGGTTCCGACCAGCACCGCTCGTTCCAGGCGGCACTGCACACGGTCGCGGACGCGCTCACCGCCCATGGCTTTGCCGCCCATGCCGAGCGCCACGGCGACGAGCTCCGCATCGTCAGCGAGCACTGCCCGTTCGGAGGGGTCGCGATCGAGCATCCCGTGATCTGCGCGGTGGATCGTGGCATGGTACAAGGCATGTTGGAGGCCCTGTATGGCCACCAACTGACAACCGAGACCGCGCTGTCGTTGCCTACCGGCGGTGAGCACTGCATCACCGCGGTGCAGGGCAACTGAGGGTCGATTCCGCGGATCATGCACGCCGTGAGCAGGCGAGCCGACAGGATGAGAGTGAGGGGCGGAATCAACCCTCCTTAGGTACGGCGGAAGGCAGCCGCCCTTCCTTCCCCTCCCCCCGGGGCGGCTGCCGACCGCCACGCCATCCAGCAAGTTTCGGTGGTTCGGGGGGACACGCCCGCTATAACCAGCGCATGTTCGGGCGCGTGTATCTCGATCACGCCTCGACGTCGCCGCTGCGACCCGAGGCCCGCGCCGCGCTCGTCGAGCAGCTCGATCGCGCGGGCGACGCTGCGCGCATCCATGCCGAAGGCCTGGCCGCCCGCGTGGCGGTGGAGGAGGCCCGCCACCAGGTGGCCGAACTGATCCGTGCCCGCCCGCGGGAGGTGGTGTTCACCGGCGGGGCGACCGAGGCCATCGCCACCGCGTGCTGGGGTGCCGCCGCCCGGGGCGCGCATCAGGTGGTCCCGGCGGTCGAGCACTCGGCCGTACGCCTGGCTGCCGAGCGCCACGGCGAGGTCACGCGGGTGCCGGTAGACGCCCAGGGGCGGGTGGCCGCCGAGGAGGTGTTGGCCGCCGTGCGGCCCGACACCGCACTGGTGCACGTCCAGTGGGGCAATCACGAGGTGGGCACCGTGCAGCCGGTCGCCGATGTGGTGGCCGGCTGCCGCGAGCGGGGGGTGCTGGTGCACGTCGACGCGGCCCAGGCCGTGGGACATGTCGACGTCGACTTCCGGGCACTGGGCGCCGACCTGATGTCGATCAGCGCCCACAAGTTCGGCGGGCCGACCGGCGTGGGTGCCCTGCTGGTCCGCCAGGGGCTCCGGTTGCCGCCCCTCCTGGTCGGCGGCGATCAGGAGCGGGCCCGCCGGGCGGGACTGGAGAACGTGGCCGCCATCGCCGGTCTCGGTGCGCTGTGTGGCGCCCTGTCCAGCGGCGCCGTGGCGGTCGACGGGGCCGAGCAACGCCGGCTGACCCAGCGGATCCTCGACGGCGTGGCGGACGGCGCGCTCGGGCTGGCGGTGTACGGCGACCCCGTCGACAGGGTGCCGCACATCGTGTGCTTCGGGGTCGAGGGCGTCGAGCCCCAGGCGGTGCTGCTGGGCCTCGATCGGGCCGGCATCGCAGCCCACTCCGGCAGCGCCTGCTCATCGGAGGCGTTGGAGCCGTCTCCCGTGCTCGAGGCCATGGGGGTCGACGCCCACCACAGCCTGCGCCTCTCGGTGGGGTGGTCAACCACCGACGCCGACATCGACCGCGCGCTGGCGGCGCTACCCACCGTTCTCGCGGACCTGCGGGCCCTCGCTCGGACACAATGAGGGCGATGTCCAGGCGCAGGCGATGAAGCTCTACGTGATCCGCCACGGCCACGCTGGCAGCAAGACCGCGTGGGACGGCCCGGACGACGATCGGCCGCTCAGCCGCCGCGGCCACAAGCAGGCCACGGGCATCGCCGATCATCTGTGCGGAGTCGGGCTGTCGCGGCTGGTCAGCAGCCCGATGGTCCGCTGCATGCAGACGCTCATGCCGTTGGCGGACCAGCTCGGCCTGCGGGTCGACGCCGACGACCGGCTGCTCGAGGGCGCCGACGGCGACCAGGCGCTGGCGCTCGCGGCGGAGCTCGGAAAGGAGCGCACCGCTGCGGCCATCTGCAGCCACGGCGACGTGATCCCCGACATGCTGCGGATCCTCAAGGCCGGCACGACCCGCTTCAGGGACCCGTTCATGTGGCCCAAGGGATCGATCTGGGTGCTGACCGGTGACGGCGGCTGCTGGAGCAAGGCCCGCTACATCCCACCTGTCGACGCCGTCGCGCCCACGCACCGCTGACGGCTCAAGAGATGCCATGGGGTCCGCCCGGCGGAGCCCGAGGTCATTGGGTTCCGGCTCCGGAACCCAATGCCTGATCCTCGGGCAACGGAACCCAGCGCCTCGAAGGGTCAGGGGGCCGGAGCCGGGGTGGTGGTCGACGTCGATGCCGCAGCCTGCAGCGCCTCGATCTGCGAGCGCAGGTCGTCGGCCTCGGCGGCGAGCTCGGGGGGCGGATCGAGCCCGTCGAAGCGGTCGAGCTCCTGCAGCGCCGAGTCGTAGCGACCGGCGATGGCGAACGCGCCCGCCAGGAAGTAGTGCGTGTCCGGATAGTCGGGGTCGGCGTCGGCGGCGTCGATCAACGTGAGGACGCCCTCCATGTCGCCGTTGCCGACCTGCGCCCGTCCCTTGTAGGCCATGGCCTCGATGTTGGACGGCTGATCGGCGAGCACCGCGTCGTAGATCTCGATGGCCTCGTCGTAGTGCTCCTGCTGGAGTGCGAGGCGGGCGTTGTCGAGCTGCGTTCGGGTCGACTCACGGATGTCGCCGGTGAGCGCGTCACCGGCCTCGCGGCGCCCCGAGAAGCGGGCGACCAGCACCCCGGCCAGCACCGCGAACGCCACCACGCCCGCCAGCACCGCCAGCGTGCGGGGCCAGGGCCGCGGCGGCCGGGCGGCGGCCACCCACGCGTGGTGGGCCTCGATGGCCCGGATGCTGCGGGCGGCGCGGGCGGTGTAGTCGTCCTTGAGGGACGCGTAGTCGTGTTCGTCGACGTCGCCGGCGTCGTGCTCACGCTCGAGGTCCTCGAGCGAGCGCAGCAGGAAGTCACGCTGCTCCTCCAGCGCCGCCAGCGCGTCGGGGTCGAGGGGTCGGGTGTCGTCGACCGCGGTCACCGCTCGTCCTCGCCGGCGGAACTTGACGGAGCGAGCGCGCGGTCCACCAGCTCGCGGTCGGCGTCGCTGGCGTGGACGGCGGCCATCCCCCGCCAGCGCCAGAACACGTACCCCACCCCGGCCAGCGCCAGCACCAGGGCCGCGACCGGCAGGACCCACACCAGGCCGCCCACTCCCGAGCTGTCGGGCGTGAGCAAGATCGACTCGCCCCACGTCGCCACCAGTTCGTCGCGGATGGCGTCGTCGGTGGCGCCCTGGTCGATCCGCTCGGCGATCAACGTCCGGATCCCCCGGGACGCGGCGGCGTCCGACTCGGCCACGGACTGGCCGTCGCACGCCGGGCACGCGACGGTCTCGGCCAGGTTGCGGGCGCGCTCCTCGGCGGTGCGGGGCCCACCATCGTCCGCGACGCCGATCGCCAACGCCGCCACCAGCACCGCGGCCATGGCCAGCCAGCCGAGCAGGCGCCTGCGGCTCATGGCGCCCCCCGATCGGCCGCCGCCTGCTCGATCTGGTCGATGGCGCGGTCCAGCCCGTCCCTGGTGACCCCGCCGGTGAACTTGGCGGCCACCCGGCCGTTGGGGGTCACGAGGTAGCTCTCCGGCACCTTGGGGGTGCCGAAGGCGCTGGCGATCAGCCCGTCGCCGTCGAGCACCACCGGCCAGTCCCCACCGTTCCGCTCGAAGAACTCGCGGGCGCTGGCCGGGTCGTCGTCGAACAGGACGCTCACGAGCACGGCGTCGCCGGCGCGGCGGTGCGCGCGGTCGAAGGCGTCGAGCTCGGGATGCTCGATCCGGCACGGGACGCACCAGGTGGCGAAGAAGTTCACCAGCACCCAGCGGCCCTGTTGGTCGTCGATGTCGAAGTTGCCGCCCGCGAGGGTCTCGCCCGCCAGCGGGGGCACCACCTTGCCGATCAGCGGCGAGTCGCGCCGCCGGTCGGTGGCCGGCTCGCGGGTGGCCAGCACGGCGACGAAGCCGACGGCCAGGACGGCCACCACCGCCGAAACGATCAGGCCGGTCCGCCGGCGCGGCGGTGCCTCGGCGACGTCGTCGCCGGGATCGGGCGGCAGCGATTCGGGCGCGACGGGGGTGGTCACGTGGGCACCTCGACAGGTTCCTCGTCGGGGCTGCCGGCCTGACCGTCACCGTTCGACTGCGCCAGGATCGGCGCTCCGGTCGCCTCGCGCGGCGGCTCCGACACGGGGGCGATGGGGCTGCGGCGGCCGCCGGGGAACGCGGCCAGCACCGTACCGACCAGCATCACGGCCCCACCGATCCAGAGCCACATCACCAGTGGCTGCACGACGACGCGTAGGACGATGCGGCCGGCGTTGTCGTCGTCCGGCACCTGCAGCAGCGCCAGGTAGACGTCGCGGGCCGGCGAGGTGGCGACCGCAGGCGTGCCCACTGCCGTCTCGCCCTCGCCGAAGCGGTTGATGGCCGGCTCGTAGACATGCCCGTCGACGCTCACCCGTGCACGGATGGACGTCTTGTTGGACTGCTCGACGGTGCGCGGGCCCACGTAGGTGATCTCGTGGCCGGCGACGGTGGCGCTGTCGTCGACATCGAGCGTCAGCTCGCGCTCGGTGTCGTAACTGCTCGAAGCCGCCAGGGCCACGGCGATCAGCACCACCCCGAGGTGCACGATCATGCCGCCGTTGGTGCGCCCGACGACGCCGCGCCAGCCCTGCCGGCGCGAGGCCAGGACAACCTGCCGCAGGGCCGACCCCGCCGCAAACCCGCCCAGCCCGAACGCCAACAGGGGCGCCAGGCCGTGGGCGCCGAGCAGAACGGCCACGACGACGGCGGCCGTCCCCACCCACGCCGGCCAGAACAGCCGTTGCGCCAGCAGCTCGCCCGACGCCTTGCGCCACGGCAGGACCGGGGCCACGGCCATGAGGAACAGGAGGGTGATCCCGATCGGCATGGTCATGCGCTCGAAGTACGGGGCGCCGACCGACAGCTGATCGCCGTTGAGCGCCTCGACGATGAGCGGGAAGACGGTGCCGAGGAGGACCACGAAGGCGAACCCCGCGAACAGCACGTTGTTGGCCAGGAACGCGCCCTCGCGCGACAGCGGCGAATCGATCCGGCCGGGCGCGCGGAGGCGGTCGCCGCGCCAGCCGATCAGCCCCAGGGTGACCGCCACGATCAGCCCGAAGAACGACAGCAGCCACACGCCGATGTCGCTCTCGGTGAACGAGTGCACGGACGCGATCACACCGGAGCGCGTGAGGAACGTCGCCAGGATGGTGAGGCTGAACGTGGCGCACAGGAGCGACAGGTTCCAGACCCGGAGCATGCCGCGGCGCTCCTGCACCATCACCGAGTGGAGGTAGGCGGTGCCGGTCAGCCACGGGAGCAGCACCGCGTTCTCGACCGGGTCCCAACCCCAGTAGCCGCCCCAGTTGAGGACCTCGTAGCTCCACCAGGCGCCGAGGACGATGCCGACCGTGAGGAAGCCCCAGGCGAACAGGGTCCAGCGGCGGGTCTCCAGCAACCAGCCCTCGCCCACCCGGCCCGTGGCCAGCGCCGCCACCGCGAAGGCGAACGGCACCGTGAACCCGACGATCCCCAGGTAGAGCATCGGCGGGTGGAACGCCATCAGCGGGTGGTTCTGGAGCAGCGGGTTGGGGCCGGGGCCGTCGAAGCCGGGGGGCGGATCGAAGGTGTGGAACGGGTTGGCGGGGAACAGCAGCAAGAGGAAGAAGAACGAGCTGACCACCAGCATGGTCAGCAGCGCCCACCCCACCAGTGGATCGTTCAGGCGCCGGCGGAACTTGTGGACGACCAGCGCGATGTAGCCGGTGAGCACGAGGACCCACAGCAGCAGCGATCCCTCGAGCGCCGCCCAGAGCGTGGCCACGTTGTAGAGGGCCGGGGTCTTGTGGCTGCCGGTGTCGGCCACGTACTGGACGGTGAAGTCGCGTGTGATGAGCGCCCGCTCCATCGCCACCACCGCCACCACGGCACCGAGCAGCGCCAGCAGCGCGTAGGACCGCCCGACGGCGATCAGGTGCAGGCGGCGCTGGCGCAGCGCCACCGCCAGCGTGGCCACGCCGCCCAGCGAGGCGGCCACGCCCAGGATGACGCCCCCCTGCCCGAGGGCGGCGTTCACGGCGTGCCGGCCTCCGAGTCGCCGGCCAGCGCCGACCCGCCCTGCTCGGCCTCACGCATCCGCTGCCGGTAGTCGTCCTCGGACTCGTAGGTGGCGTCGTGCTTGATCATGATGCGGTCGCTGTCGAATGCGTCGCCCGACTCGTCCCAGTGGCCCTCGAGGACGACCGGAATGCCGGGCCGGAACAGCTCCGGTGGGCTGCCGACATGCCGCACGTCGACTGACGCGCCGTTGAACGCCACGGCGAAGCTGACCACGCCGTCGGCCTCCGTCGGGTCGCCGGTCACCGTCCCCTGGAGGCGGAAGCGCTTGGTGCCGAGGCTCTCGCGCTGGGCCACGGCCTCGTCGGCGTTGCGGAAGTAGAGGGTGGCGTCCGAGAGCCCCTTGAACACAACGACGCCGAGTGCCACCAGGACGAGGCCCAGCACGACCAACGGCACCCAGCGGCGACGCGGGCGGCGGGAGCCGGGACCGGTCCGGGTCGCGATCGGGCCGCCGTTGCCGTCGGTTCCGGTGTCGTCGTACGTGCGGGGCGTCAGCTCCACCGGCGCTCCTCGGGCGGCACCTGCCGCGACAGCGTGCGGCCTCGCCGCAGCACCCACGCGGCGTACGCCCCGACTACCGCCGCAGCGCCGCCCCAGCCGGCGGCGATGTAGCCGGCGTGCGTCATGGCGATCATGCCGGCGTGCCTCCAGCCCGACCCCCACCCGCCACCCCGTGATGGAGTCGGTCCGACGACCGGCCCGCGTCGACCGCCTCGCGGGCGTGCCCGGCCTCGGCCCGCCTCTCGGCCAGTGCCAGGTCGAGGTCCAACCGGTCGGATTGGTACTCCAGCCACGCGACCCGGAAGCGGTGGACCAGCAACCAGGTGAACACCAGGCCAACCGCGAGGAACCCGACCATGAGTGCCACCAACATCTGACCCTCGATGGTGGGATCGAGCTTGACGAGGGTGGACCGCTGGTGCAGCGACCGCCACCACTCCACCGAGCGGTTGACGATGATCACGTTGGGCACCAGCAACAGGCCGAGAACCGCGGCCCGGGTCGAGCGGGCCGCGGGATCGACGTCCAGCCGCCGCAGCGCTAGGTAGCCGACCAGGAGGGCGGTGAGCAGGGCGGTGGAGGTGAGGCGGGCATCCCACGTCCAGTAGGTGCCCCAGGTGGGGCGGCCCCAAAGCGACCCCGTTCCCAGGGTGATGGCGGCGAACAGCAGCGAGATCTCCGCGCTGGCGCCGGCGAGGGCGTCCCAGCCGGGCGTGCGCCGCCGCAGCCACATCGCCGAGGCGACAGTGGTGATGAAGCAGCCCGTGTAGAGGAAGCTGGCGGCCGGCACGTGGATGTACATGAGCCGCACCGAGTCCGCCATGTCGGCGTCGGGCGGGCTCCACACCAGGCCGTACATGACCAACAACGCCACGCTTCCCAGCGCCAACGCACCGAGGACCCGGCTGGCCGGCGATCCCGTGTGGCCCGGCGTCGCCCGACCGGCCGCCGCAGCGGACGCGCCACCGTCGCCGTAGGGCGCACCCGTGGGGCTGGTCGAGGTTGGGGCGGTCACGAACCCTCCAGGAGCGTGCCGTAGGCGAGTGCCCCGGCGACGGCGTACAGAACTGCGAGCCCGGCCAGGAGGCCGCACCATGGCCAGCCGTCCGCGGGCACTCCGGCCAGCGCCGCCTCGAAGGCGCGGGTGGCGCCGATGAGCACGGGTGCCAGCACGGGCAGGAGCAGCAGGGGAAGGAGCGTCTCCCGTACCCGCAGGCCGCTGACCAGGGCGCCGTACAGGGTACCGGTGGCGGCCACCGCGACGGTCGCGGCCAGGGCGGCCAGCACCACCAGGCCGAAGCCGGCCAGGTCGACGCCGTACAGGACCACGACGCCGACGCCGAGGAGCACCTCGAGCCCGAGGAGGACGACGGCGACCGCGGCCGCCTTGCCGACGAACACGCCCGCCGGGTCGATGCCCGACAGGCGGAGCGCGTCGCGCACGCCGTCGGTCTCGTCGATGGCGGCGCTGCGGGAGATGGCCAGCAGGGCGGCGAACAGCACCGCGGTCCAGTAGAGGCCCGAGGCCAGGCGCTCGAGGAGCTGGCGGTCGGGGTCGAGCGCGAAGGCGAACAGGATCAGCACCAGCACAGAGAACGGGGCGACCTGGTTGGTGGTGACCCGGCTGCGCAGCTCGACGCGTAGGTCGCGCCCCGCCACCAGCGCAGCGTCACGCCACATGGGTCACCTCGGGCGGGGATGGCTTGGACGCTTGCCGTTCCTTGGTCGGCGACGCCGGCATCCCCGCCCGCGAAACGCCGGGCGCAGGCTGGGCTGGAGCCACGGTCATGCCGCCCGCCAGCTCCACGACGCGGTCGGCGAGCGACTCGGCGCGGTCGAGCTCGTGGGACGCGAGCAGCACGGTTGCCCCCTGCTCCACGGCCCGGCCGATGAGGGCGTCGAGCTGGTCGCGGGTCTCGCGGTCCAATCCCGCGTGGGGCTCGTCCAGGAGCCACAGCTCGGGCCGGCGGGCGAGCAGGCAGGCGAGCGAAGTGCGGCGTCGTTGCCCAGCCGACAGGCGCCCGGCGGAGACATCGCGCAGCCGGCCATCGAGGCCAACCAGGGCCATGGCAGCGGCGATGTCGCCGGCGTCCGCCCCGCAGGCCCGACCCCAGAACCGCACGTTGTCGGCCACCGTCAGATCATCGAAGAGCCCGGTGGCGTGGCCCAGCAGGCCGACGTGGCGGCGGACCGGGCGCGGATCCAGCCGCAGGTCGTGACCGAGCACGACCGCCTCGCCGCGCACGACGGGAACGAGGCCCGCGCAGGCGCGCAGCACGGTGGTCTTGCCGGCGCCGTTCGGACCGCGAAGGAGGACGATCTCGCCCCGGGCCACGTCGAGGTCGATGCCGGCCAGCGCGGGGAAGCGTCCGAGCAGCGCGACGGCGGCGCGAAGGTGGACGACTGGCTCCATGACGACAGCGCGAGGCTAGTGACCTGCCGTCGCGGCCTCCAAGGTGAGCCGTGCCCGTCCGACGGGCCGCGTTCGGGGCCCCCGGCGAGGGTCGGTACCCTCGGACGATGCGGCTGGCCAGGGTTCTGGGCGCCATCGGGCGGACCTGCATCACTGCGGGCGTCCTGATCCTGCTCTTCGTGGCCTACCAGCTCTGGGGCACCGGCATCCGGGAGGCCCAGGCGCAGCGGAAGCTGGAGAACGAGTTCGAGCAACGCCTGGGCGACGTGGGTGTCGCCGCGCCCGACGAGTCGGCCCAGGGACCGGAGCCGACCCCGACCACGACCACGCCCGGCCCGCCTCCGGCGCCCGCCGCGGAGGGCGATGCCGTGGCGCACCTCAGCATCCCGGAGATCGGCGTCGACAAGATCGTCATCGAGGGCGTGGAGCTGAACGACCTCAAGCGGGGGCCCGGCCACTATCCCGACACGCCCCTGCCCGGGCAACCGGGCAACGCCGCCATCGCCGGCCACCGCACCACCTACGGCGCGCCGTTCAACCGGATCAACGAACTCGAGCGCGGCGACGAGATCCTCGTCACCACGGTCCAGGGCGCGTTCCGCTACGAGGTCAGCGACCAGCTCATCGTGAGCCCGAGCGAGGTGGGAGTCTTGGACGACTTCGGCGACAACCGCCTGACGCTCACCGCGTGCCATCCGAAGTACTCGGCGCGCCAACGCATCATCGTGGTGGCCGCGCTCGTGGGCGAGGCCGCCCCCGCGCCGGGGACTCCGCCGGGTCCGGCGACGGGTGCGATCCCCGGCGACGGCGAGACCGGCGGCGGCAACGACAGCGGCACCAACGCCGAGGGCAGCAACGGCGACGAGTTGAGCGCCAGCACGATCGACGGCGGGCTGTCGGGCGAGCGGGCCGCCATCTGGCCGGCGATCGCCCTCGGCTTCGCCTGCGCACTCATCTGGGTCGCCGCCTGGCTGCTGGGCAAGCTCTGGAGCAAGTGGCCGGCGTACCTACTGTGCCTGCCGCTGTTCCTGCTCATGCTGTTCTTCTTCTTCGAGAACTTCTCGCGCGTGCTTCCGGCCAACTTCTGATCGGTCCGGCGTTGCCCTACGATCGCGGCCCCGGCGGGACCGTGCCCGCCGCGGCGGGGACTTCCCAGACAAGGACGGCAGCTCCATGAACTCACCCGCTCCCGGGTGGCTCCCAGACCCCACGTCGCGCCACGAGTACCGCTACTGGGACGGCTCCCGCTGGACCGACGACGTCGCCGACCGCGGCGTGGCATCCACCGACGCCCTTGTCGAAGATCCCGCCGCCGGTGCCGACCCGAACCCGACGGCGTCCGACGCCACGCAGCAGGTCGATCCCACGCGCCAGTATCCGGTCGCGGGCCAGCAGACCCCGACGTCGGCGCCCTACTACGGCGACTACTACGGAACCGGCCAGGACCCGCCGGCGCCGGCGAGGAAGCGCCCACCGGCCGGCCTCATCGCCGCGCTCGCCGTGCTGGCGGTGGCACTGATCGGCGGGCTCGTGTACTTCCTCGTCCGGGACGACGACGACGGATCGAGCGACAACGCCAGCGAGGTCAGCGACCAAGACTCGACGACCACCGAAGGCGAGAACCAGGACGGCAGCGACAACGGGAACAGCGGTGGGACCGATGGCGGCGGCGACACCACCCTGCCCGACGACGTCGACAGCGAGAACGTTGACGAGCTGGTCGAGTTGATGGCCGACAACATGGAGCAGGCCTCCGGTGGCGTCCTCGACCACGAGGAGGCGACCTGCATCTCCCAGGGAATGCTCGACGAGCTGGGCGTGGAGCGGCTGGCCGATGTCGGCGAAACCGAAGACCCCTTCACCGACCCCGAGATGGCCTCACAACTGTTCAGCATCATGGAGGACTGCGGCGTCTCTCTCTGGACCTGGCAGATCTGCCCGATTGAGCCCCGGCCGTCGGCCGCGCCGACGGCGGGACCAAGGATGAACGGACCGGAGTCGACGAGGGCGCCGTGACCGACCCGTCAACCGACCCGGTGATCGTCCGCCGGCGGCGGCTCGCCCGCTGGGCGGACCGCGGCCAGCGAGCGGGCTACGCCCTTTTCGGCGTGGCGATCGTCCTGTTCGTCGTCGGTTTCGTGGTGGGATTCTCATCCGGCATGGTCACCGCCGTGGTGGTGGGGCTGGTCGCCGGGTCGTTGGTCCTGGCGCCGGCGATCGTGATCGGATACGCGGTCCGGGCTGCGGACCGCGACGACCGCGATCGCGGCCTGCCTCTCTAGTGGGGTGGCCCGTAGCGCTCGCCCGGCAACCGGCGAGGCAGCGGTGCCGCTGGCAAGGACGCAGGAGGAAGGCGCAGCCGTAGCTGCGGCGACGACGAGGACGCCGTCCAGCGATGCGGCTGGCCGGCGGTTTCCGGCGCTGTGCTGCGAGCCACCCCACCAGGCGCGGCTCCCCGCGGTGGGGACGGGCGGCTGTTACCGTTAGGTAACCCAGAGGAAGGATTCCCGTCGCCGTGGCCACCCGCCTCTCCGCCGCTCGCCGGCGGCGCCAGCTCGTCGAGGTCGCACTCCGGGTCTTTGCGGAACGGGGTTTTCACGACGCCTCGATGAACGACATCGCCGAGGCGGCGGGGGTCACCAAGCCGGTCCTCTATCAGCACTTCAAGTCCAAGCGCGAGCTGTTCAGCGAGCTGCTCACCGACGTGGGCGCCGAGCTCCAGGAGACGATCACCAAGGCGGTGGCGGCTGCCCAGAGCCCGCACGAGATGGTCGAGCTCGGGTTCGGTGCCTACTTTCGGTACGTCGACCAGCACCGCGATGCATTTCAACTCTTCTACGGCGGGGGCCTCGGGCGGGACGCCGGCTTCTCGGAGGTGGTCAACCAGGTCGAAACCGCCCTGGCCAACCTGGTCGCCGACCTGATCGAGATCGAGGGGCTCACCGCGGGCCAGCGCCGGGTGCTGGGCCACGGCATCGTCGGCATGATCGAGGGCGCGAGCACCTACTGGCTGCGGAGCAACAGCGACGCCGACCCTGCGGCGCTCGCCCACCAGCTGGCCGAGCTGGCCTGGCGAGGCCTGCGCGGCGTGCGCGCCTGACCCGCCGCCGGTCCCGACAGCGTCTCCGCCGGCGGGGTCTACCACCGCTTCCGCCGGACGCGACAACGCCGCCCGCAGGGGGGTGCGAGCGGCGCCATCGCGGCTGCGGAGAAAAGCGAGGGAGGGGGGATCTCGCTCCTCGATCCGCAGATGCTTTCGCGGATGCAGTGTAGGGCGCCGATGGCGCGCGCAAACGTCACCCCCGAGTGGCACTCGTCACGTCCGCCGAGAGCGGGATGTGACCCATGACCACGTGCGTGCCGAGCGGCCTCCGAACAAGATGTCGCCCGGGTTCCCCCAACCATGCGATGAGTTCTGCGCGGCCAGAGCGTCTAGCCGTCCGAGTATCAGACCGATCGATCTCTGCCAGGAGGCAAGCGCGTGTTCTCCCGACTCGGCACGTGGTGCCATGACCGCCGGAAGCTCGTTCTCGGCCTCTGGTTGGGCGTGCTCGTCTTCGGATTCGCCGTGTCCGGGGCGGTCGGCAACGCCTTCCGCGACGAGTTCAACCTCCCCGACGTCGAGTCGAAGACCGGCTTCGACATCCTCGACAACAACTTCGGCGGCCAGGGGACAGGCGTCGTGGGGACCATCGTGTTCCAGGCCGACCAGGGAGTCGAGGACCCCGAGGTCGAAGCGGCGATGCAGGCCCTGTTCAACGAGGCGGCCCAGCTCGACGACGTCACCAGCGTCGAGAGCCCCTACAGCGGTGAGGGCGCCCAGCAGATCGCGTCCGACGGGCCTGAGGGGGGCCGGATCGCCTACGCCAACGTGGAGATGCCCGACGACATCGAGTTCGCTCGGGCCGGGGAGATCCGGGACGCGATCCTCGATGACGCCCCCGAGATCGACGGCCTTCGCATCGAGATGGGCGGGTTCATCTTCGGTGAGTTCGAGGAGCCACAGTCCGAGGCCCTCGGCTTGGCGTTCGCCATCGTCATCCTGATCGTTGCCTTCGGTTCGGTCCTCGCCATGGGTCTGCCCGTCGGCGTCGCGCTGTTCGGCATCGGGCTCGGCACGGCGATCATCACACTGCTGAGCCAGGTGCTGACGATCCCCGACTTCGCCACGTTCCTCGGGATCATGATCGGTCTCGGCGTCGGGATCGACTACGCGCTGCTGATCGTCACCCGTTACCGCGAGCAGCTCCACGCCGGCCACACAGTGCGCGAGTCGGTGGCGGTCGCCCTCGACACCGCCGGCCGTTCCGTGCTGTTCGCGGGCATCACGGTCGTGATCTCGCTCCTGGGCATGCTGCTCATGGGCGTCACGTTCATCCAGGGCCTGGCCGTCGGGGCGGCCTCGGTGGTGGCCGTCACCGTCGCCGCTTCGCTCACCCTGCTCCCGGCGCTGATCGGCTTCGCCGGTCATCGGATCGAGCTGACGCGCTGGCGGGGCCTGATCGCCGCCGGCCTCGTCGCCCTCTTCCTCGCTGGCGTCGGCCTCGACCTCGCGCCGCTGCAGATCGGCCTGCCCCTGGCGGCGCTTGTGCTGATCCTCGGCTTCTTCGTCGGCCCGCTCAAGAAGGAGGTCGCCCACCGGCCGCCGAAGCCCCGCCACGAGACGGTCGCCTACCGCTGGAGTCGCGTCATCCAGCACCGGCCGTGGACCTCGGCCCTGGTGGGCGTGGTGGTGCTCGGCGTGCTCGCGATCCCGGTGTTCAGCCTGCGGCTCGGGTTCTCCGACGAGTCCAACTTCGCCGACGACACGAGCACCAAGCAGGCCTACGACCTGCTCGTCGAGGGGTTCGGGCCCGGCTTCAACGGTCCGCTGATCCTGGCGGCCGAGCTGCCCGATGGCACCAGCCCGGGCGAGCTGGCGGCCATCACCGATGCGGCCGCAGCCGATCCCGGCGTGGAGTTCGTCTCGGAGCCGCGCCCCAACGACCCCGACGACCCCACGGCCGTGATGTGGGAGCTCGTGCCGACCAGCGGGCCCCAGGACGAGGCGACGACCGACCTGGTCAAGCGGCTGCGCGACGAGGTGCTGCCGCCTGCCGAGGACGCCGCCGGCGTCGACGTGGCCGTCACGGGCAACGTCGCCGTGAACGTCGACTTCTCGCACTACCTATCGTCACGGCTGCCCTACTTCTTCACTGCGGT
Source organism: uncultured bacterium (assembly GCA_963717085.1). Lineage (GTDB taxonomy): Bacteria > Actinomycetota > Acidimicrobiia > Acidimicrobiales > VFJN01 > DASQUK01. Next base: position 33,993 of record CAVQVM010000011.1, read on the forward strand.
GCTGGCGCTGTCGTTCCTGTTGCTGATGGTGGTGTTCCGCTCGCTGCTGGTGCCGCTGAAGGCGGTCATCATGAACCTGCTGTCCATCGGCGCCGCCTACGGGATCGTGGTCGCCTTGTTCCAGTGGGGCTGGCTGAGCGACCTGACCAACGTCGAGCCCGCGCCGATCGAGCCGTGGGTGCCGATGATGCTGTTCGCCATCGTCTTCGGCTTGTCCATGGACTACGAGGTGTTCCTGCTGTCTCGGGTGCGCGAGGAATGGCACCGCACCGGCGACAGCCGCACCTCGGTCGCAGACGGCCTGGCCGCCACCGCCAAGGTCATCACCGCCGCGGCGGCGATCATGGTGTTCGTCTTCGGCACGTTCATCCTCGAGAACGAGCGCACCGTGAAGCTCATGGGCACGGGCCTGGCGGCGGCCATCCTGCTCGACGCCACCATCGTCCGGATGTTGCTGGTACCGGCCACGATGGAGCTGCTCGGCGACCGCAACTGGTGGTTGCCGCGGTGGCTCGACCGGATCCTGCCCAACATCGACGTGGAGGGCCACGCCGAACCGGTGGTGGCCGAGCCGGAACCCGAGCGGACGCCGGCGGGCGTCGGCTGAACGGCGCCCGCACCGGGCCCACCGCCGGGAGGATGGGCTAGAACGCCGGGGTGGCGTACTTCGTGGTGCTCCGCCGCGCCGGCCCCCAGTGGGATCCGTCGGTGCCGATGGAGGAGCAATCGGGATGGCCGGCGCACGCGGCCTTCATGGACGCGCTGGTGGCGAGTGGCTTCATCGTTCTGGGTGGGCCGCTCGCCGACGAGCGGCGCGTGGTGTTGGCGATCGAGGCCGAGGCGGAGGACACCGTGCGCGCCACGCTGGGGCGCGACCCCTGGAGCGGGACGCACCTGGTGGTCGACGCGGTCGAGCCGTGGACGATCCGGCTCGACGGGCGTCGCTAGCCGGCGTCCGAGTGGCGTCGCGGGCACCGACTCGAGCGCCGCGGCGCCGATGACTGCCCATCAGCGCCGATGATTTCGTCGGCGTCGGGCCGTCTGAGTCCACATGAGCGGATTCGAACCTGGGCAGCTCGAACGGCTGCGTGAGGTCATGGCCCGCCACGTCGAGCGGGACACCGTCGGCGGGGTCGCCTGGATCGCCTCTCGCGACGACGACGTGGAGGTCGGGATCGCCGGCACGCTGACCCGTGGCGAGGCCGAGCCCGTCCGTCGGGACTCCATCTTCCGGATCTCGTCGATGACCAAGCCGATCGTCGCCGCGGGTGCGCTGGTGCTCGTCGAGGAATGCCGTCTCCGGCTCGAGGACCCCGTCGACGACCTGCTGCCCGAGCTGGCCGACCGGAGCGTGCTCATCCACCCACGGGGGCCCATCGACGGCGACACGGTCCCGGCCAATCGACCGATCACCGTCGAGGACGTGCTCACCTTCAGGCTCGGGCTCGGCATGGACTTCTCGGCGCCGTGGCCGCAGCCACTGCTGGAGGCGATGAGCGAACTGGGCCTGGGCGCCGGCCCTCCGGAACCCCAGGGACCGCCCGAGCCCGACGAGTGGATGCGCCGGCTCTCCACGTTGCCCCTGCTCTACCAGCCCGGCGAGCGGTGGCTGTACCACACCGGCGCGGACGTGCTCGGCGTGCTGATCGCCCGGGCATCGGGTCAGGCGCTCGACGTGTTCCTCCAGGAGCGGGTGTTCGAGCCGTTGGCGATGGTCGACACCGGCTTTGCGACCCGCCACGTCGACCGCCTCGGCACCTGCTACACGACCAACCCCGAGACCCGCGAGCCGGTCGTCTACGACGCACCCCAGGGCGGGTGGGCGAAGCCGCCGGCCTTCCCCTCGGGCGGCGCTGGCCTGGTGTCCACCGTCGATGACTACCACGCCTTCGCCGGCATGCTGCTTTCCGGCGGTCGCCTGCCGGATCGGTCGCGCCTGCTATCCAGAGCCTCGGTCGAGGCGATGACGTCCGACCACCTCCACGTCGACCGGGGCGGGCCCTCGCCCTCCCCCGACGGCTCCCAGGGCTGGGGCTACGGGGTCGGCGTCCAGCTCCGGCGGGCAGGCCTGACCCGCCCCACCGGCAGCTACGGATGGGGCGGCGGCATGGGCAGCTCGTGGGCCAACGACCCAGGTCGGGGCCTGGTCGGTGTCCTGCTCACGACCGACGCCTTCGCCGGCCCGTTCCCACCACCGGCCGTCATACAGGACTTCTGGACCTGCATCTACACCGCGCTCGCCGACTGAGCCACGCGGCCGAGCCGGAAGTGGCTTGAGGCGGCGGCGTCCGCCCGGGCACGCTGCCCGGATGGGCGATCTGGCGAACGACACGGAGGTTCGGCCGAGCGAAGACGGGAGCTACGAGGCCACGCTCAGCGCCGACTGGGAGATCTGGGGACCGATGGGCGGGTACGTGGCCGCCTGCGCGCTGCGGGCCGCCGGCGCCGCGTCCGAGCAGGCCCGGCCGGCCGCGTTCTCGTGCCACTACCTCGGCGTCGCCGCCTTTGGACGCGTCGACCTGCGGGTCGAGGCCCGCAGGAGCGGCCGGACGGCGACCTCGCAGCGGGTCGAGGTCACCCAGGAGGGCCGGCCGATCCTCGACGCCATGGTGTGGAGCGTCGGAGACGTCGAAGGGTTGGAGCACGACGAGACGTCGCCCCCGGATGTCCCCGGTCCGGACGAGCTCCCGGAGCTCGGCGAGCTCCTGCCGGACGACGCCGCGCCCCCGTTCCCGTTCTGGAACAACCTCGAGGCCAAGCCCCTGGAGTTCGAGATCGAGTGGCCGCCCGATGGCCCCCGGCCCGCGCGGTGGCAGGAGTGGTTGCGCTTCACGCCGACGGCGACCTTCGAGGACCCCTGGGTCGACGCCGCCCGCTGCGTGATCCTGGTCGACCTGCCGAGCTGGCCGTCGGCGCACCGCCCGCACGCCTGGAAGCAGCCCCCGTTCACGGCGCCCACCCTCGACCTCAACGTGGCCTTCCACCGGCCCACGTGGGGGCGGGACTGGCTGCTGTGCGACGGTGCCGCGCCGCTTTCGACTGGTGGGCTCTTCGGCTGGAACGCCCGGGTCTGGTCCACGGGCGGCCGGCTCCACGCGTCGGGCGGCGGGCAATGCCTGTACCGGCGCCTGCCTGGGCCAGGGGGCTGACGGCCGGGTGGGGAGCCGTCTCCTAGTCTGACGCGGTGCGCCATGTACGCGCGCAAGCGCTCGACGAGCTGGAGCCGTTCCTGGAGCGTCTGCGGGCCGTGCCCGGGCTCGTCGAGAAGACGCGCGGGGTTTTCTACGTGCGGTCGAAGCCGTTCCTCCATTTCCACGAGGATCCGTCCGGGCTGCACGCCGACGTGCGACTCGGGCCCGAGTTCACGCGCGTCCGCGCGGAGACGGCGGAGGAACGCGACACGCTTCTGGCGCGCATCGAGGCAGCGCAGGCACGTCCATGAGCACCGCGCGGATCACGTCTCCGGGTCGACGTTCCTGGCGCAGCAACGCATGCGTTCACTAGCCACTTGTCGACGGGTGAGCTCGGCGTCGGTCATTGCGGAGCCTCGCTCACGAACGGAGGCATGGAGGCAGCTCCGCCAGCGCTTCGTCGATCGACAGCAGCCTGCCCGCTCGAAGAACGTCGTCGGGCACCCAATCGGAGAACGGCTGTTCCTGTACGCGATGCGCACCGGTGCTCGTGTGCTCTTCGCGGATGGCGGTGAGGCGGTCCGGGGGGAATCGATCGGCGACCCTGACCAGCGCGGGCCAGACCCGGCGGTGCACCAGCGTCACCCTTCCGTTCACGAGACGGGTCCTGACCACGTCCGGCGATCCGGCGAGGCGATTGATCGCGTCGTAGATCGCGTGGCTCTGCGGGTGCGACCACCAGCTTCCCCGGATCGGTTCGCCCGCGACCATCTCGGCGACGTTCGGCAGTGGGCCGCGCGCCGACTCGAGCAACATGCCCTGCTCGGCGAGCGTTGCGAGGAGATCCACGACCCGATCCTGCCGCAAACCCAGATCCGGCGTTCGGTGCTGCCTCAGGCCGATCGACCCGCCGCGCGTTGAGGAGACATGCGTGATGCCTCTCCGATCAGGATCAGCCGAAGGTGAAGCAGTACGCCTCGACGCCCGCGTCCTGGAACTCGACCTCGAAGAGGCGGTCGCCAATCGCTCCGGGTTGGCGGATCAGTTGATAGGTGCGCTGGTCGCTGATCAAGCCGCTGCCGTCCGGATCCACGTCGCTCCCGCGCTCGTCTTTGGCGAGCTGGCCGTCGAGCAAAACCCGGAACGGAATCGACGATTCCTGGGATGTCGGACCCATCACGAGGTTGAGATCGCGCGCGTGGAATCGGAAGGCGATTCGTCCGCCAGGCTCGTTCAAGGCCGCAGCGTGCCCGGCCACCGCCCAGTTCCCGGATAGCCCCCACTCATTGAGGCGCAGCCGTCCCGGCAGCGTGTAGACGCTGGGCTCGTCGAAGCTCGCGACACCTTCCTGGGCGAAGCCGGTGCTCTGGCGGTAGCCGACATACGTCTCCGGCGACTGCAACGTCCGCCAGTCAGCGGCCACTTCCAGACCGCGAGGTTCGACCATCACCAGGTCCTGATCGACCCCGGCTGCGCCGCCGCCGACGAGCAACCGCTGGATGACCATCTCGGTCATCGGGTACTCGCCCTCGCCGAAGTGATGGAATCGGATTCGGCCTTCCTCGTCGGCGATGTACAGCGCCGGCCAGAACTGGTTCGCGAAAGCGCGCCAAACGCCGTATCCGCTGTCGACTGCTATTGGGTACTCCACACCGAGGCGGCGCGACTGCGCGATGACATTGTCGATGTTCCCCTCGAAGCCGAACTCGGGCGTGTGGACGCCGATCACCGTCAGTCCGTCGTCCCGGTACTTGGCTGCCCAGGCCCGCAGGTACGGGAGCGTGCGCAGCCAATTGACGCAGGTGTACGTCCAGAAGTCGACGAGTACGACCCGTCCGCGAAGACCGTCGGGCGTCAACGGATCGGAGTTGAGCCATCCCGTCGCGCCCTCGAACGACGGCAGGCGACCTTCGACCGGCAACGCAACCTCCTCGCCTGCGATGCGATGGACGATCGAGCGGATCAGGCCCCGTCTGCCGGGCGGGACGGACGACGTCGCGGCGTCCGATCCGAGGTCGGCTGACCCTGTGCTGTCAGACATTGGGCTCTCCTTCGGGGCGGATGCTCGCGTCCTTGCTGACTGCGCCTTCACCGGCGCTCTCCGCTCCGCCGATAGCCAGCACGGGCATGGTCAGCGTCGCCGGCACGATGAAGCTCGCGGCGGACGAGACCTAGCGGAGTGACCTGAATGCGGCTCGCACCTCGGCGGAGAAGACCTCCGGCTCTTCCCACGCCGCGAAGTGGCCGCCCCTGTCGACCTCGTTGAAGTAGGTGAGGCTGGGGTAGACCGCCTGGACCCAGCTGCGCGGTGCCCGGAAGACCTCGCCGGGGAACGTGGTGAAGCCGACCGGGATCGAGACGTCCGGAGGAGCCTGGCCGGCCGCGAGGGCTTGGGCTCGTCCGCTCTCCCAGTACGCCCGCGCCGCCGAGGCCCCGGTGCCCGTCAGCCAGTACAGCGTGACGTTGTCGACGATCCGGTCCCGGGTGAGATTGCCTGCCGCCTGCCCGTCTAGAAAGGCGCGCGAGATCTTCTCGTAGCTGTCGGTGTCATGGTCGAGCATCCACGCCGCCAAGGCGACCGGTGAATCCAGCAGGGCGTAGCCGATGGTCTGCGGCCGCGTGGCCTGCTCCAGGTAGTAGCCGAAGCCGCTCATCCTGAACGTGGCGAGCGCGTCGAGCGCCGCGCGTTCCTTCTCGGATTCCGCCGGCAGCTGGTCCGCGATGGCCAGCCCCGCGACGAACAGGTTGGTGTGGATGCCGACCAGCCCCTGGGGTGCCTGGCGGCCCATCGCGTCGGTGACGACGGCGCCCACGTCGCCACCCTGGGCGACGTAACGGGTGTAGCCGAGGCGATGCATCAGCTCCGCCCAGGCCTGCCCGACGCGGCCCGGGTCCCAGCCGACCTCGGTCGGCTCGCCCGAGAAGCCGTAGCCGGGCAGAGACGGCAGCACGAGGTCGAAGGCGTCCTCGGCGCTTCCGCCCTGCGCGGCCGGGTCGGAGAGCGGACCGACGACCTCGAGCAGCTCGATGACCGAGCCGGGCCAGCCGTGCGTCATGATCAAGGGGAAAGCATTCTGGTGCGGCGACTTCACGTGGATGAAGTGGATGTCCACCCCGTCGATCTCGGTCTTGAACTGCGGCAGTGCGTTCAGTTTTGCCTCGCACCGACGCCAGTCGTAATCGGTCGCCCAGTAGCGGGCGAGCTCCTGAATAGTCGCCAACTGCACGCCCTGCGACCGATCTCCGACGAGCTCCTTGCTGGGCCACCGTGTCGCCGTGATGCGGCGGCGGAGGTCGGCCAGTTCGTCTTCCGGAATGTCGACCTGGAATGGATGGATCTCGGTGGTGGTTTCCGTCGTCCTACTCATGACGACCTCCGTTGCCGGTGGAGCGGTGTGCGATTGACCTCCTCAGGGGCTAGCGGACGTCGCCGAGAGTACTCCCACGTACCCCACCTGACCAGGGCCGAATCGAGACCGACACCAGCGGCCCAAGCCGAGTCTGGCCGAATCAGATGGCAGTTTGACCCGCGTATCGACTACCCTTTGAATCTGAAAGTGCCATAAACGGCTCCACAACCAGATGCACGATCCGAACGCTGCAAATTCTTCCGGAAGAAGCGGCGTTTTTACGGGCGTCATTGCCTTCTTTGGAGCGTTGAGCGAATCGAATGGCCGAACCACTCCCTTACAATCGCCTGAGGTAATCGCCAAGTTTGGCCGTATACCGCTCGCCGCTTGCGGCAGCATCGATGCCTCGCTGACGGCGCTCGGCCTATCACTGTTCTTCGGGGGAGTACAGTCACCGATCTGACTCCCGAGTCGTCCGAAACCCCGACCCCGCCCCCACCCCCGCCCCCCAAGACGGAATCGGGCTGGCGCGTGGACCCGGCGCCCGACGGGCGCGGAACGCCCGCCCCGTCCAAGCGGCCCATGATCCCCTGGGGGAGGCGGTTCATCTGGTTCGTGCTGGCGCTCTTGGCGGTGAACCTCGTCCTCTCGTTCATGACCGGCCGGCCGGAGGAGCGGAAGCGGGTGCCGTACCAGCCGTTCTTCGTCGACCAGGTGGAGGCCGACAACGTCAAGGAGCTCAGCTCTCGGGCGGACTCCATCGAGGGCGAGTTGAAGAACGAGGCGACGTTCAATCCGCCCGGCGACGCCAAGCCGGTCGGGGTCACGAAGTTCAAGACCGAGGTTCCCGCTTTCATCGACCCATCCGAGCTCACCAGGCTGCTCGCCGAACAGAATGTGGTGATCAATGCCGAACCGCCCGACGAGGGTCGGTCGCTGTGGGTCACGCTCGTGCTCGGCTTCTTGCCGACGATCCTCCTGGTCGGGTTCTTCATCTGGCTGTTCCGTCGGCAGACGGGAGCGGGTGGAGGTGGGATCCTCGGCGGCTTCGGCCGTTCCACCGCGCGGCGGGTCACGTCCGGTGAGCAGGAGCGGGTCACCTTCGACGACGTCGCCGGAATCGACGAAGCGGAGGACGAACTCGCCGAGGTCGTGGATTTCCTCAAGAATCCGGGGCGCTACACGAAGCTCGGCGCACGGGTCCCTCGCGGGGTGATGCTGTACGGGCCGCCGGGGACCGGCAAGACGTTGCTGGCCCGCGCCGTGGCGGGCGAGGCGGACGCGGCCTTCTTTTCGTTGTCGGCCTCGGAGTTCGTCGAGGCGATCGTGGGTGTGGGTGCGTCGCGGGTGCGCGATCTGTTCAAGCAGGCCAAAGAGGCAGCCCCGGCGATCGTGTTCATCGATGAGCTGGACGCAGTCGGCCGGTCTCGGTCGGGCAACGTGGGCGGGATCAGTGGTGGTCACGACGAGCGCGAGCAGACACTCAACCAGATCCTCACGGAGATGGACGGGTTCGAGCCCGGCACCAACGTGATCGTGCTCGGCGCGACGAACCGTCCCGAGGTGCTCGATCCGGCGCTGCTACGCCCTGGGCGCTTCGACCGCCGTATCGCGGTCCAACCCCCTGACCGTAACGGCCGCGTGCAGATCCTGCGGATCCACACCCGCTCGGTGCCGCTGGCGCCCGACGTCGACCTCGACCGCATCGCAGCCTCGACGCCGGGCGCGACGGGCGCCGACATCTCGCTGATCGTCAACGAGGCGGCGCTGTTCGCCGCCCGCCGTGATCACACCGCGGTCGAGCAGCGCGACTTCACCGACGCGATCGAAAAGATCATCCTCGGCGCCGAGCGCCAGGTGGTCATGACCGACGCGGATCGCGAGCGCACCGCCTACCACGAGTCCGGTCATGCGCTCGTAGGCATGCTCACCCCAGGCGCCGATCCGGTGCGCAAGGTCTCGATCATCCCGCGTGGCCAGGCTCTCGGCGTCACGCTTGCCACCCCGGAGAGCGACCGCTACAGCTACCGACGGGACGAGCTCCTCGCCAAGATCAAGGTGGCGCTCGGCGGACGCGCCGCCGAGAAGGTCGTGTTCGGCGACCTGACCACGGGCGCGGAGTCGGACATCCAGAACCTGACCCAGATCGCCCGCAGCATGGTTGGCCGATGGGGGATGAGCGATGCCATCGGCGCGATTGCCGTCACCGACGGCCGCGACGACGGCCTGCTGTTGCCCGGCGCGTCACCGGCCTCGGGCCCGACCCAGCAGCTGGTCGACGAGGAGGTCCGCCGGATCGTCGACGGCGCCGAGCAGGAGGTGACCGAACTCCTCAGGCGCGAGCGCGGGCGGCTCGAAGCGCTGGCTCGCGCACTGCTCGAGCGCGAGACCCTCGACCAACCCGAGGCCTATGAGCGTGCGGGGATCGAGCCGCCCCACCTCGATGCTGAGCAGGCCAGCGCCGACGCCCGACCCCCAGCCTCGGTGGACGGGGACCCCGAGCCCACGCCAGGAACGTCGACAGGGCCAGGTGGGACACGACATCGAGCAGACAGCTGACCTCACGGGCGAGGCAACGACGCCGAGGCCACCAGCCCGGCCTCGGGCAGGCCATAGTCGTCGCGACTGGTCACCGAGCGGCGCCGAAGCCGAGCGCCTCGACGGCTGCGGTCGAACCAAGCTGAGACATGGACAGCCTCATCGCTCGCAGCGAGTACGCAGCCCTTGACAGCTGCGTCTACCTGAACCAGGCCGCGCTTGGACTGATTCCGACGCGAAGCATGTCGGCGATGCTCCGGTTCATGTCGGAGGTGGCCCAGTACGGCAACCTGCGGCTATCCGACGAGGCGGAGGTACACATACTCGACCAGCTTCGTCTGGCCGCGGCCTCGCTGTTGGGTACGCCGCCAGCTTCGGTCGCCATAACCGGGGGTGCGAGCGAAGCACTGGGGCAAGCCGCCGCACTCGTCGGCATGATCGATGCCTCTGTCGTGCTCGTGTCCTCGGACTTCCCAAGCGTTTCATACCCTTGGCTGTTGGCGGCGCAACGGTCCCCGACTCACATCGTCACCGTCGACGACCGTCGGGGTGAAGACCTGACGGCCTGTCTCGTCGACGCCATCGACGAAACCACGACTGCTGTGTGCTTCAGCGCGATCCAGTACGGCACGGGAACGAAGGTCGACGTTCGAGCGGTGGCCGATCGCGCCCACGAGGCGGGAGCGCGGGTAATCGTCGACGCTACCCAGATCGCAGGCGCCGCGCCGGTGGACATGGCCAGCTGGAACGCTGACGCCGTTGTCTGCAGCGGCTACAAGTGGCTCTCGTCTCACGGTGGCGCTGCACTGTTCGCGTTGGATGCCGAACTGGTGGACGAGACACCGCAGCTGGTCGGGTGGAAGGGAACCGAGCACCCGTTCGCGTTCGACGCCATGTCGCTGTCCCTAGCCCCAGACGCGCGGCGCTTCGAGATGTCCACGATCGCCTACGCGTCAGCGGTTGGACTGTGCGAGTCCATCACGATGCTGTCCGATCTGGATCCCCGCCGCATCCAGGCGCACGCTCGGAGCTTGGCGACGAGCCTTGTCGAGCGAGTGGCACCGCTCGGCTGGTCGCCGTTCCGTGACCTGTCCGACCCCGCCTCCAGCGGCCACATCGTCGGTCTGATGCACCCGACGCTGTCGTCCGAGACCGTGCAGCGATTCCTGGCGGCCAAGCACCGCGTCATCTGCAGTGACCGGAACGGGTGCCTCCGCGTATCACTCCATGCCTACAACGATGACAGCGACATCGAGGCGCTCGTTCGCGGGTTGGCCGAGGCCGGCGCCACCGCTCGAGCCGGCGAACCGTAGGCCACGGGCAGCAAAGCTCCGCGGCAGCTCGTGGGAATGCGGTGCCACGCGTCGCTCATCACGATGGCCAGTCTGATCTGAGCGATGGACCACCCGAAGGTGCCTGCTTGAGACTTTGGGTGGGCGTTGCGGCTGGTTCGTAGCGTCTCGAGGTCTCTGACGGGTTAGTTCACGAAGTGCCTGCCGCCGGCGTGGCCGGCTGGCTTCCGAACGAAGAGTCGCCCGTCAGGGTCCTCACCGCGGTGTGGCTCGAAAGAGGAACGTGCACAGACGATCTGAAGCAGGAGTGCCCCCGCGGTCCCAACTCATGTGAGACCACGGAGATGCTCATGACGGTGATCATCGGTGTCGACCCGCACAAGGCCAGCCACACGGCGGTAGCGATAGGCCACGACGAAGGCGAACTCGGCCGAACCCGGGTGCGGGCAACCCGCGAGCAGGTGCCTCAGCTGTTGGCGTGGGCCCAACCGCTCGGGGCTCGTAGATGGGCGATCGAGTCCGCTGGCGGGCTCGGCTACCTGCTCGCTCAGCAGCTCGTCGATGCTGGCGAGATTGTGCTGGATGTGCCGGCCACGCTGGCCTCACGGATCCGGGTTCTGGGTACTGGCCACTCGGACAAGAATGACCCGAACGACGCCCTGTCGGTGGCGATCGCTGCGCTTCGCACACCCACGCTGCGGAAGGTTCGCCCTGCTGATCACGCCGAGGTGCTGCGCCTGCTGGCCAAGCGCAACATCGACATCGGCAACCACCGGACCCGCGTCGTATGCCGCCTTCACAACACGGTGATGGAGCTGTCGCCGGGCGGGATCGCCAAGGAGCTCTACGCGTCTGACGCGGTCGCACTCCTCGATCGCATAGCACCCGCGACTCCCGTCGAGCAGGCCCGCCACGACCTGGCCGTCGAGCTGCTCGCCGATGTGCAGCGCCTCGACGCCCAGCTCAAGGAGTCCCACCGCCGGATCCGCCTGGCGGTCAAGGCATCAGGGACCACTCTCACCAATCTGTTCGGAGTCGGCCCGATCATCGCGTGTTACCTCATCGGTTACACCGGCGACGTCGGCCGCTTCACGAGTCGCGACCAGTTCGCGGCCTACAACGGCACGGCACCCGTCGAACGCTCCTCAGGCGGCCGTGTCGTGCACCGACTCTCCCAGCGCGGCAACCGACGGTTGAACCACGCCCTTCATCTCGCGGCGGTCTGCCAGATCCGCCAGCCCCACTCCGACGGTCGCGCCTACTTCGACCGCAAGGTCACCGAGGGCAAGACCAAGAAAGAAGCCCTGCGCTCGCTCAAACGCCAGATCAGCAACGCCGTCTACCGCGAGATCGTCATCAATCTGGTGCCCGTGCTCCTCGTCGGGAACATCCGACCCGCCGCTCTTTGGGTCACGGCTGCGAGTGGACCAGATCGATCGTTGCTGTTGGATTGCGAGTGGCTCATCGGAGCTAGGGCGCTGCAGACTTGAGTTATGGCCAAGACAACACGGGTCGTGCTTACCTGCGATCTTCACGGTGACGGCACCGAGGCCGTGACGACGATTCGAATGGACAACGGCACCGCCCGCTACGAACTCGACCTGTGCCAATCCCACTTCGACGCGCTGACCGGAGCAGGTAGACGGCTGCGACCGCGTCGCCGATCCGGCGCAGCCACGAAGGCCGCCAATAAGACGGCCGCGGCGAAGACTCGGCGCCGCGGCCGCGGAGCCCCGGACACGGCGGCAGTGCGCGAATGGGCCCGCGCCCATGGCTATACGGTCAGCGATCGCGGTCGAATCCCGCGTCACATCCTCGAAGCCGTCAACGCCCCGGAATAGACGACTTCAAACCCAGAATCGACAGGACCCGCGGGGGGCGCCTCGAGCTGCTGGACGGGGAGGGTGACTGTCGAAGCCCCGATGCCCAGGCGCTCGGCAGCGAGGATCAAACGGCGGCCGGTGGCAGGACGAGCCAGACCGACCACCCCGCCGGGCCCTCCTCCAAGCCGACGAGTCCACCCTGGCGAAAGGCAATGACCGGGCGGTCAGGGTCGCCTGCGAGCAGGATTCCCGCCAGCCTGGCCAGATGCGGCAGGTGGCCGACGAGCATCATGTCCCTGGTCTCGGCGGTGACCCGCGCCGCCCAGATCGCCGGGTCGTCGCGCGGCGCCAGGCCAGCGGATTCGTCGATCGGTACGCCGAGCGCCTCGCCCCAGGCGGCGGCCGTCTGGCGTGCCCTCGTCTTGCCCGAGTGAACGATCCGCTCGACCATCACGCTGCCCGCTCCGGCGGCCACCACAACCACCCGGCGCACCTCAGCCGCACCGCGATCGGTCAGAGCCCGGTCGGGATCCTCCTCCTCACTCTTGGCCTCTCCGTGCTGGACCAGATAGACCCGCACAGCCCTCCCTTCTCACCCTGCCGGGAGGTCAGCTCTCCACTCGTCACATTCGACCACAACGCGCACACGGCGACTGTATGAGCGTCGTCCGCCCCCGGACCTCTCCGCCCGTCGAGGCTTGGATCTCTCGCCCCTTCGTTCTGCGCCGACTAGCTGATGGGCCAGCGGCCGCCCCATCGAGGGCATTCTGGCGCGGTTAAGGAGTTGGCGGCGTCGGCAACCCGATCCGACGCTTCATCTGTCCAGGATGAGCACGCCAGGTCAGTCGTTCGCGGGATGGTGTCGCCTTGGTTCGGTGCTACAGATAGGTGTTGGGCAGGTGCGCCGAGGACGAGTACATCGGTGACGTACTCCTCTCCGTACCGGCGGATCGCTTCCTCGCTACGCTCAACGAAGCTCGTGAACTCGGCCTTCGAGGCATACGGCCCGGTGCGATACGCGTAGGCCCATCGCTCCGACCGCAGCTCGTCGAGCATTCTGCGGTACAGACGCCAGCGGTTGCCGAACCGGAAGGTGCTCTCGAGCGCCGTGCATATGTCGCAACGACCAGGCTGACGCCGAGTGCGGTCCACCGCGCCCACGACGCTTCGACCGTCGGGCTTGCCAAGGGCGGCAGGAGCAGCGCACCAACCACGGTCGGCACCCTCCACGAGTAATACCAGCGCCGATTCGGTAGCTGAGGTACGGGGGCGCACACCTCCACGGGCGCACTGGCCTGCATGGAGGTCGGCGATGGACCGTTCGCCGCGGGCTAGCCGCTGTGGGGTGGTGCAATGGCTGGGGGTTCACCCACGCGCGCGACGTCAAGCTCAACCACAAGCTCGGGAGTGTCGGGCGCCGATCTGACGATGATGTGGGCGATGTTGCGGTCCTCGTCGAGGGTGATCAACACGTTCGTGCCGACCAGCAGCTCGCCGTAGACGTCATGCGGGTCCGCCGTGAGCATGGTGGCTCGGATGACACACCGCCCGGCGGCGTCAGGCGTCTCCTCCCTGGGGTCCCTCGCCGACAAGACGAGATGGAGCATGGCGGTCGGCCCGAGCACTAGCGGTCGAGCCGAGGCGCGGAACACCCACGAGTCGGCGTCGAGCCACTCGACCGTCGATGCTCTGCGGATCCACAAGTTGGGACCCGACGTCATGGTCTCCACCGCCCGCCCAGTCGCATCGACGGCTATGTCATGGGTGAGACCGTCCTCAAGCACCACAGCGCCCTCGACGGTGACATCGCGTGCCGTCCACCCACTGGGCGGGAACGGACTCTGCTCGGCGGCGTGTACCTCGCCCCGGTAGGCGAACGAGCCGGCCTGGACCGGCCGATGCCCAGCCTCGAAGAAGGCGACACGAGCGGCCCGCTCCCTGTCCCCGGCGATGCCGCAATAGGGTCCATCGCCGCCGCCATCATCTTCCTCGCCATCGCTTGCCCACCACAGCAGTCCGCCGGTCAGCAGCCCCACCATGGCGACCACGCCCACCAGCCGAGACCAGCGCCCAGGCCCACGCACCACCCGGCTCACTGACGACCGGTGGCCCGGAGCATTGTCTCCCGCGTCCGGTCGGCCCCACGCTTTCGTGACCTTGGACTCGATGTGGATCGGGGGCTCATCGCCCACGCGCCCAGTGTTCCATGGGGTACACCGCCCGCGCACCACCCGCCCACGGCTGCGATCTCGGGTGGGTGTCGTTCTGTGCTGGCGATCCGATGAGCGAGGGCCGCCCGCAGCCGGCATTTGCGTGCGTGTGGCTGTGGCGGGTCGAGACTTCCCCGCTCAGGGCGACGGGCCATACGGTCCAGCCGCAGACGGATCCGTCAGAAGGTGGACATTCGCACGCGGACTGGACATACTCACGCCCTCAATGGTCACGACTGTCGCCGTCGGTGTCGATGGGTCCGCCACGGCCGCTGAGGCCGTGAAGATGGCGGCCGAGGTCGCGCGGCGGTTCGAGGCCGAGCTGGTCCTGCTCTCCGCCTACAGGCACGCGGACGGCAAGGGCCCCGGCCACGGCGGTGACGCCGAGCTGGAATGGGCGACGAGCTCCTCGTCACGGCAGCGCGAGGTGGTCGCGCGGACGCAGGCGCGGCTTCGGCAGGAGGGCGTTCGCTGCCGGACGCTCGCCGAGGAGGGCAACCCCTCCGACGTGCTCGTCCGCCTTGCGAAGCAGTGCGGAGCCGACATCCTCGTCGTGGGCAACAAGGGCATGCAGCGCCGCGTGCTCGGCAGCGTCCCGAATTCGGTGACGCACACGGCGGAATGCTCGGTCCTCGTCGTCAAGACGACGTAGCCCGGCGGTCAAGCCGCGCCAGAGGGATCGATCCGTCCTGTACCGTCATCCGTCAGCGGGGCGCCGCCACACCTCGTCGGTCGCGATCTGTGCCTCGTCGACCGAGTCGAACCGGCCCACAGTGGTGAATGGGCGACAGCCCCGGGCGGGTCCTCGAGTCACACGTAGGCCAGCCAGATCGGGCATTCATGCGTGCGCTAAACAGCCGGACAGGTGCCGCAGTCTCGGAGGTGATTCGTGGGCAACTACGTCACAATCAACGACCACCCAACCTGGATAGAACGCAACGGTCAAGGCGCACCTGTCCTGCTGCTCCACGGCGGTTTCACGAACTGCGACGGTCTGCTGGGCGTGCTCGCGCACCTCAGCGATGAGTACGAGCTCATCGCGTTCGACCGGCGCGGCCACGGTCGTACCGCCGATACGGAAGCGCCGTTTCACTACAGCGACATGGCCGACGAGGCGATCGCCGTGCTCGACCATGTTGGCGGCGAGGCCGCGCACTTGATCGGCTACAGCGACGGGGGAAACGTCGCAATGATCGTCGCACTCACACGCCCCGACCTCGTGCGGTCGCTCGTCCTGATCGGCGCCAACTACCACTTTGACGGCGTGGTTCCGGGCATCTTCGAAGATCTCGGTCCCGAGTCGGAGTTCACGGCATTCCTCCTGCCCGGCTACGCCGAGCGGTCGCCCGATGGTGCCGAGCACTTCCCGGTAGTCGTCGCAAAGGGCGTGCACATGCTCACGCACGAGCCGACGCTGACCACCGACGATCTTGGCCGCATCTCGGTCCCCGCGCTCGTACTCGTCGGAGACGATGACGCCACCCTCCCGACACACACGCTGTCGTTGTTCGAATCGCTGCCCGCCGGTCAGCTCGCGGTCGTTCCGGGCGCATCTCACCTCGCGCCGTACGAGAAACCAGAACTGGTCGCCCAGCTCGTCACCGACTTCCTGCACACCGAAGGCGCCGTGACAACCATGATGCCCGTCCGTCGCGCCTGACAGCGACGAAGAACAAGGCGCAGATCTACCGCTCGGCGCTGCGCTGTTCATTCTCGGGAATCTGGGGGCGCGGGCCGCTCGCAGTGGGCATTCCCTGCCCTGCAGCGCTCGTCCCGCTCTACGAGTCGGGCGAGTACGCGGAGGTCGCCGACCGCCTACGAGTTCTGGTCGAAGCCCACCCGCAGTACGGTTTGCTGTTCTACAACCTCGCCTGCTGTGAGAGCCTCACGGGTCGAACGACCGACGCGCTAGACCACCTGCGGCGAGCGATCGACATGTCCGAGGAGTTCCGCGGGGACGCGAAGCTCGATTCGGACCTGGACCTGATCCGCGACCAACCAGCGTTCAGGCAACTGATCAGCGACTAGTCCCAGCACAGGCAGAAGGGGTGGCCGGTCGGGTCGAGGTAGACCCGCCACGCCTCGCCCTCGGGCGGCTGCACGTCGTGCTTCGTGGCGCCCAGGGCCAGCACCTCGGCCTCGGCCCGGTCGACGTCGTCCACGGTCACGTCGATGTGGAACTGCTGGCCGTGCTCGGCGCTGGGCCACACCGGCGGCCGGTAGTCGGGCGCCAGCTGGAAGCTCAGCACCACCGTGCCGCCGTCCCGCAGCTTCACCCACTCCCCGTCGTCGTAGGTGATCTCACCCCCGACCAGCGCCCGGTAGAACTCGGCCAGCTTCCTCGGCTCCGGTGTGTCCAGCACGACGGCTCTGAGCTCGGCGATCGGCATGCACCTTTCCTACCCGATTCGCGCCGTCGTGGCGGTAGACCTTTCGGGTGGTCGAGTTGACGGTGCGGGCCGCGGTGGTGGGCGACGAGCCGTTCCTGTGGCGGATGCTGCTGGAGGCGGCCCACGCCGGCGACGAGGTCGACGGCGTGGAGGCGCTGAAGGGCATGCCCGAGCTGGCCCGCTACGTGGACGGCTGGGGGCGGCCCAGCGACCTCGGTGTGATCGCCACGTGGCACGGCGAGCCGGTAGGCGCGGCCTGGCTGCGGCTGCTGGTGGGCGACGACGCGGCCTACGGCTACGTGGACGACAGCACTCCCGAGCTGGCCATCGCCGTCGACCCGGCGCTCACCGGGCAGGGCATCGGCGGGGCGCTGCTGAAGCGGCTGCTACCGGACGCCGAGCGGATGTTCGCCGCGGTGAGCCTGAGCGTGCGCGACGACAACCCGGCCCGCCGCCTCTACGAGCGCTTCGGGTTCGGGCCGGTCGACCGCAACGGTCGGGAGAACCGGGTGGGTGGTACGTCGATCACCATGGTCCGCCGCTTCACGGCTGGCTGAGCCAGGTGAGCAGCAGGGCCGGCCCTTTCCTCCCGACCGGCCCAGCCCGCATAGAAGCTCTCGAGTGGACATTCCCGGACGCTGGCCCAGGTGAGCGAGGCCACACCGGAGCATCAATCGGTACGCGCCTCGCGCCGCCTACCCGGGGGTAGGGGATGCACCGGACTGTCGGAGTATGAACGCTGCAGACGGGGGTGTTGCTTGGAACGCAATGGTTCGCGCCGTCGGGGCCGAGCCCGACTGGCTGTACCGGCTTCGAGAGTTCGAACTTCAGGTGGCCCGCCGCGCCAAGCTGCCCGAGGAAATGCTGGCGGCTTCTCGCGCGCAGCGTGTGATCCATGACGGCGAGAGCTTGGAGGCCTATCACCGATTGCGCGATGCAAGTGTTGCGTTAGTCCGCGGCGTAACGGCGGGCAGGAGTCAGGCCGATGCGAAGACTCGTCGTCTGGCCGCCAACGACGGGCGAGGGGTCGTGGTCACGGGCGGCGAGCGTCGTCAGTCGCCTGGGCCCGCTCTTCCTGCTCAAGAGTGGCTGCCCAGCTTCCGAGGAGCCCGAGCGCTTCGTCGGATCTGGTGCCGGGCTCGGCGCTGTAGGTGAGGATGCTCAGGCCGGGATCGGCCGACAGCTCCATCATCTCGTAGGTCAGCTCGAGGTCGCCTACGACGGGGTGGCGGACGTGTTTGGCGCCGGTGCGGTGGATGCGCACGTTGTGCGCGGCCCACCTGGTGCGGAACTCCTCGCTGCGGGTCGACAGCTCACCGACGAGGTCGGACAGCCCGCGGTCGTAGGGGTCTCGGCCGGACTCGGAACGCAGGATCGCCACAGTGTCGTTGGCGGCGCGGTCCCAGTCGGCGAAGAAGTCGCGGGATCGTGGGTTGAAGAAGACGAACCGGGCGAGGTTCGCTGGCCGAACGGGATCGGCGAACAGCTCCGAGTAGAAGGCGCGGCCGATCCGGTTGGCGGCGAGGACGTCCAAGCGGCCGTTCTGCGCGAACGCGGGAACGCTGGTCATGGCGTCGAGGATGCGCTGGACGCTCGGCCGGATCTTCTCTCGGGACCGGCGACGCGGGCGGGCGGTTGTCGGGCCCGCGGCTCGTGCGAGGTCGAACAGGTGTGCCCGCTCGGCCTCGTCGAGCTGAAGCCCTCGGGCGAGCGCCTCGAGCACGGCCTCCGAGACGCCCTTGAGGTTTCCGCGTTCGAGGCGGGTGTAGTAGTCGACGCTGACGCCGGCGAGCATCGCGGCCTCCTCGCGGCGCAGCCCGAGCACGCGGCGGGTGCCGCCGAAGACCGGCAGACCGGCCTGCTTCGGTGTGATCCTGGCCCGTCTTGAGGTCAGGAACTCACGGATCTCGCTGCGGCTGTCCACGACCAGGAACGCTAGGTCGTGCAGACGGTCGCTGAGAGGCCCTGTCAGTACCTGGTTCAAGGGGGACTCCCACCCCTGCCGTGATCCGCGGTTTGGTGTCCTCATCACGAATGAACGGAGCGACACACTCATGAAGCACATATCTCTCGGGGGTCTCGATGTCTCCCGCCTCGGACTCGGCGCCATGTCGATGTCCGGCTACTACCTCGACCCTGCCAGCAGCGACGCGGAGTCGATCCGCACGATCCACCGCGCCCTCGATCTGGGCGTCACTCACATCGACACCGCCGAGATCTACGGCCCCTTCGCGAACGAGGAACTCGTCGGCCGCGCGCTCAACGGGCGTCGCGACGAGGTGGTGGTCGCGACGAAGTTCGGGTTGGTCTCGCACGCCGGCGGAGGGCCGGGAGTGATCGACAGCCGCCCGGCGAACATCCGCACCGCAGTCGAGGGATCCCTGCGCCGGCTGGGAACCGACCGCATCGACCTCTACTACCAGCACCGGGTCGACCCGACCACCCCCATTGAAGACACCGTCGCCGCCCTCGCCGAGCTGGCAGCCGAGGGCAAGATCCGACACATCGGCCTGTCCGAGGCCGGGCCCGCCACGATCCGCCGCGCCCACGCCGTGCACCCCATCACCGCCCTGCAGACGGAGTATTCCCTATGGACCCGCGACGTGGAGGCCGAGCTGCTGCCGCTGCTGCGCGAGCTCGGCATCGGCTTCGTGCCCTACTCACCGCTCGGTCACGGCTTCCTCACCGGCCAGATCCGCTCCACCGACCAGCTCTCCGACGACGACTGGCGCAAGGCCAACCCGCGCTTCACCGGCGAGAACTTCCAGCGGAACCTGCGCATCGTTGACGAGGTCGAGGCTGTCGCCACCGAAGCCGGCGCCACACCAGCACAGATCGCGCTGGCGTGGCTACTCGCGCAGGGCGACGACATCGCCCCGATCCCTGGCACCAAACGAGTAATCCGTGTCGAGGAGAACACCGCCGCCGACGGCATCGAACTCAGCGCCGAGCAGCTCGAACGGCTGAACAACCTCACCCCTGCCGCCGGCGAGCGCCACGAAGAAGCCGTCATGGCCGCCATCGACCGTTAACAACGGCACCGGTGCTCGGCATGCGGTGCGAACGCGGTCCGCTCTCAATTGCCGTTAGCCGGCGCGCCATAACTGCCTGATTGAGTGTCGGGTGTCGCTGTGAGGTGGTTCGTAGCGTCGGTGGAGTGCCGGCGGACTTGGCTCACGAACTGCCTGCCGACCTCGGGTCTGGGTTTCGATACGAGGTGTGGGCCGTTGGTGGTCCGCTGCGGTGTGGCTCGAAAGAGGCCAGCAGCTCGAGCGTCTGGAATCAGGAGTGCCCACCGCGGTCCATGCCGTGAGATTGGGGGATCAGCGATGGTCATGATCGGCATCGACCCACACAAGCGGACCTACACCGCGGTCGCGATCGATACCGGGGAGCGGGTGCTCGACGAGCGGCTGGTGCGGGCGACCAGCAAGCAGGTGCCGGAGTTGTTGGAGTGGGTCAAGCGCCTCGACGGCGGTGATCGGATCTGGGCGATCGAGTCCGCCGGAGGGCTCGGCTATCTGCTGGCCCAGCAGCTCCTCGCGGCCGGCGAACACGTCGTGGACATCCCCGCCACGCTGGCGTCGCGGGTGCGGCTGTTGGGCACCGGCCGCTCCGACAAGAACGACCCGAACGACGCCCGCTCGGTTGCGATCGCCGCGCTCCGCGCCGCGGAGCTGGTCCCGGTGCGAGTCGAGGACCACGCCTCGGTGCTGCGGCTGGTGTCGCGCCGGCACACCCCGTTGGGTTGGTCCTACAACAAGACCGCATGCCGTCTTCACGCGCTGGTGGCGGATCTGGTGCCGGGCGGGATCAGCAACCAAGTCGTTGTCTGCCAGGCGCGATCGCTTCTCGCCGACCACCCGTCGGTTGGCGCGGTGGCCGTGGAGCGGCACACGCTGGCCCTTGATCCAGGAAACGACTCAGCAAGCCTGCGTGACCTGCCCAACGTCCTGACGACCGGCGCTCCGGCACAAGCCACTCACGGACCCGCCATCGACCCTACGACGCCAACCGGCCACCGTCGACGGCCACCCTCGACGCGCCCGAGAGCGCTCGCGAAACCCTTGACGAACAAAGAGGGATCGCTCGGCGCTACGGCGTTCTGCCTTGGCCGCCTGGCAGGCACCGGTCGCCGGCAGCGACGCAATCTGTGCGCGCCTGACGATTTGCGGATCACGGCTCGATCACCGCGGGACCGCTCGGCGTGACGCCGACAGAACGCCGAGTAAACCGATACGGGTAGCCCGAGCGAGTGGCTACGTCGTCGACGTTTGGCGGTCTTGGGTAGGGCGGGTGGAACCGAAAAAGTCGATGAGCAGTTGCGTGACGCGCTCAGCCTCGTCGTGATGGACCCAGTGCGACGCGTCGGGGAGGCGCTCGACGCGGTCGAGGTTGGGTACGTCATCGTGCTCGGGCTCGGCGAGTTCCGAGCCGAGGTAGCGATCGCGCTCGCCCCAAATGACGAGTGTGGGCGCCGAGATTGGGCGCAGCGCCGCTTCGGCGGCCTTCGGCGACTGCCGCACCGACGACCGGTAATAGTTGATCATCCCGGTTGCTGCGCCCTCCTGCGACCACGCCTCGACATAGCGATCGATCTCCTCCGGCGTGTATTCCGGGTTGGCGTCCTGCAGAAAGTGCCGGAAGAAGTGCCAGTCGTTCGCGTGCACGACGCTTTCGGGCAGCTTCGGAAGGCCAAAGAAGAAGAAGTACCAGGACTTTCGGAGCTGGCCCGGGTGGTGCAGTCCCTGCGAGAGCTTCCGCGGATGGGCCGCATTGAGGATGGCCATCCGGTCCACGATCTCTGGGTTGCTCATCGCGGTGGCCCAGGCGACGCTTCCGCCCCAGTCGTGGCCGACAAGGAACGCTGACTCGGCACCGCGTTCTTGAACGAGCGCGCGGATGTCGGCGGTCAGATGGTCGCTGTCGTAGGCCTTCACGTCGGCCGGCCGCGACGACAGGTTGTAGCCGCGCATGTCGGGTGCGACGACGCGAAAGCCCGCGTCCGCGAGTGGCTTAATCTGCAGCCGCCAGCCGAACCAGAACTCCGGGAAGCCGTGCAGCAAAACGATCAGCGGCCCTTCACCCACCTCGACGTAATGCAAGCTCACGTCGCCGACGTCGGCGTAGCCCTCACGAAGCTCTGTCCCGTCCAAATCCATACCTGTGAGGCTTCTCCTGCGGTCGGGTGCTGTCAACTGCCAGCCGCGCGCGACGAATCGACGGGCTGCGCAACGAAGTCGACCAGGGGCGTGCGCACCTCCGCGCGACGCTGCAACCCGATGGTTGCAGTCGAATCGCCTCAGACTCCTGCTCGGCGATCGCTCGATCGACGCGCCGTTCGCGTACCGGCCGCCCGGCGCATAACTGCCAGTGAGGCTGAGGGTGTGGCGTTGCCCGGTCCACCAGCTCGCGATAGCGGGTGGCTACGGTCAGCGGCTCCGTGGTCTGGTCTGACTCTGGTTGAAGCACCGAGGTTCATAGGGTGCCTGTCGGCTGGGTCGCGGGAACCTGAAAGTGGCACGCCCCGTTCTGGAGGGTGACCGAGCCGGCTGTTAGCGCAGCTGGCTCGACACGGTCTCCTTCACGGGACGTGCGTGCCACCCCTCACCACCTTGAAGAGAGAAGGGATGGCAATGACCATGCTAGAGACGCGCCCGGTCACGGGCGGGGTTGACACGCATCTCGATATCCATGTCGCAGCGGCGCTCGACGCTAATGGCGGGTTGTTAGGGGTTGAGTCGTTCGCGACGACACCGGAGGGTTTCACCGCGCTGTATCGGTGGCTGGCAAGCTTCGGGTCGGTCGCTCGGGTCGGGGTGGAAGGGACCGGCGCCTATGGCGCGGGCCTGGCACGGCATCTGCGTCGCGCGGGGATCGAGGTGATCGAGGTCGATCGCCCGAACCGTCAGCTGCGCCGGGTTGCCGGCAAGTCCGACACCGTTGACGCCGTCGAAGCGGCCCGGGCGGTGCTATCGGGTCGAGCCCGTGGCGTGGCCAAGACCGCAGACGGCAACGTCGAAGCTATGCGGGCGTTGTTGATCGCCAAGCGGTCAGGTCGCGAAGCACGCGTCACCTGTCTCAACCAATTGCGCCACTTGGGGTTCTGCGCACCGGATGAGCTGCGGGAGCGCTTCCGGGGCGTGCCCCGCACCCAACTCGCCGACGTCGCCGCCGCCCTGCGACCGCGCCTCGACAGCGACCCCGTCACCTACGCCACCAAGCTCGCCATGCGCGCCCTCGCCCGCCGCGTGCTCAGCGCGGTGGAGGACACCGACCACATCGACACCGTCCTCGCCCACCTCGTCACCGCCACCGCACCCGGCCTGCTCGAGCTCTACGGGGTCGGAATCGACACCGCCGCCATCTTGCTGGTCGCCGCCGGCGACAACGCCGACCGGCTGCATTCCGAAGCGGCCTGGGCGCACCTGTGCGGGGCGGCGCCACTGCCTGCGACCTCCGGCAAGGTGACCCAACGACACCGCCTCAACCGGGGCGGGAACCGTCAAGCGAACCATGCGCTGTGGCGCATCGTGTTCACCCGCATGAGCTCCGAGTCGCGCACCCGCGCCTACGTCACCCGACGCCTCGACGAGGGCCTCTCCAAGCCCGAGATCATGCGAGTCCTCAAGCGCTACGTCGCCCGCGAGACCTACCGGCATCTCCGGCCCACCTAGCCAACCACCGGAGCGACGGGCCTGGCCCGATAACTGCCTGACGCCACCCAGCTGTCCTTCGATCGATCTGCCGGCCCGCCGCTCCAACCACCACCGGCACCGCATGGCCTAATAAGAGCCCGCCCTCACCGAGTGGCCCATCACTGGTCTGCCAGCACCGCCGAAGCACCTTGACAACAATAGGAGCATCGCACTGTTGCCCCGCTTCTGGTAACTACCCGGGAAGATCTTCAGGGCGTCTTGCGGCCAGGTGCCCAGACAGGAGTCCGGTCGCCTGGCCGACCTCGATCAGGTAGCCGTCTGGGTCCCGCATGTAGCAGCGGATCTCCGCCCCGCGGTCGATGGGGGGCGTCAGAAACTGCGCGCCCCGTTCGCTCCACTTCCTGTAGCAGTCGTCGATATCGGCGACGCGCAGGTTCATGAAGATTGATGTCGTGTCGCCCTGCTCGTAGTTCACCACGGAGATGTCGGGCTTGTCGGGGGTTGGCGGGCCGCCTGGATTCATGATGATCCACGAGTTCGCGAGCTTCACCATGCAAGGGTTCTCTTCCAAGACGACCGTTCCTTCGAGGACGTCACGGTAGAAGGCGCGCGATCGCGCGATGCTCCGGACCGTGATGAACGTGGTTACAACGATGCCTTCGCTTGGAGCGGGAAGATTCGCGTAGTCGATAAACGGGTGAGCATCGTTCATGCGCTCGAGGTCCTTTCTCCTCGAGGCCGTCGCATCACTGGAAGACGGCCTCGTTAGCCATGGTGCCACCGAACGTCTGGTGATCGCCTTGCTGGCCGCATAACTGCGTCGATCTCGCGCACTCGGCGAATACGCGGAACGCGCCAGAACGTGAGCACAGATCATCTGCGTCAGAACGTCGAGCCTTCGCGCCGTGGTCATAGCGCCCGATCGGCGCTTATGTCGGTGATCCTGTCAAGTGTGGGTTTTCACCGGGATATCCCGGTGGTGCTTCGTTGTCGGCCTCGATGCGTCCGAGGAGCTGGTCGTAGACGGTGACGAGGTTGGCCTGGTGGCGCTCGGCGACGTCGTCGCGTTGGCGGAGTAGGGCGGGCACGAACTCAGGGCCGGTGTCGAAGTGGACGCAGGTCTCGCACACGGTCTCAAAGGCACAGTTGAGCTCGACGGGGCGGGTGCAGTAGCCGTTGCCGAGGAGGCGACGGTGCATCTCGAGTCGGAGCCGGCGCATCTGTTCGCCTTCGGCGGACGCGGGCAGCAGCGGCGGGTCGGCGGTGTTGAGGGCTTCGACCTGCTCGGTGACCGAGAAATACTCGTCGGCGACTTTGCGGTCGGCGATGCGGGCATAGACCAGGGTCATGCGCAGCGAGCGGTGACCGAGGAGCGCGACGATGCCTTCGAGGCTCATGCCCCGGTTGATGGCCTGGGTGGCCAGGGTGTGGCGGAGCTGGTGGGGGTGCACGTTGGTGATGCCGGCGGCTCGGCCGACCCTGACCCGGGCCCCGGATAGTGGTCCACCTGTTGTGGGAGTCCGACGTCCAGCATGCTGGGCAGGAGGACAGGACCACGATGAAGCGTCACCGTCATACGCCCGAGCAGATCGTCCGCAAGCTGCGTGAGGGCGATCGTCTGCTTAACGAGGGCAAGGACCTCGCCGAGGTGCTGCGGCACCTGGAGGTGTCGGAGTCGAGCTGGAACCGCTGGCGGGGCCAGTACGGGGGCATGAAGGCCAACGAGGCGAAGCGTCTCCGGGAGCTGGAGTCGGAGAATGCCAGGCTGAAGAAGCTGTTGGCCGAGGCCGAGCTGGACAAGTCGATGCTCAAGGAGCTGGCGGAGGGAAACTTCTGACCCCGGAGCGACGTCGGCGAGCGGTGGTCGTGCTCGTCGATCGCTTCGGGGTCTCCCAACGTTGCGCGTGCCGGGTGGTCGGCCAGCACCGCTCGACCCAGCGCCTCGCCCCGCGGCCTCGCCCGGCCGAGGAGGACAAGGTCCGGCGGCGGCTGCGGGAGATCGCCCGCCGCCATCCTCGGTGGGGCTGGAAGACGGCGCACACGATCCTGCGCCGGGAAGGTCACACCATCAACCGCAAGCGCACCCGCCGGCTGTGGCGGGACGAAGGGTTGCGGCGGCCGCCGTCCTGCAAGCGCAAGCGCACGAGGCCGCAGGGCGGGGGGCCGCTGTTACGGGCCGAGCGACCGAACCACGTGTGGGCCATCGACTTCCAATTCGACGAGACCGCCGACCGCCGGAGGCTGAAGCTGTGCAACATCGTCGACGAGTTCACTCGCGAGGCCCTGGCCATGGACGTCGACCGCACCTCCACCGCCGACGACATCGTGACCATCATCGAACGGCTCGTCGCCCAGCGAGGAGCGCCAGAGCATCTGCGCATGGACAACGGGCCCGAGCTCATCGCCTGGGCGCTACGCGACTGGTGCCAGCTGCACCACACCACGACCAGCTACATCGAGCCCGGCTCGCCCTGGGAGAACCCCTTCGTCGAGAGCTTCAACGGCCGCTGCCGCGACGAGCTGTTGAACATCGAAGAGTTCGGCACCCTCCTCGAAGCCCAAGTCGTCATCGAAGCCTGGCGCGTCGAGTACAACACCTACCGACCCCACTCATCCCTCGGCGGCCTCACCCCCGCCGAGCACGCCGAGCGATGGACCAACAACCAACCAGCGCTCCCATAACAACTGGACCACTCAACGGGGCCCCGTCAACCCGGCGGACGATGCGCCCGACGCGGTGACGGTCGAGGGGACGACCCCCATCGGTGATCAATCGCCCGGTGTTGTCGTTGGGGTTGTCGGCCCGCCACGCGTCGAGGAGGTCGCTCCGTCATCGTGGCCACGGCGGTGATACTCGTACCGGACTAGTACCCCACCGGTAGATGAGGCGAATGAGGCGCCGATCCGCTCATCGGGCCAGCTGCTCACCGCGGTATGAAACCGCAGGTAGTGCCTACTCGATCCGCAATCCGCTGATCGCCCGGGCGATCACCAGCTGTTGGATCTGTTCCGTGCCCTCGAAGATGTCGTAGATCTTGGCGTCGCGGTGCATGCGCTCGACCGGGTACTCGCGTGTGTACCCGTAGCCGCCGAGGATCTGGATGGCGCGCTCGGTGACCCACACCGCCGTGCGTCCGGCCTTGAGCTTCGACATCGAACCCTCGGCGTTCCTGTAGCCACCGTTGCGGGCCAGCCAGGCCGCCCGGTGGACGAGCAGGCGAGCGGCGTCGATCTCCGTGGCCATGTCGGCCAGCATGAACGCGATCGCCTGATTCTCGATGATCGGCTTGCCGAACGCCTTGCGCTCCTTGGCGTAGTCGAGCGCGTACTCGTAGGCCGCCCGGGCGATGCCGACCGCCATGGCGCCCACGGCGGGCCGGGTAGCCTCGAATGTGGCCATCGCCGGCTGCTTCGCGCCGGTCCTCTGCTGCTCGCGAGCCCGCTCGAGCTTCTCGTCCAGCTTCTCCTTACCGCCGAGCAGCAGGCGCCCCGGGATGCGCACGTCATCGAGGACGACCTCGGCGGTGTGCGACGCCTTGATCCCGTGCTTGAGGTACTTCTGCCCCTGCGACAGGCCCTTGGTGCCTGGCGGGACCACGAAGCTGGCCTGGCCCCGCCCCTTGAGCTTGGGATCGACGGTGGCCACGACGACATGGACGTCGGCGATGCCCCCGTTGGTGATCCACGCCTTGGTGCCGTTGAGCACCCACTCGTCGGTCGCCTCGTCGTACGTCGCCCGCGTCTTGAGCGAGCTGACGTCGGACCCGGCGTCGGGCTCCGACACGCAGAAGGCGCCGAGCTGTATGTCGTCGGCGGTGCCGAAGCATTGCGGCACCCACTCCATGACCTGGTCGGGCAGGCCCGTGCCGGCGATGCCCGCGGCGGCGAGGCCCGAACCGAAGATGGACAGGCCGATGCCGGCGTCACCCCAGAACAGCTCCTCCAGCGCCACCGGGAGCGTCAGGCCGGACGTGTCCCCGAGCGAGGCCTGGGCGAAGAAGTCGAAGGAGTAGAGCCCGATCTTGGCCGCCTCCTCGACGATCGGCCAGGGGAACTCCTCGCGCTCGTCCCACTCGTGCGCTGCGGGGCGAACGACCTCCTCGGCGAAGTCGTGGACCCATTTCTGGATCTGCTGTTGATCTTCGCTCAGGCTCAACGAGAACTCAGTCATCCCACTTGCCCTTGGTCGTGCGGCGATCCGATGAGTTACCGGTCGGTAACAAAGACTACCAAGCCACCCCCCGGTGTCGAAACGGGTGGGGACAACCCCACCCGTAAACGCCGGCGGGCTCGATCGGCGACGAGCCGCGGGCACGCTCCGGAAACCTGCCGCGGAAGTGGTGGCCATGGCCACCGATCCCGCGGCAGGAAGCTCAGGTGGGCCGGACCTCGGTGCCCGCGGGCGTGTCCTCGACCACGTACCCAGCGTCCGTGATCCGGTCGCGCAGGGCGTCGGCGCGGGCCCAGTCCTTGGCGGCTCGGGCCTCGTCACGCTGGCGGGCCAGCTCCAGGATCGCCTCCGGCACCTTGCCCCCCTGGCTGTGGAGCTCCAGCCCCAAGGCACCGGTGATCTCCAGCGCCGCGGCCGCCAGCGGAGCCGCCGCCTCGGCATCGCCGCTACCGAGCACCACGTTGGCGCGGCGGACGAGGTCGAACACCAACGCCGTCGCCTTCGGAGTATCGAGGTCGTCGTCCATCGCCGCCCGGAACCGATCGATCGCCTCGGCGTCGGGCTCGGCGGTGACCCCGAGCTCGGCGGCCCTGCGGGCAAACGTGTCGAGCCGATCGAGGGACCGCTCCGCGTCGCGCAGGTTGTCGTCGGTCACGTCGATCGGGGATCGGTAGTGCGAGCGCAGGACCAGCAGCCGGTAGGCCCGCGGGTCGTACTGCTCCACCAGGTCGAGCAGGTTGCTCACATTGCCGAGCGACTTTGACATCTTGGTGCCCTCGACCTCGACGAACCCGTTGTGCAGCCAGTAGCGGGCGAACCGCCGGCCGTCGGCCACCGCCTGCGCGCGCTCGTTCTCGTGGTGCGGGAACGCCAGGTCCTGTCCCCCACCATGGATGTCGAACCCGTCGCCCAGCAGGTCGAGTGACATGACCACGCACTCGGTGTGCCATCCCGGCCGGCCCGGGCCCCACGGCGACGGCCAGGTCGGCTCGCCCGGCTTGGCCTTCTTCCACAGCGCGAAGTCGATCGGCGAGCGCTTCTCCTCGGTGCCCTCGACCCGGGCGCCCGCCTTCAGGCTCTCCAGCGGTTGGCGCGCCAGCAGGCCGTAGTCCTCCACCCGCTCGGACTGGAAGTACACGCCGTCGGCGGTCTCGTAGGCGACGCCGTCAGCGACAAGCCGTTCGATGAGCCCGACCATCCCGTCGACGTATGCGGTGGCGTGGGGGTCGCGGTCGGGCCGCCGCACGTTCAGGGCATCCATCGCCCGATACCAGACGCCCTCGCACCGCGAGGTGATATCGCGCCAGTCACGGTCCTCCCGCTGCGCGCGCTCGATGATCCGGTCGTCGATGTCGGTGATGTTGGAGACGTAGGTGACGTCATTGCCCGACCACGTGAGGTACCGCCGCAGCACGTCGAACACGAGCGAGAACCGTCCGTGGCCCAGGTGCGGCGGGCCGTACACGGTGGGCCCGCAGACGTACATCGACACCTTGCCCGGCTCCCGGGGCTCGAAGGGCACGACGCCCCCCTTGGCGGTGTCGAACAGCTGCAACATGGGCGCGAGGGTACCGGCGCCCACCAACCGGGCCCGAACGCGTTGGCGCGGCTAGGCCAGGCCGACGGGCGTGGGCTCCAGGTACCCGAACTCGGCGAGCTTGGCCCCCATGACCTCGTGCATCACGTCGTGCTCGGCCGCAGTGAGGTTGTCGCGCCAGGCGCCGGGCGTCGCCGCTTTGCATACCCGACCGCCCCCGGCGCGAACGCCGTTGGCCGGCTAGGGAGTCTGGGGGGCTAGTGGCTCCGCGGGAACAGGCCGGGCGGCATGTAGTCGACCCCCGGCCAGGGTTCCGTCGGCGACACCGGCAGGTCGCCGGGCGGCCGCGGCCACGCGATGGGGGTCACGGGGCTCTGGATGACGCCGCCCGGTGGGATCCCCGCCCGGTCTACCGACGGATGTGTCTGCTTTCCGTTGCGGCGGTGGCAACCGTCGGCGAAGTAGATCACCGTGTGCACCGCCCGCGGGCGTGCGGTCCGGTTGGGCTTGGCGAGGTGGGCGGTCAGCCCGTGGTGATAGGCGACCGATCCCGCCGGGACCTCGACGAAGGTCGGCTCGGAGCCCGCCAGCTCGGGGCGGGTCAGCAGGTCGTCGGGCTCGCCCCAGAAGATGTTGACGAACTCCCGCAGCCCCGATCTGTGCGAGCCGGGCACGTAGCCCATCGCCCCCGATTCGAGCGTCGATCCCTCGAACGGGATCCATGCCGTGATCGTGAGCGGCTCCTCGATCGGCCAGTAGGGATGGTCCTGGTGGGCGTCGGTCTCCCGGCCACCGGGCTCCTTGTAGAGCGCCTGGTCGTGCCACAGGCGGATCTGCGCGACCCCGAGCAGCTCGGCGGCGGCCCCGGCCACCCGGATGTGGAAGTCCAGCGGCCGCACCTCGGGATAGTCCTCCCACAGGTTCTGGCATTGGATGAACGACTGCTCGTAGCGGGACTTGTCGGCGAGCGCGCGGCGGTCTGGCTGCTTCCGTTCCATGACCGCCTGCGTGACGGCGGCGCCGAAGCGGTCGAGCTCGGCGGCGGTCAACAGGTCGGGGACCACCACGAATCCGCGGGCCCGGAACGACTCGGCCAGGTCAGCGGAGACCAGTGGCGCGCTCACAGCGCTCGTATGTTGGCAAACCCGAGCCGCCGCCGGCTCGGGGGCTCGGCTCAGTCCTGCGCGTCGCCGTCCAGCACCGATCGGCCTGACACCGTAAGGACGGCTTCGACGAATCGAAACCTCAGCGCCTGGAAACCGTCATTTGGAGGACACGAAAAGCCATCGAAGGTCCGCTGAAATCACGGACGTCAGGCAGGCGGCGAGCCACGGCCTTTCGAGTAAGGCCGCCCCGGAGTGGACAACTAGCCTTGGTAGCCGTGAGCACGATCCCCGAAAAGCCCAGCCTGGAGGGCCTGGAGGCCCACTGGCGCGCTCGGTGGGAGGCCGAGGGCACCTATCGCTTCGACCGTTCCAAGGACCGCGCCCAGGTGTTCTCCATCGACACGCCCCCGCCCACCGTGTCGGGCAGGCTCCATCCGGGACACGTGTGCTCGTACACCCACACCGACATGGTCGCCCGCTACCAGCGCATGCGGGGTCGCGAGGTCTTCTACCCCATGGGCTGGGACGACAACGGCCTCAACGTCGAGCGCCGGGTCCAGATCATGACCGGCACCCGCTGCGACCCGTCGCTGCCCTACGACCCGGACTTCCGGGCGCCCGCCGTTCCGGGCAAGCGGGACCGCCCCATAGCCGTCAGCCGGCCCAACTTCCAGGAGCTGTGCGGCCAGGTCGTCGAGCAACTCGAGCAGGCGTACTTCGAGCTGTGGTCGAACGTCGGCCTGTCGGTCGACTGGTCGCACACCTACCGCACCGTCGGCCCGCGGGCGACGCACGCCAGCCAGCGGGGCCTGCTCCGCTTGCTGCGGCGCGACCTCGCCTACCGCGCCGAGTCACCGACGCTGTGGGACGTCGACTTCCAGACCGCCGTGGCGCAGGCCGAGATGCAGGATCGGGAGATCCCGGGCACCTACCACAAGATCCGCTTCGAGGGCACCGATGGCCGGCCGCTGTGGATCGACACCACGCGCCCTGAGCTGCTACCCGCCTGCGTCGCCCTCGTCGCGCACCCCGACGACGAGCGCTACCAGCCGCTGTTCGGCGCCCGGGCCACCACGCCGCTGTTCCACGCCGAGGTGCCGATCGTCGCCCACGACCTGGCCGATCCCGCGAAGGGCACCGGCCTGGCCATGATCTGCACGTTCGGCGACACCACCGACGTCACGTGGTGGCGGGAGCTCGGCCTGAACCTGCGCACCGTCGTCCAGCGCGACGGCCGCCTGCGCCCTGTGGCGTGGGGTGAGCCGGGGTGGGAGTCGGCCGATCCCCCGACGGCGCAGCGCCACTACGACGAGCTCGCTGGCAGGACCGTCAAGCAGGCGCAGGCCCGCATCGTGGCGCTGCTCGCCGAGAACGGGCTCATCGACGGCGAGCCCCGGCCGATCACCCATCCCGTGAAGTTCTGGGAGAACGGCACCCGGCCCCTCGAGATCGTCACGTCGCACCAGTGGTTCATCCGCTACCCGGACAAGGACGTCCTGCTGGCACGCGGCAAGGAGCTGGCGTGGTGGCCGGACTTCATGCGGGTCCGCTACGAGAACTGGGTCAACGGGCTCCAGGGCGACTGGAACATCACCCGCCAGCGCTTCTTCGGGGTGCCGTTCCCGGCCTGGTATCCCATCGACGACCACGGCAACGTCGACTACCTGGCTCCGATCCTCGCCGACGAGGAAGCGCTGCCCGTCGACCCCACGACCGACGTGCCGCCGGGCTACACCGAGGACCAGCGCAACCAGCCGCGTGGGTTCGCGGCCGACCCCGACGTGATGGACACCTGGGCGACCTCGTCGCTGAGCGCGCAGATCGTCAGCGGCTGGGTCGACGACCGGGACCTCTTCGCCCGCACGTTCCCGATGGACCTGCGCCCGCAGGCCCACGAGATCATCCGCACCTGGCTCTTCTACTCGGTGGTCCGGTCGCACTACGAGCACGACGGCCTGCCGTGGGCCAACGCCGCCATCTCGGGCTTCGTGTTCGATCCCGACCGCAAGAAGCTGTCGAAGTCGGCCGGCAACGCCCCGGACGATCCCACCGTGCTGATCGAGACCTACGGCGCCGATGCCGTCCGCTACTGGGCCGCCGGTGGCCGCCCGGGCATGGACCTGGCGCTCGACCAGGGCCAGATGAGGATCGGCAAGCGCCTGGCGACGAAGCTGCTCAATGCCTCGCGCTTCGCGCTCGGGACCGGCGCGACGACCGCCGGCGAGGTCAGCGAGCCGCTGGACCGGTCGATGCTGGCGTCGCTCGCCGATCTGGTCACGGCGTCGACGGAGGCCTTCGACCGCTTCGACTACGCCCGGGCGCTGGAGCGGACCGAGGCATTCTTCTGGTCGTTCTGCGACGACTACCTCGAGCTCGTCAAGAACCGCGCTTATGGGGCGGACGGGGATCCTCGTCACCTGGGGTCGGCCCGGACCGCCCTGGGGCTCGCACTGCAGACCCAGCTCCAGCTGTTCGCGCCGTTCCTGCCCTTCGTCACCGAGGAGGTCTGGTCGTGGTGGCGTGAGGGTTCGATCCACCGGTCGTCCTGGCCCGATGCCGACGCGCTGCGGGCCAGCGCGGAGGCCGACGCCGCCGGCGCCGCTGACCAGCCCGTGCCCGATGTCCTGGCCGTCGCCGCCGCGGTGCTGGGCGAGGTCCGCCGGGCCAAGAGCGAGGCCAAGCGGTCGATGCGGGCCCCGGTCGCATCGATCACCGTCACCGACAGCGCCGACCGGCTGGCGCTGCTGGCGCTGGCCGCGGCGGACGTCCGCAGCGCAGGCAACGTCGCGTCGCTCGACACCGTCGAGGGTGACGCCTTCTCGGTCGAAGTGACGTTGGCGACCGACGGCTGACACAGCGTCTTTGAAGATCTTCCGGTGCCATGCACCGAAAGATCTTCAAACACCAGCGCCGGCTCCCTCACTCGGGCGTCGGCTCCGACTCCTGCGACGTGCCCGCCTCGCGCTGGACCCACACGATGCGCCCGGGATCGGGCAGCTCGACGCCCTCGGCCGCGAAGGCGTCCAGCAGCCGGCGGCGCAACTCGCGCATCACGGTGAACTGCTCGGACGGCTTGGTCTTCACGACCAGGCGGATGACGATGGCATCGGGGCCCAGCTTCTCAACCCCCCACACCTCGGGCTCTTCCAGGATGTCGCCGCGCCATTCGGGGTCGTTCCAGACGCTGTCGGCCACCCGCTTGATCACCTCCTGGGCGTGGTCGACGGCGGTGTCGGTGGCCAGGCTCACGTCCAGCAGCGCCCGGGCCCACTGCTGCGACATGTTGCCGATCCGGAGGATGTTGCCGTTGGGGATGTGCCACACGGTGCCGTTCACGTCGCGCAGCCGCGTGGTGCGCAGGCTCACGGCCTCGACGGTGCCCGTGGCCTCACCGGCGTCGATGATGTCGCCGACCCCGTACTGGTCCTCGATCAGCATGAACGTTCCGGAGATGAAGTCCTTGACCAGGCTCTGCGCGCCGAAGCCGAGGGCAACGCCGGCGATGCCGGCACCGGCGATCAGCGGGCCGAGGGCGACGCCCAACTCCCCCAGGATCATGGCGCCGGCGATGGTCCACACGACGGCGCTGGTCGCCGACCGCAACAGATGGGACAGGGTGGTGGCCCGGGCCGCCGACCGGAGCGACTGAGCGCCGTGGGACTGGAGCGCGTCGGGCGCGTGGTGCCGCAGGCGCTGGATGCGCTCCTGGGCCTCGGGGTTGGCGATCCGCTCCGTGAACCGACGGATCGCGCGGTGGAGGAGGCGGTTGGCAACCCAGGCCACTACCAGGATCAGCAGGATGTGCGCGGGCTTCGCCACCAGCACGTCGGAGGCGCGCGCCCAGCCCTCGCTGTCGGTGGACTCGAGCACCTGGCGGCAGATCCACGTCGGGTCGTCTCCGCACGCGTCGGCGACCTGGTCGGGCGTCTGGAGCAGCGCCATGGCCGCAAAGGTACCGAGATTCGTCGGTCCGGGTCGTGAACGATGTCTCGAGCCCTAGACTTCAACTTGAGCGCGAGGCACTCAAGATTCTTGGCGTGGGGAATGCACGATGTGCCCCTAACGTTTCACCGAACTGCTCGACAATTGTGAGCGCTCAGATCCGAGGAACCCCCAACATGGCTGATCTCGACACGTTGACACTCCCGGTCCTCCCCCTGACCAACGACGTCGTGCTCCCGCACATGGTCGTGACCCTGGCCCTCGAGACCGATGAGGCCCGCGCCGCCGCGGACGCCGCCGCCCGGGCCGACGACACCCTGCTGCTGGTGCCCCGCCAGCCCGACGGCCGCTACGCGCGCGTCGGCACGATCGCCCGCATCGAGAACCGCGGCAACCTCCCCGGCGGCATGTCCGCCCTGGTCATCCGCGCCACGACCCGCGCCGAGGTTGGTGTCGGCGTCATCGGCCAGACCAGCGCGCTGTGGGTGCACGTCACCCCACTGCCCGACGGAGAGGTCACCACAGAGGTCGACGAGCTCGCGACCGAGCTGCGGGCCGCGCTCCGCGCGCTGTTCGAGAGCCTCGGCGGCCGGCGGCTGACCGAGGTGCTGCGAGGGGTCGACGACCCGTCGGCCCTGGCCGACATCGTCGGCTGGTGGCCCGACCTGGCCGTCGAGCGGAAGGTCGAACTGCTCGAGACCCCCGAACTGCTCGAGCGCCTGCGCCTGGTGCTGGGTTGGGTCAAGGAGGCGCTGGCCGAGCACGAGCTGGCCGACAAGATCCGTCACGACGTGTCCGAGGGTCTGGAGGCCCGCCAGCGCGAGTTCCTGCTGCGCCAGCAGATGGACGCGATCCGCAAGGAGCTCGGTGAGGATGGCGGCGACGACCTCGTCGGTGGCTACCGCGAGCGCCTGACCAAGCTGGTCGAGGCCAAGGCGATGACCGACGACACCCGCAAGGCCATCGAGCGCGAGATCGACCGGCTGGAGCGCACGCCCGAGCAGAACACCGAGCACGGCTGGATCCGCAACTGGCTCGACACCGTGTTCGAGATTCCCTGGGGCGAGCGCAGCGTCGACGACTACGACATCGACCGTGCCCGCCAGGTCCTCGACGAGGACCACACCGGC
Organism: uncultured bacterium; assembly: GCA_963717085.1. Classification (GTDB taxonomy): domain Bacteria; phylum Actinomycetota; class Acidimicrobiia; order Acidimicrobiales; family VFJN01; genus DASQUK01. Next base: position 69,272 of record CAVQVM010000011.1, read on the forward strand.
CTCGACGAGGTGAAGGACCGCATCGTCGAGATGCTGGCCGTGCGCAAGCTGCTGGCCGAGCGCGCCGATGAGTCGGCCGATGACGATGCCGACACCGACGCCGCTGACGGCGAAGCCGGTGACGCTGACGCGACACCGACGCCAGCCACAGCGAAGGCAGCGACGGCGGTGACGGCAATGCGAGCGACGGCGATGCCAGCGACCGGCGACGCCGGCGTGCGGCCGCGGCCCCGCCTGGTGCCCGACGTCGACACCTCGGGCCGCAAGCCGGGTGCAATCCTGGCCCTTGCCGGTCCTCCCGGCGTGGGCAAGACGTCCCTGGGGGCCTCGGTGGCGCGCGCCCTGGGCCGCCGGTTCACACGTGTCTCCCTGGGCGGCATCCGGGACGAGGCCGAGATCCGGGGTCACCGGCGCACCTACGTCGGTGCCCAGCCGGGACGCATCGTCAGAGCCCTGCAGGAGGCCGGGACCATGAACCCCGTCGTCCTGCTCGACGAGGTCGACAAGCTCGGCGCCGACTGGCGCGGCGATCCCTCCTCGGCACTGCTCGAGGTCCTCGACCCCGCGCAGAACCACACGTTCCGTGACCACTACCTGGAGGTCGACCTCGACCTGTCGGACGTGCTGTTCCTCGCCACCGCCAACATGCTCGAGCAGATCCCCGGGCCGCTGCTGGACCGGATGGAGGTCATCCGTCTGGACGGTTACACGGAGGCCGAGAAGGTCGTCATCGCCCGTGACCACCTGTTCCGGCGCCAGCTCCGACGCAACGGGCTCCGGGACGACGAGGTCGACGTCACCGATGCCGCCCTCGGCGAGATCGTTGACGGCTACACCCGCGAGGCGGGGGTCCGGAACCTCGAGCGCGAGCTCGGCAAGGTCCTGCGCAAGGTGGCCACCGAGGTCGCCAAGGGCAGCGAGACACCCATCGTGGTCGACATCGACGACCTGCCGAACTACCTGGGCCGGCGTCGGTTCTTCGACGAGGCGGCCGACCGAACGGTCGTGCCCGGCGTGGCCACCGGCCTTGCCGTCACCGGCGTGGGCGGCGACGTCCTGTTCGTCGAGGCGACGTCCATGCCGGGCGAGTCGGGCGGCGGCCTCACGGTCACCGGCCAGCTCGGCGACGTCATGAAGGAGTCGGCGCAGATCGCCCTGTCCTACGTCCGCTCGAAGGCCGACGTGCTGGGCATCGACCCGGCGGCGTTCGAGAACCGGCGCTTCCACGTGCACTTCCCCGCCGGCGCCATCCCCAAGGACGGCCCATCGGCCGGCATCACGATGACGACCGCGCTGGTGAGCCTCCTGCGCGACACGCCGATGCGACCCACCGCGGCGATGACCGGCGAGGTCACGCTGTCGGGCAGGGTGCTGCCGATCGGCGGCGTCAAGCAGAAGGTGCTGGCCGCCCACCGGGCCGGGCTACGCGAGGTGATCCTGCCGCTCCGCAACGAGCCCGACCTGGACGACGTGCCCGAAGCCGTGCGCCAGGAGATGACGTTCCACCCGGTGGCCGACGTCGCCCGCGTGCTCGAGCTGGCGCTCGAGCCGTCACCTGTGCCGGAGACGCTGGCGGCCTGACGATTCCTGCCGCGGGATTGGTGGCTCCCGCAACCAATCCCGCGGCAGGTTTTCCCTAATGTCCGGGACATGACATCCGAGGTCGACACGCGCCCCGGGGCGACGGCGTACCGGGCTCCGGAGCCCCCGCCGTCGGCGCCGAGCGTTCCCCTGCCCCCCGACGGCCCCGGGTACCGGCTCAAGCGCAAGCTCCTCGGCAAGCCGATGCACTCGGAGCAGCTCGAGCACGAGCGCCTGGGCAAGCCCACCGCCCTGGCCGTCTTCGCCTCCGACAACCTGTCGTCGTCGGCGTACGCCACCGAGGAGATCCTCCACGTGCTGGTGCCCGCGGTCGGGCTCGCGGCCTTCTCGCTGGTCGTCCCGATCACGGGGGCGATGCTGGTCGTGCTCGGCCTGCTGATCGTCAGCTACCGCGAGACGATCAAGGAGTACCCGTCGGCGGGCGGCGCCTACCTGGTCACCCGCGACAACTTCGGCATCGTCACCGCCCAGGTGGCGGGTGCCGCCCTGCTGATCGGCTACATCCTCACGGTGGCGGTGTCGGTGGCGGCCGGCAGCGCCGCACTCAGCTCCTCGATCAGCGCCCTGGCGCCGTGGCGGGTGCCGATCTCGCTGGGCTTCATCGCCCTCATCGCCTTCGGCAACCTGCGCGGCGTGCGGGAGTCGGGGCGCATCTTCGCCGCCCCCACGTTCTTCTTCATGGCCAACATGGCCGTGCTCCTGGGCCTCGGCATCGTGCGCTACTTCACGGGCGACCTCGAGGTCGTCGGCCGCCACCTGCCGGGCATGGTCGAGTTCGGCGACGAGGGCACGGGCCTGTTGCTGGGGGCATCCGCGTTCGTGATCGCCAAGGCGTTCGCGTCGGGCGGCGCCGCCGTCACCGGCGTCGAGGCCATCTCCAACGGCGTGCCCGCGTTCCGCAAGCCCGCGTGGCGCAACGCCCGCCAGACGCTCGTCGTCATGGGCAGCGGCCTGGCGGTGATGTTCCTCGGCCTGTCGTTCCTGGCCTCCAAGGTCGAGGTGGCCCCGTTCGAGGACGGCACCCCCACGGTGCTGGCGCAGATCGGCGAGGCCGTCTACGGCCACGGGTCGGTGGGCGAGGCCATGTCCGGCGTCCTCAACATCGCCACCATGCTCATCCTGGTGCTGGCGGCCAACACCGGTTTCGCCGACTTCCCGCGGCTGGCGAGCCTGCAGGCCGGCGACAACTTCCTGCCCCGCCAGCTGACCAGGCGCGGCCATCGCCTGGTGTTCTCGAACGGCATCCTCGCCCTCGCCGGTGCCGCCGCCATCCTCGTGGCGCTCACCGGCGCCGAGGTGACCCGCCTGATCCCGCTCTACGCCATCTCGGTGTTCACCGGGTTCACCCTGTCGCAGTCGGGCATGACCATGCACCACATGCGAAAGCGCGAACCGGGCTGGGTGGCCGGCCTCCTCGCCAACGGCGTGGGTGCGGTGCTGTCGGGCCTCATCGTGCTCATCGTCGTCGTCACCCGGTTCAGCGACGCCTGGCCGATCCTGCCGATCATGCCGGTGTTCGTGGTGATCCTGCTGCGGCTCAACCGCCAGTACGAGCGTGAGCGCAGCGCGCTCGAGCACGACGTCCCCGCCGCGGCCACCGCGCCGATCCTGCACCGGCACGTCGTGATGGTCTTCGTCGACCGGCTCGACCTCGCGGCGGCGCGCGCCATCCAGTACGCCCGCACCCTCACCCCCGACGAGCTGCGGGCGGTGCACTTCGTGGTGGACGACGACGCCGCGGCCCGCCTCGCCGCCGAATGGCGGCGGCTGGGGCTGTCCCGTGTCCCCCTGGAGCTGGTGGCGTGCCCCGACCGGCGCCTGACCCGCACGGCCGTCGAGCACGTCGCCCGCGAGCTGTCGGACGGCGAGACCGAGGTGTCGGTGCTGCTGCCCGACCGCAAGTACAACGGGCTATGGCACCGCATCCTCCATGACCGGACGGCGGAGGCCATCCAGGCCGAGGTGTCGAAGCTCCCCCACGCCAACGTCACGACCGTGCCCTTCCACTTCGACGTATGGATGTCGGAGGAGACGCTGGCGATGGCGCCGGCGGTGCACCGGGGCCGCATCGCTGTGGGCACCGACGAGCCGGGAGCGGGGGCACAACGACCCCCGCACGACGACGTGTCCGCGGTGATGGCCATCGACGCGGTGCGCTGGCGCGATCGGGTGCGGGTCCGGGGCCAGGTACGGTCCATGCTGGTGGCGCCGCAGCGCGACGTCGCCACGCTCGAGTGCGTGATCGACGACGGCACCGGGACGCTGCTGGCGGTGTTCCTGGGCCGCCGGGAGCTGGCCGGGGTCAAGGTGGGCAGCCGCATCGAGCTGGTGGGCACGGCCGGCGTCCACCAGAACCGCCTGGCGATCCTCAACCCCAGCTACCGGCTCCTCACCACCGCCACGACCTGACGGATTCCTGCCGCGGAATTGGTGGCCCTGGCAACCAATTCCGCGGCAGGTTCCTGGTTGGCCCTCGATTGCGGCGAGGCGCCGCCGGCAAGAGACTGCCGGTGTGGAGCACGACGCAGGGCGCGACGCAACCGCACTCGCCGCCGAGCTCCGCGCGGCGCTGGCGCCCGACCGGGTGCGGACCGAGGGGGTCGAGCTGGGCCTCTACGGGCGCGACGCCTCGGTCATGAGCGGGGCGGCCGCCGTGGTGTGCTTCCCGCTCACGACCGACGAGGTGGCACACGCCGTCCGGATCGCTCGCCGCCACCGGCGCCCGTTCGTGGCCCGGGGCTCGGGGACGGGCCTCGCCGGTGGGGCGGTGCCCGTGGGCGACCCGGTGGTGATCGTGACCACCAAGATGGACCGGATCCTGGAGGTCGACCCCGTGGACCGGGTGGCCTGGGTGCAGCCTGGGGTCATCAACTTGGACCTCACCCGGGCGCTGGCCCCGCACGGGCTCCACTTCGCGCCCGATCCGTCGAGCCAGCAGGCGTGCACCATCGGCGGCAACGTGGCCAACAACTCCGGGGGGCCGCACTGCCTGGCCTACGGCGTGACCAGCGCCCACGTCCTGGCACTGGAGGTCGTGCTCCCCGACGGGTCGGTGACCCTGCTGGGCGGCCTCGACCCCGAGCCCGACGGGCTCGACCTCCGGGGTGTGTTCGTGGGGAGCGAGGGCACGCTCGGCATCGCGACGCGCATCGCCGTCCGGCTCACGCCCAACCCGCCGGCGGTCGCCACCTTGCTGCTCGACTTCGACTCGGTCGACGACGCCGCCGAGACGGTGAGCGGCATCATCGCCGGGGGGCTGTTGCCCGCCGCCCTCGAGATGATGGACAGGCTCATCACGCAGGCGGCCGAGGAATTCGTCCACGCCGGGTACCCGACCGACGCCGCCGCCGTGCTGCTCGTCGAGCTCGACGGCCTCCCGGCCGGCGTGGAGGCCGGCGTCGAACAGGTGCGGGCGGTCGGCCTGGCCCACGGTGCCCGGACGGTGCGGGTGGCCGCCGACGAGGCCGAGCGGGCCCTGCTGTGGAAGGGCCGGAAGTCCGCCTTCGGCGCGGTCGCCCGGCTGGCGCCCAACTACTACCTCCACGACACGGTCGTCCCCCGCACCCGGCTGTGCGAGGTGCTCAGGCAGGTCTACGCCATCGCCGAACGCCACGACCTCGGCGTGATGAACGTCTTCCACGCCGGCGACGGCAACCTCCACCCGCTGCTGCTGTTCGACGCCCGCGAACCGGGCGTGATGGAGCGTGTCCACGCCGCCGGCGAGGAGATCGTCCAGGTGTCGCTGGACGCCGGCGGCGTGCTGTCCGGCGAGCACGGCATCGGCCTCGAGAAGCGCGACCTCATGCCCCTGCTCTTCGGCCCCGACGACCTAGACGCCCAGGCACGGCTGCGCGACGCGTTCGACCCCGACGGCGTGGCGAACCCCACCAAGATCCTGCCGGCCGGCAGCCGCTGTGGCGACCTGCAGAGCGTCCCCGAGGGCGTGTGGGTATGAGCGCCGTGACGACCGGTGCGGTCGACGCCTTCGCCGCCGAGGTCGGCCCGCCCGACGCCGGACCGGTCACCGCCGTCGGCGGGCGGACACAGTGGGCCGCGGGCGGCCGCGTCGCCCCGACGGCCCGTGAGGTGCGGGCGCCGGCGGGCGTCGTGGCCGTCGAGGCCGCGGACATGACAGTGCGGGTGGGGGCCGGGACCACCGTGGCGGAGCTCGACGCCGCCCTGGCGGAGGTCGGCCAGACCGTGGCGCTGCCGGCGTGGGACGGCGCCACGGTGGGCGGCGTCCTGGCCGTGGGCCACAGCGGGCTCCGGCGGCTCGGCTGGGGACCGGTGCGCGATGTGCTGCTCGAGGCCCGGGTGGTGTCCGCGGACGGCCGGGTCGTGAAGGCCGGCGGGCCGACAGTGAAGAACGTCTCCGGCTACGACCTGTGCCGGCTGCTCGTGGGCTCGCTGGGCACGCTCGCGTTCACCGCCGAGGTGGTGCTGCGCACGCGCCCCCTGCCGCCGGCCGAACGCTGGCTGGCCGGTGACGCGGACCCGTTCGCCCTGGTCGAGCGGCTCTACCGGCCGGCGGCGGTCCTGTGGGACGGGACGACGACGTGGGTGCTGCTAGACGGCCATCCCGACGACGTGGCGGCACAGTCGGCGCTCGCCGGCCTGGCGGACGTCGACGATCCACCCCCTCTCCCCGGCCCGCACCGCTGGTCGCTGCGCCCGTCGGAGCTGCCGACCCTCCGAGCCGGCCCCGACGTCGCGCCCGGACGGTTCGTGGCCGAGGTGGGAGTCGGCGTCGTCCACGCCGAGCGGCCGCCCCCGCCCCGCCCGGTCGACCCCCACGTCGTCGAGCTGCACCGGCGGATCAAGGCGGTATTCGACCCTGGCGGCCGCCTCAACCCTGGCCGCGACCCGTTGGCCGCCACGGCTGCGGAGGCGGCATGACGGCCAACCGAGGGCCGGCGTGACGGACGGCGCTGGGCCGATCCGCGTGGACCTCGGCGTCGTCGACGACGAGCTGGCCTGCTGCGTCGCCTGCGGGCTGTGCCTGCCGCACTGCCCGACCTACCGGGTGACCGGCGAGGAGGCGCTGTCGCCCCGCGGCCGGATCGCGGCGATGCGCCAGGTGCAGTGGGAGGGCGCCGAGATCGACGGTGCGTTCCTGCGCTCGATGGCCACCTGCGTGCAGTGCCGCGGCTGCGAGACCGCCTGCCCCTCGGGGGTGCCCTTCGGCCACCTGATCGAGGACACCAAGGCGAACCTGCCGCGGAAACGGTGGCCCCGGCAACCGATCCCGCGGCAAGAAGCGCTGGTGGGCCTCGGACTTCACGCCCTTGCGCACCACCGGCTCCTCCTGGCGGGGTCGTCGCTCCTGGGGCTGGCCCAGCGCCTGCGGCTCCTGCCCCGGCGCCTGTCCCGCCGGCTGGGGCTGCCGGACCGGGTGCCGGTGCGCCGGCCCGCCGGCCTGCGCGCGTCGGGCTGGGACGTGTGGCTGTTCACCGGCTGTGTCATGGACGCCTGGATGCGCGACGTCCACGCCGACGTCCAACGCGTGATCGAGGCGACCGGCGCCGGGGTCGCGCTGCCGGGCGGCGACGCCGCCTGCTGCGGGGCCTTGGCGCTCCATGCCGGGCTGCGGTCCGATGCCCGGGCGCTCGCGGAGCGCACCATGCGGGCGTTCCCCGGTGACGCGCCGATCTTGGTCGACGCCGCCGGATGCGGGGCGATGCTCAAGGACTACGGCCACCTGCTCGGCACCCCCGAGGCGGAGGCCTTCGGCGCCAGGGTGCGCGACGTCCACGAATGGCTGGCCGAGCGCGCCGAGCGGCTGCCGCCGGCGTCCGACGACGGCGATCGCCCGACCGTCGCCGTGCAGGACCCCTGCCACCTGCGCCACGTCCAGCGCGTCCACCAGGCCGTGCGAACTGTGCTGTCGCCGTACGCCGACATCGTCGAGCTCGACGACGAGGGCCTGTGCTGCGGCGCCGGCGGGGCCTATGCCCTGAGCCAGCCCGAGCTGGCGAGCGCGATCCGCGAGCGCAAGGTCGCCGCCATCGCCCGCTCCGGCGCCCCCATCGTCGCCTCGGCCAACCCGGGCTGCGCCCTGCACCTCGCCGCGGCCGGGGTCGAGGCGGTCCACCCCTGCCAGCTCGTGGCGCGGCGGTTGGTGGGTGGCGCCGCTCAGCCCGTTGCCGCCACCGGTGCCTCCCGCACCGTGGGCTCGCCGAGGTCGTAGATCCGGTAGGCCCGCTGGATGACGGGCTGCGCGACGTTGCGCACCCGGATCCCGCCGGGCGTCACCCCCCGCTCGCTGCCGTTGTGGGCGTGGCCGTGGACGACGAGGTCGGCCCCGGCGGTGTCGATGGCCTCGGCCAGCAGGTGGCTGCCCAGGAAGGGATAGATCTCCAGGCGCTCACCCCGGAGGGTCTCGGGGACGGGCGCATAGTGCAGCAGGGCGATGACCCGATCGGCGTGCGGCTGCACCGCCACCAGGGCGTCGTGCAGGCGGGCGGCCTCGCGCTTGGTCTCCTCCACGAACGCCTTCATGGCCGGCTCGCCGAAGGCAGTGGCGTTGGCGCCGGCGAACCCGCCGCCGAACCCCTTGACCCCGGCGATGCCGACGGTCGTGCCGTCGACGCCGACGGTGGTGGCAGCGCCATCGAGCACCACGACGCCCGCGCGCTCGAGGAGCGCGACGACTTCGGCGGCCTGCCCCGCATGGTGGTCGTGGTTGCCCAGCACGGCGACGACGGGGATCTCCACCCCGCCCAATTCGCCGGCCACGGTCCGGGCCTCGACCGGCTCGCCGCAACGGGTCAGGTCGCCGGCCAGCAGCAACAGGTCCGCCCGCTCGTTGACGTGCCGCAGCCCGGCCGCGACCCGACCCACCGAGTCCACGCCCACGTGGATGTCGGCGACGGCCGCGACGCGCATCATCTGAGCTCTTCGATCGTCTCGTCGTCGGCCACCGACAGGACGGTCATCTCGTTCACGACCTCGTAGTCATCGGCGAGCTCGGCGACCACCTCGGCGATCGACACCCGCTGCGTGGGGGTGGCGGCCGTGCCCGTCAGCACCACGCGGTCGCCGGCGACCTGCACGTCGACACCCAGCTCGCGAGCCCGAGGGTCGGTCGCGAGGGCGTCCTGGATGTGATGGACCAGGTACTCCTGGGGTTCGGCCATGCCCGCGGCTTCCCGCCGCGGTGGCCGGTAACCCGGCCGGGGGCGGCTCAGCCGTCGCCGATCCAGCGCTCCCGCGCCTCGTCGTCGTACGTGGAGAAGAACCCGGTCAGGTCCTCGACCATGCGTTCGAACGATTCGGCCGCGAACAGGATCGGCTGGTAGCGAGTGATGTCGTAGTCGAGCGTGCCCATCCGGGCGATGTCCCAGGGCCGGATCTCGGCGTTGCGGAACTCCTCGATCTCGCCGTACGACGACAGCAGCCCGGCGCCGTAGGCCTTGAGCTCGCCGTCCTCGTGCAGCACACCGAACTCGAGCGTGAACCAGAAGACCTTGGAGAAGAAGTCGAGCGCAGCATCGCTGGACGCCCTGACCGAGGCTTTGCCGGCCTCCTCGTAGAGGTCGGCGAAGACCGGGTTGGCGAGCATGTTGGCGTGCCCGATGATCTCGTGCACGATGTCGGGCTCGGGCGTGTAGAAGGGCACGGAGTGGTGGCGGATGTACTGGGTGGACAGGAACGTCCGGCGCGCCAGGGCCCCGTAGAACACACGCGTCGGCACCAGCCCCGGCACCGGCTCGATGTGGAACCGGCCCAGGGCGTGCACACGCTCATCGACCTCACGCAGCTGGGGCATGCGGTCGGTGGGCAGCGTCAGTGCCGCCGCGCCCTCCAGGTAGGCATGGCACGCATAGCGCTGGTGCTTGCGCGCGAGCTCATGGGAGACGAGGCGCCACACCTCGTCCTCCTCGGGCGTGTAGGTCACGTCGGGGATGGGGTCACCGCTGCGGTAATGGGCGCCCACGTCGGCGATCGCCCCGCGGCGAGCCCGGTACTCGGGATCGGAGAATCCGGGATGGTCCTCGGGCAGCTCCGCCGGCGCCGTTGCCGTCACGTCGCTCATGGCTTCATGCTCCTCCTCGGTACTGCGATCTTCAACGCGCGCGCGGATCCGGCAACGGTCCGTGGCGTCGGCGGCCTCCGCACACCGCGGCGAGATCGACACACTCCGTAATCGAATCGTCGCAACCTCGTCGTCTGGCCATGAGTGAATGTCCGGTACTCCCCAACGGCGGAAAGGTGGCAAGTCGCAATGAGCGAGATCCTGATCATCGGGCTGGTGGCGGTCGTCGTGGTGATCGCAATGGCCGGGCTCCTCGGACGGCTGGTTGGGCTCGACGACCTCCCGGCGGTCGGCGAGAGCGACCTATAGAGGGGGAACGAGGCCCCGGCACCCCGCCGGCGGTTCTGGTGGTGGAACCAGATCCGCCGGCGGGTTCGCGTCTGGGCCCCCGTCAGCGGCACGCTCCGTCTCCTTACTCCGACAACACCCGTCGCGCCGCAGCCACGATGTCGTCCACTTGGGGCAGGATCGCCGTCTCGAGCTCGGGGGCGTAGGCGACGTGGCACTCCTGGGCGCCGACCCGGCCGACCGGCGCATCGAGGCGCCAGAACAGCTCGTCCGACACCCAGGCGGAGATCTCGGCGCCGAAGCCCGCCCGCACCACGTCCTCGTGCACGACGAGCAGCCGCGCCGTTCGACCCACCGACTCGCCCACCATCTCCTGGTCCCAGGGCACGAGCGTGCGTAGGTCGACGATCTCGATCGACGCACCGTCGGACTCCGCCAGCCGCTCGGCGGCCCGCCGTGACCGCTCGACGGTCGCGCCCCAGGTGACGATCGTGAGATCGGATCCCCGCGTCACGTAGCGACCCCGCCCGAACGGCACCACGTAGTCGGGACCGGGGAAGGGCTCGCGGGTGTAGGGCTGGCGCAGCAGGTGCTTGTGCTCCAGGAACAGCACGGGGTCCTCGCACCGGAAGGCCGCCCGCAGCAGGCCGGCGGCGTCGCTGGCCCGGGACGGGAAGGCGACGAGCAGCCCGGGGATGTGGGCGAAGATCGACTCCCCCGACTGGCTGTGCCAGATCGCGCCGCCCTGCAGGTAGCCGCCGATCGGGACCCGCATCACCATCGGGCACGTGAAGGCACCGTTGGACCGCCAGCGGATGGTCGCCGCCTCGCTGCGGATCTGCTGCATGGCAGGCCAGATGTAGTCGAAGAACTGGATCTCGGGCGCCGGTCGCAGCCCCCGTATGCCCTGGCCGACGGCCCGGCCGATGATGTTGGCCTCGGCCAGCGGGGTGTTGTAGCAGCGGGCCCGCCCGAAGTTGCGCTGCAGCCCGTGGGTGGTGCCGAACACCCCGCCCTTCCCGTCGACCTCGGCCAGGATCGCCTCCCGGGCGTCGGCCACGTCCTCGCCGAACACCCGGATCCGCTGGTCCGCCTCCATAACGTCATGCAGCGCCCGGCGGATCGCCTCCCCCATCGCCACGGGCTCGCCGTCGGTCGGCGGATCTCCGGGGTCGGCGATCTCGGGTAGCGCCACGACGTGGTCGAGGACGGTCTTCACGTCGGGCCGCGGCGCCGCGAGCGCCGCCTTGGCGGCGTCGGCTACGACGCGACGCGCGTCGTCACGGATGCCGCGGGCGTCGTCGGCCGTGAGCAGGCCACCCTCGATCAGGGCCCGCTCGAAGTTGTCGATAGGGTCGTGCTCGAGCTCCCACTCGATCTCCTGCGGCACCCGGTACTTGCTCTGGGTATCGGCAGCCGAGTGCGAGTAGGGGCGGGTCACGCGGGCGTGGACTAGCGCCGGTCCGACGCCCGCCCGGATCTGGCTCACCACCTTGCGGGCCGCGCGGCGGACCGCGAAGTAGTCGGTGCCGTCGACCGACCGCACCTGCAGCCCGGCGAACCCCCGCACCAGCTCGTTGATCGGCGCCGGGGACTGCTCGGACGCCGGCACCGAGATGGCGTAGCCGTTGTCGGCCACCACGAACAGCACGGGCAGATGCTCCACGCACGCAGTGTTCAGGCTCTCCCAGAACTCCCCCTCGGAGGTGGCGCCCTCGCCCAGGCTGACGTAGGTGACCTCGTCGCCGTGGGCCGTGAGGCCCAGCTGGGGGCGGCGCACGATGTAGCGCCCGGCCTCGGCGCAGCCCACCGCCGGGATGCACTGGCTGCCGGTCGGGCTCGACTGGGTGACGACGTTGAACGGCTTGTAGCCCCAGTGGGCGGGCATCTGGCGCCCGCCCGACGCGGGGTCGTCGGCCGCGCCGACCGCCTGCAGCAGCACCTGCTCGGCGGTCATGCCGAGGCCCAACATCAGGGCCAGGTCGCGGTAGTAGGGGAAGAACCAGTCGTAGCCCGGCCGCAGCTCGTGGGCCAGGGCCAGCAGCAGCGCCTCGTGGCCGGCCCCGGAGATCTGGAAGAACACCCGGCTCTGCTTCTGCAGGGCGATCTCGCGGTCGTCGATGGCCCGCGAGACGCAGGCCAGCAGCAGGTCGTGGCGCAGCTCCTCGGCCGAATAGGCGTCCACGCCGCCCGACCTGGGGCGTGAGTGGGCTGATTTCGAGCCGTTTCCGGTCACGAACCTACCCGTACCCGCAGGATGGGCCTTTGCGTCCCTACTGGTCCCGGTCTTCCTGCCGGCCTTGGTCTTCCCGCCGGTGGCCGCCGCCTTCGCGGCCGCCTTGGCGGCTCGCTTCCTGGCCTTGGCTTCCTGCTTGGCCGCCGCTCGTGCCCGCTTCTTGGCCGCCTTCGTGGCCTTTTTCTTCGCCGTGCGGGCCACACCGATGTCGATCACCTGCGACTTGGCACCCATGCGTCACCCCCTGGGCGATCCGTCGAGTGTCACGGTCCGATGGTCCCACATCTGCACAGCACCAGGGCGACATTGGTGCGCGATCTGCACGCCGACGGAGAAGCGACGATGCACCGGCCGGGCCCGGGGGGAGCCGGACCCGGCCTCAGGGCATCGCGCTACTGGGCGCTCGCGGAAGTTCCGTGGATGTATCGCCGAGTCGGATTTGTCGCTGGCGAGGACGCAGGAGGAAGGCTCAGCCAGCGGCTGCGGCGACGACCAGGACGATGTCCAGCGGCGGATCTGGCCGGCGAGACGCCACGATGACTTCCGCGAGGGTCCACTAGACGTTGCGGCGGTAGCGGCCGCCGACCTCGAACAGGGCGTCGCTGATCTCACCCAGCGAACAGACACACACGGCGTCCATGAGCACGGCGAACAGGTTGTCGCCGGCCAGAGCGGCGCGCCGCAGGCGGTCGAGCATGGCCGGGCGCTCCTGGGCGTGGCGGGACTTGAAGTCGGCGAGCCGGCCGATCTGGCCCTGCTTCTCTTCCTCGGTCGACCGCGCCAGCTGGAGGGGCCGGCCGCCGCCCCCGGAGGGCTCCCCCGGGGTGGCATCGGGTGCCAGGAAAGTGTTGACCCCCACGATGGGCAGCGATCCGTCGTGCTTGCCCTGCTCGTACAGCAGCGACTCGTCCTGGATCCGGCCGCGCTGGTAGCCGGTCTCCATGGCGCCGAGCACGCCGCCCCGCTCGGCCAGCCGGTCGAACTCGGCCAGCACGGCCTCCTCCACCAGGTCGGTGAGCTGCTCGATGATGAACGAGCCCTGGTTGGGGTTCTGGTTTCGGGCCAGCCCCCACTCCTGGTTGATGATCTGCTGGATCGCCATCGCCCGCCGCACCGACTCGGCGGTGGGGGTGGTGATCGCCTCGTCGTACGCGTTCGTGTGCAGGCTGTTGCAGTTGTCGTAGACGGCAATGAGCGCCTGGAGCGTGGTGCGGATGTCGTTGAACGACATCTCCTGTGCGTGCAACGACCGGCCCGAGGTCTGGATGTGGTACTTGAGCTTCTGGCTGCGCACGTCGCCGCCGTAGAGGTCCCGGACGGCGATCGCCCAGATCCGCCGGGCCACCCGGCCCATGACGGCGTACTCGGGATCCATCCCGTTGGAGAAGAAGAAGCTGAGGTTGGGGGCGAACTCGTCGATGGGCATGCCCCGGGCCAGGTACGCCTCGACGTACGTGAAGGCGTTGGCCAGGGTGAACGCGAGCTGGCTGATGGGGTTCGCCCCGGCCTCGGCGATGTGGTAGCCGGAGATCGACACCGAGTAGAAGTTGCGGACGCGGTGCTCGACGAACCACTCCTGGATGTCGGCCATCATCCGCAGGGCGAACTCGGTGGAGAAGATGCAGGTGTTCTGGCCCTGGTCCTCCTTGAGGATGTCGGCCTGCACCGTGCCCCTCACGTTGGCCAGCACCAGCGAGCGGATGTCGGCGGCCTCCTCGTCGTCGGGCGGCCGCCCGTGCTCGGCCTCGAACGCCGCCAGCCGCTGGTCGATGGCGGTGTTGAAGAACATCGCCAGGATCGTGGGCGCCGGGCCGTTGATCGTCATCGACACCGAGGTGGCGGGGTCCGTCAGGTCGAACCCGCCGTAGAGCACCTCCATGTCGTCGAGCGTCGCGATCGATACGCCCGAGTTGCCCACCTTGCCGTAGATGTCGGGCCGCTCGTCGGGGTCGAAGCCATAGAGCGTCACCGAATCGAAGGCCGTCGACAGGCGGATCGCCGGCTGCCCGGCCGACAGCAGGTGGAAGCGGCGGTTGGTGCGGAAGGCGTCGCCCTCGCCGGCGAACATCCGTGTGGGGTCTTCGCCTTCGCGCTTGAAGGCGAAGACCCCACCGGTGAACGGGAACCGTCCGGGAAGGTTCTCGTTCCTCAGCCACCGCAGCAGCGTGCCCTCGTCGTCTGTGAGACTTCGAGGGAGCGCCACCCGGGGGACATGAGTGCCCGACAGCGATACGTCCGTGACCGCCGTGCGGATCTCGCGGTCGCGCACGGTCACCACGTGCTCGTCGCCCGAGTAGGTCTCGACCGTGGCCGGCCAGTCGTCGAGCAGGGCGTGCGACTCGGCGTCGAGGGCCCGCTCGGCGTCGGCGACCAGGGACTCGACCGCATCTGTGGATGACCCCGCATCCGCCAGCAGCCCCCGGGTGGTACGGAGGGCCTGGCGGCGGCGGGCCGCGCCCACCTGCTCGCCGGTGCGGCGGTGGTACTCGCGCACCGTCTCCGCCACGTCGGCCAGGTAGCGGCTGCGCGCGGGCGGCACGATGGCGGCGATCCCGGTGGGCACGCGCGTGTCGACCGGCGCGAGCGCTCCGCCGCCGGTGGCCAGCCCGTGCTCACCGAGCAGGCCCCGTAGGTGCTGGTAGAGGGCGGTGACCCCGTCGTCGTTGAAGCGCGCGGCGATGGTGCCGAACACCGGCAGGTCCTCCAGGGGACTGCCGATCGGCCGCGATTCCGCCCGCTGCGCCTCGCTGGATCGGGGTCGACTGGACTCCCGGTTGCGCTGGAGCTGGCGACGCACGTCGCGCAGAGCGTCCTCGGCGCCCCGGCGCTCGAACTTGTTGATGGCGACGGCGTCGGCGAAGTCGAGCATGTCGATCTTCTCGAGCTGGCTCGGCGCGCCGAACTCCGGGGTCATCACGTACAGGGACACGTCGACGACCTCGACGATGCCCGTGTCGCCCTGGCCGATGCCCGGCGTCTCGACGATCACCAGGTCGTGACCCGCGGCCTTGCAGGCGACGATCACGTCCTCCACGTGCTCGGGGACCTCGGCCACCGCCCCGCGGGTAGCGAGCGACCGCATGAACACGTGGGGGTGGTCGATGGCGTTCATGCGGATCCGGTCGCCGAGCAGCGCACCCCCGGCCCGTCGGCGTGTCGGATCGATGGCCACCACCGCAATGCGCAGCTTGTCCTCGTAGTCGAGGCGGATGCGCCGCACCAGCTCGTCGGTGAGCGAGGACTTGCCGGACCCACCCGTGCCGGTGATGCCGAGTACCGGCACGGCGCGCCGGCCGCCGGCCCGGCGCAGGTCGACGAGCTCGTCGCGTCCGAGCGTGCCGCCCTGGATGGCGGTGATCACCCGCGCGAGCGCCCGATGGTCGCCGTCCACGACGTTGTCGATCGTGTCGGCCGGAAGCTGCGAGGCCAGGTCGATGTCGCACGCCTCGACGATGGTGTTGACCATGCGGGCCAGGCCGAGGCGCTGGCCGTCCTCGGGCGAGAACACGTGGGTCACGCCGTAGTCGTGCAGCTCGGCGATCTCGTCGGGCACGATCACGCCGCCGCCCCCGCCGTACACCTTGGCGTCGGGGCGGCCCTCGGCCCGCAGGCGGTCGACCAGATAGCGAAAGAACTCGATGTGCCCGCCCTGGTAGGAGCTCACCGCGACGCCCTGGGCGTCCTCCTCCACCGCCGCCCGCACGATCTCGTCGACCGAGCGGTTGTGGCCCAGGTGGATCACCTCGGCGCCCTGCGACTGGAGGGTCCGCCGCATGACGTTGATGGCCGCGTCGTGGCCGTCGAAGAGGCTGGCGGCCGTGACCAGGCGGACGGGATGAACCGGCCGGTGGATCTCCGCGACACGTCCCCCAGTGCTCACGGCCTCAGGGTAGTTGGAAGTCCGAGATTCCGTCTACCGAGAGTCTGTCTCCCGAGAGTCGGCCTGCCGAGAGTTTGTCGCCCGAGCATCGGTCATCCGACATAGGATCAGGCGCCGTGGGGAGCCAGCGTCCGCTCGACTTCGACGCCATCGCCGAGGCCCGCCGGCAATGGGAGTCCCACGACTGGGCCGCCCCGGCCCACATGTCCGCCATCACGTCGATCATGCGGGCGCAACAGATCCTGATCGCCAAGGTCGACGATGCCCTGAAGCCCTTCGACCTGACCTTCGCGCGCTACGAGGCTCTGGTGCTGCTGTACTTCAGCCGCCACGGCGAGCTGCCCATGGGCAAGATGGGTGACCGCCTCATGCTGCACCCCACCAGCGTCACCAACATCATCGACCGGCTGGAGCAGCAGGACCTGGTCCGGCGAATCCCCCACCCCACCGATCGCCGCACGGTGCTGGCGCAGATCACCGAGGATGGTCGCCAGGTTGTCGAGAAGGCGACCGAGGCCGTGAGCTCCATCCGCTTCGGGGTGGACGGCCTGACGGTCGCCGAGCTCGACGAGCTCACCGACCTGCTTCGCAAGCTCCGGATCGCGGCCGGCGACTTCCCGGGCTGAGTTTCCCGGCGAACCTCAGAAAAAGAATGCCTCGTACGCGTCCGGGTCGCTGTGCACGTTCCAGAACTCGGTGGCGCGGCCATCGGGATCGAGGTGGAACACATGGGCCTCGCGGACGTCGAGGCGGGCGCCGTCGGCCGCCCGGGTGGCGGTCTCGCGCACGTGGGCAAGGGCGTGGTGGTCGTCGGCGAACACGTCCAGGACGTTGAGCAGCAGCGTGCCGCCGGTGAACCGCGCCAGCACCTGGAGGTGGGCGGCCACCTCGTCGCGGCCCTTGTGGTCCCCGGCGAAGCGGCCGCCGGCGACGTGCCAGACGACGTCGTCGGACAGCAGGCGCAGGACCCCGTCGATGTCGCTGGCGGCGAACCGCTCATACCCCTGGACGATGCGGGCGACGTTGGGGTGTTCGGTCATTGCTTCCCCCTCAGCGGAGTCGTCGTTGACCAGGAGTCCATTGTCGCCCGCGCGCGACCGTCGCCGCCATGCCCGGGCGCGCCCTACTGCTCGCCCCCGAGGGGATGCTGCTCGAAGAACTCCCACATGACCTCGTTGGCGGAGATCGACATCGTCGTGTGACCGACGATGTTCTCGACGTTGGCCAGGAACTCGGAGCCAGGCCAGCTGTGACCACCGTCCTCCACCCGGTAGAGCTCGGCCTCGGCACCCGCCGGGCAGGCGAAGGACAGGAGGGTGACGTCGTCGGCGACCGCCACCTCGTCGGGGGCGGCATCGTCGCAGCCGTTGCGCCCGGCCCAGTCGGCCACCACCTCGGGAACCGACGGGCCCATGGCCTCCGACGACCCGTCGGGTTCAGCCGCCACGTCGCCGAGGGTGCCCTGGCCATCGGGTGACGGGAGGCTGGCGACCTGGGGTCCGAAGCCCCCGTCGTAGGCGAGGAAGCCGTCGTCGGTGCCGTGGAAGGCAACGACCGGCACCGGCCTGTCGGGGCTGCAGCCCGCGACCTCGGTCACGCCCGCGACCGGCGCAGCCGCGGCGAAGCGATCGGAGAGCGCACACGCCAGCGTGGAGGTCATCATGGCCCCGTTCGACAGGCCGGTGACGAAGACCCGGGCGGTGTCGACGCAGAGCGACGCCTCGACGTCGTCCAGCATCCCCTCCAGGAACACCTGGTCGGGCCCCCCGGGCGTGGTGTCCCACAGCGGGACCGGCCCCTGTCCCTGGCCATGCGGCGTGAGGGTGACGAACCCCTGCTCGTCGCCGTAGGGGCCGAGGCCGGAAACCATGGCGTGCACCTCGGCGCCCTCGCTGTAGCCATGGAGGTCGACGACCACCGGCACGGGTGTGGTGCCGTCGTGCGCCGGCGGTACGTGCCTCAGGTACCAGCGCTCGACGCCACCGGAGGCCACCGTCACCTTCTCCTGCCCGGCGCCGACGGTGCTGGAGCCGCACCCGGCGGAGGGGCGCGGGTCCACGTCCGCGGGCGTGGCCGACGCCGCGGCGTCACCCCTCGATGACGCGGCGCGCTCGGCGCCGTCCGCGTCGCCGTCCCCGCCCGAGCAGGCGCCGATCAGAAGCCCACAGATGAGCGCCGCCGTGATCGGGCGCAGAGGTCTCGTCATCACCAATCCCCTCCCCGCCCGGCAATGATCAGGCTGCCACAGGTGTCAGGCGGAAGGCCGCAACGCGTGCACCTCGCCGGTCTGGATCCGCCACAGCGCGGCGTACATGCCCCGGTCCCCCACCAGCTCGTCGTGAGTGCCCGACTCCACGATCCGTCCCGCCTCGAGGACGTGGATGCGGTCGGCGTGGCGCACGGTCGACAGCCGGTGGGCGATCACGATCACGGTGCGGTCGCGGCCGACCAGCTCGAGGGAGCGCTGGATGGCCGCCTCGGTCTCGTTGTCGACGGCCGAAGTGGCCTCGTCGAGCACCAGCACGGGCGGATCCTTGAGGATGGCACGGGCGATCGACAGGCGCTGCCGCTGGCCGCCCGACAACTTCTGGCCCCGCTCGCCCACGACCGTGTCGTAGCCATCGGGCAGCTCGGCGATGAAGTCGTGCGCCTCGGCCAGGCGGGCGGCCCGCTCCAGTTCGGCGTCGCCGGCATCCGGTCGGCCGTAGGCCAGGTTCTCGCGCACGGTGCCCTGGAACAGGAACACGTCCTGGCCGACGTAGCCGACGGCGCGTCGCAGCTCGGCGAGTGGCACGTTGCGCACGTCGACGCCGTCGAGGGCGATGCGGCCCGTGCGGGTGTCGTAGAGCCGCAGCAGCAGCTTGACCACCGTGGACTTGCCCGCCCCGGTCGAGCCGACGATGGCGTGGGTCTCACCGGGAGGGACCACGAGGTCGAAGCCGTCGAGGACCCGGCGCCCGCGGCGATCGGCGTCACCGTTGCCGGTGACGGTGGACGAGGGCGAAGGATCGTAGGCGAAGCGCACCGACTCGAAGCGCACCTCGCCCACCACCGGCGCCGGCAGGGTGTGGACGCCATCGATGATGGTGGGGTCGACGGCGAGCAGGTCGAGGATGCGCCTGGTCGACGCCATGGCCCGCTGGTAGAGATCGAAGGTCTCGCCCAGCCGCGTCAGCGGCCACAGCAGCCGCTGCGTCATGTACACGAGGACCGAGAACACCCCGACCTCGAGGGTGCCGTTGAGGGCCGACCGCCCGCCGATCAACAGCGTCAGCGTGAATGCAGCGAGGATCGCCAGCCGGATGAGCGGGATGAACGCAGACGACAGCCGGATCGCCTCTCGGTTGGCGTCGCGGTAGTCGCCGCTGGCGGCAGCCACGCGCTCCGACTCGCGCTCCTCGGCGGTGAACGCACGGATGGTGGCGATGCCGGACACGTTGTTGGCGAGGAGCGCCCCGAGGTCGCCGGCCGCCTGCCGCACGACCGTGTAGCGGGGCTCGAGCCGCCGCTGGTAGCGGACCGATCCCCACACGATGATCGGGATGGGCAGGAACGCCACGACCCCCAGCACGGGCTCGGCCACGAAGAACACCACGCCCACGAACACGACGTTGACGAACGTCCGCACCAGCTCGTTGGCCCCGACGTCGAGGAAGCGTTCGAGCTGGTTGACGTCGTCGTTGAGGATCGACAGCAGCCCACCCGTGGACTGGTCCTCGAACCAGGCGAGCTCGAGCCGCTGGACGTGGCGGTAGGCGTCCATGCGGGCCTCGTGCTCGATGGTCTGCGCGAGGTTGCGCCACAGCACGTTGGCGACGAACTCGCTGGCCGACTCGATCAGCCACACCGCCACGTTGATGATGGCCAGCACGACGAGCTGGGCGAACCGGTCCTCGACACCGAGGGCGGTCGCGACCAGTGAGTCGTTGCCGCGCACCACGACATCGACGGCCGCGCCGATGAGCAGCTCGGGCATGACGTCGGCGAGCTTGTTGAGCACGCTGAAGCCGATCGCGGCCACGACCGTGCGGCGGTGCCCCCCGGAATAGCGCCACAGCCCGACCAGCGGCGGCGCCTCGGCGGACGGGTCTCGATGTCGGCGAAACATGACGGCGAGGGTACGGGCGACCATGGGGCCGTGTTTGCGACAATTTTCCCATGCCCGAGTCGAGGAGCTTCACCACGACCGTGACGACCGATGGGCGGCGGCGGGTGCTCGTGCCCGTCCCGTTCGATCCGGACCAGGCCTGGGGTCGCAAGGCCGAGCACCATGTCCACGGGACCGTCGACGGTATGGGCGTGCGGGCGGTCATCGAGCCGTTGGGCGACGGGCACGGCATCCTGCTGGGTCCCGCATGGCGCCGCGACTGCGGCATCGGGCCCGGCCGGGTGGTGGACGTGGTCCTGGAGCCGGAGGGCCCCCAGCGCGGGGACCTGGTCCCGGACGTGGCCGCCGCCCTCGAGGCGGCCCCCGAGGCGGCGGCGTTCTTCGACTCGCTGGCGCAGTTCTACACGCGGGCGTACCTGCGCTGGATCGACGCCACCAAGCGCCGGCCGGACGTCCGGGCGGCCCGCATCGCCGAGATGGTCGAGCTCCTGAAGGCCGGCCAAAAGCAGCGGCCCCAGGATTGAGGTCCGGTCGGCTCCGCTGTTGTTGACAGCCACGTGGTGTTAGGGTTACCTAACCTGCCTCGGCGCCGTGGCGGGCCGATCGAGCCGGCCGGGAGGGCGCGGCGGCCCTCTCGGCCGGCCGTCACGCCGTCAGGCCGTGCGCCACGCCCGCTCGAACGGCAGCCGCCACGCATGGGGGGCGATGAGCTGGTGGATCGCGTTCGGCCCCCATGACCCCGCGGGATAGACCCGCACCGGCGGCGGGTCGTCGAGCAGCGGCGTCGAGAGCTCCCAGAGCCGCTCGATGCCCTCGGCGGTCGTGAACAGGGTGTGGTCGCCGATCATCGCGTCATAGACCAGCCGCTCGTAGGCCTCCAGAATGTCGTCCGCCCGGCCGGTCTCCTGGAGCGCGAACTGCAGGCTCAGCTTGTCGAGCGTCATGCCCGGACCCGGCCGCTTACCGTAGAACGAGAGCGAGAGCCTCGCCGCGTCGGCCAGGTCGAACGTCAGGTGATCGGGCCCGTGCCGCCCCACACCGGATCCCTGGGGGAACATGCTCTTCGGTGGCTCACGGAACGCGATGGAGATGATGCGCCCGCTCTCCGCCATGCGCTTGCCGGTCCGCAGGAAGAACGGCACGCCCGCCCAGCGCCAGTTGTCGATGTCGCAGCGCAGCGCGACGAACGTCTCGGTCTCGGAGTCGGGCGCCACGCCCGGCTCGTCGCGGTAGCCCTGGTACTGGCCCCGCACCACCAGGTCCGGATGGATCGGCCGCAGCGAGCGGAAGACCTTGTTCTTCTCCTCGCTGATCGCTCCCGGCGCGAGCTCGGTCGGGGGCTCCATGGCCATGAACGCCAGCACCTGGAACAGGTGCGTCACCACCATGTCGCGGTAGGCACCGGTCTGCTCGTAGAAGCCCATGCGGGAGCCGATCGACAGCGTCTCGGGCACGTCGATCTGCACGTGATCGATGTGGACCCGGTTCCAGATCGGCTCGAACAAGCCGTTGGCGAAGCGGAAGGCGAGGATGTTCAGCGCCGCCTCCTTGCCGAGGAAGTGGTCGATCCGGAAGATCTGCTCCTCGGCGAAGGTCTCGTGCAGCGACCCGTTGAGCTGCTGCGCGCTGGCGAGGTCGGTGCCGAACGGCTTCTCCATGATGATCCGCGCCCGATCGACCAGCCCCGCCTCGCCGAGCAGCCGCACCACGGTCAGAGCCGATGCGGGCGGGACGCTCAGGTAGTGGAGCCGGCGGCAGTCGCCACCCAGCTCCACCTCGGCCGCCGCGACCGCCCGCGCCAGCCCGTCGGCTCCGGCGGACTGGCCGACGAAGCTGAGCTGGCTCTCGAACGCGGCCCACTCGTCTTCGGTGATCTCGTGGCGTGAGAACTTCTCGCACGACCGGTGGGCGAGGTCCCGGAACGCGTCGTCGTCGAGGTCGTCGAGCGAGGTGCCGACGATCCGGCACTCGGGCACGAGGCCGGCCATCGACAGGTGGAGCAGTCCCGGCAGGAGCTTGCGACGCGCCAGGTCGCCCGTGGCGCCGAAGAGCACGATGACGTGCGGCCGCAACGGTGACATCAACTCCGAGTTGATGTCGTGCGGTTCCGCGCGCTTGTACACCTCGGCCTCCCGTACCCGCACGCGAGGGTAGACGCCGACCGTCGCCCGTGCCCGGGCTTGCTGGGAACGGTTGGGGCTACCGTCCTGGTCGTGACGCTGCTGCGCCTCGGGCCGGATGCCACCGGCGACGACTTGGCCGGATCGCTCGACGAGCACGGCTACGCGCTCGTCGAGGGCGTGCTGTCGCCGGATGACGTCCAGGCCCGGCGGGCCGCCCTCGCCGACCTCTTCGCTGCCACGCCCACGGGCCGGAACTTCTTCGAGGGCTTCCACACCCAGCGCGTCTACGCCGTGTTCGCCAAGACGCGTGCGTTCGACGACCTCGCCGTCCATCCCCTGCTGCTCGCGGCGCTCGACCACGCCCTGGGCGAGCACTACCAGCTTTCGGCCCCGGTGGCGCTGCGGATCGGGCCCGGCGAGAAGGCGCAGGTCCTCCATCGCGACGAGGACATCTATCCCCTGCCGCGCCCCCACGCGCCGGTGGTCGTGAACAGCATGTGGGCCCTGTGCGACTTCAGCGAGGCGAACGGCGCCACGCGCCTGATCCCGGGCAGCCACCGCTGGGATCCCGACCGCAGTCCCGACGAACGCGAGGTGGTGCAGGCCACCATGTCGGCGGGCTCGATGCTCGTGTACCTCGGTGGACTGGTCCACGGCGGCGGCGCCAACATGACCGACGCGCCACGACCCGGGATGCTCCTCGAGTACGTCGTCTCCTGGTTGCGGCCGCAGGAGACGCAGCTGGTGGCGGTGCCGCCGGAGATCGTGCGGACCCTGCCGGAACGCCTCCAGGAACTGCTGGGCTACAACGTCTACCCGCCGTTCCTCGGCTACGTCGACGGGCGCCACCCCCGCCGGGTCCTCGACGGTGCGGCGGAGCACACTGTCGACCCCCTGCGCCAAATCGCGCCCAGCTGATCGGCCCGTGTCGGGCAGCATGGGCGGGTGACCGAGACCATCCGTTCCATCGCCGACGAGTACTGGGACGCCAAGCTCGAGGCCAGCCCGCTGTTCGCGTCGTTCCTCGGCGACCATCGCTACGACGACCGCGCCGATGACCTGTCGGCCGAGGAGGAGCGCCGGCTGCGATCTGTGTGGGTCGGCCTACGCGAGCGAGCCGCCGCCATCGGAGGTAACGGCGAGTTCGACGAGACCGACCGCGCGTCACGCGAGCTCCTGGTCCAGGAGCTCGACGACTCCGTGCGCGCCATCGACCTACGTTTCGCCGAGCTGACGTCCGACCAGATGCAGGGGATCCACGCCGACCTCCTGATCACTGCCGCCCAGCTGCAGGCGCCCGAGCCCGAGCACGCCGCCATGGCGCTGAAGCGCACCCGCCAGTTCGGGCGCATGCTCGACCAGGCCACCGAGCGCTACCGGGAGGGACTGGCCGCGGGGCGCACGCCCGCCCGCATCAACGTCGAGCGATCCATCAACCAGGTGGATGGCTACCTGGCGTCGCCGCTCGAGTCCGATCCCTTCGCCACCCTGGCCGGTCCGGAGGGCTGGGACGGCCTCGAGGTCTGGCACGGCCAGCTCACCGACATCGTCCGCGACGACCTGCGCCCGGCCTTCGCCCGCTACCGGGACGCCCTGCGCGACGAGCTCCTGCCGGTCGCCCGCCCCGACGACCGCGCCGGGCTTCGCTGGCTCGACGATGGTGCCGAGCTGTACCAGGCGTTGATCGAGCTCCACACCGGCCTGCCGTTGACGCCTGACGAGCTGCACGCCATCGGCATGGCCGAGGCCACCGAGGCGCTGCCGGCCGAATACGCGGAGGTGGGCGGCCGCGGGTTCGGCACCAGCGACCTGGCCGAGATCTTCGGGCGCCTGCTCGATGATCCCGGCCTGCGCTACGGCGACGCCGACCAGATCATGGCCCACGCCACCGAGTGCTTCGATGCCGCTCGGGCCGCCATGGGCGACTGGTTCGGCATCCTCCCGGAGGCGCCGTGCGTGCTGGAGCCGGTGCCGGAGTACCTGGCGGCCGACTCGCCCGCCGCCTACTACTCTCCCCCAGCGCCCGACGGCAGCCGTCCCGGCGAGTACTTCGTGAACCTGTACGAGCCGACCCAGCGCGGCCGGGCCGAGACGGCGTCGATCGCCTACCACGAGGCCATCCCCGGGCATCACCTCCAGCTCGCCATCGCGTCCGAGCGCACCGACCTCCCAGCGTTCCGGCGCCTGTCGTGGGGCCACACCGCGTTCGTCGAGGGTTGGGCGCTGTACACCGAGCGACTGGCCGACGAGATGGGCCTCTACCGGAGCGACCTCGACCGGCTCGGCATGCTGGCCAGCGACTCCTGGCGAGCCTGCCGGCTCGTCGTCGACACCGGGCTGCACGCGATGGGCTGGACCCGCCAGCAGGCCATCGACTTCATGAACGCCCATGCTCCGGTGAGTCGCGAAGAGATCGTCGTCGAGGTGGACCGCTACATCGGCATGCCCGGGCAGGCGCTGGCCTACAAGGTTGGCCAGCGCGAGATCCTCCGGCTGCGCGACGAGGCCCGGGCGGCGCTGGGCTCGGCCTTCGACATCAAGGCCTTCCACGACGCCGTGCTCGGTGGCGCCACCATCAGCCTGCGGGTGCTGCGCGACCGCGTCGGTGCGTTGTCCGCCGGCGGTCAGGCACCGGGGGCCGGACCGGGCACGGCCTCGCCGTAGCCGGTCTCGGTCTCCGCCCTCTCCTCGATCACGTAGTAGTGGACCAGGCCGGCGATCACGCCGCCGAGGATGGGAGCGACCCAGAACATCCACAGCTGCGTGAGCGCCCAGTCGCCCACGAATACCGCCGGCCCGGTGGAGCGGGCCGGGTTCACCGACGTGTTGGTGACCGGGATGCTGATGAGGTGGACCAGCGTGAGGGCCAAGCCGATCGCCAACGGGGCGAAGTTCCTCAGCGCATCCCGGCCGGTCACCCCGAGGACGACCAGCACGAAGAAGAACGTCATCACCACCTCGGTGAGGAAGCATGCACCCCAGTTGTAGAGACCGGGTGAGTGATCGGCGAACCCGTTGGCGGCAAGACCGCTCTCCTCGACGCTGAAGCCGGCGGTGCCGTTGGCGATGACGACGACGATGGCGGCGGCCACGATGGCACCGATTACCTGGGCCACGATGTAGATGATCGCCATGCGGCCATCGATGCGCCGCGCCGTGAGGACGCCGAGCGTGATGGCCGGGTTGAAGTGGCCGCCGCTGATGTAGCCCAGCGCGTAGGCGCCGGTGACCACCGTCAGACCGAAGGCCAGCGACACGCCGAGCAACCCGATGCCGAGGTTGGTGTCGGGCATGAAGTTGGAGGCCAGCACGGCGCTGCCGACGCCTCCCAGCACCAGCCACAGGGTTCCGAGGAACTCGGCGATCACCTCGCGGGAGAGAGCCATCTGCGCCTCCGTGCATCCGCTCGCGACGACGTGGGCGGGAGCGTACGGCGCCCGTCCGCGCGGGAGAGGGATGCTGATCGGTACTGTCGGACGGATGGCCAGACGGGACCAACGTGTGCGGCGCCGTTCGGCGCGCTGGCTGACCGTTGGCGTCGTGATCGCCGGTGCCCTTGCCGTGCTGGGCTTGGTGGCCTATTGGCCGCGGGGTGACGTGCCGGAGTTGCCGCCCCAGCCCAACATCTACGTCGACGCCACCGTGACCGGCGTCGACACCCAGACCTGCGATGACTTCGAGACCGGTGCCACCACGCCGTGCCAGGTGGTCAGCGCCCGCCTGACGTCCGGGCCCGACGACGGCGACGAGATCGAGTTCCAGGTGCGCTCGACGCAGTTCAACGTGCCGGAGTTGCACGAGGGGGACGAAGTCGTACTTCTCGACGTGGCCACCAGCCCCCCCGAGTTCCGCTACTCGTTCTCAGACTTCCAGCGCGGCATGCCGCTCCTGTGGCTCGTCGCCGCCTTCGTGGTGGTGGTGATCCTGTTCGGCCGCTTCCAGGGCGTTCGCGCGCTCCTAGGCCTGGCCGCCAGCGGAGCGGTGCTCGTGGCGTTCGTGGTGCCGGCGCTGCTGCGGGACTCGCCGGCACTGCCGGTGGCGCTGGTGGGCGCCGCGGCCATCGCCTTCGTCGCCCTGTACCTGGCGCACGGGTTCAAGCTGGGCACCACCGTTGCGCTGGCCGGAACGCTGGTCGCCTTGGCGATCACGAGCGCGCTGGCGGTGCTCGTGGTGAGCGCCACCCACCTCACCGGGCTGGCCGATGAGAGCGCCCAGGTGCTGCGGGTGACAGCAGAGGCGCTCGACCTCCGCGGCCTGCTCGTGGCCGGGATCGTGGTCGGCGCGCTGGGCGTGTTGGACGACGTGACCGTGAGCCAGGTGTCGATCGTTGCAGCGCTACGGCGGGCGAATCCCGGCCTGTCCTCGCGGCTGCTCTACGGCGAGGCGATGCGTGTCGGCCGCGACCACGTGGCCTCGACCGTCAACACCCTGGTGCTCGCGTACGCCGGTGCCTCACTGCCGTTGCTGCTGTTCTTCGCACAGGGTGACCAACCGGTCCATCGGCTGCTCACGGGCGAGCTCATCGCCGTCGAGATCGTGCGCATGTTGGTGGGTTCGATCGGG
This sequence comes from uncultured bacterium, assembly GCA_963717085.1. Lineage (GTDB taxonomy): Bacteria > Actinomycetota > Acidimicrobiia > Acidimicrobiales > VFJN01 > DASQUK01. Next base: position 96,107 of record CAVQVM010000011.1, read on the forward strand.
CTGGTGGCCTCGGTGCCCATCACGACCGGCCTCGCGGCGCTCGTAATGCAGGCGGGCGAGACGCACAGGGTCGACCGTGACCTCGGGCGGGCCCCGGGGCGCGACACCTCCGGCCGACCGGCACCGGTCCCGGCGGGGCGCACAGCCAGCCCGACGGACGCCGGCACCGCCGACAAGCCGGCCTCCGGCTGAGAGGCCGAGCGGATAGGCCCGCATGTGGGCACAGAACAGCACGGGATTTGCAGCGTGAGCCCAGGCCACACAGCTCGGCCTCCGGCAGCGTTGACCACGGTGAGTGAACACTGCGTGCCTATCCGCTCAGGTCCTGAGACGGCTGCGACGAGACGTCGAGGCCGTATCCTCCCGCCGGTGCCCCCACGTCACCCGCTGCTCTCAGCACTGGAGCCGGTCGCCGAGGCGCTCGGCGCAACCCTGGTGCCGGCGTCGGCCCTGGCGGCCGGCGACATCCCGCTGCGCTGGGATGACCGGCTGGTGGGCGGCCTGCGGCTCCCGGGCGTGCGCGGCGCCCTCGATCGGATGATCGCCGCGGTGGAGTCGGAGCTCGGGGCGCCCCTGGCCACCCTGTCGCGGGTGGACAAGCAGCGGGCCGTCCGGCTGCTCGACGACCGCGGAGCGTTCCAGCTCCGTCGGTCCGTCGAGGAGGTCGCCGACGCCCTCGGGGTGAGCCGCTTCACCGTGTACAACTACCTGAACGCCGAGGGGCGCTGACCGCGATGGGGCTGACCGTCGAGTTCACCGTCGAACCCTTCGTGGCCGGCGAGCCGGGGCCCCACGTGCAGGCGGCGATCGAGGCCGCCCGGCGGTCGGGCCTCGCCGTCGACGTCGGGCCGTTCGGCACCTCGGTATCGGGTGCCGACGACCGGGTGCTCGACGCCGTCGACGCCGTCGTGCGCGCCGCCGTCGCCGCCGGCGCCACGCGGGTGTCGCTGCAGCTCGCGCGGGACGGCGCCTAACGCCGGCCGTTCGCGTTCGGCGCTACTCGTCGGCCAGCAACTTCTCCCGGCGCTCGAAGAGCTCCTCGGCCGCCGCCTGGGCCTCGGCCCTCACGGCCTCGGCATCGAACGTGGCCGGCCGCCCCTGCGCCACCAACCGCCGGCCGTCGACCCAGACGTCGTGCACGTCACGCCCCGAGGCCGAGAACACGAGGTGGGCGGCGACGTTGAAGTTGCGGCCGTGGAGGACCGGCGTGGTGTGCAGGCCGCCGAGCCACACCGTGACGAGGTCCGCGTGCTTGCCCGGTTCAAGGGAGCCGGTCGTGCCGGCCAGCCCCAGTGCCCGAGCACCGTCGATCGTCGCCATGCGCAGGATGTCCCACGGGTCGCCGCCGCTCGGGTCGAGCGTCGCCAGCTTCTGCAGCAGCGCCGCGACCTTCGTCTCCTCGAGGAGGTCGAGGTTGTTGTTCTCCTTCTCGCCGTCCGTCCCCAGGCCCACGACCACGCCGGCGGCGCGCAGGTCGGCGACGCGTGCCGCTCCCGACGCCAGCTTCATGTTGGAGCACGGGCAGTGCGCCACGGCCGTTCCCGTGCTCGCCAGGAGCTCGATCTCGGCGTCGTCGAGCCAGACGCAATGGGCGATCACCGTGCGCGGCCCGAGGATCCCCCGCCGGTGGAACACCTCGACGGGCCGTACGCCCCAGCGTTCGAGTGACTGCTCGACCTCCCAGGTGGTCTCCGACGAGTGCGTGTGCAGGCCGGTGTCGAACTCCTGGGCCAGCCCCCGAGCCGCCGCGAAACAGCCCTCGGTGCAGTACAGCAGGTGCTCGAGGCCGACCCAGGCGCGCACCCGGCCCCCGGCGCGGTCGGCACCGACGGACTCGAGCAGCGCGCGGTTGGAGCCGATCGACTCGAAGTAGTCGTAGCCGGCCTCGTCGGCGACGTACGGCACCAGCGTGGCCCGGATGCCGAGCCGCTCGGCGACCGCCGCCGACCCGTCCATGAACCGCCACATGTCCATCACCGACGTCGTGCCCGCCAGCAGTCCCTCGGCATAGCACTGCAGCGAGGCCACCCGCGCGATCTCGGGCGTCAGTGCCCGGTGGGCCGGGTCGACGTAGGTGCGCAGCCAGTCCCAGAGCGACAGCGACTCCGCGGTGCCGCGCAAGAGCCCGGAGTGCATGTGGCAGTTGTGCAGGCCGGGGATGACGGCGTGTCCGGTGGCGTCGACGACCTCGGTGCCGTCGGCGGCCGCCCGTGGATCGGCGTCGACGGCGTCGACCGGGCCGACGGCGACGATCGTGGCCCCGTCGACCAGCACCGAGCCGGGATCGAGGACCGCGGCCCCGCCGGTCATGGGTAGGACGATGCCGTTGCGGATCAGGGCCCGGGCCACGCCGCCCCAGGCAACGGCCGTCGCGGCCGCTTGTCAACGTGGCGTAGGTCCGGCCCCCCGCCATGCCGCTGTAGGGTCGCCGCAGTGACCGTGGACGCGCCCGAACCGGCACTGGACCCGGTCGACCTGCTGGTGGCCGGAGCCGACCTGGTGGTCACGATGGACGACGACCGGCGCGAGCTGCCCGGCGGCTGGGTGGCCTGCCACGGCGGGTTCGTCGTGGCGGTCGGCGGCGGCTCGGACCCGGTCCCCGAGGCGGCGCGTGTGCTGCGGGCCGACGGCTGCCTGATCACGCCGGGCCTCGTCAACACCCATCACCACATCTACCAGAACCTCACCCGCGCCTATCTGCCCGCCGCCAGCAGCTCGCTGTTCGACTGGCTCACCACCCTCTACCCGCGCTGGGCGCGGCTCGACGAGGAGGCGGCGTACGTCTCTGCGTGGGTCGGACTGGCCGAGCTGGCGATCGGCGGCTGCACAACGTCCACCGATCACCTCTACGTGCACCCGGCCGGCGCCGGCGACCTGCTGGCCGCGGAGATCGCGGCGGCGCGGGACCTCGGGATGCGCTTCCACCCGACCCGGGGATCGATGTCGCTGTCCCAGAAGGACGGCGGCCTGCCACCCGACTCGGTGGTGCAGGACGACGACACGATCCTGGCCGAGTCCGAGGTTGCGGTCGCCGCGCACCACGACCCGAGGCCGGGAGCGATGGTGCGCATCGCGCTCGGCGCCGTGCTCACCGTTCTCGGTGACCCCCGACCTGATGCGCCGCACAGCCGAGCTGGCGGAGCGCCTCGACGTGCGGCTGCACACGCACCTGGCCGAGGATCCCGACGAGGACGCGTTCTGCCTCGAGACCCACGGCTGCCGGCCCATCGAGCTGTTCGAGGACGTCGGGTGGGGGTCGGCGCGCTCGTGGGTGGCCCACTGCATCTACCCCAACCGGGCCGAGATCGCCCGCATGGGCGGCTGGGGCACGGGGGTCGCGCACTGTCCCAGCTCCAACATGATGATCGGCGGCGGCGGCATCGCCCCGGTGACCGACCTCCGCGCCGCCGGGGTCCCGGTGGGGCTCGGTTGCGACGGGTCGGCATCCACGGACTGCGCGTCGCTGTGGCTGGAGGCCAGGGGTGCGCTGCTGCTCGGGCGCCAGCGGGGTGGGCCCACCGCGTTCACGGCGCGCGATGCGCTCGAGGTCGCCACCCGCGGCTCCGCGGGATGCCTGGGCAGGCTGGGCGAGCTCGGGGTGCTGGCCGCGGGCGCGTGCGCCGACCTGGTCGCGTGGAGGCTCGACGGGCTGACGTTCGCGGGCGCACTCACCGACCCGGTGGAGGCGCTGCTGCGGTGCGGACCGACGCAGGCGCACCACACCGTGGTGGCCGGGCGGCCGATCGTCGAGGACGGTGAGCTCCGGGTCGAAGGCGTGGACGGGATGCTGACCCGCCACCGGGCGGCGGCCGCCCGCCTCCAGGGCGTCGAAGGCTGACCACCCGCCCCCGAGGTCCCGAGGTGACCTCAGGTGCGCTCCACGTAGCGGCCCCAGCCGGGCTCACCCTGGAACCGTCCGTCGCGCGCCACCACCCGACCCCGGGACAGCACCAGTTCCGGCCAGCCCCGAACCACCCGGCCCTCGTACGGCGAGTGGTCGGTGCGCATGTGCAGTGCGGCGGCGTCGAGCGCCTGCGGCCGCTCGGGGTCCCACACCACCACGTCGGCGTCGCTGCCCGGACGTAGGCAGCCCTTGCGGGGAAACAGCCCGAAGGTGCTGGCGGGGGCCTCGGCGCAGAGCCGCACCCAGTCGGCGACGCTGATCCGGCCCGCTCGGACGCCCTGCCACACCAGGGTCATGCGGGTCTCGATGCCGGGCAGCCCGCCCGGGATCTCGGTGAAGTCGGCGAAGCCGTCGTCGCGGCCGGCCGTCCCGCGGCGCCGGTCCGCCTGCCAGAACGGGCAGTGGTCGGTGGCGACGGTCTGGACCCACCCCCGGGCCAACCCCTCCCAAAGCTCCTCGCGGTGCCAGGGGTCGCGAAGCGGTGGCGTGCAGACGAAGTTCTCGCCCGCTGGGCCGTCGAGCACGGTGGCGTCGAGGTGCAGGTACTGCGGGCAGGTCTCGGCCTCCAGCGCGACGCCCCGTTCCTGAGCGGCCCGCACCTCGGCCAGCCCCGGTGCCGACGACAGGTGCACGACGTAGACGCGGGCGCCGGCGGCCTCGGCCAGCCGGCCCACCCGGTGCACGGCCTCGGCCTCCAGGGCCGCAGGCCGGGTGGTCGCGTGCTCGACGACGCCGGTGCGGCCCTCGGCCAGCGCCCGGCGACGCAGCGCCTCGATGGCGCCGCCGTTCTCGCAGTGCACCGTGACGAGCCCGCCGTGGCGCGTGGCGGCCCGGAGCACGTCGAACACGACGTCGTCGTCGACCTGCAGCAGCCCGGGATAGGCGAGGTAGAGCTTGAAGCTGGTGACGCCCCGCTCGACGCAGTCCGCGACCACCCCCTCGCCCACCGCCTCGGTGAACGTCATGTGCAGCCCGTAGTCGACGGCGGCAGGCTCGGCAAGCGCCCGCCAGTTGCCGAGGGCGGCGAGGGGATCCTCGCCCCGGTAGGCGGTGACGTAGTCGATGACCGTGGTGGTGCCACCGATCGCGGCCGCCACCGTGCCGCTCGCGAAGTCGTCGGACACGTGCACCGCGCCGACCGGCAGGTGCAGGTGGGTGTGCGCATCGATGCCGCCCGGCACCACCAGCCGTCCTGGCACGTCGACGACCGCCGTGGCGGTATCGAACCTGGGCGCGGACGAGAGGTCCGGGCCCACGGCGGCGATGCGGCCGTCGGAGCCGACGAGCACGTCGGCGGGGCGCTCACCGTCGAGGTCGACGACCGTTCCACCACGCAGCAGCACACGTCCCAGCCAAGCAGACCGGCAACCGACCGGCCCCAACCGACCAGGTGACCCCCGGATTCGCGGTGGATAACATCCCGACGTTCAACATTTCGTTGAAGCCGGCCAGAATCGCCGTCCGTGACCGTCCTCGCCCCCACCCGACTCGACGATGCCGTGGCCGCCCTGGCCGCCGACCCGTCGCTCACGGTGCTCGCGGGCGGCACCGACCTCATGGTCGCCGTGAACTACGGGCAGTACCGCCCCTCTGGGGTGCTCAGCCTGCGACGCGTGCCCGAGCTGCACGACTGGCGCGTCGACGGGGAAGGGTCCGCCGCGCACGTCGTCCTCGGCGCCGCTACCAGCTACACGACCCTGCTGGATCCAGCTCTCGCCGCCCTGCTGCCGGCGCTGGCCCAGGCGTCGCGAACGGTGGGCAGCCCCCAGATCCGCAACACCGGCACCCTCGGCGGCAACCTCGGCACGGCCTCGCCGGCGGGCGACACGCTCCCGGTGCTGGTGGCCCTCGACGCCACCGTCGAGCTCGCCTCGGCCTCCGGGCGCCGGAGCATGCCGGTGTCCGAGTTCGTCACCGGGCCCAAGCAGACGGCACTGGCGCCGGGGGAGCTGGTGATGGCGATTCGGTTGCCGGTGGCCCGCGGGCCCCAGGAGTTCCTCAAGATCGGGGTGCGCAACGCCATGGTCATCGCCGTGGCCAACTGCGCGCTCGTCCTCGACCTCGGCCGCCGGCACCTGGGCTGCGCGCTGGGCGCGGTGGGGCCGGTCCCGATGCGCGATCGCGAAGCCGAGCGGTGGGCGGCGGCTCACCTCGACTGGGACCGCCGCCCGGTGCTGGACCCTTCACTGGTCGACGACTTCGGGCGGCGCATGGCCGCCGCCAGCCGGCCGATCGACGACCACCGCGCCACGGCCGCGTACCGGCGCCACGCGGTCGAGGTGCTGGCCCGCCGGGCACTGGCCCGGGCATGGGCGGCGACATGACCGGCACGACGCCCACCCCCGCGACTCCGGCCCGCGACGCTGACGCCGACGCCGTCTACCAGCTGACGGTGAACGGCACCGCCCACACGGTCGAGGGAACCCGGCCCACCGACAGCCTGCTGCACGTCCTGCGCGACCGGCTCGGGCTCCCCGGCGCCAAGAACGCCTGCGAGCAGGGCGAGTGCGGGTCGTGCTCGGTTCTGGTCGACGGGGTGCTTGTGTGCGCCTGCCTCGAGCTGGCCGAGGCGGCCGTCGGCTGCGAGATCACCACCGTCGAGGGGCTCACGCCGGTGGGTGCCGAGCCCGGCGACGCCGCGCTGACCGGCACCGTCCTCACCGATGTCCAGCAGGCGATGATCGAGGCGGGGGGCGTCCAGTGCGGCTTCTGCACGCCCGGGTTCGTCGTGGCCATCCACGACCTGCTCGACCGGGTTCCCGATCCCGGCCCGCTCGAGGTCCGCGAGGCGCTGGCCGGCAACCTCTGCCGCTGCACCGGCTACGGCCGCATCCTCGCCGCCATCGAGCAGGTGGTGACCGTGCGGGGGATCGGGCGATGACGCCGGCCGTCGCGTCGACTGGCGTCGAGGCGCCCCCGACCCGGGGCGGAGCCGCCACGGGTGCCCGGGTCGGCGACAGCCCGATCCGCCCCGACGGCACGCCCAAGGTCCAGGGCCGGTTCGCCTTCGCGTCCGACCTCGAGGCCGACGGCATGCTCTGGGGTCGCACGCTGCGGTCGCCCCATCCCTACGCCCGCGTTCGCTCGGTCGACGTCGTCCCGGCGCTGGCGATCGCCGGGGTGTCCTGCGTGCTCACCGCCGACGACGTCCCCGGCGCCTCGACGTACGGCCTGATGTCGCCGGACCAGCCGGTCTTCGCCCGCGGGGTGGTCCGGTACACGGGCGAACCGCTCGCCGCGGTGGCCGCCGACCACCCGGACACCGCCCGGCGGGCGCTGGCGGCGATCGTCGTCGACTACGAGCCGCTCGATCCGCTGGTGGACCCGGCCCGGGCGGCGGAGGCGCCGCCGGTCCACCCCAACGGCAACGTGATCCGCCACATCCGCATCGAACACGGTGACCCGGTGGCCACCGGGGACGTGGTGGTCGAGGGGACCTACGAGGTCGGCATGCAGGACCAGGCGTTCCTCGGCCCCGAGTCGGGGCTCGCCGTTCCCGACGGCGAGGGCGGCATCGACCTGTGGGTCGCGACCCAATGGCTCCACGAGGACCGCGACCAGGTCGCCGCCTGCCTCGGCCTCTCCCACGAGCAGGTGCGGCTGCACCTCGGCGGCGTGGGGGGCGCGTTCGGCGGCAGGGAGGACCTGAGCATGCAGGTGCACGCATGCCTGCTGGCGCTGCACACCGGGCGTCCCGTGAAGATGACCTACCTCCGGGACGAGTCGTTCGTCGGCCACGTGCACCGCCATCCGGCCCGGATGCGCTACCGACATCACGCCACCGCGGCCGGCGACCTGGTCAAGGTCGAGGCCGAGGTGCTGCTCGACGGCGGCGCCTACGCGTCGTCGTCCTCGGCCGTCGTCAGCAACGCCGCCCGCTTCGCGTGCGGGCCCTACCGCGTGCCCAACGCGTTGGTCGACGCCACCGTGGTCCGCACCAACAACCCGCCCTGCGGCGCCATGCGCGGCTTCGGCGCCGTGCAGGTGTGCTTCGGCCACGAATCCCAGATGGACAAGCTGGCGGCCCGTCTCGGCATGGACCCCGTCGAGCTGCGGCTGCGCAACGCCCTGGCCACGGGGGACGTGCTCCCGACCGGGCAGCGCGTCACGGGCGCGGCGCCGGTCGCCGAGTGCATCCGGGCGGCGGTCGCCCACCCGCTGCCGACGAAGTCGAACGACGGCTGGCTCGACCATCCGGGCGGCGCCGGACGGACCGCCGAGCCGCCGCGGGTTCGACGGGGTGTGGGCGTGGCCGCCGGGCTCAAGAACGTCATGTACTCCGAGGGCTTCGAGGACGACTCGGAGGCGCGCGTCCGGCTGTCCGGGGGCGTCGCGTCGGTCACGTGCGCGGTGGCGGAGGTGGGACAGGGATTCGTGACCATCGCCTCGCAGATCGCCCGTACGGTTTTGGGCTGCGACGCCGTCGTCGAACCGGCCGGCACCGTGGGCATCGACTCGGCGGGATCGTCGTCGGCATCGCGCCAGACGTGGATGTCGGGCGGCGCCGTGCTGCAGGCAGCCCACGAGGTGGCGGGCCAGGTTCGTTCCGCACTGGCGGAGCGCCTCGGCGTGGCGCCGGAGTCGCTCACGCTGACCGACGACGGGCGGATCGTCGCGGCGGCGGCCGGCGGCGCCGTCCGGGCACTGGACATGACCGTGGCCGACGCGGCCGGCGGCCGCGTCTTCGAGTCGACGGCAGTTCACCGGCACCGGCGGACGTACCCGCTGGGCGAACGGGGACAGGGCGACGCCGACGTGAGCTTCGTCTTCGCCGCCCACCGGGCCGTGGTCGACGTCGACACCGACCTCGGGCTGGTGCGGGTCGTCCAGGTCACCACGGGTCAGGACGTGGGGCGGGTGCTGCATCCGACACAGGTGATCGGCCAGATCGAGGGCGGGATCGCCCAGGGTGTGGGCCTGGCCGTGATGGAGGAGATCGTCCTCGAGGACGGCCTGGTGCGGAACCCGAGCTTCACCGACTACCTCATCCCCACCGTGGCCGACACCCCCGAGGTCCTGGCTACCTGCATCGAGGAGCCCGAGCCCGAGGCGCCCTTCGGGGCCAAGGGCGCCGGGGAACCGCCCACGATCTCGTCCACGGCGGCGGTCGCGGCCGCCATCCGGGCGGCGACCGGCGTGGACGTGACGCGCGTTCCCGTGCGCCCGTGGGACCTGATCTGACGCGGCTTCCCGTCCGTCCCCCGCTCGAGTGGGACACCATGCTCGGCTACCTCGCCCTGCGGGCCATTCCCGGCGTCGAGGCGGTGGCCGCGGGGTTCTACCGGCGCACGGTCGTGGTCGACGGCGCCCCCGGCGTGATCGAGGTGGCCAGGGGCGGCGACGACCACCTGCTCCTGCGGGCGCGCCTTTCGCACCGGGATGGGCTCGCCGAGGTCTCACGGCGCGTCCGGCGCATCTTCGGGCTCGACACCGACCTCGATGCCGCCCGCGCGGGCCTCGCCCGCGACCCCCTGATCGGTCCGCTGCTGGCGGCCAGGCCGGGCCTGCGGGTGCCCGGCACGTGGGACCCGTACGAGATAGGCGTGCGCGCCATCATCGGCCAGCAGGTCACCGTGGCGGGCGCCAGCACCCTCGCCGGCCGACTGGTCGAGCGCCACGGGGAGCGGGTGCCGGGCCCGGCGGCCCCGGGGTTGACCCGCACTTTCCCGTCGCCGTCGACGCTGGCGGACGCCGATCTCGACGGCCTCGGGCTGACGCGCTCCCGGGCGCGGGCCATTGGCGCCTTCGCGGCGGCGGTGGCCGCGGATCGGGTGCGGCTCGACGCGACCGTTCCGCTCGACGAGCTCGTCGGCACCATCGCGGGCGTGCCGGGCGTCGGTCCCTGGACCGCCCAGTACGTCGCCCTGCGCATGGGTCTGCCCGACGCCCTGCCGGCGTCCGACCTCGGCCTGCGCCGAGCCCTGGCCGAGCCCGGTGCAGGCTCGGTGCTCCCCTCCGCCTCCGAGGTCACCGTGCGGGCAGGCGCGTGGCGACCCTGGCGGGCCCTGGCGGCCGTCCACCTGTGGACGAGCGGCCACGCCGCCGCCCGGGCGTGAGCTGTTCAAACACGCGGGTGAACGGCCACGATGACGGGGTGAAGATCCAGCCCGACCGCCTGCTGGCGGACATCGAGGCATTGGCGGCGATCGGCGACACCGGTGACGGCGGGAACTGCCGCCTGGCGCTCACCGACGAGGACGCCGGCGGCCGCGAGCTCGTGGTCGGGTGGATGCGCGCGCTGGGCCTCGACGTGCGGGTGGACCGCATCGGCAACGTGGTCGCCACCCGGGCGGGCGCGGGAGGTGGCGGCGCCGGCGACGGCGCGGCGGTCATGACCGGCAGCCACATCGACACCGTCGGCACCGGCGGGCGCTACGACGGCACCCTCGGGGTGCTGGCCGGGCTCGAGGTCGTGCGGGCGCTCGACGACGCCGGCGTGCGCACCCGGCGGCCGGTGGCGGTGGCCTTCTTCACCGACGAGGAGGGCAGCCGGTTCCCGCCCGACATGCTCGGAAGCCTCGTCTACGCCGGGGGTATGCCGTTGGAGGACGCCGTCGACGTCGTCGCCATCGACGGCGCCGTGCTCGGCGACGAGCTCGAGCGCATTGGTTGGGCGGGCGATGCCGCCGTGCCCGGTCCGGCGCCGCACGCCTACGTCGAGCTGCACATCGAGCAGGGGCCGGTGCTCGAGGAGGCCGGCGTCACCATCGGCGCCGTCACCGGGGTCCAGGGCATTTCGTGGCAGGAGCTGACCCTGACCGGGCAGTCCAACCACGCCGGCACCACGCCTATGCGGCTGCGGCGCGACCCCACGTACGTGGCCGCCGAGACCATCGGATTCGTGCGCCGGCTGACGACCGAGCTCGGCGGCCACCAGGTGGGCACGGTCGGCCGGGTCGACGTCCACCCCGACCTGGTGAACGTGGTGGCGGCCCGGGTGACGCTGACGGTCGACCTGCGCAACACCGACGAGGCCGTGCTGGCACACGCCGAACGCCGGCTGCGTGAGCACGTGGCGGCGCGGGCGTTCACCGAGGGGTGCGAGGTGGCGTGGCGGCGGCTGGCCCGGTTCGAGCCGGTCGCCTTCGACCCGGCGGTGATCGATCTGGTGGAGTCGACGGCCGAGCGGCTGGGCCATTCCGTCGTGCGGCTGCCCTCGGGCGCCGGCCACGACGCCCAGATGCTCGCCCGGGTGTGTCCCGCGGGCATGGTGTTCGTGCCCAGCCGCGGCGGGGTGAGCCACAACCCGGCGGAGTTCACCGAGCCCGAGCACTTGGCGGCGGGTGCCCAGGTGCTGGCCGAGGTCATGGCCGAGCTCGCGGGGGTCGCGGAGTGAGCGCGGCGTACGCATCGACCCGAGGCAATGACGAACGGTCCGTCCCGCCGGAGGCAATCACGAACGATCATCGTGCCTCATTGCCTCGGGCTCTTAGCAGCGTTCGTCATTGCCTCGGCACTCGCCCGAGGCACAGGGCATGAGCCGAGTCGTCACGGTCGCCGCCGCCCAGCTCGGGCCGATCCAGCGCGACCACGCGCGTGCCGACGTCGTCGACCGGCTGCTGGCGCAGCTACGGGGCGCCGCCGCGCGCGGGACGGACCTGGTCGTGTTTCCCGAGCTGGCGCTCACCACCTTCTTCCCCCGCTGGTGGTACGAGGACGGCTCGCCCGAGCTGGCCGCGTGGTACGAGACCGAGCTGCCGAGCGCCGACACCAAGCCGCTGTGGGACGAGGCACGCCGCCTCCGGGTCGGCTTCTGCCTGGGGTTCGCCGAGGAGACGCCCGACGGTCGCCGGTTCAACACGTCGGTGCTCGTGGGCGCCGACGGCGCCGAGATCGGCCGCTACCGCAAGATCCACGTCCCCGGCCATCGTGAGCACGAGCCGTGGCGTGGATTCCAGCACCTCGAGAAGCGCTACTTCGAGATCGGGGACCTCGGGTTCCCCGTGTACACGGCGTTCGGCGGCACCGTCGGGATGCTCATCTGCAACGACCGGCGCTGGCCCGAGGCCTACCGCATGCTCGGCCTGCAAGGCGTCGAGCTGGTGTGCATCGGCTACAACACGCCGGTCCACAACCCGCCGGCACCCGAGCACGACCGCTTCGGCGACTTCCACAACCACCTGGTCATGCAGGCCGGCGCGTACCAGAACGGCACCTTCGTGGTGGGCACGGCCAAGGCCGGCACCGAGGAGGGCGTGGCGCACATCGGCGGGTCGTGCGTCATTCACCCGTCCGGGGCGGTCATCGCCCAGTGCACAGGGCTTGGTGACGAGCTGGCGGTGGCCACCTGCGACCTCGACGACTGCAGGTCGTACAAGACGACGGTCTTCGACTTCGCGGCCCACCGCCGACCCGACCAGTACGGCCGGCTCACCGACACCCCGTGACCTGGCTGTAGGCGTGCGGTGTATGACCGCACAGCTACTCTCAGAACGGATCTAGCGGGGTGGGCGGCCGACGATCCGTTCGAAGTTCACCGGGTCGGTCACGCCCTCGGTGGCGAGCAGCAGCACGGCAGCCTCGGCCGGGACCGGCAGCTCGGCCCCGTGCTCGGCCCGTAGCGCCATGAGCCCGCCCAGCGCCGCCGCCCCCGTCTCGCCGAGGTCGAGTCCGGCGGCGGCCAGGGACCGGATGGCGTCGCGGCAGCGGTCGTCATCGATGGCGACGAACGCGTCGAACCCCGCTGCGACCGCGGGGAGGGCCAGCATCGACGCGAGCCCGCAGTTGAGCCCGGCCATGATCGACCGGTGGGGCCCGGGCACCTCCACGACGTGGCCCGCCTCCACCGCCGCCGCGACGCACGCCGCAGAGTCCGGCTCGACGCCCACGAGCATCGACCCCTCGCCCGGTTCGAGCCCGGCGCGGAACCACGAGGCGGCCGCCGCCCCCAGGGCACCCACCCCCAATGGCACCATGACCAGGTCGGGTGCCGGCACGTCTAGCTCCGCGAGCTGGCCCTCGAGCTCGGCGAAGATCGTCGCATAGCCCTCGATCACCCGGCGCGGCGGGTCCTCGTACCCGGGCCACGAGGTGTCGGAGATGACCAGGTCGCGCTCGCCGGCCATAGCGGCCGACTCGGCGACGGCATCGTCGTAGGTGCCCGGCACGACGATCACCTCGGCGCCCTCGGCGGCGATGCCGCCGATGCGCGCCGGGGCGGTGCCGTCGGGCACCAGGATGGTCGCCGACAGGCCGAGGAGCTTGGCCATCCGCGCCACCGCCCGGCCGTGGTTGCCGTCGGTCGCGGCCACCAGCCGAAGCGGTCCCAGGTGCCGGGCCACCAGCGCCGCGAGGTCGGGGAGCGTGTCCCACACGGGGTAGCCCTCCACGCCGGCCGCGGCCAGCCGGTCGCACAAGACCCGGTAGGTGGCCCACGAGGCGCCGAGGATCTTGAACGCCGGCAGGCCCATGCGGCTGGACTCGTCCTTGACCAGCACCCGGGCGACACCGGCGGCGTCCGCCAGCGGCGGCACGTCGTGCACGGGACTCGGCGCGTATCCCGGAAGCCGGCGGTGGAAGGCGTTGACCTCCGGGCCTGGGCGAGCCCCGGCCGGCAACGGCTTGGTCCCGTGGTTCACGAGCAGCGACATGTCCGCCGTTCTACCCCGCCTGCAAACCGCAAGGGAGCGCTCGGTCGGGCACGCCCGGATGGTTACGTTGACGCGGTGACCGACGGGACCGGTGGCCGACTCCGGCAGTGGCTGTGGAGCCCACCGCGAGCCCATGGCGAGATCATCACCGACCGCACGGTGAGCTCCCTGGAACTGTTCTACGACCTGGTGTACGTGGCGGTGATCAGCCAGGCGGCTCACCACCTCGCCGAGCACGTCACGGCTCGTGGGTTCCTCGAGTTCATGATCGTCTTCGGGCTGATCTGGACCGCTTGGGTCAACGGATCCCTCTATCTCGAGCTCCACGGCCGCGAGGACGGCCGGACCCGTAGCGCCGTGTTCCTCCAGATGGGCGTCCTGGTCCTGCTCGCGGTGTTCACCGCCGACGCCGCTGGCGACAGCGGCACCGGCTTCGCGTTGGTCTACGCCTCGTTCCTGGCGGTCATGACCTGGCTCTGGTACAGCGTCCGACGCCAGGACCGCTACGACCACCCCGAGTTCGTGGCCCCCGCCGGCCGCTACGTGCTCGGCATGGCCGTGTCGGTGCCGCTGATCGTCAGCAGCGCCTTCCTCCCCGACGGGCTGCGGCTCGGCGTATGGGGCGGCTTCTGCGTCGCCTGGCTCGTGGGCTTCGCGCTGATCGGCCGGTTGGTGGTCACGGAGGAGGGCCTGCCGCCCACCGACTCGCTGGTGGAGCGGTTCGGGCTGTTCACGATCATCGTCCTCGGCGAGGTGGTCTTCGGCGTCGTCGAGGGCCTGTCCACGCCCGACCGCGACGGGCTGGTCATCGTGACCGGGTTGATCGCTCTAGCGATCGGCTTCGGCTTCTGGTGGATCTACTTCGACCTGGTCGGGCGGCGTCCGCCCCGCGACGAGGGCGGGCCGGTCGTCACCTGGATGCTGAGCCACCTGCCGATCACGCTGTCCATCGCAGCCGCAGGGGCCGCGATGGTCAGCCTGATCAGCCACGCCGGCGATGGGAGGACGCCCGCGAGCACAGCCTGGCTGCTGGCCGGCTCCGTCGCCCTCGGCCTGGTCGCGCTCACCTTCGCCGAACAGGCGCTCGCCGACGCGGATCGCTTCGCGGTCGTCTACCGACCCCTCAGGATCGCCATGGCCGGCGCCGCCGTCACGGCGCTCGCCGTCGGCTGGGCCCGACCCGCGCCCTGGCTCCTCGCCCTCCTGCTCGTCGTCATCCTCTCGGTGCTCTGGGTCTTCGCCGTCAGCCGCTTCTTGCAAGTTGACGCCTGGGGGAGCAAGGAGTCGTCCCGCACCGACTGACACTCACCGGCTCCGTGGGGCCTTCGGCGTAGACACTCATCCGGTTCCCCCTTCAACAATTTGTTGAATTCTGGCAGTCTGGAGCCATGGCGGTGTCCTTCACCCTCAACGGCGGCGAGGTCGAGGTCGGCGAGCACCCCCACCTGCTCGCGGCGCTGCGGGAGGAGCTCGACGTCACCAGCCCCAAGGACGGCTGCTCGCCGTCGGGACAGTGCGGCTGTTGCACCGTGCTCATCGACGGCAAGCCCGTGATCGCCTGCCAGCTGGGGCTCGACCGGGTGGCGGGGCGGTCGGTCACCACGCTCGAGGGCATCGAGCCGGCCGAGCGCGACCGCCTGGCCGGCGCGTTCTCGGCCACGGGGGCGCTGCAATGCGGATTTTGCACGCCCGGCATCGTCGTGCGCGCCAAGTACCTGCTCGACAAGGACGGGCCGGCCCTCACAAGGGACAAGGCGGCCCGCCACCTCGGAGGCCACCTATGCCGGTGTACCGGCTACCACTCGATCCTCGACGCGGTCGAGCTGCTGGCCTCGGGGTCGGAGACCCCCGTGCCGCTGCCGGCCACCAACGGCAATGGCGATCGCAGCGGCCGCCCGGGCGGCATCGGCAGCGACAACGCCAGGTACCAGGCCACGGAGATGGCCCTCGGCGACAAGCCCTACATCGACGACCTGCGGGTGCCGGGCATGCTCCACGCCGCCGTGGTGCTGTCGGAGCACGCACGCGCCGACATCCTGGCGATCGACACCGGCGCTGCGGCGGCCACGCCGGGCGTGGTCCGGGTGCTCACGGCCGCCGACGTGCCCGGGGACCTCCGGATCGGCATCATCCACCGCGACTGGCCCGTGTTCATCCCCGTCGGCGGGCGCACGTCCTACACGGGCGACGTGCTCGCCCTGGTCGTGGCGGGAGACCGGGCCACGGCCCGGGCCGCTGCGGAACGGGTGGAGGTGGAGTACCGGCCGTTGCCGCCCTTCACCGATCCGCTCCTCGCCGTCGGCTCGACCGAGCCCGCCGTCTGGCAGGTAGGCGACGCCGGCGCCCCCAACGTCCTGTCACGCACCACCTATGCCCGAGGCGACGCCGACATCGACGCCGCCCTCGGCGACAGCGCCCATGTCGTCCACGAGGTGTTCCAGACCCAGCGCATCGAGCACGCCTTCCTCGAGCCCGAGGCCACCCTGGCGGTCCCCCTCGACGACGGCCGGCTCGAGGTGTTCTCGGGCGGCCAGGGGGTCTGGGACGACCGGCGCCAGATCGCCGACGTGCTCGGGATGGACGAGGACCGGGTCCTGGTCCACCTGGTCGCCAACGGCGGCGCCTTCGGCGGCAAGGAGGACTGCGCCAACCAGACCCAGACGGCGCTCGCCGCCCACCTGCTGGGCCGCCCGGTGAAGTGCGCGTTCAGCCGGGAGGAATCGCTGCGGGTCCATCCCAAGCGCCATCCCGTGCGGATCGAGGCGTGGGCCGGGTGCGACGCCGACGGCCAGCTCACGGCGCTGAAGGCCCGCATCGTGGGTGATTCCGGCCCGTACGCCTCCGTGGGCATGAAGGTGCTGGAGCGAGCCGCGGGCCACGCCGGCGGCCCCTACGCCTGGCCGGCCATCGACGTCGACGCCGTCGCCGTGCGCACCAACAACCCGGTGTGCGGCGCCTTCCGGGGCTTCGGCGCCAACCAGGCGCAGTTCGCGAGCGAGGGGGTGATCGACCGGCTGGCGGAGGCCGCCGGCATCGATCCCTGGGAGATGCGCGCCCGTAACGCGATCACGCCGGGCGCCACGTGGGGGCCCGGCCAGGTCATGGACGACGGCTGCCTGGGCGCCCGGGACTGCCTCGACGCCGTGAAGCCCCACTACGACGACGCCGTCGCCGCCGGCAAGGCGGTCGGCCTGGGCCTCGGCCTCAAGAACTCGGGCCTCGGCAACGGTGCCGTCGAGATCGCGAAGGCGGTGGTGCGGTTCTCCGACGACGGCACGGTCGAGGTGCGGCACTGCTGGACGGAGATGGGCCAGGGCGTGCACACCGTCGCCCTGCAGGTGGCGGTCGAGGAGCTGGGCGTCGACCCCGCACGGGTACGGGTGGTGGTCGACACCTCCCGGGAGCTGGGCGCGGGCCAGACCACGGGCAGCCGCGGCACGCTCATGGCCGCGGGATCGGTGGCGGCCGCGTGCCGGGCGGCCTGTGCCGACGGCTGCCGCCCGGGCGTCGACTACGAGGGCGAGCACCGGGTCGACTGGACCGACGCGGTGGGCTCGGTCGCCAACCCGACCATCCACTCCGCCTTCGGCTACGCCGCCCAGCTGGTCGTGATCGACCGGGAGAGCGGCGACATCGAGACGGTGATCGCCGCCCACGACGTGGGGCGGGCCGTCAATCCCCTGCTGTGCGAGGGACAGATCGTCGGCTCCGTGCACATGGGCCTCGGCTATGCGCTCACCGAGGACTTCCCCGCCGACGAGGCGGGTCGACCGACCGCCATGACGCTTCGGCAGCTCGGGATCCTGCGGGCCAAGGACGTGCCCCCCATCGAGACGATCCTCGTCGAGCGCCCGCAACCCCGGGCGCCGTACGGGATCAAGGGCGTGGGCGAGATCGGGCTGGTGCCGACGGCGGGGGCCGTGGCCGCCGCCCTCCACGACCTGGACGGCGAGTGGCGGGCGGCGCTGCCGATGCGCCGGAACGGCTCGTAGTCACAGTGACCGCGCCTCCTCGGGGGCTGCGCCCCCGAGCCCCATCGTCGCCCGGCTCCCTGGCGGTCGCTCGGTCAACCGGTCACGAGGATCCCTCGTGACCGCCACGACGCCGGGACTCGTCTGCGCGCACCATCACCTGTACTCGACCCTGGCGAGGGGCATGCCGCCGCCGGCCACCACGCCGACCGATTTCACCGAGGTCCTCGAGCGGATCTGGTGGCGGCTCGACGTTGCCCTCGATCTCGAGCTGATCCGCTGGTCCGCCCTGCTGGGCGCGGTCGAGGCGCTGGAGGCCGGCACCACCGCCATCGTCGACCACCACGCATCGCCCGCCGCGATCGACGGCAGCCTCGACGTCATCGCCGCCGCCTGCGCCGAGGTCGGTGTGCGGGTGGTCTGCGCCTACGAGGTCACCGACCGCCACGGGCCCGCGGGCGCCAAGGCGGGATTGGCCGAGAACGAACGGTTCCTCCGGGCCGGCGGGCGGGGATTGGTGGGCGCCCACGCCTGCTTCACCCTGGGCGACGAGACGCTGGACGCGATCGTCGGCCTGGCCGCCGACCTCGGGGTGGGCGTGCACATCCACGTGGGCGAGGACGCCGTCGACGCGACCGCCGCCGGCCGGCTGCGTCCGCACGCCACCGACGACTGGGTGCTCGCCCATTGCGTGCACGTCGAGCCGCCGCTGTCGGGCACCATCGCCCACAACCCCCGGTCCAACCTGAACAACGGCGTCGGCTACGCCCGACCGGCGCGGTGGGCCGCCGCCGGCAACCGGATCGTGCTGGGCAGCGACGGCATCGGCGCCGCGATGCTCGACGAGTTTGCGCTCGCCTACGTGGCCCAGCGGGCCGACGACGTGACCGCCACGCCGGAAGCGGCGTGGGGCTGGCTCCGGGCCGGGGCCGAGCTGGCGCCCGAGGTGCTCGGCGACGAGGTCACCTGGAGCGCCGACCGCGCCGACCCCTGGTACCTGGCGTTCACGCCGGGTGTGCGAGCGGAGCGGGTCGTGGTGGACGGCGAGACCGTGGTCGAGGGCGGCGTGTGCACCCGAGTCGACGCCGAGCGGATCCGGGCCCGGGCCTGGGAGGAGGCGCAGCGGCTGTGGTCGAGGCTCTGAGCCAAGCTCGATCCCAAGATCGAACTTGCGGTGGATAGCGCTGTCACCGGCGCGGTAACCACCGCAAGTTCGGTGCTGGGTGGGGTGCCGATGGCGCTCTACGTCCAGGACGCCCATCCGATCCGGGAGGCCATGGGCTTCGCCCGGCGGGCCGAGGAGCTCGGGTTCGCCGCCGTGTGGCAGGCCGACAGCCGGCTGGTGCGGGAGGCCACCGTGCCCATGGCCGCCTTCGCCGCCACCACCGAGCGCATCGCCGTGGGGTCGGGCGTCATCGACATCTGGACCCGCAACCCCGCCCGGCTCGCGTCGCTGTTCTCGACCCTCGACGACCTCGCACCCGGGCGCATCCTGGCGGGCCTGGGCGCGTGGTGGGACCCGCTGGCCGCCAAGGTGGGCGTCGCCCGGACGCGACCCCTCGGGGTCATGCGCGAGGTCGTCGAGTCGCTGCGAGCGCTGCTGCGCTGCGACGGTCCGGTCACCTACGACGGCGCCTACGTCCACCTCGACGGGGTGGAGCTCGACTACGTCCACCAGGAGCGACGAGCCAAGCGGGTGCCGATCTACATCGGCGCCACCGGCATGCGGATGATGGAGCTGGCCGGCGAGATCGCCGACGGCGCCGTGCTCAACTACCTGGTGTCACCGGGGTACAACCAGCGGGCCCTCGAGGCGCTGGCCGCAGGTGCGGACCGGCGTGGACGCACGCTGGCCGACGTCGACCGGCCCCAGCTGGTGGTCTGCTCGCTCGACGCCGACCGCGACGCCGCGCTCGACGCCGCCCGCCTGCTCGTCACCCAGTACCTGGGCCAGCAGCCGCACATCATGGCGGCGTCGGGCGTGCCGGACGAGCTGCTCGACGACATCGCCAAGGTGCTCACCTGGCCCGCAGGCCACGACGAGGTGGTGGCCGCCAGCAAGCTCGTCCCCGACGAGGTGGTCCAGATGCTGTGCGCCGCGGGGAGCGCCGCCGAGTGCCGGGCCAAGGTGGCCGAGTACGTGGCGGCCGGGTGCACCTCGCCGATCCTCTATCCGCTCAGGGACGTGCCAGCCACGCTCGAGGCCTTCGCGCCGCGGTAGGGCATTCTTCCCTGGTGACAATCCGGCTGGCCGAGGGATCGCTGGTGGTGCTGGTGGGGCCGCCAGCGTCAGGCAAGTCGACGTGGGCGGCCGAGCAGTTCCGGCCCGACCAGGTGGTGTCGTCGGACGGGATGCGGGCCTTGGTGGGCGAGGGCGAGCACGACCAGCGGGCGGGCAAGGACGCGTTCGACGTGCTCGACCTGGTCGTCGAGCGGCGGCTCCGGCGGCGCCTGACCACGGTGGTCGACTCGCTGGGCACGGATGCCAAGAGGCGCCGGGGCTGGGTGGCGGCCGCCGAACGGGCGGGCGCGCCGTCCGTGGCCGTCGTGTTCGACGTCGATGCCGGCGCGTGCCGGGCCCGCAACCGGGAACGCGATCGTCCGGTACCCGCCAAGGTCCTGTCATCGATGCTGGCGGCGTGGCCAGGGGTGCGAGACGGCCTCGCCGCCGACGGGTTCGCCGCCGTTCATCTCGCCGGACCGGTCACCATCGTCGCCCCGGACCTGGTCGGCGCCCCGCTGGCCGCGGCCCGCCAGAAGGAGGACCCGATGCCGCTCGAGTTCGGCCTGCAGCTCCCCCGCTTCGGTTGGCCCGGCGGGCCCCCGGAGACCCGTGACCGGCTCACGGAGGTGGCCGCCGCCGCCGAGGATGTGGGGTTCACCAGCCTCTGGGTCATGGACCACATGATGCAGATCCCGTCGGTCGGTCCCCACTGGGAGGACATGCTCGAGAGCTACACGACGCTGTCGTTCCTCGCGGGCCGCACCACCTCGGCGCGGCTGGGCACGATGGTCACGGGGGTGACGTACCGCAACATCGCCCACCTGGGAAAGATCGTGGCCACGCTTGACGTGCTCTCCGGTGGGCGCGCCATCTGCGGGATCGGGGCTGCGTGGTTCGGGCGAGAGCACGCCGCCTACGGCTGGCGCTTCCCCCCGGTGTCCGAGCGCTACGCCCTGCTCGAGGACGCTCTCGAGCTGCTGCCCCTCATGTGGGGCAAGGGCGCCCCGGCGTATTCGGGACGCACCATCGAGGTGGCGGAGGCGGTGTGCTATCCGCGGCCGCTGCAGGAGCGGGTCCCGATCCTCGTCGGCGGTTCCGGCGAGAAGCGCACCCTGCGGCTGGTCGCCCGCCACGCCGACATGTGCAACCTGTTCGGCGACGTCGACACGGTCCGCCACAAGCTCGAGGTACTGCACGACCACTGCGCGGCCGAGGGCCGGGACCCGGCCGACATCACAGTGACCCACCTGGGCACCGCCGACGCGCCGAGCGTCGAGGACCACATCGGCCGTTACCGGCGTCTGGCCGAGGTCGGTGTGCAGGCTGCGATCGTGAGCTTCCCCGAGCCGGCGACGCCCGAGGCGGTGTCCGCATTCGCCGACGTGATCGCCGCGTTCCGGCCAACCGTTCAGGAAAGGTCGCCGACGGCGTCGGCGTAGTAGCTGGATTCGGCCACGTGGAAGGCGATCTCCCGGATCGTCCAGGCGTCGCCCTCGTGCCGATCGAGCCGCGCGTCGTCGAGGGTCCGCAGCCGGATCCGCCAGACCTGGGCCAAGCGCTGGAGCCGGCTGTGCGCCTCGTCGCGGTCATCGGCGGTGAACGGCGCCCGGTCCGCGGCCGTGGTGATCGCCGACGCGTGCCAGCGGTCGGGGATCGACGGCTCGGCGGCGATGCGGGCCTCGACCTCGGCGAGGTGGTCGACCATGTGGTCCGCTACCCGCCGAACGGCTTTGTGCGGCGTGTAGACCCGGTCGTCGACCGGGCGCGGTTCGCCATCCCACGC
This sequence comes from uncultured bacterium, assembly GCA_963717085.1. Taxonomy (GTDB): domain Bacteria; phylum Actinomycetota; class Acidimicrobiia; order Acidimicrobiales; family VFJN01; genus DASQUK01. The sequence continues at coordinate 117,579 of CAVQVM010000011.1, forward strand.
CGGCCAGGTGTCGACCAGGGCGAGAACGTGATCGACCATGCCGGTCACGACGTCGGCCGGGTCGCGCTCATCGGTCAGGGGACGTTCGTCAGCCATGGCCCCAGTGTTGCGGGCACCGCCGACACAGGCCGAGCGATAAATCCAGGCCGGTCGGCGTGCCCTGCACCGGTAGGGTCCCTCCCATGACGGCTTTCGTGATGGTGCGTCGTGCCCGCCTCCGGGCACGCGCGGTGGGGATGGCATCGCCTGTCGCCCCGATGGGCTGACCGGATCGTCGCTGACGCCCAGGTCTCACCCGGCGATCTCGTCATCGACATCGGTGCCGGCACCGGCGCCCTCACCGCCTCCCTCGTCGCGGCCGGCGCGCGGGTCATCGCCGTCGAGCTCCACCCCCAGCGGATCGACGCGCTGCGCACGCGTTTCGCCCACGATCCAGTGACGGTCGTACGCGCCGATGCGGCCGACCTCAGGCTGCCGCGCCGGCCGTTCCGGGTCGTGGCCAACCCGCCGTTCGCCGCCGGCACCGCGATCCTGCGGCGGCTGCTGGCGCCCGGTTCGCGCCTGGTCGCCGCTGACGTCGTGCTCCCCCACTGGGTGGGACGGCGGTGGGCGCTGGGTCGGGCGCCGGGCGCGGCCCGCTGGAGTCGCGGCCACATGATCGAGCTCGGCTCGCGCATCCCGCGCGCCGCGTTCACGCCGCACGCGGCGGCGGACTGCACGACGCTGGTGATCCGCCGTCGAGCGTGAACTCAGCCGAGGCGTGCGAGAACCGTCCGCGCCGCGTCGGCGTGGCCGCTGTCGACCATGACGTCGTAGACGTCGGCGCGCAGCTGCTGATGGGACACGAAGTCACGCCGGCCGCCGGTCGCGGCGTACGCCGCCAGGGCCAAGGCCGCGCCGGCGGCGACGCCCCAGAGCCCACCCGACAGGAGGATCACCCACCACGAGCTGCCGTCGCTGAAGACCGCCACGAACCAACCCACGAGCAAGCCGAGCCACAGGCCCGTCATCGCCCCCGCCAGCACGGCCCGCCCCCAACTGAGCCGGCCCGTGACCGTTTCCACGAGCTTGAGGCCCGATCCGACGATCGTCACTCGCTCGACCGGAAACCGCTCGTCGGAGAGGAAGTCGACCGCTCGTTGCGCCAGGCGGTAGTCGCCGTACGACGCCACCACCGTTCTCTCACCGGGCTGACTCACACCGGACGTCATGGGTCAGAGCTTGCCTCCGGCGGCGCCAATTCGGCCAGGGCCTGTGTTTCGCTAGCTGCCCGCGAGCGACAGGCCGGCGGCGACGGCGGCGCCCAGCTCCCAGCAGGCGTCGAGGTCGGTCTGGGCCGGGGCTCCGATCACGGACACCGGCGCCTGTGCGGCCCGCCAGCGCAGGCCGGTCACGATCTTCTCGATGCCGGCCAGCGCGCCGTCGGTGTCGTTGTTGCCGTGGATGTACACGCCGTACGGCCGCCCGACCGTCGCTTCCAGGCACGGGTAGTAGATGGTGTCGAAGAAGTGCTTCAGGGCACCGGACATGTAGCCGAGGTTGGCGGGCGTCCCCAGCAGGTAGCCGTCGGCCTCGAGCACGTCGACGGCGGTAGCGCCGAGCGCCGGGCGCACCTCGACGTCGACGCCCTCGATCTGTGGGTCGGTCGCGCCCGACCGGGCCGCCTCGAACAACGAATGGAGCGCCGGCGACGGCGTGTGGTGCACGATCAGCAACGAGCGCCTGGCCATGGACAATGTTGCCCCCGAGAGTGGGCAGCCGGGTAGGCCGGCGCGGCATGCGAGACGAGCGGGAAGCCGTCGAGGAGTAGGTCGGACGAGCCGCGGGAGCGTGGCGGCGGCGGCCGCTTCCTATTAGCGTTCCCACTCCGAGTGAACCTGCTGCTCCTGGCCGCGATCGTGATGGCTGTCGCTGCGGCCAGCGTGGCGCTGATGTTCGTCGTTCATCGCCGCCGAGCACCAGGCGCCCGCTTCTTCGTCGAGGTGGAGAAGGGCACCGGGGTCTTCACCTTCATCGGCACCGCGTTCGCCGTTCTGCTGGCGTTCGTTGTCCTGGAGGCATTCGGGAGCTTCAACGACGCAAGGAGCGGGGCCGAGTCCGAAGCGACGAGCGTCGTCGAGCTGTCGCGCAATTCGGAGTTCTTTGCTCGCGCGGATCGCGAGCGATTCGCCGGCCGGTTGATCTGCTACGCCCGGGCTGTCATCAGCGACGAGTGGCCAGCGATGGAGCATGGCGAGCGGAGCCCGTTGGTGCAGCGGTGGGTTGAAGACATGGGCGAGGCGTTGAGGCAGATCGACGTACGCACCCCGAGCCAGGAGGCGGCCTTCCTGCAGCTGCTCGACCAGGAGGAGACCCGCGTCGAGGGCCGCCGCGTGCGGCTCTCCGAGTCGATCCGCGACCTTCCAGCGCCGGTGTGGTTCATCCTTGGGCTCGTCGCGGCGCTGACGATCGGGTTTCCGCTCCTGTTCGCCGACCGACGGGAGAGCTTCCTGGTCGAGGGAAGCCTCATCGCCGCCATCGCCGCTTTGGTCACGGCGGGCCTGCTGCTGGTCTGGTTCCTTGACCATCCCTACGCGAACGAGGCGGGAAGCATAAAGCCCACGGAGATGGTGACCTCGCTCGGGATCGTCGAGGACGAGCAGCCAGACGTCGTTCCCCCGTGCGACTCGGCGGGGGAGCGGAGCGCCGAGTGACACTCGGCCTGGAGCTATTCAGGCCCAATTGCGCGAAGGCGGTCGGTTCAGACTCGCCGCCGCCCGCTCACAGCCACTTGTTGACCGAGTTGAGCAGGGCCTCGTTGGGGTTCTCGGGCATCTCGGTGAGCGGGATGGCGATCTCGTCGACCGTGGGGCCGTACTCCGCCGCCAGCGGTGCCAGTGCCTCGAGGTCGAACTCGTACAGCTCGGCGACGTTGCCGGCGAGGAGGCGGCGCAGCTCGGCGGGATCGGTGTCGTGGAACAGCGCCCGCAGGTGCTCGCGGGTGTACGGGTACGTGCCCTCGTCGTGGGGATAGTCGCTGCCCCACATGAACCGATCGAGGCCGATCTTCTCGCGGGCGGCGGCGTCGGCCGGCCCCGGCTGGCTCACGCCCATCCACACGTTCTGGTGGAAGTACTCGGTGGCCGAGTGCGGCAGCACGTGCTCGGCGCCGTAGCGGATCTCGCCGGTGGCACCCGTCTTGCGGATGCGGGCCAGGACCTTGTCCAGCCGGTCGAGCAGGCCGGGGACCCAGGCGCAGCCGCTCTCGGTGACCACGAACCGCAGCCGGGGGAACCGCTCGAAGATGCCGGAGAGGATGAACTGCACCAGCGGACGCTGCGAGTAGAACGGCACCTCGTTGATGTAGAGCAGCATCGACACCGGGTAGGGCCCGTAGTCGGGCACGCCGGTGCCGCCGTGGACGTTGATCGGCACCTCGAGCTCCTCGAGCACCGCCCACACCGGGTCGTAGATCGGGTCGTACAGCGGCTTCACCCAGTGCACGTCGGGCGAGATGTTCGGCAGCAGGATGCCGCCGCGCAGGTTGTGCTCCTTGATCCAGCGCACGTCGGCGATGGCGTCGTCGACGTCGTTGAGGAAGATCTGCCCGATGCCGGCGCGCCGCTCGGGGAACTCGCCGCACCAGTCGACCAGCCAGCGGTTGTGGGCCCGGATGCCGGCCAGGCGGTGCTCGTAGTCCTCGGGCCTGGGGGGCTGGGCGAACAGCACGAAGCTGGGGAAGAACGGCGGCACCGTGTTCGGGAAGATGACCTCGCCGACGATGCCGTCGGCCAGCTGCTGGCCGTTGCGCATCTCGTTGTCCCAGTTGCGGAAGCGCCGCGTGTCGCCGAGGTCGCGGAAGGGGTTCTTGTACTTCTCGCGCCAGGCGTCGAACTCGTCGAGGAACCGGTGATCCAGGTACTCGCGGTACTGCTTGTGGCTGCCGCCGGCGTGGCAGTCGGCCGAGATGATCGTGTAGCGGTCGGCCGTCTTCGACCCCTCCGCGGCCGGAGCCGCCGTCTCGTTGGCAACAGTCATCGGAACCCCCTCGGCACGGGTTGGCGACCACCCCAGTTTGATGTAGAACGCGTTCTCACGCCAACCAGGCGCTGCCGTGACACGATGACGGCATGCGCTGCGACGTCGTCGAGGGCGAGCCCGGCATCTTCCCGGAACCGATCACGCGCTTCATGCGGACGATCGGCGGGCTGTTCGGCGGCGGCAGGCGTCAGCGGCCCGACGATGACCGAGCCTCGACCGCCGAAGCCGGCGGCTCCGGCGAACCCGCCGACCCGGACAGCCCCGGCACCGACGACAAGCCCTGAGCGGCCAGACCCGCATCCGCCACCACCGCTGCCCACCTCGTTGTTGGCGCGACGAGAATGTGTTCTACTTCGCCCCTAGCGCACCCGAGCCGGAGGGAACCGCGGTGGACATCGACGAGATCGACCTGCTCGACCGCGACCGGTTCACGCAGGGGATCCCGCACGAGTGGTTCACGTGGCTGCGCGCCAACGCACCCGTCTTCCACCACGACGAGCCCGACGGCGACGGCTTCTGGGTCATCACCCGCTACGACGACATCGTGACCTGCAGCCGCGACGCCGCCACCTTCTCCTCCGCGCAGGAGCTCGGGGGTGTGGTGATGCTCGAGGGCCCGATGGCGCCGCTGCCCGGCACCGAGATGGCGGGCAACATGATGCTGTTCATGGACCCGCCGGGCCACACCCGGTACCGCAAGCTGGTGAACCGCGGGTTCACGCCGCGGATGATCGCCGCCCTCGAGCCGCACGTGCGTGAGCTGACCGTTCGCATCATCGAGGACGCGCTGGCCAAGGACGGCGGCGACTGCGACTTCGTCGTCGACATCGCCGCCGAGCTGCCGTTGGAGGTGATCGCCGAGCTGCTGGGCGTGCCACGCGGGGACCGGTTCAAGCTGTTCGACTGGTCCAACCGGATGGTGGGCTCGGAGGATCCCGAATACCAGGTCAGCGACGAGCACGTCACCGAGGCTCAGGTCGAGATGTTCATGTACGCCCAGCAGCTGGCGGAGCAGCGACGGGCGGAGCCACGCGAGGACATCGTGACCACGCTGCTCAACGCCGAGGTCGAGGGCGACAGCCTCACCGAGATGGACTTCAACCTGTTCTTCATGCTCCTCTCGGTGGCGGGCAACGAGACCACCCGCAACGCCATCGCCCATGGCATGAACGCGTTTCTCGAGAACCCTGACCAGTGGGACCTCCTGGTTTCCGATCCGCCCGCTCACATCCAGGGGGCCACGGAGGAGATCCTGCGCTGGGCGTCGCCGGTGCTGTTCTTCCGCCGCAACGCCCGACAGGACTTCGAGGTTCGCGGTCAGGTCATCAAGACCGGCGAGAAGATCAGCCTCTGGTACATCTCCGCCAACCGCGACGAGGACGTGTTCACCGACCCCTTCACGTTCGACATCACCCGCGACCCCAACCCGCACATCGCGTTCGGGGGCGGCGGGCCCCACTTCTGCCTCGGCGCCCAGCTGGCCCGCCTGGAGATCAGGCTGCTGTTCGAGGAGCTGGCTGCTCGTGTCCCCCACCTGGAGGCGCGGGGCGAGCCGGAACGCCTGCGCTCGAACTTCATCGGCGGCATCAAGCACCTGCCCATGCGCCTGCGGCCGGCGTCGCTGACCCCCACCCCGGCGCCGTGACCGACGTGGCCACCCAGGCGGCGACCCTCAGCGCCGAGCAGCGCGACCGGCGACGGCGGGTGATCGACGCCGCGTTCGAGCTGGGTGCCGAACACGGCTACGACGCCGTGCAGATGCGCGACGTGTCTGCGATCGCCAACGTCTCGCTGGCCACGATCTACCGCTACTTCTCCTCCAAGGACCACCTCCTGGCCGCGGCCATGACCGAGTGGACGGCCCGCCTCCAGACCCGTGTGGCCCAGTCGCCGCCGCGCGGCGACACCGCCGCCGACCAGCTCATCGACGTGCTCAATCGGGGCTGCCGGGCGATGGCCCGCCAGCCAAAGCTCAGCGCCGCGCTGGTGCGGGCCCTGTCGTCGTCGGACGAGGGTGTCCGCGAGAGCGCCGAGGCCGTCCAGCAGCAGATCGAGGCCATGGCCAGCGGCATCCTCGTCGACCTCGCGCCCAGCGTCCGGTCCGACATCCTGGCCGTGCTCGGCCACGTCTGGTACTCGACGCTGGTGGCGTGGGCCAACGGCCGCATCGACTTCGACCAGGTGACGGCCGAGCTCGATCGGGCCGTCCACGTGCTGGTCGACCCGTACGATCGACACCTGGCGCCGTAGCCGGGAGTCCTAGCCGGGAGTCCTAGCCGGGAGTGCTAGCCGGACGGCGCCGGCTGAGGCCCCCGCACCAGGCGGCCCGGGCGCTCGCCGGTGGCCGCGTCGTGGTCGCGCACCACGACGCCCCGCTTGATCGTGGCCACGTAGCCCCGAGCCCGCTGAACCAGCCGGCGCCCGCCCGCCGGCAGGTCGTAGACCATCTCGGGCGCCTCGCTCGCCACGTTGTCGGCGTCGATGACGTTGAGGTCGGCGAGATGGCCGGGCGCCACGAGGCCCCGGTCGTCGAAGCCGAATAACGACGCCGTCCGCCGGGTCTGCAGGTTGACGGCCAACTCCAGCGGCAGCCGCTGGCCGCGGCTGCGCTCGCGGACCCAGTGGCTGAGCATGTAGGTCGGCATGCTGGCGTCGCACAGCAGGCCACAGTGGGCACCCCCGTCGCCGAGCCCCAGCACCACATCCGGCTGCGTGAGCAGCTCGGCCAGCGCCCGAAAGTCGCCGTCGGCGTAGCCCCCCAGCGGCATGTAGAGCAGCGCCTGGCCCTCGCGCTCGAGCAGCAGGTCGTAGCCGACCTCGGCCGGCGGCCGCCCCTGCTGCTCGGCCAGGGCGGCGATGCTGCGGTCCGGGGGTGGCTCGTAGTCCGGCGGATCGCCAAGGGGGAACATGTGGCCCCAGGCGTCGGCGATGAACGCCGCCGCGCCGGCGTCGTCCAGGGTCTCGCCCAGGATCGCCGCGCGCACCTCGGGGTCGCGGAGCCGCGCCACCCGCTCGGGCAGCCGCAGCTCCGCCAGACCCGCGTACGCAGCGTGGAGCATGAACGGGTGGGCGCTTGACTCCAGCCCGAACAGCACCGATGTCGACCGCCCCCCGACCTGCGGGACGATGTGGGCGCCGACGGCGTTCGCCCGCCGGACCAGGTCGAGAATCGTGCGCCAGTGGTCGGGACGCATGTGGTCCTGCCCGGTACCGAACGTGACGCGGCAACCCGTGGCGCGCGACAGCTCCGTCATCCACGCCAGTTCTGCCTCGGGGTCGACCATGTCGCTGGCCAGCTCGAAGACGCCGGGGACCCTGGCCGACCCGCGCGGCTGGCCGGCACCCGTCGACGCCAGGGCCCGGCCGATGCCGACCAGTTCCTCCGGTGAAGCGGTCGTGCCCGCCGCCAGCTCGCCGTCCTTGGCCCGGTGGATGATCGTGCGGGTGGTGGAGAAGCCCACCGCGCCCGCCTCCATCGCCTCACGCACGAGGGCGGACATGGCCGCGATCTCGGCGGGCGTGGCCTCGGCGTTGGCGCCACCCCGCTCGCCCATCACGTAGGCCCGCACCGCACCGTGCGGCACCAGCGCGCTCACGTCGAGCACCCGGGGCAGGCGGTCGAGCTCGTCGAGGTACTCGGGGAACGTCTCCCAGTTCCACGTGATGCCCTCGGCCAGCGCCGTGCCGGGGATGTCCTCGACACCCTCCATGAGCTGGATCAGCCAAGCGTGCCGGTCGGGGTGCGCCGGTGCGAAGCCCACCCCGCAGTTGCCCATCACCACGGTCGTCACGCCGTGCCAGCTGGACGGCGACACCTCCGGGTCCCAGGTGGCCTGGCCGTCGTAGTGCGTGTGGATGTCGACGAAGCCCGGGGTGACGACCAGGCCGTCGGCGTCGACTTCCCGCCGCCCGCGGCCGTCCACGGATCCCACGCCGACGATGCGATCGCCATCGATCGCCACGTCGGCCGGCCTGCCGGGAGCGCCGGAGCCGTCCACGACGTGCCCGTTGCGGATCACCAGGTCGTGCATTATTTCCCGCTCTTGCTGCTCCGCAGCGGGCCGCTCGGGCTGTCGACGTGTTGTTGTCCGCTCCCACGGCCGCTCGGGCCGGGCTCGCTCTCTCGCCCTCCGGGACGCTCGCTCATGGCTGCCAGCCAACCACCGGCCTACCGCGTCGGCAATGTGACGGCGGCGCCAGCGGCGGGCTCGGGCGCCGGCCGCCGCCTGCGGCCGGTGCGCACCGACCACGGCGGTTGTGGCACGTGTGGCGCCACGACAGCCAGCGCCACGGCCGTGAGCAGCGCGGCGGGCAGCGCCACCGCCCCGGGGACCGTGCCCGCGAGGCCGGTGCGGTCGACCAGGACGTAGTAGACGACGTAGTGGGCCAGGAAGATCCCCAGGGTGTGGGCGGCGGCGGACCGGACTAATCGGTCCACCGCGCCCAACCAGGTGGGCCAACCACACTGGGCCAGCGCGTACACGAGGGCGGTGCCGGCCAAGCCGGGCACCACGAACGCCAGGCCGCCCGGGTAGCGATCGGGCGTCATGCCGACGGCGAGCAACAGCGCCACCGCGGCGGCCCCCAGGGCGGCCGCGGTAAGGCCCCAGCGGCGATCGGCGAACCGGCCGGTACGAACCGCCGCCATCCCCACGAGCACGAACCCCAGGTAGGTGACCGCAGGGAACTTCCCGGCCAGGACCTCGTCCGCCCACCAACCGGCGTCGCCGGCCACGGCCCGCTCGGCCAGCAGACCCGCGGCCAGGGTGGCGACCGCGAGGGCCGGCAGCCAGCGGGCGCCCACGGCCACGGCGAGGACCGCGCCGACCACCACGGTGGCTCCCAGGGCCTCGATGACCCCGAACATCGTCGGGTGCCGCCACAGCAGCCAGTCGAAGGCCAGGCCGATCGGTACCAGCAGGCCGTACCGGCGCAACACTTCGGCGGCAACCCGAGGCCGGGTCATCCCGCGACGGCGGCGGGCCGCCATGAACAGGGACGCCGAGGCCCCGGCGGCCACGAAGAAGGCCGGCGCCGCCACGTCCGTCACCGCGAACGACGACCACCCGGGCAGCACCGCCCGGGCGTCGCCGGTGAGCCATTCCGTCATGTGGTGCACCACCATCGCCGCCAGGGCCAGCCCCCGGAGCCGGTCCAGGGCGAGGATCCGGGCGGAGACCGGTGGCGCTTGGTGCTCCGGGGCGGGGGCGCGCGGGGGCGAGCTCGACGTCGTGGAGGAGGACATGGGCTGTAGATGGCGTACCCCGCCAGCCGCCTCCCAGTCCTGGTGGAGGCTCGCGGTTGTTCAGATCACGTCAGGCGCCGTGCGCGTGGTCGCACAGCCGCTCCTCGCCCTCCTGGATCTGGCCGGCGCCGACCCCCTCGAGGGCGGCGAAGGGGCCGCACGGGTGCGGCACGATCCACACATGGATCATGGGCACGGGATCAAGCTTGGTGAGTCCCGGAGGACACCCCTGGCCCACGCCGGTCACGCCCCGCACCTTGGGGGCCTCACCGGGCGTGAAGCACAGGTTGTCGTGGATGTGCCACTGGGTGAGCTTTCCGCCCAGCTCGGGCACGGTGTCGAGCGTCTCGCCCTGCGGCAGCATGTACATCGCCGCCTCCAGCGTGCGGGTGCCGTCGCGGTCGACCCGGTAGACGAGCGACTCCGGGCGCTCGGGGTCGAGGATGTCGTCGTCGTTGATCCAGTCCCACTGGATCAGGTGCTCGTAGCCGGTCAGGCCGTCGCCGATCGAATGGAAGCCGGCCGCCTCGGCGACCTTGGGGTCCGACCACTGCGGCAGGCGCCAGAGCGTGATGGCGATCAGGTTCTCGGCCGCCGCCTGCTGCTCCGGCGTCACCCCCTCGACGCCGCCGAGATCGATGGGCTTGGTGGGGTCGTACGGGGTCGGCGCCACGGCGGCCGCCTCGTGGCCGCCATGCTCGTGGCCGGCCGCTGACTCCTCGCTGGCGGCGCCGTGGTCGTGCTCGTGGCCTGCGGCGTCACGGCCGTGCTCGTGGCCGCCGGCATGGCTGTGGCTCCCCGCCGCCACCATGCCGGGGACCGTGAGCGCCAGCGCCGCCACAGTCGCGAGGCCCACCAGCGCCGGCTGCCGGCCGCTCAGGCGAGCGGACAGTTCGGGAACGAGGACGACCAGCGCACCGACGACCGCGACCAGGGCCAACGCCGCCGCCAGCGTGTCGGCGAACTGGGGATTCTCCTGGACGTCCAGGCCGGTCACGAAGCTGATGCCGCTCGTCTTGGCCAGGACCCATCCGCCGAGTGCGGCGGAGTTGCCGGCCACACCAACCAGTGCGACTGCCCGCGACGGCCGCACCAGCACCAGCGCACCCCAGGCGATCTGGAACACGGCCGTCAGCGCGAAGGCGACGACGGCGGCCCGGTGCTCGCTGTGGGCGCCCGCCGCAACGGCGTGTATTGCGCCGGCCCCGATCGAGGCCAGTGCGGTGACGGTAACCAGCGCGCTGGGGCGGTCAGGAGACGAAGCGGTGGCCACGGCGGTCTTCCCCTCTCGGTGTCAGCCTGCCGAGAGGAAGGCTAGGCGAGCACTGCCGCGGATTACACGCGGCGTGCAGAATTCACGAACGGGCGGTTGCAGCCCGGTCCGCCGCCACGGCGTCGTAGCTCTCGTAGTCCGACCCGGTGTCGTCGGCGAACTCGAACTCCAGCAGCCCGGCGTCCGCCCAGTGCCGGCGCAGGTAGCCGTCGTTGGCGTCGAGCAACCCGAGCTTGCGGACGTTCGGGACCAGCTTGGAGAAGAAGGCCCGCTGGAACCCGGCGAAGGGATGCACCTGGATCCTTCCCGCCGCCTCGGTGATCGCCGGGTACACGGCCTCGACCGAGACCCCCATCCGTTCCCAGACCTCCGGTGTCGTCGAGCGGGCCCGGTTCCGCAGGGTGTTCTCGACCAGGAACTCCTGGCGGTCCTTCAGCTCGGCCTCGGATAGCCCGGTGTAGTACTCCGACAGGCTCAGCACCCCGAAGGCCACGTGCCGGGCCTCGTCGGACATGACGTAGCGCAACAGCTTCCGCAGCAGGGGCTCGTCGATCGTGCGCAGCATCGAACCGAACGCGGCGAGCGCCAGGCTCTCGATCACGATCTGCATGCCGAGGTAGGCGATGTCCCAGCGGTCGTCCTCGAGCAGGGCGGTGATCTGCCCCTCGAGGAACGGGCTCATCGGGTATGCCTCACCGAGCTTGGTGTGCAGGTACTTGGCGAACACCTCGGTGTGGCGGGCCTCGTCCATCGTCTGGGTGGCCGCGTAGTACTTGGCGTCGATCCACGGAACCGTCTCGACGATCTTGGCCGCCGTCATCATGGCGCCCTGCTCGCCGTGCATGAACTGGCTGAGCTGGGCCTTGAAGCTCTCGACGCCGAGCTGGCGCAGCTCGTCCTCACCCCAGGAGGCGATCGGCGAGCCGTCGACGTCGCGGGCGGCGCGGGCGAGCTGCTGGAACGGCGTGGTCGGGTCGACGAGCTCGAACGGGTCGACCTCGGTCGACCAGTCGAGCTCGGTCACGCTGTTCCACTGCGACCCCATGGCCTTGTTGTAGAGGGTGACCAGCTGGTCGCGGCTGCGGTCGTAGTTCCACAGGAAGATGCGGTCGGCGTGGTCGTGGACGACCTTGATGGTCTCGTCGACCTCGGCGGAACTGGGCAGGTCGGGCACGCCGGTCACTACTCCCCTGGTCCGGTGAAGCGCCCGGTGGCCATGGCCGCGGGCCGTCGGCGCTCCGGGTACCCGGGCCCGATTCGGGTGGAGACGTCGCGCAGCCGAACCGGCTCGCCGCACTGCGAGCAGACCACGTCCGCCTCCAGGTCGTGGCCGCACGTGCGGTGCTGCAGCACCACCGGCGGGCCCTCCTCGCCGGCCAGCCAGCGGTCGCCCCAGCGGACCAGGGCGGCGATGACGGGGAAGAAGTCCCGGCCCTTGTCGGTGAGGACGTACTCGTGGCGCACGGGCCGGTCGTGGTATGGGCGGCGCTCGAGCAGGCCCTCGTCGACCAGGCGATTCAGGCGCTGGGTGAGGATGTTGCGCCCGATGCCGAGGCTGCGCTGGAAGTCGTCGAACCGTCGCACGCCGTAGAAGCACTCGCGCAGCACCAGCGGCGTCCACCAGTCGCCGAGCAGGTCGACGGCGCGGGCGATGGAGCACGGCCAGTCGGCGAACGGGGTGCGCTTCATGATGGACCACTCTTGTCGCTCGGGGGCGGGGACGCACCCCCGACCCGAACCCCGGCGAGCTGGGTGGCCTGCGCCACGAGGCGACCCCGGCTGTCCCAGACGTGGCACACCTCGTCGACTAGCTCGGCCTGCACCAGGCGCGCCCGCTGCCGCACCATCAGCGGCCCCGGCGCGGGGACGCCCCGCACGTACACCGTGAGCTCGAGCGTCGGCACCCAGCCGAGGGTCGCCAGCTCGAGGGTGGCGGGCGGGAAGGAGTCCGCCGCGTACAGCAGCGCCAACGGGTCGGGCTCCCGGCCGTCGGCGAACGCCAGCCAGCCCCGCACCTCGGCCCTGCCCGATGGCCGCCCGGCCGTGAAGCCGGCCGTCGCCGGGTCGAGCCGGACGTGCACACGGTTCATGATCGTCAGCTCCACGCCCCCCGGTCCCACGCCCTGGGCGCGCACGCACTCGTCGAACGGCGGCAACGGCGGGGCCTCGAGGTCGGACCACCAGGGCTCGGCGGCGGGATCGTGCCGGCCAAGCGTGAAGGTGGCCTCGACGGCGGGCGAGCCCCCCTGCTCCAGCCGGGCACGCACCTGGCTCATCCGCCGTCCCCGCCGGAGCACCTCGGTGAGCACCTCCGCGGGACCGGGGCTGGGCGAGGCCAGGTAGTGGGCGGTCGCCGTGACCGGGTGTGGATGGTCGGGTCCTTCGGCGGAGGCCAGGGCAGACCGGGCCGCGCGCGCCATCGCCGCCAGCAGGTAGCCCCCGTTGGGGCGGCCGCCGACGGTCCAGTCGGGGTCGACCGCCATCTCGAAGCGACCGGACGCGTCGTGGGGGTCCGAGGGGGCGACGGCGGTGACCGTGTCGAACGCGCCGGGGACTGCCATCCCCGGCACCTTATCCGGTGTCCGTTGCACTAGTGAACTCACAAGACTACGTTCCCGCCATGGCTGTGACCGAGGCACCGACGACGTCCGACGCGCCCGTGTGGAAGCAGACGGCCTGCATCCTCTGCGAATGCAACTGCGGCATCGAGGTGCGCTTGGGGTCGCTCGAGCACGCCCGGAGGTTCGAGCGCATCCGAGGCGACAAGAGCCATCCGTCGTCGCAGGGCTACACCTGCGAGAAGGCGCTCCGCCTCGACCACTACCAGAACCCCGGTGGCCGACCCCTAGCCGATGGGCCCCGCGTGCCGGCCCGCGGTGAGCGGGTGACCCATCCGCTGCGCCAGCGCCCCGACGGCAGCTTCGAGGTAGTCGACTGGGACACCGCCATTCGCGAGGTCGCCGGTCGGCTGGCGGCGGTGCGCGACGCCCATGGTGGCGAGAGCATCTTCTACTTCGGCGGTGGCGGGCAGGGGAACCACCTCGGCGGCGCCTACGGGGCGTCCACCATGCACGCGTTCGGGGGCCGCTACCGCTCGAACGCGCTGGCCCAGGAGAAGACCGGCGAGTTCTGGGTCAACGGCAAGCTCCTGGGGACCAACGTCCGGGGCGACATGGAGAGCTGCGAGGTCGCCCTGTTCATCGGGAAGAACCCCTGGCAGAGCCACAGCTTCCCGCGGGCCCGCACCACGCTGAAGGAGATCGCCCGCGATCCGGGGCGGGCCCTCATCGTCGTCGACCCCCGCCGCACCGAAACCGCCGATCTGGCCGACATCCACCTGCAGGTGCGGCCCGGCACCGACGCGTGGCTGATCTCGGCGCTGGCGGCGGCCATCGTCGACGAGGGGCTCGTGGACCGCGCATGGCTCGCCGCGCACGCCACGGGCGTCGACGCCGTCGTGGCCGAGCTGCGCGGCGTCGACATCGCGGCCCACTGCGCCGTGAGCGGCGTGGACGAGGCGTTGCTGCGCCGGGCCGCCGGCCGCATCGGGAGCGCCGCCAGCGTGGCCGTGGCCGAGGACCTGGGGATCCAGATGAACCTCCACTCCACCCTGGTGAGCTATCTGGAGAAGCTGGTGTGGCTGCTGACCGGCAACTTCGGCCGGCCGGGGACGCAGTACGCGCCGTCGAGCCTGGTGCCGCTCGGCAAGGTCCGCCCGGCGGAGCTTGAGGCCGAGCCAAGTGGCGAGGCCGGGGCCCGAGCGGCCCGCAGCGCAGCTGCAAGAGCGGGAAGCACGGCGCGCCAAGCCGACGACCATGGCGGCCCCCGCAGCCCGGTGGCGGGTGCCCGCATCGTGTCGGGGCTGGTGCCCTGCAACGTCATCGCCGACGAGATCCTCACCGACCACCCGGCCCGGTACCGGGCGATGGTCGTCGAGAGCGGCAACCCGGCCCATTCGCTGGCCGACTCACAGCGGATGCGGGAGGCGCTCGCCGCACTCGACACCCTCGTGGTCATCGACGTCTTCCTGACCGAGACCGCCCGCCTCGCGCACTTCGTGCTGCCGGCCCCCACGCAGTTCGAGAAGTGGGAGGCGACGTTCTTCAACTTCGACTTCCCGCGCAACGTCTTCCACCTGCGGCGACCCGTGCTCGATCCCCCGCCGGGTCCGCTGCCCGAGCCCGAGATCCACGCCCGGCTCGTCGAGGCGTCGGGTGCGCTGGACGCCGCCGAGCCCGAGCTGTCGGCGCTGCGCGAGGCCGCCAACGGCGGGCGGGCCGATTTCGCCGAGGCGTTCTTCGGCGCGCTGGCGGCCAGGCCGGAGCTGGGACCGCTCGCGCCGATCGTGCTTTATCGGACCCTGGGCCCCACCCTGCCGGATGGCGCCGCCGCCGCGGCCGCGCTCTGGGGTGCAGCGCACCGCTGCGCCCAGGCGAACCCCGACGGTGTGCGCCGCGCCGGTCACGGGGACGGCATCGAGGCGGGCGAGCGGCTGTTCGAGGCGATCCTCGCCAGCCCCTCGGGCGTGGTCGTGACCGACGACGCCGGCGACGACGACGCCGTCTGGCGCCGGGTGGCGACCCGGGATGGGCTGATCCACCTCGAGATCCCCGAGCTCCTCGCCGAGCTGCGGGGCCTGTCCGTCGAGGCGCCGCCCGGCGCCGACGATCGGTGGCCCTTCGTCCTGTCCGCCGGCGAACGCAGGTCGTTCAGCGCGAACACGATCATCCGCGACCCGGCGTGGCGGAAGCGCGACCCCGCCGGAGCGCTCCGGGTCAACCCCGCCGACGCCGAGCGCTTGGGCCTGGTCGACGGCGGCCCCGCCCGCCTCACCACGAAGCGCGCCAGCGTCGCCGTGACGGTCGGGCTCGACGACACCATGCACCCGGGCCACCTGTCGCTGCCCAACGGGCTGGGCCTCGACCACCCGGCAGACGACGGGGCGGTGGTCGTCACCGGCACCGCCCCCAACGAGCTGACCGCCAGCGATGACCGCGACCCCTGGGTCGGCACGCCGCATCACAAGCACGTGCGAGCCCGGCTCGAGCCGACCACAGCGGCGAGGATGGACTCATGACCGTGCTTCCTCGGGGGCTGCGCCCCCGCACCCCATCGTCGCCCGGCTCGCGGTCGACCGGTCACGAGCTGCGCTCATGACCGCGGACGATTGGATCGCCGCCTTCGCCGATCGCCTCGGCGTGTCTCCGCCCGACGCCGCCACGGTGGACATCCTGCTGGCGCTCGCCGGCACCGCCGCCCACGCCTCGGAGCGGACGGCGGCGCCGATCGCCTGCTACCTGGTGGGCCGGGCAGGCATCGACCCCGACGAGGCGGGCCGGGTCGCGGAGGAGGTCGCCCCGACCGCCTGACCGGGTTGCAGGTCAGCGGACGGCGGCCACCACGGCGCCGCCGCCCGACCGCCACACGACACCCGCCTCCTCGAAGCCGGCATCGCGCAGGGCCTGTGCGTGCCAGGACGACGGCGGATCGAACTCGGCCGGGTGGTTCACCCCTCCGAAATGCGCCCGGCGCTCGGCCACGGCGTCGGCGATCAGGGGATCGGCGGCGGCGATGTCCCACCAGGCGTCCCAATCAGGGCGACCGTCGGCCCGCACCCGCTCCTGGCGGCGGGCCTCCACTGCCGCCAGGGCGGCGCCCAGCCGCGGCACGTCCGCGGCCCCCATCTGGTCGGCGTTGGCGACGGCGCCGCCGGGACGAACGATGCCGGCCAGGTCACGGTAGACCCGCCGGAGCAGGGGCTCGGACAGCCAGTGCAGCGCCGTGGCCGTGAGCACGGCGTCGACCGGCGTCTCCGGCAGCTCCCCCACCCAGGCGGGATCGGCCAGGTCGGCCCGCACGAAGCGCACCCGCTCGTCCTTGCCCAACGTGGCCCGGGCGATGGTGAGCAGCGCCGGGTCCACGTCGACGGCGATAGAGCGCGCCCGGGGGAAGCGCTCGAGCAGCCGCCGGGAGATCGTGCCGGTACCGCAGGCCAGGTCGAGCACCAGCGGTCGCGGCCCCGCCACCGCCTCGACGACGTCGAGCAGTGCGGCGAGGCGCTCCTCGCGGTCGGGCATGTAGCCCTCTTGCTGGCGGTCCCACGATTTCTGCCACGCCTCTGCCCACGCCCGATCGGGGCGGGGGGCGGTGGTGGCCGGGATCACCGGAGGCTCCGGGCGATGTGGCTGGCCTCCGGCAGGTGGTGGCCGGGGAGCCGGTCTGAGTCGTTGTGCCGCGAATTGACCGTATGTGGCGTCGCCAGCCGCCAACCGCGGCCGAAGAGGTGCCCTCGCACGATCGAGCCTCCTGTGCTGTAAGGTGCTTGGCGGGATTTCACTCCTCACAAGATGGCACAGGAACGTAAGGGGTGCAAGTGGATTTTGAATCTTACGCACGGCTCGGCGTCGACCTGGTGTCCTCGCTGCCCGACGAGCTCGAACCCGTCGATCGGCTGAGCTCGCTCGACGGCCTGCGCGGCTTCCTGGCTCCGTGGCCGTGGATGGCCCGTCGCGCCGAACCCAAGGACCTGGCTCCACTCGTCCGCCTGCGCGGCCAGCTGAGGGCGGCGTTCGACGACGCCGCCGCGGGCCGGTCCGCCGCCATGGTCGAAAGGATCAACCGCCTGCTCGCGCACCACCGGCCCCAGCCCAGCATCTCCGGGCATGACGACACCGACTGGCACCTGCACATCGCCGACGACCGGGGCCCGGTAGCCACCGAGTTCGCCACCGGTGCCGTCATGGGGATGGCCATGGCCCTCCTCGACCTGGGCGCCAACCGGTTCGGCACCTGCGCCGACCCGCGCTGCGGGGGCGTGTTCATCGACGCGTCGCGCAACCGGTCCCGGCGCTACTGCTCCGACCGCTGCGCCAGCCGGGCCAACGTCGCCGCCCACCGCGAGCGCCAGCGGTCCGGCGCCCTCTGATCACGAGGCCCCGACTGGTGATTTCGACGCTCAGCGCCGCATGATGGCGGCGATGCCCACCACCCCCAACGGGCCTCGCCCCGACCCTGCGACCGCTCCGGTCCCTGCCCCCGCGGTCGAGGTCGAGCACCTGGTAAAGCGGTTCGGTGGCTTCACGGCCGTGGACGACGTGTCGTTCACGGTGGCGCCGGGCGAGCTGTTCGGTTTCCTGGGCCCAAACGGCGCGGGCAAGACCACGACCATCTCGATGCTGTGCACGCTGCTCTCGGCCACCGCCGGCCAGGCCCGGGTCGACGGCTACGACATCACGACCCAGCGTGACGAGGTGCGCGCCAGCATCGGGCTCGTCTTCCAGGACCTGACCCTCGACGACTACCTCACCGCCGAGGAGAACCTCCGCTTCCACGCCGTGATGTACGGCGTGCCCCGCAGCCAGGTGTCCGAGCGCATGACGCCGCTGCTCGACATGGTCGGTCTCACGGAGCGCAGGGGACAACAGGTGCGCTTCTTCTCGGGCGGCATGAAGCGGCGGCTCGAGATCGCCCGGGGGCTCATCCACGCCCCGCGGGTGCTGTTCCTCGACGAGCCGACGATCGGCCTCGACCCCCAGACCCGGGCGCACATCTGGGACTACGTCGACGAGCTGCGGTGCCGCGAGTCGACCACGATGTTCCTCACGACCCACTACATGGACGAGGCCGAGCGCTGTGACCGGATCGCCATCATCGACCAGGGTCGCATCGTGGCCATCGACACGCCCGACGCCCTCAAGGCCGCGGTGGGGGCCGACACCGTCACCTTCGCCACCGCCGACGACGCCTTGGCGGCCCGCCAACTGCACGATGCCTTCGAGGTCGAGGTCGTCGGCCAGAACGGCGGCCTGGTGGTGCTGGTGCCCGACGGCGAGGAGTTCGTCCCGCGGGCGTTCGGGGCGCTGACCGTCGGCGTCCAGAGCGTGAGCGTGCGCCGGCCCAGCCTCGATGACGTGTTCATCAAGTACACCGGCCGGGCGATCCGCGACGCCGAGGCGGGCGCGGGCGACCAGTTCAAGATGAACCCGATGGTCCGCGGGTTCCGGCGGGGTTGATGGCCACCCACTCCCCCACGGACGCCGTTGCGACCTCGGTGTCGGCACCCGACGGCCCCACCCGCCGCCAGGCCACCCTCACCCGCAACGGTCGGACCATCGGCATGGTGTGGCAGCGCGAGCTGATCCGGCTGCGCCGCACCCCGACCCGCATCGTCACCGGCCTCGCCCAGCCGATCATCTTCCTGTTCATCCTGGGGGCCGGGCTGGGCAGCCTCATCCAGCAGGGAGTGCCCGGCGGCATCGACTACCAGGAGTTCCTGTTCCCCGGGATCCTGTCGATGTCGATCATCACGTCGGCGCTGTTCTCGGCGGTGTCGATCGTGTGGGACCGCGAGTTCGGCTTCATGCGCGAGATGCTGGTGGCGCCCGTGTCCCGCACGTCGATCGTGCTGGGCAAGGCGCTCGGCGGTGGCACGGTGGCTGTGGTCCAGGGGCTGATCCTGGTCGTCGCCGCCCCCATCGTCGGCGTGAACCTCACGGTGGGCCGGCTCCTCCTGCTGATCCTCTCCCTGCTCCTGCTCGCCTACGCCATGACCGCGTTCGGCATCGTGCTGGCGACGCGCATCGAGCGCATGGAGAGCTTCCAGATGGTCATGACCCTGGTCCTGCAGCCGATGATCTTCCTGTCCGGCGCCCTGTTCCCGCTGCAGAACCTGCCCACGTGGCTGGCGGTGATCACCCACCTGAACCCCGCCACTTACGCGGTCGACCTGGTGCGCCGGTCGGTACTGCCCGACGTCCCCGGGGTCGCGATCGCCGGCTGGGTCGTGCCGATGTGGGCAGAGGCGCTGCTGGTGCTGTCCATCGGAACGGGCCTGCTGGCCCTGGCCGTGCGGCTGTTCAACAGGACCGACTGACCGTCGCGCGGCGAACCAGCGTCCGCGAGCGACGGAAGCCGGCACATCCGAACGCCGGTTGAGGGCGGTGCCCCTCCGACCTCCGAACCGTCGTCCGCAAGGGACGGAACCGGCACATCCGAACGCCGGTTGGCCGAGATCCCGCCGACGTCAGGCCCGCTGGCCGCGTTCCCGCAGGGCAGCGAGCAGCTTGCCGACCAGGGCCTCGAGCTCGACCATCTCCTCGGCGGTGAGCTCGTCGAAGAGCCCGGCGATGGCGTTCATGCTGGGGGCCAGGACCGCGTTGGCCGCCTCGCACCCCGACGCGGTCAGCTCGACGACCGTGGCCCGCCGGTCGGTCGGATGCGGGCGCCGGGCCACGAGGTTCTCCTGCTCGAGGGCGTCGACCAGGGCCGTCATGTGGCGGGGCGTCAGGCGCAGCTCGTCGGCCAAGGTGCGCATCATCGCCGGGCCCTCCTCGTTGAGCCGGTCGATCAGGCGCAGGCGCAGGAAGGTGAGCCCGTGATCGGCATTGGCGTCGATCCACCGCAGGTAGGCGTGTGCGAAGTGTGCCAGCGAGCCCACCAGCTCCTTGGGGCATTCGCCGTAGTCGAGCGTGGCCTCGCCGAGCGCGTCGCACGTCGCGTCGACGGTGATGCGTGTGTCCGCATCCATGCGGACACACTACCGGTCAGACACTTCCACTTGTGATTGTTACTCATCCGACTGTAGCGTAAGTGATAGTTACCGAGACCAGGATTTCCCTGGATCACCGCCGACGCCCACGGAGGACCCGATGACCGACGTCTCGAGCTCGCCAGCACTCTCCCTCGCCACCGGCGAGTGGAAGCTCGACCCCGCCCACTCCGGCGTTCACTTCAAGGTCCGCCATCTCGGGCTGACCAACGTGCGCGGCACGTTCAAGTCCTTCGACGCCACGCTCGACGTCGGCGACACGCTCGACAGCGTGGTTGTGGCCGCGGTCATCGAGCTGGCGTCCGTCGACACCAACAATCCCGACCGGGACGCCCACCTCCTGAGCACCGACTTCTTCGCTGCCGAGAAGAACCCCCACATCAGGTTCACATCGACGGGCATCGCCGGCACCGAGAACGACCTCGAGCTCACCGGTGAGCTGACGATCAACGGCATCACGAGGACGGTCAGCTTCCCGGTCGAGTTCAACGGCATCGAGGTCCATCCCGCCGACGGCAAGGACCACGCCGGCTTCTCCGCCAACACCGTCATCAACCGCAACGACTTCGGCGTGGACTTCAACATGCCTCTCGGCATGGACAAGCTCGCCCTCGGCGAGAAGGTCAATGTCGAGCTGGAGCTGCAGTTCGTCACGGACTGACGACCGTCATCGCCGTGGGGGCGGCCCGGCGCCCGGCCGTCCCCACGGAGGTCCACCTCCCGCGAGGGCCTACCCCTCGTCGCTGAACCTCTGGACCTGGCTGACCCGGCAGTCGAAGCTCGCCGGCGCTCGTCGTCGGCCGAGTCGGACGCCCGTGCCAGCAGGGCGGCCGCCAGGAGGATCAGCACAACTCGCTCCGGCGCAGCAGCACCACCGAGCGCTCGGTGACCACGAGCTCGCCCCGCAGCTCGTCGCCCTCGCCGTCGCCGTTCCCGTTGCCCTCCAACGGCGGCTCGCCGGATGCGGTGTCGAGCACCGGGCGCCAGACCTCGCCCCAGGTGCCGCTGATGGTCCACTTGCGAGGTTCGGGCGACGCGTTGAGGAGCAGTAGGAACGAGTCGTCCACCACGCGCTCGCCCCGGGGCCCCGGCTGGGTGATGCCCTCACCATTGAAGAACATGCCCACGCACGCCTCGTTGCCCGACCGCCAGTCGTCGGCGGTCATCTCGCTGCCATCGGGCTTGAGCCAGGCGATGTCGACGGCGCCGCGCAACGGCCGGCCCTGGAACCATCGGCGGCGTCGGAAGACGGGATGGGCCCGGCGCAGCCCGATGAGGCCGGTAGTGAAGGCGTGGAGCCCGTCATCGGTGTGGGCCCAGTCGAACCACGACGTCTCGTTGTCCTGGCAGTAGGCGTTGTTGTTGCCTCCCTGCGTGCGCCCGACCTCGTCGCCGTACAGCACCATCGGCACGCCCTGCGAGAGCAGCAGGGTGGTGAGCAGGTTGCGCTGCTGCCGGGCGCGCAGCCCCAGCACCTCGGGATCGTCGGTCGGCCCCTCGACCCCGCAGTTCCAGGAGCGGTTGTAGTTCTCGCCGTCCTGGTTGTCCTCGAGGTTCGCCTCGTTGTGCTTCTCGTTGTACGAGACCAGGTCGCGCAGCGTGAACCCGTCGTGGGCGGTGACGAAGTTGACGCTGGCCGAGGGGCGACGCGAGTCACCCTGATAGAGGTCGGAGCTGCCGGTGAGCCGCGAGGCCAGCTCGCCGAGGTTGGCGGGGGCGCCCCGCCACACGTCCCTGACCGTGTCGCGGTAGCGCCCGTTCCACTCCGACCACTGGGGCGGGAAGTTGCCGACCTGGTAGCCACCCTCGCCCAGATCCCAGGGCTCGGCGATGAGCTTGACCTGGCTGACCACCGGATCCTGCTGCACCAGGTCGAAGAACGCGGACAGGCGCTCGACCTCGTGGAACTGGCGAGC
The DNA here is from genome assembly GCA_963717085.1 of uncultured bacterium. Taxonomy (GTDB): domain Bacteria; phylum Actinomycetota; class Acidimicrobiia; order Acidimicrobiales; family VFJN01; genus DASQUK01. The sequence goes on from CAVQVM010000011.1 coordinate 139,580, forward strand.
CAGCGTGGCCGCCAGGTCGAAGCGGAAGCCGTCGACGTGCATCTCGATGACCCAGTAGCGCAGGCTGTCCATGATCAGCTGCAGCGTGTGCGGGTGGGCCATGTTGAGGCTGTTCCCGGTGCCGGTGGTGTCGTAGTAGTGGGCCCGGTCGTGGGGCACGAGCCGGTAGTAGGCGGCGTTGTCGATGCCCTTGAACGACAGGATCGGCCCCAGGTGGTTGCCCTCGGCGGTGTGGTTGTAGACGACGTCGAGGATCACCTCGATGCCGGCCTCGTGGAGCGACCGCACCATCGCCTTGAACTCGGTGACCTGGGAGCCGTCGCTGCCGGCGCTGGAGTACTCGTCGTGGGGGGCGAGGAACCCGATGGAGTTGTAGCCCCAGTAGTTGCGCAGGCCCCGCTCGACCAGCCGGGCGTCGTGGACGAACTGGTGGACCGGCTGGAGCTCGACGGCGGTGACGCCGAGGGACGTGAGGTAGTCGACGGCGACCGGGTGGGCCAGACCGGCGTACGTGCCGCGCAGCGGCTCGGGGACGCCCGGGTAGGTGAACGTGAATCCCTTGACGTGCAGCTCGTAGATCACCGACTCGTGCAGCAATGTGTCCGGCGGGCGGTCGGCGCCCCAGTCGAAGAAGGGGTTGACGACCACCGCCTTGGGGACGTGGGGTGCGCTGTCCTGGTCGTTGCGGCTGGCGGGGTCGCCCGACGCGACGTCGTAGGGGAAGCAGGCGGGATCCCAGTCCACGCCGCCGTCGACCGCCTTGGCGTACGGGTCGAGCAGCAGCTTGCTGGGATTGCAGCGCTGGCCGCGGGCTGGGTCCCACGGCCCGTGCACCCGGAAGCCGTAGTGCTGCCCGGCGCCCACGCGGGGGAGGTAGGCATGCCAGCAGAATCCGTCGACCTCGCTGAGCGCGACGCGCCGCTCCCCGCCCTCGGCGTCGAACAGACACAGCTCGACGGCCTCGGCCACCTCGGAGAACAGCGAGAAGTTGGTACCGGTGCCGTCGTAGGTGGCCCCCAGCGGGTAGGGCCGGCCTGGCCAGGTCTCGATGTCGGTCACCACGCGTGCTCCTGGTCTGGGGCCGGAGGAGGGGCGCCACACCCGGATGGGAGAGGTTAGAGGCACGGCCGCAGGCCACATGCACTTGAAACCTGGCTCAAACTTGCGGCGGAAAGCGCGCCCATGGCGCCGTCAACCGCCGCAAGTTCGGGATGTGTCAGCGGCAGTCGGCGCAGGTGCCCACCAGGTCGAGCCGGTGGTGGTCGGCGTCGAACCCGTGCTGGGCGGCGACCCGCTGGAGCGCCCGGTCGAGGTCGCTCTCGATGCTGGCGGGCGCCGTGAAGTCCTGGACCTGGCCGCAGCGCGAGCAGATCAGATGATGATGGTGATGCCGGGTGAGATCCTCGGCCAGCTCGTAGCGGGAGAACTCGTCGCTGCCGACGATCCGGTGGACCACCCCGGCCTGTTCGAGGACGGCCAGGTTGCGGTACGCCGACGACTGGGCCAGGGACCGGTCCCGTGCGAGCAGCTGCGGGATCGACAATGGCGCGTCGGCCGAGGCCAGGACCCCCACCAGCGTGCGGCGGGCCCGGGTATAGCGCTGGTCGAGCCGCTGCAGGCGGGCCGCCGCCTCCTCGTTCAGGTCGGACGCCAGCGTCATGGTCCGAGCCTAAAGGCCGCCCCCACGTGCTCGTGGTGGTGCGGATCGTCGATGATCACCGCACCCTCCGGCAGCACCAACAGCCTGCCGCCGTAGGCGGCGGCGAGGTTGTGGTCGGTCAGCACGGCGTCGGGCGGACCGCAGGCGATCAGCCGGTTGGCGAGGAGCATCACCAGGTCGGCCTGGCGCGCGTCGCCGAGGTCGTGGGTCGAGACCACCACGGTGCGGCCGGCATCCCGTTCGGCGGCCACCGCTTCGAGGATGAGGCGCCGCGACACGACATCGAGCGCCGTCACCGGCTCGTCGAGCAGCAGCAGGTCCGCCCCCTGGGCGAGGCCCTGGGCCACGAGGACCCTCTGGCGCTGGCCGCCCGACAGCTCATGGAGCTGGCGCCCGGCCAGGTCGGCGATGGCCAGCCGCTCCATGGCCCGATCCACCGCGGCGTGGTCGGTCCGGTCGAGGCGGCGCACCGGCCCCCGGCTGGCGTAGCGCGCCATGGTGACGGTCTCCCGCACGGTGATGGGCAGCGACCGGTCGACATCGGTGGTCTGCAGCACGAGGGCCACCGCGGCCTGGGTCTGCCGGGCGGGCACCTCGAGACGGCCGGACCGCGGCGGCAGCAGCCCGGCGATCGCGCGCAGCAGGGTCGACTTGCCGGATCCGTTGGGGCCGATGAGCGCGACCGACGTGCCCGGAGGGACGGCGAAGGTGCTCGGCGCCAGCGCCAGCCGGTGCCCGTAGGCGAGCACCAGCTCATCGGCGGCGACGGCGGGAGGAGACGGCATGTGGCGACGTTCCCTTGCTTATCGGGAATGAGTCTCGTTAGATTCTCTACCTTAGATCAAGACCCATTCTCAGTTTTGCCGATCCTATCGATTCGTTCCTCGACGAGGTCCCACGTGCGTCGCATGCCACTCGCAGTCGTTGCCCTCCCGCTCCTCGCCATCGCGCTGGCCGGCTGCGGCGACGACGACGGCGCCGCCGGTGCGTCCGGCGACCGCCCCCACGTGGTCGTGACGACCAACGTGCTGGGGGACGTGGTCTCCGACCTGGTGGGCGACGAGGCTGACGTCGAGGTGATCATGCCCCCGGGGACCGCTCCCCACGAGTTCGAGGCGTCCCCCCGGCAGGTCGCCAGCATGCGGGACGCCGACGTGCTGGTCACCAACGGCGCCGGATTCGAGGAGGGCCTCACCGACACGATCGAGGCAGCGGAGCAGGACGGCGTCCCGACGTTCGCCGCCATCGACGCCGTCGACACCTTGCAGCTCGACGGGGACGGCGGCGCGGATCCCCACTTCTTCACCGACCCGGCGCGCATGGCCACCGCGGCGCAGGCAATCGCCGACTTCCTGGTCGACGAGGTGCCCGCGCTCGACACGCCGACGTTCGCCAACCAGGTGCGGGCCACCGTCGACGAACTGCACGCCGTCGACGGTGAGGTGGAGCGGACCTTGTCGGCCGTGCCCGCCGACCGGCGCACGCTGGTCACCAACCACGAGGTGTTCGGGTACTTCGCCGACCGCTACGGGTTCGAGGTCGTCGGTGCCGTCATCCCAGCCGGAACCACCCAGGCCGAGCCGAGCGCCGCGCAACTCGACGAGCTGGCCCACACGATCGAAGACCACCACGTGCCCGCCATCTTCGTCGAGACCTCGTCACCCACCCGGTTGGCCGACGTCCTCGCCGACGAGGTCGGCGACGTCGACGTCGTCGAGCTGTTCAGCGAGTCCCTGGGCGACGAGGGCTCCGGTGGTGAGACGTACGTCGCCATGATGCGCACGAACGCCGGGCGCATCGCCGACGCGCTCGAGGGCTCCCAACCCGTGATCGCCTGGTTCACCGACGCCTTCGAGCCGACCTTCATGCAGAGGGCGTTGCTGGCCGGCCTCCTCGCCAGCAGCGCAACGGCCGTGGTCGGTACGTGGGTGGTGCTCCGGGGGCTGACGTTCCTTGGCGACGCCCTCGCCCACGGCGTCGTGCCCGGGCTGGCACTGGCGGTGCTCTGGGGCTTCAGTCCCACGCTCGGCGCGCTGGTGGCGGCTCTCCTGATGAGCGGGGCGGTGACGGTGGTGTCGCACCGCACCCGGGTCCGCGAGGACACCGGCATCGGTCTGCTGTTCGTAGGGATGCTCGCCCTCGGCGTGGTGATCATCTCCCGGTCGGAGAGCTTCGCCACCGATGTGACCTCACTGTTGTTCGGCGACATCCTGGGCGTGACACCGGGCGACCTGCGCGGCCAGGCCGTGGCGGCGGCCCTGGTGGTGGCGGTCTCCGTTGCCCTCTACCGGCCGTTCATGGCGCTGGCATTCAACGCCGACAAGGCCGCCACCCTGGGCATGCGACCCGTGGTCACGCACGCGGCGCTGATGGTCCTGCTGGCGGTGTCGATCGTGGCGTCGTTCGACGCGATCGGCACGCTGCTCGTGTTCGGACTGCTGATCGGCCCGCCCGCCACCGCGGGGCTGCTGGTCCGCCGGGTCCCCCGCGTCATGGTGACGGCGGTGGCCCTCGGCGGCCTGGCGGTGATCCTGGGTCTGGCCATCAGCTTCCACTACGGGACCGCCGGCGGCGCCACCATCGCAGGCCTGGCGGTGGGCCAGTTCTTCGTGGTCCTGGCCGTCCAGGAAGCCCGCCGGGCGTTGCGCCAGCGGGCCCGGCGGCTGGCCACCTGACCGGGGATTCGATTCCTGCCGCGGTTCTGGTGGTCCGGGCAACCAATTCCGCGGCAGGTTTCTCAGGCGCCGGCTCCGTCGCCGTCGCCGTCGTGGACGAGGACGTGGCGGTCGATGGTGGCACCCGTCTCCCCCAGGCCCTTCACACTGATGCGGTCGTAGGCGAGCAGCTCGCGGGTATCCGGATCGAAGTACAGCACCGACGCCTGCAGCGGCTTGGGCTCGTCGCCCTGCAGGCCGCGCAGCCCGGCGCCTCCGGTCGAGCCCTCCACCAGCAGCCGGGTGTCCGGGGGCGGCTCCTCGGTCGTGTCGGTGTCGCCTGACCCCTCGTCCTCTTCGGCCGGCTCGATCCGTTCGTCGCTGGGCTCGTGGGTATGGCCGGCGAGGACCAGCGGCACCTCGCCCCCGATGTCGGCGGCGATCCGGGCGTCGTGGACGAGCACGACATCGACGTGGGGGGGCTCGGCGGCCGCCAGGTCGTCGGCGACCTCGGGGGCGAATGCCTCGGCGCGCTCCTGGTCCGACGGGCCCGCCATCGCCTGGTCCTTGTCCGGGGTGTAGCGGGGATCGCCGATGCCCCAGAAGCGCAAGCCCGCCACCTCGGCGGCGTCACCGTCGAGCACCACGGCGTTGGGCTGGTCCGCCACCGCCCGCTGGGTGCTCCGCGAGTCGTGGTTGCCCCGAACGAAGATGTAGGGCACCTCCAGGTCGTCGATCTGGCCCAGCAGCTGGCTTTCGGGCTCGGTGCCCCAGTCGACGATGTCGCCGGTGTCGGCGATGGCGTCGACGTCGAACTGCTCGGTCAGCTGCTCCATGAGGTCGAAGGCTTGGGGGTTGAGGTGGATGTCGCTCACGTGCAACACCCGGATGGTGTCGTCGTCGGGGGCGAAGGTCGGCAGGTCCTCTGCCGCCAGGTAGAGGGTGACGACGTTGCCCACCAGGTCGCTGAGCTGTTCGCGGTACTCGCCGAAGCGGTCGATGATGTCCTCGACGTCGCCGACCGCGGCTGGCGCCCGGGAGAGCAGGCCCGTGTAGCGGGGCTCGGCGACGGCGTTGGCATCAAACGTCGCCGCGGCACCCGCACCTGCGCCGACCACCAGCACCGCGCCCGTCGCCACCCCTACCAGCGCCGAACGCCAGCCGAGCCGGGCGGCGAGCGCACCCACGACTCCGCCCACGGTCGCCACCAGCACGCAGCGGAGCACCAGGCGCACCAGCGCGCCGCGGACGTCGTCGGCAACCTCGTCGCCCAGGTTGTCGATGACCTGGGGGTTGTCGGCGATGCGCTCGGCCTCGGCGAGGCCCAGCTCCTCCACCCGGAGGTCGAGGCGGATCGGCCAGTCGTGGGTGTCGAGCTCGATGGTGCCGAGCGGTGCCAGGTGGACCACCGTGTTGCCGTGCAACGACGGCCGGGCCCCCATGGTGGTATCGAACGGGCCGACATGGGCGGGGACGCGACCCGCCACCGCCAGGGCGCCCGCCGCTCCCACCAGGGCAAACAGGACCACGCGGGCGGTTGGTCCCCAGCGGCGGCGCCACCCGATCCCAGGCTCGGCCTCGCCCGCCTGCTCGGGCGCCGGCTCCGCGGCCTCCGCCTCCGTCGCCCGCCTGCTCGGGCGTCGGCTCCGCGGCCTCCAACTCGGAGGGTACCGGTGCCTCGGCGTGGGCGGGCCCGTCGCCGTCGGGGCCGAGGCCCGGGGGCGCGATCCGGCGGTCGTCCACGCAACGATGATTCCGCTACGGCCCCCGATTCGCACGCCCAACCGGTCGGCGGCCCCGCGGCGGCCGGGCCGCGGCTACGGGTTCGAGCCGGTCTTGGCTGCGTTCTTGCTGGTCTTGTCGCTGCCAGACGACGACGTCGACATGTCCGAGCCGGACGACGATTCCGGCTCCACGGTGGCGGCCACGGTCTCGACGACGTTGTCGGCCGTCTTGGCGAACCGATCTTCCACGGCGTCGCCGATCCTCTTGGCGTCGCGGGTTACGACCTCGCTCACGTGCCGCACCCGCGGGTTGTCGCGAACGCGCTGGATGGCGTCGTCGACCTGCCGGCGGCGTTCCTCGCTGGCCTTGACGGCGACCAGGTAGCCGGCCGCGAACCCGATGGCTGCTCCGAGCTTGAATCTCATGCCACGCGGTTACCCGCCCAGGGCGCCGTTAATCACCCCGCAGTCACCTAGCCCCACTCGGCTGACCATCCCGGGTAGCATCGACGCCGTGACCGACGTGACCGACGTGTCGGACGACGAACTCCGCGAGCTCATGGAGTCGCCGCCCCAGCTCGACAGCCAGCACCGGGTCTGGGTCACGCCGAGCGACCGCAAGCGCTGCACCTACGTCACCCGCGACGAGCAGCCGGCCGCCGACAGCCACGACAACAGGCTGCTCCGCTTCTAAACGCGACAGTCCTCGGCTGCGGGCGCGACCGCGGATCACGCCTGGCCCTCGGCCACTCCGGCGGGGCGCTCACCCTGCACGACCGTGCGCTGCACCCAGCGATAGCCGGCGGCGGCCGTGACCGTGGCGATCTCGATCGGGCCGCCAACCCCCGGCCACGAGAACTCCGGTGCCATCGCCACCGTGCCGAGCGTGAGCCGCTGCACGTCGATGGTCGTGCGGATGCACAGGACGGCGAAGTCGATGCCGTCCTGCAGGTTCATCGAGTCGAAGGGGATGCGGTAGCGGCACGCCTCGAGCAGGGGCATCACCTCGTGCAGTTCCTTGGCCATGACCTGCGTGGCCGCCAGGCGCTCCAGCAGCTCGAGGTCGGACCCCCGGACGATGCGGGTCACGACGTCGGTCTGGCCCCGCCACGCCGCCCCGCCCCCGTTCTGGGTGGTGGCGATCTGCTCGACGGCGCCGTCGGGGATGGTGACCTCGAACGCCTCGCCCACGCCGGCGGCGTCGTAGCCGCCGACCAGGAATCCCAGCGCCGCGACCCCGGGGGGCGGCGGATCCTCGCCGGTCAGGGCCAGCTGCCGGTCGTAGCGCTCGCCGAAGAAGTCGGCCAGCGCCTGGGCCGTGGGGCCCGGATGATCGCAGTTGCCGGCCTCGACCACCGCGAACTCGGCCATGTGGCTGGCGATGCTGCGACCGAGGAGCAGCGCCTCGCCGTACGTGGTGACCGCCACCCGCCCCGACTCGAACACCTTGTGGGTGAAGTCGCTGGCGACGCGCAGGGTCCTGTCGTTGGCGAGCGTGGTGCGGCTGTCGGCGGCGACCACCACGCCGTCCTGGCACACCACCGTCACCGCCAGCGTCACGCCCGTCGTTCCCTTTCCCTAGAGGTGCCGGTCGACCCCGTCACGAACCGGCTGATCGTAACCAGGCCCACTGACAGCAAAGGCCTGCTGCTCCGACGCCTCACCGTGGCCGGTCAGGCGTAGCCGGGGTTGGCGACGGCCAGCTTGTCCGCCACGGTCGCCCGCACCGCCGCCGCGACCTCGTCCCACCGGTCGTCGCAGGCGCCGGACCGGATGGCGGCCGCCAGCTCCGCGTCCGAGGCGAACCCGAGCGCCGCCAGGCGCGCCGCGTGGTCCGCGGCCATCCGGTCCGCCGAGGCGAGCTCGCGCTCGACGATGGCGAGTGCCCGGGCGGCCACCCGGGCGTGGAAGCGCACCCGCCCCTCGGTGGCTTCGGTGACGTCGCCCTCGAGGAATTCACGCACGGCCTCGACCAGCTCCACCGCGCTCGGCGCGTCGTGCGGCTCGCGCCCGCTCATTGCTTCCCGCTCTTGCTGCTGCGCAGCGGGCCGCTCGGGCTGTCGACGTGTTGTCGTACGCTCCCACGGCCGCTCGGGCCGGGCTCGCTCTCCCGCCCTCCGGGACGCTCGCTCACGGCAGCAGGAGGAGCAGGTCGTGCTCCACCTCGCACACCCGCCGGCCGATGGCAGCCAGCTCCACCGAGCGGACCGTGCCCGACAGGTGGGTCGCCGCCTGGAGCATGCACATCACCCCCCACTTCAGCGTGCCCATCGCCTCCCACCAGGCGAGGGCGTCCCGGTCCACGGCGCCGGGCGAGCCCGGTGCCGACTCGTAGGCCGCCACCAGCTCGTCCACGTCCCCGAAGCCGCCTACCTGCGGCGCGGCCCCGAATCGCCACGCCCGCACGCACAGCCAACCCAGGTCTTCGAGCGGGTCGCCGAGGTGTGCCAGCTCCCAATCGAGCACCGCCCGCAGCCCGTCGGGGCCCACGACCAGGTTGCCGTTGCGGAAGTCGCCGTGGACCACGGTGTCGGCGCGACGGGGCGGCCGGTTGCGCTCGAGCCAGCGGAAGCCCAGCTCGAACGCCGGGTGGGGCTCGTTCATGGCGTCGAGCAGCTCGCGGAACTGCTGGAACTGGTCGGTGGGGTCGAGGCCGGGGACGCTGGCGCGGTCGATGCTGTGCACTGCGGCGAGGGCCCTGCCGCACTGCGCCGCGAGCAACGGCCGGGCGGACGCGAACTCGACGTCGCGCAGGATCCGACGGGGGATGGTCTCCCCTTCGATCCGCTCCACCACCATCCACGACCGTCCGAGGTGCCCGGCCTCGACGCCGTTGCCGTCGCCCTTGCCGTTGCCGTCGCCATGGAGGTCGCCCTCGACCTCGCCGCCGGACAGGACGATCGCCGGCACCGGCACACCGGCGGCCTGGGCCGCCCGCAGCAGCTCCACCTCGGTCGTCAGCGGCGCGCTCGTGACGCCCCCCGGTCGGGCCCGCTGCAGAATGAGCGCCCGGCCGTCGGCCTCGAACGCCCACGTCTCGCGCGACGCCCCGCCCGAGAGCCGGCGCAGCCCCCGCACGTCGTGGGCGCCAAGGGCCGCCGCCAGCGCCTCGGCCCAGGCCGGGCCCGCGGCCGTCACGGTCCGCCGGGCGTCATTCGATCGGGACCAGGGCCCGGCCCCCGTCGTCGAGCTGGTGGAGGTACTCGCTGATGCCGTAGCCGGTGCGCCCCTCATAGGTCCACCGGGCCAGTCCCTCGTTCACGACCGTGTACCGATCCCCGGTCTTGTGGGGCACGCCGTAGACCCGGAGGACGTCGCCCCGCAGCTCGTGGACCCGGTCGCGCTTGTCGGTGGCGCGCACGTGGCTGACGCGATGCGTGACGCCGTCGTCGGCCAGCTCGCTGGTGACGTGCCAGTCGCGGATCGAGGCGGCCTCGCCGTCCTTCCAGACCCACCCTCGGTGGAGGTCGCCGGCCGCGGTCCCGATGCGGATCCCGCCGAAGTGCACGTCGTCGCCGACGTTCACGGAGAACCATCGCCACATCTGCGGCCCACCCCAGCGTCGCGGCCCCCAAGACTTGTCGCGGTTTCCCCGCGCCGAGGTGGCGTCGAGCTGCCACGAGTCTCCGTCGCACGTGATCGTCCCCGACCAGGCGCCGGCTTGCTCGAGGTGCCCCTTGCCGACGGTGGCGGCGGTGGAGACGGCGCTGTCGTCGGACCTGCCGGCACGGCCCTGACCGTCAGTGCCGATGGCCGGCGTGAGCGCGGCGAAGGTCACGTCCAACGTCACTCGGCCCGGCTCTCCGGACCCGGTCGTGGGCGTCGACCCCAGCTCGAGCACCTGGGCGTCGGCGTCGGCCGTGAGCCGCCACGTACGCATCGGCTCGACCCGCTCGTAGCGCACGCCCGCCACGTCGAGGTCGTCGTCGGTCATCACGCGCTGCTCCCGCACGCCCCGGACGTTGGCGATGCGGTTGCCGGGCAACCACACCGAGAGCCCGACGTCCATCGTGCCCTCGTTGGGCCGCACACCGATGCGGGTGAAGAGCCCGGCGTCGGCGGTGGGGTCATAGGCGTTGAAGTAGTACGACTCGCTCCACGCCGTGTCGCCCTCGACCTCGTGGGCGAAGTCGTGGCTGGCGTCCAGGATCGGCACGGCGTCCCCTCCCCGTCGCGGGCTTGTCGGTGACCGCTACCTGTTTAGTGGACCCTCGCGGAAGTCATCGTGGCGTTCCGCCGTCACGCCGCGAACGGCAGCCGCCCGCCCGCGCGGGGCCAGTCGAAGGCGACGACCTGCCCGGTGCCCGAGAGCGTGGCGAAGGCGGTGCGACCCTCGGGGGCGAAGCAGATGTTGGTGGTGAGCGGGTCGGGAAGGGGGGTGTACTCCGCCTCCTCACCGTCGGGTGAGAAGGCCGTGATCCCCGGGCTGCCCCCCAGCGTCGCGACGCAGATCCAGCCCTCGCCGTCGACGGCCAGGGAGTCGAAGAACGCGCCACCGCCGGGGTTGGCGAGCAGTTCGGCACCGCGCGGGCCCACGGGGCCGGAGCCGGTCACCACGCCGGGGCCGGTCACGTCCCACCCCCAGAGGCGCCCGGTGTGGGTCTCGGCCACGTACAGGCGGTCGCCCGCCGGCGACAGCCCGATGCCGTTGGGCGCGTCCAGTGGGAAGACGGCCACGCACGCCTCGCTGCCATCGGGCCGGGAGTAGTGGATGCCCGTGCGATCGCTGGTGCGCTCCTCCCGGACGCCGTGATCGGTGAACCAGATGCCGCCGTCGGCGTCGAACACCAGGTCGTTGGGCGCCCGCACGGGATGCCCGCCGCACTCGGTCAGGACCGTGGTCACCTCGCCGGTGGCGAGGTCGACGCGCTGGAGCGACCCGTGGCCGGGCCAGGCCGCCGGGGGCGGCGAGCCGGGAAAGGTGAGGCCGAGGAGCTCCTGCCAGTCGAAGCAGCCACCGTTGTTGCAGACGTAGACGGCGCCGTCCGGGCCGACGGCGGCGCCGTTGGGGCCTCCGCCACAGTCGGCCACCACCTCGAGGGCACCGTCGGGCTGGACGCGCGTCAGGGTCGCCCTGGCGATCTCGACGACGAGCACCGATCCGTCGGCCATTGCGATCGGGCCCTCCGGGAAGCGGAGCCCGGTGGCGACAACTCGCAGGTTGGACGGCTCGACGGTACGGGTCTTGTGCATGGCGGCGCAGTCTGCCAGCGTTCGGACGGCGGTGCCCGGCTCCCAGGACTGGGGACGAGACCTCCGCCGGAGGACGACCCTCGTCGGCTGCGGCGAAGGGCAACCGGACACCGGGCACGCCGACGGAGGGACCGTGCGAACGACCGTGCGACGTCGAGTGGTGGCCACCACCCTGGGAGTAGCGCTCCTGCTCTCCGCGTGCGGCGGCGACGATGACGACACCGGTGGCGGCGGTGGGGCGGGTGGCGACACGACGACCACGGCGGCCGCGGATGCTGCGGCTGGTGCCACGACCACCGCGGCGGCCGGCGCCACCACGACGACCGCGGTTCCCGTCGACGACGACGCGGTCCCCGATCCCTGCACGCTGATCCCTGGACCGGGGCTGGCGATGATGCTGGCGGGCGACCAGGGGGCCGGCGAGTCGTCGGCCTACGACCCCGAGCAGCGGAGGATCTGCAGCTACGCGTCGGGTGTGATCCTCGCCGTCGAGCTGGCCGACCACTACGACACGGCGATCGACATCATCCGGGACGAGACGGGCGAGGATTCGGTCCACGAGGTGTCCGGCGTCGGGAACGCCGCGGTGTGGCAGGACACCGGCGACGGCATGGGCCAGTTCATCGCCCAAGGGGACGAGTACTTCGTCGGGGTGACGCTTCCCGGCGGGGGCCAGGACGTCGGCCAGGTGGTGGCGGAGGCGATGCTCGCCGCGCTGTAGCGGGCGCCGCAGGGTAGGAAGGAGCGCGACATCGGTGAGCGTGCCGTACGCCCCGCCCGCTGCCATGAACCGGATAACCCTCGAATCCGCCGACCTCTCCAGTGATGTCCACAGATGCGCTATGGCCTGGGTATTGTGTCACATGGTGCTGGCAAGGGGATCGCGGAACCGGCCACGGCAGGTGACACGCACCACCCCGACCCGTGAGCCGACGGGCGGCCACTGGTGCGCGGTCGGTCACAGCGTCCAGAAAGCGAGGGGCTCGCCGAAGTCCTCGTACGTGTCGTCGAATTGCACCTTGCCGCCGGCCAGCTTGTCGGGTGGGATGTCGAAGATCAGCTTGCCGCTCGCCTTCTGGCCGGCCGACAGCTCGACATCGAGCGTCGGGCCGAACTCGGTGGCGAAGCCGACCTCATAGACCGACCCGTCGCCGCCAACGAAGTTGAAGTCAAAATCAGCGATGGCGTAGGTGCCCTTGCTGTCCGGGTGGACGACCACGTTGGCGTCGACCACGAGGAACAAGCCGTTGGCGGGCTCGATGCCTAACTCGCCCGGCTCGACCTCGGCGGTCGTGGGGTTGGCGAGCGTGACTGTCGCCTGTGTCCTGCCCTGGCCGAACTCGACATCGGCAAAGGCGATCTCCACCGGCTGCCCCATGGCCACAGTCGTCGGCCCGGCCGGGACGGGGACCGTGCTGGTGGTGACGGCCGGTGCGTCGGTCGTCTCGGGGTCAGGCTCGGTCGCCTCTGTAGCTGCCGGTTCCTCGGTGGTCGCGGGCTGGGCAGCGGTGGTCCCCGCGTCGGTGTCGCCGCCAGCGACGCCCGCGGCGATGATCGCCACGAGCAGCACGGCGCCTACACCGATGGCCGCGAACACCTCACGCCGACGTGCCTTGTGCTTCCACTCGGGCTCGCTGGGTGGTCCCTCCACGGGAGGTGGAGGAGGTGGAGGAGGTGGGGGAGGTGGGTACCCACCCGAAGGCGGAGGTGGGTAGTCGGTCATGCTTCGCCTACGCCGGTGCCGGACGATGGCGATCGCGATGGCGCCACCAACCGCCACCACCATGAGCAGAGCGCTGGGCACGGCAATGCCCACGATCCTCCCGGCGATGCTGGAGCCGATCGCCAGAGAGCTGTCACCTGATGTCGCAGGCGCATCAGTCGCCTCGATCAGGAACGTGCCGGGGCTGGCGACCTGCAGGGTGAGGACTGCTCGCCCCTCCCGGGAGCCGAAGCTGTAGGTCAACCCACTCTCGTACGGCTCTAGGCCTTGCACCGCGGCGGATGGGGAGCGTGGTGTCACGTTGACCGTGAAGTCGGGGATATTTCCGGTGTCAGCGCCGGGCCCTTCGTAATAGATGACGTAGCCCCCGCTGTGGTCCAGGCTGACCTCGCCCTCCCCCGGGAGTGCCACCCGCTGGAACGAGTCGACCCGCTCGACGAGCAGGTACACGCCCGCTCCCAGCCAGCCCGCCCCCGCGAGGAAAACCGCCAGGGCCGCCCAGTACCACGAGCGGGCCGGTCGTAGCTTCGCTGGTGGTGTTGCGGTCGGGGGTGGTTGGCCGGGCGGGCCCGGCGAATGTCCCTCTTGCCCGGCGTCAGATGGCGGGCTTACCGAATTTGCCACGATCGCCTCTGTCCGCTGGCCGGAGGTCTAGCACGTTGCTGGCCGTGGGGCCACGCTCCGGCGGCGCCGCCCTCGAGTCGTAGGCCGGGTGACGCGGTTGCCGAGCTGCCCAGACCTTCGCCTGTCGCCACCTGCGCCGCCTCGACCGTTGTGGCGGCGGTGGGCTAGCGCCAGAGCGGGCAACAGGGCGCGCTTAGGGGAGGTAGCCGGGAGTTGTCGAGGCGCCCTCTGTCTCAGGCTTCGAGGCGCGCCAGCAACGTTCCCGCCAGACCTGGAGCGTGAAGACGATGGACCAACCTCGACCACACCACCGGGATGGAGTTGAGCTTCTTCGGCAGGTACGGCTGGTAGATCCCCGGCTCGTCGAGCATGCGGAACTCCAAGGTCCGGAAGCCTGCTCGGAGCGCGAGCCGCGTCAGGCGGCCGCGAGAGTTCATGTGGTATTGCAGCCGGAAATGGTGGTCCTCGAGTGTGGCGTGGTCTCGGATACGACGGATGACCCATTCGTCTACGTGTAACCGGCGAGCGACGTACGCCGATCCGCCGAAGTAGTGAAACGTGTTCGGCGTCAGGATGAAGGCGGAGCCACCTGGCTTCAGGCATTCGTGCATGGCGACCAGGAAAGGCATCGGCGACGAGACGTGCTCAAGGACATAGCTCGCGACGATGACATCGAACTGGTGACGGTGCGTCGGGGCGAACTCCTCGAGGGTCGACTGAAACCGCTCGTCCAACCTGTGATTGGCCAGGATCCCGGGGGAGGGATCCACTCCGACCATGTGCCCCACAAGAGGTTTCAGCCGCCCAGCGTAATCCTGGTGACCACAGCCTGCCCCGACATCCAACACAATCGAGTCGGCAGCGGCGTGCGCTGCGACCATCTGGTGAAGAACGTCGAACTGGTCGGCGCCACGTGCTAGCAGCACCTACTCCGCCCCGTGCGGCATAGGAAACGCCGTCACTACCGCACCATCCCCATACCAGAGCCTCCCCGAGGGCTCGCAACCTAGCGCCTCGAGCCCACTGCCAGGCAACGAGGTTCGCCGCATCCGGCGCGTGGCCCCGAGCGCGCATCGAACTGATGCCGCTCGATGCCCTGTCGTGTGGGCACTATGAGGCGGCGCCGATCCTGCGTACGGGTCCGGCGGCGACGACCACAGCAACGATGGCGAGGGCGGCAACAGCCTTCTCGAGTGGTCCTGTCTCGGGTGTACCGACGGCTATCACGAGGCCGAGCGTTAGAAGCGTCATCACGACGAGGAGTCCGAACCGAACGAAACGCAGCATGCGTCTGATGGTAGATCCATAGGCGCCATAGATGCCGCTCTGTGCCGTCATCCGTCAGCGGGACGCCCACACCTCGTCGGTTGCGATCTGTGCCTCGTCGACCGTGGCGTAGCGGCCGACGGTGGTGATGAGTGAGAGGCCGGGCGGGTCCTCGAGGCGGAGGTAGAGCCGACCCCCTGGCCGGTCGATTCGAGCATGGCGCAGCCGATTAAGTCTGCTCAGGTAGCGACGATCCGGAACACGGTCGCGAGATCGAATGAGCACAGGTACAGCTCGCCAGCCAGGTCGGTGCCGAATGACACGGGGTAGCCGGCTTGGGCGTCTTGGAAAGCCCGTTCGGCTATGACAGCTCCGCCAGAAACGGACACGGCCCGCACGATCCCATCGCACAGATCGCTGTACAGGTAGGCGCCTGTCAGCGCTGGTATGGCGGCTCCCCGGTAGACCGAGCCGCCTGTGATCCCGCATCGGTCGCCGTGGGGGTAGTCGAGCAGCGGTGGGATCAACTGTGGGGGTGCACCGGCGAGGCCGGCGGCGGTGCCTTCAAAATAGGGCCACCCGAAGTTGGCACCGGCGCCGGCTCGGGGGCCGGGCAGGTAGTCGAGCTCTTCGGGGCCGTTGCGCCCGACGTCGCCGATCCACAGGTCACCGGTGACGGGATCGATGTCGAAGCGCCACGGGTTACGCAGCCCGTAGGCCCAGATCTCGGGGCGGGCATCGGGGCGACCGCCGAAGGGGTTGTCGGCCGGGATCTGATAGGCGGCTTCCCCGGTTGGGTGGGGGTCGATACGCAGGATCTTGCCGTGGAGGTCGTTGAGGTCCTGAGCTCGCATGCTGCGGCCCTGACTGGGTCCACCGTCGCCGACCGCGAACCAGACCAGACCGTCAGCATCCACATCCACATCGCCCGCGTGGTGCACGTTGGTTGGGCTCTCGATCGTGAGAAGCACTCGGGGCCGGTCGGTCGCAAAGTTGTTGGCTACGAACGGGAACTCGACCAGCGCCAGGTCGCCGTCGCGCTCGACCAGGCTGACATAGACCAGATCGCCCGCCGGGTTGAAAGCCAAGTCGAGCAGACCTGACTCGCCACTCGTGGAGACCTGGCCGCCGAAATCAGCCACCGGTACCGGGTCGCCACCACCGACCGGAACCCGCACGATCGGTCCCTGGACCCCCGTGACATACAAATCCTCGGTCCCGGGACGCTGAACCACAGCCGTGGGAAACTCAAGGGCGACCAACGGTTCGAGACGCAACGACAGAGCATCGAGCGTCGCCTGATCCGGGGGACCCGCCGGCACCACCACTTGTGCCGTCGTCGCAGTTGTCGCCGGGCCGCTCTCATCAACGCCTCCGTCGCCCTGCGCCGATCCCTCATGGTCCACCCGCCGGTCGGCACGCCCGAGCCGATCGCCGAACAACGCCGTCGCTGTCGCTATTGCCGCCACGGCGAAGACAAGGACCGCCAACCGGCGGCGTCGACCAATCCCCCCCGGTGCCGACTTCCCCCAGTGCGCGGCCACAGACGGAAGGTACCCCTTGAAATTCGACGGTGATGGTTCCGTCGGCGCGGCGGGTCGTGCCGCGCACGCCGCAGCATTCGTCGCTGTCGAGCGGGTGGGCGTGGGCCCGCAGGCGGATCTCGTCGACCATCACCGACGCATCGTGAGAGTGCTCATGCATGTCCGGTCGGCGGAGAGGCGGCACGACGGGTGGCGGTGACATGACGGAGGCCAAGGCACGCAAGGCCGCCGAGGCCCGCGGCTGGCGGCTCAAGAAGCGGGGCAAGGCGTTCCGGCTCGTCGACGAGAACGGCACCGTCGTCGCCGGCGACTGGGCCAAGCCCTCCGCCTACTACGGGCTCACCCTCAGAGATGTCGGGAAGGCTCTCGAGCCCCCCGCTAGATCGGGGGGAGGTCGAGGGGGCGCCCTACGGACGTCGCGGAGTCAGGATGGTCTCAACCACCACGAGGGGTTCTCCGGGCGCAGAGACCTCCGTGCAGACGGTCACGTCCTGATGGGACGTAAACGGCTTGTGGAACTCCTCGACGACAACGCCGTCGACGGAGAGCGTGAGGCCCTTGAGGATCGAGACGCTCGTGCTCGGTTGGCGGTCGAACGTTACGACGTTGCTGGAACCAGGCTTATGAGACGATCACCAGGTTGTGTCCGCCACACGTTATTTCGAAGGTTCCGAAGTGGTTGGTCGGATCCGCGCTCGCTGCCGCCGCAGGAAGCACCAGCACGCCGACAATTACCGCGGTAGAAGCCTCATCGCTCCGCGTGACGAGCTCTTCATGAGCTGGCCTCCTTTATCCCGCCTTGCAGGCGTCGCCCTAGAACGCGACGCCTCGGCGTCACCCGCAGTGGCGCCGAGCGGCAAGGTAAGACTTGCTCATTAACCGTGACGTAGCGGTCCCTGTCGCCTAACCCGGGTGGGGGGCCTCCGCCGCCCGCGGAAATCCCTTGCTACGCGACGGTTAATGCCGTGGGCGCACATTCATCCCTGCCGGGCAGCACCGGAGCTGACCCGGTTTGAGAGGCGGCGGAAGGCGGTACCCCCATGCGACGACCCGGAACTCTCCTGGCCGCGCCCGTGGTAGCGGCGGCTCTGATTCTCGCGGCGGCGGCTCCCTCCGGGGCGATCACGTTCGGCCAGCCGGACGGTAACCGGCACCCCTACGTGGGGGCGCTCGTGGCCGACGTGGACCCGTTCAGCCCTGGGCCTGACGTCTTTTGTAGCGGCACGCTCATCGCCGCTGACGTCGTCCTGACGGCTGGCCACTGCCGCGCCGAGCTTCAGCCGGATCGGGGTCACATTCGACACGGCCTACGACGAGAACGCTGCCTCGCCCGCTGGCATCTTCTCGGGCACGGTCGTCACCCATCCCGACTTCGGGTTCTCCGGGCCGGGGGGCTTTTCCGACCCCCACGACATGGCCGTCGTGCTGCTCGACGACGCTCCGGGCATCGCCCCGGCCCAGCTGCCCACCGAGGGTCTGCTCGACGAGCTGGCGCACAATGCACTACCGAGCGCGACGTTCACCGTCGTCGGCTACGGCGCGGTGCGCGAGGTGAAGACCGGTGGGCCGCACGGCCTCGTGCCCCCCGACGGTGTCCGGCGGTTCGCCCTCTCGTCATTCAGGTCCCTTCAGCCCGCGTGGCTCAGTCTGTCGCAACAACCGTCGACCGGCGACGGCGGCGCCTGCTTCGGTGATTCCGGGGGACCTGTTTTCCTGGGCGGCGAGACCAGCAACCAACTGGTGTCGATCACGTCGACCGGTGATGCCCAGTGCCGGGCGGCCGCCAAGTCCTATCGGATCGACACGGCATCAGCCCGCGAGTTCCTAGGGGAGTTCGTCCATCTGCCCTAATGCGTACTGACTCACCCAGCACGAGGTGGGGCTTCGCGATCATTCGGAGACCGTCAACGTGTGAGCGGGCGGGCAGCGATTCACGCTCGACCGCGGGTTTCGAAAAATTAGGATCGGGACTCGTGGGACGTCGGGGCCCGTTGCCGAATCCGCGCCGGCAGACGTTGAAGGGTGATCTGCGGGCGGTGGCGAGTCATCCGCGCCCGGTGGTGGCCGAGCCTCCTAAGCCGGCGGGGTTGGGGCCGGTGGCGTCAGAGACCTGGGACCAGATCGTGCCGGAGCTGACCAGGCTGGGGATGATCGGCCGTCTGGACGGGCCGCTGGTGGAGCTGTTCTGCACCAGCTTCGAGCGGTGGCGTGAGCACCCGGGTGGGCCCGGGTATGCGTCGTTGACGTCGACGGTCGCGCACGCCGCTCGTGGTCTCGGTTTGGGGGCGGGTGCTCGGCTGCGGGCGGAGGCACCGGAGAGCGACCGGGCTGAGTTGGAACGTGCGATCTTCGGCACGGACCTGTGAGCCCGTGCGGCGTGCCCGGGCGGGTCCTCGAGGCGCATGTAGGCCACCCCAGATCGGGCAATCGGTGCTCGGTAGCTGCTGCCCGTAGTGTCTCACCCAGGTGGCGAAGGTGTTCCCCGACCCCGCCGGGGTCTTGGACCGGTGACGCGATGCGTTTGAGCGACGGGCAGCTACGGCGCTACGACGAGGACGGGTTCTTGGCCATCGATCGTCTGATCGATGACGACACGGTGGCCGAACTGCGAGAGGCGTACGGCGACGTCCTGAACCGACGCGTGGAGGCTCCGGCCGACCAGATGCTCGGGGGACGCATCCGCGTGATCACATGGCCGGCGGCGGCCCATGCGACCTTCGCCGACAACTCTGCACTGGCGGTGCTGCGTGAGCTCGCCGACCAGGTCCTCGGCGAGGCGACCCCCACCTTCGACATGCTGATCTACAAGCCGGCTGGTGACCCCGAGGTCACGCCGTGGCACCAGGACATGGCCTACTCGACCCAGCCTTTCGCGCCGGCGGGCGCCGACATCCCGTCATGGACGATCCGGTTCTGGGTGGCCCTCGACGACGTCGACGAAGAAAACGGCTGCATGCACTTCCTGTCGGGCTACCACCGGGAGCCACTCCGGGAGCACCACGTCATTGCCGGCGATCCCGGCGATGCGAGCCGGCTGCTGGACCTCACCGACCCGGATGACCAACTCGACCTCGAACGGGCGGTTACCGCACCGCTGCCCGCAGGTGGCGCCACGATGCACACCTACGGGACGCCCCACTTCGCCGGGCCAAACCGATCGGCCCATCGGCCCCGACGCGCCTACATCGTCAACTTCGCCAACCCGACTCGGCCACCGGCTACTCGGATAGGGGACGCCAGATCTGCCTGATGGATACTTGGAGCGGGCGTTGAGTGTGAGCTCGTAGCGTCCTGGGGCTCCGGTCGGCTGGCTCTCGAACTGCCTGCTGCTCGCGTGTCGGGTTGGCTTCCGAACGAAGCGCCGGCCGGGCGGGGTCCGGTCACGGCGTGGCTCGAAAGAGGCGAGCAGCGACCTTCATCAGGAGTGCCCGTCGTGACGTTCACACGCGTCCACGAGGAGGAACTCCATGACGGTGACCATCGGTGTCGACCCGCACAAGGCGACCCACACGGCGGTGGCGATCGACGGTAATGAGCGGCCCATCGCTCGGTTGGAACTGACGGCGGACCGACGCCAAACGCATCGGCTGTTGGCGTGGGCAGCGCCTTTCGG
Source organism: uncultured bacterium (assembly GCA_963717085.1). Classification (GTDB taxonomy): domain Bacteria; phylum Actinomycetota; class Acidimicrobiia; order Acidimicrobiales; family VFJN01; genus DASQUK01. The sequence goes on from CAVQVM010000011.1 coordinate 159,581, forward strand.
CCGGGACCGCCGCTGGGCGGTCGAGTCGGCCAACGGGCTTGGCAAGCTCCTGGCCCAAGAGCTGCTTGGCGCCGGCGAACAGGTTGTCGATGTGCCGTCGACCTTGTCGGCGAGGGTACGGCTGCTGGGCTCGACGAAGGCATCGAAGAACGACCCCAACGATGCGCTGGCCACCGCCATTGCCGGGCTGCGGCACAGCGGGCTGCGGACCGTGCGCCTCGATGATCACGCGGCGGTCATTCGACTGCTCGTCGACCGCTACGACGACCTGACTCGGTTGCGGACCCAAGTCGCCTGCCGGTTGCACGTCGCCCTGCGGGAGCTGATCGCTGGTGGTGCACCCCGGCGGTTGTCGGCCGAGCGGGCCGCCAGGCTGCTGCGCTCGGTGCGACCGGTCGGCGTTGCCGCCATCGAACGCCGGCGTCTCGCCGGCGAGCTCCTGGCCGACGTGCGACGCCTCGACCGAGACATCGCCGCCGCTCGAGGCCGAGTCGCCGACGCGGTCACCAAGTCCGGCACGTCACTGCTCGAGCTTCACGGTGTCGGCCCGATCGTCGCCGGCTTCATCCTCGGCCACGTCGGTGACCCCGCCCGGTTCACCACCGCGGACCGGTTCGCGTCCTACAACGGGACCGCGCCGATCGAAGCCTCCAGCGGGCCGATGAAGCGACACCGGCTCAACCCCCGCGGCAACCGCAAGCTGAACCACGCCATCCACATGGCCGCCGTCACCCAGGTCCGCCACAACACGCCCGGCCGCGTCTACTACGAACGCAAGCTCGCCGAAGGGAAGTCGAAGAGAGAAGCACTGCGAGCCCTCAAGCGGCGCATCAGCGACTCCGTCTGGCGCCAACTCCAGGTCGACCTCGGCCGCCGCTGACAAGGCAGGCCCGGGAGGACAATCAGGGACGACTCTTCAATCCAGCGTGGCCGGCTGAAACCCTGAACACCGGCACTTCGGAACAGTCACTCCCGGACCCACCAGAACGCTACGCCAGCGCCACCGCCCCTGCTTCGACGCGCCCCGAAACCGCCATTGACAACAAAGAGGCTTCGATCTCGCGCCGGTCGTTCCGGACTGACAATCCGAGGGCGATCCTTCGTACAGGCATGTGATGCTTTGCGGCCATGGACTGTCCGTTCTGTGGAGCGGAGATGGCCGCCGGCTGGGTCGCCTTGCACGGCGTGTTCCCGATGACTGCCTGGGACGTCGGGCTGACGTGGGAACCGGCCGAGATCAGGACGATGAAGCGACGCTGGCGCGACATCGGCAGGCGGGGGTGGGTGACCTTGCTGAGTGGCCGGCTCTTCCGTCGCCGGGAGCGTGCCGCCGCCCTCTGGCCCCCGATGCGGCGCTGTGATGATCGATCCGGAAATTCCCGTGGAAGGCCAACAGGACCACGTTCCGGGATCGCCCGCAACGGAGGAGTGAGAGACGCACTCTCGGCTCGGCCCGCGAACGCTCAGTGCTGGCCGTCACCAGGCACCATTCTTGCCGCCTCCGGACAGTTCCTCATGACCAATGACACGCGATCATCCCTGCCGATCGGTGTCACCGGTAGAACTGCTCTTGGCCGGGCGCCGTGCGGTCCGGTGGGGTGCCGGCCGTTGAAGTCGTTAGGTGGTTCGTGCCGGAGCCGTTCGATGGTCTGGTGATCGAACCCGGTCACCGCGGCGAGGTGCTCGAGGGTGCAGTCGGTAGCGAGTGCCTTGCTCATCTCGTAGCGGAGGTTCTCGCGCCAGTGGACGGATTTCGCCGCCGTGGTCCAGACCTTCTCTAGCTGTTGGAGCTGGCGCTCAGACAGTTCCTCGAACATTTGTTCGTCCGTTACACGGCACGAGCACCCCGGCCCGTCGGTGGACATCACCGCCGCCGCCGGCCGCCGGTACGCGTTGTCGGTCGACGGCGATGTGGGCGAGGTCGCCCGTGGCGCCGGCGACAGCCGCCCGGCGAAGTGCACCAAGCCGGCGGCGTCGACCATCGAGGGCAACGCCCGGATCATGCGCGCGAGAACAAGCCGGTTCTCGGCGACAAGGTGCCTCATGAGCCGCCGCCAGCGATGCCGAGACGCGCAGCGCAGCGTTCGAGGCCGCCGTCGCCGAGGCCCAAGCTGTGCTCGACACCCGGCTCCGCCCGGCCCCGGCGGCCGCCGCCACCGGTCGCGCCGGTCGAGTACGCCGAGGCCACGCTTCGCCAGGCGGTGCAGAGCCTCGAGACGGCCCTCGCACACGCCGGACGTGGTTCGGCTCGATCCCGCGCTCGGCGGGCTGGCGGAACCACGGTGCTCGGTCGTGGGCTAGGAGCTGGCCAACAACCCGCCGGCGGCGAGGTACCGCTCGAACGGCTCGGCCAGCGTCGCCGCGTACCGGCCGGTGAGGTGCCCGACGTCGCGCTTCACGATGAGGCCATCCACGACTGGGTCGCAGATGGGTAGGTACGGGCACACGAGCCGGTCGATGTCCATCGACCAGACCCCGTCGTCGCGCTCGTCGACGTCCCTGTACGTCCGCTCGACGGGGCTCGGTTGCAGAGTCGCGACGTACCTGCACTCGTCGAGGTAGGTGGCATCGGACAGGCAGGCGACCGGGTCGAAGGGCGCGGTCGGCCCAGGCTCGATGATGAGCACCCGGCGGCCGTCCGCACGCAGCCGGTGGACGGTCTCGGCGGCGTGATCGGCGACCAGGGCCGTCTGTTCCGGTGTCCCGCCCTCGGCGCTCGTGCCATCCGGCGCCAGCATGGCGATCTCGCCCAGCGGACCGTCCACCGGTCTGTGCGCCAGCACGACCAGGTCGGGATCCAGGTCAGGCACGAGCCGCTCGTACCAGTCGGCCTGGTGCGCCCGGCAGTCGTCAACCCCTTTGAGATAGGTCAGACCCGTCTCCCATGGGCAGACTGGCAGTACCGCCGCGGACAGCGAGGCCGAATGCCGCCGGGCCACCCGTTCGAAGGTGGGCAGCAGCATCCGAGCATGGCTGTCGCCGACGACGAGGATGTGGAGGCCCGAGCCCTTGACGATTGTGCACCTGGTCACGGGCACGTCGAGGCAGTCGGGGAAATTGGGACGGTCGTCCCGCGCACCTCGCCAGTCGAGGTCGGCCGGCACCGCGGTCGTCCCATTGGCGGTCGTGCCCTCGACCACCGTCGCATCGGAGCGGTCGCGATCGAGCATCGCCGGAACGACGAACAGGCCCGCCACGATGCTGACCAGCAGCCCGGCCGCGATGACGGTGCCGCTGTGGCCATCGAGCCAGCGTGCCTCGCGGACGGGACGCTCGAGTATCTGATAGCTGAGCGACGCCAGTCCCGTCGCCAAGAGGGTTGCGATACACATCAGAGGCAGGGGGGCCGGGTCGGCAAGCCGCAGTGCCACGATGATGACCGGCCAATGCCACAGGTAGGTCGCGTACGAGACGCGGCCGAGGTAGACGACAGGCGGCAGCGACAGGGCACGCTGCACGAGCCCACCCGCAGCGTTCTCCACGGCCACGATGAGCAAGCACGTCAAGCCCGCGGCCAGGACGCCACGCGTGATCGGGCCGACCTCGATCGACGGCGACGATACGGCCAGCAGCCCGATGAGGGGAATCGGTGCGAGGAACCGGATCGTGCGAGCCGACCCCGAGCGGAGAGCAAGCAGGCCGGGCGTCAGGGCGAGTAGTGCGCCGACCAACAGCTGATACGCCCGGGTGTCGGTGCCGTAGTACGCGCGGTCGGGATTGGTTCGGGCCAACCAGAGCGAGCCCGCCAGCGACGCTCCTGCGGCCAGCCCAACGGCGACCCGGAGTGCCGTGGGCCGCAGGCGCCCCGCGGGGCGGGCCAGTACGTACAGGCCCCCGAGCAGCAGCGGCCACGCCAGGTAGAACTGCTCCTCGATCGACAGTGACCAATAGTGGAGGACCGGGCTCGCCTCGATGCCGATGCCGAAGTAATCGGTGGCGTGGCCGACGAACCACCAGTTCGCCACGTACACGAACGCCGCCCGAACGCTCCCGGCCACCTCAACCACGTCGGCCGGCGTGGCCACCGCGGCGTAGACCATCGACGGTGACCGCGAGAGCCACGAACGCCGCGGGAAGCAGCCGGCGGTAGCCGGCGGGCGTAGAAGCGACGGAAACGGATGCCACCGTGTGCGTCCGAGGTCACGCATGAGCACCTGCGTCACGAGGTAGCCCGAGAGCACGAAGAAGACGTCGACCCCGATGAACCCCCGGACAGGCGGTACAAGCCCGCATGGAAGGCGACGACCAGGTACACCGCGACGGCACGCAGGCCGTCCAGGTGCGGCCGGTAGCCCGGGCCGACCGGCTTGGCTGTCGAAGGCGGGCTCGCTGCCGATGGCGCCAGCGCGGTCGATGCCACCGTCGACTTCTGCGCGACCGTTGTCGTAGCTCCCCCAGCCACCTCTGCCGACCTTAACCAATCGTCTGCGTCGCCGCTCCGTGATGCGTGGCTCGCTCAGAGCAGTCGCGTCGTTTGAACACGGCGTAGAGCGTCGTGCTCGACGGGCTCGACACGCCCGATGTTGTGGACTCCCCGCATGGAGCGAGCCACGTCGCTCATGGGTCTCCAGGAGGCCGAGTTCGACGGGCTCGTCATGCGCTGGAGCTACCACCCCGACAACGGGCTCGACGTCATCATCAAGGACACCGAAGGGCTCGACCCATGACCAGGAGCACGGACCCGACAAACAGGACGGTGTACCGCGAAGGGGTGAGCCGCCGCGGTCCGGGTAGGGCCATCGCGATGCTTCCGAGGCCGAAATGACCTATCGGGCGGGCAGCGATTCACGCTCGACCGCGGGTTTCGAAAAATTAGGATCGGGACTCGTGGGACGTCGGGGCCCGTTGCCGAATCCGCGCCGGCAGACGTTGAAGGGTGATCTGCGGGCGGTGGCGAGTCATCCGCGCCCGGTGGTGGCCGAGCCTCCTAAGCCGGCGGGGTTGGGGCCGGTGGCGTCAGAGACCTGGGACCAGATCGTGCCGGAGCTGACCAGGCTGGGGATGATCGGCCGTCTGGACGGGCCGCTGGTGGAGCTGTTCTGCACCAGCTTCGAGCGGTGGCGTGAGCACCCGGGTGGGCCCGGGTATGCGTCGTTGACGTCGACGGTCGCGCACGCCGCTCGTGGTCTCGGTTTGGGGTCGGGGGCGCGGTTGCGGACGGAGGCCCCGCAGGTGGATTGGCTCGAGGAGGAGTTGGCGGTGTTTGGGCGTGTGTTGCCGCCGGCGTGACGCGCAGCAGCCTCGGGCATCTTCGGCGCTCACCCGGTAGTCATGGCCGGACCACGCGGTAGTCGAGGGCGTCGACCGTGAGCTCGCGGCGGGCGTCCCGGATGGCGTCGAGGAACTTGCGTTCGGCGGCGGCCGTGAGTCCAGGTCCCATATCGAGGCGCCAGTCGAGTTCGTCGAGCAGCGACCGCGTCCGGACGTGACGGATCGGTGGATGACCGTGGCCTGGGACGGTCACGAGCTCCTCCGCCAGCGACTCTTCGTCGCCCGCTTCTTCGGGCGGGCTTGATACCACCACCGACAAGTGCGAGCGCGCCCGCGGCTGCTCCCACCGTGGTTTCCTACTGCCCGCCATGTCGCTCCTGTCCGCCGAGGCGCCACCCGCCGTCGCGCCCACCACGTACCGATTAGCAGGGCACCATTAGCCGTGACGAAACGAGCGCGGTCCGTGGTACCGAAGGGCAGGGCATGGGGTTCCGCTGCCGAGCTAGGAGCGCCGGGGTGGTCATCGGGACGCCCAGACCTCGTCGGTCGCCACCTGTGCCGCCTCGACGGTGTCGAACCGGCCCACGGTCGTGATCGGCGACAGGCCGGGCGGGTCCTCGAGCCGGAGGTAGGCCACCCAGCCTTCGGAGTCGAGGGTGACGGTGCCACGCATCTTCGAGTCCCACGTGCCGGACCAGTGGCGGGGGGTGAGTTGTCGCCAGGTGAGGCCGGGGCCCTCGTCGGGTTCGGGGTCGGGTGACTGCCAGGCGTACTCGAAGCCGCCTCGCCAGTCGCCACCCACAGCACGAACATACGTTCCTGCAGGGCAAGGGGTCAAGACGAGTCCGATCACACCGCACGCCCGCCCGCTTCCCCCACGCATTCGACGGCACCGTGCCAATGTCCGGCCGCCGCCGGATGGCCATCAAGAAGCCGTCCCCCGCTTTCGTGCCCGATCGGCGAGGAGACGTAAAGCGCGCTTACGGTGCGCCTGACCGCGGCGCCGGAGAGGCCGCGGTGCCGACCAGGGATAGAAGTCCCGGATGAGGAGGTTGGTTATGACGGGGTCGCGCAGGTGTGGTGCGTGGCCGCAGCCTTCGAGTGTGATCAGCTGCGCATGTGGGATCGCGTCTGCCACGGCGGCTCCTCGCGCAGGGCCAACGACCGCGTCCTGCGATCCTTGGATGACCAGGGTCGGGCACGGCACTTGCGTGCCGAGCCGCGTCGCGCTGTCCCGGTCATTGGTCCACTCCGCGTCCAGGCCGCGCACGATGGTCTGTGGATCGGTCTGCAGGCCCCACCTGATCGCATCTTCGGTCTGCTTGGTCGAGTGCGGCTCGGTGAACGTCTGTGTGAAGAAGAACTCCAGGAAACCGGGCCAGTCGCGAAGAAAGTAGTGGCGATTCCACTTTGCCCAGCCCTCCGGCATCACCGGCTCCTCGTCGAACGGGTAGGGGCCTTCCTCGTCGGCGGGATCATCGGTCAGCAGCAGGTCGGGCGCGATCAGCACCAGGCCCGCGACCCGTTCAGGATGCTCGACGGCGAGGATCAGATCGTCTCCGGCGCCGCACCACGACACGACGACCACGCGCTGAGCGCCGGCTTTATCCAGCACCGCGAGTGCATCGCCCACAGCTGCCCGCCGGTCGTAGGCTCCTACGTCGAGCGGGCGGTCGGAACGCCCGTTGCCGCGCCGGTCGAACGTCACCACCCGGCCATGGCGGGCGAAGTAGGGAATCTGGAACTTCCACGTCCGGGAGTGGACGATTTCCCAGGTTGGCAGGAACAAAATGGTGGGCTCGCCCTTGCCGTAGGCCTCGTAGTAGACCCGCACCCCATCACGGTTGGCATAGCCGCATTCGTCCGGGTAACGCGCCCGCATCTGCTCACGGGCCGGTGTGGTCATCTAGGTTCTCCCAAAATGGCAAGGGAGACGCCCCGCTGCGCAAACAGGGCGCGGTGGGAGTCAAGAAGCTCTAGATACTCGGCAACGCGCTCACACGCCCACTTGTAGTCCATGTTCGTCTCGCCATCGCCGAGCGGCTGCGGCGCCTGACGGTCTCTCGGACAACGTGTCACCCCGTCGGCGCGCCTGGGGGTGCATGACCGTAGCCTCCCGGACGCTGCGCTGCCCCCACCGACGTGGCGCGACAGGTGGCTGCAGGGCTACTTGTCGTCGTTGTCGAGCGGGCGGGCGTGGGCCCGCAACCGGATCTCGTCGACTCCGGTCCACGCCAGCGTGATGGCGGTCCGGCACGACCGGGCCCGTTCGGGCTCGAGCTGCTCGGTCACCGCCCGGACCTCGTCGAGCAGGCTGGCCATGCGGGCCACGAGCTCATCGACTTTCGCGAGCAGTTGCCCGCGTACGCTTCCGTCTGGCATGGAGATCTGGTCCTCCGTGTCCGGCCCCCGGCCGTGCTAGCGGTGCGGGGCACTGTCTCTTGTGGCTCACATCTGTGGCTCACATGGAGGACGTATTGGCTGGTCAGAGGCTAATTGGGCGGATAACCCTCGATTCCCGGACCGTCGCCAGCGCCGGCTACGACGAGCCCTCGGCCACCATGGAGGTCGAGTTCGTCGAGGGGCGCGTCTACCGCTACTTCGTTGTGCCACGCTCGGTGTTCGATGCCCTGCTCACAGCGGACTCCGTCGGACGGTTCTTCCAGGAGCACATCCGCGATGTCTACCCGTTCGAGCGGATCCGCTGACCCCCCGCACGTCGTGGTCGTCGGGTCGATGGCCGCCGGCAAGTCGACGGTCGGGCGGGCGCTGGCCGCCCGGCTGGACCGGCCGTTCCGCGACAGCGACGACGACCTGGAGGCGACGCGGGGCCTGACGGGTCGCGCCCTGGCCGAACGCGAGGGCGTCGACGCCCTGCACCGCTGGGAAGCCGAGCACCTGCTGGCGGCGCTGGCCGGGACGAGGCCGGCGGTCGTCGCAGCGGCCGCCAGCGTGGTGGACGACGCCGCGTGCCTGGCGGCGCTCCGAGAACCGTTCGTCGTGTGGCTTCGAGCCCCCGCCGCAGTCCTGGCCCGGCGAATGGCGGACGGCACGCGGGCCGACGACCACCGCCGCACGCTCGGGGGCGCCAGCGCCGTCGCCGAGCTCGAGGCCCGCCGCGCCGACCGCTTCGCCGCCGTGGCCGACCTGACGATCGACACGGACGCCGGCGGCACGACGACGAGTCCCGACGCGATCGTGGCGACCATCCTGGCCGCCCTGCAGCCCGCGGCGCCGGGGGCCCCCTGAGCGCCGGCTCCTTCTCGTGCCCATGAACCTGCGGCGTTTGGCGACGCCATGGCGTCTCCTTCCGCCGCAAGTTCGGGGAAGGGCGTTGGTCGCTTTCACGTCAGCCGACGGAGCGACCATCCTGGGGTCGTGGGAGGCATCGTCGTCGGCGTCGACGGATCGGAGCACGGCCGGCGCGCGCTCCGGTGGGCGCAGCGCGAGGCGGCGCTCCACGGCCGCGAGCTGACCGCGCTGCTGGCGTGGGGCCTGTTCGACCAACTGCACGCCGACGGAGGCGCGTCGTTCGACCCCGACTACGGGCCGACTGACGCGGCCGCCGCCCTCAACGTCATAGTCGCCGACACCCTGGGTGCCGACGCGGCCGGCGCGGTGCGGCAGGTGGTGGTGTGCGACCTGCCTGCCAGGGCGCTGCTGGACGCCGCCCGCGACGCCGACCTGCTCGTCGTGGGGCCTCGCGGGCGAGGCGAGCTGAGGGAGGTGGTGCTCGGCTCGGTGACCCAGACATGCCTCCATCACGCGCCCTGCCCGATCGCCATCGTGCGCCGGAACGACGGACCGGCGGCAGCCGGGGCGGGCGCCGGCGAGCGGGTCGTCGTCGGTGTCGACGGTTCGGAGACGTCGGACCGTGCGCTCCGCTGGGCCCTCGACGACGCGCGCGCCCGGGGCGGGATCGTCGCCGCAGTGCACGCCTGGCATGTCCCGTTCTCGATGTCGTTGACGGCGGGCACACGGGACCTCTCGGCGTTCGAGGACGCCGCCGGACGCCTGCTCGACCAGGTCGTCGATGCCACCGCGGCCGGGTACCGGGATGTGACGGTCGAGCGGGTGCTGGTCGGCGGCTCTCCCGCCGACACCCTCCTCGGCGCCGCCCGGGACGCGGCGCTCGTCGTGGTCGGCGGGCGCGGCGTCGGCGGCTTTCGCGGGCTGCTGCTCGGATCGGTCAGCCAGCAGCTGGCCCATCATGCGCCCTGCCCAGTCGTGGTCGTCCCCGCTGCGACCTCGCGGGCCGGGCGCCGATGAGGACCTTCGACCCTGGTGGGACACCCGTCCCCCGGCCCACCATCGAACGATGGAAGTCGACCGCAACGGCCTCGAGGTGCTCGGCCGCGATGCCTGCCTGCGCCTGCTGGCCAGCGCCACCCTCGGTCGGGTCGGGGTCAGCAGCGGCGCTTTGCCGAGCGTGGTGCCGGTGAACTTCAGGTTCGACGGGCGCCAGATCCTGATCCGGACTGGTGTGGGCACGAAGCTCGACGCCGCCGTCGCCAACGCGGTGGTGGCGTTCGAGGTCGACGAGATCGACCCGGTGGCGCACACGGGCTGGAGCGTGATGGTCACCGGCATCGCCTGCGAGCTGACCGAGCCCGGCGAGCTGGCCGCGGCCCGGACGCCACCGCTCGCCCGCTGGGCGCCCGGGAACGACCACCGCGTGATCGCCATCTCGCCCGAGCTGGTGTCGGGGCGGCGCATCGTGCCCGGACTGGCGGCGCCCTCCGGGGCGGACCGGCAATGATGGTGACCGCCGCGGCGACGTGGCGCGATCGACCGAGAGGCACCAGCGTGACGATCAGGGTGTTTCTGCTCGACGACCACGAGGTCGTCCGGCGCGGCGTTCGGGACCTGCTGGAGGCCCAGAGCGACGGCGATGTCGAGGTGGCCGGCGAGGCCGGCACCGCCGACGAGGCCTACCGCCGCATCCCGGCCGTGCGGCCCGACGTTGCCATCCTCGACGTACGCCTGCCCGATGGTGACGGGGTCGAGGTCTGCCGCGAGATCCGCTCCCGCCACCCCGAGATCCAGTGCCTGATGCTGACGTCGTTCGCCGACGACGAGGCGCTGTTCGACTCGATCATGGCCGGGGCGGCGGGCTACGTGCTCAAGCAGGTGCGTGGTAGCGACCTGGTCGACAGCGTGCGGCGGGTGGCGGCGGGCCAGTCGCTGCTCGACCCGTCGGTGACGGCCAAGGTGCTGGACCGCCTGCGGAAGGGCCCCGACGACGACCCCGCGGTCGCCCAGCTCACCGAGCAGGAACGCAAGATCCTCGACCTACTCGCCGAGGGCCTCACCAACCGCCAGATCGGCGAGCGGCTCTACCTCGCGGAAAAGACCGTCAAGAACTACGTGTCCAACCTGCTCATGAAGCTCGGCATGCACCGGCGCACCGAGGCCGCCGTCTACGCAGCCCGGCAGGCCGAACGCCGCAGGCGACAGCAGCGCTGAGTGGCCGGGCCGGGGGTCGGTCATCCAATCGGCACGCGCCATTCCACGACGGTGCCGTTGGAGGTCGCGGGCCCGATGTCGAACGAGCCGCCGCGGCCGGCCGCCCGCGCGGCCATGTTGTCGAGGCCGTGGCCCCGGGGCTGGTCCGGCGCCGGCGGCCCGACGCCGTCGTCGGCGACCCGCAGCAGGAGGCCGGCGGCGTCGACGGCCACCGTGACGTCGACCCGGCCGGCCCCGGCGTGGCGGGCGACATTGGTGAGCGCCTCACGCAGGGTCGCCAGCAGGTCGACCGCCAGCCCGTCGGGCGTGGAGCTGTCGACGGGACCGTCGAACAGCACGGTCGGCTCGAAGCCGAGCGCCGCGCCGGAGTCCCGGACCAGTTCCAGGACCTGGCTGCGGACGCCGGATTCGGCGCCTCGCGTCAGGGGCTCCAGGCCGAAGATGGCCGAGCGGATCTGCTTCACCGTCAGGTCGAGGTCGTCCACGGCGCCCTCCACCCGCCCGGCCGCAACCGCAGGGTCGGTGCGGATCAAGCCGGCAGCGCCCTGCAGCGACAGGCCGATGGCGAAGAGGCGCTGGATCACGCTGTCGTGCAGGTCGCGCGCGATGCGTTCCCGGTCCTCGAGCAGCGCCAGGTCGTGGACGCGGGCATGGAGGCGGGCGTTCTCGATGGCGACCCCGGCGGCTGCGGCCAAGCCGACGACCAGTTCCTCGTCGACGTCCGTGAACACCTCGGCCGAGGTCTTGTCGGTGAGGTAGAGGTTGCCGAACACCTCGTCGCGCACGCGGATCGGCACGCCCAGGAACGAGCGCATCGGCGGGTGGTGCGGTGGGAAGCCGTAGCTGTCCGGGTGCTCGCGCAGGTCGGGCAGGCGCAGCGGCTTGGCGTCGACGATGAGCAGCCCCAGGATGCCGTGGCCCTCCGGGAGGTGACCGATCGCGGCGCGGATCTCGTCGTCGATGCCCACGGTGATGAACTGCGCCAGCCGCTCCCCGGTGTCGTCGAGCACTCCCAGCGCGCCGTAGCGAGCGTCGACCAGGTCGACGGCGGCCTGCACGATCCGCTCCAACATCGCCGGCAGGTCGAGGTCGCTGCCCACCGTGAGCACGGCGTCGAGCAGCCGGCGGAGGCTCCGGGGACCAGCGAACGCGCCCATGCGAGCCTCAGGTTACGTGCCGCCGCCGAAGCGACCCTCGGGCGACGGCGCGGCGTCGCCGCGTCCCGGTAGCGCCGGGCGACGGCGCCGGCGCGCCAGCTTGCGGAGCTCGTCGGCCCACAGGACGGCGCTGGCCAGGGCCGCACAGCTGGCCCACTGGCCGAGGGAGAGCGGCGACGTGTCGAATGCCTCGTTGAGCAACGGAACGTGCACGACGGCAACCTGCAGTGCGACCGACACGGCGATGGCCGCCCAGAGGATGGGGTTGGCGAACATCTGGTGGAAGGCACTGACGCGATCGCTGCGGGCGTTGAAGCAGTTGTAGAGCTGCGCCAGCACCAGCGTCGTGAACGCCATGGTCCGCGCCTCGGTGATGTTGCCCGAGCCACCGATCAGCCCGCCCGGGAGGTGCAGGTCGAGTGCCACCAGGGTGACGACGGCCATGACAAGGCCCACGAAACCGATGCCGAGCTGCATCTCGGTGTCGATGACGCGGTCGGAGAGCCCCCGGGGCGACCGCTCCATCACGTCGTAGGGCGGCGGGTCGACGCCCAGTGCCAGCGCGGGCGCGGCGTCGGTGAGCAGGTTGATCCACAGGATCTGGGTGGCGAGCAGCGGCACGGCGATGCCCGAGTCCACCCGGTCGGTGAGGCCCAACAGGCCGGCGCCGACCACGCCCAGGAACATGGTGAGCACCTCGCCGATGTTCGACGAGAGGAGGTAGCGCAGGAAGGTGCGGATGTTGGCGAAGATCGCCCTGCCCTCCCGCACGGCCGCCACGATCGTGGCGAAGTTGTCGTCGGCCAACACCATGTCGGCCGCCTCGCGCGTGACGTCCGTGCCGGCAATTCCCATGGCGACGCCGATGTCGGCGGCACGCAGTGCCGGCGAATCATTTACTCCGTCCCCGGTCATGGCCACGATGTTCCCGTCGGCCTGCAGGGCGTCGACGATGCGGAGCTTGTGCTCGGGGGCGACCCGTGCGAACACCGGGACGTGGCGCACAGCCCGGGTGAGGGCCTCGTCGTCGAGCCCGTCGATCTCCGCGCCGGTGAGTGCCTGTCCACCGGCGGCGCCGATGCCGAGCTGCGATGCGATGCGCAGCGCGGTGCGGGGATGGTCCCCGGTGATCATCATGATCCGCACCCCGGCGCTCTGTGCCTCGCCGATCGCGACGCGCGCCTCGGGCCGGGGCGGGTCGATGATGCCGACCATCCCCAGGTACACCAGCTCGCGTTCGAGCGCCTCCAACGTTTCGAGCCCCTCGTCGGACGATCCCGATGGCGGCGGGGGCTCGACGTCGGGGAGCGGCCGGTAGGCGACCGCGAGCGTGCGGAGCGCCAGGTCGGCCAGCCGCTCGACGTCGGCGGCGATCTCGGCTCGGCGCGTGTCGGTCAACCGCTGCACCTCGCCGGCAACCCGCTCGTGGGTGCAGCGGGCCAGGAGCACGTCGGGGGCACCCTTCGTCACGACGTCGATGCGGCCCTCCCGCTCGACGTCGGCCTCGAGCGTGCTCATGAGCTTGCGCTCCGATGTGAAGGGCACCTCGCCGACCCGCTCGAAGCGGGCCCGGCGGGCCTCGGTTGCGCCCAGCTTGGCCTCCGCCACCAGGAAGGCGGCCTCGGTGGGATCGCCCTGCACGGTCCATTCCCCGCCGTCCTCGCGCAGCACGGCGTCGTTGGCGAGGCTCCCGCCGGCCAGAACGAACCGCACCTCGTCGGCGATGGGGGCGTCGCCATCGCCCGGCGGGCGTCCATCGATCACAACGTCGCCCTCCGGTCGGTAGCCCGTGCCGGTCACCTCGGCCTCGCCGGATCCGGTGACCACCGTGGTCACCGTCATCTCGTTGCGGGTGAGGGTGCCGGTCTTGTCCGAGCAGATGACCGACGCCGATCCGAGCGTCTCGACGGAGGACAGCTTCTTGACGATGGCGTGCTCGCGGGCCATGCGCTGGACCCCCAGCGCCAGCACGACCGAGAGGATGGCGGGCAGGCCCTCGGGCACCGCCGCCACCGCCAGCGACACCCCGACGAGCAGCACGTCGACCAGGTCGGAGGCGCTGTTCACGTCGGAGGTCACCAGGATGGCGGCGACCACCACGGCGGCGATGACCACCACGGCGATGGCCAGCGTGCGCCCGACGCGCTCGACCTCGCGTTGCAGCGGTGTGCGCTCCTCCTCGGTGCGGCCGAGCAGCCGGGCGACGCGGCCCATCTCGGTGTCCATGCCGGTGGCAGTGACCACCGCGCGGCCGCGCCCACGGGCCACCGCGGTGCCACTGAACACCATGTCGACGCGGTCCCCCAGCGCGACTGGGCCGGCGAGCGTGGTCCCGTCCTTGAGGACCGGTTCGCTCTCCCCCGTCAGCGACGCCTCCGCCACCGTGAGCGTCGCCGCCTCCACCAGGCGGGCGTCGGCCGCCACCGCGTCCCCCTCTGACAGCACCAGCACGTCGCCAGGCACGATCTGCGTCGTTGGTACCCGCTGGACCGCACCGTCGCGGACCACACCTGCGGTGACCGCAGCCATGCGCTGCAGCGCGGCCACGGCCTGCTCGGCGCGGGCCTCCTGCACATAGCCCAGCAGCGCGTTGGCCACGAGGATCAGCGAGATCACCACGACCTCGAACGGCACGTCCTTGCCGCCCTCGAGCAACCACGCCACCAACGACACCGCGACCGCCACCAGGAGCAGGTAGACGAGCGGGTCGCGGAACTGCTCGGCCAGCTTGCGCCACGCCGGCACCGGCTCCGCAGCCTCCAGCTGATTGGCCCCGAAGCGGTCGAGACGCCCGGCAGCCTCTCCGTCGGTCAGCCCCCGGTCGACGTCGGTGCCGAGGCGCTCCGCGACCGCGGCGGCGTCCTGGCACCATGGCTCGGGCCCGGCCGGGCTCGCCTGGTCGTCGATCGATGACGCCACCGGGCCATGATCGCGACCCCACGCCGCGGCCGCGTGCGGCCTGCTGAGCATCGAGCTGGCAGTGGATCGCCGTGCCAGGCATCCCCGGCCGCCGCAACCTGCGCTTGGGTGTCCCGATCAGGGACTTTTGGCCCTTCTGGTTGGTCCCGCGCCGACCCACACTGATTGTGGATCCGATGCAACGCAATCGGACGGTTCTCCCCAGGCAGAGGAGGTCGAAGATGTTCACCGTCAGGGTCCGAGACGTCATGACCACCCCCGCGATCTCGATCGGACACACCGCGCCGTTCAAGGAGGTCGTCGACCTCATGCTCCGGCACGGCATCAGTGCCCTCCCGGTCGTCGACGACCGCGGCGCCCTGCTGGGCGTGATCAGTGACGCCGACCTCATCACCAAGCCCGCGCAGGGCGCCGGCCGCCGCCAAGGACGCACCGCAGGCAGGATCATGAGCGCTCCCGCCGACAGCGCCCACCTCGACGAGACGGTGCGCGACGTGGCCCGACGGATGATCGACGACCGCCGCAAGCACCTTCCGGTGGTTGACGGCTCCCGACGGCTCGTCGGGGTCGTCTCCCGCCGTGACCTCCTGCGGATGTTCGACAGGCCCGACGCCGACCTCGCCGCCGATGTGTCCGACGCGCTCGCAGAGGACCCGGCGCTGGACGGCCACGACGTCTCCGTGACCGCGAGGGACGGGGTGGTCACGATCGAGGGCACGGTCCGCCGGATCGACGACATCACGCACGTGCGCCGACTGGCGTGGATGGTGCCGTGTGTGGTGGACGTCGCGTGCAACTTGACGGTGGCCGAGGCGGCCGTGGCCAGCGGTGCCGGCGCGGATGCGCGCCCCGCCGCCGACGTGGAGGGGCCGGAACCCCGGCGAATCGTCGTGGGGGTCGACGGGTCGGCCGCCTCCGGTCGCGCCCTCCGCTGGGCCGCCACCGAGGCGAAGACCTGGCGGGCCGAGGTGGAGGCGGTCCACGCCTGGACCATGCCCGACCTGGGGCCCGATCCGCTCGCACGGGCACTGGCCGACCCCGACGAGCTCGAGGCGCAGGCGCGCCGCGAGCTCTGCCTCCTCGTGGACGGCGCGGACGGCGCAGGCGGCGCCGAACCGGTCGTCCCCATCTCCCGTACCGTCGTACGCGACGACCCTGCCAGCGCCATCCTCGAGGCCAGCAGGCACGCCGACCTGCTCGTCGTGGGTTCCCGCGGCCTGGGTCCGGACGGCGATGCCGATCTCGGGGCGGTCGCCAACCGGGTCATCCGCGAGGCGCGGTGCCCGGTCGTGGTCGTACGCCCTGACTGACGCCCGGCTCCCCTCGACGTGTCGCCAGATCCGGGGAGTGATGCGTGGCAGGATCCGACGCCATGGACATCGGACTGTTCGCACCCCTCGGCAACGGCAATGCCTCAGCGGAGATCCTCCGGGCGCTCGGACGGGAGGCCGAGGACCGGGGCTTCGAGTCGATCTGGGTCGCCGAGCACGTGGTGCTGTTCGACGACTACGAGTCGCGGTACCCGTACGCCGCCGACGGCCGCTTCCCCGGCGGCGGGGACACCGGTCTCCTCGAGCCGCTCACCGCCCTCGCCTACCTGGCCGCGGTCACCGACCGGATCCGACTCGGCAGTGGCATCTGCCTAGTGCCGCAGCGCAACCCGGTGTACACGGCCAAGCAGGTGGTCGACCTCGACTGCCTCTCGGGCGGTCGCGTCGACTTCGGGATCGGCGTCGGATGGCTCCGCGAGGAGTTCGAGGCCGTGGCGATGCCGTTCGCACAGCGAGGCGCGCGCACCGACGAGTACCTACAGGTGATGCGCTCACTGTGGACCGACGAGGTCTCGTCCTTCGAGGGGGAGCATTACACGCTGCCGGCGTGTCGCATGTACCCCAAGCCCGTCCAGCAGCCACATCCGCCCATCCACGTCGGGGGCGAGAGCACGGCGGCGATGCGTCGAGCGGCACGGCATGGCAACGGTTGGTACTCGTTCAACCGGCTGCCCCACGAGCTCGACGAACCCCTCGAGCGGCTCGACACGATGCTCGCCGAGGAGGGCCGCAGCCGCGGCGACCTACAGCTCACGGTGTCGCCGTACTTCAACCCCGTGGACGCGGCCGCCGTGGAGGCGTATCGGGCGCGCGGCGTCGATCGCCTCGTGGTGCTGTGCCTCGCCTTCGACGTCGACGGTCTGCGCACCCAGCTCGACCACCTCGTGGCGACCGTCCTCGAGCCGGCCCTCGCCTGATCGCGCCAGCGCGTCGCCTGCGGCATGCTCTCGCCATGGCGAACCCGTTCCAGGTGACGATCGACGCGGCCGCCCCCCGAGCGCTGGGGGCCTTCTGGTGCGAGGTGCTCGGCTACGTCGAGCAGCCCCCACCCCCCGGCTTCGACACGTGGGAGGACGCCCTCGACGCAATGCACATCGACCGCTCCGACCCCGACCGCGCCTTCGCCATCGTCGATCCGGAGGGGGTCGGGCCCCGGGTGTTCCTCCAGAAGGTCCCGGAGGGCAAGACCGCCAAGAACCGTGTCCACCTCGACGTGCAGGTGGGGACCGACGTCATGCACGAGCGGGCCGACGCGCTCGTCACGCTGGGGGCGACGGTCGTCGGCGAGTTCGACGAGCCCGGAGGCCACTGGATCGCCCTGCTCGACCCCGAGGGCAACGAGTTCTGCATCCAGTAGCACGAATCTGGTGGTCACCGCTCCGGTCACCCAGCGAGCACCTCGCGGTGGACGGCCTCGGTCTGCGACGACGGCGGCACCCCGAGATCACGGGCGAGGGTGTCGCGGCACCGCCGGTACACGCGGAGCGCCTCGGCCCGGTTGCCCCGGCCCATGTGCAGTCGCATCAGCCGGACATAGCCGGTTTCGCGATAGGGCTCCAACGCCGAGCGGGACGAGATCCGCACCCAGCAGACGCGGGCCTATCGCTGGACCTTCCTCGTGTCGGGCCTGGAGCACCCCAACTTCGTGCGCATCGTGGAGCAGCTGACCGACGCCGGCACCGGCAAGCTCGCGACGGCGGCGCACGCGCTGGCGGCCTGACCCGACCGGGTTGGACCGGGAACCCTCAGACCCGCCTGGGGACGTTGCCCGCCAGGGTGCACATCATCCTCATCACCCGATGCCCGGTGTCGGCGGTCGGGGCGAACATCAGCGGGCAGCCGCCGTCGATCACCTTGATGCCGTGCTGCCGGCCGTAGTCCGCAGCCGCCTTGGACGCGCTTCCGGCGCCGAACGATCGGTGCATCCACACATGCGTGATGCCCAGCTCGTCGCACTCGCGCATCGTCGCCTCCGCCGTCTCCGGCCGCGTGGCGATCACCACTGCGTCGACGCCACCCGGGATCGACTTGAGGTCGTGGTGGCAGACGTCGCCTTCGACCTCGTCGGCGTTGGGGTTGACGGCGAACACCTCGTAGCCGCGCTCGCGTAACCGCCGGTACACGACATTGCTGCCATGGTCACGGGGGTTCCGGGATACGCCGGTGACGGCAATCCTCCTGTTGGCCAGGAACTCCGTTGCGGCGTCCTTGATCTTCTCCATGGTTCCTCCGTTCCTGCACGGACGCTCCGCTCCGTGAAACGCATGTCTCCTCTGTCGTCCACGATGCGGCACCCGGCGGCTCCGTGATCAGGGGCCAACGGCACGCGGCCGGGGGACCTTGGTCCCCGCCGTTGGCGTGCGGGCCGATCAGAGATATCCGAGACGGCGGGCCTCGGCGGCGAGCTCGTCGCGGAAGCGGGGATGCGCCACCCTGATGAGCGCGCGGGCGCGCTGGGACAGCGAACGTCCCCGCATCTCGGCGACGCCGTGCTCGGTGACGATGTGGTCGACCGTGTTCTTGCTGGTGGTGACCATCGAGCCCGGCGTCAGCGTCGCCCGGATGCGGGAGACCTCGCCACCGGCGGCGGTCGACGGCAGGACCACGAACGCCTTGCCCTCCCGCGAGTACATCGCCCCGCGGGCGAAGTCGGCCTGCCCGCCGCTCGACGACCAGTAGCGGCCCGTCACCGTCTCGGACGCGCACTGCCCCACCAGGTCGACCTCGGTCGTGGCGTTGATGGACACGAAGCGATCCTCGCTGGCGATCACCCTGGGGTCGTTGACCTCGTCGACGGGCAGGAACTCGACGGCCGGGTTCTCGTGCAGGAACCCGTAGAGCCGCTGCGTCCCCAGTGCGAACGTGGTGACCACCTTGCCCGGCGCGAGCCGCTTGCGCGTGCCGGTCACCACGCCGTCCTCGACGAGCTGGATCAGCGGGTCCGACAGCAGCTCGGTGTGCACGCCCAGGTCGTGATGGTCGCGCAGGCCCTCCAGCAGGGCACTGGGGATCGACCCGATCCCCGCCTGGATGGTGGCGCTGTCGGGGATGCGCTCGGCCACGTAGGCGGCGATGCGCCGGTCGAGGGCCGACGGCACCGACGGGGGAACCTCCACGAGCGGCCGCTCCACCTCGGCCCAGCCGGCGACCTGGCTGACGTGCACCTGGTTGCGCCCGAAGGTGCGGGGCATCCGACTGTTCACCTCGAGGAAGAACGGCACGGTGCCGATGAACGGCGCGACGTAGTCGCAGTTGGTCCCCAGCGAGAAGTACCCGTGCCGGTCCATCGGGGCCGCCGCCGCCAGCACCAGCGAGCACTTGGTCGTCAGCCGCAGCAGGCGTGGGACTTCGCTGAAATTGTTGGGCACCAGCTCGCAGCCGCGCTCGTGGAACGCGGGCCGGGTGACCGGGGACAGGAAGTACGACACGTGCAGCAGGTGGTCGCGGTGCTTGCCGTGGAGGTAGGGCCGGTCGTGTAGCGCGTGCATCTGGTGCACGCGCACGCCGTCGAAGCGCTCCGCCTCGGCCTCGATGGCGTCGAGGACCGAGACGGGTTCGCCGTTGGCGAGCGGCACGATCAGGTCGTCGCCGTCGTGGACGTGGCGGAGCACATCGTCGGGCGGCCCCGCCGTGGCATGCCGGCGGCTCATGACCACGGGCTCGCCGACGCGCGCTCGCGATGGTCGGCGCCGCTACGGTGCAGGTGCACCGGCCCGGCGCTGGCGGGCACGACCAGCGTTGGTCGGCGGGCCCGGTCGGCGACAGTCCGGGCAACGCTGCCCAGCAGCAACTCGTCCGGCCCACCGCGGCCCCGGGTCCCGACCACCACGAGGTCCGCGTCCACGTCGTCCGCCACCTCCAACAGCGTCGCTGCGGGGTCGCCGGAGCGTACGATCACCTGCACGCCGACGTCGCGCGCCCGTACGCCCCGTACCTCCGCCTCGACCAGCGCCATGGCCGCTTCCTTCTCCCGTCCCCGATGCCCGCCGGCCTCGGTCGGCTCATCCAGCGGGAAGGGCGGCACGTACTCGACGACCTCGAGCACGCTCAGCGATCCGCCCAGCGCGACCGCCACGTCCGCCGCCAGCTCGAGCGCGGTCCGCGACGCCTGGGAATGGTCGACACCCACGAGCAGGTGACGGAGGCGGAGCACGTCGTCCGCCCCCGCCGGGCGACGGTCGGGCACGACCAGCACCGGCACCCGAGCCGCCTGCAACACGTGGAGGCTGGTGGAACCGAGGGCAAGCTCCGGCCTGTTCCCGACACCGTGGCTCCCGACCACGAGCAGGTCGGCGTGCTCGTCATCGACGGCGGCGAGGAGGACATCGACCGGATCGCCGTCGCGCACCTTGACACGATGGGTACCGCGCGATCGCGCCAACGGCGCGCACCACGTCCTCTCGACGAGGGCGCACAGTGTCCTGCGCCAGGACCGAGCCGACGCGTCGGGATCGTGCCACCGGTCCAGCAGCCCGAGCGCGTGGATCGCCACGACCTCGGCGCCGAGCGCCTCGCCGAGCCCGGTGGCCCAGCGCAGGGCCTCCTGCGAGGTGGCGGAGCCATCTACGCCCACCACGATCCGAGTTCCTTCCATGCCATCAGCGTCGCCAGCTGCGGCCGGCGACGCCAGGGTCGAAGGTCCCATGCCGGCCCACCACCTTCATGGCGACGGTTTCAGCGGGCCGGGGTCATCGGCGCATGGTCGATCCGGCGACCGGTGACGCGATCGGGTACCAGGCGCATCCAATGGCCCTTGTCGCCGCCGGGCCACGGATCGATCGCGAGCCGAAGCACCCGAGCGAAGGTGGCCGCGTCGTAGCGAGTCACCTCTTCGAGCCGGCCCGTGGCGACGACGCTCCAGCCCGCACGGCCCGCGTAGTCGAACCTGTCGACCTCGAAGCTGGCCCGAGCCCGCGGGCCATGGGCCAGCTTGGTTCCCGGGTCGGTGCGGAAGACGATGGTGTCGCCGTCCAGTGCGTAGTTCACCGGGAAGATCGCCGGGGTGTTCCCAGCAATTACGGCGAGGCGGCCGATCTCGTCTTCCGCCAGCAGGCGCAGGCACTCGTCACGATCGAGCACGCGCAACAACATGGCCCGATCATCGGATGCGGAACCCCCCGGCGGCAGTGCCGAAGGTCCCGATCGACGGGACGCTTCTGCCCTCGCGTGGGTGCCGTTGGCCCCTGCCGGACGGCGCGCTGACGGCCCACGATGAGGTGAGCCACCGCCACAGGAGGACGTCATGGGCGCCGTCGACGGACGGACCTGGCTCGAGCACCTGAGCCCCGCCGAGTGCTGGATGCTCCTGGCGTCGACCCCGGTCGGGCGCGTCGGCGTCCTCAACGACAGCGCCCCCGAGATCTACCCGGTGAACCACGTCGTGGACCGGGAGACGATCGTCTTCCGCACCGACGCGGGGGACAAGCTCCGGGGCCTCACCCGCAGCCCGGCGGTCTGCTACCAGGTCGACGGCATCGTGCCGGGCGAAGCGACCGGGTGGAGCGTGCTCGTCAAGGGGCGGGCCATCGAGGTCGACGACGCCGACGAGCTCCGCGGCGTCGCTCGACTCCCGCTGCGGCACTGGGCCGTGGGGCACAAGCTCCACTGGATCCGGATCCTGCCCGCCGAGGTCACCGGCCGGCGCATCTGGAACCGCACGACGCCGGCGCCGACCGCCCCCGGCAGACGGACCGAGGAGGTGCAGGATGGCGCTCCCCCCGATCGGCGATGAACTACTCGACGACCGCGACGCGGCGGCACCGACGCTCGCACGCCACGCGGCCGTCCACGTGGCCCGGGCGCGGCTCGGCGCGACCGGTGAGGCCGCGGGCCGCAGGGATCAGGACGTGCCGTAGGCGGCGAGGAAGGCCCGGACTGCGGCCTCGGCGTACCGGGCGAGGTCGGCATCCGTGCTGCGTGCGTCGTCCCCGCACAACATGACCCGGTTCACCGGTATCCACAGCAGCAGTCCCACGAAGTTATGGGCGGGGTGCGGCTCACATGTTCGCCGACAGGACGTGCGATCGCTCAACTGAGCCACCGGCGGAGGGCGTCGCCGACGTCGACCGGTCAGGTCTCGACGAACACGTAGTCGATCCGGATCCTGCCGTCGCCGCCGAGCGCGAGCACATTGAGACCGCCGCCGGCCCTCTCGCCATCGGCGCGCGCCACCAACGTCCAGTTGAGGCTGACGACGTTGGCGAGCAGGCGGGACGGGCTCCCGCCGAGCTCGAAGACGTACTCGCCGGGTGCGATGAACGTCTCGTGGGCGCGTGTCACCCGCGCTTCCAGAGCGTCGTAGCCGTGGACCTCGAGCGTGGGCATGGCGAACGCGAGCCGATCGGCGGCTTCGCGAACCTCTTCGGGCGGGTCGACGAGCACCTGGAACCCGTCGGGGGCCCACAGCTCGCGGATTGCGTGGCGGCGGATGTCGGGGTCGGGCTCGTTCCACAAGGCGACGTAACGGTCGACCAGCTGCTGCAGGTCCTTCACGGCGGTTCCGTGGTTGGAGTCGATGGTCATGCGCCGAGTGTGCCGGGTCACCTGAGCCGTAGCGATTCCCTGGAGGGAATATCTCCGGCCCGGTCCGTCGGCTATCACTACGGGCGTGTCCCTGGTTACCGAGCCCGATCGGTTCGCACACGAGCTTCGCCGCTGGCGGACGCTACGGCGATCGAGCCAGCTGGAGCTGGCCATGCGGGCCGGCACGACCCAGCGCTACATGAGCTTCCTGGAGCAGGGGCGTTCGCAGCCGGGACGGGCCATGGTGGCGCGCCTGGCCGAGTCGCTCGGGCTGTCGCTGCGGGAACGGAACGGCCTGTTGGCAGCGGCCGGCTACGCCCCGGTCTTCCCCGAATCGAGCCTTGATGCCCCGGCGCTCCGGCCGGTGCGGAAGGCCATCGACGGCATCCTCGAAGGCCACATGCCCTATCCCGCCGTCGTGGCGCGGCCGTACGGGGAGATCGTGGGCGCGAACGCGGCCCTGGCGGTGCTCACCGAAGGGGCATCCCCCGACCTGCTGGATCCGCCCGTGAACGTGCTACGGCTGGCTGTGCACCCGGACGGCATGGGCCGGCGGGTGGAGAACCTGGCCGAGTGGGGTCGGCACATCATCGAGAACCTGCGTAACCGGGCGTTGCGCAGCCCCGATCCCCGCCTCGACGATTTCGTGGCCGAGCTGGAGGGCTACCTCCCCGCCGTCGACTCCGGGCCCGACCTCCTCGGGTTCGCGGTCCCGCTGCGGCTGGCCAGCGACGAGGGCGAGCTCCGTCTCATCACCACGCTCACATCGTTCGCGACCGCCGTCGACGTCACGCTGTCCGAGCTCCATCTCGAGGCCTTCCTGCCTGCGGACGAAGCCACCGCCGACATCCTCCGGCGCAGGGCGGAGCGGTAGTTGACGCTCGATCAATTCCCCCAGGGATCGGGCCCGGGCTCGCCACCGGATGCGGCGATGACGAGCCGCTCCAGAAAGTGGCCCCAGCCGATACCGTGCCGCGGGACTTCTTCGGAGGGCAAGCCTCGGTGGACGAGCTCGAGCAGGGTGCCGCCACCGTCCGAGCGCAGCACGATCTCGACGGTTGTCGACCCTGGTGCGATGAGCTCGCTGCCGGCGGCACCCCAGCTGAACACGACCCGGTGCGGCGGTTCGACGACGAGGTATTCGCCTCGGATCGGGACGCCGTTGATGTCGATGGCCAGCCGCCCGCCGGCCTTCGGTTGCAGCTCGGCCCACTCACCCATCCACCGGACCATCAGCTCGGCGTCGGTGAGATACGGGAAGACCTCGGCCGGCGGAGCGTCGATCCGCACCGCGGTTACCGATGGGTGTGGCGCCGTAGGTCACGACCGTGCGCTCCCATCGCCGATGGCGCGGTACCCGGAGCAGAGGATCCTCAGCCAGTTGATGCGCCCGTTATCGACACCGAAGTACGCCTGCTGTTCCACCAAGAACACGCCGTCGGGACTGCTGACCCGGAGCAGGTAGGCGACCCGATCGCGATCGGCAACCGAACCGAGCTGCACGTCCTCGAGCGCATCGATGTGATCATCGCCCTCGAACCATGCGCCCAACAGGACGTCGTCCACCAATTCAGTCGCCGAGCGCGCTTCCCAGAACCGGCCCGGCGTCAGGCCCCGGAAATCGATCTCCGGATCGAGCACGTCGAGGAGCCCAGGAACGTCCTTCCTGGCCAGGGCCTCGGCAAACAGTGCCCCGAACTCGTTGGGCATCACTCACGCCCCACGGGGTAGCGCCGGGCCCGGTATCACGGGCAGCTCGGAGAGGCCCCGCAACACGAGCCCGTCGCCATGGCCCCAATGCAGGTCGCCGACGGGCACCGCGAGCCTGAGCTCGGGGAACCGGCGCAGCAACGACGCGAGGGCCAGCTGACCCTCCATGCGCGCCAGCGCGGCACCGAGGCAATGGTGGATGCCGTGCCCGAACGCGAGGTGACGCGTCTCCGCTCGGCCGATGTCGAGCGCCTCCGAGCCGTCGTAACGGTTGGCGTCCCGGTTGGCCGCCGCCAGGCAGATGATGACCTGGGCCCCGGCCGGGATCGTGACGTCCCCGACCGCAACCGGTTCGGTCGCGTACCGGAACGTCGCGTGGGGGACGGGGGCGTCGTAGCGGAGGCACTCCTCCACGGCCGCGGGAATCCTGCCGGGGTCCGCACGCAGCTGGGCCAGCTGGTCCGGTTTGCTGAACAGCGCGACCACGCTGTTGCCGATCAGGCTCGCAGTGGTGTCGTGGCCGGCGACGATCAGCTGGAAGATCGTCGAGAGCAGCTCCTGGTTGTCGAGGCGCTCGTCGCCGTCCCGGGCGCTGAGCAGCCCACTGACGAGGTCGTCGCCCGGGGCACGCTGCTTGGCCTCCACGAGCGCCTCCAGCATCGCCACCACGGCGTCCGACGCCTCCTTGGCCCGCGCATACGCAGCCGGCGTCGGCGTCGGGACCAGCAGGGCCACCAGGCCGCGGCCCAGCGGGTCCCGGTCGGGCTCGGGCACACCGAGGAGCTCGCAGATCACGGTGAACGGAAGCGGAAACGCGAACGCCGCCACGAGATCGGCACGGGTCTCGGGCCCGAGCGCGGCGAGATCGTCGAGGAGGTCGTCCACGACGGACTGCACCCGCGGGCGCAACCCCTCGATCCGCCGGGGCGAGAAGGCAGCCGAGACCAGGCGACGCAGCCGGGTGTGGTCGGGCGGGTCGACGCTGAGCATGTGCCGCGCGAAGGTCGGTCCGGGAAGGCCCTCGGCGACGACGTCCGAGCCCAGGGCCAGCGCGGCGTGCATGTCCTTCGAGAACCGCGGGTCGTTGAGGGCGGCGCGAGCCTCCTCGTAGCGGGCCACCAGCCAGGCGTCGTGTCCGTCCGCAAGCGTGACCGCATGCACCGCACCGAGCTCCCGGACGCTGGCAAACAGCGGGAACGGGTCGTCCCGGTCGTACGCACCCCAGGCCGTGAGCGCATCGTGCGTCGTCAACGGTCAGCCCTCGCCCGCCGCCTGCCGGTCACCCGACAAGCTTGTCACGATCCGGCGGCGCCACGAACGCGATACGCGGCCGGTCTCACCCGGTAGGGGTGACGAGGGGGCCTCAGGCCGAACCTAGGGTGGCCAGGCAAGGGCATGAGGAGCGCGCGTCGTCCACCGGCCGATACTCGATGGGACGCCACTGCGGGGACATGACGATGGACGCCCAGAGCGTGGGCTTCTGCGGGAGCGGCCGGCGATGACGCCCACCTTCGCTCCGGGGTTGGCCAACCTGTCGTCGTACCGAGCGCCGTGGCTGCGCAAGGACATCGTGGCGGGACTCGTCCTGACCGCGCTGCTGGTGCCGCAGGGGATGGCCTATGCGGAGCTCGCGGGCCTTCCTCCGATAACGGGCCTGTACACCTCGATTCTCTGCCTCGTCGCGTATGCGATCTTCGGACCGTCGAGGATCCTGGTACTGGGCCCGGATTCTTCGCTCGGGCCCATGATCGCCGCGACCATCCTCCCGATCGCCGGCGCCCGGGGGGATCCGGAGCGAGCGATCGCCCTCGCTTCCGCCCTTGCGCTCCTCGTCGGCACCATCACCGCAGTCGCGGGCATCGCCCGGCTGGGGTTCGTCGCCGACCTGATCTCGAAGCCGACGATCCTCGGTTACATGAACGGGCTCGCCGTGACGATCCTGGTGAGCCAGCTACCAAAACTGTTCGGCTTCTCCATCGAAGGCGACAACTTCCTCGACGACGTCACGGGGTTCGTCGAGGGACTGGCGGACGGCGAGACGGTGGCGGCATCCCTGGCGATCGGGCTGTTCGGACTCATCCTGATCGTGGTTCTTCAACGCTGGCTTCCCAAGGTGCCCGGCGTCCTCCTCGCCGTCGTGCTGTCGACGGTGGCGGCAGGCATCCTCGAGCTGGCCGACCACGGCGTGTCGCTCGTGGGCGTGCTGCCACAGGGCTTCCCGCCCTTCACCCTCCCCGACGTCGGTTTCTCCGACATCGGGCTGCTGTTCGGCGGCGCGCTCGGGATCGCGCTCGTCTCGCTCACCGACACGATCTCGACCGCGTCGTCGTTCGCGGCTCGCAGCGGCGACGAGATCGACGGACAGCGGGAGATGATCGGGATCGGCGCATCGAACATCGCCGCGGGGTTCTTCCAGGGATTCCCGGTGAGCACCAGCGGCTCACGCACTGCGGTCGCCGAGCAGGCAGGGGCGAAGACCCAGGTGACGGGCCTGGTGGGAGCGGTGGCGATCGTGCTCATCCTGCTGTTCTTCCCGGGCCTGCTTCGTGACCTCCCGCAGCCCACCCTCGCTGCGGTCGTGATCACGGCGTCGCTGTCGCTCGCGGACGTTCGCGGCACGATCCGGCTCTACCGGGTGCGCCGGACGGAGTTCCTGCTGAGTATCGCCGCCTTTCTCGGCGTCGTCCTGCTCGGCGTTCTCCCCGGCATCGCGCTCGCCGTCGCCCTGTCGATCGGGAACGTCTTTCGTCGAGCGTGGTGGCCGTACCAGACGGTTCTCGGACGCGTCCCGGGCCTCGCCGGCTACCACGACGTGCGCAGCTATCCGGAGGCCAAGCTGCTGCCCAGGTGCATCATCTTTCGGTTCGATGCGCCGCTGTTCTTCGCGAACTCGAGGACCTTCCGGGAGCAGATGCGGGCCCTCGCCGGATCCAAGCCTCCTCCGTCATGGATCATCGTCGCCTCCGAGCCGATCACGGACGTGGACACGACCGCCGCCGACATGCTCCAGGAGTTGAACGAGGAGCTGACCGAGCGCGGCGTCCGCCTCGTCTTCGCGGAGATGAAGGACCCCGTCCGGACCAAGGTCGAGCGCTACGACCTCGCGCCGACGATCGAGCCCGACCGCTTCTTCCCCACGCTCACCCGCGCCGTCAAGGCGTTCCAGGACGAGACGGGAGCGGAGTGGCAACCTCCGAAGGCGTAGGTGCGCCCAGGCACCCAAGCCACGCCGGCGCCGCCGGGACCACGTCAACGACGCTCCGCGCCGGGTCACCCGACGAAGCCGGCCACCACGCCGCCGAGGAGCAGGCCCACCCCCAAGCCGGCGGTCACGTCGAGGGGGTTGTGCGCGCCCACGTACACGCGACCGATCATGACCACGGCGGTGACCAGGAACGGGGCCCAGACCCACGCCGCCGGCAAGATCGGAGCGACCACGCAGCCGATCGCGGCGACGAGGATGACGTGCCCTGACGGGAAGCTCGCCCCCACCGCCGGCACGTCGCCACCCCGGAGCACGGCGCCGTCCTGGCTCGTGCCCGGTCGTTCGCGGACCGCCAGGTAGGCCTTCATCTCCCGCCGCACGACACGCTCCGTCACGAGCTTGAGGACCATCGCCAGGACCACGCCAACGGCGACCGCCGGCTCGCGGGCCACCCAGGCGGTGACCAGGCCGACGAGCGTGCCGACCACGAGGTTCCCGAGCTGCATCGGCGGCCACAGGATCCAATACAGCCACCCCGGCAAGCCGTTGACGGCGTGGAACACCCGCACCTCCCAGCGCGGGACGTCATCCCGTCGGGCCGCGCCCATGGACGCGGCCGCAATGGCCAACCCGACACCCGAGACGGCCAGCCAGGCGAGCCTCATCGGGAGCCTGGTCGCGTCGACACCGCGACACCTTCCATGGCTCGACCCGGCCGAAGATCACCCGTCCGGGGTGACGGGGGCGCCGACGTGCCGCATCCCCAGCGGGGCCGCGTGCTCACATGGAGGGGTGGGCCACCACGACGCGTTGGCGGACATCTGGATCTACATCGCCGACTCGTCGTGTCGCGGCTACTCCCCGCTGTACGACGGCATCTGCCGGGCCGTCGCCGAGAGCGATGCCGTACTCGACATGGTCGCCGAGGCCCCGCCCGAGGGCCACAACCCTGTGCTGCTGCTCGCCGCCGTCCACGACCTTCTTCTCGGCGGGCTCGATCACCCGTTGGCCGCGGTCTACGCGGGCGAATCCGACGCCGACCCGGGCCCGCTGTTCGTCGACCTGTGCCGGAGGCAGCGCGACGCGCTGCTGCGGTTCCTGGCCACCCGGCACGTGAACACGAACGAGGTGGGGCGCTCTGCGACCCTGGGCCCCGCGCTCACCGCGGTCGCTGCTCGGCTCGGCGAGCCGCTCGCCCATCTCGACGTGGGCTGCAGCGCCGGGCTCAACCTGCTGTGCGACCGTTACCTCCTCGACTACGGGCCCGCGGGCACCACGGGACGGGGCGATGCGCCGGTCCGCATCGCGTGCAGGGTTGCCGGGGGCATGCCGCCGATCGCCCCACTCCTGCCGCCGATCGTCGCCCGGGTCGGCCTCGACCGTGCCCCGGTCGACGTCAACGACGACGACCAGGCGCGCTGGCAGCTGGCGTGCGTGTGGCCCGACACGGGCCGCTTGCCGCGCACGCGCCTCGCCCTCGAGGAGGCCCGGCGCACGCCGCTCACGCTGCTGCGGGGCGACGCGGTCGACGGTGTCGGCCCCGCCATCGCCGGCCTGCCCCCCGGCGCCGTCGCCGTCGTGACCACCACCCAGGCGGTCGCGTACCTCTCGCCCGCCCAGCGTGCGGGGTTCCGCGACGCCCTCGCCGCGGCCTCGCGCGACCGGCCCGTGGCCTGGATCAGCGCCGAGGTCCAGGGGGTGGTGGACGTCGTGCCCAGCGCCGGGGCGCCGGCAGACGACCAGGGGGTGGAGGCGAGCGTGCTCGGCCTGGCCGTGTTCCGCGACGGCGGCGTCGACGGAACGGTGCTCGGCTACGTCCACCCCCACGGCAGCTGGATCGACTGGCGGGCGTGAGCCGCGACGAGCCTGATCAGAGCGAGCACCGGGGCTCGATGCGCCCGACGGCGCCGAGGCCGTCGAGCGCCATGAGCCCGCCGTCGACGAACGTGACGTAGAGCCGATCGAGACCAGGGCCTGCAAAGGCGACATCGGTGGGGTTGGGTAGGGGCATCGCCACCTCGCGGTCGAGGCGGTCATGCGCGAACCGCACCAGCCGACCCCCGCCGAAGAGCGCGCACCACAGGCCGCCGTCGCTGTCGAGTGCGGCGCCGTCGGGACCACCTTCGAGGTCGGTCATGTCGCCGAAGACCCGTCGCTCGCCCACCGCGCCGGTCGTCGGGTCGTAGGGGTAGGCGTAGTAGTGCGCCGATGTGTCGCCGACGATCAGCGTCATCACGCCATCGATCACGCCGGCGTTCGGCCCGTTGGTGTTGGCGATGTCGGGGTCGAGCATGCGCCACCCGTGCCGCGTCGAGAACCACCAGGCGGATCCGCTGGCGGGGCCGAGGTTCAACTTCCCGGTGACGATGTTGCCGTCGGCGTCGGCGCACATGTCGTTGCACCGCCCCCCGATCTCGTTCGGGTAGGGGCTGACGAGGTTCCATTCGCCCGAGTCGGGGTCGACCACGTGGAGACCGTCGTCGAGCGCGGCCAGCACTCGGCCGTCCGTCGTGGCCACGATTCCGGTGGGCATCGACGGTGCGGAAAGCCTGTGCACCTCGTCGGCACCGTCATCCAGCCAGTGCAACGCCCTGGCGGCGCAGTCGACGAAGTAGAGCCGCTGCCGTAGCTCGTCCCAGAGCAGGCTTTCGCCCCACCCCGTCGTGATCTCGCCGATGCGCGTGATCTCCATTCCGGAGATTCAAGTCGCGGTCGGCACGGTGATGCTTGGTCCTCACCCGGCGAGGTCGAGTTGCGGCGCTCGGTCGAGGACGTGGCCGACGGCGTCGGACACCGCGGCCAGGTCGATGGCCGAGACGAAGGTCGAGTAAGTCAGCCACGTGAGCGCCCACCCTGGGTCGAGGACCCAGGGAGGGCGGTGCACCGGGCTGCGGCACAGACCCAGGCGGCGCAGCTCGACCAGGGCGGGGATGTCGAAGAGGTCGAGCTTGCCGGCGAACAGGGTCCCCACGCAGTCAAGGCGCTCCTCGACGAACGCCGCCCGGATGAACGTGCTCACCGCCAAGAAGCCGGAGAGGTACACGCAGTCCTTGGTGAACGGCGCACCGCCGGTGACCGGTCCGCCCCGGAAGATCCGGCGGGTGCTCTCGAAGGCCTGTTCGGGGTCGGGCGACCGGTCCGCGAACCACCGGAACAGCTCGACGAAGTCGGCGCCGTCGATGACCATCTGGACTCCGAGGACCCGATCCGCCAAGCGGCGGAACCGGTCGAGCTCGAGTGTGCCCGACACGAACTCGGAGAAGACGGCGAGGCCTTCCTGGGTGCGGGTCGTTCCCGGATGCCCGATGGCCAGGATGGGCAGGTCGGTCTGGTACCGACCGTTCACGGCGGTCAAGACGTGGATGAAGGCCTCGTGGTTGAGCAATTGCGCCGCGTCCCGCGCGGTGAAGCGGGCCCCGGACCGCACCTTGATCTTGCTCGCCGTGGCCAGGGCGTTCGCCGAGAGCTCGTCGACGATCTTGATGGCGGGCGCGTCGTCGGGTCCGAAGTGCGCGATCACCCCGGACGACAGGATGTCGGCCACGTCCTGCGCGGAGTGGTCGCGGCGCACCTCGAACGACAGGCCGATGCGGTCGAGCCCGCTCAGGACCTCGTGCACGCGCTCGGCGAGCTCGTAGGGGGTGGTCGGGTCGTAGCGCAGCGGCGTGTGGGGCGTGCCGTAGAGGTCCCGGTTGTACGCGAGGAACGACTCGGTGCCCCGCGCCGCCAGCATCCGGGCCGTCAGCTCGATCGACTCGGCGACCGACTCGAGCCAGTCGTCCACGAGCCCTCCCGGGTAGATCGACCGTCGGACCTCACGCACGGCGTCGACGATCGGCTGCTCGTCGAACCGTGGGTAGTCGACGGCCGGGAGCGTGTCGGCGCCTCCGGCGAGGAACGCCTCGCGCACCGAGGCCGGCCAGCGCAGTGCCGCCAACACGCGGATCGGCTTGGCGATCTCGTACAGCCGGCGGGCCACCGACCGGTAGCGCGCCGCGTCGGGATCCGTCGCCGCACCCCCCTCCGCCCCCGTCCCCGGCGCTTCCGTCGAGCTCATGCCGGCTGCACCGTGCGGGCGGCGCTGCATGCCGCCGTGGGCTCGTGCGCAATGGCGGAGGCCACGGGTCCAGCGTGGTCGACCGGGGTGCGGCCGCCTCACCCGGCGTGGGTGAATCGGCTGTGACAGGGAACGTGAAGGTCCCCACGGGTTGACTGCAATTGAACGCCGCTGGTACTTTCCTTGTTGGTTAATTAGCTACCTGGGAAAGTATGGACCGACCATGACGATGGCCATCGACGAGGACCAGCTCGACGAGACCTTCGCGGCTCTGGCCAACGCGACGCGGCGCGCGATCCTGGCCCGTCTTGCCGACGGTGATGCGACCGTCAACGAGCTCGCCGAGCCGTTTGCGATGACCCTTCCGGCCGTTTCGAAGCACATCAAGGTGCTGGTACGGGCGGGATTGGTCGTCCGGGGTCGACGGGCCCAGTACCGCCCCTGTGCCCTCGACACCGCGCCACTCGAGGAGGTCTCGACCTGGGCAGAGCAGTACCGGCCCATCTGGGAGGCCCGCTTCGACCGGATGGATGACTACGTCAAACAACTCCGACCGCGACGAAAGGCTGGCGAACACGATGCCTGACGACAACGTCCCCCAGGACGCGGTGGTGATCGAACGCTGCTTCGATGCCCCGGTTGATCTCATCTGGCAGATGTGGACCGACCCGGAACACTTCAAGGCGTGGTACGGCCCCAAAGGCGCCACCATCCCCGTCGCCAAGATGGACGTGCGCGTCGGCGGCACCCGCCTCCTGTGCATGGAGGCGGACACCCCGAACGGCCCGACGCTGATGTGGTTTACCGGTGAGTACCTCGAGGTCGTCGAAAATGAACGGCTCGTCTACACCGAATCCATGTCCGACGAGATGGGCAACGTGTCATCTCCCTCGGACATGGGCATGCCCGAGGGGCACCCGATGACGACCGAAGTTCGCGTCGAACTCGAGGACCTCGGTGGCCGCACGAAGATGGTGATGACCCACGCCGGCATCCCCGCCGGATCCCCGGGTGCGACCGGTTGGACGATGGCCTTCGAGAAGCTCACTGCCCACGTCGAAGCGCAGACCGCGCGATGACGCGACCCTGGCCGGTCATCCTCACCGAGCAAGTGTGCGGTGGTCGACGGAGAGTGGCGTTATCGGTGCCGGCCGGCACGGCGCCGTCCGGCCCCCGCTCGCAGGGCCGCCGAGGACCTGGCGGCCAGCCGGTCGGCGGTCGCGCTCTGGATTGCCTGGTGCTACGTCCGTGCTCGAATCACTCGGCGGTCATCGGGTAGCCGGCCGCCTTCCAGGCGCTCATGCCACCCAGGACGTTGACGACGTCGAGGTCGGTGTGGGCGTCGAGGACGCTGGCCGATACGGAGGACCGGTAGCCGGATCCGCACGCCACGGCCACGGTTCGGCCCGTGCGGGGGACGTCGGCCAGCCGTTGGGGCAGCTCGGCTCCGGTGATGAATGTGGCGCCCTCGACATGGCCGTCTGCCCATTCGCCCGGCTGGCGGACGTCGAGCAGGTCGACGTCGCCGGCGGAGAGGCGGCGCTGGAGCTCGTGGACGGTGATCTGGGGGAGCCGGTCGAGATCCAGGGCGGCGGTGCGCCAGGCCAGCATCCCGCCCGCCAGCCATCCCACCGGCAGCTCGTAGCCGATGCGCAGCAGGTCCCAGTTGACGGGCCACAGGTCTGCCGGTGAGTCGAGGACCAGCACCACGGCGGCGTCCTCGTCGAGGACCGTCCCGGCCCAGGTGGGGAATGAGGCGCCCTGCCCCACGTTCAGCGCGCCCGGAATGTGGGCGCCGCCGAATGCCTCGGGCGGGCGCGTGTCGAGCACGACGGCGCCATCGAGCGCAGCTCGCCGGACCGCGTCGGGACCGAGCGCGGGTGGCTCTCGGAGCACGCCGAGGGCGGCGACGCCGGCGAGGTTCTGGCGTCGCATCCGCCTCCAGTAGGGCGGCACCGCCGGCAGGTTGTCGAGGCGCAGGCACTGCTCGACGAACTCGGGCTTGGACGAGACCGTGGCCAGGATCTCGTTCGTCCGCCGCTCGTAGCCGACGGTCGTGGACAGGCGGCTGCCGATGTTGCCGCCGCACAGCGACCCGGCCACGTGGGTGGGGAACACCTCGATGTGGTCCGGCAGCTCGAGGATCTTCGTCTGGATCGTGCGGCAGAACTCCCGGGCCGCCGCCTGGGCCTGATCGCGCCCGCCGAGCAGGTCGGGGCGGGCCAGGTCGCCGACGAGCAACGCCCCACCCGACAGCAACATGGCGGGCGCGTCCGCCGACGCCGACCGGTCGTACAGGACCAGGCTGATGTGCTCGGGCGTGTGGCCGGGGGTGTGCAGCACCTCGAAGCCGACCTCGCCGAGCTCGAACTGCTCGCCGTCGCGAAGCGCCCGATGCTCGAAGCCCACGTCGGCGAAGGCAGATGCGAGCAGCTCCACGTCCGCGCGCTCGGCCACCTCGGTCAGGCCCGAGAGGTAGTCGTTGTGGCCGTGCGAGTCGAGCGCGTGACGGATCCGCAGGCCGTGGTCCCGCGCGACGTCGAAGTAGGCCGAGACGTCCCGCTGGGGGTCGAACAGCAGTGCCTCACCCGTCTCCTCCGACCCGACCAGGTAGGAGGCGTGGCCCAGGCCCTGCAGGTAGAACTGTTCGAAGAACACGCCGGCGTCAAGGGCCGGCGGCCATGGCCGCGGGCGGCGCCACGTAGGGCTTCTCGGGATCGGCGCCTTGGAGCTGCCAGACCTCGTGGCCGTAGGTGTCGAACACGAGGAACTGGTCGGGACCCGGGTCCTTGGTGTCGCCGCGGTGGAGGATGTAGGCGAGCTGGTCGGCCCCGTCGCTGAGATCGATCCGGAACTCGATGCCGAACACGTCCTGGCCGATCGGCCGCACCGGGTCGGTCCATGGTGGTTCCGTTGCGGCACCCGTCCACACGTGCAGGCCCCAGAAGTCGTTGAAGTCCGAGCTGGTGGGATCGCCGTAGTCGCCGACCGGGCGTCGGTAGTGGATGGTCGCGAAGTCCTCGGCCGCTCCCCGGGACTGGTGGACCACCTGCTCGCCGGGCTGGAACCAGGCCGTCGGCGTCTCGGTGGGCGTGAAGGTCTGGGCATCGATGTCGACGGTGCCCGCGTTGCGGATGGTGACCGTCAGCGGCGACGCCAGGTCGGGCGGCGCCAGCATGAACACGGCGCCGTAGTCGTCCGTTGCGTCAGGCGGGTCGTTGGTCCTGATGGGGCCCGCAGCGCTGGACGCATCGATAGTCACGCCCGAGCAGTCGGTGCAGGCGTAGTGAACGGTGGCGTGGCCTTGGGCCGCGGCCTGGGACGTGTAGATCGTCGCGTCGCCCTGGCGCAGCCAGATCTCCGGCGTCGTGCCCGGGTCGAAGCTCCGGTCGGGGCTGTTGTCGGGATCCTTGGTGTCGCCCCGATGGACGATGAAGTTGACCGGCTTGGTGTCGTCGGCGAGCTTGACGAACGCGAACCGCCCGTACTCGTCCTCGCCCAGGAACGGCTTCGGTGTCGTCCAGTCGGTCGCCTCCGACACGTCGATGGCATCGCCCCACAGGTGCAGGCCCCAGAAGTCGTTGGCGTTGCCGGTCGTGTGGTCCCCGTAGTCACCGGCCGGGCGGGCGTAGTGGACGACGGCGTAGGGCGTCCTCGGCGCGGCGGCCTCCGGGAACTCGACGCCGACGTTGACCACCTCGTCGGCCGCGAGGTGACCCGAAAGGTCGCTGACGATGGCCCGGAACGACAGCCTGGTGTCCTCGTGGCCGCGCAGGTGGCTGGCATCGTAGAAGACCCGGTACGGCGGGTTGTCGTCGGTACCGATCGGCACGTAGTCGCCGGACCCCTCGCGCACGGCGAAGGTCACCTCGGCGTACGCATCCTGGTCGAGCTCGGCGGCTACCTCGACCCGGTCGGCGACCTGGTGGCCGTCCCAGGTGTTGGTGCCCAGCACCGCGGTGTCGCCGTGCTCGAGGCTGGTGATGGTGATGCCGGGCGAGGCGTCGCTGGCCGGCGTCGGCTGCTTGGCCTGGTAGATGACGACCCCGAGGGCCGGAACGGTGAGGCCGAGGGCCCCGTCGGCGTTGGTGCGGGTCGTCTTCGGCAGGCCCTCGTTGCCGGGCAGCTTCTCGGACACGAGCTTGTACTGGGCCCCGGCGGGCGAGTACGTCGGCACGTCGGCAGTGGCCGCCGCCTCACTGTTGTTCAGGGCGATCACGTACTCGACACGCTGGTCGCGGTCGATCCGCGAGAAGGCGTAGACGCCCGGCCCGGCGGAACTGACGCGGTGGATCTGCGCCCCGGAACGCAGGGCCGGGTGCTGGCGGGAGAGCTTGGAGAGCTCGCTGATCGTGCCGTAGAGCGGGTGGTCGCGGTCGAAGTTGTCGTCGGCCGAGGTCTCGTCGGTGCCGATCAGGTCGTTGTCGGCGTACGACGGCACGGTGTTGGCGAACATGTCCTCGCGGGCGTCCTTGTCGCCACCGTCGCCCACGAAGCCCTGCTCGTCGCCGTAGTACACGACCGGCTGGCCCCGCGAGAGGAACATGAGGGCGTGCGCGAGCCGGGAGCGGGCCAGCAGCTCGGCGTCGGCGGCGCCGGGCTCGTCGACACGCTGCAGGAAGTAGCCGATGCGCCCCATGTCGTGGTTCCCGAGGAACGTGGGCATGGCATAGGCGTTGCTGTCGGCGTCGGTGTAGTAGTCGTCCAGCGCGAAGAAGTCGCGCAGTCCATCGGTCGGTGCGCTTTGGGACGCGAAGCCCCGCGCCGCCAGTTGGAAGCCGAAGTCGATCGTCGACTGCAGCCGGCCCCTGGTCGAGAACTCGCTCATGAACGGTGGGCCGAACTGCTGGTCGAACACCTCGCCGAAGGCGAAGAAGTCGTCGATGCCCCGCGCTTCGGCCGCGGCGAGGATGTCCGGGCCGAACTTCTGCCAGAACTCCATGTTCACGTGCTTGGTGGTGTCGATGCGGAACCCGTCGACCCCGAACTCGTCGATCCAGAACGAGTAGATGTCGACCATCCCCTCGACCACCTCGCGGCGCTCGGTCCACAGGTCGTCGAGACCGAAGAAGTCGCCGTACAGCGAGTTCTCGCCCGTGAAGCTCGTGTTCCCCCGGTTGTGGTACAGCAGCGGGTCGTTGAGCCAGGCGGGGTTCTTCACGTTCGCCTCGTCCGGCGGCACCGTTGCGGCGTAGGGGAACGAGGTCGCGTTCACCTCGGGGAACGAGTAGTCGGGCTGGCCCGAGTAGGCGAAGTCGGAGTCGTCGAATGGCCGCCCGGCGACGTCCCGGTAGGGGAAGTCGCGCTTGTTGCGGTAGCCCGCGTTGCCCTCGAGTTGGATGACGTCGGCGGTGTGGTTGGTGACGATGTCCATCACCACCTTCATGCCGCGCTCGTGGGCCTCGTCGACCAGGCGAGCGAACTCTGCATTCGTGCCGAGATGGGGGTCGACATGCAGGAAGTCTTCGATCCAGTAGCCGTGGTAGCCGGCGGAGTGCCCGTACAGGTCGGTCGTGTCCGATTGGGTCGGCTTGTTGGTGAAGATCGGCCCCACCCAGATGGCGGTCGTGCCGAGGCCCTGCAAGTAGGGCAGCTTGCGCCTCAGGCCCTCGAGGTCGCCGCCGTGGTAATAGCCCTTCTGGTCGGGCAGGTAGCCGTGCGCCAGCACGTTCTCCTGCGTGTCGCCCGCGATGCAGGCACCCGCGAAGTCACCGCAGTTGTTCCTGAGATTGCCGTCGTTGAACCGGTCGGGCATGGCGAAGTACAGGACCTCGTCGACGAACGGGTGGCGCACGGGCTCGCGCACGAGGGCCGCGTCGTCGACCGGCATCGCCGGCGTCACCGCTATGTCGAGGACGTGGCTGGCCTGGTCGTAGCTGAGCGTGACGACGTCGCCGACACTCCCGACCGTGAACGGGATGTTGGCGCCGTCGCGGACGCCACCGGCCCCGTAGTTCACGTCCCAGGTCTCGTCGATCGCCACCTTCGCCTCGTAGCTGCCGGGCGGCAGCGATGACGTCGAGAAGCGCCCGACGCCGTCGCCGTCGGGGTCCTGCAGCCACGACTGCAGGCAGCCCGGGTCCCAGTCGTTGGCGCAGCCCAGCTCGCTCTGGAAGCTGCCGGGCGCGGTGGCGATGACCGACGTCCGGTTGTCGGTGGCCCAGTGGGTCTCGTCGTCGTAGAAGAACTTGACTTGGCTCGGGGCGGCGAGAGACAGGCCGATGTTCGGACCGTCCCGCACGGCGCCGGCGCCGTAGTTCTCGGCCCAGGTGCCGTCGAGTGCCGCCTTGTACTCCCAGTTCCCGCCAGGGAGCGGGAAGCTGCCCTGCCACACCCCGTCGTCGGGGTCGAGCGTCAGATGCGTGGCCGCGCACTCCGGCTGCCAGTCCCCGGGGCAGCCCAACTCCTGCTGGAAGCTCCCTGCGACGGTCACGGTCGCTGGCTCCGCCGCCGCCGGCGTCGCCGTACCGGCTACGCCGAGGGTCGCGGCCGCCAAGCCGAGGACCAGTAGGAGCACGAGTGGTCTATGCGCCATGGCCGATACCCCCTCCGACTGCCCATGAGCATAGAGTGCCCTCCGGAACTCGTTCCGTAGTTCGCACAGGCGCGTGACATCGTGGTCCTACCGATGCGCGAGCAAGCCGAACTGCCCACCGACCCCGAGCTGGTCGCCCGCCTGCGTGCCAGGGACGACGCCGCCTTTGCGCTCGTCCTCGACGCCTGGTCGGGCGGCATGGCGCGTGTGGCCCGCTCCATCGTGTCGACGTACGCCTCAGCCGACGAGGTCGTGCAGGACGCGTGGCTCGCGGTCATCCAGGGCGTCGCGAGGTTCGAGGGCCGGTCGTCGCTCAAGACCTGGGTGTACCGGATCCTGGTGAACACTGCGAAGCGGCGGGCGCTGCGCGAGGGGCGCCAGATCTCGTGGAGCCCGGTCGCCGGCGAGGACGACGCGCCCACCGTCGATCCGGCGCGGTTCGGCGGGCCGGGCGACCGGTTTCCCGGACACTGGCTCGAGTTCCCCGCGCCCTGGCCGTCGCCCGAGCAGGACATGCTGGCCGGCGAGGTCCACGCGCGGGTCGAGGCGGCGCTGGCCGAGCTGCCCGAGCGCCAGCGGGTCGTCATCACGCTTCGCGACGTGGAGGGATACAGCTCGGACGAGGTCTGCTCGATCCTCGAGATATCGGCGGCCAACCAGCGGGTGCTGCTCCACCGCGCACGGGCGTTCGTGCGCGGCAAGCTGGAGGAGTACTTCGAGGCGTCGGCATCCGACGTCGGAACTGAGGTGAGCCAGTGGCGGACCTGAACTGCGACGAGCTGGTGGAGCTGGTCACGGACCACCTCGACGGCGCCCTCGACGACGAGACCGAGCGTCGGGTCGCCGACCATCTCGCCGGTTGTGACGGCTGCACCGGCTACGTCGATCAGATGAAGCAGACGATCGCGACCCTGGGGACCTCACCGGCCGACGTCAAGCTGACCGAAGAGGCCCGCAACGCCCTGCTGGCGGCCTTCCGGGAGCCGCCCGGCTGATCCACCCGCCAGTCGGGACTGCTGGGCGCGTAACGCCTCGGCCGATGGTGACTCTGCAGGGTCATGGTCGACACAACCGTCAAGCCTTCGGTCAACGCATCCGTGCGGCGGCGGTTGCTGCCGCTGCAGGTCGCGGTGGCGCTCCAGGGCTTCATGCTCTGGGTGCCGGTCGAGAAGCTGTTCATGAACGAGATCGGCTTCGACGCCGCCACGGTCGGTGTCATGGCGGCGGCCTACGCGGCGCTCGTGCCGCTGGTCGAGATCCCCTCGGGCATCCTGGCCGACCGCTGGAGCCGCCGGGGCGTCCTGATCGTGGCGAGCACGGCGCTGATGCTGACGTCGTTGGTCGGTGGCCTCAGCCACAACGTCCCGCTCTACATCGTCAGCGCCCTGTTCCTCGCGGTCTACTTCGCCATGTACTCGGGCACGATGGAGGCGGCCGTCTATGACACCTTGCTCGAGGAGACCGGCGACAGCGACGGGTTCGAGGCCCGGATCGGCCGGGTGCGGTTCGTGGAGAGCGCCACCCTGGTCGCCAGCTCGCTCGCCGGTGGCGTGCTGGCGGGGCTTGCGACGCCCCGACTGACGTACTTCCTGACCGTGCCGTTCGCCCTCGCCTCGATCGTCGCGCTGCTGCGATTCGACGAGCCCCAGCTCCACAAGGCCGAGGAGCCGACGTCGCTGCGCAGCCACATCGCGGTGACCTACCGCACGATCACCCGGCGCCGAGAGTTGCTCCCGGCCATCGTTCTGACCGCCCTCACTGCGCTCATGCTGCAGGTGATCTTCGAGTTCGGGCCGCTGTGGCTAGTCGCCTCGGGGACGGCACCGGGTCTGTACGGGCCGTTCTGGGCCGGCCTGGTGTCGACCCTGGGCCTGGGCGGCCTGCTCGCCGGTCGGGTGCGGTTCGATCGGCCCCCGACGGTGACCGTCACGATCGCAGTGCTGACGCTGGCGAGCTGGGTGCTCACCGCAAGTCGGAACCTCCTCGTCGTGACCGTGGCCCAGTTCGCGGTGGCGCTTGTCGTCGTCACCATGAGCATCTACGTCTCCCGGGTGCTCCACGACGCCGTCCCGTCGACGATCCGCTCCGGCGTGGTGTCGGGTGTCGGGGCCTTGTCGTGGGTCACCTTCCTGCCGTTCTCCCTGGTGTTCGGCCAGGTGAGCAAGACCCACGGCGTCGCCACGGCGGCATGGATGATCACGGCAGTCGCCGTGGTCGCGGCGGCGGTGCTGGTCAAGGTCGTGCGCGGGGAGCGCAACGAGATGCCGGCCGACGACGATGACTCCGGCGAGGCCGCTGTGGACGCCGAGCGCGTCCCGGCCGTTGGCGCGCTGGCGGCCTGACCCATGACCGCCCTCGAATGCCGCGCGGTCGTCGAGCTCGCCTCCGATTACCTCGAGGGTGGCCTCGACCCGGGCAGCCACCGCCGGGTCGTGGCTCACCTGGCGGGCTGTGATGGCTGCGAGCAGTACGTGGATCAGGTCCGCCAGACTGTTCGCCTCCTGGGTCGGCTGCCGATGCGCCGACCCGGGCCGCGGGGTTCCGGTTGATGTACCTCGGCGATCAGGTCGCCGTCGACGCGTGGGAGGTCCGATGTCGGATAGCCGAGCCGCCTTCGACGAGCTGCTCGCCACGCTGCGGACCGTCGGCGACCGCTTCGCCGGGCCCGACTGGGGTCTGACCGACCCCGTCGACGTGGCCGAGGGTCTCCGCGTGGTGACCCACCTCCTGGCCATCGGCCTCGAGACCCAGTTCGAGGACGACGCCGCGCACCCCGTGTTCCGTGCCATCGTCACGCCGTGGCGGAAGGCGCTCGGCGACAATGCCGACGCTCGCTACCACGACGCGCCGGTCCATCCGGCGGGCACGTACCACGTGCGGGGTCGGATGGCCGGCGCGGTCTACGTGTCGTTCACGGTTGAGGCCGGCGCCGCCGACGGCGCCTTCCCGTCGGGAACCGTGGGATCGCTGAACGACGCCGGATTCGACGTGGCGGACGACGGTTCGTTCGAGATCACGGTCGGCGGTCCGGCCCGGGACGGGGGGTGGCTGGCCCTCCCGCCGGACGCCTCCCGCATCACGGTGCGGCACTATTGGGAAGGCGCCCGGTCTCCCCACATCCCACCCGTCCCTGACCTGGGCCTGACCATCGGGCTGGTCGACGGCGAGGTTCCCCCGGCCCCGGCGGCGCCGACGGACGGCTCGGTCGCAGCGGCGCTCCACCGCATGGCCACGTTCGTTCGGAGCCGCACCCTCGACACGATTCCCAAGCCGGGCGAGGGCGACG
Source organism: uncultured bacterium (assembly GCA_963717085.1). Lineage (GTDB taxonomy): Bacteria > Actinomycetota > Acidimicrobiia > Acidimicrobiales > VFJN01 > DASQUK01. The sequence continues at coordinate 200,980 of CAVQVM010000011.1, forward strand.
CCCCGCCGTTCGTGTCACGGGTGCCGCACGTGTTTCCGCCGCCCGCGCACCCGGGCGCCCACGCGCTGGCTGCGGCCGACGCCGCGTACAGCATGGCGCCCTATCTCCTCGGCCCCGACGATGCGCTGGTGATGCGGGTCCACTGGCCACGCTGCCGATGCGCCAACGTGTCGCTGTGGAACCGCCAACTCCAGACCTTCGACTACCTGCGCCAACGTGTGAGCCTCAACCGCGCCCAGGCGATCGCCGACCCGGACGGCACCGTGACCATCGTCATCGCCCACCGCGATCCCGGCGTCCCCAACTGGCTATCTACCGAGGGACGCCCGTTCGGGCTGGTGTTCTGGCGGTTCATGCTCCCCGACGGCCCGATCGACACACCCGTCGCCGACGTCGTTCCCATCGACTCCCTCGCCTGACCGCCGCCGGATTCCGCGGGCTCACGAGGGTTCGACCGGCACCGCGAAGCTGTCCATGTAGTCGGCAAGGTCGGCGCGCAGCGCGGCGGCGTCGAACCCCCAGTCCTCGGCCGTGTAGTGGTGCGTGCCGTGCTGGCCGCGGGGCTTGGCCGCCAAGTAGCGGGTGATGGCCTCGCGATGCCCGTCGGTCAGCTCGCGCCCGATCGCCTCGTACGCGCCGGCGATCGCGGCCACGGGTTCGTCCATCAGGTCGGCGAACCGGACGTCGCCGTAGGTGCCGGGCAACGACCCGTCGCGGCGTCGGCGGGCGATCGTGTTGAGGGCGTCACCGAACAGTGCGCCGATCAGGGCCGAGAGGACATCGAGGTCGACGCAGTCGGTGCGCAGCCACCGGACCATCGCTGCGGTGCTCGCGGTTGACGGCATGGTGCGCGCCGGGTCACGGTGCGTCAGCACGATGCAGGCGTCGGGATACGCAGCGAGCAAATCGTCCAGCATGAACACGTATCCCGGCGTCTTGAGCAGCCACCGCTGGGCCGGTCGCCCGTGCTGCACCGTCTGGAGCAGGACCCGGTGGAACGCCAGGTCGGCGGTGACGTCGGGCTGCCAGTCGCCCTGGTCGGCCAGCACCATCGACCAGTGGCTGCCGGCGAACGACGGCGCACAGATGGTGATGCACTCCACGGGCAGGTCCGTCCGCAGCTCGTGCATGGCGGCGAACTCCGGCTGAACGTCGGCCCACAGCTCCTGCTCGGCCTCGGTCATCGCCCGCCGCTCGTCCTCGCCGGTACCGGCCGGCAGCACGGGGTGGATGACGTCCGTCGCCGTGGGGGTGCGGAGGCCGGGATCGAGCCCCAGCAGCTCGAACAGGATCGTGGTCCCGGAGCGCGCCGGCCCGGTGACGATCACCGGCGCGTCGATCACCTCGTCGGCGATCGACGGCTCGCGGCGCCGCCGCTCGCCGACGAGCAACCGGGTGCGCAGGCAACGCAGCAGCTCCTCCCTGGTCATGAGCCGGCCGACCACGTGCAGGTCACTGCGGTTGACGGCGTCGACCAGGGTGCGCAGGCGGGCCTCCCAGTCGCCGTCACCCAGGTCACCCGGATCGGCGATGCCCGTGGACGCCCGCGCCTGCTCGATCAGCTCCTCGGGCTCGATGGGTACCAGGAGACGGGGGCCGCCCGAGGCGGAGCCCATCGCGTTCACCCGCCTCACCCAGTCCGGCCGCCGGTACCTCTCCCCCATCGGTGTCACGCCCATCTGCCACCGAGTCAACCACAGGCCCTGGTCGAGGGGACGGGCCGGCCTCGATCCAATCCGCAGCGCGGAGCGCGGAAGCCCGGGGGCCGGCAATCGCCCGTGTTGCGGCCCCCGGTGCCTCCGCTGGGGACTGACAGCGTGGCGGAGGCGAATTAGCGAGCGCGAAGCGAGCCGGGCCGCGATCGCGAGCCGGACCGGCGCCGCCGACTTAGGGTGTCGGGACACATGCCCCGCTCGTTCCGGTTCGAGCCACCAGAGCCGCGACCTGGTTCGCTGACACGGCCGCGGCTGCTGGTCACCCTCCTCGGCCGCTGGGAGCACCGGGTCACCTCCGTGGTGGGCGGGCCGGGCATGGGCAAGACGACGCTGCTGGCGCAGGCGGTCGCCGAGAACAGGCTTGCGCCCCGGGGCGAGGACGTCTGGATCGGCCTCGAACAGGTTGACGCCGACGGCGTGACCCTGGCCCGCGACGTGCTGGCCGCGGTCAGCGCGGAGGCGGGCGACAACGGCCCGGGCGCGCTCACGGGACCGGTGGACGACCTACCCGGTCCGGCGACGGTGGCCGACGCCGTGTGGCGGCGGGCCCCCACCCCGGTGTGCCTGGTGGTCGACGACGCGCAGTGGCTCCCGCCGGGCTCGCCGGGCGCGACCTGGCTGATCGCCCTGGTCGACGCCCTGCCCGCCAATGGTCACGTCCTGCTGGCCAGCCGTTCGTCGCCGGCCGTGCCCCTCGCCCGCCTCGCCACCCAAGGTGCGGTGCTGGGCGTGGCCGAGGACGACCTGCGCTTCACGGAGAACGAGCTGGCCGAGTTCGCCGCCGGCCGGGGCCTTGCCGTCCGGCGGCTCGACGACGCCGGCGGCTGGCCGGCGATGGCCGAGCTGGCCGCCAGCGTCGGGGACGACATGGCAGGTGACTACCTCTGGGAGGACGTCCTCGAGCCCCTGGGACCCGAGCGGCGCCACGTGCTGGCGGTGCTGAGCGATCTCGGCGGCGCTGACGACGGCCTGGCGGCCGCCGCGCTCGGAACGCCGGTCGATCTGGCCGGCGGCCTCGATGGCGTGCCGCTCGTCGCCCGCGGCGCCGACGGGTGGCGGGTGCCGCACGCGCTCTGGCGCGGCGTGCCGGCGCTGGCCTTGGCCGACGACGAGCGGGCGTCCATGCGTCGCCGGGCCGTCGACCATCTGGTCGGCAGGAACCGCTACGACGCAGCCCTGACCCTCGCCCGCGAGGCCGGCCTGGTCGACGTCGTGCCGGAGGTCCTGCGGGCCGCCTGCCTCGGCGCCGATCGGCCCCCAGGCCGTCAGCTCGACCGCTGGCTCGCCGACCTCCCCGAGGGCGTGCGGGACAGCCCGGGCGCTGCGCTCGCCGCGGCGGTCCGGGCCGCCGTGCTGACGCCGGCCGAGGCGACCGAACCGCTGCGGACGGCCATCCGCAGGTGTCGCGAGGTGGAGGACCCCGACGGTGAGGTGAGCGCCCTGGCGTTGCTCGGCGAGGTTGCCTGGTGGCGAGGAGACGGCAGCCTGCTGGCCGAGGTGCTGCCCCGGCTGGCGGCCCTCGGCGCCGAGGGTCACCCCCTCGGCCGGGCCGTGGCTGGCCTCGGCGAGGCGGTGGTCGCCGACATCGTGGCGGGCGACGACGATGTGCTCGCCAAGCTCGATGCCATCGAGCACGGCGTGTTCGACGACACCTGGGCGGCGATGGCCGGCTGGCTGCGGGCCACCACGCTGGCCGGCGGTGGCCGGGCGGAGGAGGCGGTCACCGTCATCGACGCCATCCCCGCGACCCCCGACCCGGCGCTCCAGCTCGCGATCGAGGGCGCCCACCTCCAGGCCCGCTGGGCGTTGGGAGAGGTCGACGAAGTGGTCACCGCTGTGCCACCGATCATCGACCGCTTCGAGGCCGCCGGCGTCCTCCAGTTCGAGCTGGTGAGCGCGGCGGAGGCCGCGTTCGTGGTCGCCTGGGTCGGCGACGTCGACCAGGCACGGGACCTCGTGGCTCGCGTGCGGCGCAAGGAAGGGGATGCCGACTTCGGCCAAGCCGCCCGTCTCGCGCTGGCGGAAGCGGCCATGTTCGTGACGACCGGTGACGAACCCGCAGCCGCCGATGTGCTGGAGCGGGCGATCGCGACCCACGGCCTGGACAGCGGCATCAATCGGCGCTCGTGGCGGCGCGGTCTGGCGCTGACCTATGTGCTCGTCCCCTCGGCTCGCGGTCGCTGGGAGGCGGCCGAGCTGCGGGCTCACGTCGCCGACGCGCGCACGCTCGCCCGCGCGGTGGTCGCGCTGAGGGAAGGGTCGGGTTGCGCCGGCACCGGAGCCCGCGCCGGCGGCAAGCTGCACCCGGCCCTACGCGACCTCGACCTCCGCGACGTGGGGCGCGTCCGTGCCGGTCTCCACCACCGGTTCGCCGTCGAGCTGGCGCTCGGCCTCGAGGCCGCCGGCCGGCCCGAGGGCACGACGTTGCTCGAGGCCCTCGGGCCGCTGGGGCGCGAGGCCATGCGCGCCGAAGCGGCGACGCGTACGAACCGAGCCAGGCACGCCAAGTCCCTGCTGGCCGCCGTGCCGGCCCCGCCGGCAGATCGCACCGAGATCGCCGTGCTCGGACCCCTCGCGGTAACGCGGAATGGTGAGCCCGTCACCGGCGGCGACCTGAGGCGAGAGCGGATGCGGGCTTTGCTCGCATTCCTGGTCGGACACCGCACGACCAGCCGCGCGGCGATCATGGCGGCGCTCTGGCCTGACCTGGGCGAGCGGGCGGCGGCGAACAACCTGCGCGTCACGATGACGTACCTGCTCCGGGTGCTCGAGCCCTGGCGCTCGGCGCGTGAGCCCGCGTACCACGTCCGTGTCGACGGCCAGTCCGTCACGCTCGTCACCAGCGAATGGCTGGACATCGACGCCGACCGGTTCGACGACAACGTCGACGCCGCCGCGAAGGCCGAGGCCGATGGCACACCATCGTTGGCGCTCGAGCACAACCTGGCGGCGGTCGCGCTGTACCGGGGCGAGGCGTACGAGGGCGTCGCCGACGCCGACTGGATCGCGCTCGAGCGAGAGCGCTTCCGGGGCCGCTTCGTGGCCGCGGCGACCCGGGCCGGCGAGCTGCTGGTCGCCCGGGGCGACGTGAACGACGCTGAACGCGTCGTCGGGCGGGCGATCGAGGTCGACCCCTGGGCCGAGGACGCCTATGCCGTGCTGGTCTCGGTGGCACTGGCCCGCGGCGACCGCGCCGCGGCCCGCCGCACGCTCGACCGGGCGCTGGCCGCCCTGGCCGAGCTCGACGTCGAGCCGTCCGAGGAGACGGACCGCCTCCGCCGCCGCATCGAGGGCGAAGCCGGCGACACGAGTTGACGCTGCCATGCTCCACGCGCCGGCGGTGTTGTCCTGCCGTCGACCCACGTCGATGCGGCCGGGCGTGATCACCGACGGTTGGACCGAGTCCACGTGGGTACCAATGCCACAGCTCCGTAGCCGTGCCGGGGAGGCTCATGACGATGGTGGACACCGAGAGGTACGCAACCAGCTTTGCGATGCTGGACAAGGACGGCGACGGCCGCGTGTCGGCGGGGGAGTTCAAGGAGCTCATGGGCAGCCTGGGCGTCAACTTCACCGACGAGACCGCGGCCAAGGCCATCGAAATGATGGACGCGGACGGTGACGGGCTCGTCACCCTCGAGGAGTTGGCGACCTACATGAGCTCACCGGGCGCTGCGCCGCCCTAGGAGTCGTAGATCGCGCCCGGGTTGGGGCTCAATCTCGACGTAACGATCAGACAGAGGTGAGCCCGACCCACGCGTGGATCGGCTAGACCCCCTTCCGAGAGGTGGTGCGGTGGCCGATCCGGTGGCGCAGGTGCTCGATGCCGTAGCCGAGCTGACCGACCCGCTCCTGGACGAGTTGGCGACGCTCGTGAGGATCCCGAGCGTAAGCGGCACCGATGCCGAGAACGACGCCCAAGGCCACGTCGCCGGGCGTCTAGCCGATGCCGGGCTGGACGTCGACCACTGGCCGATCGACCTCCCGGCGGTGACCGCCCATCCCGACTTCCCCGGCATGGAGGTCGACCGGAGCGAGGCGTGGGGCCTCGTCGGCCGGTTGCCCGGTGCCGGCGACGGGCCGACCCTGATGCTGAACGGGCACGTCGACGTCGTGCCGGTGGGCGATCCGGACGCGTGGGCTGCCCCGCCTTACTCCGCCGACATCCGCGACGGCTGTCTCCATGGCCGGGGCAGTTGCGACATGAAGGCCGGCCTGATCGCGTCGCTGTGGGCGATCCGGGCGCTGCGCGTGGCCGGGGTCCGCCTGCGGGGGGACGTCGTGCTGGCGTCGGTGCAGGGGGAGGAGGACGGCGGTCTCGGCACGTTCGCCACGCTCCAGCGCGGGTGGCGGGCGGACGCATGCGTGATCCCCGAGCCGACGGAGCTCGACGTGGTGCCGGCGAACTCGGGGGCGCTCACCTTCCGCCTGCGCATCCAGGGTCGGGCCACGCACGCCGCCCGGCGCACCGAGGGCGTGAGCGCGATCGACATGTTCTGGCCGGTCTCGCAGGCGCTAGCCGACCTCGAACGCCGCCGCCACGCATCGGTCGACCCGCTCGTCGCCCGATGGCCGCTCGCCCATCCCCTGTCGATCGGTCGGGTCCGAGCCGGCGACTGGGCGTCGTCGGTCCCCGACCTGCTCGTGGCGGAGGGGCGGCTCGGCGTGGCCATCGGCGAGTCGACCCACCACGCCCGCGCCGATCTCGAAGACGCCGTCGGCGGCGCCTGCGAGCGCGACCCTTGGCTGCGCGACCACCCCGTCGAGGTCGAGTGGTGGGGCGGGCAGTTCGCATCGGGCCGCATCCCGGCCGACAGCGACCTCGTGGACCGGGTGCGGGCCGCTCACCGCGTTGCCGCCCGCGGTCGCCCGCCGGACGTCTACGGCGCCCCCTACGGCAGTGATCTCCGCCTGCTCACCGGCCTCGCGGGCATTCCGACGCTGCAGTACGGACCCGGAGACGCCCGACTGGCCCACGGTCCGGAGGAATTGGTGCCATTGGCCGACGTCGCGACCGCCGCACGCACCCTCGCTCTCCTCGCGCTCGACGTCTGCGGCGTCCACTGAACGGGCCAGATGCCCAGGCGCCACGGTGGTGGGTGCGTCCGGCGCCGGGTACGCGTGGTGCGAAGCTGGGCCAGTGGGGCACGTCTGGTCACGGGTGGTCCGACGGCTGGGGTCGGGGGGAGCTGGGGCCCGCGTCGCCGGCTATCCGACGTCGTCCAACCGGGCGTCGTCGCTGCACCTGCGGTGGGAGCTACCTCCTGGCGCCGGCGCGGTGGTCGCTGCATCCGTGGCCCTGGTCGTCGAGGCGGCGCCCCCCGTACCCGACCTCTACTTCTGGGCGCTCCAGGCATCCTTCACCGACGGCGCCGACCGCCGCCTTGGCGGCGGTCACCTCGGGATCCAGTGGTACCGCCCACACCCGGGCTCGCGCGCGGTGAACTGGGGCGGCTACGGGCCCGACGGACGAGTCCTCGACGGTTCCACCTCACCGCTGCCCAGCACCACGGCCAATCCCAATACCCGCGACCTCTGGTGGGACGCCGGCCGGCCCTACACGCTCACCATCGAGCGCGGCGCCGGGGGCGGCTGGGTCGGAACCGTCGGCGGCGTCCACGTCCGCACCCTGGCGGCCGGCGGCGATCGGCTGGACGCGCTGATGGTGTGGTCGGAGGTGTTCGCCCCCTGCGACGCACCCCCGGTGGCCGTGCGCTGGTCGGGGTTCCGGGCGACGACGATGGAGGGCCGGGTCGTCGAGCCGGTGGCGGTGCACGTGAACTACCAACGCCGCGCAGACGGCGGATGCGACAACTCCACAGCGCTCGCCGACCGCGGCGCTGTGCGCCAGATCACCGGCACCCAGCGCGTGGTCCCCGAGGGCGCCCGCCTGCCGCTGATCACCCCCGTGGATGACTCGAGCCAGCGGTGACGGCAGACTCCTTGTTGCCCTGCGGGTCCTGACCGAGACCCACACCACGAGGGACACCCACCGATGCCCAGCGACGCCAACACCAAGGTGAGCCACCCGATCTTTGCCCGGTTCTACGCCTGGGCGAGTCCCCGGATGGAAAAGGCCGGCTTCGGTGAGCGCCGCGACCAGCTGCTCGCCGGGCTCGCCGGGCGGGTCATCGAGGTCGGCGCCGGCAACGGAATGAACTTCGCCCACTACCCGCCGGCGGTGACCCGGGTCGTGGCGATCGAGCCGGAACCCCGCCTCCGTGCACTCGCCGAGGCCGAAGCCGCCACGGCAGCCGTTTCGATCGAGGTCGTCGACGCCACCGCAGACCGGCTTCCCGCCGACGACGCCAGCTTCGACGCCGCAGTCGCCTCGTTGGTGCTGTGCTCGGTGCCCGACGTGCCCACCGCCCTCGCCGAGATCCGGCGGGTCCTGCGGCCCGGTGGGCAGCTCCGGTTCTTCGAGCACGTCCGCGCCGACACGCCCGGGCTGGCCCGGGTCCAACGGATCCTCGACGCCACCGTGTGGCCCACCTTCGGGGGCGGCTGCCATCCCGACCGCGACACCCGGGCCGCCATCGAGGCCGCCGGGTTCACCATTGACGAGATCGACCAACTCCGCATCCCGGAGACCCGCATCTCCGCCCCCACGTCGCCCCACATCCTCGGCGTTGCCACCTTTCCCACCCGCCCGGAGGCTTGACCAACGGAGGCTTGACCAACGCTGACCGACGCCCCTGGTCCGACGACACGTCGTGCAGAGCTCGCGTCGGCCCCTGGAGGATCAATCGGGTGAGGTCGACGCGCCTGTGACCCCGCGGTCGGCGGCAGCGTCGGGTCGCCCATCGGTCGACGCCATAACCCGGGGTGGGGCGGCGGCGTCGCAGGTCAGGTCGGTGTCCCACAGCCGGGCGCCGCCGAGGATGCCGGCGAGGTTGTCGACCAACTCGACGTTCGGGCCCAGCGCGACGGTGACGCGCCGGGAGTTGCCGCCCCCGAGGTAGAGGCGATCGAAGCGCAACAGGACATCCAGCGTGCGCACCGCCCGGGCCACCTGCCGGCTCCACCGGGCGTTGCCGGCGCGCTTTCGCGCCGCTTCCCCCAACACCTCGTCATAAGTCCTGTCCTTGTGGAATGGGTGCTGGCTCAACTCGAGGTGGGGGGCGAGCCGGCCATCGAGGAACAGCCCGGTGCCGCATCCGGTGCCGAGTGTGACGACCAGCTCCAGGCCCCGGCCCCGCACCACGGCGGCGCCCTGCATCTCGGCGTCGTTCACCACCCGAATGGGTGCCCCCAGGGCCTCCTCCAGCGCCGCGACCATATCGACACCATCCCAGGCACGACGGAGGTCGGCGGAGACCTTGGATCCCGGGCCCGCAACCCGGGACAGGCTCGGCGCGCTCAGCACCCACCCGCTGCGGACCATGCCCGGGAACCCGACCGAGACGCGCCCATAGGCCGGCAGCGGGGCGACCAGGTCGCTCAGCGCGTTCACCAGACGCTCGGGCGGGCAAGGATACGGGGTCGGCACCCGGACCCGCTCGCTGATCATGGCACCCATGGAATCGAGCACCGCCGCCTTCAGCCCGGTGCCACCCACGTCGATGGCCAGCGTCCGCGTGCCCTCGCCCGGCGCACGCGCTGCGGCGGTCACGTACCCGTTCCCCGGCGTTCGGCCTCGGCGATCGCCCAGGCGGCATTCACCAGCCCGATGTGGCTGAACGCCTGCGGGAAGTTCCCGAGGAGCTCCCCGGTGCGGGCGTCGACCTCTTCCGACAGCAGGCCGACATCGTTGACGAAGGTGGCAGCGGCCTCGAACGTGGCACGGGCCCGGTCGAGCTCGCCGGCCAGCGCCTGGGCGTGGGCCAGCCAGAACGTGCACAGGAGGAACGTGCCCTCTTCCCCCTCGAGCCCGTCGCCGGCGAGGTACCGGTAGACCAACCCACGCTCGTCTGTGAGGCGTGCTGCGATGGCGTCGACCGTAGCCCGCATCCGGGGGTGGTCGGCGGGGATGAACCCGACGATCGACATCATGAGGTTCGAAGCGTCGAGGTCGTCGCCACCGAACGACTGGGTGAAGGCGCCGACCTCCTCGTTCCAGCCCCGGGTCATGATCGCGTCGGCGATCCGATCGCGGGTCGCCTTCCACCGGTCGACACGGTCGAGCGCGTCCAGGCGGTTGGCCAGCGTGATCGCGCGGTCGAGCGCGACCCAGCACATCAGCTTGGAGTAGAGGAAGTGGCGGGGCTTGCCCCGGATCTCCCATATGCCCTGGTCCGCCTCCTGCCAGCGGGCGGCGGCGGTGTCGGCCAGGTCGGCGAGGAACTGGCGGGTGGCGGGCCCGAGTCGGTCGAGCTGGTCGGGCAGGCGGTTGGCGGCGTCGAGCAGCTCGCCGTAGACGTCGAGCTGGCGCTGGTTCCAGGCGTCGTTGCCGATGCGGACCGGCGTGCTGCTTCGCCATCCGGACACATGGCTGAGCTCGCGCTCGGTCAGGTCATGCTCGCCCCCGATGCCGAACATGATCTGGAGATCGGCCCCCTGGCGGATCTGCGACGCCGCGGTCCCAGCGACGTAGTCGAAGAACTTGTCGGCTTCGTCGGGACAGGCGGCGACCCAGAGCGCCTGGAGCGTGAACGACGCGTCACGCACCCAGGAGTAGCGGTAGTCCCAGTTGCGCGAGCTGCCCGGGGCTTCGGGGAGCGATGTCGTGGGCGCCGCCACGATGGCGCCCGTCGGGTAGTACGTCAGCGCGTACAGCACCCGGCCGCTCATGTGCACGAGGTCGGCCCACGGACCGTCGTAGCTCTGGTGTAGGCCCGACCAGGTGCGCCACGCTTCGGCGGTGTCGTCCAGCCGGTCGGAGATCTCGGTCTGCGTCCAGAGATGGGGTCGTTCCTCGGACATGGTCCGGTGGTGCAACGCGAACGACAGTGCGTCGTGCGACCGCACCGTCATACGGGCCCGGGCGCTGAAGTCGTCGGTCTCGAGCGGCAGCGGCGACGACAGCGCCAGCACGTCGGCGCCGCCGCGGGCGGTGACCCCGCCATCCACCAGCTCCAGCACCGGTGAGACCAGCCCATATTCGGGCCGCGGCGCGTACACCAGGTCAAGGTCAACAGACCCGGCGACCCCGACCACCCGGCGCAGGACGGCGCCGACCGCGCCGGCGCCGAGCTCGTGGCCCCGTTCGTTGCGGCCGACCGCGAGCGCATCGGTGAGGATCGCCGTGCCGGTCGCCGTGGTGAACGTCGTCTCCAGCACCATGGTGCCTTCGAGGTACCGGCGTGTGGTCTCGAACGGCGTCCCGTCCGGGGGACGGATCGACCAGTGCCCGGCGTCGTCGTCGAGGATGCGCCCGAACACGGACGGGCCGTCGAAGCGGGGATAGCACAACCAGTCGATCGAGCCGCCCCGGCTCACCAGCGCGGCGGAACGGCAATCCGACAGGAGCGCGTAGTCCGCGATGGGCAGTCGGCTCATCGGTGCGCTACCCGGGTTCAGGATCCGTGATCACAGTCACCCTGGCATTGTGGCGCGACCTGGTTCAGAGCTGTTGGCCGCGGGACGTCACGTTGGTGGACCACGTCGGACCGAACGCCGGCCGGCAGACCCGAGGTCGCGGCACGCCTCGGCCACCCGGTCGGCCATCGACGCCTCCGCCGCCCTCCCCCACGACCGCGGGTCGTAGGCGGCCTTGTCACCGGTACCACCGTCGACGCGCAACACGGCGTCGTAGCGCTTGAACACGTGGTCGGCGATGGGGCGGGTGAAGGCGTACTGCGCGTCGGTGTCCACGTTCATCTTGACCACGCCGTAGCCGATGGCCTCGCGGATGTCGTCGAGCGACGAACCCGAGCCACCGTGGAACACCAGGTAGAAGGGGCCCTCCCGTCCGTGGCGGATTCCGACCGCATCCTGGATCTCCTTCAGCACCCCGGGCCGCAGGACGACGTGGCCGGGCTGGTAGACCCCGTGGACGTTGCCGAACGTGGCGGCGAGAAGGAAGCGGCCCCGTTCACCGAGGCCCAGGGCATCGGCGACCCGCAATGCGTCCTCGGGCGTCGAGTAGAGGCGCTCGTCGATGGCGCCCGTGATCCCGTCCTCCTCGCCGCCGACGACGCCGATCTCGAGCTCCAGGACGCTGCGGGCGCGACGGCACGCCTCCAGCAGCTCGGCCGCGACCTGGAGGTTCTCCTCCAGCGGGAGGCTGGAACCGTCCCACATGTGCGACTGGAACAGGGGCATGCCGCCGTTGGCCACACGCTCCTGCGACATGGCCAGGAGAGGGCGGAGGAAGCTGTCGACCCGGCCCGGCGGACAGTGGTCGGTGTGCAGACCCACCAGCCCCGGGTGGTTGGCGGCCAGCACCTGGGCCACCTCGGCCAAGGCCACCGCCCCGGTCACCGCCTCCCCGACGCTGGCTCCGGAGAAGTACTCGGCCCCACCGACAGAGATCTGCACGATGCCGTCGCTCTCGGCCTCGCTGAACCCGCGGAGCGCGGCATTGAGCGTCGGGGTCGACGTCACGTTGACCGCCGGGTAGGCGAATGCCTCGGCCTTGGCCCGGTCGAGCATCTGTGCGTACTGCTCGGGCGTGGCGATCACGGATCCACCTCCGACGCAGACGTGGGATTGCAGCCTAAGGCTCCCGCCCGTCGGAATCGCAGGCCAGGGCACCCACCAGGACCACCAGCCGCGCGACGTGTCACGAAAGGTGCGAGTGTGACGCTTGCAGCCGACCGTGCGGAGGGTCGAGATGGGCGGGTACCGGCGCCATCTCCGACATCGACGGCGGCCAGCAGGCCGTCGCTCCCGCCGCAACGTGAAAGGACTCCCACCATGCGCACCGACATCTCCCCCGGCGGAACATTCCCTGACTACGAGCTGCCCGATCACACGAACACCCCCCGCAAGCTCAGCGAGCTGCGGGCCGTCTCCGCGAGATCCGCCCCGACTGGGACCTCAGCACGCCCGGGCTGCGCGACGCCTGGGACGCGGGCGATCTCTCCCCCTTCCATGGTTGGAACAAGCGGGCCGCCGAAGGCCCGGGCGTCGCCTGATCCGGAGTGACACGCCATGGAATTCCTCGTCGCGTTCGAGGTCACCGTTCCGGACGGAACTCCGGAGTCCGAAGTCGGCGAGCGCGAGCACGCCGAGGCGTCCGCCGCCGCCAAGCTGGCGCACGACGGGCATCTGGTCCGCGTCTGGAAAGTCGCGGTCGCAACCGGCGGGGCCAGGGTCCTTGGCTTGTATCGCGCCGACAGCGAAGCCGAGCTCCACGCCCTACTCCGAGCTCTGCCGCTCTACGACTGGATGCGTGTGACCGTGACCCCGCTCGAGCCCCATCCCAACGACCCGGCGGGCACAGGAGCCAGCAATGACCAATCGCCTTCCTGAACCCCGCCTGACGCAGGTGTACCGCCTGGAGGCAACGCTTGGTCAGCCACTCGACCTCGGCGACACCACCCAGGGCCGCCGGCGCATCGTGGCCCTGACCGGCGGGACGTTCGCCGGTCCCGAGCTGAACGGGAGGCTGCTGGCAGGCACCAGCGCCGACTGGCAGATCGTCCTGCCGGACGGCACCGCGCTCGGGGACATCCGCTACACGCTGGAGACGGACAGCGGCGATCTCCTCTACGTCCAATCACGAGGCGTGCGGCACGGCAGCGCCTCGGTCCTCGGCCGTCTCGCGCGCGGCGAGGACGTCGATGCCAGCGAGTACACCTTCCGCACCTCAACCCAGATCGAGACCGCAGCCCCCGAGCTCGACTGGGTGAACAAGGGCGTCTTCATCAGCGTCGGCGGCCGCCAGGCCCCAGGCGTGATCTACGAGACCTACCTCGTCGCATGAGGCCGCGACACTGACGCGTCGAGCGCGGCTGCTCAGAGATCGACCGCGAGGTTGCTCCCGGGCCGGGAACAGCACACGAGGACGTTGCCCGCGCCCGGCGCTTCGAGCGGCTCGGGGTCGTACGCGACCGTGCCGTCGAGGAGGCCCGTCTCGCACGTGTGGCATACGCCGGTCCGGCACGACCACCGAACGGGCACGTCGCACGCCTCGGCGAGCTCGAGGATGCTCGTGAACGCGTCGTCCCAGCGGACGTTCAACCCGGTCCGTACGAAGGAGACGAGCGGACCCGCGCCCGGCCGACCCTCCGGCGGGTGCGGCGGTCGAGTGGTCTGCCCAACGACGCCAGGTGTGATCGGACCCTCGGCGCCGAACACCTCGGTGTGCAGACGCGCCGGCAACACGCCGAGCGCCTCGAAGCCGGCGCGGAGCTGGTCCATGAACGCGGGCGGACCACACACGTAGAACTCGCTCTCGATCGGCACGCCGGTCGCGGTGATCGCATCCGCGGTGATGTGACCGACCTCGTCACAGTCGACGCCGACACGGTCGGTCGGATCGGGTCGGCTGTACCAGACGCGACTCCGCGCACGCGGCAGCGACGCGAGCAGCCCGCTGGCCTCGTCGGCGAAGGGATGCTCGGCGCCGTTGCGCGCCCCGTGGAACCACCAGACTTCACGCGCCGTGCGCCCGGAGCTGAGGGCGTGCAACATCGCGAGCACCGGTGTCACGCCCACACCGGCGCTCACGAGCGCGACAGGTCGCGCGCCGTCATCCAGCGTGAAGCGGCCCCGCGGTGCCGCCACGTCGATGCGGTCGCCAACCTCGACCGCGTCACGCAGGTATCGACCGGCCGCTCCGTGGGGTTCGACCTTGACGCTGATCCGGTAGCGGACACCGTCGGGTGACCCCGAGAGCGAGTAGCTGCGCACCAGCGGCGCGGGACCGCTGCCCGGTTCGAGCCTGAGCGTGACGAACTGCCCCGGCAGCGCGCGTGCGAGCGGCCGACCGTCGTCGGCGTCGAGCTCCAGCGACACGACACTGGGGGTCTCCGACTGCTTCGAGGAGACGCGCAACGGACGGAACCCCGGCCACGCCGGCGGTGGCTCCGTCGTGGTGAGGCCGGCGTTGCCGCCGCCCGGCGCGCCGCGAGCCTGCTCGTCCAGGAGCGCGCGCAACGACCCCTGCCAACCCGGGCTGAGCGCCGGTATCCGGAGCGCACGACCGAGCAGCTCCGGGTCGTGGTGGCCGTCGAGGTACAGGAGCGCGTTGACGGACTCGACGGTCATCTGCTCGGGGCCCGTCGCGACCTTGATGATCTCGTCGCCCCCTCGCACCGCGCCCTCTTCGAGAACCCGGAGGTAGAAGCCCGGACGCCCATGCCCCACGAGCAGCGCCGGCATGCGCGGCTCGTTCATGCGGATGCCGACCCGATAGCAGGTCACCCGCGGCTGTGTGACCTCGAACAGCGCCGAACCGATCCGGTACCGGTCACCGATGCACACCTCGTCGTCACCGAGCCCGTCGACCGTGAAGTTCTCACCGAACTGACCGAACACGAAGTCGTCACGCTGCAGCTGCTCGCGCCAATGGCGATACGAGTCGAGCTGGTAGACGTAGACGGCGCGTTGCTCGCCCCCGTGGCCAGCGAGGTCGCCCTGCCCGTCGCCGTCGAGGTTCAGCCGTCGCACGCGGCAGGGCCCGTCGACGGCCTGCTTCCAGATGCCGGTGTGGACGGTTCGCCCCTGCCACTCGACGTCTCGGGGCATCCCGACGTTGACCGACACGAGCGTGGCCAGGCGCTCCGACATGGGGCCGAGCACCTCCGTCCGAGCGATGCGGGCTCAACCGCTGCGACACGACTCTACGGCTCCCCCCTGGCGCGACGCCTCTTGTAAACGCCATTTCCGAGATGCAAGAGCAATGTTATCGTGAGCCCGAGCCCGCATCGGGGGACGAGAGGAGCCGGGGTGGTAGCGAGCACCAGCAGCGTGTACTACGACCCCTTCGACGTCGAGATCGACGCCGACCCGTACCCGACGTTCGCTCGCCTCCGCGACGAGGCGCCCGTCTACTACAACGAGCGCCACGATTTCTGGGCGCTCTCGCGCTATGACGACGTCGAGAAGGCGCTCGTCGACTGGCGGACCTTCTCCTCCACGCGCGGCGACATCCTCGAGGTCATCCAGGCCAACGTCCCGCTGCCCTCCGGCGTCGTGCTGTTCGAGGATCCGCCGCTGCACACGATGCACCGCGGTCTGATGTCGCGGGTGTTCACGCCCCGCAAGATGGATGCCCTCGAGCACGATATGCGCGAGTTCTGCCGGCGCTGCCTCGATCCGCTGGTCGGGACTGATCGCCTCGACTTCGTCGCCGATCTCGGTGCCGAGATGCCGATGCGCGCGATCGGCATGCTCCTCGGCATCCCGGATGCCGATCAGCCCGCGATCCGCGACCGGAACGACGCCTACCTCCGCACCAAGGCCGGCAAGCCGATGCGGGTGGATGTCGACGCGCTCGTCACCGGCGAGATGTTCGCCGAGTACATCGATTGGCGCGCCGAGAACCCGTCGGACGACCTCATGACCGCGCTGCTCAACGCCGAGTTCGAGGACGAGACCGGGACCGTTCGCCGGCTGACGCGCGCCGAGGTGCTCACCTACACGCAGGTGATCGCCGGGGCGGGCAACGAGACCACTGGCCGGTTGATCGGTTGGATCGGAAAGGTCCTGGGCGAGCACCCCGACCAGCGGCGTGAGCTGGTGCATGACCGGTCGCTCGGCCGCAACACCATCGAGGAGCTGCTTCGCTTCGAGCCCACCGGCCCGCACGTTGCCCGCTGCATGGCACATGATGCGGAGTACTACGGCCAGACGATCCCCCGAGGGAGCGCGGTGCTGCTCCTCGTCGGGGCGGCGAACCGCGACGAGCGCCGCTACCCGGGCCCCGACCGCTTCGACATCCGCCGCGACCTGAGCCAGCACCTCACCTTCGGCTACGGGCTGCACTACTGCCTCGGCGCGGCCCTCGCCCGGCTCGAGGGCCGCGTCGCGCTCGACGAGATCCTGAACCGCTTCCCCAACTGGGAGATCGACTACGACAACGTGGCGATCGCGCTGACCTCGACCGTGCGCGGCTGGCAGTCGATGCCGGTGTTCATCACCTGATGCGGCACCAACTCGCGCGCGAGCATCAGCGTCGTCGGCGGTGAAGCCACCGATCGCCTCCCTACTGGATCGCTTCGTTGCCGCGGAGCGTGGTCCGGTGCATCTCGCGGGGCGAGCCCGGGTCGTAGGGCAGGGCGCGGTGCAGCACGCCGCGGTTGTCCCAGATGACTAGGTCGCCGACGCACCACTCGTGGCGATGGACGTGGTGCGGCGCGGTCGCCCGGGCGAGCACGTCGTCGAGGAGCGCCTGGCCCTCCTCCGGCTTCATCCCCACGACGTGATCGGCCGTTGGCCCGAGGACGACCGATCGTCGGCCATCGCGGTGCCGCCAGATCAACGGCTGCTCCTTCGCCGGCCGGCTACGCCACATCGCCACCTGCTCGGGTGTCGGGTCGGCGACGAGCCGTCGCTGCGACGCCTCGATCGTGTGGACCACGCGGATCGATTCGAAGCGGTCCCTCTCCTCGGGGGTGAGGTCGTCGTAGGCGGCGTAGGTGCTGGCGAACTCGGTCTCGCCACCCGAGTCCGCGACACCGTGGGCGCTGAGGATCGTTGCCATGATCGGGACGTCGTCGGTGAGGCCGTCGATGTGCCAGTCGAATGTCCCCCGCAGGTAGGGGGCGGAGCGGTTCTTCGCGGGGTCGAGCGTGACGAGGAAGATCTCCGGGTGCTCGCCCTGGCCGAGGACCTCGACCCGACCGAGCCGCTTGCTGAACGCCACCTGGGCGGCGTCATCGATGTACAGATCACGGAAGACGAGCACGCCGTTGGCTTCGAGCGCGTCGTGCGTCCACGCCGGTAGGTCCTCGTCGTGCAGCAACCGGTCGACGTCGACGCCGCGGACCTCGGCGCCCACCGTCTCGGTCAGCCTCACCGTCTCGACGGTCGGCGTCATCGTTTCTTCCCTCGGGTCGTCACGGCGCCGCTCACGGCAATGTCTCCCGAAGCTCGCGCTTCAGGACCTTGCCGGACGGGTTGCGCGGCAGGGTGTCGAGAAACGCGATCGCCTTCGGCACCTTGAAGCGCGCCAGCCGGGTCCGGCAGTGCTCGACGAGCTGGCCGGCCGTCGCGGTCGCGTCCGGGCGCAGCACGACGTACGCCACCGGCACCTCGCCCCAGCGCTCGTCGGGACGGCCGACGACCGCGGCTTCGAGCACGGCGTCGTGCTCGTAGAGGACCCGTTCGACCTCGGAGCCGGCGATGTTCTCGCCGCCCGAGAGGATCATGTCCTTCAGCCGGTCGACGATGAAGAGGTAGCCGTCCTCGTCACGGACACCGATGTCGCCGGTGTGGAACCAGCCTCCTGCAAAGGCGGCGTCGGTCGCCTCGGGATCGCGCCAGTAGCCCTTGAACACCTTGGGCCCGCGGAGCACGATCTCCCCTCGCTCTCCAGGGGGCACCGGCCTCCCCTCGTCGTCCCACACGTCGAGCTCCAGGTACAGGCACGGCCGCCCGACGCTACCCAGCTTGCTCACGATGCTGTCGCTGTCGAGGAAGGTGTCGCCCGAGACCGTCTCGGTGAGGCCGTAGGCGTCGGCGAACCACGCGGAGGGAAACGTGCGCTGGATGCGTTCGATGAGCGGGATCGGCATCTTCTCGCCACCGTTGATGATCACCCGCACCGACGAGAGGTCGCGCCGCTCGACGTCCGGCAACGCCATGATCGCGTTGACCATGGCCGGCGCCAGCCACACGACCGTCACCCGCGAGCGCTCGAGCTCTTCGACGACCGCGGCCGCGTCGAACTGGCGATGGACGATCGTCGTCGCGCCCGCGGCGATGAGCGTGGTCGTCGTCAGGTCCAGCGCACCGACGTGGTAGAGCGGTCCGCAGGCAAGCCCGAGGTCGGCGCTCGTGAACCCGAACTCGACGATGTGGGCGAGGTTCTTCCAGGCGAGGTTGGCATGGGTGATCATCACGCCCTTCGGTCGCCCCGTCGTCCCCGACGTGTACATCAGGCGGTGGACGTCGTCGGCCGCGACGACCTCGCGTGGAGGGTTGTCCGATGTCGAGCGCAGCTGGGCCAACGCCGTCCACCCCTCGGGCGCGGACGGAGCGATGCAGGCGCGCAGCAGCGCGGCCTCCATCCCCTTGGTCGCGTCGTTCGCCAGGTCGACGAGCGCCTCGTCGCAGACAAGGGCGCGGGCGTCGGCGTGCTCGAGGATGTACCGCACCTCGGGCGCGGCCAGCCGCCAGTTGATCGGCATGGCGATCGCGCCGAGGTGGTTGGCGGCGAAGACCGTCTCGAGGAACTCCGGGCGGTTGTACGAGAGGATCGCCACGACGTCACCGCGGCCCACGCGCCGCTCTCGGAGGCCGCCGGCCACGGTGGCCGCCCGCTCCGCCATCCCCGAATAGGTGGTGATCTCGCCGTCGAAGACCGTGATCGCCTTGTCGGGCGTCCGGGCCGCATGGTGGGCCAGCACGGCGCACCAGCTCACGTCCGCCTGCGTCGTCGGTTCGAGCGTCACCCCGACCTCCCTGGGCCCCGAACTTGTACCGACCAGTACAGCCTATTGAGGCGCGTCGGCACGTGTGGCCACCACTACCGTCGGGCCATGCCGCGGGCGGACGCCACCAAGGACTCCGGACGGAGCGCGAAGTGGCGGGCGCGCCGCGAGGCGATCATCGATACGTCCGCCCGCCTCTTCGCCAGCCGCGGCTACCACGCCACGGGCATCACCGAGCTCTGCGAGGCGAACGAGCTCGGCAAGGGTGCGCTCTACCACTACATCGGCTCCAAGGAGGAGCTGCTCGCTGCCATCCACGACCGGGTGATGGACGAGGTGATGCTCGGCGCCGAGCGGGCCGCGGCGGCAGGCGGTTCGCCGACGGCCCAGCTCGCCATGCTCGGGCGGGAGCTGCTCGACGTGATCCACCGCTACCCCGACCACGTATGGGTCTTCCTCCACGAGTTCCCAGCCCTCACCGGCGAGCGGGCGGCCACGTTCCGCGAGCGGCGCCGCGACTACGAGCGCCAGGTCGAATCGGTGCTCCGGGCCGGCGCCGAGTCGGGCGAGTTCCGCGACCTCGACCCATGGCTGACCGCGCGGGCGTGGCTCGGCATGCACAACTACACATACCTGTGGTTGAGGGCCGGCGGCAGCCTCTCGGCGCGCGACGTGGCGAAACCGTTTGCCGAGATCTTCATGCACGGCATCGCGCGCTGATCGCGCCCAGTGTGTCGTCAGGGGTGCGGAGTACCCGACACCCGCCTCGGTGCATGCTCGCCCGATCTCAGCGCGCGGCCGAATCGTCGGATCGCATGTGGGCGAGGAACGCCGCGGACCACGACCCGAGGTCGGCAGGCACGAAGTAACCGCGCTCGTCGTTCACCTCGGACCAGTGGGCGGCGATGTCCTCGATCGTCGGCGCCGCACCCGAGTGGACGTAGCCATCGGTCGAGGCGACGAAGATGCGAGCGAAGCGCCCGGCGCCGGCGGCGTAGATCTCGCCGCTGACCGGGCACGCCTCGTGGGCGAGGAACGCCGCCATCGGCGCAACCAGCTCGGGCGCCATCTGGGGATCGCCCTCCCCGGCGCCGGCGCCCGCCATGCGCGTCATCGCCGCCGGGGCGATGAGGTTGACCTTGACGCCGTGCTTGGCGCCGGCCAGAGCCAGGCTGCGGGTTAGCCCGATCACCGCGGCCTTGGCCGTGGCGTATGACGTGTTATCGGGGAGGCCGAACACCCCCGACGACGTCGTCATGACAACCCGGCCGTAGCCCCGCTCGACGAAGTACGGCCACGCGGCCCGCGTCGTATGGAACGAACCGCCGACGTGGACCGCGAGGTGGCTCGCCAGATTCTCCTCGTCCGCGTCGGGGAAACCCGCCCACCGCACGATGCCGGCGTTGTTGACCAAGACGTCGACGCCCCCGAACGCCTCGACCGCGGCGGCGACGAGCGCCTGCGCGCCGTCCGGGGTCGACACGTCGGTGCCGTCGGCGATCGCCGAACCGCCCTCGCCCGTGATGTCGTCGACGACGCGGGCGGCCAGCTGCCCGTCGGCACCCGTCCCGTCGATCGCACCGCCGAGGTCGTTGACGACCACCGACGCGCCGCGCTCGGCGAGGAGAAATGCATAGGCCCGGCCGATGCCGCGAGCCGCACCCGTGACGATCGCGACGCGCCCCTCGAACCGATGCTCTTGTGCCTCGTCAGGTGACGTTCGGTGGGTCACGGCGAGTCAGGTTCGTCGCTGGCAAGGACGCAGGACGAAGGCATAGCCGTAGCTACGTCGAGGACGAGGACGCAGCCAGCGGCGAATCTGGCCGGCGTGGCACGCCGCAGACGTTGTCTGACGAGGCACTCGTGTCGTGACCACGTGGTCAGGCAGCCGCCGGGGCCTCGAAACCCAGGACCTGGGCCAGGGTGCCGCCGACCATGGCCGCCCGCTCCTCGTCGGGGACGCCTGCGAACTGCTCGGCGATCAGCTGGCGGCTGCCCCGGAAGGAGCCCTCGGCGTGGGGGTAGTCGTTGCCCCACACGATGGTCGACACGCCGGTGATGTGGCGGGAGGCGATGGCCACGGGGTCGTCCTGGAACGAGACGTGGAACTGCCGCCGCACGTACTCGCTCGGCATCAGCGGGTACGGCCACTTCTCGTTCAGGCGGAAGAGCTGGGCCATGTTGGGCTGGTCACCGGGCGGGCGCGTGTCGTCCCAGTGCCCGAGCCACCAGTCCGGATCCTGACCGATGCCGGTGACCCAGCACTTGTCGATGGCCCCGACCAACGACGCCAGCCAGTGGGCGTTGAACTCGATCAACGAGAAGTGGAGCTCGGGATAGCGCTCGGGGACGCCGCCGCCGATCAGCTCGCAGATGAGCTGCCCGGGGACGACCGTGCTGTAGATCGACTGGGTGATCATCCGCTTCGACGCCGACTTCTCGGTGATCGGCTGGTTGACCTGGGCGGCCGACTCCATGACCACCTTCAGCGTCGTCGCGGCCGGATCGTTGACCTTCACCCCGCCGGTCTGCGTGTGGAAGAAGGGCTGCACGCCGTTGGCCCGCGCCGCGGCCCACACCGGGTCGAGGTCGCGCGAGTAGTAGGGCACGGGTGGGGTCGCCGGCAGGAGGATGGCGCGCATCCCGGTCGCCGCGACCCGCTCGATCTCGGCGACGGCGTCGTCGACGTCGGTGATCGGGACCGGCGCCGTCGGACAGATGCGATCGAAGTGCGGCGTGAACCGCTCGACGATGAAGTCGTTGTAGACGCGGGCGTGCGCCATGGACAGCTCGTGATCGTCGGAGTAGAGCCCGAAGAGCGACAGGTTCGGGTGCATGACGGCGACGTCGACGCCGTCGAGGTCCATGTCCTCGCAGATCATCTCGGGATCGCCCTCGGGCATCCGCCCGCCGGTCTGGCGATACCTGGAGATCGTCCAGCCCTCGTACCCCGGCGTGTGCAGCTTCCGGAAGATCCGGGCGCCGCCCTCGACCAGCGGCTCGATCTCGAAGTCCTCCTCCCACACGCCCCGGTCGCGCAGGTGCTTCGGCAGGCGGGTGCGGAACAGATCGGTCGGCTCGAGGACGTGGCCGTCGGCGGAGACGACGAAGTCCTTCTTCGGCATGCGGTCCGACCTCCCGATGCGACGGCGCAGTCCGGGCGGAAACTACGTTCTTGACCTGCGCGAACGGCTGTCGCGAGGCTAAACCAACCGGTCGGTACAACGCAACGGGCCGCCGCCGAGCACGACGGCGCGGTCCGGGTGGAGGAGGAGGGGCCGTGACGAAGCGGTGGAACCAGCGCCCGGACGGTTCGACCTGGGGCGACTGGGGCGACGACGACGAGCTCGGCCGCATCAACCTGCTCACCTCCGAGAAGGTGCTCCAGGGCGTGCGCGAGGTGGAGGCGGGCGTCAGCTTCTGCCTCAGCCTGCCCCTCGACTATCCGGGCGGCACCGCCCTGAACCAGCGGCGGCATCCGCCGGCGCTCGCGCCCACCGAGGACATGAATGGCAAGCCCGCCACGTTCTTCAACGTGCACATGAGCGAGATGGAGGCCTTCGGCGATCCCAAGTACGTCGACGTGTGGGCCGACGACGTGGTGACGCTCTCGCTCCAGTACTCGACCCAGTGGGACTCGCTGGCCCACGCCGGCGCCGAGTTCGACGCGGACGGCGACGGCGTCGAGGAGGCCGTCTACTACAACGGCTACCGCGCCGGCGTCGACCTGGTGGGACCGCAGCCCGACGCCGCGGGCGACGGCGGCGACCACCGCAGCTTCGCCCACCACCTCGGGCTCGAGCACATGGCGTTCCACGGCGTTCAGGGCCGGGGCGTCCTAGTCGACCTCGCCCACCACCTTGGCCACGAGTGGCGGGGCGTCGACCGCAACACGCTCGAGGAGATCATGGCGGCCGACGGCGTCGTCGTGGGGCCGGGTGACGTGCTCCTTCTGCACACCGGCTTCGCCACCAAAGTGCTCGAATGGAACCGCAACCCCGACCCGGTGCAGATCCACACCATTTGTTCGTACCTCGACGCGCGGGACGAGTCGCTGCTCGAATGGATCGCCGAGTCGCAGATCGCCGCGCTGGTGGCCGACAACTACGCGGTCGAGGGTCTGCTCGGCAAGGACCGCGACCCGAGCCGGCACTCGTTCCTCCCCATCCACCACCTGTGCCTGTTCCGCCTGGGTGTTCCGCTCGGCGAGATGTGGTACCTGCACGAGCTGGCCACGTGGCTGCGCGAGCACGAGCGCAGCCGGTTCCTGCTCACCGCGCCCCCGCTGCGGTTGCCCGGCGCCGTCGGCTCACCGGTCACGCCCATCGCCACGGTCTGAGCGCGACCGCAGGCCGTGCTTCCCGCAGTGGACGCCTGACGCTCCCAACATATGTTCCCGCAACGAACCGGGCGTCGTGGGCACGATCGCGGCCCTGGTCTTCGAGATCACCAATCAGAACCCAGCACCTCACCGTCATCCGGGGTGAGCGCGGCCATCCATGTCTTCATCCTCTTCATCTGACCTTCCTCCTTCTAGGTTCCGGACACCTCCTCTTCGAAACCTGCCGCCGGCACGGATGACGGGCGGTCCTTACCGGGCTCACTGCACGGCCCGGAAAGCGGTCGCCGGGTGCGTGCCCGCGGGGCGAGCCAGGTGCCCGAGAGTCCCGCGGCAACTGTTTTCGTGGGTGGGCCAACCCGCCCCCCACTGCCCCGGGTGGGAGCGGAGCGGCCGCGCCGGTCGAGCTCGGGCGAGCCTGCCCGGCATCCGACACGTTGATCAGCATCGAACACACCGACGTGAAGACACGACACTTCCTCGCCCGCATCGCGGCTGTGGTGACGGCGGCCGCGGCCATCGGGATGCTTCTAGGGCCGGCCCGAGCCGATGCGGCCCCGGACAGCGCGGCCAACCAGGACTTGAGGTCGGCCATGGCCCAGCAGCCCGGCAGCCGAGTGGACGGCTGGGCCAACCCGGACGTCGATATCGGTGCATTCGCCTGGTCGTCCGTGGCCGAGGAACTCGGCTCCCGGCTGGACGGCTATGACACCCCCGACATGGATCTCAGTTCGTCGTCTGACTTGTGGGACGCCATGGCCTTCAGCCTCGGCAGCATCCTGGACGGCTGGGCCAACCGAGACATCGATATCGGGACGTTCTAACCACGACCCAGGAATCGGTCACCGCGTCCGTGCCCACGGGGCGAGCGTCGTGCCCATACGCCGGGGGCGTTTCTGGCACATCTGGTGTTCGCCCCGTCGTTCCCCTTCGTCATCGACGACCCGTAGTTCTTCCCCGAGGACTTCGCCCAGGACTTGAATCCGAAGCTGGCCGCCGAGATCGCAGCCGACCAGCGCCCCTCGAGCCTGGTCATCTTCGGCAGTCCGTCCGGGCCCGGCGCCTGGCACGCTCTACCGTCGTGGTACGCAGTCTCGGCCCACGACCGCGCCATCGACCCTGCCCTGCAGCGGTTCATGGCCCAGCGCGCTGGATCGACGACCGTCCAGTTCGCCGCCGCGAGCCACGTGGGGGGCCTCACGCACTACGCGGCGCGTCGTGAAGCTGATCGAACAAGCGGTTGACGCGACCGGAACCTGATCCCCGCCGTTTGCCTCCTCCGCCCTTCCAGATCTGGGCGTGTCCCAACGACGGAGGGCGACTCCCGCCCATGGGGCCGGCGCTCGCGTTGGAGGCCGCTGTCGGAGTGGCTCATGGCCTGCGGCCTACACGCCCACCGGGCGACCCATCACAACGAAACCGACACCGACACCGACCGGTAGATGTTGTCCTGCTCTTCATAGGGCAGCATGTACGAAGCCGTGTCCGCAACGCCGCGGGTCGTCGCGGGGCTGTCCGGGGTGGTGGCGGTCATCGTCGCGGCGACGATCCCAACGGCGGCGGTGGCGGTCGCGAGGATGGCGAGCAGCTGGCGCATCGGTTCACTCCAATCGTTGGTTGACACCGCTGTTCGGAGCAGACCGGCACTATGGACGGCGGCGGTCAGCGGGGTCAGACATCGGGGCGGTCCTATGGTGCTGGGGCGCAGGGCCGTCTACGGGGCAGCGATCGCTGCAGGAGGGCACCCCCTCGTGACCCTTGCGGCGGCGGCCGGTTGACGCCCCAACACACCACCGGATCTCACTGGCTGTAGATCGCCACGGCTGCGGGCCGCACCAGGTCGCCACCGACGCGCAGCTTGACCAGAACGCCGATTAACCCGAGCTCGGCGTAACGCTGCACGAGGCTGGTGACGGTGATCTGGCCGCAATCCCTGTCCGCGATCCGGCAGGCGCTCTGCACGTCGGCGAAGATGATCGACGCGTCGCCGGTGCCGGCGTTGGCAGGATCGGGGAGCGCCGAGAGTAGCCGGACGGGCCAGCCCATTAGCCCGCGGCCGTTGGGGCCGGGCTCGAAACCGGTGCCTTCGGGCAGTGCGGCGACCTTGGCCGCCGAGGCGGGGTGCATGATCCACGTGGCGTTGTCGCGGTGACGATCGGCGAGCAGCCCGGGCAGCGACGTGAGTTGCACCCACGTCGGCGCGTTCGACGCGGAGATCGCGACCTTTGAAACTTGTGCCCGGCTGCGTGAGATTGCCGGCCCAGTCTGGCCGGGAAGGAGTCCGAAAAATTGCGAAGGGCCCCACCCTCGGTCGCTGGCCCCCGGATGAGATCCTTGGACGTGGCGACGTCGGCGCCCGGAGTACCAGATCGGGCGATCTGCGTGGGCTCTCGACTCGATGAGGCGACCCGGAGTAAAGATCGACCGTGGCAGATGAGCAGCCCACTAGAGATCTCCTGGCCGAGTTCGAGGCCGCGTATGCAACGACGCCGCCGTGGGACATCGGGGAACCGCAACCGGCGTTCGCAGCACTCGCAGCTGACGGTCGCCTCCGGGGACGTGTGCTCGATGTTGGTTGCGGAACGGGTGAGCACGTTCTGATGGCGGCCGATGCAAGTTGCGAGGCGGTCGGGATCGACATCGCCGCGTCTGCGATCCGCCTCGCCCGAGCGAAGGCGAACGAGCGGGGTGTATCGGCGCGTTTCGTCGTGGGTGATGCCCGCAACCTCGCGTCGCTCGGTGAGCTGTTCGATGTGGTCCTTGATTGCGGGCTCTTCCACGTGTTCGACGACGAGGATCGTGCGCCTTTCGTTGCGAGTCTTGCGAGCGTGATCCGACCTGGCGGTCGGTACTTCATGCTGTGCTTCAGTGAGAACGAACCGCCGGGATGGGGCCCGCGTCGCATCACCCAGGACGAGATCAGGGAGGCGTTCGCGGACGGCTGGCACGTGGACGCCATCGAACCAGCCGATCTCAATGTGACCGTCCGCGCTGAGCCGGTGCGCTCGTGGTTGGCGTCCATCGCACGTACCCGATCTCGCGCCTAGCACGCTCATACCTGCCGATCTCGCGCTCGTCGTTCTGTACCGCCGGCCCTGCTGGCAGGCTGAGCGCAGTCCGGGCACTATGTGCGCGTCTGGTCCCACCTACCCGGCGATAGGGGGTGCCGCTGCAAGGATCACTGTTAGTCGCGAAGGTGTGATGAGATGGAGACCGGGCTAGGCCTTCTGCCGCTCTTCCCGCCGGCGAACCAGTTCCTCGACAGGGGTAGGCAGGGTCTCGTCGAAGTCGATCAGCTTCGCCCACATTGGCTTTACAACGATCCGCACCATCGAGTCGTACAGCGACCGGACGCCAGTCTCCCACTCAACTCGCTGCTCCGGCGTCATCTTGTAGGTGCCGCTCGCCTGGAGATACTCCTCAGGAATCCCCTCGACCTCGTCGAGCACCGCCTCGCCCCGGATCAGCAGGACGTTCGGTGGGTGCATCTCGGTGTCGATGGTGAGGGCCACCGCCGGGTTCTGGCGCAGCGAAACCAGCTTCGGGGCGTTCGTCGCCGTGCACATGACGACCTCGGACCCATTCCAGGTGAACCCGATGGGGACGACCCTCGGGGTGCCGTCCTTCGCGACGTACGCCAACCGGGCGAGGTCCCGGTTGAGCATCTCTTGGCTGATCGGCTTCTTCAGGATCTCGGCTACGTCCCTCGTCTGCATCCCTTCATTGTTTCCCGTCCGCCCGCTCGACAAACCGATCGAGGTCAGGCCCGTAGCCACGATGCCGACCCGGTCAGTCGCCCGCTCGGAGCCTCCCCGAAGGGCCCTAGGTGACGCACCAAACTGCGATCTCGCGCCCCGGCGATCTGTATCCGGGATCTGGCGGGCAGCGGCCACCCGCAGCGGGCTAGGCAGGACAACGTGGTGGTCGAGCCTTGGCACCACGACGACCCAGTCGAAGGGCCGTAGCGCAGGATTGCCGATCTCGCGCCCCGTCGTTCTGTACCGACGATCCGACAGGCGAGGGCCGCCCCGGGCAGTCGGTATCGCGATGGCCCGGCTCGGCTTTGCCGTATGACGCGGACTCCCGTGGCTTCAGGTGGTGACCGCGAAGAGTCGCCATGCCGCGGGTAGGCCTTTGAGTTCGTGCTCGCCGCGGTCGTCGAAGGTCGTGCCCGAGCCTGCCACGAGATCGACGACGGTCCGCGACACGAGCACCTCACCAGGCTGTGCGATTTCGCACACACGGTATGCGAGGTGGACGGCGATGCCCGCCAGCTCGGTGCCGCGTCGTTCGACTTCACCGGTGTGGATCCCCACTCGGACATCGAGGCCGATCTGGCGGGCGGCGTCGCGGATCGCGGTCCCACAACGGATCGCGCGGGCGGGGCCGTCGAAGGTGGCGAGCATGCCGTCACCGGTGAGCCTTTCTTGGTGACCCGAGAAGCGTGCCAGTTGTCGGCGCACGGCCTCGTCGTGAAGGTCGAGCACCGTGCGCCAGGCCTGGTCGCCGACGGCGGCGAGCTGGTCGGTGGAGCTGACAACGTCGGTGAACACCAAGGTGGTGAGCATCCGAGTGTGATCGGCGGCCCCGCGGGTGCCGGTCAGGAACTCTTCGATCTCGTCGACGACGGCAGGACCCACCGCCGAACCCAGGAACACGCCGTTGTCAGCGCCGGGAAGTTCCACCAGCCCGGCGTTGGGGATGTGTTGGGCGAGATAACGGCCCTGCTCGATGGAAACGATGCGGTTCTCGACCGTGTGCAAGACAAGTGTCGGGGCACTGATGGCTGGCAGGACCGCTCGTACGTCGGTCGCATATAGGCCACGGAAAATGGCGCCCACGACGGCGGGAGACATCGACTGACGTTCACCGCGAGCGAGATCCCGCAGTCGCTCGTCGTCCACCGGAACATCGGGCATGATTCCCCGAAGGAAACGTCCGCTGCCCCAGGATCGCTCGAGGGACTCGACGAACCGCTCGTACTCCTCGGACATCACAGCGGCGTCGGAGTCCTCGGATCCGGCCATCGCCGCGAACGAGTTGATCAGAATCAGTGCGCGGGTCCGTTCAGGGCGGGTCGCTGCATACAGCGCCGCCACCGGCCCCGCCAAGGCCTCTGCAAGCAGCACGACACGTTCGAGTCCCGCCGCCGTCACCACCGCGTGCAAATCGTCCGTCCAACCCTCCAACGTCGGCAGATGACCCAACGACACCGGATCCGAAAGCCCCGTCCCCCGTGCGTCGTACGACACGACCGTCGCGAACGACGACAAGCGCTCACGCAACAGCCCGTGCACCCGCGATTCGAGACTCTCGGCATCCTGGTTCGACATCCACGCTGCAACCCGCACGATCACGTGCGGCCCACCCGCCCGAATGCTGAACGCCAGCCTGGCGTCCCCACTGATCGCGTACTGGACATCCACCTCCGTGCCCACGACGACATCGTCGCGCCCTGTCGACGAGCAAGCGACGCCGACGCTACGCAAGTCGCGCTGCCGCGCCAGGTCTGCCGATCCGCGCCCATCTGGCCAAGGCCTGGAACCGGTCGGCCGTCTCGTGCGCACCTACGTCACGTGCTTCTTGCTCCGGCAACGGGTCGTTGCGACGACTGCGACTAGGACTACCGCGATCGCGCCGACTTTCAGAACCGCCAACGCGTTGAACCCGGCGTCTCTTCGGCGGTACCGACTGCGGTCGCGGTGCGCGGCTTGACTTCGTAGACGAACCACGGCGGCGGTCCGAGCGTCGGCGCGTTGAACGGTGCGGTGATGCCGGTTCCCGAGTCATCGGGCTGCGCGGGCCATCCGCTCTTCGCCCACAGCGCCGCGATCTCGGCCACGATCGTCGGGTCGGTCACGCGGCGGGCTTCGCCTGAGACCATCACGTCGAAGCCTTTCGTGGCGACACTGATCGTGCAGCGCGGGTCGCGTGCAACGTTCTTCGCCTTGCGGGTGCGTTCGCCGGTCTGGAACCAGCATGAGCCCGCGTGCCAAAGCGCGCCCACACTCGTCACGTGCGGGCTTCCGTCGGCGTTCAGGGTCGTCAGCCAGAACGTCGGGCGGTTCGGCGAGCGCGGGTCGTCGTGCGTCAGGAGGTCGGCGAGCTGCGTTTCAATTTGGGACCACTCGATCGTGGGCAGCCCATCGGCCTCACCAAGGTTTGTTGTTTTCATAGTTCTTGAGACTCCACCCCTACCCGAAACTCATCGCGAGCGTGTCAGCGCGTCCCATCGCTCTCGTTGCAGTCATACCCATCATGCAGGTCTCAGCAACAAGCTTTTCGGTGCGCGACGTCGCGTCTGACAACCGCGGCTGGCAGCGCATGATTGCCGAAGTGTGCGGCAGGATTGCGGCATGTCAGAGTCCGTTTGGGTTTCCTGGTCACCTGGCGGAAACAATGAGCACCTCCCGTCAGATCTGGGTCCGCAGGATGGCAGTAAGGCGCCTGCGCCATCTGCCCAGAGGAAAGGTCGGCGCGTAACGGATCCGACTGGACGAGTGGCTCGCACCGGGCGGCGACTACATGCTCGTCCACTTCGCGCACCGGCTGCGCATGTTCTGGGTGCCCAAGGGTCCCAGGCACATGACGCGCGACGAGGCAGTGGCGTTCTTCGCGCCGCTCGAGCTGCAGGCGTACGACGAGACGCACTTCGACGTGCCGCTCCCGATGGGCCCGATGCGCGCCGGCGTCTACTGGTTCTCCCATCCGGAGCATTGATGCCATCGTCGGCGGACCGGCCCAAACTCGTACGCGTAGGCGTCCGGGGTGCCGGCGGTGTTCAGATGCCGGCCAGGGCCGCAACATCGAAACGAGGTGGGCTCTAGTTCCAACCCGGCTGGCGCGGCGCTTGCTCGATCCACTTGTGCATTTCCGGTGCCTGTGCTTCCTCCACAGTCTTGACCTTGACGTAGCGGCTCCGTCCGGTGGTTCCGAGCGGCGGCGGAGAGTCGAAGTCCGCGCCGCCGAGGAAGACGACGTTCACTGAGACGTCGTAGGCGACCATCTCGATGATCCACCCCAGTTCTGGCAACCCGTAGTACGCCTTCTTCCACTTGACCGCGAACTGAAGCCCAGGGATCGTCTTGCGGATGAGTTCGTCCAGTCGCTTGATGATGGGGTGAAGATCCGGCATCACTCGGCGGATCCAATCGTCGATGTCGGCGTGGCTCTCCAACGGCACCGGCGGCTTCCGGGCCGAATCGGGCTTGGGTGCTTTCGGCATAGCAGCGCTCCTCGGTGTCGCTCAGGGCGAGACATACCACGCCAGCACGGCTGTCATGACACCGGCGGCGGGGGCGACGGAGCGGCCAACCGACACAGGTCGCCGGCGGTCCACCACACTTCACGGCGAGCGCCGAGGTTGGTCTCTGGGTCGGCGCCAGTCGGGATGACGCACTGCGCGCCATGGCAGACTCGTCGGGACCAGGTTCTCTTCGCGGTCCGGTGTAGCGACATGGCCAAGCTCATCTACATATCCAACGTGTCGCTCGACGGCTTCATCGAGGACGCACGCGGCAGTTTCGACTGGACCGCGCCCGACGAGGAGGTCTTCGCGTTCATCACCGATCTCGTGCGCGCTGTCGGCACCTACCTCTACGGGCGGCGAATGTACGAGACGATGGCCGTCTGGGAGACCGACGCCACCCTGGCCGCGCAGTCGGAGCCGATGGCCGACTTCGCGAGGGTCTGGCAGGCGGCGGACAAGGTCGTGTACTCCACGACGCTGCAGGCTGCGTCGACAGCCAGGACTCGGCTCGAGCGCAGCTTCGACCCGGACTCGGTCCGTGACATGAAACGGTCGGCCACCAGTGATCTGACCGTCAGCGGCGCGAACCTCGCGGCGCACGCGTTCAAGGGCGGGCTGGTCGATGAATGTCAACTGTTGATCCGTCCCGTAGTCGTCGGTGGAGGCAAGCCGGCGCTCCCGACGGACGCGCGCGCCGAGCTGGAGCTGGTGGACGAGCGCCGGTTCACCAACGGCGTCGTGTACCTCCGCTACCGCAACCTCATCTGAGCAGTCCCAGGGGACCACTCCCGACAAGACGACGCTTTGGACCGAGTCACTACGGCACGCGGACAGGTCCCCGCTCGACTCGGCGTCTGATATCAGCGATCGCCGCAGGCTCGATCCTCGGCGGTCCTGGCGACGGCGCCGCGGGTCCCGACGTGTGGGATTCGCGCGACGCGGGAAATGACACTCGTGTCATCTCCAGCGCGGAGGAGGGGGACGAGTACTACGCCACGCTCGCCGAGACCTGGCTCGGCCGTCCCGTCCGGCGACCTCCTCCCCGGCTCTCCCAACCCCTCCAGTAGGAAGCCGCATTCTCAGCTTGCGACTCGGCGTGAGACGCGCTCAGAATCGAGCGCGCCGCTCCGTCTGCATTGACATGAAGCTCACCGTTCAGACGTTCCTGACCCTCGACGGCGTGATGCAGGCCCCCGGGGGACCTGAGGAAGACCCCAGCGACGCCTTCACCCACGGCGGCTGGCAGGCCCCGTTCCCCGACCCGGCCGTCGGCGAGTTCGTCACCGAGCTCAACAGCCACGCCAGCGCGTTCCTGTTCGGTCGGAGAACGTTCGACATCTTCCGCGGCCACTGGCCTGATCAGACCGACCCCGCCAACCCCATTGCCACGGCGATCAACTCGCTGCCCAAGTACGTCGTGTCCAACTCGCTCAACGAGGCCGATGCCATGTGGCGCGGCGAGCACCCTGACACCGCCCGCCTCGTGACCGGCGACGTCGTCGCAGCGGTGCAGGCGCTGAAGGACGAACCCGGCGACGAGCTGCAGATCTGGGGAAGCAGCGAACTGCTCCACACGCTGTTGCAGCACAAGCTCGTCGACCGCTTCCGCCTGATGACGTTTCCGCTGGTGCTCGGCTCCGGTCGCCGCTTGTTCAACGACGGCCTCCTCCCGGCGACTATGCGCCCTGTCGAGCTCGCCACGACCGATCTCGGCATCGTCCTCGGCACCTACGAACCAGCCGGTCCGGTTCGCCACGGCCAGATGTAGCCGGCTGGGGATGGCCGTGCGAGATGTCAGCTTCGGCATCAGGGCCGTCCTCTCACCTGCAGCTGGGTCCTGGCGACATCATGCGGTCGGGTCGAGCGGTGGGTGCTCGAGGACGCGGGGCCGGTACTCGACCAGCTGGATGCGGCCGTCGAAGGTGCGGTTGTCGATCATCTCGAGGGCGACGTCCGGGTAGCCGTCGTAGATGCGTTCTGCTCCAGTGGCGCCGGTGATCACCGGGAACATCACGACCCGGAAGCGATCAACGAGTCCGGCTCGCAGCAGCGACCGGCACAGGCTGATGCTGCCGATCGTGCTCATGAGGCCCGAGCCGCCCTCCTTCATCGCCCGGACCGCTTCGACCGCGTCATCGCGCACGAGCGTGGAGTTGGCCCACGTGAGCGGGTCCGCGAGAGAGGCGGAGAACACCACCTTCGACGCTCGCGTGAGTCCGTCGACGGACGCCTCCTCGTCGGCGGTGAACTCGTCCGTTCCCGCAGGAGTCTCTCCGGCAGCGAAGCCCGACATCAGCCGGTACGTGTTCGCTCCCATCACGTACGTGACCTCGGGTTGTTCACCCAGCCAGGCGAGGTACTCAGGCCCCTCGAGACCCCAGAAGCCGGGCCAGCCCTCCGCCGACGCGTAGCCGTCGAGAGAGGTGATGAAGTCGACGAGGAGTTCTGGCATGGTCGTGTCCTTGTCCTCTTGTCAGGTAGCCGCTCCTGCCTTCGCTACCACGGCGACACGAGGTTGGACGGGCGGCGAGTCGAGAACTCATCGCCAACGCGCGACCGAGTCGATCGGAACGTGGCAGGTGCGTACCCAACGGCGCCCGGAAGGCGCGTGTCGAGGCACGCCGTTCGCGCTACCTGACGCCGGCTGAGCGGTGAGCCTCGGCAGCTAGCGCTCCAGCGCTGCTATCCCCCGCGAGCGCGCCCGATCGACGCTCGGGTTGCAGCCGCCGAGGGCGGCGGGTGTCCCAGAACACGCCTCCCCGAAGCCGCACCCGCGCGCTTCGACCGTCCCGAAGTGCCGATAGGCCGCACCCATATCTGCCAGTGCTGGTGGGTTGGCGGCGGCGTCTGCTCGGTTCGGGCACTATGCGCTCGTCGTGACGACATTCGCGGGGCTCACTGCGGCATCGACGCCTCCGGCGGCTCAACCGGGCGCGTCGCCTGAGGACGCCTTCCACCGTCGATAAACGGGCATCTCGTCGTCCGAGTACTCCGTCGCCACCGCCTCCTCGATCGAGCACGCGTAGTGGACAAGCCCGTAGGGCGTCTGGCCGGGGCGCGCCGTCACCGCCGGGTGCGACGGAGGGATCTGCTCGAGCCATCCGCGCACCATGAACTCTCCGTATTCGCCAGCGTGGTCCTCCCACGGCTGTGCGGTGTGCAACGCGTAGCGCGCGTCGCGCGCCACCTCACGCAACTTTGGGCTCGTGTCGCGGAACGAGACGCACAGCAGCCCGGCGCCGAGCCAGGGAGAGACCGGGTGCACGCGTGGTCCGCCGTCGCGCCGAAGCGTCGCCTGGTACACGATCCGACCCTCCATGCGCGCTTGGGCGAAGGCGGCCAGATCCGGCGCGGCGTTCGCGAACTCAGCCCAGGTGGCCACGACCGACGTACCGTACCGCCGCACTCGGCCTGGACGCTGCCCGGAGGAGCTGATCGCCGAAATTCGGTGGAAGGGAATCGAGTTCTGCATCATCCGACTACGCCCTCACTGATCGACGCATAACTTGCCGCTATGCGCTCGCTCCGGCGCTCGCGATTGGGCATTCGGTGCCCGCTCGTCAACGGCCGCTTGGTCGCGCTCGGACACCCACGGTGCAGCCTTGAATAGAGCTACATGTGTGGCGGGCGCCACCACGCCAAGACCAAAGACACGGCCAGAAGGATCGCTACGCCGAGGGCGAAGTGCGCCGCCCACGCGCCCGCCAGGGTCGGGCCGCCCCACGAGTCCCGCAAGTCGTCGGCTCCGATGAGGGGATAGAGCACGCCTCGCAACACCACGATGAGCCACAACGGTCCGGTCAAGACCAAAGAGACCATCGAGACCCCGCCCGCTCGTTTCCCTAACCGGGCGGCGAGCTCGACGCGGTTCGTCGCCGCGGCGATGCCCGTCGCGATCACCGCCGGCAGCGCGGTCGCCACGACGATCGTGTCCATGCCCAAGCCTCGTCGCATTGCTTGTGGGTCCTCGCTCGTGACGACTCGCGTGCGTCTCTGACGATGCCACGGGATGGAACTCGTCGCCGTTCAGCTGACGCCGCCAACCTCGCAGGTAGGCGTCGACACCAACTGATGCCGATCGGCGTCGCTGACCGGGACATCGGTGGCGACGCTGAAGCGAAGCGTGGGCTGCCAGCTCCTTTGCCCTGGTCCCGGGTGAGCGAGCGGCGTAGCTGTTGGGGTAGCGCCGTGATGTGTCGGGCAAGGGCGTCGGCGACGAGGGCGGCCGGCTGCGGTCTTGTCAGGAGAGGCGGTGGCGGAGCCGCCAGAAGCAGAACCCTATGAGGCCGAGGGCGAGGCCGGTGTAGATCCCGGTCTCGTACGCCTGGAGGGGCCAGAAGCGGCTGGAGGGCAGATAGCTCACCTGTTGCCGGTAGCCGAGCCGCGTTAGCTCGGCGAGGCACGGCGAGAGCACACGACGCTTGTCGCCCGGCCCCGCGCCCGCGGGCGCTTGCCCCGGCGGGCTCTGGGGTGGTGCGCAGGGTCCTGCGGACGTGGAGACAGGAATGGTGTCGAGGGCGTGTCCGGACGCGTCGACGGTGTGGCTGGACAGTACCCAGGCGCCGGTGTCGGCCGCCGTTGCGCGCAGCTGTATGCGGCCATCCTGAGCCACGCGAAAGTCGTCGAGGTTCGACGCGGTGATCTCGACGTTCGAGCGGGCGGGCGAGATGAGGTGGGGCCGGACCAGTTGCGGCATGGCGATCTGGAGCGCCACGAAGAGGGCCAGGGCGATGGCCATCGCCGGGAGCGTGCGGCGGATCAGCATCCCGACGGTCACGCCAAGCGCGAACGCGAAGGCCGCGTAGCCGATCGGGACGATGCCGCGTGCGCCGAACAGCAGCGGCTCGATGCGTGAGCCCTGCGCGGCAGCGACGCTGGCCTTGTCGATCGGGGCGGACCACCAGTTCACCGCGAAGCTGCCCAGCCCCGCGGCGGTGATGGCGGCGATGCCGACGAGACCGAGCTTTACGGCCAGCCAGCGGGTGCGGGTGATGCTCTGGTTCCACACCAGCCGGTGCGTGCCGGCCTCGAGCTCACGGGCGATCAGCGGCGCTCCCCAGAACAGCCCGATGAGGGCGGGCAGGACCAACACGACGGAGGTGACGGCGAAGCCCGGGCCCCGGTTGTCCCGGACGAACCGGTCGACGAAGTTCGAGCAGTCGCCGCCCTGGCTGGTGCAGGCGGCGATCCCGGTGGAGTAGTCGTCGGCCAGGTCGGGGCCGGTTAGGACCAGGATGACGGCGAGCGCGGCGAGCGCGGTGGCCATCATCGCGGCCGAGGCGCGGAACTGACGCCAGGTCAGCCAGAGCATCGCAGTACCTCCAACGCGGGCCGGTTGTGGTCTTTGGCCGTGGCCTGGCCCATGTAGGCCAGGACGAGGTCTTCCATGCCCAGCTGGCCGACGGTCCAGGCGGGGTCGTGGATCGGGGCGTCGGTGCGGACCAGCAGGGTGGTTTGACGGTCGGTATGGCTGGCGGCGATCACGTGCTGGCCGGCCGGCAGGGTGGCGGGGTCCCGGCGCGCCCCGGTGAGCCGGTAATGAGTCGCCAGCAGCGTGTCGATGTCGCCGGCGAGCTCCACGCGGGAGGCGACCAGCACGATCAGGTGGTCGCAGACGCGCTCCAGATCGGACACCAGGTGGGAGGACAAGACGACGCTAAGGTCGTGCTCGGCGACGGCCTCCATCAGGTCCTGTAGGAACTCGCGCCGGGCGAGCGGGTCGAGGCTGGCGACCGGTTCGTCGAGGACTAGCAACTCGGGGCGTTTGGCGACGCCCAAGGTGAGCGCGAGTTGGGCGCGCTGGCCGCCCGACAGCTTCCCGGCCCGCTGCGTGAGGTCCAGGCCGAGCCGCTCGATCCGGTAGCGGGCCAGGGCGTCGTCCCAGCCGGGGTTCAACCGGGCGCCGAGACGTAGATGGTCTTCGACGCTCAGCCCGGCGTAGGTGGGCGGGTCCTGGGCTACGTAGCCGACCTTCGCCAGCTGTGCCGGCCCGGCCGCGGGGTGGCCGCCGAGTACCTCGATCGTGCCGGAGGTCGGCGTAAGCATGCCGACGGCCAGGTCCAGCAGTGTCGTCTTCCCGGCACCGTTGGGGCCGACCAGCCCGACGACCCGCCCTGCGGGGACGTCCAGCGTGCAGTCCGACAACGCCCAGTTGCGCCCGTAGCTCTTGCCCAGCCCCTGGGCGCTTATGACGGCGGTCATGCTACGTCCTCCCGAGCGGCGGTCCGAAACGTGGTGATGAACAGGGCCTCGATGCTCTCGTCGTCGAGCCCGGCCCGCCGCGCCCTGTCCAGCCAGCGCCGCAAATCCTGGCGCAGCGGACCGTGCGCCGCGAGCGTGGCGTCGGCGAGCGTCCGCGTCACGAACGTCCCGATCCCCGGGCGAGCGGCCACGAGCCCGTCGTGCTCGAGCTCGCGGTAGGCCTTCAGGACGGTGTTGGGATTGATCGCCAGCCGCGCGACCACATCCTTGACCGTCGGAAGCTGATCACCCTCCCGCAACAGGCCCAGCCTGAGCGCCTGGCGCACCTGTCGCACGAGCTGCTGATACGGCGGCAGTCCGGACCCGGCGTCCAAGTGGAACTCTATCATCGGCTCAGTCATTTAGCTAGGATCATAGCACATTAGATGAATCCGGAAATAGAAACCTCCCGCTCGACCCAACCCCACCGGGCCGGACGGCCCGGCCCCGGGGGCTGACCCCTGCGCGCACCACGCAGCAAAGGCGCCGACGGTTGAACGAGTCCGCGCCGACAACCGTGCCGGTGCGACCGGCTCGTCCCCGCCGGCATCGACCGCGGGGTAGTTGCGGTCGCGGTCACCAGCGGCACGCTCGCACTTTCGCTCGAACCGGCACACGCCGACGACGGCGACGGTTCGTGCGTCTGGAGCTATGCAGACGGCAACGTCGAGTAATTGCCGGGGGTGACTCTACGATCGGCGTCTGTGGGAGGTGATCTCTCACCCAGACCTGTCCTTCGTGATACCGGATGAGGATGGCAGCCGGAGCTTCGGGCTCGCCCCCCAACCGGTTCTTCCCCACCCAGCCCAGACTCAGGTCCACCGCGCCAATATCGAACCACGGCCGCCAGCTTCTCGCCCCGGCCGACTCCTGTGGCGTGGTCAGATCGTCGAGATACATTCGTGAACGCTCGCCCAAGCGGCGGGTATCTCGCCTGCCAGGGCTCGGCGGGACGCGGCGAACGCCCACGATTGAAGGGGTCTCATGGCTGGTTACGCGGTTGCGCATGTGGACGAGATCGACGAGCTGGTCGACGGGGGTTGTGTCTTCCGGCCGGTCCGGCACCACTTCGGCATCACGTCGTTCGGTGCCACCGCGTGGACGGCCGGTGCCGCGGGCGACGTGATCGTCAATGAGCGCGACGAGGGCGATCCGACCGCAGACGACGAGCTCTTCCTCGTGCTGCGAGGCCACGCCGTGTTCGAGCTCGAAGGTGACCGGGTGGATGCGCCGGCCGGGACGCTCGTCTTCGCTCCTCCGCGCACGACGCGAAGGGCGTTCGCCGAGGAGGCCGGGACCATGATCATGCTGATCGAAGGGACGCCGGGAAAGGCATACGAGCCTCGCGGCTGGGAGCTCTGGGCTCCGCTCGCCCCGCTCTACGAGTCGGGGGAGTACGCCGAGGTCGCCGACCGCCTACGAATTCTGGTCGAAGCCCACCCGCAGTACGGCTTGCTGTTCTACAACCTCGCCTGCTGTGAGAGCCTCACGGGCCGAACCACCGACGCGCTTGACCACCTGCGACGAGCGATCGACATGTCCGAGGAGTTCCGCGGGCACGCGAAGCTCGATTCGGACCTGGACCTGATCCGCGACCAACCAGCGTTCAAGCAACTGATCAGCGACTAGAGCTCTCGAGGGGATCCGGCGAACGGGCACTCCCGCCGCAAGCGGCCCGACGATGGCGAGGACGAGGACCGGCTTCTCGAGCTTCCCTGTCTCGGGACTGGCAAGTGCGACAACGAGGCCAAGCAAGAGGAACGCCAGCACGACCAACAGCGCAAGAGCGAACGAGACACAACACAGGCTGACCCGTACATGGCGATCCCGACAGCGCATCTGCTGCCGGCGGATCACGACCGGGCCCGTCGGGTGGTCGACGCCGCATTCAGCGGAAGCCGGCGTGTCACGGATGTGTCACCCGCCTCGGCGAGCGTGCCGGCGCAAGGCGCTGACCTGGACTAACAGCCCGCAGGCACAGAAAACGGTCAGTTCAGCTGGAACTAGCCAGCGTCTCGGACGAGCGCGAGAGCAGGAAACCTTCGTAGTCGCTCTCGACGACCCTGGCGATCTCCTTGAAGAGCTTGGGCCGGCCCGCCGAGTTGAGCAGGTACCGGCGCGGCTTGCCCGGGATGTTGCTGCCGAAGTAGTAGCTGCTCGCCCCGAACGAGGGCGGCTTGGCCGCGTTCCGGTCGACCATGCTGGTCCACTCCTCCTCGGCCGCGGGATCCACCTCGATCGCGTCGAACCCGTGCTCACGCACGTAGATGAGCGTGTCGGTGACGAAGTCGACCTGGTCGCCGTTGTACCGCGGGTTGTTCCCCGCCGCCGCATGCGGGCCACCCGGGAAGAAGAGGCTGGGGAAGCCGCTGGTCTGCACGCCGAGGAACGTCCTGGGACCGTCGGCCCAGTGCTGCTCCAGGGGCACGCCGTCCCGTCCGCGGATCCCCATGCGCAGGAGCGCGCCGGTGCCGAAATCGAAGCCGGTCGCCCACACGATGACGTCGAGCTCGCGCTCCCCCTCGGTCGTCTCGATCCCGTTCGGAGTCACCCGGACGATCGGCGTCTCCTTGACGTCGACGAGCGTGACGTTGGGCCGGTTGTAGGCCTCGTAGTACCCGGTCACGAACGGCGGCCGGTGCTCGCCGAAGCGGTGATCCTTCGGGATCAGCTTCCGGGCCGTTTCCGGATCGTGCACGATGCCAGTGATCTTCTCGGCGAGGAAGCCGCACCACTCGGCGTTGGCCGCGGGGTCGAGCAACAGGTCGGTGTAGTTGCTGGTGAGCTTGGAGAAGCCGGGGCTGTTCCACATCCTCTCGAAGAAGGCCCGGCGGTCGTCCTCGGAGTCGTCGAAGGTCACCCGGTCGTGCGGCCGGTGGAGGAACCCGTGCGGTGACGTGTTCACCGTCTCGCAGATCACCTCGAACGCCGCCCGGAGCCGCGCCTGTTCGTCGGGGGTGATCGGCCCGTTGTTCAGCGGAGTGCACCAGTTGGCGGTGCGCTGATAGACGGTGAGCGACTCGACCACCGGCGCGATGACCGGGACGATCTGCACGCCGCTCGAACCAGTGCCGACGACAGCGACGCGTTTGCCCGCGAAGTCGAGGGGACTCGCGGGCCACAGACCCGTGTGGTGCGACT
Source organism: uncultured bacterium (assembly GCA_963717085.1). Taxonomy (GTDB): domain Bacteria; phylum Actinomycetota; class Acidimicrobiia; order Acidimicrobiales; family VFJN01; genus DASQUK01. The sequence continues at coordinate 241,087 of CAVQVM010000011.1, forward strand.
CGCCGCCGAACTCCTCGCGCCCCGGTACGTCCGGGAAGTGGGGCACCGACAGCACGCCGGTCGTGGCCACGAGGTACCTCGCTCGGGTGACCGCATCGTCGCCGGTCGTGACGGTCCACGTCGCCATGGCCTCGTCGTAGGTGGCCGATGTGACCCTGGCGCCGAACCGCATGTGGCGACGGAGGTCGAACCGGTCGACGACGTGGTTGAGGTAGCGCTCGGTCTCGGGCTGCTCGGCGAAGTGCTCCTGCCACTCCCACTCGTCGAACAGCTCCTGGGAGAACAGATAGCCGTAGGTGTAGCTCTCGGAGTCGAACCGAGCTCCGGGGTAGCGGTTCCAGTACCAGGTCCCGCCCACGCCGCCGCCTGCCTCGACCAGGGCGACGGAGAAGCCGGCCTCTCGCGCGCGGTAGAGCTGGTAGATGCCCGTGATCCCGGCGCCGACGACGAGAACGTCCACATCGGGGCCATCGGGGGCGGGCGGGCCGACACGCCCGGCGCCTGCGGGTTGGGAGGATGTCGTCATGCGGCCGGGGCGTGGGCGCCGGGTCTAGATCGGCACGCCGACACACGGCGACGGCCGATTCGAATCTTGTACCGACCGGTTAGCATATCGACGCCCTTGACCGGTCCTGGAGGGGAACGGGCTCCATGGCGATCGTCGAACCGAAGCGCGCCGACATGACGGGTCCTGCCTTGCCGGTGCCGTACGCGATGGAGGTCCCCGACCGCGTCCGCAAGGAGCGCTACTTCGATCCGGACTTCTTCCGCATGGAAGCCGAGCTGCTGTGGCCCCGGGTGTGGCAGATGGCCTGCCGCCTGGACGAGATCCCCCGCGCCAACGACTTCGTCGAATATCAAGTCCTCGACCAGTCGGTCATCGTGGTGCGCACCGACGACCTGGGCGTGCGCGCCTTCCAGAACGCATGCCGCCACCGCGGCGCCCGCGTCGTCGAGGGGCGCGGGTCCTGCGAGAGCGGCTTCACCTGCCCGTTCCACGGGTGGTGCTACGGCCCGGACGGCAAGAACAGCTTCGTCCCGCGGGCCCGGACCTTCTCCGAGCACAACCTTCGACCGGAAGACCTCGACCTCGTGCCCGTGCGGTGCGAGATGTGGGGCGGGTGCGCGTGGATCAACCTCGACCGCGATGCGCCGCCGTTGCGGCACTGCATCGAGCCGGCCGCGAACACGCTCGACGCCTGGAAGGTCGGATCGCTGCGCGCCGAGTGGTGGCTCGCGTGCCGGCTCCCCGTGAACTGGAAGCTCGCCGTCGAAGCGTTCGTCGAGAGCTATCACGTGGTGGAGTCGCATCCGCAGCTCGTCATCCCCACGAGGTATGGAATGCGCGAGGGCGCACCGTTCGACCCGCGCAAGTTCGTCGACGCCGACATCCAGTACCTCCGGTCGATGAGCGAGGGCATGGCCGGGATGGTCCATGCCAACGACGTGCGCATCGCCGAACGCCTCCGGGACATCGAGCTCCCCACCGACCCCGCCCTCGCGACGGCCACCTGGAACAGAACACTCAACGACGCCGTCACGAGCTGGCACCGAGACCGGGGTGCCGACATCCCCCACCTGAACGAGCTCGCTCACCAAGGGCTCGACCAGGAGTTCTTCCACTGCTTCCCGCACTACTTCGTGCTGCCGATGTACAGCAGCGCCTCGTCCTACCGATTTCGCCCGCTCGGGCCGGAAGAGACGCTGATGGACATCTGGTCGCTCACCCGGTACCCGGAAGGGGAGGAGCCCGAGAGCCCCGCACCTCCCGAGCCGTGGGAGTGCGACGATCCGCGCTGGCCGCCGATCCCTGCGCAGGACTTCTCGAACCTGCCTCGGCAGCAACGAGGCCTGCACGCGAGAGGCTTCGAGTACATGCGCCTGTCCAGCGGGCTCGAGGGGCACATCTCGAACTTCGAACGGACCATCGACGGCTTCCTCGCCGGCCTGTCCCACGAGAAGCTGTTCCAGGCTTTGCAGGCCGTCAGCGTGTATCCCTTCGACCGGCCAATCGTCGACCTCGGGTGGTAGTGGGCGGTCGTGGGCGACGACATGACCTACGGGGAGGTCGTCGAAGGCATCCGCGCCACCCTCGCCGCCTACACGCAGGCGCTCGACGACGGACGCACCGACGACGTCGTCGCCACCTTCTGCCCGGACGGTGTCTGTGACATCCCGGGCATGGGCACGTACGAGGGCCACGATGCGCTGCGCAGCGCGTTCGCGGGATGGAAGCCCCGCCGACCCCAGCGTCACCTAGTCCTCAACACCCTCGTCACCGACTGGAACGACCACGAAGCCCACGCGCTCAGCGACGTGCTGTTCATCCTGCTCGGCAGCTCGGGCTGGTCCATCGAGCTCGTCGGTCGGTACCACGACACCCTCCACCGCGTCGGCGGCGCGTGGCGGTTCCAGCGCCGCTTCGCCGAGTTCGTGACGCCGTCGTAGACGTCACCCGCCGGCGGTCAGTCGACGAAGTCGGGCACGACCTCGCGTGCGAACCGCTCGACCTGGGCGGCACCGGCACCGGGCCAGCCGCACACCAGGTAGTCGTAGCCGGCGTCGCGCCACTTGTCGGCGTGCTTGCGCGCCGTTTGGATGTCGTCTAGCGAGAGCGAGGCAGCCCGCCTGATGTCGCCGGGATCGCGGCCTGCCTCGACGGCGAGCTGGTCGATGCGCTCGTACGCCTCACGCAGCGAGTTGGGGGTCCCGTACGCGTGCCACACGTCGGCGTACCGAGCGACGAGCGGGATCGTGCGACGCGGCCCGCTGCCGCCCACCCAGATGGGCGGGCGGGGCTGCTGCACGGGCGTCGGCCGCATCTGCGCGTCGCGCAGTGACACGACCCTGCCCTCGTACGACACGACCTCGCCGGTGAACAGGCGGGTCACGATCTCGAGGGTGTCCTCTAGCAGGTCGAAGCGCTCCCTCGTCGACGGGAAGGGGATGCCGAGCTCGTGGTGCTCCTCGTCGTGCCAGGCCGCGCCGAACGAGAGCTCGAGACGACCATGCGACGCGTGGTCGACGGTGAGCGCCTGGGCCGCGAACACCGACGGGTGCCTGTAGGTCACCCCTGTCACGAGCAGGCCGAGCCGGATGTGGTTCGTCACTCCGGTCAGGGCGGCGAGCGTCGTCATGCCCTCGAAGGTCTCCCCCGGGCCTTCGCCGTACATCGGTTGGAGGTGGTCGAAACCCCAGGCGCCGTCGAATCCCAGCTCCTCGGCGAACCGCACGCGGCGCACGATTTCGTCCCAGGGCATGCGTTGCTGCGCAACATCGAGTCCAAACCGCATGGGCCGGACCATCTCACACCCGCGCGCAGCAGGCAACGTCGTGGCGTCAGACTCAGCCGCTCGCCGCGCAGACGTCGGTGTGGAGCCTCGTCAGTGTCGACGACGCGATGCGCCAGCCGTCGCCGACCTTCTCGTAGGTCTCGTGGTAGTGCCCGTAGCCGTCGAGTCGGGTGCCGTCCGGCCAGATGACGATGTCGTGGAGCGCCCAGACGCCGGTCGCCGTGGTCGACGATGTCAGCTCGATCTCGGGCATGTGGCCGTGGTGGACGGTCACCGCGTCGGCGAGCACGTCGCGGAGGAACGCCAGGAACTCGTCGGCGCCGGTGACCACGCTCCCGCCCGCGGCGGTGGTGTCCATCACGACGCCCTCGGTGAAGACTCCACGGAACCCTGCCCAGTCCTTGGTGTCCATGGTCCGGAAGTAGCGGGCCTTCAGCTGCTTGATCGCTTCGACGTCGTCCATCACGAGACCTCCGGCGCGGTGGCGAGGCCGCGCAAGCCCTGCACGCAGCCGCCGTCGACGAGGACGTCGACACCCGTCAGGAACGACGCCTCGTCCGACACGAGGAACGCGACGACCGCGGCCACCTCCCCGGCCGTGCCGAACCGCCCGATCGGTGTGGCGTCGAGCAGTACCCGCATCATCGGCTGGGCCTCGAGCTCCTGGCGCCCCATCCCGGTGTCGATGAGCCCGGGCGACACGGACAGCGCCCGGCCGCCACGCGGCCCCCAGGCGACCGCGGATCGGGCGGCCGCCCGGATGACGCCCCGCTTCGCCCAGGCGTACGCGAGGCCGGGGTCGTCGAACTGCGCGACCACGTCGTCGAGGAAGCCGTCGGCGGTCGGGTGCTCGACAAGGGCATCCAGGTCGGGGCGTGCGCCCATGAGCTCGACCTGGTGGGCGGCGGTGGACGCGAAGCAGACCGCGGTCGACCCTGGCTCGACGAGTGGATCGAACGCGTCGAGCAGGAGCTGCGTCCCCACCAGGTCGACCTCGAGGATCCGCCGCACGTCGGCCATCGTCGGCGAGATGCCCGCGGCGTGTACGAGCGCTCGGAACGGTCCCAGCCGGCGCGCCCTCGACGCGAGCTCAGCGACCGACTCGCGATCGGAGATGTCGCAGGCGAAACCGACGGCCCCGTCGACGTCGGGGGCGTCGAGGTCGACGGCCAGGAGGTGGTCGGCACGACCGATGAGGCGTTCGACGCATGCCCGCCCCATCCCGCGGGCCCCGCCCGTCACCACGATGACGCTCACGGCCGCGCACCGTAGGAGATCCGGTCGGCGCGTGCTGAACGGGCGCTCAGCAGCGCCGGTCGACGACGGCCGGGCGGCGAGGGCGTCGAGACCGTCCCCGTGGATGGGCGAACTAGTTTGATGTCATACTAAAATCGCCATGCCCGGCCGTCACCGGCGCTGAACGGAACACTCGTGACAGATCTGCTAGCCACGAACTTCTTCCGCGATCGATCCGTGCAGGACGATCCGTATGCGTTCTTCGATGCGGTGCGGGCTCAGTCGCCGGTCTGGCAGGAGCCGCATTACGGGGTCTTCATGGTGACCGGCCACGAGGAGGCGCTCGCGGTCTACAACGACTCGGCGGCCTTCTCGTCGTGCAACGCGGTGAGCGGGCCCTTCAAGCGATTCCCCGAGCCGTTCGAGGGCGACGACGTGAGGGACCTCATCGAGCGCTACCGCGACGAGCTGCCGTTCAGCGACCAGCTTCCGGCGTTCGACCCTCCACGGCACACCGCGCACCGAGCGCTGATGATGCGGCTCTTGACGCCAGGACGGCTGCGGGCCAACGAGGAGTTCATGGGCCGGCTCGCCGATCGTCAGCTCGACGAGCTGATCGAGGCGGGCAGCTGCGAGTTCATCAGTGCCTACGCCGCACCGTTCACGCTGCTGGTGATCGCCGACCTGGAAGGCGTCCCCGAGTCCGATCACGGGCTGTTCACCGCCCGACTGACCAAGCTGCCCGAGGACCTGGAGCACAAGCCGCTCGAGTTCCTCTACGAGCAGTTCACGGCGTACATCGAGGATCGCCGCCGGACGCCACGCGACGACATCATGACGGCGATGGCCACCGCTACCTTCCCGGACGGGTCGACGCCGGAGGTGAACGACGTCGCGCTGCTCGCCGCGAACCTGTTCGCCGGGGGGCAGGAGACCACCGTGCGATTGCTCTCGTTCGCGCTGCGGATCATCGCGGAGCGACCCGACCTGCAGGAGCGGTTGCGGAGTGATCGCGACCCCATCCCGAACTTCGTCGAGGAGACGCTGCGGTTCGAGAGCCCGCTCCGCGCGCAGTTCCGCATGGCCAAGGTCCGGACGACGGTCGCCGGCGTCGACATCCCGGCTGGGAGCACGATGATGCTCCTGCCCGGCGCGGCCAACCGCGACCCGCGCCTGTTCGAGGACCCCCACGAGTTCGACCTCGAGCGGGAGAACGCCAAGTACCACGTCGCGTTCGGACACGGCATCCACCACTGCGCCGGGGCCCACCTCGCCCGGGCGGAGGGCCGGGTCACCATCAACCGGCTCCTCGACCGCACCTCGAGCATCACGATCGCGGAGGATGCGCACGGCCCGCCCGGTGCCCGCCGCTACGAGTACCTCCCGACGTACTTCCTCCGCGGCCTCGCCAGCCTCCGGCTCAGGTTCGCGTAGAGGCCGATCCCGATCGCTCAGGTCGGCTCGGGCTTCGAGGCCCCCAGCATCAGCTTGATCTGGGACGCCGGAGGACCGGCGGTCGTACCGCCGTCGACGGGCAGCACGACCCCGGTGATCTGAGCGGAGCGATCGCTGGCGAGGAACACGGCGGCCTCGGCGACGTCCTCGGGCCGCCCGGAGCGCGGGAGCGGCTGCGTCAGCTTCATCACGGAGTCCATGTCGTAGGTCGTCATCGCGGTCCGGATCTGCCCGGGCACGAGGCAGTTCACCCGGATGCCGTACTGCGCGACATCGACGGCGATCGAGCGCGAGCTATGGATCACGGCCGCCTTGGTGGCCCGATAGGTGATCAGACCGGCGCCCGCGTTGATCCCGGCGGTGGAGGAGGTGTTGATGATCGATCCGCCCCCGTGGGCCTTCATGTGACGAGCGGCGCGCTGCGTGCCGAGCAGGACGCCGAGGAGGTTGATCTCCACCACCCGGGTGAAGTCGCTCAGGTCGTCGTGCAGGAAGCGGGTCATCGAGCTGGCGACCCCCGCGTTGTTCGACATCACGTGCAGCCCACCGAACCGCTCAACGGTGAAGTCGATGAGCGCCTGCACCTGGTCGGCGTCGGTGACGTCGGTCTGCTTGAACGCGGCGTTGTCGCCGAGCTCGGCCGCCAGGGCCTCGCCCGCCTCGGCGTCGATGTCCGCGACGACCACGCTCGCGCCTTCTTCGACGAACCGCTCGACGCTGGCGCGACCGATGCCGCTGGCACCGCCCGTGACGATGGCGACCTTGCCGGCGAGCTCCTCAGCCATCGACCGCTCCTCCCTGCACTTGGGTTCCCGCCGCCTCGCCGGCGATGTGACCCCACACGAGCGCCATGCCGATGGTCGTTCCGCCGCCGAAGTAGGCCGGGCCGGCGGGGCTGGCGATGACGTTACCGGCCCCGTACAGACCCGGGATCGGGCGGTCGCGCACGTGTTGCACGCGACCGTGGGCGTCGATCCGGGGACCGCCGCTGGTCCCGACGGCGCCCAGGTGGACCGGCAGCGCGTAGTACGGCCCGCGTTCGAGGCTGCCGAGGTTCGGATGGGCGGCCGTCGGGTCACCGTGGAACCGGTCGTAGACGCTGTCGCCGCGACCGAAGTCCCGATCCCGGCCCTCGGCGACGAAGCCGTTCCAGCGGTGGACGGACTCGCGGAGCCCGGCGGCGTCGATGCCCGTGGCGGCGGCCAAGCCGTCGAGCGTGTCATGGACGAGCAGCCAGTCCGGATCGGGCGATCCGGGTCGCGCGCTGATCACGGGGTACCGCGACCGGTACTGCTGGTCGAACACCACCCAGCACGGAAGGTGGCGGGGCGAGGCGTCGTTGGCGTCGAAGGCGAAGAACGCCTTTTGCATGTCGTTGTAGTTGGCGGCCTCGTTCACGAACCGGCGCCCGAACCGGTCCACCATGATCGAGTGCGGGGCGGTGCGCTCCACGGCGATGAACCTGGCGAGCGGCCGCCCGTCGTACTCCTCGCCGGGCACCGCGCCGGCGGGATACCACCACGCCTCGTTCATGTTCGCCAGGTCGGCACCGACCTCCATCGCCATCAGCAACCCGTCGCCCTCGTTGCCCGGTGGGCTCGTGGGGTGCGTCAGCGGCCCGGGCAGGAACCGCGAACACAGCTCGCCGTTCCACTCGTAGCCGCCCGAGCCGAGCACCACGGCGCGGGCCGGCAGGTCGGCCCGCCGGCCGTCGCGCTCGACGACGAGCCCGGCCACCGCGCCGTCGTGGACGATGAGCTCAGCGGCCCGCGCGCCGAGGACGGGCTCGATGCCGCGTGCCAAGCAGCCCTCGAGGAGACCGCCGACCAGGGCTTGTCCGCACGCGACCTGCTGCGCCTGGACCCGCCGCTTGATCTCGGCGGCGTCGTACCGCTCGGGCGTGTACGACGGGCGCCACTCGACGGTGGACTCCTGCAGGGTGAGCGGCAGGCCGAGCACGGGCGCGCGGCGCAGCGCCTTCGCCCAGTCGCCGAGCCGACTCGTGTCGTAGAGGGCGGGCTCGATCATCCGACCCGTGGCGCGGGCGCCCTCCATCTCCGGGTGGTAGTCGGGCCAGGCGATCGGCGCGAAGCGGACACCCGAGCGCCGCTCGAGGCCGGCGACGATGCCAGGTCCCTCGGCGACGTAACGGGCCAGCTGCTCGGCCGGCGCGCGACCGCCGCTGAGCGCAGCCATGTACACAAGCGCTTCCTCGCCGGAGTCGCCCGCACCCGTGACGTGGTTGCCGGGCATCCACACGCCGCCACCGGACACCGCGGTCGTCCCGCCGAGCGCCTCGGCCCGTTCGACGACCGTCACCGTCGCGCCGGCATCGTGGGCCGCCAGGGCGGCGGCGAGGGCGGCCGCCCCGGTTCCGACGACGATGACGCGTGTCTCCGGGATCGGCCCCGTGGTCACGTTGACGGATAGTACGACATCAAACTAAACACGGGTACACGAGAGGCCGAGCGGATAGGCCCGCAAGTGGGAACAGAACATTACGGGATTTGCACCGTGAGCCAGGCAACACAGCTCGGCCTCCGGGAGCGCTGACCACGGTGAGACCCGACAACGTGCCTATCCGCACAGGTCCTAAGGCGCGACGGGGGATGGAGGTCGCATGACGGCTCAGGTAGGCACGGTCACCTATCCCCGGGATGGGTTCGGTGCCCCGAAGGACCGGCAGGGGCACGCGACCGGGTCGGTGGGTCTGCCGGCGGGTACGGAGGTCTTCTCCGCGGACGACCACATCTCGCTCGCCGAGGACATCTTCTACGAGCGGTTCCCGGACTCGCTGAAGGAAGAGGCACCCCGCGTCATCTACGACGACGGGGCCTGGACGCTGGGCTTCGGCGGCAAGTCGCTCCTCCCGAGGGAGTTCAACGCGGTGCTGATGCAGTACGACCCGCTGGCTGGTTCCAGCACCAGCGACATCGGGGCCCGCCTCGGCGAGCTGGAGTCGGACGGCATCCACCGGGAGCTCGCCTTCCCGAACGCCATGCTCGCCCTGATGGGGTGGCCCGACAAGGCCATCCGGGAGCGCTGCTTTCGCATCTACAACGAGCACATCGCCGAGCTGCAGGAACAGTCGAACGGCCGCTTCCATGGCGTCGGGATGGTCAACTGGTGGGACGGCGAGGGGTGCCGCCGGACGCTGGCCGAGATGAAGGACCTGGGCCTGAAGACGTTCTGGCTGCCCCTCAAGCCCGGGGCAGGCGAAGACGACAAGCCGATCGACTACAACAGCCCCGCCATGTACCCGGTGTGGGAGGCCATCGAGGAGAGTGGCCTCCCGGTGGCGCACCACATCGGCGAGGCTCCGCTGTCCTCGCCGTGCCGGGACAACAGCATCCTCGTCGGCATGGTGCACAACGTGGCGCCGTTCCGCGAGATGTTCGGCCGCTACGTGTTCGGCGGGATCCTCGATCGGCACCCCGGCATCACCGTGGGCTGGTTCGAGGGCGGCATCAATTGGGTCCCGGCGGCGATCCAGGACGCGGAGCACCTCTACGCCTCGCTGCAGCACATGGCCGACCACGGGCTCGACCACGATGTCGCCCACTACTGGCACCAGCACATGTACGCGTCGTTCATGGTCGACCCGCTCGGGCTGGAGATGATCGACCGGATCGGGCTCGAGCGGGTGATGTGGTCGTCGGACTACCCGCACAACGAGAGCACCTTCGGCTACTCGGAGCGGTCGCTGGCCAGCGTGGTCGGGGCCGTCGGGCCCGAGGACGCCGTCAAGATCGTGAGCACGAACGTCACGACGTTCCTCGGCCTCGACACCTGATGAGCGCGGCGCTCACCGACGTGTCCGGGACACTGGGCCTCCCCGCGCCACCCGACCCGGCCCGGATGCGGCGCGAACGCGGCGTGCGGCTGCGAGCGGCGATGGCGGACAAGGGCATCGACGCGCTGGTCCTGCTCAGCAACAGCAACGTGACCTACGCGACCGGCGCCAGCTGGCCGCTCAGCGACCACGGCCGGGGCAACGTCGAGCGCCCGGTCGCCGTCGTCCTCGCCGACGACGATTTGCCGCACCTGTTCACGCCCTTCGCCGCCGACGTCGCAACCCAGCTCGATCTCGATGAGGACCACCTCCACGGCCCGACCTACCTCGACGTCGGCGAGGGCGTCGCCGCCTTCGCCGCTGCGCTGGCGGGGCTCGTGCCCTCCACGGCGACGTTCGCGATCGACGATGTAACCGGGGCGATGCACGGTGCCCGGGACACCTTCTTCGCCGAGTGGCCGCCGCGAAGCGCCAGCGACGTGATGGGCCCGGCCCGCCTGATCAAGACCCCCGACGAGCTCGCCTACCTCCGCCACGGGCTGTGGATCACAGAGCAGGCCATGGCCGACGTCGAGGCCCGGCTCGCGCCGGGAGCGCGCCAGACCGACCTGACCGCAACCTTCCTGCACCGCGTGTTCGAGCTCGGGGCCGAGGCGAACGTCCTCGATCCGATCTGGCAGGTGATGCCGGACCGGCAGGCCGACCTGCCGTGGACCACCCACGGCGACCTCGCCTGCCCGCTGCTGAGCACGGAGCGTGAGCTACATCGGGGCGACGTCCTCTGGGTGGACACCGGCATCAGCTTCGGCGGGTTCCACTCCGACTTCGGTCGCACGTGGGTCGTCGGCGCCGAGCCCACCGACCGACAGCAGGCCCAGCACCAGCGATGGTGCGACATCAATGACGCCGTGGTGTCGGTCATGCGCGCCGGCGTGTCCGCCGCCGATCTCACCGCAACCGCGAAGGAGGTGTGCGGCGGGGACCAACCCTGGATGTCGCACTTCTACCTGGGCCACGGCCTGGGCCTCGACAGTGCGGAGGCGCCGTACGTCGGCACCGACCTCGGCGACGGCTACGACCGACGCCTCGTCCTCGAGGCCGGCACGGTGGTCGTGATCGAGCCCGTCGTGTGGGACGAGGGGCACAGCGGCTACCGGTCCGAGAACGTCTTCGTCATCACCGACGACGGCTGCGTGAACCTCACCGACTACCCCTACGACCCGTATGGCGACTGAACCTCTCCCGGACCCCAAGGCCCTCCGGTACGCACGCCGCGAGCGGGCGTTGGCGGCGATGGAGGCGCACGACCTCGACCTCCTCGTGCTGGGGCGGGTCGCCAACATCCGCTACGTGTCCGGGGTGCCGGTGCTGTGGAACGCCGGTACGCGCCCGTTCGGGCCGGGCGCCGTGTTGGTGCGCGCCACGGGAGCGGTCCATCTGATGAGCACGTGGGACGAGGGGGTTCCGGAGGAGATACCCCACGACCACCTCTACGGGATCACCTGGAACCCGATGAACTACGTCGCGGCGCTCGAGCGGATCGGTGCCGACGTGCAGCCGCGCCGGGTCGGGACGGACGCGATGTCGCCGCTGTTCGCCCAGTTGCTGCCGATGGCGTTCCCGAGCGTGGCGATCGTCGACGGAGGGCCGGCGCTGCGCGACGCCAAGCGCATCAAGACGAACGAGGAGGTCGACGCGATCCGCGCCGCCCTCGTGGTCGCCGAGGCCGGGCTGGCCGCGGCGGTGGCCGAGCTTCGGCCCGGGGTGAGCGAGCGCGAGCTCACCGGTGTGTTCATGGATGCGATGGCGACCCGCGGCGTCACGACGCCGGCGACGCAGGACGTCGTCCGCATCACCACGGCTCGCGCCGCTCGCGAGGCCGGCGGTGACGGACGCGTGCAGGCCGGTGACCTCGTGGCATTCGACGCCGGGGTCGTCGCCGACGGCTACGCCGGCGAGACGGGACGCACCTGGCCGGTCGAGCCGAACGGAACCGGGGGCTCGCTGGGCAAGCTCTACGAGCGATGGGAGCGACTGTGGGAGCGGCTGCTCGAGGCCTGCCGGCCCGGCGCAACGGGCAGTGGGCTCCTCGAGGCGTACGGGGCCGCTGGCGAGCCGCTCCCGCAGAGGCCGATCGGGCGCGGGCTGGGACTCGGCTTCGACGATCCGGTGATCGTCGGCGACCTGCCCGCGACCGCTGCCGACGAACGGCTGGACCCCGGCGTCGTCCTCGTCGTGACCGGATGCGTCACCGACGACCGCGTCGCCACCGTCACCGCGCACGAAGCCGTACTCATCACCCCCGACGGGGCCGAGGTCCTGTCGGGCAGCCCGTTCTGGAACCGCTAGTGGGCGCTCGCGGAAGTTCCGTGGATGTATCGCCGCGGCAGATTCGTCGCTGGCAAGGACGCAGGAGGAAGGCGCAGCCAGCGGCTGCGGCGACGACGAGGACGATGTCCAGCGGCGCATCTGGCCGGCGAGACGCCACGATGACTTCCGCGAGAGCCCACTTACAGCCCGGAGGGGCGACGACATGACCGACGACACCAATGAGGAAGCGGACTGGATCCGCTACGTGAAGGATCCGGCGACCAAGATCGCGACCCTCACGTTGAACCGGCCCGACCGGCTCAACGCACCGACGATCGCTATGCGGCTCCGGTACGCCGACCTGCTGCACCAGGCGAACATCGACGACGACGTGAAGGTCCTCGTGATCCGGGGCGAAGGCGACGACTTCGGCAGCGGGCAGGACCTCCCCGAGTTCATGGAGGCGCACGGGACCGACGATGGCCTCCTGCGCGAGGTGCAGCTCGAGGGAGCCGACGTCACTTATCCCCCCCGGCGCCAGTTCCGGCACGGCGCCACGGCCACCCAGTGGTTCGCCGATCCGCGGGGCGGCTGCCGGACCCTGCAGGAGTTCAAGAAGATCAGCATCGTCGAGGCAAAGGGCTATGTGTACGGCTGGCACTTCTACCAAGCCGGTGACGCCGACCTCGTGATCGCATCAGACGATGCCCTGTTCGGCCACGCCGCATGGCGCTACGCGGGCACGGCGCCCCGCATGTGGTGGTGGGCGATGTCGATGGGCATCCGCAAGTTCCAGGAGATGGTCTTCACCGGCCGGCCCTTCACGGCCGCGGAGATGGCCGAGCTCGGCTTCGTGAACAGCGTGGTGCCGCGCGATCAGCTGGAAGCCGAGGTCGACAAGTACGCGACGGCGTGCGCCCAGAACCGGTCGACCGACGTCGTCTTCATGCAGAAGACGTTCTTCGAGATCATGAAGCAGTTCCAGGGCGAGTACATGGGGAGCCTGCTCACCGGTGTGCTCGAGTCGCTGGCGCCCTATGGCCGGCCCGACACCAACGAGCTGACCGTAACCAAGGGGATGTTCGAAGAGGGGATGACGAAGGCCGTCAAGGACTTCGACACCCGCTTCCCGCCCGAGTGGCGACTCAGCAAGAAGGGGCGCGAAGCGGCCGAGTGAGGGAGCCGGTCCATGACCGCGGCGCCGCCGCTCGATGACCTCGTCGTCGTCGATCTCTCCAGCGGGATCGCCGGCGCCTACTGCACGAAGATCCTCACCGACGGCGGCGCGGAGGTCGTCAAGGTGGAACCCCCGGAGGGCGATACGCTGCGCCGCTGGTCGGCGTCGGGGGCAGTGATCGCCGAGGGCGGCGAGGGCCCGCTGTTCACCTTCCTCGCGTCGGGGAAGCAGCGCCTGGTCGCCAACCCCGACGACGGGGAAGACGTCAAGCGCGTTCGTGCCCTCTTCGGGCGTGCCGATGTGGTCGTCTGGTCGAGGGGATCCCGGCTCGCCGAGTGCCCCGCGTTCTCACCGGACGCGATCCGCCGCGTTGGACCGCACCTGACGGTCACATCGATCACGCCGTTCGGGTTGGAGGGACCGTGGTGCGACCGCGCCGCCACGGAGTTCACGCTCCAGGCGTGGTCCGGGGGGATCGTGGGCCTCGGGCGCGGCGCCCCGGACCGGGCGCCAATGTTCGTCGGCGGGCAGATCGGCGAGTGGCTCACCGGCACCTACGCGGCGATCGGGACGATGGCCTCGCGGGCGCGCGCCCGGCACGACGGTGCGGGTGAGCTCGTCGACGTCTCGATGCTCGAGACGCTCGGCCTGTGCCTCACCTACTACCCCGTCACGTACCACGACATGGTCGGTCGGCCGTTCCGGAGCGGACGATCCACCATCACCCCGGGCGTGGAGACGACGAGCGACGGCCTCGTCGGGCTCGGGGTGGGCACTGGCCAGCAGTGGCACGACTTCTGCGTGATGGTCGGGCACCCGGAGTGGATGGCGGACCGCTCCCTGTTTGCCAACCGCGCACACCTGGGGCCGGACATCGCAGCCTGGGCGGCCGAGCACACCACCGCCGAGATACTCGAGCTGGCGGGCACGTGGCGCATCCCGCACGCGCCGATCGGCAACGGCGCCTCGATCCCGACGACCGACCACTTCGCGGCGCGCCGGTCGATCATCCGGAACGGTCGGGCCGGCGTCGCCGAACCCGACCGCCCCTACCGCTTCGTCCCGCCGTTGCTCAGCTCCCCCGCCGGCGCTGAGGCCCCGACGACCGAGGTGCCGGCGCCGAGCGCGCCCACGGATGCGCCCGAGCTGCCGTTCGAGGGTCTCCGGGTGCTCGATCTGACCGCCTTCTGGGCCGGCCCGCTGTGCACGCACGTGCTGGCGATGCTGGGGGCCGAGGTCCTCCACCTCGAGTCGACGGCCCGCCCCGATGGCACTCGTCTGCTCGCCGGGCTGCGGTTCTCGGAGCCCGACTGGTGGGAGCGGTCGGGGATCTTCGCCGGCCTGAACACCAACAAGCGGGGCCTGACGCTCGATCTCGTCAGGGACGAAGGGAGAGGGCTGCTACGGCGCTTGATCGCGACCTGCGACGTCGTCGTCGAGAACCACACGCCGCGAGTGCTGGATCAGCTCGGGTTCGATGCCGACGCCGTGCGCGCCATCCGGCCCGACATCGTCATGGTGCGCATGCCCGGCTTCGGGCTCGACGGCCCGTGGCGGGACGACCCGGCCTTCGCCTTCGTCATCGAGGACGCCTCGGGGCTGACCTGGATGACCGGTTACCCGGACCGGAACCCGGTCTCGCCGTACTGCGTCGGCGACTCGAACGCGGGTCTCCACGCACTGAGCGGCCTGCTCCTCGCTCTCGAACACCGCCGGCGCACCGGCGAGGGCGTCGTCGTGGAAGCCGCGATGGTGGACGCGGCGCTCAACGTCGCCGCGGAACAGGTCGTCGAGCACTCGGCGCATGGAGCGCTGCTCGGGCGGGATGGGAACCGGGGACCGACAGCGGCGCCGCAGAACCTCTACCTCACCTCCGACGTCGACGAGGCCGGTGCGCGCGACACATGGGTGGCCATCGCGGTCGCGAGCGACGAGCAGTGGCTCGCACTCCGTGGCGCGCTCGGTGAGCCGGGGTGGGCGATGGAGCCGGGGCTGGCGACGGAGTCCGGTCGGCGACGCCACCACGACGCCATCGATCGCCACCTTGGCAGCTGGTGCGCCGAGCGGCCGGCCGACGAGATCGTCGACTGCCTCTGGGGTGCCGCCGTCCCCGTGGCGCGGGTGATGCAGCCCCACGAGCAGGCGACGCTGCCGCAGTTGCAGTTCCGTCGCTTCTTCGAGGAACTCGACCATCCGGTCACGGGGACGGCTCGGCACAGCACGCTGCCGATGCGGTTCTCGCGCGGGCCCGACCGCTTCCACCGACGCCCGGCCCCGCTCCTCGGCGAGCACACCGACGAGGTGCTGCGCGGCCTCGGGGTCTCTGACGATGAGCTCGCACGGCTCCAGGAGGACGGCGTCATCGGCCGCACGCCGGATGCCGCGAAGAGCGCCAGCGGATAGGCACGTCCCCTTTGGCTCACGGTGGTCAGCGCCGCCGGAGGCCCAGCAGTTGAGCTGCGGCCCAGCAACAAATCCCGACGCGGGGGTGCCCTTGGCAACGCCCGATCCGCTGGGCCTCGAAACGGAGCAAGTAGGTTCCAGCCGGTGTCACACCAGCTCCGCTACGACCCGGTCGAGGCATCGCGCCAGCGGTGGATCGAACAGGGCTGGGACGAGAGCGCGCCGGGCATGGCCGCCGTCGTCTCGGTCATGCGGGCCGAGCAGATCTTCCTCCACCGGGCAACCGGGATCCTGCGTCCGCTCGGCCTGACGTTCGCCCGGTACCAGGTGCTCGGGATGCTGCGCTGGACGGGTCCGCTGACCCTCGGCGCGATCGGCCACCGGCTCTGGATCACGCCGGCGACGGTGACCAGCGCGATCGATCGACTGGAGGCGGCGGGTCTGTGCCGCCGCGCCTCCCACCCTCGGGACGCCCGCGCCACGCTCGTCGAGATCACCGCCAAGGGACGACGCCTGTTCGACCGCTCGGTCGAGAAGCTGAACGCCGACCTGTTCGGCACGGTCGGCCTCGCGGAGGAGGAGCTCGACCTGCTCGTCGGGCTCATCAGGAAGATCCGTGCCGGCGAGGGCGACGTCGTCGAGCTGAGCTGACGCCACGCCTGCTCCGCCGGTCGGCGGTGCTGACCAGGACGGACGGGTCGGGCCTCAGGCGCCGGGCGCGCGCCCCTCCCGGACGGCGTCATGAAGCAGGCCGATGACCCAGGCGATGCCGGCGATGGCCTCGTCTCGATCGAGCTCCCAGTCCACCGCTAGGCGCTCGTAGACCGCCACACCCCAGAGCACGTCGAACATCGCCGCCGCCACGGAGCGATCCGCCTCGGTCCACCCCGCCGTATGGGGTCCCAGCGCCCGTAGGAGCGCCTCCCGCTGGCGCCGGCCAGCGGCGGTGAGGGTCGGGTCCAGCGGAGCGTGCCGCTCGAGCGGGTGCGAGGCGACGGCCGTGACGATGCGGCCGGCCACGTCGGCGATGCCTTCGAGCTGCAGCCGGTCGAGGTCGATGCCGGCCCGCTGCTCGAGGCGGTGCATGACGGCGTCGCGCAGCCCGCGCTCGTTTGCGAGGTGGCGGTAGACGGTGCGCTCGTTCACGCCCGCTCGCTTGGCCACGGCACGCACGGTGAGGCCGCGCCAGTCCCGGATCGCCGACGCACCGAGGAGCTCGCACCCGGCGGTCACGATCCGATCACGGGTCTCGGACGCCCGCTGCTGGCGCAGCGTGCTGTCGTAACGGCGGCGTGCCGGCGCCGATTCGGGGCTCGGCGCCTCGCTCGCGCGCATCGCTCCCATGTTCCTAGGCCCCGGCCACCTGGCCGCCACGCGAGCCGGTCACGGTGTGCGCACCGGCAGCCTGTCCCAACCTCGGACCGTGGAGGTCGGGGCCAGCGTGGCGCCCTCCCAGTCGACGTCCCACTCGGGGAAGCGCTCGAGCACCTCCTCGAGGGCCACCCGCCCTTCGAGGCGAGCCAGCGCGGCACCGAGGCAGTAATGCGTCCCGAAACCAAATGTGAGGTGCGAGCAGTTGCTGCGGTGGATGTCGAACGTGTCGCCGTTCGGGTTCTTGCGGTCGTCCCGGTTGGCGGAGCCGATGAGGCAGAGGAGGGCGCTGCGGGCCGGCACCGTCTGGCCCTGGATCTCTGCGTCCTTGGCGACGTAGCGCCCCACGTGGGGGGCTGGGGGCTCGAAGCGGAGGAGCTCCTCGATGGCGCCCGGGATGAGCGCGTGGTCATCGACCAGCTCGCGGCGCTGGTCGGGGTGCTCGGCCAGGACCTTCCCGGCCCAACCGATCAGCCGGGTCGTGGTCTCGTTGCCGGCACCCGACACCACCGTGATGTACGTGAGCAGCTCGTCACGGCGCAGGCGACGGACGGTGCCCGTCTCGTCCTCGAACTCGGCGTTGAGGAGGTCGGTCATGATGTCGTCGGACGGGTGCTCGGCCCGCCAGTCGATGTAGTCGGCGAACTGCTCCCCGTTGGCGAAGTCCTCCGACACCTGCATTGGCTGGCCGGCCTCCGTGCGGAGGTTCTCGTCGACGCGGTCGCGGATCCTCGGCTGATCCTCCTCCGGAATCCCCAACAGCATCCCGATCACCCGCATAGGCATCTGCGCCCCGAGATCGGCGACGAAGTCGAAGCCACCGGCGCCGACGAACGGATCCAGGCTCCGGGCGCAGAGCTCGCGGATCCTCGGCTCGAGCGCGGCCACCTTCTTGGGTGTGAACACCCGTGACAGCAGGCTGCGATGGATGGTGTGGGTCGGCGGGTCCTCGAAGATGACCACCCCGGGAGGCATCTCGATGTTGGCCTTGATCAGCTCGAGGATCCCGCCCCGGCCCGAGATGAACGTGTCCCGCTCGACGAGGCCGCGCTCGACGTCCTCGAAACGGCTCACCGCGTAGAAGTCGTGCGGCTCGTTGTAGTAAAGCGGTGCCTCCTCCCGCAGCCGGCGGAAGACGGGGTACGGATCCCGGTCGATGTCGACGTCGTACGGGTCGTAGTAGACGTCCCTCGCCGTGCTTGTCGTCACCCGCGGCCCCTCGGTGAATTCGTGTCAGAACCGTGGCATGAAATGTCCGAACGCGTCAAGATCGCGGGATGGTCATCCCGGTCGCGACGCTCGGAGCTGCTGGGCGCCCGCCACGGCGGTCGGTGGCAGAAGTTGGTCGATGAGGATCTCCGTCAGCCATCTCTCATACCGTTCGGGCCGCCAGCCTCTGTCTACAACGAGGAGCCGGTAGACCTCGGGGGACATGAGTGCGTGGATGATGTCCGCGGCGTCGCGCTCTCGTAGCTCGGGCCGTAGCGCGTCGGTGCGAGCCAGTGCGCGCGCCACAAGGCGTTGGCCTTGGTGGCGCTGTTGCGTGAGCTCGTCGAGCAGCGCCGCCGCGTCGGGGTCCGAGGCCGCCGCGCTGACGAGGATGCGGTAGATCGGCGCGGTCCTCGAGTTCACCTGGGCGGTGATTCCGACAAAGCCCGCCAGCTGGTTCTTCGCGTCTGGGTCGGCGAGGAGCGATCGGACGTGGGGGCGATCCGGCAACGGAACTGCCTCGTCGTCGCCGACGATGGAGACATCGAGCAGGGCCTTGAGGATCCCGCGCTTGGACGAGAACAGGCGGTACACGGTGGCCGGAGGGACATCCGATAGGGCGCTTATGGCCTCGATCGTCGTGGCCCCGTAGCCGCGTTCGAGGAACAGGGTCTGGGCGGCGTCGACGACCGCAGCCCGGGCCAGGCGGGTCCTTGCCTGGCCGCGGTTGGGGTCTGCGGACTTTTTCCTCTTGACTTCGGTCGCCACCCCATGAGACTACTACTCTCGAACTGAGAGTGCTACTATCAATCTCAAAGGAGACCCACCGGGTCGACCGTGACCCACGACCAGAGGAGTGACCATGACCGGCTCTTCCACCCAGGGCATCAAGACCGTGCTCCATCCCGTGACCGACCTGGCGACCACCAAGGCCGTCTACACCGCCCTGCTCGGCGTCTCACCCCAGACCGACGAGTCCTACTACGTCGGCTTCGAGGCCGCCGGCCAGCACATCGGGCTGGTGCCGGCGGGTGGACCCCAGACCATGACCTCACCGGTCGCCTACTGGCACGTGCCCGACATCGAGGCGAAGCTCGCCGAGGTCGCCGCCGCGGGTGCCACCATCAAGGACCCCGCCCACGACGTCGGTGGCGGCCGCCTGGTGGCCACCGTCACCGACCCCGACGGCAACGTCCTCGGGCTGCTCCAGGACCAATAGGTGCCGACCCCCGCCACGCGCTACGGATGGAGACACGATGAGCATCGCCATGAGGACGGACACGCAGTCGCCTGCGTTGCACGACGCCGATAGCCACGAACTGATCCGCGTGCACGGCGCGCGCGTGAACAACCTCAAGGACCTCAGCCTCGAGATCCCGAAGCGCCGGCTGACGGTGTTCACCGGGGTCTCCGGCTCGGGCAAGAGCTCGCTCGTGTTCGGCACGATCGCCGCGGAGTCGCAGCGGCTGATCAACGAGACCTACAGCGCCTTCGTGCAGGGCTTCATGCCGACGCTCGCGCGGCCCGACGTCGACGTACTCGAAGGGCTGACGACGGCGATCCTCGTCGACCAGGAGCGGATGGGCGGCGACGCCCGCTCGACCGTCGGCACCGCCACCGACGCCAACGCGATGCTGCGCATCCTCTTCAGCCGACTCGGGCAGCCGCACATCGGCTCGCCGAACGCGTTCTCCTTCAACGTCGCCTCGGTCCGAGCGAGCGGTGCCATCACGATCGAACGCGGTGCCGGCAAGACCGTGAGACAGACCTTCACCCGCACCGGCGGCATGTGTCCGCGCTGCGAGGGCCGGGGCACGGTCTCCGACTTCGACCTGACCCAGCTGTACGACGACAGCAAGTCGCTCAACGAGGGTGCGCTCACGATCCCCGGATACAGCATGGACGGCTGGTACGGCCGCATCTTCCGAGGCTGCGGGTTCTTCGACCCGGACAAGCCGATCCGCAAGTTCACCAAGAAGGAGCTCCACGACCTGCTCCACAAGGAGCCAACCAAGATCAAGGTCGAGGGCATCAACCTGACCTACGAGGGTCTGATCCCCAGGATCCAGAAGTCGATGCTGTCCAAGGACCGGGAGGCGCTCCAGCCGCACATCCGCGCGTTCGTGGACCGGGCGATCACCCTCACCGCCTGCCCCGACTGCGGTGGCACCCGGCTCAGTGAGGCGGCCCTGTCGTCGAAGATCGACGGGATCAACATCGCCGATGCGTGCGCGATGCAGATCAGCGACCTCGCTGGATGGGTCCGGAGCGTCGACGAGCCGTCAGTGGCGCCGCTGCTGGCGGCGCTGCAGCACACCCTCGACTCGTTCGTCGAGATCGGGCTCGGCTACCTCAGCCTCGACCGGCCTTCGGGCACGCTGTCGGGTGGCGAGGCGCAGCGCACCAAGATGATCCGCCACCTCGGTTCCTCGCTCACCGACGTCACCTACGTCTTCGACGAGCCGACGATCGGGCTGCACCCCCACGACATCCAGCGGATGAACGACCTGCTGTTGGACCTGCGCGACAAGGGCAACACCGTGCTGGTCGTCGAGCACAAGCCTGAGACGATCGCGATCGCCGACCACGTCGTCGACCTCGGCCCCGGCGCCGGAAGGGCGGGCGGCACCATCTGCTTCGAGGGCACCGTCGACGGGCTGCGGGCCAGCACCACCCTCACCGGCCACCATCTCGAGGACCGGGCCACCCTCAAGGGGACGCTTCGGACGCCCACCGGCTCGCTGGAGATCCGCGACGCGGCGGCGCACAACCTGCGCGACGTCGACGTCAACATCCCGCTCGGGGTGCTGGTCGTCGTCACCGGCGTCGCCGGCGCCGGCAAGAGCTCGCTCGTGCACGGGTCGATCCCCGCCGGCGCGGGTGTGGTGTCGATCGACCAGGGCGCGATCCACGGCTCGCGGCGGAGCTATCCGGCGACGTACACAGGACTGCTCGACCCGATCCGCAAGGCGTTCGCGAAGGCCAACGGCGTGAAGCCGGCGCTGTTCAGCGCCAACTCCGAGGGCGCCTGCCCCAACTGCAACGGCGCCGGCGTCGTCTACACCGATCTGGCGATCATGGCCAGCGTCGCCACCACCTGCGAGGAGTGCGAGGGGAACCGGTTCCAGGATTCGGTGCTGGACTACCACCTCGGCGGCCGCGACATCAGCGAGGTGCTCGCGATGTCGGTGACCGAGGCCGAGGAGTTCTTCGGCGCCGGCGAGGCCCGCACGCCGGCCGCGCACAAGATCCTCGAGCGGCTCGCCGACGTCGGGCTGGGCTACCTCACCATCGGCCAGCCGCTCACCACGCTGTCCGGCGGGGAGCGGCAGCGGCTCAAGCTGGCCACCCACATGGCCGAGAAGGGCGGTATCTACGTCCTCGACGAGCCGACCACCGGCCTACACCTCGCCGACGTCGAGCAGCTCCTCGGCCTGCTCGACCGGCTCGTCGACTCCGGCAAGTCGGTCATCGTCATCTCGCATCACCAGGCGGTCATGGCGCACGCCGACTGGATCATCGACCTCGGCCCCGGTGCCGGCCAGGACGGCGGCCGGATCGTCTTCGAGGGCACCCCCGCCGACCTCGTCGCCGCCCGCTCCACCCTCACCGGCGAGCACCTCGCGGCCTACGTCGGCGCGTGACCGAGCGCTCGTCCGGGGAGGGCTCGCCTCCGCTCCAACTAGACCGCGGGGATGACCTCGTCGTGGATCAGGCGCAGCTGTGTGTCGACGTCGGCCACCCCCTCGATGTCCATCCCCGTGAACGCCTTGACGAGGCTGCGGTCGGTGATCGCCAGGATCATGTGGTTCACGCCTGCCGGGGCGATCTCGTCGCGGATCTTGGCCGCGCACTCGGCCGGCGAGCCCGACACCGACAGCCGCTCGGCCAGCGCCGGCGACGTCAGCTCTACGCCCTTGGCCAGGTCGCCGCCCCCGATGGCGTCGATGATCGGCTTCAGCTCGGCGGCGTCGACGCCGTTGCGCGCGAGCTGCTCGGCGGGCATCGACGAGGCGTAGATGCCGACCATCGCGCGCGCCGCGTCCTTCGCTTTTGCCGCGTCCGGGCCGGTGGCGAACACCACCCACGCACCGATGTCGAGCGCGTCGGCGTTCTTGCCGGCCCGCTCGGCGCCGATGCGGAAGTGCTCGACGGCGAAGTCGTACGCCCCTCTCGTGTAGCTGAGCGCGTGGTGGCAGCCGTCGGACAGCTCACCGGCCGCCTCGAACGACTTCGGCCCGCGCATCGCCCCGATCATCACCGGTACGCGCTCCTGCACCGGCCGGGCGAACGTGAACAGCCCGTTGTAGGTGAAGAACTCGCCTGAGAACGTGATCGCGCCGTCATCGAGCAGCGTGCGTATGACGTGGTGCGCCTCCTTGGTGCGCGACAGCGGCCTGGTCGTCGTCCAGTCGATGCCGTACTGGGCGAGCAGCCCGAAGTTGCCGCTGGAGATCACCGCCTCGGCGCGCCCACCCGAGAGCTCGTCGAGGGTGGCGATGGACTGGGCGATCAGCGTCGGCTCGCGCAGCACGACCGACGACAGGCTCGGCCCGAAGCGGATGTTCTCGGTCTGCGTCGCGGCGGCGGCGAACAGCAACCACATGTCCTTGTGCCACGTCTCGTCGGCGGCGTAGCAGGCGTGGAAGCCGAGCTCGTCGGCCAGCTTGATCGACGCGAGCGACTCCGCCAGCGGGTAGTCGGGCAAGAGGACGTAGCTGTACTTCACGGTGATCCTCCCTCACTCTGGATCGCATCGGGTGCTTCGGTGGTTCCGGTGGGGGGTTCAGCGTCGAGCTCGGCGAGGAGCTCGGCGCCCGACACGACGCGCTCGGCGAAGTGTCGATGCATCCACGCCAGGTGGTCGTGACGGCTGTGCATGATCCGCAACGTGTCCCAGTTGGGGAACGTCTGCTGGAGCACCCACCGCTCCATCAGGCGGGGATCGACCTCGTAGACGTGCTCGAAGCGGGTGATCGCCACGTCGCTCGCCCGCGCCGCCGGCGGCGGCGTCGTCTGCTCGGCGTGGCGGTAGCCGATCGGGCCGTTCGGGCCGGCCATCACCGACCACCTCCCTCATACGCCCTGTCGAGGCCGTACTTGCCGGGGTTCATGATGTTGTTCGGGTCGAGCAACCGCTTGACGTCGAGCATCACGCCGTAGCCGCGCCCGAGCTCCTCGGGCACCAGATCGACCTCGCCCTCCCGGCACGACCCGTGGCAGGCACTGATCGAGCCGCGGTAGCGCAGCGTCACCGCTGCGATGTCCCGCTTGGCCTGCACCCACAGCCGCCATGCCTCCTCACCGAGCTGCTGCTCCCAGATCCCGACGTCGATCTCGGTGAGGTAGTCGATGCCGGTCGCCCCGTTGGTGTAGGCGAACATCCCCCAGTCGTCGAAGACGTCGGTGCGCCGACGCAGCTCGGTGACAATGGCGTGCCACTCCCGCGTGACGGCGGGCAGGTTGGTGTGGCTGATCGAGGCGTCCTCGCAGTGCCAGCTCATCGGCACGACCTGACCCGAGCGGGTGCGACCGTGCAGCGGCGTCGCGTAGCGGTCGTGGCGCGCGGCCCAGTCGCCCTCGGAGATCTCGTCGCCGAGGTAGCGTCCGCCGTGCTCGCGGGCGATGCGCAGGAGGCGCTTGCCGCCGACGCGCACCTCGTCCTCCCACCCGTACAGCGCCGTGCACACCAGCGCCTTCACGTCCGATGGCTGGGGGATGTAGGCCTCGTCATCGCGGCGCAGGTAGGCGACCTTCCACTCGTCGAACAGCACGGCCCCGGCGAAGGTGGCGACGCCGGCCCGGGCGAGCGCGCCGACGCAGCGGTGGGCGCTGTCGTAGTCACTGAAGGCGAAGAACGGCGACAGCTCCGCCTCCGGCTTCGGGAACAGCTTGAGCGTCGCCCGGGTGGCGATCCCGAGCGTGCCCTGGTGACCCATGAACAGGTGCTTGAGCTGGTAGCCGCTCGAGCTGCGGGTGATGTTTCCGCCGATGCCGTCGCCGACGTGCATCACCTCGCCCGTCGGCAGGACGTGGTCGAAGCTGAGCACGAGGTCGCGGGTGTGCCCGTAGCGCGACCCGATCAGCGACCAGCCGCTCGTGCCGATCCGCCCCCCGACGAGGGAGCACGGGTACGACGCCGGGTTGTCCGGGTAGATCAGCCCGTGCCGGCCGAGGACCTCGTTGAGCTTGAGCATGTTGATGCCGACGCCGACGGTGCAGGTGCGGTTGTCGAGGTCGATCTCGTGGATCTGGTTCATCCGCTTGACGTCGACGAGGATCCCGTGGCGCAGCGGCACGGCGCCGTCGGTCAGCCCCGTGCCGCCGTCGCGGGGCACGATCGGCACGGCCAGCTCGTTGGCGAGGCGGACGACTGTGACGACGTCGTCGGTCGACTCGGGCAGCACGACGACGTCGGGGACGTGCTCGGACCACCGGTGCACCGGGAACGGGGCGGGCGTTCTCGCCCGGTTGAATCGGTCGGCCTTCGATGTCAGCACCTGGTCGGCGCGCAGGACGCCCTGCAGCCGGCTGACGAGGTGGTCGAGAGCGTCGGCGGTGAGGCTCATTGCTTCCCGCTCTTGCTGCTTCGCAGCGGGCCGCTCGGGCTGTCGACGTGTTTTCTCCCGCTCCCACGGCCGCTCGGGCCGGGCTCGCTCTCACCTTGCTTCCCCGTCACCCTCGACGGACGCTCGCTCATCGCCCGGTGCCCGCGTCGCCGCCGACGTCGATCCCCAGCGACTCGGCGAGCAGCTCGTGGAGGTCGACGACGTCGATGCTCGCCTCGGCGCCCGCCGCGGTGAGCGGGCGCTCGGACCACGGGCAGGCGCTGACGAGCGTGTCGACGTCGAGCGTTGCGGCGTGCTCGATGCGCCGGGCGCTGATCGCAGCAGTCAGCTCCGGCTTCTCGATGGCCAGCCCGCCGCCGGCACCCGAGCAGTACGACCACTGGGTGACCCGGTCGACGTCGTGGAAGGTCAGCCCGGGGATGGCCCGCAGGATCTCGCGCGGCTCGCGCCAGATCCCCTTGCGCTTGTTCAGCCGGCACGGGTCGTGATACGTGACGGTGCGCTCGATCGGGACGTCGGGGCGCAGCCGGCCGTCGCCCAGCATCTCGGCGAACAGCTCGACGACGAGCACGACCTCGATGTCGAAGTCGTCGCCGAAGTAGCGCGGGTAGTCCTCGGTGAAGCTGATGTAGTCGTGGGGGTCGAGCACGAGCACCCGGCGGGCGCCAGTGGCGCGCCAATCGGCGAGGTTGTGCTCGGCGAAGCGGCGGGCCTGGTCGGTGTAGCCCATCTCGGCTGCCGGGCCGCCACAGCACCACTGCTCTGCCATCAGCCCGAACTCGTAGCCGGCGCGCTGGAGGATCTGGGCCACCGCCCGCGGCACCGAGGTGCGGTAGAAAGCGGCCTCGCAGTCGACGAACAGGATCGACTCGCCGCCGATCGGCAGGTCGAGGCCGTCGGCCCAGTCGCGGACGTGCTCCTGGCTCACCGGCGTGTCGCCAAGCACGGGCTCGTGGGTTCGCTCGCCGGTCGACGCGTTCCAGCGCTGCCACGCCGGCTGGTGGACGCCCTCGTCGACGGCGAGCGCGCGCATCGCCTTGACGACGTCGACGGTACGGGTGCGGAAGCGGTAGAAGTCCCCGGTGAACAGCGTGTTCGGGCAGCGGAGCTCGCACGCCCCGCACTGCGTGCAGTTGACGTAGTCGGCGGCCACGTCGGCCACGTCGAGGTGGCCGCGCTCCATCGCCACGACGTTGGCGTGGAACGCCGTCGGCGACCACGACTCGTTGCGCGTGACCTGCACGACCGGGCACACCTCGCGGCAGAACTTGTGGCCGGAGGAGAAGCAGTTGTAGGAGCCGTTGTGCCACTCTGCGAGGAACTCCACCGTGCGCTCGTCGCGTCCCGGCGCCGCCGGCGGGGCGACCGCCACGGTGTCCGGCTGGGCGTCCCACGGCTCGCCGCCGTCCCCCGATCCGGGCGTGTACGGCTCGGCCAACGACCGTCGCTGGTCGTCCGTCTCCGTCATGTGCCCCGAACCCCTCGAGAGCAAGACGAGCCGACCGAGCGCCAGCCCGCGCCCGCCACGGTAGCCCGTCGTCCGTGGCGGCGCGATGGCCTCCTACGGCGGTTCGGGTCGGCACTTGTGGCCCCGCCTAAACGGGGATCGGGGTCACGGCGCCCGGAGGTCAGGCGCCACTCCCCACGCCGAGGTGACCTACAAGCCGGGATCCAGTGGTCGCGGTGCCGCTGTCAGTTGCTTCGTGCCCGCAGATAGCGGAACAGAAACCGCCAGGAACCGGCCGAACGGGCCGCCGGGTGTACTATGGGTCGGCGATGGGGCGGTCGGCTGACCACAGGTGGTAGCCATCCGCTGGGTCGCCGGCCGTATGGGTGGCGTACCACAGCCGGAGGCGGCCGTCGCTCAGGTGCATCGCGCTGGGGCTCTGTACCCGGCCGGAGTCATCGCCGACATCTCCGGGTGCGAGAGTCGTGCCTCGCAGGTCCCAGGTCACACCATCGTCGGAAGTGGCCATGTCGATGACGGCGCGGGCGCCGGCTTCGCTGACATAGAACATGGTGAATTGCCGGTGGCGCACGAGGACCCAGGGCTCGGAGACCGCCACCTCGTCGCGAGCGGGCTCGAGCACCGGTCCGACGCGGTCCCACGACGCACCGTTCGGGGACACTGCTGCCATGATCGCCGCCCGCCGGCCGTTGTCCGAGCCGTCGTAGCCGGAGTAGAAGAGCCACCACCGCTCGCCGGTCACAACAAGGCAGGGATGGGTGGCGCCGATCGCGTCGGGCTCGCCCCGCTGCATGAACGTGCCTTGTGCCTGCCATCGGTGACCGTCTACCGACGTGGCCATGTGGAGACGGGTGTCGGCCCCGTCGGAGCCGGCGTAGGCCATCAGGTAGCCGACGGGTGTGCGCACGACCGAGGGTGCTTCGACTCCGAACGCGTCACTGTCCCCCGAGGAACCGGCGTCGATGCTGATCCCCAGGCGGCGCCAGGGCCGCCCGGGCTCCTGCACCGCCTCGAGGATCCGCCCGGTCGAGCCGTCGTGACCCGAGTACCACATCCGTAGCGTTCCGTCGTCGGCTTCGAGCAGCGAGGGCCGGAACGACCGGAGGCGGTCGAGGTCGGCCCAGGGGCCCGAGCCGGTGAGGACCACGCCGTGGCAAGTCCAGGACATGGCGACGCTCACGCTACCCAGCGGGAGGGTCGTGATCGCCCGGCCGCGGCCACCAGGACACTCCCGGCATCGCCAGCACCGACGGCGGCGATCGGTGCAACGCCGGCGTAGCGCCTGATCGAACGATGCGTGGGCGCATCGGTTCGGGTGGCGGTACCGGCTCGGGTGGCGGGACCGGCTCGGGTGGCGGGACCGGCTCGGGTGGCCACGATTCGGCCAGGGGCGACGATTCTCGTTCGGCCGGCGTGGGCAGCGTGCTTCGGTCGTTGCCTGTCGTGTGGTGCTGGCCCTCGCGAACGATTGAGAGCGCAACCCGGCCCCTTGGGGTCGGGGCGCGGCGAGGCCCGGTTCTGGTGGGCTCGCCCGACACCGCTCTGTCCCCCAGGTAGGCGATGGCTCGCTCCAGGAGCCGAACGCCGCGGCGGGTCGTGCCGTCGTTGGACGGGTGGCGCGCTTGGGAGCGTCCGAGACGCAAGGCGTGGGTCATGGTGTCGGGATCGTGACCCGCCGTGCGTGCGAGCGCGAGCGCCTGGTCGGGCAGGTGGAGGCGGCCGGGGCCAGCCAGCTGGAGGCTGCGCTGCCACACGCGCTGCGCGACCTCCAACCCCGCGCGGCGGGCAGAAGGCGTCGATCTCGGATCGGAACCAGCGCGGGAATGGCCGGGGACTGGCGTCGATCCGTCGGTCGTCACGACGCGCGGCCGGTCCAGCTGCGGGGGGTTACCTCGTTCGGGTCTACATCCCGACCGAACAGCGCGGCTCGACAAGGTGGGCAGACCCACCAGTCCGGCATAGCCGGCGCGTAGAGAGTGGGATCACCCTCGAACATCAAGCGGCACCGCCCGCACTGTCGAGGCGGTGGTTCAGCATCGCCGGGCGCCTGCTGGGCGTGGGACTCGACCAGTGCGCGCTCGGCGCCTGCCAATAGCGCCACCCGAGGCCACCGCCGACGATCACGGGGAGCCAGGATCTCCATGGTGAGTTCCATCCTCTGCGGCTGGACACTCACCGTCGACGACAGCCAGTTCCAGCACCTGCCGCAGAGGCTACACAGATGAGCCCTAAGACATGCAATCTGTTTCTGGAATAGAGATTATAGTGTCGTCATGGGAGGTTGGAGCTTCCTCACGAACCACGCCCGGACCCTGCTGTGCATCGCCGCCGATCCCGGAGCGCGCCTCCGCGACATCGCCACCACCGTGGGTATCACCGAGCGCAGAGCCCACGCCATCGTCAACGACCTCGTGGACGCCGGCTACGTGGTCAAGGACCGCAATGGTCGTCGCAACCAGTACCGGATCCAGGCCGACCTGCCGCTCCGGGACCCGATCAACCGTCAACGCACCATCGGCGAGCTGCTCGACCTGCTCGTCGGCAGCGACGAACCCCGCGAAGGGATCAGCCCGAGGGACCGACGACCGCTGACCAAGGCCGCCGAGAGGCGCTGATCAACCGCACAGCCGTGCGACACTCGTGCTGAGCGCCTCGGCACCCCGAGGGTGGCCTGCACCAAACGTCGACTTGGAGCGCGACCGTTGGTGAGTCGGTGATCCAAATCCGACTGCTCAACCTGTCTGGCTGTAGGACTCGAAGGTGTCGGGGTCCGGTCGGAGGAGGGTACGGTCGCCCTTGCCGCCAACCGCGAGACCGATCACCTCGTGGCTGCCATCCTCGTTCTCCACAAGAGCCCAGACGACGACCGGGAAGGTGCCCCGCGAGGTCTGCATCTTGGCGCCATGCAGCGCAGGTGCGAGCTGCAAGATCTTCATGGACGCCACGGTAGACGTGGCCGCCGTCACCGGACGCAGAAACCACGGCCCCCCGCAGGCAACAGCCAGCGGATGACGAACCAAGGGGGCGAGGTCCCTCGCAGCTTCTAGCGGGCCAAACCAGCAAGGCCCTGACCCGGACCGGAAGTGGTGGCAGGAGTTGTGGTGACCGGCGCAGATCGCCCGGCCTTGGCGTGTCGAGTTCCCTGACGACCCGCTGATGTGGGTGAGCCATGAGACGATCTACCAGACGTTGTTCGTGCGGGTCCCCGGCGAGCTACGCCGGCGAGCAGGTCACGGAGGGCGCGTTCGGGGTGCCGATTCGAAAATATGGTGGTGATGAACCGGCGTGAGTTTCTGGCCGCGGGGGTGGGGCTGGTCGGCGCCACGGCGACTGCCGGCACGTTGGCCGGTGCGGTGTGGCCGCTGCTGTCGCGCGAGGACCTCTTGCCCGGCGAGGCGCCGGACGTGCAGCTCAGGCCCCATGCCTGGCAGACGGCGGACGACCGGTTGTCGTTCGTGGCGCTGGGCGACAACGGCAGCGGTGGCCGCCAGGCGCTGGCGGTCGCCGAGCGCATGGCCTTCACCTACCAGACGGCGCCGTACGGTCTGGTCGCCCTGCTGGGCGACATCTGCTACTACGGCAACTTTCGGCGCCGGTTCGACACTGTGTTCCGGCGTCCGCTCGGACCTCTCATCGACGCGGGGGTGGGCTTCGAGCTCGCGATCGGCAACCACGACAACGCGGTCCACTTCAGCAACCACGGGTTGAGCGCCATCGAGGCCGAGCTCGAGCTGCTGGGCACGCCGGGTCGTTACTACACGACGAGCCAAGGCCCGGTGGACTTCTTCTTCCTCGACTCCAGCATCCCCGGCCTGTACGGGCCGAGAGCGCCCGAGCAGCTGAACTGGCTCGACGACGCCCTGGCCAGCTCTGCCAACCAGTGGAAGGTGGTGGCCTTGCATCACCCTCCCTACTCGTCCGGCCACCACGGCAGCACGCCAGGCGCCCAGGAGCGTCTGGTGCCCCTCCTGAGCCGCCACCATGTCGACCTGGTCCTCAGCGGGCACGACCACGACTACGAGCGCATCGAGCCCCAGCACGGCGTCACGTACGTGGTGAGCGGCGGCGGCTGCAAGACCACCCGGGTGGGTCGCAGCGCGTTCACGGCAGTGGCCGAGCGCACGCTGCAGTTCCTCCACGTCGAGGTCGTGGACGACCGCATGACGGCGACGTGCGTTCGGGAGGACGGGTCGGTGGCCGACCGGTTCAGGCTGCGAGCCCGGGAGGGGTCCTGAGCGGCCGGGCCACCGACGCCGCCGTGGCCGCGGGCTTCGCGCTTGCCGGCTTCGTGGTCATCCTCGTCCCGGCCGTCGCCGTGCGCTCCGAGGTGTTGAACGCCGGCGTCGGCAGCATGGACGACGACGTCCTGGCGGCCAGCGCCGCCATGGGCGCCGTGCACATGGTCCTGGCGTGGAGGCGGCTGCGCGACGAGGAACGGATCGCCGCCCGCCGGCTGCACCTCTGGATCGCCGCGCTCAACGCGCTCGTCGTCCTTGCCTTGAGCGCATCCGTCTTGCTGCTGCTCGTCCTCTACTGGTTCCCCGACGAGCACGCCTCGCTCGCCAATCGTGGCTTCCCGGTGTTCCTCCTGTGGGCGGGGGTTCAGGGCGTGGCAATCCTCCTGGCCGAGGCGACGGCCCGTTTCGTCTTCTGGTGGCTCGAACCGCACGGACCCTCGACGCCCGGCCCATCCCCCCCGTGACGCCTGTCGTTTCAACGTCGAGTTGGCGCTGATCGATGGCCCGCGACCAGAACTCGCGTGGCTCTTCCCACAGGATCCAGGAAACGAGGCGAAGCCAGGTCACTCGCGTAACTCGACGGGCGAGGCGCGGATCGGGGCATATGGCCAGGTCACGGCGCAGATACGACCTATCACCGGGTCCGGTCATCAGGTCACCTCGCCCCGGGTCGTCCACCCCAGAGCGCCGGCCGTGTGGCGCTCATGCCATGGCCCGACGCGACGGAGCCGCCGGTTGGGACCGGCGGCTCCAGGGTGGTGCAGATGGAGCGCGTCAGATGACGCGTACGTTCTGCGCTTCCTCACCCTTGCGACCGGGGGCGACGTCGAATTCGACGCGCTGCCCCTCGTCGAGGGATCGGTAGCCGTTCCCCTGGATGTTCGAGTAGTGAACGAAAACGTCGTCAGCGCCTTCGCGAGAGATGAAGCCGAAGCCCTTCTCGGCGTTGAAGAACTTCACAGTTCCAGTTGTCACAGATTTGCTCTTCTCACTTTTGCCGGCCGTCCTTGTGACGACCCGATCCACGATGCTACCCGTCGATCGTGCAATTGAGCGCCGTGGAGCTCGCAAGCCCCTTGTTAGCCGGGCACCGCAGCGGTTTCTGTAGGGAGCCACAGACGGGGCGGGACGCCAGCAGCCACTGCACGAGCGGACGCGAGTTGGCGATCCGCTCGGACGGATCGACCGCGGATGTTGCCGGCTAGGCCTGGCCGATGGTCTCGCTAGTCGGCGAACACGTCCCGGGTCAGCTGGATGAAGAAGCTGTGGTCGTGCCCCTTGTTGGGATCGGTCGAGTTGTACGAGGTGTTCGACGCGCCGTCTGGCACTTCCTCTTCGGAGTAGATCGCCCCCACCGGGCACACGTCGTCCTGGTAGCAGGCGGTACAAGACGTGCACTCGTCGACGTTCACATACAGCAGGCTGTCGCCGAAGATCGCCACCGCGTCCGGGTTCGGCACGTGCGTGTTCTCGACGGTGCCGCTGCCGGCCTCGTCCTCCGAGAACAGCACCCCTTTCGACATGTCCACCTCGTAGATGCACTGCACGGGGCAGACATCGACGCACGCTCGGTCCTTCACGTCGATGCAGGCCTCGGTGATGATCGCGATCCCTGACATGGTCGGCTCCATGAGCTCCGCAAGCGGCTACCCCAGGAATCTTCCCCCGCGGCGGGAGGGCCTAACCAGCTGAACCCCAGTCAGAGTTCTGGTTCAGTGGTGTCATGCGAACGTTTGGACTCGCGGCGGCGGCTGTGGCCGGCGCCGTCGGCTACCGGCTTGTCGTGGGCGGGGAGCTGACACTGGACACCGGGCTCGGTCGGCACATCCGACCACTGGGACCGCTGACGTTCACCATCGCGGCACCTCGCGAGACCGTCTTCGACGTGATTGCCGCGCCCTATCTGGGGCGGATGCCACGGGCGATAGCGGAGGAGATCGAGGTACTCGAGCGGGGCGGCGACATGGTTCTCGCCGCGCATCGGACCCCCGTGGGAGGGAGAATGGTGGCAACCACGATCGAGACCGTCCGCTTCGATCGTCCCGAGACGGTTGCGTTCCGACTGGTGCGGGGCCCGGTGCCTCATGTCGTCGAGCAGTTCACACTCCATGACGATGCCGGCGCCACGCGGCTCGACTACCGGGGCGAGCTCGGCACCGACTTCTGGCAGCTTGGTCGCTGGTGGGGAAATCAGGTGGCCGGCAAGTGGGAGGCGACCGTGTGGGGTTCCCTCGTCCGCGTGCGCGACGAAGCAGAACGCAAAGCCGCAAGCCGCCGCAGGCATCCGGAGCGGAGCTGACCGCGGGTGGCTGAGCTCGGTGCCGGGCGACGCCGGCGCCTTGCTGAGGAGCTCGAGGAGAGCGGGCTGCGCTCGGCGGGCAGCGAGGCCCTCCGCGAGATGATGGTGGAGGAGATCGATCATGCGCTCCGTCCAACAGTCCACGAAAGGCGGGTCGCGAGTAGCGGCACGTTCCTCGAGCCCAGGTCGGATCCAGCCACGTGGGCGCCCGGGACGCAGCTCGACATAACCCGCACGCCCCTCGGTCAGCAGCCTCTCTCTGCTGTTCGCCGCTATGCCGACGGGATCGCAAGCTGGGTCCTGCGCCGCACTGATGGCATCAACGAGTGGATGCTGTTCGACCGGCCGGCCGGTTCGGAGCGGGACCTCGTCGTGATGGCCGGTGTGTTCGATGCGACCCTCGTGCAGCGGCATCCCGCGGGGCCGGTTCGGGTGGTCGGAAGCTTCGGAGTGCTCCGCTGGGAGGGCTTCAGCTGGCACCTCGAGCCGCCGGTCCCCAGCTGGATCGACGTCGTCGCCGCGTGTCCGCTCTACGGGGATCCCGAGGTACTCGAGGCGATACTGGAGTTCGCGGTCCATGACCTCGGATCGATGGGCATCGGCTCACTGCTCATCTACCGGCCCGATCCAGCGCCCGGTCCCACAGTCGAGGAGCGGCTGCCGACGCCGCCGCCCCTGCAAATCCGCACGCCCTCTCACCTTGCTCCGCTCCGCCACGCCCTCGCCCAGATCGACGGCGCCGCCATCTTCGACACCGACGGGGTTCTGCGCCTCCTCGGCGTGCGGCTCGTGCCGAGCCAACAAGCCGAGGAGACCGTCGAGGCGTTCGGCGGCACTCGCCACACTTCTGGCCGCCGCTACAGCCACGACGACCCTCTCGCGACCGTGATCGCCGTGAGCGAGGACGGTCCCGTCTCGGTGCTCCGCAACGGCGCGGTCCTCGGCCGTTCGGACAAGGCCGAATGACGGGGCCACGGGGCCGCCGCTCTCGACTTCCTTCATGACGCGGTAGACCTCTGCCGCTTCGCGCGAATGCTCAAGGGAACGAGCTGTGGCGCCGGCCCGGTGGCGTGTGAGGCAGGCTGACGACGTGCAGGAAACCCACGGCGGGCTACGGCCAAGGAGAGCCAAGCGAGACGAGGCCGCAGGAATCGCGGCTGTCTGGTTGCGTTCGCGGCAGGCGTCGATTCCGGCCATCCCCCCTCCGGTCCACAGTGACCACGAGGTGCACGAGTTCTTCGCGAGCGTGGTCCTGCCGGAGCGGGAAACGTGGGTGATCGATGACGACCATGGCGAGATCGTCGCGCTGCTCGTCCTCGAGTCGGGGTGGATTGACCAGTTGTATGTCGACCCGGGCCACACCGGGTGCGGCCTCGGGTCGCGCCTCCTCGACGTCGCCAAGGCGGTCTACCCCGAGGGTCTCGACCTCTGGACGTTCGCGGCGAACACCGGTGCCCGGCGCTTCTACGAGCGACATGGCTTCGTGGCAATCGAGTCGACCGAGGGTCACAACGAGGAGGGAGCGCCAGACGTCCGCTATCACTGGCCGGCGACGTGACACACGGCGGTCCTGACGGCAGACGGCGAACCGACCACGGCTCAGCGGGGATCCGATCCCGGTGCCGGCCGGAGGAGGTGGTGGGGATACGATCCGGGCGGCGGAAATCCACGGGGTGTCGGCGGCCACGAGATCCTGAATATTCGGACCGATCGCCTCAGCTACTGGGGACGACCGTCCCGTTGTCCGAGAGCGCCGCGCGGCGCATGACCTCCACGGAGCAGAATCGGACCGACCACACAAGCGCGCCCCGCTGCCAAAGCTGGTGCCCATCCATCACTCTCTCCCCAACGGAGTCCAATGTCATCGACCCCAGAGCCCGAGCACCTCAACAATCCCCATCACCGTCAAACGCTCCTCCAGGTCTTCCAGCATCCGGTGAGCCACAACATCGAGTGGCACGCCATGCTGTCGCTGCTCGAAGCCGTCGGATCGGTCGAACTCCGCCATGACGGCGAGTACGCGGCTCACGTCGGTGCCGAGACCGCGTTCCTCGGCCGCCCGAAGGACAAGGACATCGACGTCGAGCAAGTCCTCGCCGTCCGCCGCCTGCTGACCGCCGCTGGATATGGTCCCGTCGTTGAGGCCCTGAAGGCCAAAGGCACGGAGGTCTGACGACGGCGGGCGACGTTGCGCTCGGTGCGCGGGCACCGGTAGCGCACCCGATCGTGTGGCTGCGTGCATCCGGCTGACGCCCCGGGACGCGGCCCCGGCTTCAGAACGGCAAAAGCCCAGGTCAGTGACCTGGGCTTTCACGCTGCTCTTGGTGGCGGGGGCGGGATTTGAACCCGCGACCTTCGGGTTATGAGCCCGACGAGCTACCAGACTGCTCCACCCCGCGTCGTTGGGGAGACAACACCTTATCGGTCACCCTCCGACCCGCCAACCCTGCGTCGGCCGGGGCCGACCCCGGCCGCCCTACGCGGGGGAGGTCTCGGGCTCCGTTGTCGACGTGGTCGTGGTCGTCGAGTCGCCGCCGCCCTCGTCGCCGGTCAGCAGCTCGTTCGCCTGGGCGACAAGGTCGCGGGCCTGATTCAGGCGCTGCTGGAACGTGGCGAGGTCGCCGTCGGCCAGCGCCGCATCGGCCTGGTCGAAGAGCCGGTCCGCTTGGGCGAGCAACCTCGCAGCCTCTTCGGCCGTTGTGCCCCCCTGCTCGGGCGGCGGCTCGGCCTCGGGGGGCGGCTGCTCGCCCTCCGTGCTGGGGCGTTCCTGCGTCGCCACGCGTTCGCCGAACAGCCCCACCAAGGCCTCCTGCAGCGTGTCCTCGATGACCACCGTGTCGCCGAAGTTGACGATGACCTTCTCGAGCTGCGGTAGCTGACGGGTCTCGTCCTGGGGAACGACATAGAACGGCTGCACGTAGAGCAAGGCGTTGTCCACCGGGACAAGCAGGAGGTTGCCGTAAAGCACCTCCGACCCCCGTTGTCCTAGCTCGGTCTCGTCCCGGGCGACATTTTCGTCGGCCCTGATCGCCGCCGCCGCCAGCCCGGGACCGTCCGGCAGGTCGCTCGATGGCAACTCGTAGGTAACCAGCTCGCCGTAGTGGCCGGGATCCATGCGCGCCGCCATGAACGCCGTCAGGAGCTGACTTCGGTCGTCCTCGCTGAAGGGCACGAACGGGCGCATCAGCACCATCTCCGCCGCGTCCGACACGTCCCCCGACGCGTTCGGCAGCTGGAGCAGCTGGTAGTAGGGCGCGATGCGGGGCGCCTGGGCACCGGTGACCTGCCCCTGCTCGTTGGTGACCTGCGTGGAGGGGTCGGCGCCGGCAGTCCCCGGATCCCGGGCGACCCGCCAGGCGTCGTTCTGGTTGAAGAAATCGTCGGGATCGTCCAGGTGGTAGCGGCCATAGGCCGACGTCTGGATGCGGAAGAGGTCCTCTGGGTAACGCAGGTGGGCCTGCAGCTCCTCCGGGATGTCGTCGTCGCTGAACAGGTCGGGGAAGGCGTCCCGATAGGCGTCGATGATCGGATCGTCAGGATCCATCACGTAGAACGTGACCGTGCCGTCGTAGGCGTCGACCGTGGCCTTGACCGAGTTGCGCACGTAGTTGAACCGGTGGTTCAGCCCGCTCGACGAGGACACCTGGTCGGTGTCGGCCATCTGCCCGTACGGGTAGCGGGATGTCGTCGTGAACAGATCGACAACCCACTGGACCCGTCCGCCGACCAGCACCGGATAGGGGTCGTTGTCGGCCTCGAGGAACGGCGCCAGCTTGGTCACGCGGTCGATCACGTCCCGCACATAGACGACGCGGGACTCGTCGGTCATGAAGTCGGAGATCAGCGGGTTGAGGTCGCCGAAGCGCAGCGCGAACGCCGCCCGTCGCACCAACGAGTTGGCCGGGACGCCGTCGTCCCCCGTGTAGGTCGCCGTTTGCGTCTCGCCATCCTCGTCCTGGAAGTCGATCTCGTCGCGGTTGGTGTTGACGACGATGTAGCCGTCGAGGTCCTCGCCGAAGTAGATCCCGGTCCCGGGAGCCTTGATCTCCAGGCCCTCGGCCTGGCTGGTCTGGGGGATCTCTCCCAGCACGAACTCGGGCTCGTTGCCCTCGGCCGCGTTGGACGGTGCCATCACGACGCCGTACCCGTGCGTGTATGCGAGGTGCGCCGCCTCCCACGAATCGCCGGGAACACCGTCGGGGTTGATCGTCCGGACGCCCACGTTCACCTGCGTGGGCTCGCCGTCGATCGTGTAGCGGTCAACGTCGACGTCGTTGATGTTGTAGAAGTTGCGGATCCGCTGCAGCTGCTCGAACGTCTGGCCCGAGAGGCGGGCGGCCGGATCCCACAACCGGATGTTGCGGACGGTGGGTTCGGCACCCGCCAGCGCCACCTCGTCGGCGTTGGTCTTGCGATCGAACCGCTCGGTCGTGACCTTGTCGAGGCCCAGCGCGGCCCTGGTCGCCTCGATGTTGCGCTCGATGTACGGGCGTTCCCGGGCCGACTCGTTGGGCTGGACCTGGAATCGCTGGACGTACTGGGGGTAGATCCCCCCGGCCACCACCGCTACGAACATCCACAGCCCCACGGCGACAGCAGGGAGCGTCCAGCCGCGGCGGAAGATGTTGACGACGAACAGCGCCGCCGCGCACAGGGAGATGAGCACCAGCAGGTTGAGTGCGGGCAGCTGCGCCTTGACATCGGTGTAGCTGGCGCCGTCGACGATGCCCCGGGTGGAGGCCGTGAGCTCGAAGCGCTGCAGCCAGTAGTCGGTCGTCTTGACCAGCGCCAGCACCGCGAGGAGCACCGACAGGTGCGCCTTCACCTGCGGCGTCACCCGCGGCGACGGTGGCTGTACGCGGATGCCGCCGTTGAGGTAGTGCGCCACCGCCGTGACGATGATGACGATCAGCAGCGACGCGAACAGCCAGTCGACCACGAACGACAGGAAGGGCAGCCGGAAGACGTAGAAGCCGATGTCGTTGTGGAACTGCGGATCCTCGATGCCGAAGTCGCCGCCGTTGGTGAACAGCACCCAGGAGTTCCACTCCGACGACACCCCTGACCCGGCGATGATCGCCAGCAGCACGCAGATGATGATCCGCAGCCAGCCCATGCGGTCGTCGACGATGTCGTGGTACCGCTCGAGCAGCTCGTCCTCCGGGCCAGCCATCCGGTACGGCGGCGCGATGCGGTCTGCGATCAGCAGGTTGGACCAGGCCAGCAGGAAGAAGCCGACCATGAAGATGAGCGCCAGGCTCAGCTTGGCCCCGAGGATCCCCCGCCACACGCCGGTCTGGTTCAGCGAGTCGAACCACAGGTAGTCGGTGTAGAAGCCGGCGATGCCTCGGAGCGACGTGAGCAGGATGAATGCCGCGATGACGCCGACGATGAGGAGTGTGCGCCCGCGCCTGCCGTTCTTGCGCCGGGGCGCTCGGCGCGGCAGGTCGTCGGGGGCTCGCATGAGGGCCGAGCCTACAGACAGCTGTTCGAACGGATGGAGCGGGGGCTTATCGCCGCTCGCCGGATTCGGCCGGGGCGCGCTCGACGCCGACGTCCACGGGCACGACCAGGCAACGGCAATCCGGATGTGCCGGAGAGCACAGGACCCCGGTGGGGAACGCCTCGCCCTTGCGGACGCCGCTCGCCAGGGCGTTGTCGTCGGCATCGGGGCAGGCCTCACCGCTCCGGTCGACGAGCCATCGGAGCTCGGTGTCGGACGGCGTGGCCTCGTAGACGCCCCACGCGTAGGCCGCGGCGGCGTAGTGCCGCACGGCGGCACCGATCCGCTGGCCCTTCCACTCCCGGTAGACGGACCGGAGCCGCTCGGTCACCTCCTCGACGTCGCCCTCGCACTCGTCGAACGAGCGGGCGATCCGCTCCCGCATGGGCTCGACCAGGGACAGGCCCAGCTCGGAGGCGAGCGCCGAGCACGACCCGGTGACCTCGCGATCGACGCTGGCGGCGCCCGAGAGGGCGGCGACGTCGAGGTCGGGCAGGGCGGCGGCGGCGTAGCGCTGGACGTGCTCCTGGGCGGCGGGAACGACGTCGTCGAGGCCGGTGGGTTGGTCCCGGCGCAGTAGGTCGAACACCTCGTTCTGCTCGTCGGCCAGAACCCGCTTGAGCCGGCGGCCGAGGTCGCGCTCGACCGGGCCCAGGTGGGTGTCACGGTCGTGCAGCACAGCCGCATCGGGATCGAGCTCCTCGGCGTCTTCTCCCTCGGCTTCTCCCTCGGTTCTCCCTCGACTCGACATGGGCTTCGCCGTCGGTCGCCGGCCGGGCCTCGGACCCCAGCGGATCGTCCATGACGGCAACCGCCGTGGCCCCGACCCCTAGCGCCTCGCCTCCGCCGGCCGTGCCCGGTGCGGGACCGCCGCGGTCGGCCTTGAGCCGCGCGAAGAGCTCCTCCACGTGATCCTGCTCGCCACCCTCGGCCTCCTCGCCCCCGCCGTCCCCGTACTCCGCGTCGTCGGCCGCCGCACCGGCGGTGTGGACCTCGTCCGCGTGCTCGTCGTCGGCGCGGGCCTCGTCGGCTGTGACCTCGACCTCCGTGGCGCCGTCAGCCTCATCCACCTCCGCGACCACGTCGTCGGTGGCGCCCGCCCGCTCGACGGGCGGCCCCGCCATCCGGACCGGCTCGGCGGCCATCGCCTCCGGCGCCGGCGCGCTCGGCTGCTCCTCCGCCGGGCGGCGGCGGAACGGCCAGATGCTCTTCCGCTCGCCGGCCTCGCCGATGACGGTCCGGCGCGGTAAGCCGGCCTCCTCGTCGGCGAGATGGCGGTCGGCCGCCTCCAGGCCACCGTCGATCAGCGCGTCGATCTGGTGGACATCCACCTCGTCCAAGCCGTCGATGTCCTCGACCAGCCCCGCCATGCGGGCCACCGTGAGCTCGGCCTCCAGCTCCTCGACCGATGGCTCCGGCTCCTCGCTCACCCGCCGTGCCGCCGACTCGCTGGCCAGCTTGGCCTGCGGCAGGGCCACGGTCAGCTCGCCCGTCGCCTCGTCAACGGTCCGGCGCACGACCTCGTAGGCCGCCAGCAGCCGCTCGCGGCCACCGTTCAGGCGCTCAAGCTGCTCACGGGCCGTCCGGCGGCGATGGGCCAGGTCGCCGAGCATCCGTTCCCGGACCACCTGGGCCTCGACCACGAGCTGCCGTCCCTGCTCACGGGCCGTGTCACGCAGCCGTTTGGCGTCGGACTCGGCCGCGGCCCGGGCCTGCTCGCCCTCCGCCAGCATCCGTTCCCGCTCGGCCTCCGCCGCGCGCCGCATCTCGTCGGCCAGCTCCTGGCCCTCGGCCCGCCGCCGCTCGAGGATCGCCTCGGCGTCATGGCGCAGCTGCTCGGCCTCGGAGATGATCTCGCGCCTGCGGTCGGCGCCATCGCGCTCGGCCTGCTCGACGAGCGTGTGCGCCTCGCCCTGCGCGTCCCGGACCATCCGGGCCGCCGCCTCCTCGGCCTTGGCCCGGATGTCGCCGGCGGCCTCCCGGGCGGCCTCGAGGACCCGGGCCGTCTCGACGCCGAGCAACTCCACCAACCGGTGCTCGTCCAGCTGCTCGGCGAGCTGGGCACGAGCCTCGGCGCGCTCCGCCCGGTCCAGCTGGTGCGACTCGCCCCGTTGGAGCCGCCCGACGATCTCCGACAGTTCGTGGAGGAAGGCACGCACCTCGGTGGGGTCGTAGCCCTTCCGAGCGGTGGAAAAATGTCGGCGGGCGATGCCCGTCGCATCGAGGGGAGAAGGCTCGGGCGGCATGACCCCCGATGGTATGACTCGCGCCGGCCACGCGCCGAGGGTCGATTTTCCCGCCGCTCTGGGTGGTGGCCCGCCCGTTGGGGGCGGTCTCAGCCTTGCGAAGCGGCCGGTTGGGGCAGGTCATCGACGTTCCCGCCCAGGTCGGCGAGGGCGACGAGTGCCTCGTCGAGCGTGTCTACGGCGATGACGTCGACGTCACCGGCGTGCTGCCGGGCCGCCTCGTAGTCGGCGCTCGGGACGAGGAAAACGTCGTAGCCCCGCGCCCGCACCGCCGCGGCCTTCTGTCCGGTCCCGCCCACGGGCCCCACCGTGCCGTCGCTGTTGATCGTGCCCGTGACCGCCACGTCCTCCCCACCGGTCAGGTCGCCGGGGGTCAGGTCGTCGATGATCGCCAGCGTGAACGCCAGTCCCGCCGACGGCCCGCCGACGTCGCCGGTGTCGATGGTGACGTCCACGGGAAAGTCGAAGTCGATGCCCCTGCCCGTGACCTCGATGCCGATGATGGCCCGGGCGGGATCGTCGGGATCGGCGCCCAGGGCGAGCTCGACATCTCGCGGCTGCGACCTGGTGGGCGGCTCGACCGTGATCGTGACCTCGTCGCCAGGGCTGTCGTCGGCGAGCAGTCGCGTGAGGTCGTCGGGCTCGTCGAGCTGCTCACCGTTCACCGCGGTGATGGTGTCCCCCGGCTCGAGCACCCCATCGGCGGGCAGGTCGGGCAGCACGTTGACCACGGTCTCCCCGGTGATGCTCACGTCGACGGGGTGCCCCAGGCGTTCGAGCGCCACCTGGGTGGCCACCTGCTTGGACGTGTCCATCATCTGCAGGTTGAGCGTGCGATTCTCCTCGGCGTTGCGGTCGCCGAGCACCTTCTCGCGGGGAAACACGTCGACGTCGTCGTCGAGCCAGCCGGCGAGCATGCCGAAGAGCGTCGCCTGGCGCAGCGACACCGTCGTGTAGCTGATCGAGCCGTTTGACGGGAAGGTCTGCTCGTCGGCGACCGTGATCAGCGGCTCGGTGTCGCGCACGCTGCCGGGTCGGTACGCGTAGTACGGCAGCGGAACCGTGGCCGCGCCGACGACGAACGCCAGGACCAGGACGGTGAGCGCGATCGGCCAGATGCGCCGGCGCCGACGGCGGCGCGCCGGCCGCGCCCCGTCCCCGGAGGGCCCGTCGGGCGACGATTCCGGGAATTGCCGGGTGGCGCCGGCATCGGCGGTGGGCCGTTCGGTGCTCGGATCACGAACCGGGTCGGAGATCTCGTCAGGGGGGTGAGAAGAGGGTTCAGGCGGCATTAGCATCGGGCTCGCGTGGCCCTGGTAATACTCTGCGTGGTGATCGTCGGCGGGGGTGTCTTGGCCGTTGCGGTCGAGATGCTGGCGGCCAGTACGGACCAGCCTGCCACGGAAAGCGCCGATCTCCCCAGCGCCCGGAGGCGCTGGGGCGACACTGCGCTCGTCACCCGGCGCCGGGCCGAGACCGTCGTGCGGGCCACATGCCGAGGTGCCGTCCGGTGCACCGACCGCTCCGGGCTGGCGCTCGGCTTCGCCACGGGTGCGATGGCGCGTACTAGTGTCCGGGCGGCCCATTCCTGCCGGCACGCCGCCGCGGCGACCGGACGGGCAGCGGGTCAGGCTGGAGCTCAGACTGGGCGGACGGTCCTGAGCGTCAGCATGCGAGCCGGTCAAGCGACAGGAAGAGCGAGCATGCAGGCCGGGGAAGCGACGGGACGAGCGAGCATGCAGGCCGGTCGAGCCACCGGGCACGCCGGCACTCGCGCCGGCCGCCGGGCGGTCGCCGTCGCCCGCGGAGGCGGTGCCGCCCTGGTCGCCGCCGCCGCGACGGTCGGGGCATCCACCGTGGCGGTGATCGGCGCCGGCAAGGCCCGGACGGCCGCGTTCGTCCGTCGGGCGGCGGCGGGCACACGCCGGACCGGAGCCCGGACCGCGGCAGGGACGGCGGAGGCCGTCCGGCGAGGCGGCGGGCGGGCGACCGTCGCCACGAGGCGGGGGACCCGACGAGCCGCGCATGCGACCAGGCGTGCCGCCACCCGCTTGGTGCCCGAGCCGGTAGCCATGCCCGACGAAGCGGACGATCGTGGCGCCCGATTCGCACGGGAGCCGGCCGCCGTCGCCGCCACTCCCGCAGCAGGGACGGCGAAGCCGGCGGCCTTCGGGCCCGAGCCGGCGACCATCGAACCCGAACCGGTGGCCGTAGCGGCCAACCCCGCAGCCTTCGAGCCCGAGCCGGCCCCCTCCACGGCCATCCCCCCGATCTTCGAGGCCGAGCCCGCAGCCTTCGAGCCCGAGCCGGCCCCCTCCACGGCCATCCCCGCGACCACCGATGCGGTGGACGCGGCCGCCGCTGGTCCCGTCGGCGTCGTCTCGACCGGCGACGGGCGAGGTCCGCCGCCGCAGCGTCGACTCGAGCAGGGCCAGGTGGTACCCCTGCGGCCCCGCGCGACGACCAGGCTCAGGGCGACGGGCGAGCTGCTGGTGCTGGTCGCCATTCTCGGCCTGGTGGTCTCGGGCATCATCGTTGCCTTGGCCGTGGCCGGCAACCAGGTGCTGAGCGGGCTCTGACGCGGCGTACGGGGCCATGGGTCGGCAGATGGCGGACGCCGTGACCCGCCGGCGGGCGGCGGCCGTGGCCGGGCACCGCGGCGATGCCGCCGCCGCCCGCTCCTTCCTCGCGGATCCGGAGCCGTCGGTGCGCGCCACGGCGCTCGGCGCCCTGGCCCGCGCCCGGTCGCTGGCGACCGCGGACCTCGTCGCCGCCCTGGCGGACCCGTCCGCCGTCGTGCGGGCTCGGGCGGCGGAGCTGGCGGCAAACCTACCCGGGGACGTCGATCCCGTCCTGGGCCCGGTCCTCGACGATGCGGATGCCAGCGTCGTGGAGGCCGCGGCCTGGGCGTCGGGTGAGCGGCGACCCCCCGAACCCGGAGTGGTCGCGGCGCTGGCGACGGTGACGACCGGGCACGACGACCCGATCTGCCGGGAGGCGGCCGTGGCCGCGCTCGGCGCCATCGGCGACCCCACGGGCCTGCCCGCCGTCCTGGCCGCCACCACCGACCGCCCCGCGGTCCGGCGCCGGGCGGTGCTGGCGTTGGCGCCCTTCGACGGCCCGGAGGTCGAGGCCGCGCTCGAGCGGGCGCTCACGGATCGCGACTGGCAGGTCCGCCAGGCGGCGGAGGACGTGAGCCGCTAGCTGGCCCCGCGGGGCCCGTCTGCGGTCACGGCCGGCTCCACGTGGACTCCCAGGCGCCGAGCTCGGACTCGAATGCGGCCCGGAGCTCGGGCGGGGCGAACGACGCCGACATCGACCGCCGCTGCAGCGCCGCCAGGCCCCCCGCGTCGACCCCGTGGTGCTGGGTCACCAGGGCGAGCTCCCGCTCGAGCGTGGTCGAGAAGTAGCCGGGGTCGTCGGTGTTCACCGACACGTCCATCCCCAGGCCGATCATCTCGCCGATCGGATGATCCGCGATCGACGGTGCGGTGACGCCGAGCAGCGCATTGGAAGTGGGCGAGACCTCGAGCGGGACCTGTTCGTCGACCAGGCGCTGCGCCACCGATCGGTCCTCGAGCGCACGCACGCCATGGCCGATCCGTACAGCGCGAAGGCTGTCGAGGGCGCCGGTCACGCTCGCCGGCCCCGCGGCCTCGCCGGCGTGCACCACCGCCGGGACGCCGGCCGCCCGGGCGCGGGCGAACGTGTCGGCGTAGAGCTCGGGCGGCCACTCCGCCTCCGGCCCGCCCAGGCCCATCGCCACAG
Organism: uncultured bacterium; assembly: GCA_963717085.1. Classification (GTDB taxonomy): domain Bacteria; phylum Actinomycetota; class Acidimicrobiia; order Acidimicrobiales; family VFJN01; genus DASQUK01. Next base: position 285,425 of record CAVQVM010000011.1, read on the forward strand.
CCCCAACCGGTGCATTTGCGCCCGCCAGCAGCGAGGCGGTCAGGTGGTCGTCGGGAAGCTCCTGGCCTCGGGAGATGTCCAGGATCCAGCGGACCTCGACGCCGCGGGCCGCAGCCCGCCGCTGGGCCTCGTCGAGGGCCGCGGCGTAGGCGGCCTCACCCCAGCCCCGGGTGCGGACGTGATTGACCGGCGTGCTCGTGACCTCCGCCCACCGGACGCGCTGGCGCGCCAGCTCCTCGGTAAGCGCGTCGGCGCAGCTGACCAGATCGTCGGGCGTGCGCAGGACCGCGAGGCCAGCGCGGAACAGCTCGATGAAGTGGAGGAAGTCGCGGAACTGGTACCGCTTCGCCAGCTCGGCCTCGGACTCGACCCCGAGGTCGACACCGTTGCGCTCGGCCAGCGCCAGCACCGTCGACGGCCGCATCGACCCCTCGAGGTGGACGTGGAGCTCGACCTTCGGGAGGGCGGCGATGGCCTCGGCGGGGACGGGGCCGGCGGGATCAGGGCCGGCGGCCATCACTAGTGGACGCACCGTGGGAGGCCTCCAACACGCCGCCGCACCCCCGGCACCGGGCCCGCCATCCCGTCGGCGTGACCTGCACGGTCAGCCAGCGGCCGCAGTCCACGCAGAAGCGCCACGGCTCGTAGGGGCCGGAGCAACCCGGGCACTCCTCCACGGGAGCACCGCACCCCGAGCAGTGGCGCCAGTGGGCCGGGGCGGGGAGAGTCGAGCGCGCAGGTGCCAACTCAGATCACTCCTGAGGCCGAGCGCAGGCGAGGCCGGCCCGAGCGGCCGTGGGAGCGGGAGGCACACGCCGAAGCCCGAGCGGCCGTGGGAGCGGAAGGCGCATGCCGAAGCCCGAGCGGCCCGGCGCCGGAGGCGCCAAGAGCGGGAAACGCCGCGGACGCTCGACGCACCTTCTCTAGCCCTCCCACTCAGATCACCTTCGACAGCGTGCCCACGGGCATGCGCAGGTTGTCGAGCATGACCAGGTCCTCCTGTGGGGCTCGGCCCAGGGTCGTCAGGTAGTTGCCGACGATCAGGGCGTTGACGCCCGCCGTCATCCCCATCTCCTGCAGCTCACCCAGCGTGACCTCCCGGCCGCCGGCATAGCGCAGGATCACGTCCGGCAGGGCCAGGCGGAACAGCGCGATCCAGCGGATCGCCTCCCGCGCCGCCACCAGCGGGCGACCGGCCAGCGGCGTGCCCGGGCGGGGATCGAGGAAGTTGAGGGGCACCTCGGCCGGCCCCGCCTCCCGCAGCTGCCCGAGCAGCTCGATGCGCTGCTCCTCGGATTCCCCCATCCCCAAGAGCACGCCACAGCACAGCTCCATCCCGTTCTGCCGGACGAGCTGGCAGGTGGCGAACCGCTCCTCCCAGGTGTGGGTGGTCACGATGTGCGGGAAGTGCGACCGGGCGGTCTCGAGGTTGTGGTTGTAGCGGTGGGTACCGGCGGCGGCGAGGCGACGGGCCTGGTCGTCGTCGAGGATGCCGGCGCTGACCGCGACGTTGAGGCCCGTCTCGCGGCGGATGAGGGGCACGACCTCCTCGAGATGCGCCATCAACCGCTCGTCGGGGCCGCGCACGGCGTAGACCAGGCAGAACTCGCTGGCTCCCAGGGCCGCCGTCTCCGTGGCCGCGGCCACCACCTCGTCGTGTCCCAGCAGCGGGACCGCCTTCACCGGCGAGTCGTAGCGCGCGGACTGCGAGCAGAACTGGCAGTCCTCGGGGCAGCCGCCCGTCTTGGCGGACAGGATCCCCTCGACCTCGACGACGTCGCCGCACCACGCCAGGCGCACCTCGTGCGCGAGCGCGGCCAGCGGCGCGTCGTCGGCATCGGGCACACCCGCCAGGTCCGACAGCTCGTCGAGTGTCAGCTGGCGCCGATCGTCGAGCAGCGCCCGTCGGGCGGCGTCGAGCAGTTCGGTCGTGGCTGGCACGGCCGGTGACGTTACTGGCGACCGCGACCACGAACCCGAATCGTTCCGGTGGGAGCCGTGCGGCACACACCCGGACGGCTTCACCCAGTTGCGTCTGGCGGACGGCTCGGGGCGGTCGGGCCCTAGCGCCCGGCCTGGAACACCACCCGCAGCGCCGCCGGCTCCTCGATGCAGCGGCCGGCGCCCAGCACGACGCACTCGAGGGCGCTTTCGACGAGGTGCACGTCGATCTCGGTCTCGTGGGCGATGCGCTGGTCGAGGCCGGCCAGCATGCCGCCCCCGCCCACCAAGTGCAGGCCCTGGGTGATGAGGTCGTGGGCCAGCTCGGGCGGTGCGTTCCCGAGGCACGCGACGACCGACTCGATGATCTCGGTGATCACGTCGTCGATGGCGGCGCGGATCTCGGCCGGCGTCAGGATCACCGTCTTCGGCAGGCCCGATGCCAGGTCCCGCCCCCGGACCTCGGCCTTGAGCTCGTCGCGCACCGGCCACGCCGATCCGATGGCGATCTTGATCTCCTCGGCGGTGCGCTCGCCCACGGCGATGCCGTACTCACGCCGCACGTAGGCCTGGATGGCCCCGTCGATGTCGAAGCTGCCGACCCGCACGGCGTCGAGTGCCACCACCCCGCCGAGCGACACCAGGGCGGTCTCGGTGGTGCCGCCCCCGACGTCGATCACCAGGCTGGCGATTGGCTCGTGGATCGGGAGGCCGCAGCCGATGGCGGCGGCCATGGGCTGCTCGATGAGGAAGGCGTCCGTGGCCCCCGCCCGCCGCGCGGCCTCGGCCACCGCCCGCCGCTCGACCTCCGTGATGGCCGAGGGCACACAGACCACCACGCGTGGCCGGTTGAAGCGGCCGACCCGCACGCGGTGCAACAGCAGCCGGATCATCCTCTGCGTCACGTCGAAGTCCGTGATCGCGCCCTGGCGGAGGGGGCGCTCGGCGACGATGTCGCTGGGGGTGCGCCCGATCATCTGCCAGGCGTCGTGGCCCATCGCCAGCACCTCACGGGTGCGGGTGTTGAGGGCGATCACGGTCGGCTCGTTGAGGACGATGCCGCGGCCCCGCTCGTAGACGAGGGTGTTGGCGGTACCGAGGTCGATGGCGAGGTCGCGGGCCACTACCGCTTCCACCAGCGCCGGGTTCGGACCTCGCCGTCGCGCGGGGCCAGCGCTTCCATCTCACGGCGGAAGTTGTCGATGCTGGCGTCGAACGAGGTGGGGGGCCGGTTCCGGAGGTACAGCACGGTCAAGCCGACCGCGGATATCACCACCGCGAGCAGGAGGAAGGCGACGGCAGCCACCGAATCAGCCAATCCCCGCGTCGCCGATGTGCTGCGCCTCGAGCCCCCAGCTCTCGCCGCCCGTCCACGACTCGCGCTTCCAGATGGGAACCGAGCGCTTGAGGGTGTCGATGCAGAACCGGGCCGCGGCGAAGGCCTCGTCGCGGTGCGGCGCCGACACGGCGACGACGACCGCGCTCTCGCCGATCTCCAGGACGCCCACGCGGTGCAGCAGGGCGAGGCGGCCGACCATGGGCCACCGCACGCGCGCCTCCTCGGCCACGTCGCGCAGTCGGGGGACGACCTGCTCCTCGTACGCCTCGTACTCGAGTTGGTGGACCCCGGGTCGGCCCTCGGCATGGTCCCGGGCGGTGCCCGAGAAGACGACCAGGCCGCCGCAGTCGGGGCGCACCGCCCAGGCGGTGGCCTCGGCCACCGGGAGCGGCGATGCGGACAGGCCGATCCAGGTCTCGCCCTCGGGGGGCGCGAGCGCGGCTCGCCCGGCCTCGTTGCTCGGCCTCTCCATCGTGTTCATGCTACGCAGGCCCCGACCGGTGGGCGCGGTCTCTGGGCGGCGACCCAGGGTTATCCTCCGCGGCGTGCCCTTCGACGACGACGCCGAAGCGGATTTCTTCCGGTTCCGTCCGCCGCCGCACCCCGACGATCGGCTGTGGCGTCACCCGTCGGAGCTGGAGCCGCAGCGAGCCGACGGCGCTGGCGGCCACGACCGGCAGCCCGGACGCCCCTGGGGGGTGGTGGCGGTCGCGGGCACGGCAGGAGCGGTCCTCGCGGGTGCGGGGGTCCTGGCATTCGGCCTGGGCGAGCGCACCGTCGATCGCCCCGTGGTCGAGCGTGTCGCCCTCGACACGGTGTCGTCCGCGCCGCGGGCCGATCAGACCACCAATGGCATCCGCCGGCATGTGGCGCCCGCGGTCGTCTCCGTCGAGGGAGGAGGCTCCGGGATCGTCGTGCGCGACGACGGGATCGTGCTCACGAGCGCCAGCGTCGTCGACGGCGGCGGTCCCCTGAGCGTCCGCCTGCCCGACGGGTCGTCGACCGATGCGGAGGTCGTGGGCTCCGACCTGTCGACCGGGATCGCGGTGCTCGACCTGGACGGGCGTGGCTACGAGACCGGCCTGCTGGCCAGCGAGGCGGGGCTGGTGCAGGGCCAGATGTCCTTCACCGTGAGCTTCGGCTCCACGGGCGGCGCCACCACGGTGGCGGCCCTCGTCGGGGCCACCCGTCGCTACCAGACCCCGGCCGGCACCACGCTCGACGCCGTCGTCGAGACCACCGGCGACGCACCGGCGCACGCCGTCGGGGGGCCGCTGGTCAACGCCAGCGGGGTGGTGGTCGGCGTGGTCACCGGCGTCGACGACGGCACCGCTTCCTATGTCGTCCCGGTCGAGGTGGCGCGCAAGGTCGCCGAAGACCTGGTGGCGGTCGGCAAGGTGGAGCGCTGCTGGCTCGGCATCGAGGGGAGCGATGCCGGCGATCCCGAGGTAGCCGGCGGCGGGGTGCTGATCGCCTCGGTGGCGCCCGACAGCCCGGCCGAGGACGGCGGCCTGCGGGTCGGCGACGTCCTCGTCGAGGTCGACGGGCGGATGATCGGCCACGTGCCCGACCTCATGATCACCCTGCGGTCGCGGTCTCCGGGCGACGAGATCGCGGCAACGGTGGTGCGCGACGACAACCCCACCACAGTGATCGTCACCCTCGGGGGACAGAGCCGGGCCGCCAGCTGAGCCGGAGCCCGCGACGCCGCCGTGAGGCGCCCACACCCGCGGACACTAGCGACGCGCGCGCAACAGGCGCCGGGCGGCCAACACCCCGCCGGTGGCGATCGCGGCGACGCCGGCGGCCGCCAGCCCGAGCGCGATCTCCTGGCGCCGGCGGGGGCTCATCGTGGCCCAGGCACCAGCCTCGAAGGCATCGACGCACGCCTCCTCGTTGGTCACCGTGGGCGACCAGCCCTGGGCGCGCAGGCGGTCGTTGGCGATCGTCCACGGGTGCAGCGTGTACGCCACCAGCTCCGGGGGCGTCGGTCCCAGGCCCCAGCGGAATCCCCAGCGGACCAGGCGGCCCGCCACCCGTTCCGGCAGCGGGACCTTCAGCGGCGCGCCGGTCAGCGAGCGCACCTCGTCGCCCGGGACCGATCCATCGGGCGCCACGTTGTAGGTGCCGTCGAGCCGCCGGCTCCGGCCCAGGTGAACGGCCGCCGCGAGGTCGCCCACGTCCAGGAACTGGACCGGGGGCTCGTCGGCCGTCTCGGGGACCGCCGGTCCCGGCCGCAGCGCGGGCACCAGCCACTCGCGACTGTCGGACCCGGCCGTCCGCGCCGGACGCAGCACGGTGAGCACCGCACCGGGATGGGCGCTCCGCCACTCGGCCGCCAGCCGCTCGATCTCGGCGCGCTCCGCGGCGAAGGCGAAGCCGGGGTTGGGACGCAGCGTCGCCTCCTCGGTCAGCGGCACCGGGTTGTTGGGCCAGGCGCCGTAGACGGTGGCGCTCGAGAGGACGACGAGGTGCGCCACCGCGGCATCGCCGGCGGCCTCGAACAGCCGGCGGGCCCGGTCGACGTCACTGGTCGGCGCCGTCGGCGACGCCGGCACGGAGGTCGCCAGGTGCACCACGGCGTCGGCGCCCTCGAGGTGCGGCTTGACGTCGTCAAAGCCGAGGTCGATGCGGCGCACGTCCACGCCGTCGGGCAGACCCACCACGGATCGACCGGCGAGGGCGACCACGGCGCCGACGTCCGGGTCGCCGGCGGTCAGCGCGGCGACACGGCGGCCGAGCGGCGAGTCGACGCCCGTGATGACGACGGTACCCATGGCTCTTACCTTGCCAGCTGGGACCGGCTGAAACACCACGGGGTCGGAAGCAGCGCGCCGCGGTGGTCGGCGGACCGGGTGGCGATAGCGTCGGGTGGGTGAGCGAGCCTGGCTCTCCCGATCCCTTCGAGGGATTTCCGCTGTTCGGTGACCTGGCCAAGCTCTTCGGCCAGGGCGGGCGCGGGGTCCCCTGGGACGCCGCCCGCAGCCTGGCACTGGCCGTCGCCACCGACAACCAGAGCGAGGCCAACGTCGATCCGATCGAGCGCATCAAGCTGGAGCAGCTCGCCCGGGTCGCGGAGCTCCACGTCGCCAACGTCACCGGCCTATCCACCACCATCACAGGGCGCGAGCTCAAGATCCTGCCGGTGAACCGGGGCCACTGGGCCCAGCGCACGCTGGAGGACTACCGGCCGCTGCTCGAGAAGCTCGCCGGCTCCCTGGGATCGCCCGACATCGGCGGGCTCGGCGGACCCGGTGGGGTCGGCAGCGAGCTCGATCTCGGCGACGACGCGGCGCTCGGGTTGGGTCAGGATCCCGACGACCAGCTTGCGGCGATGCTGGGCCCGATGATCCAGGCGATGCAGCCGATGATGGTGGCGATGACCGCGGGATCGATGGTCGGTCACCTGGCCCGCCGCTCGTTCGGCCAGTACGACCTGCCGATCCCCAGGACGCCTTCGGACGAGCTGTTGATCCTGGTCCCGAACCTCGATGCCTTCGGCGAGGAGTGGAGCCTGCCGGCCGACGACCTGCGCCTGTGGATCTGCATGCACGAGATCGCCCACCACACCGTGCTCGGCGTCCCGCACGTGCGCGAGCGGCTCGAGCTCCTGCTGACGCGCTACACGACCAGCTTCCGCACCGATCCCCAAGCCCTCGAGGAGCACCTCGGCGACATCGACCTCGGCGGCGGCCCCGAGTCGCTGGCCGGGCTCCAACAGGTCCTCGGCGAGCCCGGGGCGCTGCTGGGTGCGATCCAGTCCGACGAGCAGCGGGCGCTGCTCCCCCAGCTGGAGGCGCTGGTGGCCGTGGTGGTCGGGGTCGTCGATCACGTGATGGACGAGGTGGGCGCCAAGCTGATCAGCAGCTACGGCATGCTGACCGAGGCGCTGCGGCGCCGGCGCGTGGAGACCGCCGAGGCCGACCGCTTCGTCGAGCGGTTGCTCGGCCTCGAGCTCACCCAGTCGACCTACGACCGCGGCTCGCGCTTCGTGGCCGGCGTGATCGAACGGGCTGGGCCCGAGGGGTTGGCCCGGCTGTGGGAGGGCGAGCGGATGATCCCCAGCCCGCCCGAGGTCGACGCCCCGGGGCTGTGGTTGGCGCGCATCGACCTGCCCGACCTCCCCGCGGAGTAATCCGGCCGGCCCTCCGGCGCTACTGCAGCTTCGTGGGGTCGATGATCACCGTGCGGTCGCCTCCGGTGCCACCGTTGCCGCCATTGCGGCCATTGCGGCGCTCGCCGTCGTCGGGATCGATCGTGGTCGCGTCCACATCGGTGGCTTCGAGGTCCCTGGCGCGGTCGTAAGGAGGAGGCGGGGGCCGCGGGGCGGCGTTGGTGCGGGCGCCGAGAGTTCCGGAGGCGCGGGCGTGGCGACGTGATCGCCGGCGCCACCCTCACCCTTGCCACCGCGGCGGCGGGCCTTGACGGCCGCCCGGATGCGGCGGACCACGGGGTTCGGGCGCTGCGCGGGGAGCTGGCCCCGGCCGAGCGCCCGGAGCCCGGCAACGTAGGAGAACAGTGCGAACCCGCCGCACGCAGCCACCACCAGGAAGCCGATCTGCACGGGGATCGTCACGATCACCGGGATGAACGCCCCGACCACCCAGGTGAGCTGGAAGCGGGTCTCGAACTTGGCGAACGACCGCCCCCGGTTGGCGTCCGGGGCGTCGCGCTGCACCACCGAGTCGAACGCCAGCTTGGCGCTGCTGGCCGAGACCCCGACGCACGCAGCCAGCGTGGTCGCCGCCGCGAGGCCGCCGGTCCACGCAGCCAGCACCGCCGCCACCGTGGTGATGCCGAGCACGATCTGCACGATCCGCTCCTCGGGGACGCCGGCCCGCCGCATCGCCGGGGCCACCAGCGCGCCGAGCAGCGACCCCACGCCGCTGGCCGCCAGCACGAGGCCGAACTCCCAGGCCGCGGCGCCCTGGCTGCGCAGGTAGAAGGCGATCAGGAAGGTGAGGAAGCCGACGATGCCGCGCATGAGCCCCATCGCCGACGCCGCCAGCACGATCCCGCCGCCCCGCAGCTCGTTGCGTTCCGTCTGTGACGTGTCGTCTTCGGCGACCTGGGTCGGGGGGATCCGGACGCCGAGCACGGCGGCCACCGTGCAGGCGACGGCCGCAAGGATCAGCACCGCCTGGCTCCCCGCGATGGTGGCCGCGATGCCGGCCGGGACGGCCGCGGCGAAGGTCACGACACCCGACAGGAACGACAGTTTCGCGTTCGCCTCCACCAGCTCGTCGTCGGACCGCACGACCGTGGGCACGATGGCCGACTTGGCCACGTGGTAGCTCTTCGACAGCACCAGCACGGCGAACGCCTCGGGGAACAGCAGCAGGCTGTCGATGTCGCGGATCATCAGGATGGCGAGCACCGCCCGTAGAGCGTTGGCGGCGATCACCATCCAGCGACGCCCGCCCTTGACGCGGTCGAGCGTGGGACCGATCAGCGGCGCCACCACCGCGAAGGGCGCCATCGTCAGCGCCAGGTAGAGCGCCACGCGGGAGCGGGCCGCGTCAGGATCGATGGATAGGAACAGCGAGTCGGCCAGGGCCAGCGTGATCAGCGTGTCGCCGGCCACCGTTGCGGCATGGGTGCGGGCCAACCGGGTGAACGGGGTGACGACGAACGCCCCTGCGCCCGTGGGCTTGGGCTGGCCCAGCGGCTGCCACCCGCCGTTGCCGGCGTTAGTCGCCATCACGAGCGAGGGTAACGGAGGGTGGAGACGACCCGAGGCAATAACGAACGCCGCCGAAGAGTCGAGGCAATGGCGAACGGTCTTCGTTCGTCATTGCCTCGCCCTCAGCCCACCGTTCGCGATTGCCTCATGCAGTCGCCGCCGTCTTCGGCGTGTCGTACTTGTAGCCCAGGCCGCGGATGGTGACGATGCGGGTGGGTACCGACGGGTCCCGCTCGACCTTGGCCCGCAGCCGCTTGATGTGCACGTCGAGGGTCTTGGTGTCGCCGACGTAGTCGGTGCCCCACACCCGGTCGATGAGGGTCTCGCGGGGTAGCACCCGCCCAGCGTTCGTCAGGAGGATCTCGAGCAGCTCGAACTCCTTGAGCGGGAGGCGCACCTGCTCGCCCCGGATCTCCACCTCGTGGCGCTCGGGGTCGAGTCGGACATCGCCCACCTGGAGCACGTCGCCGGACGCGGCCCGCGTCCCCGCCTCCGGGGGCCGCCGACGGAGCACCGCCCGCATGCGCGCCACCAGCTCGCGCAGGCGATAGGGCTTGGTGACGTAGTCGTCGGCACCGACCTCCAGGCCGACCACCGTGTCGATCTCCGACCCCTTGGCGGTGACCATGATGATGGGCACCGCCGAGCGCCGCCGCAGCTCGCGGCACACGTCCACCCCCGAGACCTTGGGGAGCATCACGTCGAGCAGCACCAGGTCGGGCTTCACGACGTCGAACAGGTCGAGTGCCTCCGCGCCGTCGTGCGCCACCTGCACACGGAAGCCCTCGCGCTTGAGGCCCACGGTGAGCGCCTCGACGAAGCTGTCCTCGTCCTCGACGAGGAACACGGTGGCCTCGGGAGTACTCATTGCTCCCCGCTCATGCTGCTTCGCAGCGGGCCGCTCGGGCTCCGGCGTGTGATCTTCCGCTCTTGCGTGTCGCACGTCACCCTGACGCGGCGGGCCGCTCGGGCCCAAGACTCACTCTCTCGCCCTTCGGGACGCTCGTTCATCCCGCCTCCTTGGTAACAGCGACCGGGCCGGGCCCGGCGGGGAGCCGCAATGTGAACGTCGAACCCACGCCCTCGCGGGACTCGACCCGGACCTCGCCCCGGTGGTTGGAGGCGACGTGGCGGACGATGGCGAGACCGAGCCCGGTGCCACCGGTCTCACGGCTGCGGGCGCGATCGACCCGGTAGAAGCGCTCGAAGATGCGCTCGAGGTCCCGAAGGGGGATGCCGATGCCGTGGTCACGCACGGTGACGTCGACCCAGGTGCCGTCGGTGCGTGCCCGCACCTCGACGGTGCTTCCCGGCTCGCTGTACTTCACGGCGTTGTCGAGCAGGTTGGTCAGCGCCGACACCAGCTGGCGGCGCTCCCCGACCACCGTGAGGCGAGCAGGCGCATCCTCGACCTCGAACTCGATGCCGCGCTGCTCGGCGGCGGGCTCCACCCGGGCGCAGGCCTCGCTCACGAACGTCGCGACCGGCACCTGGTCGTTGGCGGGCGCCGACGCCACTTCCAGGCGCGACAGCTCGAGCAGGTCGTCGATGGTGCGTCCCACCCGGAACGCCTCATTGGCCAGGCGCTCGGCCAGCCGGCGGGTCACGTCCGCGTCGCGCTCGTCGAGCAACGTCTCCGCCAGCAGCGCCAACGCCCCCACGGGCGTCTTGAGCTCGTGACTGATGTTGGCCACGAAGTCGCGCCGGACGTTCTCGAGTCGCCGCCGTTCCGACGTGTCCTCCACGACCACCAGCACCCCCGAGGGCTGCGCGGGGTCGGCGAGCGGCACCGCCCGGACGTTGAGGATGCGGCGCGGCGGCCCGAAGAGCTCGAGCTCGCGCTCCACGCGCCTGCCCCGCAGGGCGTCGGCGGCCAGGATGCTGATCGCCTCCTCGACCAGCGCATCGCTGTGGCGGGCGGCGAGGAACGACGCCGCCGGATCGTTGCGGTAGACGACCTCGCCCCGTTCGTCGAAGATCACGACCCCGTGGCCGATGGCCCCCAGCGCCCAGGACAACCGGTCCTCGGCGCTCGCCACCCGCGACCGCCGCTCCACCGCCTGGGCCACCGAGTGCTCCAGATGATCGAGCGCGGCATCCAACCCGCCGGCGCCAGGGGCAAGGGCAGGGCGGGGATCGGCGTCGAGGACCCGGGAGGCCGCGACCAGGCGCTGCGTCGCTGCCCGCTGGGCCACCAACGCCGCCGTCCACGCCGCCAGCACGGCCACGAGCACGATCACCAGCACCGTGAGGGCAACGGTCATGAGCGGAGCTCCTGACCGGTCGACCGTGTGACCGCCAGGGAGCCGGGCGACGATGGGGTCCGGGGGCGCAGCCCCCGCGGGAGCACGGTCATGAGCGGAGCTCCTGACCGGTCGACCGTGTGACCGCCAGGGAGCCGGGCGACGATGGGGTCCGGGGGCGCAGCCCCCGCGGGAGCACGGTCATGAGCGGAGCTCCTGACCGGTCGACCGTGCGACCGCCAGGGAGCCGGGCGACGATGGGGTCCGGGGGCGCAGCCCCCGCGGGAGCACGGTCATGAGCGGGACCCGGGCCCCCCTCGTGGTGCCATCACGCGGTTCTCCTGTCCTCCGTGGGCACGACGTCGAGGACGCCGGCCACGTCGACGCGCTCGTCGATGCCGATGCCGCTGAGGGCGGTCACCGACACGAAACCCTGAGCGACGATGGCGGTGTCCGAGTCCGGCGGCAGGTCCGTGTCCGTGGGGCGGAACTCGATCTGCAGCCGCCCGCCGTCGGGCGCGGCCTCGACCACCGACGATCTGACGGTGCCGAAAGGAGCGAGCGTGGCCGACCGGGCCCCCCGAAGGCGATCGAGCGTCAGGTTGGGCACGTTGAGGTTGAGCACCGTGCAGGGAGGCGCGTCGCTCGCGAGCCACGAGACCGCCGAGGCACCGACCGCGGCGGCCGCATCCCACTCTGCGGGGCGGTCGAACGCGACGCCGGAAACGTCACGCAGCCGACCTCGGGCGCCGGGGTCGTCCCCCATCTCCGAGCTCTCGACGACGTCGGCACGGGCGCGGTCGCCGTCGCCCACGGCGATGGCGCTCCGCGCTCCCCCGGCCGCCGCCGGCGCTTGCTCGTGGAGGTGCAGGGTCGACACGTCGATGCTGACGGCCAGGCCCCGGCAGCCGAAGTTGGCGGCCGTCAGCGCGGCCCCCACCGTGCCCGAGTGCAGCACCGCGCGACCGGTGTTGCAGCCGGGATTGATGCCTGAGACGACGAGGTCGGGCGGGTCGCCGAAGCCGCCGAGGCGAGCGGTCAGGACACACAGCCCCGGCGGGCCGGCGACGGCGTAGGCCGGCACGCCGTCGAGCCGCGGCAGGTCGATGCGCTCGGCGTCGATGCCCTCGTCCACGTGTACCTGGCCGATCGCGGCGGCCGAGCCGCTCATCTCGCGGTCGGGCGCCACGACGATCACGTCGTGGCCGTCGTCCACCAGCGCCCGCGCCAGGGCGTGCAACCCTGGCGAGCCGACGCCGTCGTCGTTCGTCACCAGGACTTTCATCGATCCTCCCGGAGGTCGGGGGTCAGGGCAATTCTGGCGCCGCGACCCCGCAGCGACAGCGACCCCAGGTCTCGTACCCCGTTCGGCGATGGTTTCGTCGGCGCGTTCACCGCACCTCGGCCGCCAGGTGCGCAGGCTCGCCAGTGATGAGGTAGCGGAGGCGGGCGCCGATGATGGCGGCGTGGTCGGCGATGCGATCGGCGGCCTGCCCGACGATGTAGATCCCCATGGCGGTCGCCGCCGATTCCGGCCCTTCGAGGCCCTGTAGCTCGGCCAACAGCCGCTCGTGGTACGTCTCGGCCGGCGGGCGCTGGTCGGCCAGCTGGCTGGCCAGCCCGAGGTCCTGCGTCGACCAGGCACGCAGCGCGGTCCGGTACTGCTCGACCGCCAGGTCGACCATCGTGAGGGCGATGTCCCACGGGGCACCGCTGGTCGACAGGCTGTTGACCTGGGGAGTGATCTTGAGGATGCGGAGAGACAGGTCGCCCACCCGCTCGAACTCCGACAGGATTCGCACCACCGAGACGACGAAGCGCAGGTCGCTGGCCACCGGTGCCTCGCGATTGAGCAGCTGGTAGCACCGCTCCAGCAGGGACAGGTGCATGCCGTCGATCTCGTCGTCGGACCTGAAGGCTTGATCCATCAGGCGTACGTCGCCCGTCTTGAGGGCCTCGCGCATCAACTCGAGGTTCTGGTCGACGCGCACCCCCATCAGCTCGACCTGCAGCCGCAGTTGGTCGAGCTCCGCCTGGAAGGCGGTACGCAGCGGGATGGGGGTGGGCTCCGACGTGCTCATCGTGTCGGCTCTAGCCGAACCGCCCCGTGATGTAGTTCTCGGTGCGCTCGTCGGACGGGTTGGAGAAGATCGTCTCGGTGCGGTCGAACTCGACCAGGAACCCGGTGCGGCGGTCGGACTCGGGGTTGACCTCGGTCGAGAAGAAAGCCGTGGCGTCCGACACCCGGGCCGCCTGCTGCATGTTGTGGGTCACGATCACGATCGTGAACTCCGACTTGATCTCCTGCATCAGGTCCTCGATGCGGGCGGTGGCGATCGGGTCGAGGGCCGAGCAGGGCTCGTCCATGAGCACCACGTCGGGCCGGGTGGCGATGGCGCGGGCGATGCACAGCCGCTGCTGCTGACCGCCGGAGAGGCCCATGGCCGACTCCTTGAGCCGGTCCTTCACCTCGTCCCAGAGGGCCGCCTTCTGCAGCGACGTCTCGACCACCTCGTCGAGGTGCGGCCGCTTCCTGATGCCAAAAAGGCGGGGGCCGTAGGCCACGTTGTCGTAGACGGACTTGGGGAACGGGTTGGGCTTCTGGAACACCATTCCGATGCGCCGGCGCACCTCGACCGGGTCGACCCCGGGACCGTAGAGGGGGACGCCGTGGTAGTTGATCGTGCCCTCGACGTGGGCGCCCAGGATGAGATCGTTCATGCGGTTGAAGCAGCGGATGACCGTGGTCTTGCCGCAGCCTGAGGGACCGATGAACGCCGTGATCTCGTTCTCACGCACGTCGAGGTTGACCTCGCGGACCGCCCGGAAGTCGCCGTAGTAGGCGGCGAGGTCGCGCACCTCGAACACGATGGGGAGCTGGTCGGGCCGGCGTCGCACGTGGTGCGCGACCTCGAGTCCCTGGGGCAACGGGCTCTTGGCATCGGGTGTCTCGGTCACGGTCTCGGTCCCGACGGGTTCGGTCATTGCGACCTCTTCTTCTCGAAACGGTTGCGGAGGACGATGGCGATCGAGTTGACGACCAGCACGAACACCAGCATGGCGATGATCGTGGCCGATGCGTTGGCCACCTTGAACGCGTCTTCCGGCTGCTTGGCAAACGTCGTCACGATCGAGGGCAGGGCCACGAAGCGCTCGCTCAGGTGACCGGGGTCGACGACGTTGCCGACGTTGAGGCCACCGCCCTGGCTGAAGAACCCCGTCACCGCGCCCACGACGATCAAGGGGGCCGCCTCGCCGACCGCCCGGGCGATGGAGAGCAGCGCGCCGGTCAGGATGCCCGGCGCCGCGTAAGGGAGCACCTCCGAGCGAATGACCTCCCAACGCGTGGCGCCTACGCCGTAGGCGCCCTCGCGCAGCGCCAGCGGCACCGCGCGGATGGCCTCGGCCGACGTGATGATGACGATCGGCAACACGAGCACGGCGAGGGTGACGCCGGCCGCCGCCAGTGTTCGGCGGTCGACACCGGATGCACCAGCGAACCCGCTGAAGGCATCGACGAAGATGGCCAGACCGAGCAGCCCGTAGACCACCGACGGCACCCCGGCCAGGTTGCGGATGTTGAGCTCGATGAACGAGGTCAGCCGGTTCCGCGGGGCGTACTCCTCGAGGTAGATGGCGGCGCCCACTCCGAGCGGGAAGGAGATGACGACCACACAGACCGCGATCCAGAACGACCCGACGAGGCCCTGGGATATGCCGGCACGCTCCGCACTCCCCGACAGGCTTCCATCGAGGAACGCCCAACCCCGGTCGGTGAAGACGGGCAAGCCGTCGATCAGGATCCGCGAGATGAGTACCGCGAGGATGAGAAGCGACACGAGGAGGGCGCCCAGCAGTGCGACCTCGAACACGCGCCCGCGGACGTCACTGCGACGCCCGGTGAGTGCCGCGGAGACGCTCGCTTGGACTGCGGCCTCACTGCTGGTCTGAATGGTGGTGAACGCCATGGAGCCCTTTCGACCGTCAGTAGACCTGGCGTACGCGGCGCACGACGGTGTTGGCGATCAGATTGAGGGCGAAGGTGAAGAAGAACAGGACGACTCCCACGAAGTACAGGCTCGGGACAGCCAAGCCCGCCCCCCGCACGTTCTCGGTGCCCACCGCCAGCGACGCCATGGCCGCGGTCATGGTCAGGCTCCCCTCGAGGGGGTCGGTGGTGAAGCGGGCGCTGTCGGCGGCGCCGCCGGCGATGAACACCACCATGGTCTCGCCGATGGCGCGGGATACCGCCAGGATGAGTGCCGCCACGATGCCGGACACCGCCGCGGGCAACACAACCCGCAGGGTCGTCGACATGCGGCGGGCACCGACGCCGGCCGAAGCCTCGCGCAGGCTGGCGGGCACCGCCCGCATGGCGTCTTCCGACACCGAGGCGACGAGCGGGATGGTGAGGAACCCAACGGCGATGCCGGCCGCCATCATGCTGCCGGTGCTGTGCTCCCTACCGAAGATGCGGCCAACCACCTCCGGTGCGATCCAGTTGAGGGCGAACACGCCGAACACCACCGAGGGAACACCGGCGAGCACCTCGAGGATCGGCTTGAGCACGGTCCGCACCCGGGGCTGGGCGTACTCGGAGAGGTAGACCGCAGCGCCCAACCCGAGCGGCGTCGCCACCAGCATGGCGATCCCCGTCACGATGAGGCTCCCTGCCAGGATCGTCGAGATGCCGAACTGGCTCTGGCGGGGGTTCCAGCCGCTGGCGCCGAAGACGTTGCTCCAGTCGACGTCCGTGAAGAACTCCAGGCCGTTGCTGAACAGCGACAGCAGGATCAGGGCGCTGATGACGAGTGACAGGCCGGCGGCAGCGAAGAAGATGACACCCATGGCTCGCTCGCGGCGGTGGCGGCGCGGATCACCGGACAGGTCTACGGGAGACTCTGGCGGCGGGAGCGTGGTGGTCGCCATAAATCAGGCCTCTGGGTG
Organism: uncultured bacterium; assembly: GCA_963717085.1. Lineage (GTDB taxonomy): Bacteria > Actinomycetota > Acidimicrobiia > Acidimicrobiales > VFJN01 > DASQUK01. Next base: position 301,578 of record CAVQVM010000011.1, read on the forward strand.
CTGGGGGGTCGGATTCATGGCCGGGATTTGCCTGGGCCGATGAGCGGGGCCGTGGGGCCGGGCTGGCGTAGCCCGGCCCCACGGTAGTGCGGGGCGTTGGTGCCGATCAGCGGCCGTCCCAAGCCGTAACGGTGGCCTGGACCTGGTCGTCGGGCATCGTCACGTAGCCGCCTTCCTCGACGAACTGGTTCACGTTCTCGAGGTAGTAGTCAACGAACGGTACGACCGCTGGGTTGTCGTCGGCCGCGGCCGTGCTCACGTAGATGAACAGGGGGCGTGACAGCGGGTAGCTGTTGTCAGAGATGGTGTCGTCGGCGGGACCCACGCAGTCGCCGCCCGGCTCCGAGGAGACGGGGATCTCGGTGACCTGGTCGCCCGCCTCTTCGGCGAAGGCGAAGCCGACCCAACCGAGCGACGTGTCGGACGCCTCGATGTTCTGGATGATGACGTTGTCGTCAGCGCTCGAGGCGTAGTCGGGCCGCGTGGTCTCGATCTGATCCTCGGGGAGCCCGCGCTCCTCGGCGATGCCGGAGAGTGCGATCTCGATGAACGAATCGTAGGTACCCGACTCCGTGCCTGGGCCCGTGAGCTCGAGCGGGGCGTCCGGGAACTGGGTCGTCGAGCCCAGCTCGGTGGCCAGGGCCTGCGCATCGGACCAGTTGTCGAAGCCCTCGGACTCGGGGCCGATCAGAGCGTAGAGGTCGGCAAAGCTCAGGCACTCCGGCGTGTCGGCGTTGTTGGCGCTGGTCAGCACGGACATGCCGTCGTACCCGACCTGAAGCTCGACGTACTCGATGCCGTTGGCCTCGCAGTCGGCCGCCTCTTCGTCTTCGATCGTCCTCGAGGCGTCGGAGATGTCGGTCTCGCCGTTGCAGAACAGCTCGAAGCCGTCCCCAGTGCCGGGACCGTCGACGGCGATGTCGACGCTGCTGTTCTCGCCGGTGAAGGCCTCCGCGGCCAGCGATGAGATCGGCTCGACCGTCGACGACCCGGAGATGTTGATCGAGCCGGAGACGTCGCCACCACTGTCGCTACCACTTCCGGTATCCGTCCCAGCGTCGTCGTCATCGTCGCCGCATGCGGCTGCAACCAGGGTGAACGCCAGGAAGATCCCCAGCCACGCCAGCCGGCGCTTCTTGATGAGCTCCACGAATGCCCTCCCTTGGGCTTGCTGTCGCAAAGTGAGCAGGACGCTCCTTGTCGCGGGCCACCGTAAGGAGACGAGGTGAACGACCGGGGAGAGCGCGCGTGAACGGGGGGTAAACGAGACGGGAACGTTGCAGTAACGGGTCGCGCGATCAACCTGATCAGGGCGGACGGGCGTCGGCGCCGCACGCTGCGCGCGCCGGTGTCGTAGTGCCACACCTGGCCCAAGGCGGCGTCGCCACCGCTGGTGGAGGTGAAGAAGAACCCCCTCGAGCGCTCGTCGTACCAGATCCCCTCGAGCCGGTTGAACAACGCGCCGCCCTTGGCGATGCCGTGCAGCGCCCTGGGGTCGCCCCGCCCTCGAGGTCGGGGTCGTCGATGCGCACCCACTCGACGCGCAGCGACTCGCCGACCCGCTGGCCGGTGATCATCTGTCGAGCGGGCTCGCCCTTGACCGCCAGCATCTCGAGCCGGCCGCCACGCGTCAGTTGGCGCGGGTCGCGGGGCCTGAACCGGTAGAAGCCACTGTCGTTGCCGCAGGGCCAGTATCTCGTCGCCGTTCTGGTCGGCCGTGCGGGCCAGAGGACCGTACCCGCCGTCGCCCCTGCGTCCCTTCGGGCCGTGGTGGCCCAGGGCCGACCGCGCGGCGCCAGCGGCGTTGTTGAGGGTTTGGAAACAAGGTCGTGCTGACTGCGGCGGTGCCGGCGGCGGCCGCTCCTCGGGTGAGGAAGGACCGGCGGTCGAGCGTTGACATGGAGCTTCCCCTTGCTCGCGACGTTTGGTCGCGGGCGACGCTAGGGGTGGCAGGCATCACCTCCCTTGCCGCCAGGCGAACCTCCGCTGACGGCTCGCTGAACGTTCCCTTTAGCGTGGCCCGGGCGTATCCGGGCGCCCGCCGGCGAAGGTGGCGGTGAGCTCCGCGAGCATCTCCCGGTCGTGGGCGTAGGTCAGCAGCCGACCGGCCTCGTCGATCGGCACCCACCGGCGCTTGTCGACCTCGTCGTTGGGCGCCCACGGCTCGACGCCGATCACCCGCATCATCCAGTAGCGGACGAGCTTGGCCCGGCCCTTGCCGTCGGTGTACATGGTCGGCGGCAGCTCGTCCCCTGGCTCGCACACCAGGCCCGTCTCCTCCCGCACCTCGCGGATGGCCGCCCGCTTCCAGGCCTCGCCCCGGTTGAGCTTGCCCTTGGGGAACGACCAGTCGTCGTAGCGCGGCCGGTGGATGAGCACGATCTCGCCGCTCGGCCGGGTGACGCCGGACTCGTTGGCGACCGTGACCTCCCGCCAGATGACGCCGCCGGCGGCGCGCACCTCGGGTCTCGGCTGCCTGGTTCGTCGGGGACGGGGTGGGCGAGCAGACACGGTGGCGCCGTTCATTTCCTCCCCCGCACCGGGACCCACCATCCGTCTACGGCCGATCGAGCGCTCAGCGCGCCGCGTGGATCAGGTCAAGGGTCCAGTACAGGAAGTTGGTGGTCTGGTCGAGGATCGTCGTGCGGTTCTGCGTGTAGGGCACGTGGCCTGCGCCCTCGAAGGTGGTCAGGTTCGCGATGAGGTCGGCGGCCTCCGCCTCGGCGACGGTGTCGAGGGCCCACTGGTAGGGGACGAGCGTGTCGGCCGTCCCGTGGAACAGCAGCGCGGCAGCCTCACCGGGATTCGGGGTGGTCAGGATCCGCGCACCCGATAGCGACACCGAGGCGCGGACGGTGGAGGCGAACCCGGGGTTGCCGCTGTTGCCGACGTCCTCCGGCCCGTAGCCGACGTTGAGCGCGGTGATGGCGCCCGCGGAGGTACCCGCGATGGCGATGCGGTTCTCGTCGACGCCGTAGTCGTCGGCGTGGGCCCGCAGGAACCGGACCGCCGCCTGGGCGTCGTGCTTGGCGTCGACGATGGCGGTCAGGCACTCGGCTGTGACCGTCGTGCAGCCGTTGGGGGAGAGCCGGTAGTTGATCGAGACGTTGACGAAGCCCTTCTTGGCGAACGTCGTGGCCTCGTCGACGATCTCCGGCGACGTCTTGCTGCCGAACGCGAACGAGCCGCCGTGCACCCACACGATGGCAGGGCGGTCGGTCACGGTGTCGCCGGTCGGCGCGTAGACGTCGAGCCGGAGCGTGACCGTCTGGCCCTGCTGGTCCGCGGCGCTGCCGTACGTCACGTTGCTGGTGGTGGTGACCCCGGTGAAGACGGCGTCGCGGTAGCGGAGCGGCGCAGCACCGGGCGGCACCATCTTCTGCCAGTCGCAGCCGACCGCCACCAAGGCAAGGACGGCGACCAGGGCGAAGAGCAAACGGCGCATCGCGATTCCTCCATCTGACGGCGCTGGCCCCCGCCGAAGTAATAGCACTCGGCATGACGAAGGCGTCAGCCGGCCTCGACGCCACACTCCGGCAGGCCGGGCGGCCGCGGCAGCTCGCGGACGTCGCCCGCCGCTCGGCGGAGCACCTCCGCCTCGCCGTCGGCGGCCGCCAGGACGCCGCCGGGGTCGATCGTGGCGTCCCCGGCATTTCCGGCGGCGGCGCCCGTCACCTCGCGTCGCGAGCGCAGGTCGCCCACCCGGTCGAGCTGGCGCTCGAGCTGGCGGCGGCGTGTGCCCGCCAGGTCGTCCCAGCCGCGGCGGACGGTGTCGAGCCCGCGGCCGACCTTGTCGAGCGCGTCGGTGAACTTGCCCCACTGCTGCTCGAACGCCGCCAAACAGGCCAGGATCTCGTCGGACGTGCGCTGCAGCTGCACCTGCTCGACCGCCTGGCGGATGATGGCCAGCACCGAGAACAAGGTGCACGGCGAGCAGAGCACGACCTTCTGCCGCAGTGCCACCTCGACGAGGTCACGGTCGTGGGTGTGCACGAACGCGTAAACCGACTCGTTGGGGATGAACAGGAGCACCTCGTCGACCGTGTCGTCGGGATGGATGTAGACGCGACCCGACAGCTCCTTGACCCGGGCGCGGACGTCGCGCACGAACGCCACTCGGTGCCGGTCGCGCTCACCGTCGGTGGGCGCCTCGAGGTACCGGAGGTAGTTGTCGATGGGGAACTTCACGTCCATGTGCAGGACGCGGCCTCCGGGCAGCATGAACGTGAAGTCCGGGATGGTGCCGGCACCCGAGATCCGTGACTGCTTGCGGTAGTTGATGCCCTCGACCAGTCCGGCGGCACGCAGCACGTCGTCGGCCATGCGCTCGCCCCACTGGCCGCGCGCCTGCGGGCTGGCAAGCGCCTGCCGCAGCGATTGGGTGGTGTCGGCCAGGCGGGCGCCCACCGCCGCCACCTCCGCGAGCCGCGACTCGACCCGGCCCTGTTGCTCTGCCCGCTCGCGCTGGAGGCAGGCGACCAGGTCGGCCACCTTGGCAAGCTCGCTGCGGACGTCGCCCATGCGCTGCTCGACGGCGGCGTTGCGCAGCTCGATCTCCTCGGCGACGTGGCCCCGCATCTCGCCGACCCGCTGCTCGAACGACCGCTGGCGCGCCTCCAGCTCGCGCGCACCGGCGTCGGCCTGCGCCCCCATCCGCTCGCCGGCCACGGCCACCACGGTCTCCACGGCGGCGCGCACCATCGCCTCGCGGTCGGCACCGGCGTCGGACCGCAACCGATCGGCCGCCGCGTCCGCCGTCGCCCGCGCCGCCGAGTGGGCGGCCGACGACGCGACCGAGCGGGCGATCGCGCCCACGACCGCCAGCCCGGCGACGAGCCCGGCGACGATGCCCACGACGAGCAATGCAGCGTCCATGCGCGCAACTTACGAGTGAGCACTGACAATTAAGGGGATGCGCGGCCCGCCGGGCGCACCCGAGCGCTGACGATCAGAGCGTTGCGGCCGTTGCCGGGACCGTCCCGCCGCGCTCCGTGGTGAGCTCCTGGAGCCGGACGTGGGTGTCGATCGAGCCCCCGGGGGCTACCCGGGTCCAGCGACCGTCGGAGCCCATGGTCCAGGCCAGTACGTCGTCGGCCAGCTCGACGTCGAGCACCTCGTCCAGGCGCTGCTGCAATTCCGGCTCGACGACCGGCGTCAGGACCTCGACGCGGCGGTCGAGGTTGCGGGGCATGAGGTCGGCCGAACCGATCAGCACCCGGGGCCGGCCCGACCCGTCGCCGTTGGCGAACCGGTAGACCCGCGAGTGCTCGAGATAGCGGCCCACGATCGACCGCACCCGGATCGTCTCGGACAGCCCCGGCACCCCGGGGGTCAGGCAACAGATGCCCCGCACGATCAGATCGACCTCCACGCCGGCCTGCGAGGCGGCGTACAGCTCGTCGATCAGCCCGGTGTCGACCAGGCTGTTCATCTTCATCGTGATCCGGCCTCGCCCCGGCTCGGCCTGCGCCGCCGCCACCTCACCCCGGATCAGCTCGACGATGCCCGAGCGCAGCATCCGGGGCGCCACCAGCAGCCGCCGGTAGTCCACATTGCGGCCGTAGCCGGTCAGCTCGTTGAACAGCTGGGTGAGGTCGCTGCCGATGTCCGGGTCGCACGTGAGCAGGCCCAGATCCTCGTAGGTGCGCGCGGTGCGGGAGTTGTAGTTGCCCGTGCCGATGTGGCAGTAGCGCCGCAGCCCGTCGGCCTCTTCCCGCACGATGAGCAGGGTCTTGGCGTGGACCTTGAGCCCGACGAACCCGTACGTCACGTGGACGCCCGCGGTCTCGAGGGCCCGGGCCCATTCGATGTTGGCGCCCTCGTCGAACCGGGCCTTGAGCTCGACGATGACCGCTACCTGCTTGCCCCGCTCGGCGGCCCGGATGAGCGACCGGGCGATGGGGCTGTCGCCGGACGTCCGGTACAGCGTCATCTTGATCGCCAGCACGTGGGGATCGGTCGACGCCTGGCGCACGAACTCCTCGACGGACGTGCGGAAGCTCTCGTATGGGTGGTGGACGAGCATGTCGCCGCGCCGAACGGCCGCGAACGTGTCGACCCGCTCCCCCTCGTCCGACGAGAGCCGTGCCGGCGTGACCCGCGTGTAGGGCGGGTCCTTGAGGTCGGGCCGGTCGAGGCCGTGCACCGCCCACAGGCCTCCCAGGTCGAGGGGGGCCACAGACTCGTAGACGTCGTCGTCGGCCAGCACCAGCTCCCGCTGGAGCAGCTCGCGCACCTCGTCGGACACGGCGGCGTCGATCTCCAGCCGCACGGCACGGCCGAAGCGCCGCCGTCGCAACTCGATCTCGACGGCGGCCAGCAGGTCGTCGGCCTCCTCCTCCTCGAGGGTCAGGTCGGCGTTGCGGGTGACCCGGAAGGCGTGGTCCTGCTCGATCTCCATGCCCGGAAAGAGCTGGTCGAGGTGGGCAGCGATGACCTGCTCCAGCGGCACATAGCGCTCGCCGTCGGGCAGGACCACGAACCTGGGCAGGAGCGACGGCACCTTGACGCGGGCGAAGCGGCGTTCCCGCTCCTCCGGGTCGCGCACCATCACGGCCAGGTTGAGCGACATGTTGGAGATGTAGGGGAAGGGGTGGCCCGGGTCGACAGCCAGCGGGGTGAGGACGGGGAAGATGCGCTCCTCGAACGTCTCGACCAGGAACTTCTCGTCCTCCTCGTCGAGGTCGGCCCACGACGACAGCCGAATGCCGGCCTCGGCCAACGCCGGCGACACCTGGTCGAGGAACACCACCTGCATCCGTGGCAGCAACTTGTCCAGGCGGTCGCGGATGTCCAGGAGCTGCTGCGCCGCGGTCCGGCCGTCGGGGCTGGTGGTGGCCACACCCGCCGCCACCTGGTCCTTCAGGCCGGCGACCCGCACCTGGAAGAACTCGTCGAGGTTCTGGGAGAAGATGGCCAGGAACTTGGCCCGCTCCAGCAGCGGGACCCGCTGGTCCTCGGCCATCGCCAGCACCCGATCGTTGAAGTCCAGCCAGGACAGCTCGCGGTTGCGGTAGCGCTCGCCGGGGGGCTTGCCCTCCGTCATCAGCGCCTCTGGCGGATCGGGCACGCCGCCAGGGTAGCGAGGGTCACCGAGCCTGTCTGGACCCTGGCCATGAAGCTTGCGTGACGCCGGGTGGCCGCCTCAGGACTCCTCGTCCTCGGGATAGCCGAGGTCCCAGTCGAGGAGGATGTGCTCACGCTCGGCATCGCGCACCACCCGCTCGCGATTGCGCCGGAACTGGGGGTCGTGCGGCGGGAGCAGCACCAGGCGTGCCATCACCCGGGAACGGAAGTCGTCGATCATCTGCCGATCGCCGAAGTCGGACTGGACCTCCCAGTGCGGGGCCACCGGCCCCAGGTACACGACGCGGGCGTGGGCACGGGGTGGTTCGACCTCGGGTTCGACCTCTGACATGGCGGATCAGGCTAGCGCCACCGGCCGCGGACCGGTCCCCGGGAACGTTCAGGGAACTCTCAGGCGCGTTGGCTAACGCTACGCACCAAAAGGTCGGGAACCGAATCCCCCCTGGTTCCGTATTAAGAGGCAGCAGGCCACCTCTGGAGGACAGATGGATACCGAGTGGATGGCACGCGGCAACTGCGCCCACGAATCCCCGAGCACGTTCTTCCCCAGCGACGGTGTGGGGGTCGAGGTCGCGCGGCGGATCTGCGCCACCTGCCCGGTCAAGGACCAGTGCCTGGAGCACGCCCTGGTGAACCGCATCGACCACGGGGTGTGGGGCGGCTGTTCGGAACGCGAGCGGCGACGCATCCTCAAGCGGCGGCGTCTGGCCGCGTTCGCGGGGGGGCACAGCCACTAGCAGGACGCACAGCCGGCGGGCGCCGCCCTCGTCCCACCCGGCGTGTCGTTGCGGGGTGAGCGCGCTTGCTCAACACTGTCACCGTGCGCCTGACAAGGGCCGAGCGGTGACCTCAGCGTTGCCCCGTGACATGGGCATCCGCAGCCCTGACCAGCGACTGCGGGTGTTCGTGAGCTCGACGCTGGGCGAACTGCTATCGGGCGCTGGTCGAGCTGGCGGATCGACCGATGCGGCACGGGTGGCCCAGATTCGCAAGGCGCTGGGGGAGGACCGCTTCGGCGAGCTGTTCGCCGCCGGGTCCCGGCTCAACCAGCAGGACGCCGTGGCCGCCGTCCTTGACCGCCACGGTGAGGGCGCCCGGGCGTCTTGAGCGGAGGCAGGCGCCTCCGCTCGCCGAGCCTGCGCCGGCTCGGTTCGACTGCTCGGGTCAGTCGGTGGTCTTGTCGTCCTCGTCGGTGGCCTTGCCCGGTTCCTTGAGTCCGCGCTTGAACTCGGACTGGGCCTGGCCCATCGAGCGGGCCAGCTTGGGCAGCTTGGCCCCACCGAAGAGGACGAGGATGACGAGCAGGACTATGAGAAGTTCCGGTGCTCCAAGGTTCACGGCCGCCACTGTACCTTTCGTCGATTCGCCAACCGCATCGGGGGTTGGCCCTTGCTTGAATCCGTCGTGAACGTCAGTGAAGGATCTCGCCCCCACGTCGTCACGGCGATCGCTTCGTCTGCGGTTGGTTCGTTGCTCGACGTGCATTCGGATGTCCATCACAACCGTTCGGTGCTCACGCTGGTGGGCGAGGAGGCGCCGCGGGCCGTGGCGCGGGCGGCCGTGGCCGCGCTCGACCTGAGGCGCCACCAGGGCGTCCACCCCCGTTTCGGCGTCGTCGACGTCGTGCCGTTCGTGCCGTTGACCGGGTCGACGCTGGTGGACGCCTTGGCGGCCCGCGACCGCTTCCTGGACTGGCTGGCCAGCGAGCTGGGGGTTCCCGGGTTCGCCTACGGTCCGGAACGAACCCTGCCCGAGGTGCGCCGGCTGGCCTTCGCGGAGCTGCCGCCCGACCGGGGACCGTCGCGGCCCCACCCCACCGCCGGCGCCACCGCCGTCGGGGCGCGTCCGGTGTTGGTGGCCTGGAACGTGTGGCTCGCAGAGCCCGACCTGGCGCGGGCGCAGCGGATCGCCCGGGAGATCAGGGGCCCGCGGCTGCGGGCGCTGGGGCTGCCGGTCGGCGGGCGGGTGCAGGTGTCGATGAACCTCGTCGAGGTCGACGAGCTCGGGCCAGCGGAGGCGTGGGACCTGGTGGCGGAACGGGGAGCGGTCGCCGGCGCGGAACTGGTGGGCCTGGTGCCCCGGTCGGTCCTCGAGCGGACCGATCCGGCGCGCTGGGCGGAGCTGGATCTGGCGGAGGACAAGACGATCGAGTCGCGCCTCGCCGGGCTGTCCTGATCCCGCAGAGGCGAGGCTCCGCCCGCCGCCCAGCCACCCCGTCGGGACGCGGTCAGGCCGAGGCGGTGCTTGCCGCCTGGCGTGCGAGGGCGCGCTGGCGGCGGATGCGCCGGCGCTCGCGCTCGCTCATGCCGCCCCAGATGCCGAACTTCTCGCTGTGGACGAGGGCGTACTCGAGGCACTGGGCGCGCACGATGCAGCCCCGGCACACCTCCTTGGCCTCGCGCGTGGAGGCACCACGCTCGGGAAAGAAGAGGTCGGGGTCGACGCCCAAGCAGTTGGCGTAGTCCTGCCAGGTGTTGTCTTCGGGATCCGTGGCCACGGGGAGTTTCATCTGGCCCCCTTCCCGCCTGTCTCAGCTGGGTCCGTGTGCGGCCCGTCGAGAGCACCACCATCCCGAACTGATGCCACACGTGTAATTACAATGGTGTGATCTTCCACCACAGACGGCGATTGCGCAAGGGGTAGGCGGGGTTGACGCGCGCGCCGGCGGTCGAGGCAGTGCACGCCGACATCACGACGCTGGAGGTCGACGCCATCGTCAACGCCGCCAGGGCGAGCCTCCTGGGGGGCGGGGGTGTCGACGGCGCCATCCATCGAGCCGCCGGTCCCGACCTACTCGAGGAGTGCCGCACGCTGGACGGATGTGACACCGGTGATGCCAAGGCGACCAGCGGCTACCGGCTGCCGGCTCGCTGGGTCATCCACACCGTCGGACCGGTGTGGAGGGGCGGAGGCGAGGGCGAGGCCGACCAGCTGGCGTCCTGCTACCGCCGGTGCCTCGAGATCGCGGACGAGATCGGTGCCGGGAGCGTCGCGGTTCCCGCCATCTCCACCGGGGCCTATGGCTTTCCCGCGCGCCAAGCCGCCGAGATCGCCGTCGACACCCTCCGCTCGACGCCCACGGATGTGGAGCGCGTGCTCCTGGTGGCATTCGACGACGACACGCTGGGTTTGTACCGGGAGCGACTGGAGCGGCCGCCGGGCTGAGCCCAGGCCGACCACACCCGGCTTCCTGCCGGCGCTGGCGCCCCAGGGGCCGTGGGGTGCATGATGAACGCATGGGGCTGGGCGACGACGGGCTGCGCCGGGGACGGCAGCTCGCTCACGGCTCCGGCGGTGAGACCCTCCTCGCAGCCGTCATCTTCGCGGTCGCCTTGGGCTTCACCTGGGTGAACCACGGCGGAAACGATTCCGTCGAGCTGGCGGCACCATCGGCCCAGACCGGCGAGAAAGGGACGTCGACCACGATCCCGCCGAGCCAACCGGCGATTGCCGCGTCGTTCAGCAAGACCGGCGCGATCATCCGCCCCGCCCCGTCGGTGGCGCGCATCATCGACCCCGATACCGGCGAGGAGGTGGTGGTCCCGCTGCCACCCGGCTCGACGGTGGTCGACGGTGAGGTGGTCCCGATCGGAAGCACTGGGACGACACGCCCGGGAAGCACGGGGACGACCAGGCCGGGGACCGGAACCACAGCGCCCACCACCACGACGACCGCGCCCACCACCACGACGACCGCGCCCACCACCACGACGACCGCGCCCACCACCACGACGACCGAGCCCACCACCACGACAACCGAGCCCACCACCACGACAACCGAGGCGCCACCGAACCGCCACCGCCCCCTGCCGGCGGGCTCCTCGGGGGTGTCGTCGACCTGCTGGGTGGCTGAACCGAACGGTCAGGCCGACCGGCGGCCGCCTGAGCGGCGCAGTTCGCGCTTCTGCTCGATGAAGTCCACGAGAACGTAGTCGCCCAGCGTCTCGGGGGTGGTGAAGAACGCGCGCCCCTTGTTGAGCCGGGTGAGCTTCTCGACGAACGAGCGCAGGTGGCCGGTGGGGTCGAGCATGAACGTGTTGATGCGGATTCCCTCGCGGGTGCAGCGCACCACCTCCCGCAGGGTGGCGTCGACGGTCTCGCGCACCGGGGGGTACGAGAAGAACGGCTCGGCGATGCCCGGCTCGAAATGGGCCGTGGGCTCGCCGTCGGTGATCATGATGATCTGCTTGGTGCCCGATTGGCGGGCCAGGAGCCGCCGGCTGATCTGGAACGCGTGCTGCATGTTGGTGCCGTACACGAAGTCCCAGGAGACCTCGGGCAGGTCCTGCGGGCGGATCTCGCGGGCCACCTCGCTGAAGCCGACCAGTCCCAGGTAGTCGCGCGGGAACTGGAGGGAGATGAGCGAGTGCAGCGCCATCGCCACCTTCTTGGCGGCCAGGAAGTTGTCGCGCATGGGCATCGACAGCGACAGGTCGAGCATGAGCACGGTCGACGAGCGAACGACGTGCTCGGTGCGCTCGACCTCGAAGTCGTCAGGTGACAGCAGCACAGGCGTGCCTCGCCCAGATCGTGCTATGGCGTTGCGGACCGTGCGCTCGATGTTGAGGTTGAACGGGTCGCCGAACTCGTAGGCCTTGGTCTCGTAGGTGCGCTCGTGCCCGGCACCCGACCGCTCGAGCTCGTGGCGGCCCAGCTTGTCGCGGGCCAGGCGCTGGAACAGGTCGTGCAGGGCGTTGCGGCCGATGCGGCGGAGGCCCTTGGGCGTGAGCTCGAGCCGCCCCTCGCGCTGGTCGACCAGTCCGGCCTCCTGGAGCAGGCGGGTGAGCCGGGCCAGCTCGTCGAGGCTGCGGGCGGAATCGTCGCCCAGCAGCTCGCGCGCGCGGTCGATGTCCACCTCAGCCAGCGCGCCGGGGTTGGCGGCGCCCCGCAGAAGCTGCTCCAGCCGGTCGAGGTCACCCAGCTCCTCCATGGTGGCCGCCGCCTCGGCCATGCCGAGCGGATCCTGGCCCTGGAAGTTGTAGCGCTGGTCCCAGCCCATCTCCGGGAACATCCCCCGCAGCTGCTGGCCGAGCTGATCGACCTGCCAGCGCAGGTCCATGTCGTCGAGGAGCTGTTCGGCCAGCTGCTGGATCTGCGCCCGCTGCTCGGGCGTCATCGAGGCCAGCATCGCCTGCATGGCGGCCATGCGGCGGGCGAGCACCTCCAGCAGCTCGTCGAGGTTCTGGGGGTTCTCGGGGAAGAAGTCGCCGTAGCGCTGCATGAAGCCCGCGAAGTCCGGCTCCTCCCCCCGCGAGCGCTGGTCGAGCATCTGGTTGAGCTCGGCCAGCATGTCCTTCATCCGAGCCATGTCCTCGGGCGTCATCGACTCGACGGCCCCGGTCATGCGGTTGACGTAGGAGTCGAGCACCTGCTGGCGGAGCCGCTCGACCAGCTCGTCGAACCGCTGCTGGGCCTCGGCCGAGGCGAAGTCGTAGTTCTGGAGCTCGCGCACCATGCCCGCGAGGTCCGCGGGGAGCATCTCCAGCTGCATGTTGCGCTCGTCGGCGGCGCCCTGCGCCGTCTCGGCCCGACGCGGGTCGCCGCTGGCGCGGGCGTCGCGGACCTGCCGGTCGATCTCGGCCCGCTCGGTGTCGATGACCTGGCGCAGCTCCTCGGCGATCTCGTCGTAGACGCCACCGAGGTCGAACCGGTCGAGCCGCTCCTGGCGCTCGCGGCGCAGGCGGTCGAGCAGGTCGCGGATCCCCTCGACCATCTGGCCCTGCCGGTCGCGGAACCCGGACTGTAGGAGCCGCCGGAGCGCGGCGTTGAGGTCGCCGTGGTACAGCAGGTCGTCGGTCATCTGTTCGAGCACGGCGTCGGCGTCGAGGTCGAAGCCGACCTGGGTGCCGTCCCAGCGGCTGTAGCGGAACCGGGGGCGAGGCATGACTCGCGCCACCGTACCGGTCACCGTTCAGGAATGCGTCTGTGCCCCAGTGGGCGCTCGCGGAAGTTCCGTGGATGTATCGCCGTGTCAGATTCGTCGCTGGCGAGGACCGCAGGAGGAAGGCGCAGCCAGCGACTGCGGTGACGACGAGGACGATGTCCAGCGGCGGATCTGGCCGGCGAGACGCCACGATGACTTCCCGAGGGACCACTAGGTTGTGGCGGTCGATGCGTGTGGAGATCTGGTCCGACGTGGTGTGCCCGTGGTGCTACGTCGGCGCCCGCCGGTTCTCGGCCGCGCTCGACCGCTTCGACGGTGAGGTCGAGGTGGCGTACCGGGCGTTCGAGCTCGACCCCACAGTCCCGGCCGGCGGCATGGACCTCGCCGACTACCTCGCCCGCAAGTTCGGCGGCCCGGCGGCACTCGACGGCGTGCGCGGCCGGCTGGCCCGCGTCGGCGCCGAGGTGGGCATCGACTTCCGGTGGGACGGCACGCGCCGGGTCAACACCTTCGACGCCCACCGGCTCGCCGTGTGGGCGGAGGACGTGGGTGGCCCCGGGGTTCGGTCGGCGTTGGAGCACCGCCTGTTCCGTGCGTACTTCATCGACAACCACGACGTCTCCGACCACGCCGTGCTGTCCGCCCTGGCGGCCGAGGTGGACCTGGACCCCGCCACCGCAGCGGGGGCCCTGGCGTCGGGCTCAGGCGCCGACCGGGTGCGGGCCGAGGAGGCGCGGGCCACCGAGCTCGGGATCGGCGCGGTACCGACGTTCGTGATCGAGGGCCGGTGGGCGATCCCCGGTGCCCAGGACGTCGACACGTTCATCCAGGTCCTCCAGCGCGCGGCCGAGCGCATCGTGCCACTGGCGACGCCCGAGGAGTGAGGCTCTATTCCGCGGGTCACGAAGATCGCACCGACCAACATGGACACACACCCCGCTGGCAGCGGAATCGACCCCCAGTGAGCGAGCGACCAACTCCCTGGTGGGGCACGGGCGCGGCTGCGACCCAGTGCGAGGGGGCCGCCCCGCGCTCCGACTGGGCGGGATGGGAGACCGAGGGACGGGTGCCTCCGTCCGGTGACGGCAACGGCTTCCGCACTCGGTACGCCGATGACTTCGCGCTGCTGGCCGAGCACGGGATCACACACCACCGCCTTACCGTCGAGTGGGCACGCCTCGAGCCCAGCGAGGGCCGCTGGGACGAGAACGAGGTGGCCCACCTGCGCCGGGTCCTGGAGGCGGGCCGCGACGCAGGCATGGCGGCGTGGGCGTGCCTGCTGCACGGCTCTGCGCCCGGTTGGTTCACCGACGATCAGCGGGGCTGGCTGGACGACAAGGCGGCCACCCTCACGTGGCCCCGGCACGTGGACCGGGTGGCCGAGGCCCTGGGCGACCTGGTGGCCGGGTGGGTCCCGATCCACGAACCCGACCTCGCGGCCCGGCTCGCCTACGGGGAGGGCGTCTTCCCGCCGGGCCGCCGCCGCGAGGACGACGAGCGCGATGTGCTCGCCACGCTGCGGGTTGCGGAACGCGAGGCCGCCCGCCTGCTGCGGACCGGGGGCACGCCGGTGGCCGTGACGGCCCGGCCCGGCGAGCCCCGCGAGGCCGAGGACCTGCTGATCGTCAGCGCCGCCGCCGACGAGCTGGAGACGCCGCTGGAGCACGCGGCCGACGAGTTCCCGGACGCCGGGATCGTGGTGGTGACCGGCGACCCGACCGGCGAGGGGCGGGTGCAGCGGGCCGCCGACACGGTCGCCGCCGCCTACCGCGACGGCATGGGCGTCGTCGGGGGGTTCCACCTGCCGGCGATCGACGGCTACGAGTGGCACCGGGGCTTCGACGCGCGGCTCGGGCTGTTCGATCGGGACCGCAACCCGAAGGAGACCCTGGGGGCGCTGGTCCCGATCGTTCCTTGAAGAACTTGTGGGCTATGAGCCCCCAAGATCTTCAAAGACTGGGTTCAGCTGCGTGAGCGGTAGGTGGCGCGGCCGTCGACCGCGTCCTTGTTGAGCCGCTTGGCCAGGTGCAGGCCCTCGAGCACCAGCTCGACGGCGCTGGCCACGGCGGCGGGACTCTCGTCGCCGCCCGTGAGCTCGGCCACCGATTCGCGCAGGGCAGGGACGTCCTCGACCAGCCGGGCGAGGTCGGCGGAGGACACGTCCTCGCCGGTGTGGACGACGGCCCCGTCGTCGAACGACACCACCACGTCGCGCAGCTGGCCCGGGTTGACGCGCCGCTTGAACACGGTGAGCACCGCCGACCGCAACAGGTGCTCGGCGATCTGCTCGTCCCGTCCCTCGTCGAGGGTCTCTATCTCGACCTTGCCCATGGTCGACGCCGCGAGCGCGTCGAGGTCGCTCACGCGGGGGCTGACCTCGCGCTCGCCGTGGCGCAGGGCCCGGCGGGTGGCGTTGGCCACCAGCACCTCGCTGTTGGACACGGTGAGCCGCACCGACACCCCCGAGCGCTGGTTGATGTGCGCACTGTCGCGGGCCAGGTGGCTGAGCGTGGCCACGATCTCGGTCATGTACGGCGGCACCGACACCCGGACGCCCTCGACGTCGAACGGCCGGGCCTCCTGCGCGGCGATGGCGACCTCGGTCTCGACATCCAGCGGGTAGTGGGTGCGGATCTGGCTGCCGAACCGGTCCTTCAGCGGAGTGATGATGCGGCCCCGGTTGGTGTAGTCCTCGGGGTTGGCAGTGGCCACCAGCACGACGTCGAGAGGCAGCCGGATCTTGTAGCCCCGCACCTGCACGTCGCGCTCCTCCAGCACGTTCAGCAGGCCCACCTGGATGCGCTCGGCCAGGTCGGGCAGCTCGTTGATGGCGAAGATGCCCCGGTTGGTGCGGGGCACGAGGCCGTAGTGGATGGTCAGTTCGTCGGACAGGTAACGCCCCTCTGCCACCTTGATCGGGTCGACCTCGCCGATGAGGTCGGCGACCGACGTGTCGGGCGTGGCGAGCTTCTCGCCGAAGCGCTGGTCGCGGTGGACCCAGTCGACGGGCGTGGCGTCGCCCTGCTCAGCGACGAGCTCGCGGGCATAGCGGGAGACCGGAGCTTCGGGATCGTCGTTGATCTCGCTACCGGCGACGATGGGGATCCACTCGTCGAGCAGCTCGACCAGCAACCGGATCATGCGGGTCTTCGCCTGGCCCCGCTCACCCAGGAAGATGATGTCGTGCCCCGCCAGCACGGCGTTCTCGAGCTGGGGGAGGACGGTCTCGCCGTAGCCGATGACCGACGGGATGAGCTGCTCGCCGGCGGCGATCCGACGCACGGCGTTGCGACGGATCTCGTCCTTGACGGGAATGGAGCGCCAACCCGACGCCCGGAGCTCTCCCAGGGTGGTGGGACGGGGGGAGTCCGACATGTTCGCCAACCTACCGCCGGGTCGCGTCGCAGCGAGCCGCGGTCAGGCGAGCGGCCGCAGCGTCGAGGCCAGATCGACCGCCTCGTCGCGGTCGAGTGCCGACTCGAGGCGGTACGTGACGTCGCCGTCGGTCCAGATGAGCGTGTTGCCGGCCAGCCGGGAGCTGTCGTGGACGAAATTGCCGTTCCTGTCGGTGATCACGACCTCGTGGGGCTCGCCCTCGATCCAGTACGCGGCCTGGTCACCAACCCGGACGAGCCGGACGGTCGTACCGCCTGTCGCCTGCTTCGACATGCCGCCGGCATCGGTCGTCCCCGGCATCGCCGTGAGCAGCAGGCCGATGCCGGAGTCGCCGATCTCCGGTCGCTCGCCGGACGGCGCCCACACCAGGTTGACGGCGCCGGCGGGCAGGCCGACGAAGGCCCGGGCCGGGTCGCCGGCCTCACTCGGTGCCGCCAAGCGCCAGCCGGCGGCGCCCGCATGACGGGTCGCCTGGGCCAGCGGGACCGGGGTCCCCAGGTCGTAGGTCCGGCCGGCGGCCGCGGGAACCTCACCCGTATAGGTGATGGTGACGCTCCCGATGCCGAGCCAGCGGGCAACCGCATGACGGGACGCCGGCGCCACGAGCGTGGCCGCCAGACCCACCAGCAGGGCGGCCGCGGCGGCCACCAGCAGGCGTCGTGTGCGCGGGCCCGGTCGCCACGGCACGCGGTCCCTCCTCGACGGCGTCCGGGTCGCCCGGATCCGGTCGATCGCGGCCGCGACCGGATCGCTCCGGGGGATGTCGAGCCGCTCGCCCAGCTCGTTCAGCGCCAGGATGAGGTCGTCGCCGGGGTCAGGCATCGCCGGTCCCGCCGATCTCGATCCGCTCCGGCAGCAGGTCGCGGAGCCTGGCGAGACCCCGCGCCGCCCGGGACTTCACCGTCCCCCGGGGCAACCCCAGCACCGCCGCGGTCTCGGCCTCGTCGAGCCCCACGAGGTAGCGGCACGCGACCACGTCCCGCTGGGGCGGCGGCAGCCCGGCCAGCGCCGCGCCGACGGTACGCCGGCGGTCGGCGGCGAGGACCGCGGCCTCGGGCGAGGGGGCCGCCCCGCCCGAGGCCCGGTCCTCTGCGAATCGCAGCTCGTAGTCCGCCCGCCGGCCTGCCGACCGGCGGCGGTTGCGGGCCTCGTTGGCCACGATGCGCAAGAGCCAGGGCCGGAAGGCGGCGCCGTCCCGGAACCCGGCCAGCCCGTACCAGGCCTTGACGAAGCCATCCTGCACCGCCTCGTCGGCGTCGCCTCCGCAACCGCACACCACCTGCGCCAGCCGGCGGGCCGAACCCTCGTGCATGCGCAGCAGCGAGGCGTAGGCGTCCACGTCACCGTCCTTCGCCCGTCGTGCGAGCTCCCTGTCGTCGGGTGGCCGGCCCACCACCGCATCGTTACGTCAGAGCGGGACCGGGGCCACCCGCTCGCGGCGCCGGGCCCGGCGGACGGCCACGGCCCCGCCCACGCTCGCTAGTGCCATCGCACCCGTTGCGCCGATGATCACAGGGGGCCACGGCGGACCGCCGGCGGACTGCGACCCTGACGCCGGTGGGGTCGCGCGTGAGGATTTGGCTGGCGAGGCGGCGCTAGCCGGAGGCACACCGAGGGCATGGAGCCTGTCGCGCAACGCGATCGGCGCCTTGTACCAGCCACCGATCGTGGTCCCGTCGAAGATCGGCTGGCCAGCCGCCGTGTGGACCAGCGGACCACCTTCCGCGAGCGGGTAGAGGTCCTGGCGGATCGCGGTCGTTTCATCGGCGTCGGTCATGAGCTGCCAAGTCACGGTGTAGCGAGGACCGAGTCGCCCGGCCGGTGGCCGCTCCGTGAGCGTTGGCGGCTCCGGCTGACCGGGCATGACCTCCCAGAACGCCGTCAGGTCAGGCAACCGCCCGACTTCGACGTCGATCGGGTCGTCTAGTCCGGGACCACTGATGGTGGCCGATTGGATTCCTTTGGCCGAGGCTGGTCCTGCGGATGCGATGGCGCCCACCAACGCCAGAGCACACCCGCCCGCCGCTACCCACATCGTGATTCCCCGTCGCATGCCCGTCCTACACCGCGCCCCGGCTCACGGTTCCGTCCTACGCTGCGGGGCAGGAGGACCAGGTGCAGCAGGCAGCAGTCGACGCCACTCCTATCCCCCAAGGCCTGACCGACGCCGAGGTGGCCGAGCGCGTCGAGCAAGGCCGCGTCAACCGGGCACCGGGCGGGACGAGCCGGTCGATGTGGGACATCGTCCGGGCCAACGTCTTCACCCGCTTCAACGCCATCCTCGGCACGCTGCTCGTGGTCATCCTGACCGTCGGACCGCTGCAGGACGCACTGTTCGGTGTCGTGCTGGTGGCCAACACCGGCATCGGCATCTACCAGGAGTGGCGAGCCAAGCGGACCCTCGACCGGTTGTCGCTGCTCACAGCCCCCGCCGTCGCCGTGGCGCGCAACGGCGAACGCCGCGAGATCTCGTTGGAGGACGTTGTCGACGACGACGTCGTCGAACTGGGTCAGGGAACCCAGATCGTGGCCGACGGCGAGGTGCTGGCTGCGGACGCCCTCGAGGTCGACGAGTCGCTGCTGTCGGGCGAGTCGGTGCCCGAGGCCAAGGCGCCGGGCGACGAGGTGCTGTCGGGCAGCTTCGTGACCGCCGGACAGGGTTGGTACCGCGCCAATCGCATCGGCGCCGAGTCGTACGCCAACCAGCTGGCGTCGGAGGCCAGGCGGTTCTCGTTGGTGCGCTCCGAGCTGCGGCGCGGCACCGACCGCATCCTGAAGTTCGTCACGTGGCTCATCATCCCCATTGCCATCCTGCTCATCTTCAGCCAGCTCGCCGAGTCGACAGACGACTCGGTCGGCGACGCCATCCGGGGCACGGTGGCCGGCGTCGGCAGCATGATCCCCGAGGGGCTGGTGCTGCTGACAAGCATCGCCTTCACGGCGAGCGTGTTGCGCCTCGGCCGGCGCCAGGTGCTGGTGCAGGAGCTCGCCGCCATCGAGGGCCTGGCACGCGTCGACATCGTGTGCACCGACAAGACCGGCACGATCACGGAGCCGAGCCTCCAGGTTGCCGACGTCCATCCCCTCGACGGCGCCGATGCCCATGAGGCCGAGTCCGCACTGGGGGCCCTGGCGGCCACCGACCCCGAGCCCAACGCCAGCATGCGGGCGCTCGCCGAGTGCTACGCCTCGCCGGGCTGGACGCCGACGTGGCGCGCCGCGTTCTCGTCCGCCAAGCGCTTCTCGGGGACCGGCTTCGGCGTGCATGGCGACTGGGTGCTCGGCGCCCCCAACGTGCTGCTGGACGCGGCGACGGGCGACGGCCGCGGCGACGAGAGCGAACGCGACCCGGCGGCGGCGCTGGTGGACCGGGAGACCCGCCAGGGCCGCCGCGTGCTGCTACTCGCGCGCACGCGGGGTGAGCCCAGCGGCGACGGCCCACCGGCGGGGCAACCCGTGGCGCTGGTGGTGATCGAGGAGCGCATTCGCGCCAACGCCCGCTCGACGCTCGACTACTTCGCCTCGCAGGACGTGACCGTCAAGGTCGTGTCCGGGGATGACCCGCGGACGGTGGGAGCCGTGGCCGCCCGAGTGGGGATCGCCAACGCCGAGTCGGCCCGCGACGCCCGGGAGCTACCGGACGATCCCGACGAACTGGCCGACATGATGGAAACGACGGGCGTCTTCGGCCGTGTGGGACCGCAGCAGAAGCAGGCGATGGTGCGGGCGTTGCAGGCGCGGGGGCACACGGTCGCCATGACCGGGGACGGCGTCAACGACGTGCTGGCTCTCAAGGAGGCCGACCTCGGGGTAGCCATGGGGTCGGGCGCACCGGTGAGCCGGGCCGTCGCCCCGGTGGTGCTGCTGGACTCGGACTTCGGCAGCCTGCCTCCGGTGTTGGGCGAGGGCCGGCGCGTCATCGCCAACGTCGAACGCGTCGCCAACCTGTTCCTCACCAAGACCGTATACGCCGCGCTGCTGTGCCTCATCGTGGGCGTGGCCCGGGTGCCATTTCCGTTCCTGCCCCGGCACCTGACGATCGTGAGCAGCCTGACCATCGGCATCCCCGCGTTCTTCCTGGCGTTGGCACCCAACGCCCAGCGGGCCAGGCCGGGCTTTGTCGGGCGGGTGCTGCGGTTCGCGGTGCCCGCCGGCACCGTCGCCGCCGTCTGCACGATCGCCGCCTACGCGCTGGCGCGCTCGGAGAGCGGCGTCAACCAGACGGAGGCCCGCACGACGGCCACCATCACCTTGTTCCTGGTGGCCCTATGGGTGCTGGCCATCCTGGCGCGGCCCACCAACCCGTGGCGGGCGGGGCTGGTCATCGCGATGGCGGGCGCCTTCGCGGTCATCATGGCGGTGCCCGGGTTGCGGGACTTCTTCGCACTCAACCCGCCGCGTGCGGAGCTCGTGCTGTCGGCGATCGGGATCGCCGTCCGCGGGAGGATTTGTCATCGAGCTCGGCTGGCGCATCAGCGGCTGGGGGCGCTCCCACAACGCCGGCGAGGCCGACAAGACCGGCGATTAGCCTCCCCCCACCATGCACCTGAGCGACGGCTGGCGCGCCGCGATCGCCGACGACGACCTCCGGCGCGTCTATCAGGGCGCGGACTTCGACGACCGCGACTGGGAGCCGGTCACGGTGCCGGGCCACTGGCGGTCGACGGTGGCGTTCGCGGGCAGCGACGGCCCGCTGCTGCACCGCTGCCGCTTCGAGACCGACCGGCCTGGGGAGGGCCGCCGGCGCTGGCTGACCTTCGACGGACTCTTCTACCAGGGCGACGTGTGGCTCGACGGCGGCTACCTCGGCGACACCGAGGGCTACTTCGTGCCCCACACGTTCGAGGTCACCGAGCAGTTCCGCGACCGGGCCGAGCACGCGCTGGCGGTGGAGGTGACGTGTGCCCCGGAGCGCGCCAAGACCGCCAAGCGCAACCTCACGGGCGTCTTCCAGCACTGGGACTGCCTCGATCCCGCCTGGAACCCCGGCGGCATCTGGCGGCCGGTGCGGCTCAGCGAAACCGGACCGGTCCGGATCTCCCGCCTGCGGGTGCTGTGCCGCGAGGCCACGCCCGACCGGGCGGTGGTCGCCTTCCGGGCGACCCTGGACAGCGATGTCCGCCGCACGGTGTGCGTGCGCACCGAGCTGGGCGCACTCGACCACGAGCTGACCCAGCCACTCGCCGCGGGCGTCAACGAGCTCGAGTGGACCGTCACGGCCGAGCGGCCCGAGCTGTGGTGGCCGCGGGCACTGGGTGACCCGGTCCTCCACGACGTGACCGTCGGCGTTGACGTTCCTGCCGCGGAATCGGTGGCTGGGGCAACCAATTCCGCGGCAGGAATCCGTAGCGACTTCCGCCGTCTGCGCACGGGGCTGCGGTCGGTCCGGATGCGGAACTGGACGTGCGCGGTGAACGGCGAGCGGCTATTCCTCAAGGGTGCCAATCAGGGGCCGACGCGGATGGCCCTGGCGGAGGCGTCGCCCGACGACCTGCGTGGCGACGTCGGGTGGGCGCTCGACGCCGGGCTCGATCTGCTGCGGGTGCACGCGCACGTCTCGCGTCCCGAGCTGTACGACGCCGCCGACGAGCGAGGACTGCTGCTGTGGCAGGACATGCCGCTCCAGTGGGGCTACGCCGCGGGCGTGCGCCGCGCAGCGGTGCGCCAGGCACGGGAGGCCGTCGACCTGCTGGGCCACCATCCGTCGATCGCCGTGTGGTGCGGCCACAACGAGCCCATGGCCATCGACCCCGACGCGGCCGCGGACGGAGACCCCGGCGCCATACGGCGGACCGCCTTTCGGATGGTCCGCGCCCAACAGCTCCCCAGCTGGAACAAGACCGTGCTCGACGGGTCGATCAAGCGGGCGCTCGAGAAGGCCGACGTGACCCGCCCGGTCGTGGCCCATTCCGGCGTGGCCCCGCATCTACCCCAGCTCGACGGCACCGACAGCCACCTCTACTTCGGGTGGTACTGGGGCGACGAGCGCGATCTGCCTGGCTTCGCCCGCACCTTGCCCCGCATGGTGCGCTTCGTGAGCGAGTTCGGCGCCCAAGCCGTGCCGGCGGCGGACGACAGCGGCGACGGCGCCGCCTTCTGCGAGCCCCAGCGCTGGCCCGACCTCGACTGGGCCCGGCTGCGCGACCGCCACAACCTCCAGAAGGCACGGTTCGACCGGTACGTGCCCCCGGCCGCCTTTGCCAGCTTCGACGACTGGCGCACCGCAACCCAGCGGTACCAGGCCGAGCTGATCCAGCGCCAGGTCGAGGTCCTGCGGCGGCTCAAGTACCGGCCGACCGGCGGGTTCGCCCAGTTCTGCCTGGCCGACGGCCACCCCGGGGTCACGTGGTCCGTGCTCGACCACGAGCGCCGCCCCAAGCTCGGCTACGAGGCCCTGCGCGACGCGTGCCGTCCGGTGATCGTCGTGGCCGACCGGCTGCCCGCGACGGTGGCGCCCGGGGACGCACTGGCCCTCGACGTGCACGTGGTCTCGGACCTGCGCGTCGCGGTCGACGACGCACGCGTCACCGCCCGGCTGGAATGGCCGGGCGGTCGTCATGAATGGCGCTGGAGCGGCGATGTCCCGGCCGACTCCTGCGTCCGGGTCGGGACCCTACAAGCGGTGGTGCCCGAGGCCGACGGCCCGCTCCGCCTCGACCTCGAGCTCCACCTGTCCCGCCGGGATGTGATCGTCAATCACTACCGATCGACGATCGCCCGCTGATCGTCACCGCGTCGGCATGTGACGGCTGCCGGGGACAAACTCGTCACCAGAGCCACCGTTGCCGCTCGAGTTGGCCTCGGCCCGATCCTGCAGCCAGCGCACGTACGCCGGGGTCTTGGTCATCTGGACCGCCTGGCTGCCCTTGGCCCGATCCTGCTGCTGCTGCACGTAGGACTCGGCCTGGCCCATCTGGGCGGCACGGTTGCCGGCCTCGACCGAGCGCTCGTATTGCTCGGCCTGCGCCGTGAGCCTGGCGCTCGCCGCCTGGTACGACCGCTGTTGCCGGGTGAGCTCCCCAGCCTTGTTGTTGAGGTGCTGGTCGCTGCCGGCGACCGCCGACGGCCGAGCCAGTTCCTCGGCCTGGTTGGCGAGGTGCTGATCGCTCCCGACACCCACGGCGCTGGGCGCCGCGACCCTGACGGCCTCGGTGTCATCGCTGTTGCCGCATGCGGCGAGTCCAAGAGCTCCCACGAGGGCGACCGGTGCCGCCCAACGCACTGCCCGCTTGCTGAAGTACGACATTGGTCTGTCCTCCTCGGTGCCGGGTGACCGCCACCCGACAACCCGACGATGCGCCGCCCAGCCCGACCCTTCCGTCGCACCTGACGCAAGCGTCAGGTGCCCTTCGTCACGCCGCTCTCGATCTCGCCACCTGGCGGTGCGCGACTCCGGGAAGCGATCGACGCGCGCGTGACCGCCCGGCCGGAATGGCCGGGCGGTCACCACGAATGGAGCAGGAAGCTCCGTGATCCCTACTGCGTCGGCACGTGGTGGCTGCCGGGCAGGAAGTTACGGTTGCTGTCGGCCCGATCCTGCTGCTGGGTCACGTACTGGTCCGCCTGAGCCATCTGGGCGTCGCGGTTGCCATCGGACTGATCCTGCAGCTGGGTCACGTACCCGTCGGCCAGGGCCGCCTGGGCGGCGCGGTTGCCCGCCTCGAACACGTTCGGCAGGTTGGCGTCGGAATTGGTGGGCACGTCGACAACGCTGTAGGTGTTCGCCTGGCCCTCGAGATGCGCCGACCACTCGGACCGCTCGGCCTGCGCCGCGAGCCGCGCCACCTGTGCACGCTGCATCTGCTCGGCCTGGCCGCTCAGCCTGTCCGATGCCGCCCGGTTGGCCCGCTGGCTGGCGATCTCCGCAGCCTGGTTGTTCAGGTGCTGGTCGCTGCCGACGCTGGCGGCCCGGAACGCCCGCTGCTCTTGAGCGAGCTCCTCGGCCTGGTTGGTGAGGTGCTGGTCGCTGCCGGCGACCGCCGACGGCCGAGCCAGTTCCTCGGCCTGGTTGGCGAGGTGCTGATCGCTCCCGACACCCACGGCGCTGGGCGCCGCGACCCTGACGGCCTCGGTGTCATCGCTGTTGCCGCATGCGGCGAGTCCAAGAGCTCCCACGAGGGCGACCGGTGCCGCCCAACGCACTGCCCGCTTGCTGAAGTACGACATTGGTCTGTCCTCCTCGGTGCCGGGTGACCGCCACCCGACAACCCGACGATGCGCCGCCCAGCCCGACCCTTCCGTCGCACCTGACGCAACCGTCAGGTGCCGTTGGTCACTGACGAATGTCACGCCACCGATCGCCCGCAGCGTTGAGGAACGGCAATTGCCATCGGCCAAAGTGGGGGGAGTACGGTCACGCCAGATTCGGTTCAGGCGTGTCCCGGAGGCTGATCGAGCGATGCAGACCATGGAGCGGCCCCCCGTCGCCCCCGTGAACCGCCACCCCCGCCGACCGGCACCGTGGCCGGTGGAGTTCTATCGCTCGGCGGTCGGCAAGAAGTGGGTGATGGCGCTGACCGGCATCGCGCTCATGGCCTACGTGTTCGCCCACATGTTCGGGAACTTCAAGCTCTACTTCGGCGCCGAGGACTACAACCACTACAGCGAGTTCCTGCGCGAGCTGCTCGTGCCGCTGCTCCCCCGCACCTGGCTGTTGTGGCTGCTACGGATCGGCCTGGGCCTGGCCTTCGTGTTCCACATCCACGCCGCGGCCAGCCTCACACTGATGAACCGGCGGGCCCACGCCGAGGGGCGCTATGTCTCCAAGCGGGACTGGCAGGCCGCCAACGCCGCCAGTCGCTCGATGCGCTTGACCGGCGTGGTGATCCTGCTGTTCCTGATCTGGCACCTGGCCGACCTGACCTGGGGGCCGGTCAACCCCGATTTCGTGCGGGGGGACGTCTACCGCAACCTGGTCGCCAGCTTCGAGCGACCGTGGAGCTCGGCCATCTACATCGTCGCCAACATCGCCTTGGGCATCCACTTGTTCCACGGGGCGTGGTCGATGTTCCAGAGCCTGGGGCTCAACAACCCCAAGTGGAACTCCTGGCGCCGCGGCTTCGCCGTGACCTTCGCCGGCGTCGTGATGCTCGGCAACCTCAGCTTCCCCATCGCCGTGCTGACCGGCGCAGTGGACCCCGAAGACAACCCCGACTGCCGGGTGTCCGGTGACACCATCGAGACCTGCGAGCTGTATGCAGACGAGGGCTCGTGATGATCGGAGACCTCAACAGCCACGGGCCCGAGGGCCCCATCGAGGACCGCTGGACCCACCACCGCTTCGACATGAAGCTGGTGGCGCCCCACAACCGGCGCCGGTTCGACGTGATCATCGTCGGCACCGGCCTGGCGGGCGCCTCGGCCGCGGCCACACTCGGCGAACAGGGGTACAACGTCGAGGTCTTCACGTACCACGACAGCCCGCGGCGGGCACACTCCATCGCCGCCCAGGGTGGCATCAACGCCGCCAAGAACTACAAGGGCGACGGCGACTCGATCGAGCGCCTGTTCTACGACACGATCAAGGGCGGCGACTTCCGCAGCCGCGAGTCCAACGTGTATCGGCTGGCCGAGTTGTCGGTCGACATCATCGACCAGTGCGTGGCCCAGGGCGTGCCCTTCGCCCGGGAGTACGGCGGGCTGCTCGACAACCGCAGCTTCGGTGGGGCACAGGTCTCGCGGACCTTCTACGCGCGGGGCCAGACGGGCCAGCAGCTGCTGCTCGGTGCGTACCAGCAGATGATGCACCAGGTCCACCTCGGCACGGTGAAGCTGCACACGCGCGCCGAGATGCTCGACCTGGTGGTGCGTGACGGACGGGCGGTCGGCATCGTCGTGCGCGACATGGTGACCGGGCAGGTCAGGTCGCACTCGGCGCACGCGGTGCTGCTCTGCACCGGCGGCTACGGCAACGTCTTCTACCTGTCGACCAACGCCAAGTACTCCAACGCCACCGCCATCTGGCGGGCCCACCGGCGGGGCGCGCTGTTCGCCAACCCCTGCTACACGCAGATCCACCCCACCTGCATCCCGGCCAGCGACGAGTTCCAGTCCAAGCTCACGCTGATGTCCGAGTCGCTGCGCAACGACGGACGGATCTGGATACCCGAGGATCCTGACGACACCCGGCCGCCCGACCGGATCCCGGACTCCGACCGCGACTACTACCTCGAGCGCAAGTACCCCGGCCTTCGGCAACCTCGTCCCCCGCGACGTCGCCTCCCGCAACGCCAAGGCGATCATCGACCAGGGACGGGGCGTGGGGCCACTGCGCAACGGCGTCTACCTCGACTTCTCCGAGGCCATGCACCGCCTCGGCGAGGGCAGCATCCGCGAGCGCTACGGCAACCTCTTCGACATGTACGAGCGAATCACCGACGAGGACCCCTATCGGGTCCCGATGCGCATCTACCCCGCCGTGCACTACACGATGGGCGGGCTGTGGGTGGACTACGACCTGATGTCCAACGTGCCCGGCCTGTTCGTGCTCGGCGAGGCCAACTTCTCCGACCACGGCGCCAACCGCCTCGGGGCATCCGCGCTCATGCAGGGACTGGCCGACGGCTACTTCATCATCAAGAACACGCTCGCCAACTACCTCGCAGGGCTGCTGGGCGACCCGATCGTACCCACCGACGACCCGGCGTTCGCCGACGCCGAGCGCTCGGTGGGCGACACGGTGGCGCGGCTCCTGTCGATCAACGGCACCAGCTCGGTCGACCACTTTCACCGGGAGCTGGGCAAGATCATGTGGGACTACTGCGGCATGGCCCGCAACCGTTCGGGCCTCGAGAAGGCCCTGGCGGAGATCCCGGCCCTCCGCGAGGAGTTCTGGAAGGACGTGCGCGTGCTGGGCGGCCCGGCGCTCAACCAGTCACTGGAGAAGGCGGCCCGCGTGGCCGACTTCTTCGAGCTGGCCGAGCTGATGGTGCGCGACGCGCTGCACCGCGAGGAGTCGGCTGGCGGGCACTTCCGCGAGGAGAGCCAGACCGAGGACGGCGAGGCCCTCCGCGACGACGCGCACTTCGCCTACGTCGGCGCCTGGGAGTGGACGGGCAAGGGCAACGCGCCGGCCCTGCACCGCGAGCCGCTCGAGTTCGAGTACGTCAAGCTGACCCAGCGGTCCTACAAGTAGTTGGGGAGCGCCTTCACATGGACCTGATCCTGCACGTCTGGCGGCAAGCCGGCCCCGACCAACCGGGGCGGATGGTCACCTACGCCGACGAGGCGAGGGACATCAGCCCCGACATGTCCTTCCTCGAGATGCTCGACATCGTGAACGAGCGGCTCATCGCCCGGGGTGAGGAGCCGATCGCCTTCGAGCACGACTGCCGCGAGGGGATCTGCGGTAGCTGCGGGATGATGATCAACGGGCAGGCACACGGCCCTCAGAAGGGCACGGCCACCTGCCAGCTCCACATGCGCAAGTTCTCCGACGGCGACGAGATCTTCATCGAGCCGTGGCGCGCACGGGCGTTCCCCGTGCTGCGCGACCTGATCGTCGACAGGGAGGCATTCGACCGGATCATCGAGGCCGGCGGCTACATCACCGCCCCCACCGGCGCCGCCCCCGACGCCAACCTCATCCTCGTGCCCAAGGAAGCCGCAGATGCCGCCATGGACGCCGCCGCCTGCATCGGCTGTGGGGCGTGCGTGGCGGCGTGCCCCAACTCGGCCGCCCAGCTGTTCACGGCGGCCAAGATCCAGCACCTCAACCTGCTGCCCCAGGGCCAAGCCGAGCGCTACGTCCGCACCAAGGCGATGGTCGACACGATGGAGGAGTACTTCGGCTCCTGCACGAACCATGCGGAGTGCCAGGAGGCGTGCCCGAAGGAGATCTCGATCGACTTCATCGCCTACATGAACCGCGACTACGTCAAGGCCCAGATCAAGAACCGCAAGCTGACGGGCCAGGCGGCGTCGTAGGCGAGTCATCCCTCGCGTGTCTTGAAGATTTTTCGGGGCATAGCCCCGGAACGTCTTCAAAGTCCTAGGACTACAGGAACGTGGTGTCGACCTCCTGGCCCGCCATCACGGCGCCGACCGTCGTCAACGAATCGAGCTTGACGAGGAAGTGCTGGGTCAGGGCGTGGACGTCGCGGAACCGGCGCTGCAGGGGACTGGACCTGTAGAGCGAGCTGCCGCCCCCGGCGCGGTACGCCATGTCGACGACCGCCGCCGCGGTGTCGGCCGCCCACACGCCCGACGCACGGATGCGGGCCCGGTGCTCGGGCGTGAACGGGTCGCGGGCGAGCGCCGTCGCCCAGACCTCGGCGGCCTCGGCGTAGAGGAGGGCGCGGGCTGCTCGGAGCCGGGCGTCCGCCTCGCCGAGCTGGTTCTGGAACAGCGGGTTCGCGGCCAGCGACGCTCCGGCGAAGAGCGGCACCTTGTCGGTCGCCAACGCCAGGATGTCGTCGAGGGCACCCTGGGCAATGCCCAGTGCCCCGCTCGCCATCTGGAGCACGTACGGCGACGGCAGCGGGATGCGCACCAGCGGATCATCGAGGCAGGGATCGGCCGACAGCAGTGCGAAGGTTCGGTCGGCGGGCACGAAGACGTTCTCGGCCACCACGTCGTGGCTGCCGGTGCCGCACAACCCCGACACCGACCACGTGTCCTCGATCTCGACCTCGCCGGCCCGGAAGAGCGCGATGCGCAGTGGCGGCATGTCGCCGTTGCCGGAGGCGCCCTCCTCGATGCAGTTGCCGTAGATCCAGTCGCAGTGCTGGCAGCCACTGACGAAGGCCCACCGCCCGGTCACCCGGTAGCCGCCGTCGGCCGGCGCCGCGACACCCGCGGGATTGATGCCCCCGCCGACCTTGACATCCGGATCGTCGGCGAAGACGGCGTCGAACGTCGACCTCGGCAACCCCACCACGTCGAGCCAGCAACCGGCGCCTATCGCGACCGTCCATCCCACCGAGGCGTCTGCTCGGCTCAGGTCCTCGTACACCCGCATCGACGTGGCCAGGTCGACGCCCGCCCCGCCGTGGCTGGGGGGTCGCAGCATCCCGAAGCAGCCGGCGGCGGCCAGTTCGATGACCAGGTCGTGCGGCAGGCGCCGCGCCGCTTCGATCTCATCGGCCCGCGCCGCGATCGCCGGCGCCAGGTCACGCACGGCATCGAGGATCCGCACGCCCGGCGCAGTCGTCGTGTCGACAGAAGCAACCATCGTTCACCCTCCGCATCGTTGGAGGGGACCGTACGGTCGGGCGTTCACCGGCCGCATCGGGCGAACTGTCCAACGCCGGCGGTCGGCGCTGTAGGTCGTTCTACCTACGGGCAGCGCCGGGAGCGCCGGCACCGGCCACTCCCGGGCGTCGTAGGGGCGGTCCGCCGCGACCGCCCCTACGAACGAACTATCGCTCGCTGTTGTAGAGGCGCATGGTGAGCGGGGCGAAGATCGCCACCAGTGCGCCACTCCACAGCAGCACCCAGCCGATCTCGTCCCAATAGCCCGGCGTGCCGTGCATCAGGCCTCGGGCAGCCGTCGTCAGGTGGGTGATGGGATTGTTGTTGACGAACGCCTGGACCCAGCCGGGCATCGTGGCCGGATCGACGTAGACGTTGCTGGCGAAAGTCAGTGGGAACATCACGGTCATGCTCGCCTGCATCACCGCCTCGGGCGTCTGCATCTTCAGGCCCAGCACCGTCCAGATCCACGACAGGCTGAAGGAGAAGAGCAGCAGCAGCGCCACGGCCGCCACCACCCCGACGAGCCCGCCGTCGGGCCGGAAGCCCAGGGCGACGCCCAGGACGAGCATGATCGCGATCGCGATGGTGTAGCGAACGATGTCGGCGAGGAGCATGCCGACCAGCAGCGCCGGTCTCCAGATCGGCAACGACCGGAACCGGTCGAACACCCCCTTGCTGATGTCGGTGTTCAGACCCATCCCCGTGTAGACGGTGATCCAGGCCACGGTCAGGACCAGGATCCCCGGCAGCAGTTCCTGGAGGTAGTCCCGCGGCGAGCCGGCGAGGGCGCCCCCGAACAGGTAGGTGAACAGCAGCACGAACATGATGGGGAACACCGTCACGTCGAACAGCTGCATCGGGACGTGCTTGATCTTCAGCAGCGCCCGCCACGCGAAGCTGAGCGAGGCCGACAGGGCGCTGGGCCGGCTCGGCCGGGCCTGGGTGTGGAGCGCGGACCGGAGCGCCGCCACCTCCAGGAGGTCGCTCTGCGTCTCGGTGGCGGTCATGATGGACCTCCGACTCGGCCGAAGGCCGAGGCCATAGCCCGCCTCCGGCGAAGGGCGGGTAGCGAGCGGGTGGCGCCGAGGATGCGGGGGCGCTGGAGGCGGCTAGCAGCCGCCGACGGCGGTAGGCCCCGCACCGGAGGCGACAGGACCCGTGAGTGGAGGGGAGCGGACAGGCGTAGCCGGCTCATGCTGCTGCATCCTCCGTGGGCGTGTTGTCCTCGGCCGGGTGGCCGGTGAGGGCGAGGAAGACCTCGTCGAGGCTGGGCTGGCCGAGCGAGAACTCCGCGAGGGGCACGCAGCACCGGGCCAGCTCGGCGAGGGCGGTGGCGGCCAGCTCCGGATCGGTCACCTGGGCCGAGAGCGCAGCCGGGTCGGACTCGAGCTGGAACGTCGTGCCGAGCGCAGCCGTGAGGATGCGCCCGGCCTCGGACCGCTGCTCGGGGTCGAGCACCCGCACGTGCAGGCTGCCGGATCCCACCAGGGCCTTGAGCTCGCCGCAGGTCCCCTCGGCGATGACCCGGCCGTGGTCGATGATGGCGACCCGGTCGGCCAGCTGGTCGGCTTCGTCGAGGTACTGCGTGCTGAGCAGCACCGTCGCGCCCTCGGCAACGAGGACCCGGACGATCTCCCACACCTGGTTGCGGCTCCGGGGGTCGAGGCCGGTGGTCGGCTCGTCGAGGAACAGGAGCGGCGGCGTGGTCACGATGCTGGCGGCGATGTCGAGGCGCCGGCGCATGCCGCCCGAATAGTCCTTGCAGAGCTTCCCGGCGGCGTCGCTGAGCCCGAACGCGTCGAGCAGCTCGGTGGCACGCTCGTCGGCGACCTGGTGTGGGAAGCCGAGCAGGCGCCCGATCAGGATGAGGTTCTCGCGCCCGGTGAGCTCCTCGTCGACGGACGCGAACTGCCCCGTGAGGCTGACCGACGATCGCACGGCGTCGGCGTCGGCGACCACGTCATGCCCCAGGACCCGGGCCATGCCGGCGTCGGGCTGCAGCAGGGTGGCCAGCATGCGCAGCGTGGTGGTCTTGCCGGCACCGTTGGGGCCGAGGACGCCGAAGACGGTGCCGGGGCGAACGGCGAGGTCAATGCCGTCGACCGCGCGCGTCTCGCCGAAGTGCTTGACGAGACCCTCGGTCTCGACGGCCAACGCACCATCGGCCTCCACTCCCATGCCTGGTATCACCGGTACTCCTTAGCTCGCGTTCGTTCGACCGCCCGCGGAGTCGTATCTCTCAGACGTGACATCCGGACGAAACTCATCGCTCCCACCGACTCAGGCGGCGGGGATCGCCAGCGTCTCGAGCCACTCCTGCCAGCCCCGCCGCTCGCGCTCGACCACGGCGGGCGCGTCGTCGGAGAACAGCTGCGCCTGGACCACTGCGGACGCCTCGTCCTCGCTGCTGTCCCAGGCCGCGAGGGCCAGAAACCCGGGAACCGGATCGGTGACGCGCACCAGGGCGTCCTCGTCACCGATCCTCTGGACGGTCCCGGTGAGGCCGCGCGCGTCGACCGACTGGCCGACCTCCGCCAGCCCGAGGGACTGGCGCATGGCCGCGAACACCGGACCCGCTCGGCCCTTGACCGTGTGGATCACGTCGAGCGGCGTGGCCCGCTGGCCAGGGAAATGGGCGAGATACAGCCGCAGCCGGTCGAAGAATGGCCGCCAACCCTTCTCCATCTCCTCGAAGAACTCCTGCTCCCAGTCGGCCCCGGTGCCGAACGCACTGGTGACGACCCGGAGAACGCAGGTGCCTCCCGAGCGCGCCTCGATCAGGAACTCCGTGGCCAGCGGCGTGACCGACTCCCCGGCGTGGCCGGCCAGGGCGGCCCACTCGGGCTCCTCGATGGCGAAGCGGAGGGGCGGGTCCCAGCCGGTCACGGTGCCGGGCGAGGAGTCCTCGCCCATGTGCATGATGATGGCCCCGCCTTCGCGCTCGTCGAGGTCGGTGGGCATGAACCAGGCGCTGATCCCCTGGGCGGTGGCGATCGCCTGCCAGAGCTGCTCGGGCGTGCCCGGCAGCTCGAAGGTCATCTCCAAGCGGAGCGGGACACTGGGGTTGGTCGTCATGGGCTCTCCTCGGGACGGGGGTGGGCTGCGACGATCAGGCGATGCGGCCGCCCGTCGTCGTGGTGGTAGTGCGCCGCGAGATCGATGACGGCCGCCATCAGCTCGTCGGCGAAGGCGGCACGGTCCTCGGCCGAGCGGAACCGGATCTCGGTGTCGATGGCCAGAGTCGGCAGTCGCTTGCCGGCGGCGGCCGCCCGATGGGACAGGCCGCCAACCTCGCGCACGACCCGGCCCGCGAGGGCGATGAGGTAGCGGGCGGAGAGGCGGTCGGGCGCGTCGTCGGGGTCGGCGGCCGACTCGCCGATCGCGGCCGGGGACACCACATAGGCGGCCGCTGTGGCCCTCAGCACCCGCTCCGTGATGCCGCCTCGCATGCGCTCCTCCGCGAGCTCGAGCAGTCCGTGCGACTCGAGCGCCTTGAGGTGGTAGTTGACCTTCTGACGGGCCATCCCGACGCGGGCGGCGACCGTGGCGGCCGAGCCCGGCTCGACGAGCTCGGACAGCAGACGTGACCTCAGCGGATCCAGGGCCACCGCCGCGGCGCCTGCGTCCTCGATTACCTCGACGTCGTGCACGGGCTCCCACCCTCGCATTGACAACTATTTTTGTCAAGAGCGAGCAGCCCCAGAACGCTCAGTTCCGGCCGCCGCCGTCGTCCTTGTCTCCGAGAAACGAGACAGGGAGGTCAGGTGGAGGTCGCTGGCGACGGGGCCACGAAGTGACGCCGAGTAACGCCGAAGGCGGCACGACCAGAGACGGAGTGACGCCGAGTAACGCCGAAGGCGGCACGACCAGAGACGGAGTGACGCCGAGTAGCGCCGAGGGCGGCACGACCGAGAGATGTGGTGCTGGTCCTCGACGGCGACGTCGAGGTGGTGCTGTGGCACATGGACGGCATGCCAGATCCCGATCTGTGGGTCGTCGACGCCCTGGCCCGCCTGCAGCTGGCGGCGCGGCAGGTCGGCGGCTCCATCAGGCTCCGCAACCCCTGTGAGCGGCTGCGTGCCCTGCTCGACTTCGTCGGCCTGAGCGACGTCTTCCCCGACGTCGTGATCGAGGGCGCCGACCCGCCCGACCCCGATGGCCCCGGGCCCTGAGCGGTCTACCGCTCCAGTCGGGTGGGAAGTCCGAAGGCGGGGAACAGGTCGGGGTAGAGGAAGTTGTGGATCGCCGCGATCCGCCCGTCCGACGTCTCGATGATCTGGAGGGCGAACGGCTTCCAGACCCCCGGTCCCTGGGGCCGGTAGCTGGCGAAAGCCGGGCGCCCGTTGGCGGCCGTCGACAGCAGCCGGGAACCCTTGCAACCGATCCCCTGGCCCAAGTACCACTTGCCCATCTCGTCGCGGCCCCGCAGCCACAAGGCGTAGGGCGGCATCGACTGCACGGCGTCCTCGTGCAGCAGCGTCACCAGCGAGTCGATGTCGTAGCGCTCGAAGGCGTCGACATAGCGGGCTAGGAGCTCCTGTTGGTCGGCGTCGACCGGCGGGGGCGTGACGTCGAGGTCGCGGTCGGCGAGGGTGGCGCGGGCGCGCTGCAGCGCGCTGTTGACCGACGCCACGCTCGTGTCCAGCAGTTCGGCCACCTCGGCGGCCTGCCAGCGCAGGACCTCACGCAGGATCAGCACCGCCCTCTGCCGGGGCGGCAGATGCTGCAGCGCCGCCACGAACGCCAGACGGATCGATTCACGCGACGCCGCCAGCTCGGCGGGATCGTCCGGGTCGGACGGCAGCACCTTGGCGTCGGCGATGGGCTGCACCCAGGCATCCTCAGGCACGTGGGGACCCAGGTTCCCTTCCGCCGTCGACGCCGGTCCGAGGTCCATGGGCCGCGCCCGCCGCTGGGGGCCCCGGAGCATGTCGAGGCACACGTTGGTGGCGATGCGGTACACCCACGACCGCAGGGCCGACCGGCCCTCGAAGCGGTCGATGCCCCGCCAGGCCCGCACCATGGTCTCCTGGACGGCGTCCTCGGCCTCGAACCCGGAGCCCAGCATCCGGTAGCAGTACCCGGTCAGCTCCCGACGGTAGGCCTCGAGCTCCGAACGCAGGTCGACGTCTGCTGAGCGTGTGGTCACGGACAAACAGCCTACGGGGACGACGCGCGACCGCGGGCCCTCGGGTTCTGGGTCGCGGAGCGGCGCCCTAGGCTCGATCCACAGATGGCACAACGCACGCGTGCCCCCAGGTCGTCGACATCCAAGCGCGGGCTCGACGACTACGCCCGCAAGCGCGACTTCGAGCGCACGCCCGAGCCGGCGGGCGCTCGCCCGGCTCCCGGCGAGGAGCGGCGGTTCGTGATCCAGCAGCACGACGCCACCCGGCTCCACTGGGACCTGCGCCTCGAGCACGAGGGGGTGCTGATGTCGTGGGCGCTGCCCCGCGGGCTCCCGTGGGACCCCGGACGCAACCACCTCGCCGTTCACACCGAGGACCACCCGCTCGAGTACTTGACCTTCGAGGGCGACATCCCCGACGGCAGCTACGGGGCGGGAATGATGACGGTCTGGGACGCCGGTACGTACCAGCCGGAGAAGATCGAGGACCGCAAGCTGGTCGTCGTTCTCCAGGGCCGGCGCTCCAACGGCCGCTACGCGCTGTTCCAGACCGACGGGCGTAACTGGATGATCCACCGCATGGACCCGCCCGAGGACCCCACGCGCGGGCACCCGCCCGAGCGGTTCGAGCTCGTTCAGGCCCAGCCGGGCGACGTGCCTGGTGACCGCGACTGGGCGTTGGAGACCCGCTGGCAGGGCCTGCGTTGCGTGCTGACATCGAGCGGTGGGGTCGTCGACCTCGTGTCCGCCGGCGGGGAGGCTGTCGACGACAACTTCCCCGAGGTGCGGCCGATCGGCCGAGCGCTGGGCATCACCGAGGTCGTGCTCGACGGCGTGGTGGCGGCGCCCGACGGCGGCGACGCCTACCTGCGGCGCCGCCTCGAGGCCCGCTCGGACTCGACCCGCCGGCGGCTGGGCCGCGACCAGCCGGTGGCCTTCGTGGCCTTCGACCTGCTGTGGCTCGACGGACACGCGCTCACGGACCGGCCCTGGCACGAGCGGCGCGAGCGGCTGGACGAGCTGGCGCTCGAGGGCCCCGCATGGACGACGCCATCGGCCTACGAGGGTGACCCTGCGCCGTTGCTGGAGGCGGCGGCCGCGTCGGGCGTGGAGACGCTGGTGGCGAAGCGGGTCGACGCGCCCTACGACCCGTCGCTGGACCCCTCGCCCTGGCGGATCTTCCCCGTTCGCGCCGCGACCTAGTGCCCACTCAGGTCAACGCCGGGCGATGAAGATGCGGGACAACCTCCAAGCAATGCCCGCCGGCCGGAGGCGGCGATACCCGCGTGCCGCACGGAGCTCACGCCCGACGATCGACAGGAACCTCACGTCCTCGACGAAGTAGCGACGGAACAGCCGGCGGGGTTCGAGAAGGAACCGGAAGAACCACTCCGCGCCGACGCGCTGCATCCAGGCCGGGGCGCGCCGAGTCCGACCGACGTACATGTCGAATGAGCCGCCGATGAGCAGGAACACCGGGGGACGCCGTCCCTGCTGCCGAAGCTGATCGATCAGCGCGAAGGCCAGCAGCTGTTGCTTCGGGTAGGAGATGCCGACAAACACGAACTCGGGGTCGGCACGGTCGAGTACATCGGCTGTGGCGCCGACGATGTCGGCGAACGCCGACGGGTCCTCCGGGTCGAAGACCGGTGGAACGTAGACGGCGAGCGATGGCAGCTCGGCCCGCAGAGACGCGGCCACCTCCTCGCATGAGGCGATGACCATGGGAGTTCGACCCTCGGCCAGGATCCGGCGCCACAGGGGCGGCACCAGGTCGCTCCCCGCCAACCGAGATCGCAGCGGCTGCTTGAGCAGCCGGCTGGCCC
The DNA here is from genome assembly GCA_963717085.1 of uncultured bacterium. GTDB lineage: Bacteria > Actinomycetota > Acidimicrobiia > Acidimicrobiales > VFJN01 > DASQUK01. The sequence continues at coordinate 338,092 of CAVQVM010000011.1, forward strand.
AGACGATGGGCTGGCCGTCGGGGAGGATGTAGCGCGCGTTGCGGAGACGGTGTGCGACACCACTGGATTCGAGCTCGCTCAGGCGCACGACCGTGTCCACGTTGGGCGTGAACACGACTGGCTCCCGTGCCTCACCCGCTTGAGGTTCCAGGAGTCGCTCGACGGTGGCATCGACGCTGACGTCGTCGACGAAGTCGAGACCGAACAGACGGCGGGTGCGAAGCCGGTCCATCGGTTGGGAAGCGACGGCGGGAGTGATGCTCATCGCCGTGACGTGTCGTCCCGCTCCCAGACGCGCGACGCCCGCGGGTGCCTCCAGGCGAGGGCGCGCGCCCAGATGACCACTGCCGCATAGACCGAGGCGTCGACGAACTCGGCAGGTCCCCGCCGAGCGAGCCGCACGAGGTCGCGAACCGTGGCGCGGGTGCCTGGTCGGTCGGTGGCGGCAATCTCCCCGATGGCACGGTTGCCGCGGAAGGTCCGCCGAAACGTTGCCAGCAAGCCGGACGCGGTCGCGGACGCCACCACCACCACCGGGGTCGTGTCGACCATATCGATCTCGTCGGTTCGGAATAGTCGATCGACGAAGAGATCGTCGGCAACCAGCAGCGGGAACTCGTCGAATCGCCCACGGCCCTCGGCCGACAGCGCGTACATCCCCGCGCCCCACAGCGAACCCATCACAGCAGGTATCTGGGCCCTGGCTCGGTAGAACCGACGCACGACCCACGAGCTAGACGAAGTGTCGTAGACGATTGGCGGGCGTGCCGCCAAGGCACCCGGGCGGCTGAGGTGTTCGAGCACCGCTCGGATCGCCGTCCCGCTCACGCGAACGTCGGCGTCGAGATAGACCCGCGGGAATGCGATGGCGAACGTGTCGCCGGCTCGAAGCGCCTCCGCCTTGGAGGCGACATCCAACTCGATCACCGTGAGGGGATGCCCGCTGACACGCGCCGCTTCTGCGGTGCCGTCCGTGCAGCCGTTGCAGACGACAACGACCTCGATCCCTGAGCCGAGCGAGTCGAACAGGCGGTTCAGCCCGCGCCCGATCACCTTGGCTTCGTCGTGCGCAGGGATCACGACAGAGCCAGTGGTCTGCGCCGGCCCGTGTACCCGCGACGTGCGTCGGCGCCAACGTCGAACGAGACCCGCGTCGTCGACCGCATCGAACGCGTCAGGGATCAGCGGACCTGCTTGTTGCATTCGCCACCTTCCGTTCGCGAGTTCCTGGCGCGATCGGCGCCGCCCTTGGGCATGCTGACCCGCGACGTTGAAGCCGTCCTGAGCCCCAGCTGAGGCGCGTCTGAAGTCAACGTGCGCACAGTGTGGCGAGATCGGGGCACACGATGTTGCACGAGCGTGACCCAGTGTGGTTATGCTCATGGTCTGCGGTCAGGGCACAGGGACGACCGCGATTTTGGACGGTAAACGAGCTCAGATCGGGAAAACCCGTTCGTGAGCTGGCAGAAAGGGCGGGCGGAACAGATGGTGGGTATTACGCGGGTCCTCGTCGTTAGCAACGACGAATTCCTCGCCGATGCGGTAGTGCATGCGCTCCGCAATGACGATCATTCAGTCGAGAAGGCCGCGTCGTGGCGGTCAGCGGAACGGTTACTCCCTGAGCTCCGGCCACAGTTGGTGGTGATCGATGCCGAGAGCGAGGGACTTGACGAGCGGCCCGTCGTAGACCGTGTACGAATGGTCACTGACATCCCGCTCGTGGTGCTGAGCCCGTCGGCGCAACTGGAGGACCGGCTGATCGGGCTCCGCGCAGGTGCCGACGACGTGATGGCGAAGCCGTTCCTGCTGTCCGAGCTCGCTTGCAAGGTCACCGCGCTGATTCGCCGTAACGGTCACCGTTCGGCAATTGTCGAGCTGGGTGATTTGGTCATCGACGAGGGCGCGCACACGGTCGAGCGCCGCGGTCGTGCCATCGAGTTGACGGCGATCGAGTTCGCCCTGCTCGTGACGTTCTGCAGCAACCGCGGTCTCGTGCTGTCGAAGACTCAACTTCTAACGATGGTGTGGGGGTTCGACTATCACAACGTCAACCTGGTCGAGGTCCACGTGTCGGCGTTGAGACGAAAGCTCGAAGCCACCGGTCCCCGGATCATCCACACTGTCCGCGGTGTGGGCTATGCGCTGCGCCCGCTCGGATCCAGCCCGGAGCCCAAGGCCATTGGTCGGTGCGAGAACCGGCACGACCGCGTTTACCGTCCCCTCCGGAGCCGTTCGCTCGCTCTCGCTTGAGCGCAAGGTCTGCGGCGGTCGAACACGTCGTCGCCCAGCAACTTCGGCGCGCGCGGGTTGCGACCGGTTAAGGCAACCCTCAGTACGACTTCAGCACCCCTTCAGACCAGGTCTGGAGACTGTGGGTCGGGCCAACCGTGGTGGGCGGATGGGCGGCACAGGAGAATCAACGTTGCTTTCCCTGCACGAGCGAGGCGGAGTTCGGCAAATCAAGGGACGGCGGCCCGGTCCACGGGTCGCCGTCGTACATGCATCACCGGAGTACGAGCAAGACATACCCCGAGCTGTCGCTGAGAGCGCGCCAGCCCGGGGCTCTACATGGATCCGCGTCGGGTCACAATCCGTCCGCGGTACGTCGACGGTTGTTCGCCGTCGACGTCGTTGCCTTGTTGGTCGGCTGGTCGGCGGGCTGGGCAGTCGGACGCAGTGGCACACCCCTCTCGGCCCTCGACACCGGAATCGGCATGGTCGTTGTCGGAGTTGTCGCGAGTGTTGTCGCCATGTCAGCCGCTCGTCTGTACCGACCGCCACTGGACGGAATCCGATCAGGAGCCCTGGGCGGGCTGGTTCGGAGCATGGGCGCAGCCGCGATGGTCATCGTCGCCTGGCAGGGCCTGCTCGACGATGTTGTTCCTGGACTCGTGCTGAGCTCGGTGGTTGGCGCGCTCGTGGCCACCACGATCGCCCGGTACGGCTTCGACACGTGGCTCACCAGCCGACGCGCGCTCGGCGACTTTCGTACCACGGTCGTCGTTGCGGGGGCGGCCCTCGAGACGGCCACGCTCCTCGAGTTCCTCGAGCTCAACCCTGAGGCGGGGTTTGTCGCCACCGCCACGGTCGGCGAGCGGCCGCTCGTAAGCGACGGAGTCATGAGTGCTGCGCCGTGGATGGGCCGCCTCGAGCATGCCCCCGAGGCCGTGCGTCTCACGGAGGCCTCGGGCGTTCTGGTGGCAGTCAACGGGCTGCATGGCGACACCCTCAATCACCTCGTGCTCACCCTGTCCTCTGCCGGGATACCCGTCTACCTCTGGAGTGGCTTGATGGCGGTGTCCCGTGCGCGCTTGCAACCGCTTTCCCTGGCACACGAGCCCATCGCCATGGTGCGCCCCTCGCATCACCGGGCCGCCCAGGAGATCACCAAGCGCGCCCTCGACATCGTGCTTGCATCAATGCTGCTGGTCTTGACCGCCCCGGTCATGGCTGTCGCAGCCATCGCCATCAAGGCGCACGATCGAGGACCGGTGTTTTTCCGGCAGGTCCGGATCGGCAGGGGCGGCGAGCCGTTCACGCTCATCAAGCTCCGGACGATGGAGGTCGACGCCGAGGCTCGACTCGCCGATCTCCGGCACCGGAACGAGCGTCATGGCCCGCTGTTCAAGGTGTCGAGCGATCCGAGGGTCACGCCCGTCGGTGGGTTGCTCCGTTCGGCGGCGATCGACGAGCTGCCCCAGCTCTTCAACGTCCTCGCCGGGCGCATGAGCATCGTCGGACCGCGGCCAGCCCTGCCCGCGGAAGCAGCCGAGTTCGACGACGAGCTCCAGCGGCGCCACCTCGTCCGGCCCGGCGTCACCGGCCTCTGGCAGGTCGAGGCCAACTACAAGGCTTCGTTCGAGGAGTACCGCAGGCTGGACCTCTTCTACGTCGACAACTGGTCGGTCACCATGGACCTCGCGGTCATCATCGACACGGTTCCCTTCATTTCTCGTCGGGCCCTACGGGCCTTGCGACGACCGGCGCCGTCCGCCCCGGCGCCGGTCGGCTCGCTCTCCCCCATTCCCGAACCAATGGAAGTCGGTCCGTGACCGGTCTGGTCGGCGTCACCTTCCGTACGACCTGACGTAGAGGTGTCGTGATCGACGTCGCCGTCATCGTCGTGACTTTCAACAGCGCGGCCCACCTGGACCGACTGATGCCCTCGCTTGATGCTGCGCTCGGTGACCTCCGCGCTCGAGTCGTCTTCGTCGACAACAACTCGACGGACGATACCGTTGCTCAGCTGCGCAGGTACGGCCGAGTGGAGGTGCTGCCCCAACCGGACAACCGTGGCTACGCAGCTGCGATCAACGTCGGCCTCGCACGAACCCACGAGGCGCCCGCCGTCCTGATTCTCAACCCGGATCTCGCACTCGGCGCTGGGAGCATCCCGCGGCTCCTGGCTGCCAGCCGGGAGCAGGGTGTCGGGATCGTCGTTCCCCAGATCCGAACCCCAGATGGCGCCATCTTCCGATCGCTCCGGCGAGAACCGACGGTCGGCCGTGCCCTGGGCGCCGCGTTCATGGGTGGCCGGGTCGCCGGCTCATTTCCCGCGTCTGTCCGAGACAGTCGGCGACGACAGGTCGTATCTCGAGCGCCACGACGTCGACTGGGCAGAGGGGGGCGGCGATGCTCGTGACGCGCGGCTGCGCGAGCGCAACAGGTCCATGGGATGAGTCGTTCTTCCTGTACTCGGAGGAGACAGATTTCGCGGAACGGGCCCGCCGGGCTGGGTTCCGCATCCTCTATGAGCCGGCGGCGGTCGTGACTCACAGCGGTGGCGAGAGCATGACGTCTCCTCAACTCAGGAGCATGCTCGTGCTCAACCGCCTCCGCTACTTCCGTCGCCGCCACGGCCGGATACGGAGCGCTGCCTTCTACGCGGTGATGCTTGCGAACGAGCTGACGCGTGGTGTGTTGGGCAACAAGGCCGCCCGGGTCGCGGCGCGCTCACTCGTCGCCCCGCGACTGCGCCCCGCGGAATTGGGATGCTCCAACCGGTTGGTACCCCGTTAGTGGGCCATATGGATCGACTCGAGGATTGTCGGGAATGGCCCGTTGTGAGCCGAGTCGTTTCTTTATGAGCCTTGTAGCGCCCAATTTGTGTGGTGCCACGCGGCGTATCTTAAGGACCGCCGGGCGACGTCAGAGTTTTTATGGCGATCATGGATTTCGGTAGTCCAGCAACCCGTTCCCAGACGATCTTGCCATCCGGAAAGTAGGCTCGCATTTCCACGAGCGAGAGCAATTCGACCGACATAGCCTCGTTCATGGCGGCATCAGCGTTCCATCCTCGCGTGTGACCGAGCGGCCACCGCGGAGCCAGCCATGACCGAGCGGCGATCGGTAGGAATTGGAACGCGGGAAACATCCAGTGTGGCTCGACAGGAAAGTATCTATATGGGGTCTGAATTACGTAGGACGCTGCAAGTGCGGACACCACATCGGAGAACCGCCGACGAGCGGCATGCCCACCAAGGTGTTCAATAAGGCTGTTGGAAAAGACTAGGTCGAATTCCTCGCCATTGAGCAATTCGTCGGCCTGTAGGGCATCCCCTTCTACTGTTCTCACTAGGGCATGTCCAGGATCGGGCTCATAGAGGTTTACAACAGTGACATGGCGTGGAACAACTGGGGCGCGGACCCACCAGCGGGCGGTGCCGCCCAGATCGACGACTCGCAGGTCCGGCAGGTTGGGAATATGTCGTAACAAAATCGCCCAACGGCGCCGACGCAGGCGCTCCGCGAGCGACTTCTCATTCCCGACCAACAGCCCTCGGGCGCCGCTATCGCGTAGAGGCATGACTCTCCGTTTGCCGTTTACCTTCGACAGAAACATTAGCCGAGACGGTTCAGTAGCCGGATTAGGCAACGCATGTCATCGAGGCGTATGGATCGGCGGGCGGCTCTGTCGCGGAATTGCAGGTGCCTGGTACACAAGACAACGACAAGTTTGGCCGTGAGGTCGCCGCCCGCCGAGGTGAGTAACAACGGCGCTCCTCGCGGCTGATCAACTTGCCTTCAAACGGGCGAGAGCCTTCTCCGACGTACGCGCGCTTCGAGCGAGAACACGCCGGACGGACTCGGCCCCCCCTGCCATCCGCCTCGGCATGCCGGTCGCGAGCGCAGTGATGTCTCGACTGATGAACTCCGGAACGAAACTGCCGGTACGCAGCGATCGGAGGACCGCTTCAGTTGTGGGACCGTCATCGGCGTCGCTCGCGAGGTCGAGGTTGAGTGAGAGCGGGAAGAACTGACGGGCAGAATGGAAGTCGAGACCGGCGAAGGCCGGGAGACCGGTCCTTTCGATCAGGTCGGCGGCCGCCTGGCTCGGTGCCCATCCGTCGTACTTGCGGTTCCAAAGCTCGATCCCGCTGAAATGATCGAGCCAGGCCGGTTCGATGTGGCGCCACGCGTCCCTTCGCCACGGGTGGGCGAGCACGGCCACGCCCTGGCTGGCCGTCACGTGACGCAAAAGGTCGCCAACCGATGGGGTGGAGCCGAAAAATGGCACGTCGCCCCATACCAGGACGTGGATGCGGTTGTCCGGATCGTTGTACTCGATCCCCGGTACGACGAGGAGATCCGGCGTACTGACGCGCGCACACGATTCGGTGTAGCGACGATATGTGTCATCGGTCCAGCCACGGCTGTGTTCGGTCATTACAAGGACCCGGTAGCGACGACGCCTGAAGGCCTGGACGATGCGCTCGATCGGCCAAGAGCCGTCGTCGGACCAGTCGGAATGAACGTGCACTGCCGCCCGGACGGCTCGGTCACTCACGACCGACTCCTCAGCCGATATCTTCGGATGTAATTGCCAATGGTTGCGAACGTATCGCTCACGAAGACCCGCCTCTCTCCCGGGCGCCAGTTGTACCAACGGTCGGAGCCCCGAAGCCGTAGGACGCTCGCCGCGGAACGACCGACCGACGGCCAGGGAGCGCCGGCCCGGCGGGCCGCTGGAGCACCCTTGATCACCGCCGCCAAGTGGATCAGCTCGTTCGCCAGATGGCGGGCCGTGGTGTGAGGGAGGTCATCGGGCACGACGGGCTCGAAGTCGGAATCGAGCGCCAGGCTCGCCGCCCACGAGGGATAATCCAAACCGCGGTGCCGAGACAGCGCGATGCTGCCCCACGGTCGGCCGTTCATCTCCATGAACCATGGACGGCCCTGACTGTCTCGGATGAACTCCATCATGAACAGGCCGTGCCACCCGGCCTCCTCGAGAAACAGCTCTACGCGACGGCGCAAGGACGCGTCGACGGGGATGGACCGGCAGGCACTTGATCCCGAACCGCGGGGGTTGACCATCCGGATGCGTTGGTGCGCACTCCAGGCCCGGACGCCCCGCCCAGTGGCCAACCCGAAGATGCCCTCACCCGTACCTGCGACCATCTGCTGCACGAAGACCGCTCCACCGATCCGCTCCTCGGCCCGCCGGACGTCGGCTGGAGTCCAGGCGACGATCGGGTTTGGTCTCTGGAGTCGGCCATCCGCCTCGACTATGGCCATGGCCGGCTTGACCATCCACGGAGGATCCTCGCCGACACCGTCGGTCGGCACGAGCAATTCCGATCGTGCTGCCAGTTCGATCTGAATGCGCTTGTCGAGCGCCAACTGTGCCAGCGAACCCGTCGGTCCGACGACAGTCATGGAGACATCATCGGCAGCCAAGCGGTCCGCGACCCAAATGGCGGCATCCTCGAGCGGCATCAAGGTCGCCGGTCCGTATTGGTCTAAAACCCGTCGGACATCGACCAGCGTGCGCTTGACGTCCTCCTCTGGCGGGCACACGCCGACCACCCTCACTCCCCGGACCCTCTGCATTGGGACGCGACCGCCACCGCGAGCGACGGCGACAACATCGAACCCGTTGTCGCGGAGACTCCACGCTGACTCGATGGCCGCCCAGGCATCGGCAAAGAGGATGAGGACGCGCTTCATCGCCACCGCTTCGCGATCCCACTGAGCTGCGTGCGGAGGCGCTCGCGGGCGTGACGGGCGGCGAGCACAGACTGCCGGATCGAATGTGGCGTGTCTCCGGCTCGGACGGTGTATCGAGGCTGAAACCACGCCCCGGGTCGCGCCCGACGCGCATCGCTCGAATAGACGACTCGATACTCAAGCTCCCGCAACGCCGCCAGGACTCGGCGGTCGTACTGTCCAAGGGGAAGAGCGGCAGCGTCTACAGTCGCTCCGGAAGCCTCAGCAATCGCCTGCCTCGCGTCGAGTAGCTCGACTCGGCGCTCGTGGTCAGAGAGTCCTCGCCATGACCGATGGTTCATCCCGTGCGTACCGATGGTCATGTGCTGGGCCGACAGGGCCCGCACGCCGTCGACATCGACGCTGCCCGGCGCGCCGAGCCGCCCGGCCACGATGAAGAAGTCGGCCTCGATACCTCGCTCGGTGAGGGCAGGCAGAGCGACCTCCACATCGGACACATTGCCATCGTCGAAGCTCACCCGAACATCCAGCCGATCGTGAAGCTCGTCCAGGATGCCGAGGAACGAGTTGCGGTCGATCCAATAGTCGTGCTCACCTGGCTCGAGGGACCGCCTTGGCGTTCCGATGCCGTGAAAGTTGAGATTGATCACGTCACTCCCGCGTCGAGCAACCAACCCCACGGACATCACAGCGTCTCCTGGGAATGAATTGACCGCGATTCGCGGAGCAAACCAGTCATTACTCGCGGCTTACCCAACATGCCAAAACCACCCGTTCCTCGTCCCGCGGAACGGGTAATCCGCCGTACCGCCAACCTCTACACTATACTACATGCCACAAGCCCCCGCGCCACTCTTGGATTTGTGTTCTCACGAGGCGCGTTTTGGGCCCATTCGGCCTCCGGTGTAGCCATGCGGCCCGGGGCCAGGGCTGACTCTTCAAACGTCGCTGAGTCCCTGGCACGAGTCGCAACTACGTCACTCGGTAAATGTGTACGGCGTTTCCGTGGGCGAATTCATCCACGAATTGGCCGTTCCACATGGTCGGCGTCCGGTCTCCGATAGCACCTTCAACGGTGGAACCAGCGGCGCTGAGGGTGACGTCGCCACCCCGCGCTTCCCGTCGTGTTTGCGCGAGCGAACAGATACCGGCCTACGCGCTGATGCGCGGTTGCCGGGGTCGTATTGATGCGACTGGTCGATGTTGCCATACCGAATCAGGTACTGAGCATCATATGCCGGCATGCCTTGTAGGTCGCTCATTCTGGCAGTGTCCGCGGTTTGGACGCGCTACATCGCTCCATCAGTGCCGGTCATGGAGAGGTCGGGGTCGTCGTAGTCGTCGGGGTCGTCGTAGTCGTCGGGGTCGTCGTAGTCGTCGGGGTCGTCGTAGTCGTGGTTATCGTCGTCGTGGTGGTCGGTGGCGCCGGCACGGTTGGGGGTGTGGTGGTCGCCGTCGGACCGGCAGTTGGCGATGGCGTGGGCGGCGACGAAGGGAATGGCGGGGAGCTGGGGCGCGAACTGGCGGACGTCTGGCTCTCGCTCCGCAAGAGGCGAGTGGTCATCGCGTTCGCTGGCCGAGCCGCGATCATGGTCCGGGGGCGGATAGCGTTACCCGCCGGCGGAGGTGAGGTAGTGCTGGTGCTGGTCGGGGTCGTCGTCGATGTGCTCGTTGGCGTGCGCAGTGTGGGGGTGAGGATCGGCGCCACGGCCACCTCCGGATCATTGCGACCCTTGTCGAAGGTGAAGGGCATGACTACGAGCACCGCGACAGCGACCCCTGCGCCGACGAGGGCGACAATGCGGTGCAGATCGCGAACGTTGGTGCGCCCATCTTCAGCCGGGATACGCCCCGAGTGGCCACTCGGCGACCGGCCCGCGATGGCGGAGGGCTCGGTGTCAAACACCTCCAGCCACTGGAACTCCTCGCCGGCGCCGTGCCCCCCGTTGCCGGCTTGTCCGGCATCACCGCCGTGCCCGCTGAGCGCCGCCCCCGCGGGAAGGAGGGCGCCGGTGACCGAGGGGGTCGCAATCTCCCCGCGCAGATCCCATGCGGGTGCTTCGACGACGCAATTCGGTAGCACCGCCCGAGGAGGATCACAGTCGGCTTCAACCGGTGGTGCGGCCCCCGTTCGGCGCTCCGCAGTCCGCTGCATTGTCCGCAGGGCCCCAGCCACGCCGAGGCATAGAGGGATGAAGCCGGCGAACATCAGGAACGAGAAGGCGTCGAAGGTAAACGCCGCCACGGCGCCGGCCAAGCTCGTGGCCGCCATCGCCTGCCCGAGATCGCGGATGGCGGGGTCCGTGGTTCGGTGACGAGTGCCCCGGCCGAGGAAGGCAGTCGCCAGCAGGTAAGCGATCACGACCGACAGCCCGACGAGCCCGATCTCGATGACCGATAAGAGATACTGGTTGTCGAGGATGATGTAGCGGTTCGAGAGAAAGGTCCCGGGGCCTCGTCCGAGCCAGGGGGAGTGTCGTATGTACTCACCGACGACCTTGTAGTCGTCGGTGCGGTAGGTGATGCTCGAGTCCGATCCCGCCGTGACGAACAGATTCCGGATAGTGCCGAGAAGTCCGGGCGTCGTGGCATAGATCAGCACGATGAATGCCGCCAGCCGCCCCCAATGCGCGAGGCCGGAGCCTCGGGTCCAACCCGACGAAGATCACGATGATGGCAACGACCGCCGCAAGAACCGCGGAGCGTGACACGGCAACCGGGATCCCTATCGCGATCGCCGCCACTGGCAGCCACCGTCGGATTGGTGAACGGGCAAGATCGAAGCGAGCTAGGTGCAGAGCGAAGGGCAGCGCCATGGCGATGACGCAGCCGAACTCGATCGGATGGGTGGCCGTGCCGGCCGGTCGACGGAAGCCCTCGCGGTCTTGGATCGAGACGAGCTCGGCGTTCTCGTGTAGGCCGGGAATGCGGTTCGCTAGGTCAGCGAGATCTATGCCAGAGCGGAACTGGAGAAACCCAACGACCGCCATGATCGCAACCGCCGCAACGAGGGTGCGCAGCACACGGTAGAGCTCGGCTCGATCACGAAGACCCTCGGCCGCCAGGAGAGCCACACCGGCCCAGGACAGGACCTGAAGCAGCGCTCGATCTGAGCCCAATAACTCGCCCCCTGGCACGGGCCGAAAGTGGAGGACCGCGTAGCCCAAGAGGATCGTGCCGACCAGCAGACCCATCACCACCCGCACGGCCACTGCCGTGCGGCACAGGTAGTCGCCCGGTGTGAGCACAGCCACACCCCAGAGCATGAGGGCGACCAAGCCGGTTACCGTAGCGGGCGTACCCACGCCACCGAGAGGCCCGATGATGTGGGTTGGTGGGATCAGAACCAGGAGGACGGCGTAGAGCCTGATGACCCTGACCGGGGCGCCGCGATCAAGGCGACCACTTGATCCGGCTCCTCTGGCAGCGCGGTACCGGAGGCCTCCGTGGCGATGCTCACGGGCTCCGGTCGGTCGTCGGCCGCCTGTGTCCATTGTCAGCCCGAAACTCGCTGGGTGGCTTGTGCGCCGACGACTCCTGCTTCCCTGGCACCTGCTGAAACGTCTTCTGCCACGACGGTTCCTGCTTCGATGACTCCGCAGTCAACCGCCGTCCGCCGCGCCGGCTCCTGCTTCGATGACTCCCGGCTTCGAACCGCCTTTCGCCGCGCCGGCTCCTGCTTCGAACACCTCGCGTTCCACCGACTTCCGCCGCGCCGACTCCCGCTTCGATGGCTCCCCCCGCGCCAACCGCAGGGCCGGCAGAATCCCGGACCAACTCGCTCTGCGGGACCCGTTTGAGGCGCCTCCTTCGGTGCCCAAACTGGCGGCGTCCGAAACGACGGGGCCCGCCTCCGCGGTCGGCTGTGCCGTCCGCCGCCGGGCAATGGCTTCGGCGAGCACCGCGATCCCGAGCGTGCCCAGCGTGCCGACCGCCAATGCTGCGATCGCCGCTCGCATGGTGCTGCCGTACATGGCGGTGGCCGTCGACGGAGGTTCCAGAGGGGTACTGGTAACTAAGTACTCGGGGTCGGCACCCTCGTCCTGCTGGAGCTCCAACAGGACCGCGTCGACTTCCGTGAGCACGATCTCCGTAGATCGGATGGCGGCTTCGGGATTCGGACCCTGCCCCGTCACCTCGACGACAGGACCGCGCTCCAAGCGGTTGGCTGCAACGTCGTAACCGGTCACGCCCTGCGATTCGAACTCGGCACGCTTCGAGTCGCTGTCCATGACGCGGGCGAGGATGTCGGACACGACGGCGAGGTCGCCATAGCGGGCAAACGGGCCTACGACGGGCGGCGGCACCGACTCGGGAAGGTCATTGACGTCAGGGGGTTCGGGTGGGCTCAAGAGCAAGATCGAGCCTGTGGCCTCGTACGTGGGGGAAGAAAATTGGAACGCAGCCACGAGCCCGAGGAGGGTGAGTAGTGCGGCAGGAGCGGTCACGCGCCAGTGGCGAAAGAGCAGCCGCAGTACGGATAGCACGTCCATCGAGACCCCCTAGGGCTCGTTCTTCGAAACTGAACTCGAGAGAGCCACTGGTTCCCTCTCGCCGCCAACGGCTGCTGGACGAGCACCCATTTCCGAGCTCACCCGATCGGCTTGATGCTTCCACCGACTCCCTCGTGCTGACGGCCGCGTCCACCGATCCGGTGGTCGATGGCGAGGGACGGATCCCCTGCGCGAGACCGCCCGACGGTGGACACTCGCCCCTTTCACGCCGCCCCCCGTCGCACAACGACACGAGCAAACTCAAGCAGACAACGAGACCCCGTGGGCCGCCATGGCTCGCCGTTGCGTTCCGGCAGGCCGATCGACACGAGCGGTTCGGCGGTGGTCATTAGCTGAGCTCCTCCGCACGGGCGGGGACGAGGGGGATGAGAGCGAACGCGCGCCTGCCCCATCGCCGCCTCTGTTCGGATGGGATGACAATCGCGACGTACACGAGCAGACCCGCACTCCCGGCTGCCACCAGCTGGAAGAAGTTCGACCCGGTCGTCAGGTGGGCAACGAAACCGCAGCTGGCGGCACCCACGATGGTGGCGGACACTGGGCGGACGAGCGTCGCCGTGATCGGTCGAAGATGCACGCCGACGCGACGGAGTGCGGCAAAGGCCAGCGGTAGCGCGACAAGCGTCGCTACGAGGGCGTGGGCGACCGCCGTACCGCGAATCCCGTCAATCCGCGTGCCGATCAGAAGCGCCGGGACGAGTGCGGCGGCCCAGCCCAGGTTGAGCCAGAGGGCGGCCCGTGTCGCGCCGGCACCGGTCAGGATGTCGATGGCCAGCTGGGTCAACATCCGGACAACACCGAGGATGATGAGAAAGCGCAGTACGGGAGCGGATGGGGCCCACGTCCCCCCGTAGAGCAGCTCGATCAAGGTTGGGGCGAGCACGGCAATGAGGAATCCGATCGGAAGCACACCGGTGACGAGCAACGTGATCGACCGGTGCACCGCCGGTGACAGGGCGCCGTCCTCCTCGGAGAGCCGCGAGAAGCTGGGGACCGACACCCATCGGATGGCCGTGCCTATGACACTCGGCGCCCAGCTGGAAACGTTGAACGCCAGGAGATAGAAGCCCAGCGCGGTCGCGCCCAGGATCCGGCCGACCAGCAGGTAGTCGATGTTGATTAGGACCGCCTCCACTCCCAGCGCGAGGGCCAAGGGCAGACCGAAGCGCATCAGCCGCCGGGCGACGGCCCGGTCGAAGCCGACCCGCCACGGCATGCGGGCCGCCCAGAGGATGAACCCGCCGGTGATGACCGCCCCGGCCACCTGGCCGCCGGCGAAGCTGAGAGCTCCGGCGTCATGCATCGCCAGCGAGATGGCCACAGCCACGTTTGCGAGCAGGCCGAAGAAGTTCGCGATCGTGATGCGGTGGTGCTGGAACGTCCGCAACAGCGACGCCGCTCGTACCGCAGTCACCCCGTCAACAAGGATCACCATCGTAAGTAGCCGGACGACAGGTGCCGCTTCGGGGCTGCCGGCCAGGCTGGCGAATGCCGGCGCCAGCACCCAGAACAAGCTGTAGATCACGACGCTGAACGCCAGGGCCAGGGTGGTGGCCGTAGGTGCCATTTGCTCCAGGCGACCCCGCCACTGGACGGTGGCGGCAATCAGCCCAACGTCGTTCACGTGCATCACGAAGTACATGGCGCTGAGGGCGATGGCGTAGACCCCAAAGTCCTCCGGTGTGAGCAGTCGGGCCAGGACCATGCCGAGTGCCAGTCCACCGAGCCGCGTCGATGTGGCCCCGATCAGGCTCCACCGCAGCCCCTTGCCCGCCGCCCGGCCGATCGAGCTGGTGGCCGGTTCGGTTTCTGGACTGTCGTCGGTCTGGGTGACCGGGGTGTCGTGACCCGACCCGTTGGACCCCTCCGCCGTTCTCGCGTCCGCGCCAGCCACCGCCTCGTGGAGTGCTCTGGCTGCTCCGCGTGCCTCGGCCCTGATCTGCCACGCGAGGGGCGCGCTGTCGGTCGCGACGGTTGGATCGAGCGCAGCTGTCTGTGACGCCAGACGGTCCTCGATAGCGAGGCCCCCGCCAGAACCTCGACCTCCCGCCACTGTCGTCACCACTCAGGCCTCGTCTTGATGGCGAGACAATCCCTGCCGCTCATCGAAGTGGAGTCAACCCAGCGCGGACCGCGGTCGAGCACCATCACTGGCTCATGCTCTTGATCCACGCGCCCGGGCTGGGCCGATGTCGCGCTGAGCCACCGCGCGTCGTGCTTGGTCGCGGAGAGACCACAATGCCGCCCTTGTTTCGTCGTCCCGTCCGGGTAAGTGTCCCCGGGCGGGTTTAAGCCCCGCTGAAGGGAAGCTGAGGGACCGCTGAAGAGGCGCGCAAACAGGCTGGAGAGCCGAGACTCGACGGCGATGACGGGCTGCTTGCACACCCGGCCAGATGCAGGAACGGAGCGATTGTCAACGTCCCTTGGGTGACGTCGACGCTAGGCCGGGCAGTCGAGAGGCGGGTTGCGACACGAGGGCGGCGAGCTTGTGGCTCCGCCGAACTGTGGTGGCGCGCTGCCGGCGCAGGAACATCCTTACGACCGCCACATTCGCCTGCCGACGTTCGCCGGGACTGAGGTCGGCTTCGCGGACCGCTGCCAGCAGCTCGCGGCACTGAAGGGTCGTCGCCACCTTGGCCTGCCACGGTGGAACGCCGAGCCGTCGGGCCGTCACCGCCAGCCGCGGGAACGAGCCTGAGCGGCGGTAGGAGAGAACCTGGCCGACGTGGCCGAACGGGCCGGCCAGCGCCAGCCGGGCGGCGAAGATCTGGTCCTCGAACAGCATGATGGGTCTGGCCAGTTGGGTGACGGCGGCCGGCCGCATCATCCCGTACAAGGGATCGAGCAGGAGGTGGCTCTCGTTCAGCAGGCGCAGCATCTCCGTGAATCGCTCGACCGGTCGAGTGGACCGCAACCGAGTGTCGTCATAGCTCGCCGATTCCGCCGCTCCATCCGGACCGACGTGGCCCTGCTGGGTGGTGACGAGGATCAGGGCGGCGTCGTCGTCGAGAGCCTCGACGCACCGCGAGACATAGGTCGGCGTCAACCGGTCGTCGTCTCCCATCCAGTTGAAGTAGGTGCCGCGGGCCAGGTGCAGCACGGTGTTGAAGTTGGCAACCAGGCCGACGTCCTGCGACTGCCGGTGGTAGCGGACCCGGGCGTCGGACCGGGCGAACTGGCGGCAGATCTCCTCGGTGCCGTCATCCGACGCGTTGTCGGAGATCACCAGCTCGAGACGACCGTGGTCCTGGTCCAGCACCGATCCCACCGCTTCGCCCAGGTAGCGTTCGCCGTTTCGCACGGGCAGCCCGATCGACACGAGAGGCTCGGCCGCGGTGCTCACGGGGGCCCTCCCGGCTCCTCGACCCGTTCGAGCCAGATCTCTCTCCAGAACGAATAGATGGAGCGCGGGCAGTTGGCGTTGTACGCGCCCTCGCAGACAACGTCCTCGAGCACGATGCACGGGTTCTTCATGCGCAGGAGACGGCCAGTACCCTCGTCAATACACCGGTCGACGCGTCGCAGCACGCCGCGCCTCGCGGCCGCAGTGCCTCGCCATCTCCCCCTCGAATCCGAGGCCTCGGTTGCGGAGATCCTTGCTCAGCGTCCTCAGTATCTCCGCCTTCGGCTTGATCCGAACGAGCTCACCCGGCTGCAGATCGGTCTGCCCCGTCGGCGTCTTCGTCAGCGTTCCCTTGACAAACCCCCACCGCAGCCCGTCGCGAAACCACAGCCGCCGAGGCAGGACCCGAGTGCTGAGTCCCTGGAGGTGATCGAACAGCCCGATGAGGAAAGCGCGGAGCACCTCCAGGATGCCCTTGTTGCCGGAGCGCATATCCCGCCCGTACTGACCAAGGTCGCGGAGCGGCAGCAGCTCGGGAGCTGCCCGGAGCAACTCGGTGGCCTGGCACGAGAACAGTTCCTCGCCGTTCGATGCCCCCGGCTTCCTGGACCTGGAGTAGAGGTCCGCGACGGTCAGCCCAGGGGGCTCCCGGCGCGGCGCCCGGGGGCCCGCTCCGTCGGTGGGCGTGGCCGGTCGCTTGAGCCAGGCCTCCTTCCAGTAGGTGAGGCACGCGGTCTGGCATCCGCCGTGCGCCTGTCCGTCACAGCGCACTCCGGCCAGGTGCACCGCGTCACGCATCCTTCGCATGCCGGTCATGGTCATGGTGTCGCACAGCTTGTTGGCGACCTTGTACACGGTGAATTGCTGGCCGCAGAAGTGCAGCATCTCGGGCATGAACGGCAACGAGTCGAGCTCGCCGTTGTCGTCAAGTGTCGCGAGGATCTCCTCCTCGCTGAGGACCTCGATCAGCTCGCCGGCTCGGAGGTTGAGCTTCTTCCCGGGCGCCGACGCCCTGATCCGCACGGCCGTGCTAGCCACCGTTCACACCGGTCCAACGCAACTGCTCGTTCAAGCGAGACTGGCCTTGGAGGCGCTTGATCTCGGCCAGCCGGACGTAGCGGCCGCCGAGGAACTCGTCGGCAGTCAAGTCGAACCGCTGGTACGCCTCGTACAGCTCCTCGACGCCCTTGCTGACCGTCCACCGCGGCCGGAACTCGGGCAGGACCCGTTGGATCTTGGCGAAGTCGACCCGGTAGTCCCGGACGTCGGGGCTGGCGCCGTCGGCGAACTGCGCCCGGCTGCCGGTCACCACCGACTCGACCATGTCCGCCACCTCACGCACCCGGAAGTTCTCCTCGGTGAGCCCGACATTGAAGGCCTGGTTGTGGATGCGCGGGCGGGTCGCTTCGAGGGCGGCCACGAAGGCCCGGCAGATGTCTTCGACATGGACCAGCGGGCGCCACGGCGATCCGTCGCTCTTGATCAACACCTCGCCGGTCGTAACGGCGTAGCCGACGAGGTTGTTGACCATGATGTCGACCCGCAGATACGGCGAAACGCCGTATGCCGTGGCGTTGCGGAAGAAGACCGGGCTGAAGCTGTCGGTCGCCAGCTTCGATACGTCCTGCTCGACGAGGACCTTTGACTCGCCATAGGGCGTCACGGGATTGAACGGCGCCTCCTCGGTGAGGGGGGTATCGCCCCCGCTGGCCCCGTAGAGGCTGCACGATGACGCGAACAGGAACCGCTCGACGCCGGCCCGACGCGCCGCCCGGGCAAGCCGGACCGATGCCCCGTGGTTGATGTCGTACGTCAGCTGGGCGTCGAGGTCACCGAGCGGATCGTTCGACAGGGCGCCGAGGTGGATGACGGCTTCGAAGCCCTCGAGGTGGCGAGGCTCGACGTCCCGGAGGTCGAGCCTGACGCTCGCGATCTCCGTCGAGCGAATCCCGAAGCTGCACGCCTCGTAAAGCCCGGAGTCGAGCCCCACCACCTCGTGACCAGTCTCGAGCAACAGCGGCACCATGACCGAGCCGATGTAGCCCTCGTGGCCCGTGACCAGCACCTTCATCACTACACCACCACCTTTGTTCCGTAGAAGCCCTCAGCGAAGCGACTGGGTGCGTTCGCCTCCATGCCCCGCAACCGCAGTAGTGCGCGGAACGTGTCTGCTTCGAACCATCCCCGGCGCCGCTGGCTCGGGAAGTGATCGAGGATGCCGTCGACCTTGCGCTGGGCCGTCGCGTCGTCGAGCGCGACGAAGACGTTCGGCGAACCCAGGTCGCCGTCGTACTTCGGGATCTCGTACTCGAGGATCAGATGGTCACGCCACGTGTTCCACGTCAGCTCGGCCACCAGGCGATGGTCCTGGTGCCGGTCGTGGCGGTGGTGCGTGAGGATGAGGTCGGGATCCACGTCGGCCCGGAGCTCTTCGAAGTAGTCCTTGATCTCGGCGCCCACCCAGGGGAAGTAGCTCTCCCGGAAGCGCTCGATGCGTATGTCCTGCTTGCCGGCACCGGCCAGGAAGTGCTCGGCGGCGCGCTGAGCCTCGGGCGCCCGCACGTCGTTCGAGCTGAGCACGACCCAATGGAAGCGCGCGGCCGGGAACTGCTCGACAAGACGAAGGACGGTCCCGCCGCACCCGATCTCGATGTCGTCGCAATGAGCTCCGAGGCACAGGATCTCGAGCGCGTCCTCCCGGGGCTCGATCAACGCCAAGGGGAGCATCAGGCGGGCCCGGATCGCCAGAGCTCCCAGGGCGGGCTTCCCTGGGCGTAGAGGTCCTCGAGGACCTGCCGGTCCTTGAACGTGTCCATGGGCACGAAGAAGCCTTCGTGGCGGTACGTCGTCAGGGCCGAGGTGTCGATGAGCCGCTGGAACGGCTCTCGGACGAGCTCCTCACCCGGCCCGAGGTAATCGAAGATCCGGGTGCTCATCACGAAGAACCCGGCGTTGATCCAGACGCCCGCCGAGGTCACGTCCTCGATCGCCTTGACCACGCCGTCATCCGAGGCGGCCACGACGTGGAAGCTGTGGCTGGGCGTGGCCGAGACGAAGGAGGCGATGCCGCCACTGTCGTGGAAGTAGTCGACGACCCGATCGAGGGGCACGTCGCTGAGGCCGTCGCTGTAGTTGGCGAGGAAGACCTCTTCGCCCTCGAGGTGCGGGCGGACCGCCCTCAGACGCTCACCGATGTTGGAGTGGGTGCCGGTGTCGACGAACGTGATCCGCCAGTCGTCGATGTCGCTCGACAGGAGCTCGACATCCGCACCGCCGCCCGTGAGCACGAAGTCGTTCGAGAGCCACTCCTTGTAATTGAGGAAGTACTCCTTGATCGAGTCGCCGCGGTAGCCGAGGCAGAGGATGAAGTCCTTGTGCCCGAAGTGGGCGTAGTAGCGCATGAGGTGCCACATGATCGGCCGGTAGCCGATCGGCACCATGGGCTTGGGGATCGTCTCGGAGTACTCCCGCATGCGCATCCCCAGGCCCCCGCAGAAGAGGACGACCTTCATGGCTCAACCTCCTCGCTCAATAGACCGTGACTTCGGGAATCGGAACCACGAACTCGGCGCCCCAGGCGCGCGCATAGGCAAGCTGCTCGATGATCTCGTCCTTGAAGTTCCAGGGGAGGATCAGGATCACGTCGGGCTCGACCTCGGCGATCTTCTCCGGCGCATGGATCGGGATGTGCGTACCCGGCAGGTAACTCCCCTGCTTGTACGGGTTGCGATCCACCGTGAAGTCGATGAAGTCGGTGCGGATCCCGCAGTAGTTGAGGAGGGTGTTCCCCTTGCCCGGAGCGCCGTAGCCGACGACGGTCTTGCCTACTCGCTTCGCGTCGATCAGGTACTCGAGGAGCTTCCGCTTCGTTTCCCGTGCCCGCTCCTCGAAGACCGAGTACGTCCCGATCTCGGCATAGCCGGCTGCGAGCTCGCGCGCCCGAAGGGCGGCCAGGGCCGCCGACTCCCTGAGCCGTGGGTTGGCCGCGTGGCACGCGTAGATCCGGAGGGAGCCACCGTGGGTCCACAGCTCGTCAACGTCGAAGATCCGCAGCCCGTGGGCCGCGAAGATCCGCTCGGCCGACACCAGCGAGAAGTATGAGAAGTGCTCGTGGTAGATGGTGTCGAACTGGTTCTGCTCGACGAGCTGCTGCAGGTGGGGGAACTCGATGGTGACGACCCCCTCCGGCCGCAGCAGGGTGGCGATGCCCGCGACGAAGCTGTTCAGATCCGGCACCTGGGCGAGCACGTTGTTGCCGATGATCAGGTCCGCCGTGGTCCCCTCGCCGGCTAGCTTCGACGCCAGTTCGGCGCCGAAGAACTCGGTGAGCGTGGGAACGCCCTTGTCCTCGGCCACCTTGGCCACGTTGAGGGCCGGCTCGATGCCGAGAACGGGGATACCCTTCTCGACGAACCACTGGAGCAGATAGCCATCGTTGCTGGCCAGCTCGATAGCCAGGCTGTCGGATGAGAGCTGCAGCCGCTCGGAGATCCGCTCGACGTAGTCGCGACAGTGGGCGAGCCACGAATCGGAGTACGACGAGAAGTAGGCATACTCCGTGAAGATGTCCTCGGCGGTGACGTACTCCTGTAGCTGCACGAGGAAGCACTGCTCACAGACGTAGACCCGCAGGGGGTAGAACGCCTCCATGGCGTTCACACGGCTGGACTCGACATAGCTCTCGCACAGGGGTGACATGCCCAGGTCGACGAAGGTGTGCCGGAGCTCAGCCCCGCAGAATCGGCACGGTCCACCGGTCGCACCGTCACGAGACCGCACTGCATCCGTCGAGGTCGCGTCGAAGCCACGGCGCGCCGTGCTTGAACGCGGAGGAACTGAATCCACTATGCCGCCCTTGTTCGTCATCCGGTGGCGTCAGTGTCACCGGACGGCTTGAAGCAGTCCTGAAGGAGAGCTGAGGGGTCGCTTAACGGGCGCGCTCGCTGCGGGGACCCGTGGCGGCCCAAGCGGATCGGCTGCGATTCACGAGTACCAGGCGACGGTTCGCTTCAGGCCCTCGTACAGATCGGTCGACGGCCTCCATCCGCAGACGCGGGTGGTCTCAGCCACGTCGGCCATCGCCTCGGTCTCGCCCTGCCGGTCGGGGAGGCCGCCGAACACCGGCTCGATGCCCACACCGACGAGAGTCGAGAGCGTCTCGACGACGTGCCGCACCGTGTCCAGGCGCCCCCATCCGACGTCGAGGACCCGGCCGATCGCTTCCGCCGGGTCCGCCAGCGCCACGAGGGCGTCGACGACGTCGTCGATGTACACCCAATCGCACAACCGCTGACCGCTGGACAGATTCGGCGCTTCGCCCTGGAGCAGGGACGTGATCGTGTAGGGGACAACCTTCGACGTGTCCGGCTGGTCCGGTCCGTACACCATGAACGGGCGGGCCGTGGTGACCGGGGTGCCGTACAGCGAAAGGAACATGCGGGCGTAGCCGCCGACTGCCCACTTGGTGGCTGCATAGGGCGAGCAGGGCGTGCCGTCGGCCCCGGGCTCGTCGCCCGAGCCGATGAGCACCACGCGGTCGCAGCTGGCGTTCGTGACGGCCTCGAGGACGTTGACGCTTGCCACAAGATTGTTGGCCAGGGTGGTTGGCACCACTCCGATCGACCGGGAACCCGTGACCTGGCTGGCCAGGTGGAACACGACCGCCGGTCTCGCCTGCGCGACGAGCCGCTCGACGAAGGAGTGATCGGTCAGATCTCCGGGAACCCACGCCGCGCCCTCGACGACGTCGTCGGCCGGACGGCGGGCCGTGCACACGGTGGTGTAGCCGTCAGCGACGAGCCGCCGGACGAGCGCTCGCCCGATGAAGCCGCTGGCGCCCGTCACCAGGACGGTGTCCGATCCTGCCCGCATTTCCGTCGTCCTCTGTCCGTTCCCATCTGTCCCGATCACCCGCCGAGGGGCCAGCGGGCCGTCCGCAAGCTTGTCATCTTCCGCCAAATCCGGCATCCTGGCTCACTCCGGAGCGGGCTACGGCCATCCCCTTGGCGGCGCGTGATCAGGGAAAAGGCGGGCGGCATGACTTCAGTGCACCATGATGCGGCGCTCACGGACGACGAGCAGCGAGCGGCTCTCTACCAGGGCGACATCTTCCTGACGTCGCCCGACGAGGCAACACGGGGGTTCTGTGCATTCGCCCAGCAACTGGCCGAGGAGGCCTTCGCTGGGCTCGACCCCGAGACGGCGCAGGAGCACATGCCCGTCGAGCGCTACATCGAGATCCTCTCGGCGCTCAAGCCCCGCTTCATCCACCATCCCCGGTCGAAGGAGCTCCTGCGCACCGTCCTGGAGCGTCGCGGGTGTGATCTCGATCAGACGTATTTCGACGTCCCCAGGTTGCGCACGTCGACGTCCGGTGGGTACCTCACGTCCGGCATCGCGTACGCCTGGCATCCCCACCGCGACACCTGGTATTCGGCGCCGCTCAGCCAGCTCAACTTCTGGATGCCGGTCTACCCGATTGTGGCGGGCAACGCGATGGCGTTCCACCAGGACTACTTCGCCACCGAGGTGCTGAACACGTCGGATACCTACAACTACTACGAGTGGAACCAGAAGCACCGTGCCGCGGCGTCGGCCAACGTCGGCAGCGACGCCCGACCGCTGCCGGGGCCCACCGTTGGCGTCGACCTCCGGAACCCCCTCGTCTTCGTCACCCCGGTCGGCGGCCTCATCGAGTTCTCCGGGCAGCACCTCCACTCGAGTGTGCCGAACCACTCGGGGCGCACGCGCTTCTCGATCGACTTCCGCACTGTGCACATCGGTGACATCGAGGCCGCACGGAGCGCGCCCAACGTCGACGTCCACTGCTCGGGGTCGTCGATCCGCGACTTCATGCGCGCCTCCGACCTCAGCCCCATGCCGGAACGAATCGTCGAGATGTTCAATGACGGTACCGAGGCGCGGGGAGAACTGGTGTTCAGCCGCGAGGGCTGAAGCGACGACTTTCCTGTCAGCCGCGCGGCTGCCTTCGACCCGAGCGCCTCCACGTCGACCCAGTGGCCGCCGGCGGCCTCTACCTCCGGCAGGGTCTGCCGCATCTCCCGCATCAGATCGGGCAGGAATAGGGCCACGACGTCGGGGCGCGCCGCGATCAGCTCCGCCGGTGCGACCACCGGGATGTCCGTCGCTGGCATGCGGCGACCGTGCTTGGCGGGCGACGCGTCGGCCACGGCGCCGAGCAGGCTGCGGTCGACGCCGGCGCGGCAGAGCAGGGCCACCGCGCGCGAGGCGGCGCCGTAGCCCAGCACGGTGCATCCGGCTGCCCTTTGTTCGACCAGCCACTGGTGCAGCGCTTCGGCACGGGACACGGCGCTGTCCTGCAGGGCGCGGACGCTGGCCGGGTCCTCCACGCCCAGGGCCGCCTCCTCGGCCAGAAGATCGCCGACGCTGGCGTCCGGGCCGGTGTCGGCGGCGCCCTCGTCCTCGGCGTCGCCGCCGCGGGTGGCGGCGAGCAGCACGGTTCCCCCGTAAAGGTCGAAGCGCCAGGCCTGGCGTGGGGCGAAGCCGACCTCCGCCAGCATGCGACCCAGCGCGGTCGTCGAGTAGTACGCGTAATGGCCGTGCCGCAACGAGTTCCACTGGCCGAGCCGCATGATTGTGGCCAGCGAGTGGTACTGCAGCAGCAGAACGCCGCCGGGCGCCACCCGCGCCGCCCGCTCGGCCAGCGCCGCCGCCTGGTCGGCGCTGTGCATGAGCCCGAAGCAGTCGAGCACGACGTCGGCCCTCGCGCCGTCACCCACCAGTGCCAGCCCGCGAGCTGCGAGCAGCGCCAACCAGGAGCCGCCGTGGGGGCTGCCGTACTCGGCCGTGCGTCCTCCCGCAGGCAGCCAGCCGGCGAGCGCCACCCGGTCGACGGCGTCCTCCGCCTGTTCCACGAGCGCTGCAGGCTCGGCACCCCGAGGTTCCTCGGGCACCGTCGGGTCGACCAACAGCTGCGCCAGCCCGCAGGTGGCGCACAGCCACATCTGCAACGGGTAGGCGGGATCGGGCCCGGGCTCTTCGACGGCGGGGAAGTGGTCGGCGGCCGGTTGATCGCCGAGATCGAGCACGATCTCTCCATCCGAGCCGCGGCACGAGCGGCAGCGATGAGGCTCGATCAACTGTTCGACCCCCGCACCGGGGCTGCCAAGATGGCGGGATGCAGGTGCGGACAACAGCGTTGGCGGACGTGCTCGTGTTCGTTCCCACGCCCCATCGCGACCACAGGGGATTCTTCACTCGCACGTTCGATGCCGCCGTGGCGACCGCGCACGGTGTCGACCCGGCCTCGTTCGTCCAGGACTCGCAGTCCCGCTCCACCCTCGGCACGCTGCGCGGGCTCCACACGCGGGTCGGACAGGGCGAGGCCAAGCTCGTGCGCTGCGCTAGGGGTGTGATCCACGACGTGGTGGTGGACGCACGCTCCGGGTCGCCCACGTTCGGCCGGCACGAGACCTTCCGGCTCGACGACGAGCAGTTCTGGCACGTGTACATCCCTTCTGGCCTGCTGCACGGCTTCCAGGTCCTGAGCGATGTGGCCGACGTCTGCTACCGGATCGACAGGGAGCACGACCCTAGCGAAGACCGCGCGGTGCGTTACGACGATCCCGACCTGGCCATCTCGTGGCCGCTGCCGGTCGCCGAGATGAGCCCGCGGGACGCCGCCGCGGGTTCGTGGGCCGCGTTCGTCGATGGGATGGGCGATCAGGGTTCGCCGCCTTAGCGACCGCCACCGGCCGCCGAGCTGGTCCACCACCTGCAGCTTGACGCCGTCGTCCAGCGACACCTCCGGCTGCCACCCGAGCACGCCAGCCGACGAAGCCCGCCGACCCGGTCACGACAGATCTCATCGCCGCGGGTGCTAGGCGCCAGTGCGGTCGACCTCCGGCTGCGCCACGGGCGGTTCGGCGCGACGCTGCCGGCGCGACAGCCAGAGCTCGCGCGCGATCGGCAGCACCGAGATGGCGACGATGGTGAGGATCGCCAGCTCGAGGTTCTCCTCGATGAAGTCCACCTGGCCGAGGAAGTAGCCGAGCAGCGTCACCCCGATCGCCCACAGGAGCCCGCCGACCACGTTGAACGTCACGAACGTGCGGTACTGCATGTTCGACACCCCGGCGACGACCGGCACGAAGGTGCGCACCACCGGCACGAAGCGAGCCAGGACAATGGTCTTGGCCCCGTAGCGCTCGAAGAACGCGTGGGCCTTGTCGACGTTCTCCTGCTTGAAGAACCGCGAGTCGGGGCGGCTGAAGATCGCCGGTCCCGCCCGCCGGCCGATGACGTAGCCCACCTGGTCGCCGGCCACGGCGGCGATGAACGTCCCCACGAGGAGCCACCCGAGGGGCAGGTGCAGCGCCTCGTCGACGCTCGACGGCGCCGACGCCAGGAACCCGGCGGTGAACAGCAGCGAGTCGCCCGGCAGGAAGAACCCGACGAGCATCCCCGACTCGGCGAAGACGACCGCGAAGACACCCCAGAGACCAATGTCGTCGATGAGGCTCTTCGGGTCGAGCAGGCCCCCAGCGGCGAGCACTCGTCCGAGCATCTGGAGAGGCTATCGGTAGCGACCAGGGGGTGCGCTATTGCGGCTGGTTCCACTCGACCCAGCCGGCGCCGGTCCGGCCGGTGGCGGCGTCCCGGAACCGGCACAGTGCCCGCGGGAAGCGCGACACCCTGCCGGCGCCGTCCTCGAGGAGGACCGGGGCGAACGCCACCGGCTCGACCTCGAGGTGGAGGTCGTCGTAGCCGACGGTGGCGGACGCGGGGAACCCGTGGCCTCCGGGCACCCAGGTCGCCGTGGTGTGCTCGACGCCCGCCAGCGGTGCGCCCGGCGGCTGGACGAAGCCGGGGTGATACGGCACCACGTCGTCTCCCAGCCGCACGGTGGTGCCGTGGAAGCGGGTGCCGTCGTCGAGCCAGCCGGCCGACCATGTCCACCCGAGGGTCCACCAATCCCGCGTGCCCCACGAGTGGTCGCGCTCGCCGATGGCGTCGACCTCGATGCGCTCGTCGCCCACCAGCACCACGCCGTGGACCCGGCACGGCACCTCGTAGCGGGTGGTGCCCGGCGGGTACACGTAGGCGGCGCCATCGGTCTCCCACTCGAGGTCGAGCCCGAACGCCACCCGGTCGCCGACCGGCGGCCCGTGGGGGTCGTACATGGCGGCGGGATCGTCCAGCCCCAGGGCGAAGGCCTCGCAGCCGAGCGAGATGTGGTCGAACGACGTCTCGATGTTGTGGTCGGCCCAGAGGCCCTCGGCGCGGACCTCGAGCGACGGCGGGCGCGGCGGCCGCACGTCGTGGTCGACCACCGTCACCAGGCGCCGGCCCTCGCCCACAACGCAGGCCCAGTACCAGGCCATCGTCTGGTTGGGATACAAACCCAAGCGCACATAGCCGCCGAGCGTCGCGTCGCGTGTGGCGAAGTCGTAGTACCACGACTCGCCCCACCAATCGCCCTCTCCCGGGATGTGGTAGGACTCGTCGGCGGCGGTCAACCCGGCGGGTATGAGTTCGGTCACTCGCCGAGTCTGGCGCGATACGCCCGGACCTGGTGGCGGTTGCCGCAGACGTTCATCGAGCACCGGCGGCGCGAGCGGTTGCGGGACTCGACGTAGAGGGCCCACGCGCAACGTCGTCGGGGCAAACCTTCAGCCGGTTCCAGACCCGGCGCGTGGAGGTAGGGCGGTAGCTTCCGCCCGGTGCAGTACCTGAGCCGCGAGTGGATGGAGGCCGCCCGATTGGCCGTCGCCGGCGATGCCAATCTCCATAGCGCCACCGCCGGCGTCAGGCTCACGGTCGAGCACGTGGTCATCGGCGGGCCCCGGGGGACCATCCGCTGGCACGTCACCATCGACGACGGGGACGTCGGCCTGGCCGATGGTCCGGCCGTGGATCCCGACCTGCGGTTCACCACCGACTACGCCACTGCCGCGCAGATCGCCGCTGGCGAGCTGGGTGCACAGCGAGCCTTCGTGGAAGGGCGCCTGCGAGTGGGCGGCGACCTGGGTGCGCTGATTCGCCACCAGAAGGCGTTGTCGACGATCGGCGACGCCCTGGGCGGCGTCCGCGCTCGGACCCAAGGCCCGTAGGATGCAGCGACCGTGCCCGAGATGCCCGAAGTCCAGGCCCACGCCGAGCGCCTGACCGAGGCGTTCGGGGGCGCCGTGCTCCAGCGATTCACGCCCCTGGCGTTCACTGTGCTCAAGACGGCGACGCCGGGCCCGGAGTCGGCGCAGGGGCACGCCCTCGAGTCCGTCGGCCGGCGGGGCAAACACCTGCTGCTGCGCTTCGAGCCGTGCACGTTCGTGGTCCACCTCATGCAGGGTGGGCGCCTGCGGGTCGACGAGAAGCAGGCAGCCCGGCCCCGGAACGGTCAGGGACGATGGCGGTTCGCCGACGGGCGCGCGCTGCTGCTCACCGAGGCGGGCACCGAGCGCAAGGCCGGGGTGTGGGTCGTGGCCGGCGATCCACTGAGCCAGCCACCCCTCGACACCCTCGGTCCCGAGGCCAACATGCTCGACGAGCCCACGATGGCCCGCCTGCTGGCCGACAACTCGATGCGCCTGCACGGCTGGCTGCGCGACCAGGGGATCCTGGCGGGCATCGGCCGGCGCCTGGCCAACGAGATGTGCCACCGGGCCCAGCTGTCGCCGTTCGCCAACACCGCCAAGCTGACGCCCGACGAGGTCAAGCGCCTTCACGCCGCAATGGGCGAGTGCATCGACGAGTCACTCGACTACGAGCGCACCCGCGACGACATGTCGTCGTCGGCGGACCGCCCGGGCGGCGTCCACCACCGCACCGGCGAGCCCTGCCCGGTGTGCGGCGACATCGTGCGCGCCGTCGAGTACCGCAGCTACACGGTCAACTACTGCCCCACCTGCCAGACCGGCGGCAAGGTGCTGGCGGACAACACCACGAGCCGCTTCCTGAAGTAGGCCACCCCGGAACGCCCTGCGGCGGCACTCCGACCGAACCGGCGTCCCGAAACGCTGCGAACCGGCACGTCCGAACGCCGGAACGAGCGGCCGGGCCGGTACCCCCGGGCCGATGCCGCTCAGATCAGGCCGAGCCCGACCACGGTGTCGCGCTCGCCGGCCAGCTCGCCCACCGAGGCGTCGATGCGCCTGCGGCTGAAGTCGTCGAGGTCGAGGCCCGGCACGATCTGGTAATCGCCGCTTGCGGTGGTGCAGGGGAAGCCGGAGACCAGGCCCTCGGGCACGCCATAGCTGCCATCGGACGGCACCGCCATCGACACCCAGTCGTCGGCCGGCGACCCGAGCGCCCAGTCGCGCACGTGCTCGATGGCGGCATTGGCCGCCGACGCCGCGGACGACAGCCCGCGGGCCTCGAGCACCGCGGCGCCCCGCTGCTGCACCGTGGGGATGAACTCGTGCTCGAGCCAGCCGCGGTCACCGCCGATGGCGTCGAACGCGGGCTTGCCGGCGATCTCGGCGTGGAACACGTCGGGGTACTGCGTCGCCGAGTGGTTGCCCCAGATCGTCATCCTGGCGACGTCGGCGATGTGGGCGCCGGCCTTGCGGGCCAGCTGGGCCTTGGCCCGGTTGTGGTCGAGCCGGGTCATGGCGGAGAACCGCTCGCCGGGGACGCTGGGTGCGTTGTTCATGGCGATCAGCGCGTTGGTGTTGGCGGGGTTGCCGACGACCAGCACCCGCACGTCGTCGGCCGCGTTCTCGGATATGGCCTTGCCCTGAGCGGTGAAGATGGCGCCGTTGGCGGACAGCAGGTCGGCCCGCTCCATGCCCGCCTTGCGGGGCATGGCGCCGACGAGGAGCGCATAGCTGACGCCATCGAAGGCGCGGCCGGCGTCGTCGGTGCCCACGACGTCCGCCAGCAGCGGGAAGGCGCAGTCGTCGAGCTCCATGCACACGCCCTCGAGCGCGCCGAAGGCCTGGGGGATCTCGAGCAACTGGAGGATCACCGGTTGGTCGTCGCCCAGCATCTGACCGCTGGCGATGCGGAACAGCAGGGCGTAGCCGATCTGGCCGGCAGCCCCGGTGACGGCGACACGTACAGGATCCTTCATGGGGGCCGACCCTACGATGCGGCGCCGCCGGGGAGCCAGACCATGTCTTTGAAGCCTTTTCGGGGCTGAGGCCCGTTTTTCCTTCAAAGACGCGGCAAGGGAGCGCCCGTGGGCGCTCCCTGCCGGTGGTGGGCGTCCGCCGCAGACCTAGAGCTGCATCGCCTTGATCTCGAGGAACTCCTCGAAGCCGTGCGGTCCGTACTCGCGACCGTAACCGCTGTTCTTGAAGCCACCGAACGGTGCGCTGGGGTTGAAGGCGCCACCGTTCACCTCGATCTGGCCGGTGCGGATACGGCGGGCGAACGCCTGCGCCCGCTCGGCGTCGGCGGACCACACACCGCCGGACAGCCCGTAGACCGAGTCGTTGGCGATGCGTGCCGCCTGGTCCTCGTCCTCGTACGCGATGATCGACAGGACCGGCCCGAAGATCTCCTCCTGGGCGATCGTCATGTCGTTGCTCACGTCCGAGAACACCGTCGGCCGCACGTAGTAGCCCTCCTCGAAGCCCTCCGGCCGCTCGGGTCCGCCGGTGACCAGCTTGGCGCCCTCGTCGATGCCCTTCTGGATGTAGCCCGTCACCCGCTCGACCTGGGCCTGGCTCGACAGCGGTCCGAGCCGGGCGCCGTCGGCGAACGGGTCCGACGGCTGGTAGTTGGCCGCCACCTCGTCGGCGGCGATGCGTTCGGCGTCGGCAACCCGGGACGCCGGCACCAGCATGCGGGTCAGCGCGGTGCAGGTCTGGCCCTGGTTGAGGTAGCACTTGCCGATGCCGTCACGCACGGCATTCTCGAACGCCGCGTCGTCGAGGTCGTCGAGCAGCACGTTGGCCGACTTGCCCCCCAGCTCCAGCGCCACCCGCTTGAGGGTCTGCGCCGCGAGCTCGGCCACCCGCTTGCCCGCACGGGTCGACCCGGTGAACGACACCATGTCGATCTGCGGATTGAGGGCGATGGCCTCCCCGACGACCGGGCCGGTGCCGATCACCAGGTTGAACACCCCGGCGGGCAGCCCGGAGTCGTGGATCACCTCGGCCAGGATGAAGGCGTCGAGCGGCGCCACCTCGCTGGGCTTGAGGACCACGGTGCAGCCGGCGGCGATCGCGTAGGCGACCTTGGCGGCGACCTGGTGCAGCGGGTAGTTCCACGGCGTGATGGCCCCTACCACGCCCACGGGCTCCCGCCTGATGAC
The DNA here is from genome assembly GCA_963717085.1 of uncultured bacterium. Lineage (GTDB taxonomy): Bacteria > Actinomycetota > Acidimicrobiia > Acidimicrobiales > VFJN01 > DASQUK01. The sequence goes on from CAVQVM010000011.1 coordinate 368,138, forward strand.
GCTGTTGCCCAGCTGGCTCTCGTACTCGTAGTTCTCTGCCAGTTGCGCGGCCGTGTTGAAGGAGTTGATCGGCAGCCCGGCTTGGATCATGAGGCTCAGCCACTTGGGCATCCCCGCCTCGCGGGTGACCACGGTGGCGATCTCGTCCATGCGGGCGCCCAGGCCCTCGGCAATGCGGGTGCAGTACTTGGCCCGCTCCTCGGGCGTCGTCTGCGACCAGGACTCGAAAGCGGCGCGAGCGGCCTTCGCCGCGGCGTCGACGTCGTCGGCCGTGCCCGCAGGCACCTGGGCGATGACCTCGCCGTTGGTCGAGTCGTGGACGTCGATCGTGTCCGAACCGCTGGACGGCACCCAGGCGCCGTCGATGTAGAGCTTGTCGTGGACCTGCACGGCGGAACCTCCGAGGTGGGGCGTCGTGACTCGACGCTAGCGCCGTTCCTGACCCAGCGGTCAAGCGGCCGCGAGACATGCGCCCGCCGCCTCGGGACCGTCAGTCCCGGTGCCGGCCGGCCCGCCCGAGCACCCAGAAGGCGATGCCCGCCGCCACGCCCACGTTGAGCGAGTCGACCCCGCCCCGCATGGGGATGCCGGCCTGGACGTCGGCGGCGGCCAGGGTCCCCGGCGACAGCCCCGGCCCTTCGGCACCGAACAGCAGCGCCAGCCGCTCGTCGCGCCGGTCGACTCCCCCGTCGCCGGCACCGCCGAGGGCCAGCTCGTCGAGGGGAACGGCGCCGTCACCGGGCGTGAGGGCGATCAGGCGGAAGCCGTGCGCGCGCAGCACATCGAGGCCGCCCGGAAGGCGCGGGATCCAGGCCCACGGGAATCCGTAGCCCTCGCCCATCGCCACGCGCGCGGTGCGGCGGTAGAGCGGATCGCTGCAGGTGGGATCGAGCAGGACGGCGTCCATGCCCAGGGCAGCGGCCGAGCGCAGGATCACGCCCAGGTTCGTGGGGTTGCTCACCCGCTCCAGCACCACCACCCGCCGGGCGGCGTCGAGTACCTCGGCCGCTGGCGGGGGCGGGCGCCGCTCGAAGCAGGCGAGCAGGCCGCGGTGGACGCCGAGCCCGGTGATGCGCTGCAGCACCGCCGGGGTCGCGGCGTAGACGGGCACGCCAGCATCCATGCCGGGCGGCAGCGGATCGGTGCGGGTGGCGTCGACCAGCACCGCCAGCGGCTCGTAGCCGGCGCGGGCCGCGCGCTCCGCCACGACGTCGCCCTCGGCGATGAACACCCCGCGCCTGCCCGGCACAACCCGGCGGGCCAGCTCGCGATCGCGCAGGCCCACGAAGGGCGCGATTCGGGGGTCACGGGGGTCGTCGATCGGCACCCAGGGCACGGGCGCATGGTCTCGCCGACGGATGCCGGCCGCAAGGGTTGCTGGCGGTGGACCCGGCGGCGTCAGGACGACTCGTCGATGACGTTCGAACTGGCCGACACGCCCGACACGCAGCCACCGGATCCGGTGCTCGGCCAGCCCATGACCGCGAGTGTCGCCGGCCCGTAGGCGCCGTCGGCAGTGACGCCATGCTGCTGCTGGACGTTCATCAGCGCCTGGGTGGTTTCCGCCCCGAAGTTCCCGTCGACACCGACGCTCTGCCCGTTACATCGGACCAGCGCGCTCTGTAGCACGAGGATGGCCTCGTCGTCGCCGCTTCCCTCATGCATGACGCAGTTGGCGGAACCGTCCGATCCGATCAGCGAGGTATCGCCCGGCACCTGAGCGTTCTCGGACGCCGTCTCCACGACGACGACGCCATTGCACGTCGGCGCGTTGCTGTCGAAGTCGATGTCGCCGTCGCCGTCGCCACCGTTGCCGATATCGCAGCCGGAGTCGGTTGACCCGAGGGCGGCAAGGCCGAACAACACCAGAACGGCGATTCCTCCCGCTTTCGAAGCCACGGCCGCTCCCTGGCTGGTGGATACGCCCTGGGCACCGTCGTTCCAGATCGGCGACGCCGAAAACGTAACGTGAGTGGCCGCCGGAGACGGGGATCCCCCTAAGCTGTACAAGTTCGATACAAGTTCCTCATCGGAGAAGATCGCGCATGGCCAAGATCAAGGTCGCCAACCCCGTCGTGGAGATCGACGGGGACGAGATGACACGGGTCATCTGGCAGTTCATCAAGGACAAGCTGATCCTCCCCTACATCGACATCGAACTGCTCTACTACGACCTCTCGATCCAGAAGCGCGACGAGACCGACGACCAGATCACCGTCGACGCCGCCAATGCGATCAAGCGGCACGGCGTGGGCGTGAAGTGCGCCACCATCACGCCGGACGAGGCCCGCGTCGAGGAGTTCGGCCTGAAGAAGATGTGGCGCTCGCCCAACGGCACGATCCGCAACATCCTGGGCGGCGTCGTGTTCCGGGAGCCGATCATCTGCTCCAACGTGCCGCGGCTCGTGCCGGGCTGGACGAAGCCGATCGTCATCGGCCGTCATGCCCATGGCGACCAGTACAAGGCCACCGACTTCGTCGTGCCCGGACCGGGGTCCCTGACCATCAGCTACACCCCGGCGGACGGCGGCGAGCCGATGGAGTACAAGGTCGCCGAATTCCCGGGCGGCGGCATCGCCCTGGGCATGTACAACTTCGACGACTCGATCCGGGACTTCGCCCGGGCGTCGTTCCGCTACGGCCTCGAGCGCCAGTACCCCGTCTACCTGTCCACCAAGAACACGATCCTCAAGGCCTACGACGGCCGCTTCAAGGACCTGTTCCAGGAGGTGTTCGAGGAGGAGTTCAAGGCCGAGTTCGACGCCGCCGGCTTGACCTACGAGCACCGCCTCATCGACGACATGGTCGCGCAGGTCATGAAGTGGGAGGGCGGCTACGTATGGGCGTGCAAGAACTACGACGGCGACGTGCAGTCCGACGTGGTGGCGCAGGGGTTCGGGTCGCTGGGGCTCATGACGTCCGTGCTGCTGACGCCCGACGGCAAGACCTGTGAGGCCGAGGCCGCGCACGGCACCGTGACCCGGCACTACCGGCAGTGGCAGAAGGGCGAGAAGACCTCGACCAACCCCATCGCGTCGATCTTCGCCTGGACCCGGGGCCTGAACTTCCGGGCCAAGCTCGACCAGACGCCCGAGGTCGGACGGTTCGCCACCACGCTCGAGGACGTGTGCGTGAAGACCGTCGAGAGCGGTCAGATGACCAAGGACCTGGCCCTGTTCGTGGGCGGCGACACGCCCTGGCTCACCACCGACGAGTTCCTGGACGCGCTCGACACGAACCTGAACAAGGCCATGAGCCTCACGTCGTAGGCGGATTCGTCGCGTTCCTGGCGCCGAATTGGTTGCTCATCGACCAGGTCTGCGCCAGGAAGCCGTCGGCAACCGCCGCCAGTCGGCGACTCAGGAGAGCGGCCAGTAGCCCGCGACCAGGTGGGGCGGCGTATCCAGGTACACCTTGGCCTCCGGGGGTTGGGCGAACCGGCCGTGACTCCAGCGGACCTCGATGTGGCCGGTGATTCTGCGTGGACAGCCAGCCTCGCGGTCGTCGATCGTCGCCGTCCACCGCACCAGGGGCTGGCGCGCGGCGACGGGCTCGACGTCGAAGCGGCGCAGGCGGAAGGCCTGCCGCCAGTCCCAGGGGCTGCCGACCCGGACCCGCACCATGCGGTCCCCGTCGGTTCCGAGCACGAAGTATGTGGCCGCCGCCACCCGGAGGAAGCGCCACAGCGTGGCCTCGCGCGCCCGGTGCGCCCGCAGCCGATCGCGCCAGCGCCTGGCCGACCCGTCGGCCACGACGGCCGACAGGGCTGCGTACGCCTCGGCCGCCGCCGGCGACGTCCATGCGCCCCGCCCGAGGGCACGCGCCAGGTCGCGGCGCTCGGCGGGTGACAGGTCGGTCACCCGATCGGGCAGCGAGCCGACCATTCCGGTCTCGAACCGCACGATCTCGTACAGCGCCTGCGCCTCCCGCGGGGCAACCTCGGCGAACCAGTCGGCGCGAGCGTCGGGAGCGGCGCCGTTCGACCCGCCGAAGACGAATCGCGGCGCGGCATTGAGGGTGATGCGGGAGTTGTACTTGCAGCTCACCAGGTAGACGTGATCGATCCGCAGGTCGGCCGGCACCGGGTCGACCCCGGGCGGGCGGTGCGGACCCTTCCACTCGACAACCTCGGGCGGGCGGCCCCGAAGGCCGTCGCGGGCATCGAGGAACGCCCGGCCGTTGGCCCACGCCGCTGCGAACTCCGCCCGGTGGCGGCCCTCCCCGTGCAGCACGCGTAGGCGATCCCAGTGGGCAGGCCCCACGCCGCCGAAGGCCGCCGGGGGATCAGTCAACGCCGCCCCCAGGTCGCTGGCCCCGAAGGTGGCCAGCCCGGTGACGATCTCGGTGATCTCGGTGCGATCAGCGGGCACGGGCGACCGATCCGCCGGTCAGCGAGGGTCGATTCCGCCGGTCGCACGTTGGCTCGACCAGCTCGTCGTGGCGCACATCATCCGCGAAATCGACCCTCAGCCGGGCACCAGCAGCTCGCCGACCGGCTGCGGCGGCGGTGCGGCCCGTGCGTAATGAGCGAGGCGCTCGGCGGTCGCCTCGGCCACCTCGATCGGCAGCACATCGACGAACGCGCGCCCCCGGGCCTCGGCCAGCGCCGCCGCTCCCGCCGATCGCCGGTCGGGCATGTCGGTGGCCATCAGCAGGAGGGGCCGCGCCCCGAACCCGGACAGGCGCACCGCCCGGCCCAGCGTGCGCTCGAGCACGTCGCCGTGGCGCAACCCGGGGCGGCCGACCGTGAACCCGCCGACCACCTCGATCAGCCACTCGCGACCGGCGCGGTCGGTGGCCAGCAACGCGACATCGACCCCGCCCACCTTCCTGCGGACCCGCTCGTCGACCCCGAAGCCGGCGCCGCGAAGCAGCGACGCGGCGACCGCCACCGCCTTGTCGCCTGCCGGCTCGGACGGACCGCCACCGGCGAGCACCCGCTGGAGCTCGTCGGCCGCCCGCCGCCGTGCCACCTCGACGTAGGCCTCGTCGGTGTCGTAGCCCAGGTAGTGGCGCCCCGTGCGCACCGCCGCCACCGCCGCCGAGCCCACGCCCATGAAGGGATCGAGCACGACGTCGCCCCGCCAGGTGTAGAGCTCGATGAGCCGCTGGGGGAGCTCGACCGGGAACGGTGCCGGGTGGCCGACCCGGCGGGCGCTCTCGGGCGCCAGCTCCCAGACGTCGAGCGTGGCCTCCATGAACTCGTCGGCGGAGGGTGTGGCCTCGTGCGGCAGGCCGGCGGCGGCGCGCTGCGAGCGGTCGACCGCCCGGTCGAACCGTCCCTTCGATGCCACCACCACCCGCTCGGTGAGGTCGCGCAACACCGGGTTGGCGGGACTGCGAAACGACCCCCACGCGCAGTTTCCGCCCGCCCCCCGGGCCTTGCGCCAGATGATCTCGCCCCGCAGCAGCAGCCCCAGCCGGTCCTGCAGGATGCCGATGACGTCGGCCGAGAGCGAGCGGTAGGGCTTGCGCCCGAGGTTGGCCACGTTGACGGCGATGCGCCCGCCGGGCTCGAGCTTGTGAACGCACTCCGCGAAGACACCCTCCAGCAGCGCGAGGTACTCGGCGTACGAGGCCGGGATGCCCTCCTTACCCAGCTCCTCCTCGTACTGCTTGCCGGCGAAGTAAGGCGGCGAGGTCACCACCAGGGCCACGGACGCCGGCTGCACGCGGTCCATGGAGCGGCTGTCGCCGACGTATATCTGGTCGACGACGCCGGCCGGATTGACGACGGCGTCGTCGGACAGCGCCGGCGCCGCGAAGCGGGCGTAGAACGCAGCCGAGTCGTGGTTCTCGCGTCGGCCCACGCCGAACGACGAGGTCGCCGTCGGGGACCTCTTGCGCCCGCTGCGCTGTGCCGCCGCTCCCACCCCTCTCGCTGCCATGCAGACACCTTAGGAAGCCGGTGTGACAATCAAGCGGAGTCCGCTCAGCCGGTCGGCGCCAACCCCAAGTTGTCGACGATGCGGAGCACGGCCTCCGACCGGTTCAGCGCGTAGAGGTGCAGCCCCGGCGCGCCGGCGTCGAGCAGGGACCGGCACAGGTCGGTGGCGACGTCGACCGCGATGTCACGACGCGCCTCGATCTCGTCGCCGGCCTCCTCGAGGCGGGCGATCAGCGCCACGGGGACGACGGAGCCGTTCATGGTGGCCATGCGCACCAGCCCGCTCAGCGGGGCGACCCCCGGCGGCATCACGCCCGGCAGGACCGGGGTGGTGCACCCGAGCTCCGCCAGCTCGTCGATCATGCGCCGGTAGTCGTCGAACTCGAAGAAGAACTGGGTGATCCCGAAGTCGGCGGCCGCGAGCTTGATGGCCAGGTTGCGACGGTCCCGGGCCCGGTCGCCCTCCGAGCGGGGGTGCAGCTCGGGGTGGGCCGCCACGCCGACCGAGAAGTCGCCGGGATGGTTCCGGACCAGCTCCACCAGCTCGAGCGCGTAGGTGAAGTCGCCGCCCGGGTCGCTGCCGTCGGCGGGTGGATCACCGGCGAGCGCCAGGATGTTGCGGACCCCGCCGGCCTCGTATTCGTCGAGCAGCGCCACGACCTGGTCACGCGAGTGGCCGACACAGGTGAGGTGGGCCATGGCCGGGAACACCTGCTCCCGGTTCACCTGCATCACGATGTCGCGGGTGCGGTCGCGGGTCGAGCCCCCGGCGCCGTAGGTCACGGACACGAACGACGGCCGCAGCGGCGCCAACTCGTGGATGGTCTTCTCGAGTTGGCGCTCGGCCTCGTCGTTCTTGGGCGGGAAGAACTCGAAGCTGAGCGTGGGGCCCGCCGTCAGCAGATCGACGATCCTGCTGGCGGATTTGCGGTCCTGGGGCGCGGAAGCCATGGGTCAACTCCCCGGATGCATCGGATGTGCGTTGGTGCGCTGCGCCGGGCCGGATGCAACAGCACCACCCATGTCGGCCCGGGTCCGGGAGAGCCTACCCGGTGGCGGCGACTGCGTGCCTCCCCCTCTCGGCGCCACGCCGGCACGTCTACGGCGCAGCCTCGAGGGTCCGGGCGGCCGCCTCGACGGTGTTGCGCAGCAGCATGGCGACGGTGGTGGGACCGACGCCGCCGAGCCGGGGGGTGATCCACGACGCCACCTCGGCCACGGACTCGTCGACGTCGGGCAGCAGCCTGCGCCCCTCCCAGCTGATGCCGCCGCTCACGACCACCGCGCCCGGTCGGACCATGTCGGGCATCACGAACGACGGCACGCCCACGGCCGCCACCACGATGTCGGCCTGGCGGGTGTAGTCGGCGAGGTCGGGCACCCCGCTGTGCACGACGGTCACGGCCGCGTTGGCGCCCGGCTGCTTCAGGGTCAGCAGCAGCGCCAGGGGGCGGCCGAGGGTCGGACCGCGCCCGCACACGACCACGTGCTTGCCGGCGATGTCGATGCCGTAGTGCACGAACATCTCGCGGATGCCGGCCGGCGTGGCCGGCACCGGCCCGTCCTCCTGCAGCACCAGCTTGCCGAGGTTGACGGGGTGGAGGCCGTCGCCGTCCTTGGCCGGGTCCATCGCCCCCACGGCGGCGTTGAAGTCGAACTGCGGCGGCACCGGGTGCTGGATGAGGTAGGCGTCGATCGCCGGGTCGGCGTTGAACCGTTCCACCGCCGCCACCAGGTCGGCCTGGGTGCCGTCGCCGGATACCTCGATGTGGTGGCTGGCCACGCCCACCTGCTCGGACGTCTCGTGCTTCTTGCGGACGTAGCCGGCCGACGCAGCGTCGTCGCCCACCAGGATGGTGCCGAGCCCCACCGTCTTGCCCCGATCGGCGAGGGCCTCGACCCGCTTGGTGACGTCGGCGAGCACGGCCTCGGCGACGGGAGCCCCGGCGAGCAGTTGTGCGGCCATCGGGCCCCATTGTGCCGCCGTTGGCGGGGTGATCCCGAGGCAATGGCGCACGGTGGGCGACGGTTGAGGCAATCGCGCACGGACACCGTCAGCGATTGCCTCGGCCTCTGGAGACCGTCTGTCATTGCCTCGGGTACCGTCCACGCCCGTGACCATCGACGGCGACGACGACCTCGAGGGGCTGAGGCGGGTAGGACGGGCGGTGGCCGAGGCCCGTGACACCATGCTGTCGGCGGTGGCGCCCGGGGTTGCCACCAGCGAGCTCGACGCCATCGGCCGCGACGTCCTGCGGGTCCACGGCGCCCGCTCGGCGCCCCAGCTGGCCGTCGGCTTCCCGGCCGCGACCTGCATCAGCGTCAACGACGAGGCGGCCCACGGCATCCCCTCGCCGTGGCGGCGGATGCGCGACGGCGACCTGGTCAACGTCGACGTCTCAGCCGAGCTCGACGGCTATTGGTCCGACACCGGGGCGAGCGCCCCGGTGGGCCGCGTGTCCCCCGTGGCCCGCCGGCTTCTCGACGCCACCCGGCTCGCCCAGCGCGACGCCACGGCCGCGGCGCGGGCGGGGCGCCCGCTGCGCCACATCGGCCGGGCCGTCCAGCGGCGGGCGCGTCGCCACCGCCTGCGGGTGATCGCCAACCTGTGCGGGCACGGCGTCGGGGCGTTCCTCCACGAGCCGCCGCAGGTGCCCAGCGTCGAGGACCCCAGCGACGACACGGTGCTGTGGGAGGGGCTGGTGCTCGCCATCGAGCCGTTCCTGTCGACGGGCGCCACCCACGCCGTCGAGGGCGGTGATGGCTGGACGCTCCGCACCGCCGACGGCAGCCTCGCGGCCCAGTTCGAGCACACGGTGGTGGTCACCCACGGCCGGCCTCTGGTTCTGACGGCGTGACGTAGCCGGCGGGGCCGACCCAGCGTGCCGACGGACCCGACTGATCGCGACACGGCCCGGGCGCTCGACGCCGCCGACCTGTTGGCTCCGTTCGTCGCCGAGTCGATCGACACCGAACCGGACCTGCTCTACCTCGACGGCAACTCGCTGGGGCGGCTCACGCACCGGGCCCGCCGCCGCCTGCTGCAGGTCATCGACGACGACTGGGCCGGTGGCCTGGTCCGGTCGTGGGAGGCCTGGATCGACCTGCCGGTGCAGGTGGGCGACGCCTTGGCCCGGCACCTGTTGGGGGCCGAGCCGGGGGAGGTGGTCGTGGGAGACGCCACCACCATCAACCTGTACAAGGCGGCGTCGGCGGCGATCGCAGCGCGGCCGGGTGCCCGGGCGGTCGTGACCGACGACGACAACTTCCCGACCGACCGCTACGTGCTCGAGGGCCTCGCGGCACGGCACGGACTGGAGTACCGGGAGGTGCGCAGCGACCCCGTCGACGGCCCCGACGCCGACACGATCGCGGCGGCGCTCGACGGCGCGGCCCTGCTCTGCCTCTCGCACGTGGCCTACGGGTCGGGAGCGCTGGCGGACATGGCCGGGCTCACGGCGCTGGCGCACGAGCACGGCGCCCTCGTGGTGTGGGACCTGTCGCATTCGGTCGGGTCGGTGCCCGTCCAGCTCGCCGCCACGGGCGTCGACCTCGCCGTGGGCTGCACGTACAAGTACGTCAACGGCGGGCCCGGAGCCCCGGCCTTCACCTACGTGCGCCGCGACCTGCAGAGGGAGCTGCGCCAGCCGATATGGGGCTGGTTCGGCCAGCGCGACCAGTTCGCCATGGGCCCCGGCTACCGGCCCGTCGACGGGATCGGTTCCTGGCTCACCGGGTCGCCGGCCGTGCTGGGGCTGGCATGCGTCGACGCCGGTGTCGCCCTCCTGGCGGATGCGGACATCGAGCGCCTGCGGGCCAAGGGGATCGCGCTCACGTCGCTGATCGTCGATCTCGCCGACGCGTGGCTCACGCCCCTGGGATTCAGCCTGGCCAGCCCCCGGGCCGCTGAGCGGCGCGGGTCGCACGTGGCGCTGGCGCACGCCGACGGCTGGCGGATCTCCCAGGCGCTCATCGATGTCGCCGGCGTCGTGCCCGACTTCCGGGCGCCGGACCGACTGCGGCTCGGGCCCGCGCCGATCGCCACCCGCTTCGTCGACGTGTGGGATGCGCTCGACCGGCTGCGGCGGCTGGTCGAGAGCGGCGCCCATCAGCGGCACGTCCCGCCGGCCCGGCGGGTCACCTGATGACCGTGACCTCGGCCAGCATCGACATCGGGTCGCCCGCGGGTCAGCGGGCGGCGGCGGTTCCTAGTGGAGGAAGTGGCGTTCGCCGGTGAAGACCATCGCGAGCCCGAGCTCGTCGGCGCGGGCGATGATCTCCTCGTCGCGGGACACGCCGGTCGGCCGCCCGGGCTGGATCACCACTGCCACCCCGGCAGCGGCGGCGGCCTCGATGCCGTCGGGGAAGGGATAGAACGCGTCGCTGGCGCAGGCGCCGCCCGCGGCGCGGCCCGACGCCTTTGACGCCGCCAGCTCGCCCGATTCCACGCGGTTCTGCTGGCCAGCGCCGATCCCCCACGCAGCGCCGTCCTTGGCCAGGACGATGGCATTGGAGCGGACCCAGCCGCACACCCGCCACGCCAGCTCGGCGTCGCTCCACTCGGCCTCTGTGGGCTGCCGCCGGGTGACCACGCGCCAGTCGGCCCGCTCGGCCACGAACCGGTGGGGATCCTGCACCAGCAGGCCCCCGGTGATGGGGCGCAGGTGCCACCGGTCGGGCGTGGGCGCCGGGGCCTCGAGGATGCGGGTGTTCTTCCGCTTGGCCTGCAAGGCCTCGATGGTCCCCGGCGCGTAGCCGGGGGCGACGATCACGTCGGCCTGCGCCGCCGCCACCATGCGGTCCACCGTGGGCTCGTCGACCACCTGGCTCACGGCCACGATCCCCCCGAACGCCGAGCGCTCGTCGCATTCGAAGGCGTGCTGGTAGGCGTCGGCCAGGGTGGGGGCGATCGCCGCCCCGCAGGGGTTGGCGTGCTTGATGATGGCCGCGGCCGGCCGGCCGAACCGGGACGCCAGGTCGTGGACGAGCAGCCAGGCGGCGTCGGCGTCGTAGAGGTTGAGGTAGCTGAGCGCCATCCCGCCGTGCTGGGTCATCGCCGCCCACCACGGCTCGCCGCCGCCGGTGCCGGTCGACTCAGCGCGGTAGAGCGCAGCCCGCTGGTGGGGGTTCTCCCCGTAGCGCAGGGCGAGCGGCTCGCGCCGGTACGTGAGGTGGAGCGACTGCGGCAGCTCGCGCGCCCCCGAACCGGTGGCGTCGTCGAACCAGCCGACGATGGCCGCGTCGTACGCCGCGGTGCGCGCGAAGGCCGTCCGGGCGAGCTCACGGCGTGTCGTGTCCGACAGCGATCCGGACGCCCGGAGCTCGTCGAGCACGGCCCGGTAGCCCGCCGGATCCACGACGACGCCGACCTGCGCGTGGTTCTTGGCGGCGGCGCGGATCAGGGTCGGCCCGCCGATGTCGATCAGCTCCTCCGCCCTGGTGGCACCGTGCTCGAACGCCGAGGGCTCGGCGCCGAACGGGTAGAGGTTCACGACCACGAGGTCGAACGGCTCGATGCCGTGGGCCTCGAGGTCGGCCTTGTGGGCGGGATCGGTGCGGTCGGCGAGGATGCCGCCGTGCACCTTGGGGTGAAGCGTCACCACCCGGTGCCCGAGGATGGCCGGGAAGCCGGTGATGTCCGCCGTGTCGACGACCTCGAGGCCGGCGTCTCGGAGCGCCGCGGCGGTGCCGCCCGACGAGACCAGCTCCCAGCCGAGGTCGGCCAACCCTTCGGCGAACTCGATGATGCCCGCCTTGTCGTAGACCGAGAGCAGCGCCCTCATTGCTTCCCGCTCCTGCTGCTTCGCAGCGGGCCGCTCGGGCTCCGGCGTGTCGCTTGCCCGCTCCCCCGGCCGCTCGGGCCGGGCTCGCTCCCACCGTGTCGCCCCGTCACCCTCGACGGACGCTCGCTCACGTGTCCTCCCGGCGATCGGGCTCTGGACCGGACGCGTCGTCGAAGGTGTCGGCGACGAAGCGGCGGATGGTTGCGGGATACAGGCGCCACTCCACCTGCTTGATGCGCTCGTGCAGGGTTTCCTCGGTGTCGTCCGGCAGGACGGGGACCGCCTCCTGGGCGAGGATCGGGCCGTCGTCGACCTCGGACGTGGCGACGTGGATGGTGGTGCCCGTCACGTTGACCCCGGCCGCCAGCGCATCCCGCACCGCGTGCCATCCCTTGAACGCCGGCAGCAGCGCCGGGTGGCTGTTCAGGACCCGGCCGGGATACGCCTCGGTGAGGCCGGGCACCACGGTGCCGAAGCCGGCCATGACCACCAGGTCGATGGCGTGGGTCCGCAGCACCTTGACGAGACGCTCCGTGTAGGCCGCGCGGTCGAAGGACGCGCCCCACTCGGTCCGCTCCACCAGCTCGGTGGGAATGTCGCGCTCGGCGGCGATCTCCAGCGCTCGGCAGGGACGGTCCGCCGCCACCAGCGCCACGGGCACACCGTCGTCGACGATGGCGTGCAGAAGGGTGCCGCTGCCCGAGGCGAGTACCGCGATCCGAGCTGGGGGCATCGTCCGGATGCTAGTGGCCGGGCTTGTTCGGACGGCCGACCTAGGGTCGCGGGATGGTCACCGAGGGGGAGGGCTTCCTGGCCCGATTGGGCGCCTGGGCTGGACGGCGAGCCGAGCCCCGGTTGTGGATCTCGCTCGCCGGCGCCGGGTGTGCGCTCGCCGTCGCGGGCGTCGTGATCATCTCCGGCGACGCGCAGGTGGGCGAGGAGGGGTTCAGCGACGGGTCCCGGGTGCCGGGCATCATCCTGTGCCTGGTGGTGGCCGCGGGCGGCTACGCCCTGCTGCACTGGTTTGCCGAGACACCGGCTGCGACGGCGGGCGTGACCGCCATCGCCTTGGCGGTGCCGCCGTTCTTCTACTTCTTGACGTTCGACGCCGACGGCACGCCGCCCTGGTCGGCCGAAGGGATCCTGGCCCTCTCGGCGCTGGTGTGGCTGGTGTCGTACGTGATGGGCCCGGCGCGGGGTCGTCCGTTGCTGCTGGGCGCCGGACTGGTGGCGGTGGTGCTGCTGGCGTTCCAGTTCACGGAGGAGCCGTTCTCCGCCGGGTTCGAGGAAACCATCGTCGACGAGAGCCCGTTCGCCACCGACGATCCGTTCACTGGGAACGACGAGTTCACCGGCCAGGGCGACGAGCCCGACCCGACCACGCTGGGCGTCATCTCGCTGGTGTTCGGGGTCGCCTACCTGGTGGTCGCCCGCCTGCTCGACCGGCGGGGGTTCGCCGGGACCGCAACCCCGTTCGTCGCGGCGTCCCTCGCGGCGATACCGGCCGGGATCGCCTTCCTCGGCGAGGACCTCGAGGAGGCGGGCGCCGGCGCCGCAGCGATCGTCGCCGGCCTGCTGGTGGCATGGCTCGGCGCCCGCAGCGGCCGCCGGGCGTCGACGGTCATCGGCGCCGGCGGGGTGGCACTCGGCATCGTCCTGATCATCGCCGACGCCATGCAGGAGAGCAGTCCTACGAGCATCGGGATCGCGCTGCTGGTCGCGGGCGGGGCGGTCGCGCTCGGCGCCCAGCTCCTGCACACGCAGACCGGTGAATCGCCGCAGATGGCGCCAGGACCGTCGGTGTTCGGCCGCCCGGGGCCATCGGCCGGGAAGCACACCGCCTGGCAACCACCGGGCGGCGGACACCAACCGGGCCCCTGGCAACAACCGGTCGCCGGGCCGCCGCCCCAAGCACAGTCACAGCCGCCGCCGAAGTCGCCGTTGCCGCCGCCGCCTCACGGCTGAAGACACAGGGGCAGTAGCCTCTCCCCAGCACTGTGGAGCTGTTGGAGCGGGACGAGGCGCTGGCCGAGCTGCACCGCCAGTTCGAGAGGAGCGCCACGCACGGCCGACTCGTCGTCGTGTCAGGCGAGGCCGGCATCGGCAAGACGGCGCTGGTCTCGCGTTTCCTCGCCCAGTGTGTGCCGACGCCGGTGGTCCTGTGGGGCGGATGCGATCCGCTGCACACACCACGCCCCCTGGGACCGATCCGTGACGCCGCCAGGGACGCCGGTGGTCGGCTCGCCACCCTCCTCGCCGAGGACGCGCCCCGCGAGGTGGTCTTCGAGTCGGTCCTCGACGCCCTCCGTCTCCGACCGCGGCGGGTCCTGGTGGTCGAGGACGTGCACTGGGCGGACGAGGCGAGCCTCGACCTCCTGGTCTGGCTCGGGAGGCGCCTGGAGGCGATGACCGGGCTGATCGTGATCACTTACCGCGAGGACGATCCCGCGGCGGGGGCGATCAGCCGCGTGCTCGGCCACACCCCGGCGCGATCCGTGGCGCGTGTGCCGCTCGAGCCCCTGAGCCCCGCGGCCGTGGCCCGGCTGGCCGCGGCCTCGGGCCGGCCGCCGGAGCAGCTCCACGCCCTCACGGGTGGGAATCCCTTCTTCCTGACCGAGGTGCTCGCCGGTCCCGAGGGGGCGGTGCCCGCGACCGTCCGGGACGCCGTGATGGCGCGCGTGGAGCCGCTTCCGGCTGAGGCGCGTGCACTGCTTGAGCTCGTCTCGGTCGTGCCTGGACGTGCGGAGACGTGGTTGGTGGAGCCTGCGGCCGGAAGGGACGAGGCGCGGGCGTCGGGACTGCTGCTATCGGGCGCCGACGGCATGTGGTTTCGACACGAGCTGGCGCGACTGGCCGTGGAGACGTCGCTGCCAGCGCATCGCCGCATACGGCTGAACGAGTCCGTCCTGGCACGCCTGGCGGACACCGATGCCGATCCGGCACGGCTGGCTCACCATGCCGTGGTGGCCGGGGACACCGATGCCGTCGCCGTCCATTCTGCGGCGGCCGGTCGACTGGCCGCCGCCGCCCGAGCCCACCGGGAGGCGGCGCGGCACTTCGAGGCCGCCCTCGCCACCGGCGTGGCGACCCGGAACGCACGGGCCGAGCTCCTCGAGGCGTACGCCGACAGCGCGTTTCGGGCCTTTCGGGCCGAGGACGCTCTCGAGGCCCGCCGGGCAGCGGTCCGGGCGTGGGAGTCGCTGGGCAACCGGTCGAGAGTGGGAGAGAACCTGCGCTGGCAATCTCGGGTCGCGTCGGCGGCGGGACTGCGGACCGAAGCGGAGCGGTCTGCCCACGCGGCCGTCGAGGTCTTGGAATCCCTGCCGCCGGGACACGAGCTGGCGATGGCGTACAGCAATCTGTCGCAGCTGTTCATGCTGGCGAACGAGGGCGAGGCCGCGGTGGCGTGGGGCCGGCGGGCCCTCGACCTGGGTCGACGGCTCGGTGACGACGAAGCGACGAGCCATGCGCTCAACAACGTCGGCACGGCGCGAGCGATGCTCGGCGAGGACGACGGTCCGGTGCTCCTGCGGGAGTCGCTCCGGCTCGCCTTGGATGCCGGCCTGGACGATCACGCCGGCCGGGCGGCGCTCAACCTCGCCTACGACCACATGGAGCGGCGCAGCTACGCTGAGGCGGCCGACGCCATAGCCGTCGCCCTCCGCTTCGCCGAGGAGCGGGAGCTGCTCAGATACGCGCAGTACCTGCTGGCGATGCGCTCGTGGCTCCGCCTCGAGCAGGACGACTGGGACGGCGCGGCCGAAGACGCCCGGACGGTGCTGCGCCGCAGCGAGCAGTCCGGCATCTCGCAGATCCAAGCGCTGGTGAGCCTCGGGCTGATCCAGGGCCGCCGGGGCGACGCCGAGGCCCGCGCCACGCTCGAGCGGGCCTGGCAGATGGCGGTCGGAACGGGGGACCTCATCCGGCTCGCCCCGTGTGCGGTGGCGCGGGCCGAGCTGGCATGGATCAGCGGCGATGGGCCGCTGACCGCCGACGAGCTGGGCGATGTGCTCCGGCTGGCCGACGATCGGGCCCACCCGTGGTGGGTGGGCGCCCTGGCGTTGTGGCTCGCCCCGACGGGACGGTGTCCCGACCTCCGGACGGTCCCCGCCGACCCCTATCGACTCGCACTGTCGGGAAGGTGGGACGAGGCCGCCGACTGGTGGCGCGTTCGTGGCTCCGGCTACCAGGGCGGTCTCGTGGCGGCGCTGTCCGGGAACGAGCGGATGGTGCGCTCGGCGCTGGAGACCTTCGGGGGGGTGGACGCCCCTGCCGCCGCCGCTCGTGTCCGAACACAACTCCGCGCGTCGGGAGCCCGCGGCGTCCCCCGTGGACCGCGACCCAGGACGGTGGAAAGTGGCGGCCTGACTCCACGGCAGGTCGAGGTCCTGCGGCTCCTGTCCGAGGGATTGACAAACGCCGAAATCGCCGCGGCGCTGGTCATCTCTCGTCGCACCGTCGACCACCACGTGTCCGCGGTGCTCGCCCGGCTCGGTGCCGCCAACCGCGTCGAGGCCGCCTCGTTGGCCCGGGCCCGCGGGTTCACCACGCAAGATGGGCAGGCCAGCGGCCCAAGATAGGCAATTCCTCCGATGACGGAACCGGGTGCCGGTCTTACGGTCGTCCCATGTCCACCGAGATCGACGTCGACGCCTTCGTCGAGTTCGAGGCCACCGGCTACACGAAGGTGGCCGACGAGTACGACCGCAGCTTCGGTTCGCTGACCCCGAGGACAGCCGAGGCACTACTCGATGCCGCCGGCGTCGGGCGCGGCTCCCGAGTCCTCGACCTCGGCACCGGGCCTGGCTATGTGGCCGCGCGGGCGGCGGCTCGGGGCGCGTCGGTGCTCGGCGTCGACCTCTCGCCCGGCTGCGTCGACCTGGCGCGGCGACTCCACCCGGAGCTCGAGTTTCGTCAGGGCGACGCGCACCGGCTGTCGCTGCCGGACGCGTCCTTTGACGCCGCGGTGGCCAACTTCCTCATGCCCCACCTCGCCGACCATGCGCGCGCCGTGGCGGAGCTGACCCGGGTTCTGGCCGACGACGGACGTGTGGCTCTCTCCACCTGGGACCACCCCGAACGCACGCCGATCCCCGGGGCGTTGTTCCTGGCCGTCGGGCAAGCGGGAGCACCCATGGCCGAGGGGATCCCGCCGGGTCCACCCTTCTTCCGCTACGCAGACGACGCCGCGTTCGCGGGGCTGTTGCACGACGCCGGACTGGTGGACGTCGCCGTGACCAACCTCGCCTTCACCCACCGGATGCCGTCGGCCGACGCCCTCTGGGATGCGTTGCTCGACGGCACCGTGCGGGCCTCGGCGCAGGTCCGGGGCCAGACCCCAGACATGCAGCGGAGCATCCGCCGCGCGTTCGATCGGATCGTGGCCGATTACAACACCGGCAGCGAGCTGGAACTGCCGGTCTCGGTGAAGATCGCCGCCGGCCGCAAGCCCGCCTGACGGCGTCACCCCAGATCGCGCACCACCTCGACCATGAGCTGGCCGGCCTCGGTGGGGTTGAGACCCACCCTGGCTCCGGCGTCCCGGAGAGCGTCCATCTTGGCCTGCGCCGTGCCCTTGCCGCCCGAGACGATGGCGCCGGCGTGGCCCATCTTCTTGCCCGGGGGCGCGGTCACGCCGGCGATGTAGGCCACCACCGGCTTGGTCATCTTCGAGGCCATGTACTCGGCGGCCTCTTCCTCGGCCGAGCCACCGATCTCGCCGATCATCATCACCGCATGGGTGTCGGGGTCGGCCTCGAACGCCTCGAGGCAGTCGATGAACGACGTGCCCGGCACCGGATCGCCCCCGATCCCCACGCACGTCGACACCCCGATGTCGTTGAGCTTCAGCTCGTAGAGCGCCTGGTAGGTGAGCGTGCCGGAGCGGCTGACGATGCCGACCGCCGTCTCGCCGGGCGCCGGAGCCTTGGCGATGTGCCCGGCGGTGATGCCGATGTTGGCCTTGCCGGGGCTGACGATGCCGGGACAGTTGGGGCCCAGCAGCCGGACGTTGGGGAAGTCGCGCCGGAGCTTGTTGAAGAACCAGGCCTCGTCGTGCGCCGGCACGCCCTCGGTGATGCAGACGATGAACGTGACACCGCCCTCGGCGGCCTCGATCACGGCGTCGCGCACGCCAGGGGCGGGGATGAAGATGCAGCTGGCTGTCGCGCCGGTGTGCCCCACGGCGTCGCGCACGCTGGCGTAGACGGGGATGCCGTCGACGTCGCTGCCCGCCTTGCGGGGGTTGGTCCCGGCCACGACCTGGGTCCCGTACTCGCGGTTGAGCAACCCGTAGAAGCGACCCTGGCTGCCGGTGAGGCCCTGGTAGACGACCTTCGTCGTCTCGTCCACGAAGATGGCCACGGCGCGCTACCTCACTTCCCGGCCAGGGCGACAGCCCTGCGCGCGGCGTCGACCATCGTGGGTTGCATCTGCAGCTTGTCGGACAGGTGCGGCTGCAGGATCTCGCGACCGAGGTCGGCGTTGGTGCCGTCGAGGCGGATCACGATCGGCTGGTCGATGTCCACCCGCCCGAGGGCGGCGACGATGCCATTGGCCACCTCCTCGCCCTTGGTGATGCCGCCGAAGATGTTGATGAAGATCGAGCGCACGCTCGGATCGTTGGTGATGACCTCCAGCGCGCCGGTCATCACCTCCGCCGAGGCGCCGCCACCGATGTCGAGGAAGTTCGACGGCTCGCCGCCGACCTGGTTGACGATGTCGACCGTCGACATGGCCAGCCCGGCGCCGTTTGCGATCACCCCCACGTAGCCGTCGAGCCCGACGTACTGCAGGCCCTTCTCGTGCGCCGCCTGCTCGCGCTCGTCACGCACCTGGGTGGCGTCATACGCGGCGTATTCGGGGTGTCTGAACTCCGAGTTGCCGTCGAGCGTGACCTTGGCGTCGAGCGCGTGCACCTCGCCGGTCGGTTTCAGGATCAGCGGATTGATCTCCACCAGGTCGGCGTCCCCCTCCACATAGGCGTTGTAGAGCTCCAGGACGATGTCGACGGCGCCGTCGTTGGCCCGGGGGTTGAGCTTGGCGGCCGCCACCCACGACTTGGCCCGCTCCTCAGTGAGGCCGTCGACGGGATCGACCCAGATCTTGGCTATGGCGTCGGGATCCTCCGCCGCCACCGCCTCGATGTCGACGCCGCCGCGCGCCGAGAGCATGCCGAGGTGCTTCTTGGCGGAGCGGTCGAGCGTGAAGCTGGCGTAATACTCCTCGGCGATGTCGGAGGCGCGCTCGATCCACAGGATCTCGACCGTGTGGCCCTTGATGTCCATGCCCAGGATGTCGCCGGCGTGGGCCCGAGTCTCCTCGGCGTCGTTGGCGAGCTTGATCCCGCCGGCTTTGCCGCGCCCACCGACCTGCACCTGGGCCTTGACCACGACCGGGTAGCCGATGCGGTCGGCGGCGGCCACGGCTTCGTCGACATTGGTGACGGCCTCACCGGGGCTCACCGGGATGCCATAGCGGGCGAAGAACTGTTTTCCTTGGTACTCGAAGAGATCCAAGGGCCTGGCCTCCCATGATGCGGCCCGCGATGGACGGGGAGCTGGGTTCGAAGTGGGCAATGCCGGCTAGCGATACTACGGGCATGTCGCCGACCGGCCCCAAGCCCGTCCCGCCCGGGGCACTGTGAGCGAGCAAAGCGAGCGAACCGGAAGCACAGTGTCTTCGCCGCGAAGCGGCGCTGGGCTCATTGGCGCATCCCGAAGGGTGCGCCAATGAGTCCCGTCGCACGGTCGCAGGGCCACACGGGGCGGGCGCTGGCGGTGGCGGCCGCAGGCGTCGTCGTGGCGATCGGGGTCGCGGCCGCCCTGGCCCTGCTGGCCAACCGGGGCACCGTGGACGTGCGGCTGGGCTCGGACACGTTCGCCGAGCACGACGCCGAGGACGCCGCCAGGGACATCGCCGAGAACGGGCCGATCCTGTACCCCGACACGGCCGGCGGCGACCGGGACATCTACCTGCAGCACTTCGGTAACGACCCCGACGAGGGCTGGATCGCGTTCGCGGCCCGGCCGCCCGGCGTGTCCCGCGCCTGCACCCTCCAGTGGAACGGCGACGACGAGGTGTTCCGCCTGCTCGACTCCGCGGGGAAGGTCAGCGGCGAATGCGACGGCCGCGAGTTCCCCGCCGACGGCGAGGGGTTGCCGATGTACCCGGTGACCGTCGACGCCGACGGCAACCTCGACATCGACCTCAACGCCGCCGACCGCACGACATCGACCAGCGGCTGACCTGAACCAAACCGGCCCCTCGTTCGTCTTACCGGGTGGCGACGAGGAGGCTGGTCATGGCGCGCGTGGGGGAGCGGCGGGTTCGAGCCGGGATCGGCGCGGCGGTGGCCGCGGCGGCGCTGTCGGCACTGACATTGGCGGTCCCGACGCCGGCGGGCGCCGGCGGTGGCGACCTGCTGTATCCGGATCGGGACCGCTACGAGCCCGGCCAGCAGGTCCGGCTCATCGGCTACACCCAGGCGCAAGCCCGGTCAACCGTCGACGAAAGGGTCCTGGCAGGAGCTGACGTGCAGCGCAACGGTCCGTACTACGCCTATCTCCGGGTAGATCCGGCGGCCGTCGACCGTGACACGCCACGGGACGTCGGGCCCTGGCCCTACGTCCATCCGACCGATCGACGCATGGGACAGGTGACCGTCGACGAGGTCACGCCGGCGGCGAGCCCCCACTACTCGCTGCGCGTGAGTGCGGCGTTCCGGCTGCCCCAGGGGTTGGCGCCCGGCGCGTACGACGTGACGATCTGTGACGAGCCCTGCACAACGACGATCGGCTGGCTCTTCAGCTCGCCCGTTCATGTCGGGATCGATCCCGCGGATCCCATTGTTCGGGTGTGGCCACTCGACGACCCCGCGATCCGCTTTCTCGGCGACGAGGCACTCGTGGCGGCTCCGGTGTGCGAGGCGGACTGCAACGGCATCGACGACTGGAGCGTCACGGCCGCCGAGATCCGAGCGGGATATCGGCCCGCGCCCATCACTGTCCCACCGGAGCCGGAGCCCGCGGTGGGCACGACCACCACCGGACCGCCCACCAGCGGGCCGGTCGCCAATGCCGGCAAGTCGCCGGCGGGAAGGGCCGGCACCGATCCCGCCGGCGGTGCCCCGAGCGAGATCGTCGCGTGGGTGACGGGCTTCGGCGTGCTCCTGGTCGTGTGGTGCCTGGCCTGGCGCTGGCGGCCGCGGGAGTCCCGCATGGTCGTGCGCCCGGGCAACGGGCAGCACGACCACGGGTCGTCGGACGACGACCCCCGCCCGGTCCACATCAAGCTGTGAGCGACGGCGGATCCACGCGATGGACAGGCGGCCAGCCGCCCATCAGCATGGGCCCGCCCGGTGACGGAGGGGCAGCGCATGGAGGAACCGGAGCCGGCGCTCATCCGAGCTGCCGCGGCAGGCGACCTGGGGGCGTTCGAGCACCTCGTGCGCACCTACCAGGAGCCGGTATGGCGGTTCCTGCGTCGCCTGCTGGGCGACCCGGGGGAGGCCGAGGACGTTGCCCAGGAGACGTTCCTGCGTGTGTTCCGGCGCCTGCCCACGTTCACGTTCGAGGCCAAGTTCTCCACCTGGGTGTTCCAGATCGCTCGCAACGCCGGCGTGGACGAGCTCCGATCCCGCAGGCGACGAATCCGCCTGGCGTCGCTGGCGCCGTCGCCGCCAGCGGCCGGCGTGCCCGAGGCCCGCGCCGAGATCGACGCGGCCCTGGCCAGCCTTCCGGTCGAGCTGCGCGAGGCCATCCTGCTGATCGAGGTGTTGGGCCTGCGCTATCACGAGGTCGCCCGGGTGCTGGGCGTGCCCGAGGGCACGGTCAAGAGCCGTGTGTTCAGCGCCCGGTCACGCTTGCACCGTTGGTCGACCGCCGACGAGGAGAGGGCGTCCGGTGAGGTGTGACGACGCCCGGGCGGCGATCTCGCTCCGGCTCGACGGCGAGCTCCCCGGCGGTGTCGACGTGCGCGCGGCGGACGAGCACGCCGGCGCCTGCGCCGAGTGCTCGGGCTTCGAGCACCACGCCGAGCGGGTTCGGGCCGCGCTCCGGTTCGAGGCCGTCGTCGCCGTTCCCGACCTCGCGCCTGCCGTTCTGGCGCACCTGGGGCCCGCCGAGGCTCCCAGGCGCCCCGCAGCGGGTGACGGCCGCGGCCCGCGGCCCTCCGCGCCCCGGCCCCGGCGGCCCCTGGTGGTGGCGGCGGCGCTGGCGGCCATCGCCGGCATGGCCGCGGGGGTGGCGTTCGTGGGCCTCGGGCCGGAGCCCCGGTCCCCTGCGGCCGCCGAGCTGCCGGACCGGGTGCTGGCGGCACAGACCGGCATCGAATCGCTCGACGCCGACTTCCATCTCGTCGAGGGCGGCGCCACCGGGGACCACTGGGACCGCCGGCTCGAGGGCCGGCTCGTCTACCAGGCGCCGGAGTCGCTCGCCCTCACCCTGCGTGAGCGGGTGTCGAGGCACGTCGACCTGCAGCTGGTGGTGAACGGCGAGCGATGGTGGCAGTCGACGGTGCGGACCTGCTCCCCCCGGCCCGACCGGACCGGGTGCTCCGACGCAGCCCGGCGCTGGGTCCGCTCGGTCCGGGGCCGCGAGCCGTTCTCCGAGAGCTCACCCGTCCCGCTCGAGCTGATCAATCCGGTCGACGGCTTCACGCCCGCGGCATCGACGCCGGCCGGCCTCGGCACCCGGACGATCGCAGGTCGGCGCGCAGTGGGCGTCGCCGTGACCGCGGCGCAGATGGGCCCGTTCCTCGACGGCCTGTCGATCGGGGCTCACCTGCGGGCGGTGCATCCGGGCGATCCGGTGGAGCTGTGGCTTGACGACGAGCACCTCGTGCCGCTCGAGGTGACGGTGCGGGCGGCCAACGACCCCGGTCGGGCGCGGTGGGCGAGCGGCCAGGGGGTCCCCGATCGGGCCGGCGATACCGTCCTGCGCTTCACGGTCACGTCGGTTGCGATCAACGCGCCGGTGCCCGACGACGCGTTCGCCACGCCGGCCAGGATGGTCCCCGACGAGACCCTCGACGCCGGGTTCCGGCCGGGGGCTGGCCCCGACGGACCTGTCCCGTCCGACCTGCCCGCCGGGTTCCGGCCGTACCACTCGGGCACGATCACCGGGACCGGAGGGCCCACGATCGCCGTCGACTCGTGGACCGACGGCCGCGCCTGGCTGGCGGTACGGTCGACGCGGGACTGGCCGGGTGGCCGCCTGTTCGGCGGCCTGGGCATGAGCGTCCGGACGGTCGACCTGGGCGGCGCCGGCGTCGCCTATGTGAGCGACGACGGCAGGAAGGTGGCGCTCCATGGCGATGGCCTCGACGTCGTCGTCAGCGGCAGCGTCACGCCCGACGAGCTGCGCGACGCCGCCGCCGGCCTGGGTGTCACCGGGCTGCGGGTACCGCGGTCCTGGGACGAGTCCGCCACGGCGACGTTGGCCGAGGCCACCGGCGCCGTTCCCCGCCTCCTGGTAGCTCCGCGGCTCGACGGCTTCGGCCCACCTGCGGTCAGGATCGCCGACGGCACGGTCATCCAGGAGTACGCCGGTGCCGGCGACCGGGGCTTCACGCTCGTCCAGAGCGACAGCGGCCACCTCACCCCGCCGCCCAACGGCGACGTCGTGGGACTCGAGGTCCGGGGCACCCCCGGCCGCTACAGCACCGAACGCGGCCAGCTCGAATGGGTGGAAGGCGGGGCTACCCACGGCTTGTCCAGCCACACGCTGACGCTCGCCGAGCTGCTCGCCCTCGCGGCGTCGCTGGAGCCCGCGTGAAGCGCACGCCCGTGATCCTCGGTTCGGCACTGGCCGGCGCCCTGCTCGGTGGCGGAGTGATGGTGGCGATCCAGGCGGCCGATCGCCCGGCGACCGACGCCGCCACTCCCCGGCGGGCTTCGGCGGACCTGGCGGCGACGACGTTGGTGACCCCGTCAACCCGGCCGTTGCCGTCCCCGACCGGCACCGCACCCGAGGCGGCGCCCTCGGTCCTGCTGGCCTGGAGCCGCAGTGGGGCCGGCCGCGGCCTCGATCCCGGCCTCGAGCCTGCGGCCGTCACTTTCCCCGGTGTCGGCGCCACGTCGCTGGTGCGGGCGGGAGGCCTTGACCTCGTGGGCTCCCGCGACATGGAGGGCGGGCGGGTGGACGCGCTGCCTCCCGGTTGGGCAATCCCCCTGGATGCCGTCGCGGTCGACCCTGCGCGCCACGCCGACTTCGTCCCGGTCGCAGATCGCGCCGCCATCGCCGGCCTCCGTCCGGGCGGCGCACTGCTCGGCCGCACCTCGGCCGGCCTCCGCCGTCTTGCGGTCGGAGGCGTGATCGAGCTGACCGGCGGCCGGTCCGTGGTCGTGTCGGGGGTCGTGGAGGACGCCAGCATCGGCGGGGCCGAGCTGGCCGTCGACATCCCCACGGGCGAGCGCCTGGGCCTCACCACCCCCCGTTACCTGCTGGTCGCATATCGGGGCGACCGGCCCGCGCTCGAGGACCACCTGCGGGCCGCGCTCCGGCCCGAAACCGTCGTGCGTTTCCGGGGCCCGGGCGAGACCCCCTACCTGCGGCACGCGGACGCGGTGCTGCCGCAGGCGCAGATCAAGGCGCGCTTCGGCGAGTTCAGCTACCGGGCCGGAAGTGCCGGCCGGTTCGAGCAGGATCCCGGATGGCAGGCCGAGAACATCGTCACGCGCCGGGTCCCGATCCTCGGCGCCGTGCGGTGCCATCGGGGGATCGTCGATGCGTTGGTGGGTGCGCTCACCGACATCGAGAAGGCGGGACTGGCGGGCCTGGTCGAGCAGGCGGGATTCGACGGCTGCTTCAATCCCCGCTTCGTCGCCGGTAGCGACAGCGTGTCGCGCCACGCGTGGGGCGCCGCGTTCGACATGGGGTTCGGCAGCAATCCCACCGGGCTCGAGTCGGTCCAGGACCCCCGACTGGTCGAGATCTTCCGCCGCTGGGGGTTCACGTCGGGGGACAGCTGGCTGGTGCCCGACGCCGGACACTTCGAGTTCATTGGCGTGCCCTTGGCACGCCAATGACCAATCGCTGCTTCGCTCCGCCGCATCCCGACCTCCGGGAACCACGCGGCCGCGCCCTCTGCGCGGCCGTCAGCACATCGACGGTCGGATCACCCGATCGGTTCCTGCCCGCTGGGCGGGTCGGCCTAACGGTCAGCCGCCGGTCGCGGCGCCTTGCGGACGGAGCAGCGCGTCGATGCCGGCGGCGGCCGCCTCCATCGTCGTGAACAGGGTGCGCTCCCGGCCGTTGGGGTCGAGCCCGGTGAGCAGTTCGATGCCGAGGAAGAGCGCGGTGACGGCCGCGGTCAGATCATCGGGTGACAGCACCTCGCCATAGGGCGTGCCGGCGAGTAGGCGCCCGATCGTCTCGCGGACCAGGGTCGTCCAGGGCTCCAGGGCATCCCAGATGCCGCGGGCCAGCTCCTCCGAGCCGACGGCACCCGCCAGCATCTGCGTCAGCGCTGCCACGGAGCCGCCGGCGAACTCCTCGTCGTGCAGCCGGCGGGCCACGGCCACGAGCTCGAGGAGGGAGCTCACCTCGCGAAGCGCCGGCGCATAGAGCGCCGAGCGACGCTCGCTCTCGCGTCGAGCCACGGCCACGAGCAGACCCTCGACTGAACCGAAGTGGTAGAAGATCAGCGCCTGGTTGAAGCCACCGTGGCGGGCGATCGTGCGGGCACTGACGCCGGCGATGCCGTTGGCCCGCAGCGCGTCCAGCGCGGCATCGACGATGCGGCCACGGGTTTCGTCGGCCTGGGGCCTCGGCGCCGTTCGTCGTGGCACTGCGTGTCCCCTCAGGTCTGGGGTTCCGCCGTGAGCGGGACCTCGAGGTAGCGCCGGTCCATGAGCGTCTCCAGCGCCCAGGTGGTGTAGGTACGTGGGAAGGCCCACAGCCCCTCGCCCACGGTCGCCTGGTTGAGGTGTGCGACGGCCCGTCGCGCCTCGTCGGCGTAGCGGTCCACGGTCGCCAGCGCTGCGGCGACGCTGCCCGAGCCGCGCACGACCGCCAGGGCGGCGCCAACGTCGCCCGCGTTCTCCGCCGCACCCTGGTCACCGGGCGGGGCCGGGAGCATGCCGCGCAGCTCGGCGCCTCGAGGACCGCGTAGGGCCGTGATCACCGGCAGCGTGTACACGCCGGCGGCGAGGTCGATACCCGTGGGCTTGCCGAGCCGGTCGGCGTCGCCGATCAGGTCGAGGACGTCGTCGAGCACCTGGAAGCTCATCCCGAACGCGGCGCCGAACCGGCCGGCCGCGGTGGCGTTGTGGGGCGCCAGCCCGGCCGTGTGGGCGCCGAGCCGGCATGCGCACTCGAACAGCGCCGCCGTCTTGCCGCGAATCGAGGCGAGGTGCGCGTCCAGCGGGCGATCGGGGTCGAAGGCGTCACGCAGCTCGAGGACCTGCCCCTCGCACAGCTGGGTCAGCGCCTCCGCCACCAGCGATGCCGCCTCCTGGCTCACCGAGGCCGCCTGCTCCGCCGCCCGGGCGAGGATGTAGTCGCCGGCCAGCAGGGCGTGGTCGAGACCCTCGCGGGCATTGATGGTGGGACGACCGCGGCGGGTAGCGGCGACGTCGATGATGTCGTCGTGCACCAGCGAGCCGATCTGCACCAGCTCGACCGAGGCGGCCGCCGCCACGACCCGTTCGTCGAAGACGTCGCCGAGGGCGGCGCACGCGATGGTGAACAGGGGGCGGAGCCGCTTGCCCCCGGCCTCGGCCACGCGGATGCTGGCCGGGCCGAGCAAGGCATCACGTTCGCCGAGCGCCGACGTGATCCGCTCGTCGACGCCCGCCAGCCGGTCGGCCAGGTCGGGGATGCCGAACATGCGGGCAAGCCGGTCGACGTCGAGCTGGCCGTCGAGTACTGGTGTGGTGGCGGACGAGCCTCGGTCCATCGACCTCTCCCAGGTCCCGGGTGCGCCCCATCTGAGCGAACGCTTTGAGCGTATGCTCAACGCTCCGACGCGATCAACGGATCCGGTGGTGGCGTCGGTCACGGCCCCTCCGGTGGGCCGTCACGATGGCGAACCCACCGCCGAGATTCGCCCGGAGCCGTCCCCAACTCCGCGGCTGGCGCACGGTCCGGACCGCCGAGCAGCCCGGTTGTCCACGTGCCAACGCGACCCTCGCGATCTGGAACCCACGGTCGCGCTTGTGGCAGCGTCGCCGCCGAGCCAAACTTTTGGCACGGCTGGCGGTTACAGGAGGCCGAGTGACGGGCGAGCGGGCGGCGGGCATCGAAGCTGAGATCGCGCGGGCTCAACCGCGACCTCGATGAGGCCCGCCAGCAGCTGGCGGCCACCGGCGAGGTTCTCACTGCCCTCGGTCGGTCGGCCTCCGACCTGGACCTGGTGCTCGGGACCGTCGTCGAGAGCGCCCGGCGGCTGTGCAAGGCCGACGTTGCGCAGCTCTACCTGCTCAAGGGGAACGAGTTCTGCCTGGCCAGCTTCTCGGGGCTCTCGGACGAATACCTCGACTTCCTCAATCGCAACCCCGTTCGAGTCGACCGACGGTCGTTGGTGGGTCGGGTGGGCCTGGAGCGGCGTCCCCAGCAGATAACCGACGTCCTCGCCGATGCCGAGTACGGCCTTCATGAGGCGCAGCGGCTCGGCGGGTTCCGTACGATCGTCGGCGTACCGATGCTGCTCGACCAGCAGCTGGTCGGCGTGCTGTCGGTCTGGCGAACCGAGGTCGACCCCTTCGGGGATCGCGAGAGCGACGTTCTGACGACGTTTGCCGCCCAGGCCGCGATCGCCATCCAACAGGTCGACCTGGTGCGCGCCCTCGAGGCCCGGCAGGAGGAACTGGGCAGGAAGGTCGAGCAGCTCGAGGCGCTCGGCCACGTTGGCGACGCGGTGAGCTCCAGCCTCGACCTCGACCACGTGCTGGCGACCATCGTCGAACACGCGGTCGAGCTGTCGGACACCGATGGCGGCTCGATCTTTGACTTCGACGAGGCCGCCGACGAGTTCCACATCCGGACGACATTCGGGACCAACGCCGCGCTCGTGGAGGCACTGCGTCGAACGCACATCGGGATCCACGAGACGCTCGTGGGCCGGGTCGCTCTCATGCGCCAGCCCCAACAGGTCGTCGATCTCAACGACGTGGAGCTCGACCCCCACCTGCGGTGCCTCAAAGAGGCCGGCTGGCGGTCGCTGCTCGCGGTGCCGATACACCGCGAGGAGCGGGTCATCGGCGCTTTGGTGGTCCGCCGTCGGACGCCGGGTGGCTTCGGCGAGGAGATCACCGACCTCCTCGAGACCTTCGCCAGCCAGTCGGCCCTCGCCATCCTCAACGCGCGCCTGTTCCAGGAGCTGGAGCGCAAGGGCGTCGAGCTCGAGGTCGCCAGCCAGCACAAGTCGGAGTTCCTGGCGAGCATGTCCCACGAGCTGCGAACCCCGCTCAACGCCGTGATCGGCTTCTCCGAGGTCCTGTTGGACCGCATGTTCGGCGACGACCTCACCGCTCGCCAGGAGGACTACCTCCGCGACATCTGGGAGTCGGGCAGGCATCTGCTCGCCCTGCTCAACGACATCCTCGACCTGTCCAAGGTGGAAGCCGGCCGCATGGAGCTGGACCGTTCCAAGGTCGCCGTCCGCGAGGCGCTGGAAGCCAGCCTCTCGCTCGTGCGCGAGCGTGCCGTGGAACACGGCATCGTGCTCGACCTCGAGATCGGAACGGAGGTCTCGGTCGTCGAGGCTGACGAGCTGCGCTTCAAGCAGGTGCTGCTCAACCTGCTGTCGAACGCGGTGAAGTTCACCGGCGACGAGGGACAGGTCGAAGTACGAGCCGCCGCCGACGGCGCGACGCTCACCGTCACGGTGACCGACAACGGGCTGGGCGTCGGCCCCGAGGACAGGGAGCGCATCTTCGAGTCGTTCGAGCAGGGCACGAGGGGACCGCCGAGGACCGAGGGCACCGGGCTAGGCCTCACGTTGTCGAAGCGCATCGTCGAGCTGCACGGTGGGCGGATCTGGCTCGACAGCGCGGTCGGCGTCGGCAGCACGTTCGGGTTCACGATTCCGTTGCGGTCCGACCCGACGGTTGGCGAACGCGGCGCCGAGACTCGGGAACCGACCGCTCTTTCCTCGCCCACGGTTGTCATCGTCGAGGACGACCGACGGTCGCTGGAGCTGCTCGAGCTGTACCTCGACGGGACGGGCGTCGACGTCGTCGCGGCGCGCGACGGCCAGGAAGGGCTCGAGGTCGTCCGCCGGCTGCACCCTGCGGCGGTCGTGCTCGACCTGTACCTGCCGAAGCTCGACGGATGGGACGTTCTGGCGCTGCTGAAGGCCGATCAAGGTACGTCGGCGATCCCGGTGATCATCGTGTCGATGGTGGACGAGCGAGGCAAGGGCTTCGCGCTCGGCGCGGCTGACTACCTGGTCAAGCCGGTGGGCCGCGACGAGGTGTTGGCCGCCCTGAACCGGGCGCTGGCGCTGCCCGAATCGCAACCGAGCGTGGTCGCCATAGATGACGATCCGAAGGCCCTGGCGCTCGTGACCGCGGTTCTCGAGCGCGAGGGATGGACAGTCCTGCAGGCCGTCGGCGGCGAGGACGGCGTCGCCCTGGCGCGGTCGCGGCATCCGTCCGTCGTCCTGGTTGACCTGGTGATGCCCGGGATGGATGGCTTCGATGTGGTGGCCCGGCTGCGGCGAGATCCGGAGACCGCCTCGATCCCGATCGTGATCCTGACCGCCCAAACGCTGACCCGGGAGGACAAGGAGCGGCTTCGCGGCCAGATCTCCTACGTCGCCAACAAGGGCGAGTTCGACTCCGGTGACTTGGCGGAGCTCGTCAGACGGGCTACTGGGTCCCTCGCCCCACCGACTCCGGAGGCACCATGAGCGAAGGTCTCATCCTGGTCGTGGAGGACAACGAAATGAATCTGAAGCTCGTCCGCGACGTTCTGCAGATCGAGGGCTACGACGTGCTCGAGGCCCGAACGGCGGAGGAAGGCGTCACGCTCGCCGACGAACGCCTTCCCGACCTCGTTCTGATGGACGTCCAGCTACCCGGCATGGACGGCGTGGAAGCCCTCCATCTCCTGCGGAGTGGTGCGGGGACCGCGTCGATCCCGGTGGTGGCGGTCACCGCACTTGCGATGAAGGACGACCGCGCCCGGCTATTGGCCGCGGGCTTCAACGGCTACCTGGAAAAGCCCATCAGCGTGCGCGCCCTCGGCAATCAAGTTCGCGAGTTCCTCGACGGGAGGGAGGCGGTCACGTGAGCGATGGCGCCGAACAGGGGATCGTCCTCGTCGTCGACGACCTGCCGCAGAACGTTCGACTGCTCGATGCCGTGCTTTCACCGCGCGGGTACGAGGTTCGATCTGCGGGCTCGGGCAAGGAGGCGCTCGCCGCGCTGAAGGACGATCTTCCCGATCTGGTGCTGCTCGACATCCTCATGCCAGGGATGGACGGGTACGAGGTGTGCCACCGCATCCGCGGGGACCCGGCCACGGCGTTCCTCCCGGTGGTGATGATCACCGCCAGCGGCGACCAGGAGAAGCTTCTCGCCATCGAGGCGGGCGCCGACGATTTCGTCACCAAGCCGTTCAACCAGGGGGAGCTGCTGGCTCGCGTCCGTTCGCTGGTTCGGGTCAAGCGGTATCACGACACCATCGAACGCCAGACCGCCGAGCTGGCCGCCTGGAACCGAGAGCTCGAGGCCAGGGTGGCCGCCCAGGTCGAGGAGCTCGAACGCGTCGGCCGGCTCCGTCGGTTCCTCGCCCCCCAGCTGGCGGACCTCATCGTGAAGTCGGGCGACGAGTCGTTCCTCACCAGCCACCGGCGCGAGATCACGGTCGCCTTCTGCGACCTGCGCGGCTTCACCGCCTTCGCCGAGACCGCCGAGCCAGAGGAGGTCATGGACGTCCTCAACGAGTACCACTGCGCGCTCGGGGACCTCATCCACCGCTTCGAGGGCACGCTCGAACACTTCGCCGGCGACGGGCTCATGGTGTTCTTCAACGATCCGCTGCCTTGCCCCGATGGGCCGGCCCGGGCGGTGCGCATGGCGGTCGCAATGCGCACCCGGGCCCGGGATCTGGCTGAGGGATGGACCAGGAGCCGGCCACGACTTGGCCTTCGCGATGGGCATCGCCCATGGCTATGCCACCCTCGGACAGATCGGGTTCGATGGGCGGTTCGACTACGCCGCAATCGGCACCGTGACCAACCTGGCGGCGCGGCTGTGCGGCGAGGCGGCCCCCTGGCAGATTCTGGTCAGCCAGAGGGTGCATTCCGCCACCGAGGACATCGTCGTCAGCCAGCCCGTGGGAGAACTGACCCTGCGCGGATTCAGCAAGCCGGTCCGGGCGTTCGGCGTCGAGGGATTGGACGCCGCCCGCGTGACGTCGTGACGGCCCAAACAGAGTCGCCGGCCACCTTGCGCGCCCTTTCTGAGGAGGAGCGCTACCGGCGGTTCGACCGGCTGCAGGAACAGATGGCCGACGTCTGGCGGACCATGCGGCTCAACGAGTCCGGCGAGTCGGTGGTCGTCGTCCCGTCGGTGACCGTGGATCGGGTGAGTGAGCGGAGCGGGACGTTGACCCAGGCTTTCGAGGAGCGCTTCCTGTTCCTGCTCCTGCTGCTCCGGCAGCCGCGCCTCCGGATGATCTACGTGACGTCGCTTCCGATCGCGCCGTCAATCGTGGACTACTACCTGGCACTGCTGCCCGGGATCATCCCCAGCCATGCCCGCGCTCGGCTCGACCTGGTCTCCGTCAACGATGCTTCCCCCCGACCGCTCAGCGAGAAGCTGCTCGAGCGGCCCCGTCTGCTGGCGGGCATCGCGTCGATGATTCCCGATCGCACTCGGTCACACCTCGTGCCGTACAACACCACGGCGCTCGAACGCGACGTCGCCGTGGCACTCGGCATTCCGATGTACGGCGCCGACCCGCGGCACTTCCCACTCGGAACCAAGAGCGGCTGCCGCCGGCTCTTCGCCGAAGAAGGGGTCAACCACCCGCTCGGCTACGAGGACCTCCACACGATCGATGACGTCGTCGATTCTCTGCTCCGGATGCGAGCAGCCCGGCCGACGGTGACCCGAGGCCTGGTCAAGTTGAACGAGGGGGTATCGGGCGCGGGCAACGCGCTGGTAGCCAAGCAGGACGTGCCATCCGCCCAGGTCACCGGACGAACGCCCCGAACTGCGCAAGCGGGTGGAGCGGATGGCCTTCGAGTCCCCTGACGTGCCGTACGACGCGTACGTCGCCAAGCTGGAGGAGCGAGGCGGGATCGTCGAGGAGCTCATCACTGGGGTCGAGCTGCGCAGCCCCAGCGTTCAGCTGCGGGTGACGCCGACGGGAGCGATCGAGCTGCTGTCGACCCACGACCAACTGCTGGGTGGGCCCAGCGGCCAGACCTACCTGGGGTGCCGGTTTCCGGCCGACTTCGCCTACGCCCGGGCGATCAGTGCGGAGGCCGTCACGATCGGCACGCGTCTGGCCAAAGAGGGGGTTCTCGGCCGGTTCGCCATCGACTTCGTCGTGGCCAAAGACGCCGAGGGTTCCTGGACCCCATACGCGATCGAGCTGAACCTGCGCAAGGGTGGCACCACCCACCCGTTCCTCACTCTCCAGTTCCTCACCGACGGCCGCTACGACCCGACCACCGCCCTGTTCCTGACCCCGGCAGGCAGGGAGAGGCACCTCGTGGCCACCGACCACTTCGAGTCGGACTCTCTGCGGGGCCTCAGCCTCGACGACCTGTTCGACATCGTCGCCCGGCACGGCCTTCACTTCGACCACGCCCGGCAGACGGGAGTGGTGTTCCACATGATCAGCTGTCTCACGGAGCACGGCATGGTCGGACTGACCGCGGTAGGCGATTCCCCTGCACAGGCCGACGCGACCTACCACCGGGCGGAGCGGATCCTCCTCGATGAGGCCAGGGTCGCGCTCGTCGATCCCGACCTCCCGCCAATCTGACGCAGGACAGTCGAGCTGGCGCCGGGGGACTGGACCAGCGACCACAGTGGTGAGGGGCGTCGGTACGCGCTTGCGGGCCGGATCAGTACACGGTGACCGGCGTGCCCATGGCGGCGACGCCACTGGACCAGAGCATGTCCATGGCGGAGTTGGTGACGCGGGCGCAGCCGTGCGACGCCGGGTGGGCTGGGATGCTGCCCGACCCGTGGATGGCGATGCCGCCGTTGAAGTACTTGGGCCGGTAGAGCGTGCCGAGGGGCGCCTCGCGGACGCCGTCGATCTCCCGGTTGATCCTGAAGCTGCCCGGGGGCGTGACGGCACGGGCCGACCCACCGGTGGAGCTCGTGTAGGCCTCGTTGTTGCCGGTGGACGTATTGATGACCCACTGCACCTGGCCGCCCCGCACGACCATCAGGATCTGGCGCTCGAGGTCGATCTCCAGCCCCGTGCCACCGGCGCGTGACGACTGCCGGCCCGCGGCTGCCAGCCGCCCCTGGGTGACGGGACCGG
The DNA here is from genome assembly GCA_963717085.1 of uncultured bacterium. GTDB lineage: Bacteria > Actinomycetota > Acidimicrobiia > Acidimicrobiales > VFJN01 > DASQUK01. Next base: position 401,263 of record CAVQVM010000011.1, read on the forward strand.
CGACACCGTCGCGACCGAGGCCCTCGGCCTTCTGGAAGGCCATGACCGCCTGGCGGGTGAGCTGTCCGTAGTTGCCGTCAGCCGACCCGATCCAGTAGCCGAGGTCGACCAACCGCTGCTGGAGGGCGAGGACCACCGGACCGCCCTCGCCGAGCTCGAGGGTGCCGTCGGCGGCGGGGTCAGGCGGTGCGGTCGTCGTGGTGGTGGGTGGCACCGTGGTGGTCGTCGGAGGCGCGGTCGTGGTCGTGGGTGGTGCCGTCGTGGTGGTGGGCACATCGGTCGTCGGCGTCGCTGGTTCGGTGGTCGCCGGCTGGCGGTCGCTCGTCTCGGTGTCGCCCCCGGAGCCCGAGATCTCCGCGCCGATGCCGAGCGCCGCCACGACCGCCACCACGACTGCGCCCGCGCCGATGGCGAGCGTGCGGCGGCGGTTGCCGGACAGTCGACGGAGGGACGGGGACACGGTGCTCCTGGGGAAGCAGCGGCGGCTGGCGGTCGCCGTCCCCTCGGGGACGCTCCCCCAGCACGCGTTGGCGAGAGGCCGTTGTGTATACCTGACGCACGGGCGGCGCGTGGCGTTCCTGGATTGAGACCGGGTTACAGCTTCTCCAGCGGTGCCCACGACAGGAGCAGGGTCTTCTCCCCCACGTCACGGAACCGCACCCGGGCCTCGGTCTTCTCGCCGCTGCCGCTCATGTCGATGATCACGCCCTCGCCGAAGGTCTTGTGGCGCACGTCGTCGCCGATCTTGAGCCCGAGGCTCTCGGCGCCGCTCCGGGCGGGAGGCCGGGGCCTGAGCGCGCCCTCGACGATCCGGTCACGCCCGGCTGCGACCCGCTGGCCCCGGTCGCCACCCGGCCCGTCGGCACCCGAGCGACCGGTGTCCCTCGACGGGCCGCCCGAGCGCCAGTCCCGGCCGCCCCGCCCCCACACGCCGCCGTAGCTGCGCCCGCGACTCGAGCGCCGGTGGCCCTCGACGTCGTGGATCAGCCCGTCGGGGATCTCGTCGAGGAACCGACTGGGCGGGTTGTACTGCGTGCCACCGAAGAGTGTCCGGCTCCAGGCGTGGGTGAGGTAGAGCCGCTGGCGGGCCCGGGTGATCCCCACGTAGGCGAGCCGCCGCTCCTCCTCGAGCTGGTCGGGCTCGGTGAGGGAGCGCAGGTGGGGGAAGACCCCGTCCTCCAGCCCGATGATGAACACGACGGGAAACTCGAGCCCCTTGGCGGCGTGCAGGGTCATGAGCACCACCGACGACTGATCGGCCTCGTCGAGGTCGTCGACGTCGGACACGAGGCTGATCGACTCGAGGAACTCGTCGACCGACTCGACCTCGCCGGCGGCGCCCACCAGCTCGGCCAGGTTCTCCAGCCTGCCCTCCGACTCGATGGTGCGTTCGGCCTCGAGGGCATCGAGGTAGCCGGAGCGTTCGAGCAGGGCCTGCAGCAGCGGGCCCGGTCCGCTGGCCATGGTGGGGGTCACGCCGTCGAGCAGTTGGAGGAACTCATCGATGCCCCGGGCGGCCTTGCCGGACACCCCGGCCTCGCCGGCGCGGCGGAGGGCATCCAGGAACGGCAGCCCGTGGGCCGTGGCCCAGGCATCCAGCCGGCCGACGGACGTGGCACCCACCCCCCGCTTGGGCTCGTTGAGCACCCGTTTGATCGACACCTCGTCGACCGGGTTGACGACGGCCCGGAGGTAGGCAACCGCGTCCTTGACCTCCTTGCGGTCGTAGAACCGGGTGCCGCCGAGCACGCGGTAGGGGATGCCGACCCGCATGAGCTGCTCTTCCAGGACCCGGCTCTGGGCGTTGGTGCGGTAGAAGACGGCGATGTCGCCCCAGCGCAGCCGGCCGCCCTCTCGGCCGCGGTCCCCGGCCTCGGGCACCTGCACGTCGTCGGCGTCGTGGAGGTGGGCCATCTCGCGGGTGATCCACTGGGCCTCGTCGACCTCGTCATCGGCGTGGTAGCGGACGATGGGGTCGCCGGCGCCCTGGTCGGTCCACAGCTCCTTGGGCTTGCGGCTGACGTTGTGCGCGATGACGGCGTTGGCAGCGTTGAGGATGGTCTGGGTCGACCGGTAGTTCTGCTCGAGCAGCACCACCGTGGTGTCGGGGAACGCGTCCTCGAACTCCACGATGTTGCGCATGTCGGCGCCCCTAAAGGCGTAAATGCTGTTGTGGACGACCACGCCGTCGGCGACGTACGTGTGGGTCGGCTCAACCTCCAGGTCGTAGACGGGGCCGTCGTAGTCGTCGACGTCGACTTCGTCGACGCGGGCCTCGCCCAGGCCGGACGGGTCGTCGCCGTTCGAGACGAGGACCTTCATCCCCTCGCGCAGGTGGGCGAGAGGCACGAACGGATAGACCTTGCCGGCGACGGCCGCCCGGCGGCGGATGTCCAGGCCGCCGGCCGCAGCCATCGACCGGGCGAAGTCCAGCGCCCGCCGGTAGTCCTTGTAGCTGGTCTCGATCCGGTAACTACCGGGCTTGCCGGCGCGCACCGGCATGCCGGCGTTGCGCAGTCGCTCCGCGACCGCTGCACGGTTCGACGACCACTGAACCCGGTGGTATCCGACGTCACCATGGCGGCAGTCGGAGAACATCGTCAGGTTGAGGGTCTGTCGGCGGCCTCCATTGGCGGGCGTGTAGTGGGGAAAGGCTGGATGGATGTCGAGGTCGTCCATCAGCTGCTTGGCCCGAGCCCGCGTGTCCACGTCGGCGAAGAGTCGGGCGAGCCACTCGTCGTCCATGGTGAGGTTGCGACCCAACCCGTGGAAGAGCGCAGTCGGTAGCCCGTAAGTCGCCGCGTAGAAGGCCTCGTAGAAGCCCGCCTCGGCGCGGGTGTCGCACACCCGCAGCACCCAGGCGCGGTCCGCGTGCTCCTGATTGATGCGCACCCGGATTCCCTGCTCGAACTGGCCGGGCCCGATGGGCCGGACGCTCTTGGTCAGCCCCAGCCGGAAGCCGCGGTCGATGCGCTCCATCAGGTAGACGATGTAGCGGCCGGGCTCGAGCGATGTGTCGGCCAGCACGACGTGGTGTGGTGTCCCCCGCAGGGTGTGGCCGCCGGCGTGAACGGTGTACATGCGGCCCGTGTAGTGGCGCGGGGGCACCGCACTGACACGATTCGGAACAGGGCGCCCGGTCGCCCCGATTCCGATGACGGCGTCGCCCTGACGCAGCGCCTCGATCGGACGGGGGCCGTCGGCGGTCGATACGGGTGTTCCTGGGGGCAGGCATTGGTCCTGGTCACCGACGACCGCGATGTTGCGGTGGTCGGCCGCGAGGAGGAGGACCAGTTCGTTCTGGACCCGGTTCGTGTCCTGGTACTCGTCGACGAGGATGTGCTGGAAGCGCTCCTGGTAGTGCCGCAGGGTCTGCCGGTGCTCGCGCAGCAGCCGTAGGGCGTTGGTCAGGAGGTCGTCGAAGTCCATCGAGCCCGCGCGCTGCAGCCGGCTCTGGTACTCGGCGAACACCTGGCCGATCTTGCGCTCGAAGAGATTGCCGGCCTTCTGCGTGTAGGTCTCGGCGTCGACGCCGTCGTTCTTGGCCGCCGAGACGGCGGCGTGGATGCTCCTGGGCGGGAAGCGCTTGGTGTCGAGGCCGAGGTCGCGGATCACGTAACTGGTCAGGCGGACGGCGTCGGCCTCGTCGTAGATCGTGAACTGGCGGGGGTAGCCGAGCAGGTCGGCGTCGCGGCGGAGGATGCGGACACACGCCGAGTGGAACGTCGACACCCACATCTTCTCGGCCACCGGACCAACCAGCGCCGCCACCCTGGACTTCATCTCGTCGGCCGCTTTGTTGGTGAAGGTGATCGCGAGGATGGCAAAGGGGCTCACGCCTCGGTCGCGGATCAGGTGGGCGATGCGATGGGTGAGCACCCGTGTCTTGCCCGATCCTGCGCCCGCCACCACGAGCAGGGGCCCCTCGGCGTGCGTGACGGCGTCGGATTGGACGGGGTTCAGGCCGGTCAGGGCGCCGGGCGCGGCGGGACGATCAGGAGCCTGGGGAGCGTCGGGAGGACTCATGGCGTGCACCCAATCGTAGGGGCGGGGTGCGACAGCCGATGGGCTCTTGGACTCAGGCAATTCGCAGGCCCCTGTACGGGCCGGTCCAGGTTCGTTTCGTCTACTGGGCGCTTCAACACCCGGACGGAAGGAGCAGTGATGGCATTCAGTCCCCGACACCTTGTCGCCGCCGGCGCGATGGCCGGTGCGGTCGTACTCGGTGGCGCCACGTGGGCGGCGGCCCAGGATTCGCCGTCGACCACCGGCGACGACTCCACGACCACCACCACCGAGCAGGACCGCCGATCGGACGATGGCCGGAGCTCGGACGAGCAGGCGCCCCGCTCGCGGGAAGGCTGCCGCCACGGTGACGACCGTTCCGGCGGCGATTCGTCCGACGGCGACTCATCCAACGGCGGCGACTCGTCGGGCGACAACTCGTCCGGTGAGGGCGACGCCGAGGCCAGCGCGTTCTGGTCGTGACGGCCGGCACGAGGCAATAGCGGTCGCTTCGCCGAGCGCGAGGCAATGGCTGGCGGCAACCGACAGTCATTGCCTCGACTCCCCGCCAGCGACCGCCATTGCCTCGGCGGTCCGGGCCCGGGCCTGCGGCCCCTGCGTGCGATGCTGGGCCGATGGCAGCCGCACCGGTCGAACGAGTCCCCTACGACGAGTTCTCGATGTTCCGGGAGAACGCCGACGAGTTCGGCATTCCCTGGGACGGGCCTCCGGCCGTGCGCAGGGAGGCGGTCGAGGTGGAACCGGGCCGCCGGCTCAGCGCCCTGGTCTGGGGTGATGCCGAACCCGAGTTGGTGCTGCTGCACGGTGGGGCCCAGAACGCCCACACCTGGGACACCGTGGCGCTGGCCCTCGATCGCCCCCTGGTCGCCATCGACCTACCCGCCCACGGCCACTCCGACGGCCCCCGCGGCGGATTCGCCGACCCCACGGGCAACGCCGAGGACGTGGCCGCCACCATGCGGGTCCTGGCGCCGGCGGCCCGGGGCGTGGTCGGCATGTCGCTCGGTGGGCTGACCACGCTGGCGCTCTCGGTCGGCGCGCCCGAGCTGGTGCGCTCGCTGGTGCTGGTCGACGTCACCCCGGGTGTCGACGAGGGGAAGGCGACGGCGATCACGGCGTTCATCAACGGGCCCCAAAGCTTCCCCAGCTTCGACGAGATCCTGGCCCGCACGGTCGAGTTCAACCCGACGCGCACGGTCTCGTCGCTGCGCCGGGGGATCCTCCACAACGCCGTCCAACGCGAGGACGGGAGCTGGGTCTGGCGCTATGCCCGGCACCGCCCGGCAACGCCTGAGACCGACGCCGGGACCTGGCGCGTCGACTTCTCCGACCTGTGGCGCGCGGTGGATCAGCTGACGGTCCCGCTGATGCTGGTGCGCGGGATGCTGCCCCAGTCGGTGGTCGACGACGCCGACGAGGCCGAGCTGCTCCGCCGGTGCCCCGGCGCGCGGATCGAACACGTCGAGCAGGCGGGGCACAGCGTCCAGGGCGACAGACCGGTGGAGCTCGCCGCGCTGATCGCCGATTTCGTGAGCTGACCGCGGTTGCGCCTATGCGGGCGCGCGGGCTCGACGGCCGAATGCAGCGAGGCTGACACCGAGCATCGCCAGGGTCAATGCCATCTGGCCGAACCACCACGCCCCGAACGTGTGGTGGCCGGTCACGGGACAGGTGACCGTGAACCCGAGGGCGATGAGGCCCGTCACCACGCCACCGACGGCCGCGGACGGGTGCCGGTTGCCGGCTGCGACCGCCGTGGCAACGAGGGCCGCGAACAGCCCGATCGACGCCAGTGAGACGACGACGGGCACGGCCGCCTCCGGATTGGCGGGCGCCGGCTCGAGGGCGATGCTGGCCACGATCGCCAGCGGCCAACCGAAGCCGAGGATGCCTGCCCACGTCGGCGTGAGCCGATCGGTCGCCGGCCGGGACTCGTCCCCACCCACCCTCCGGATTGTCGGGACGCGATCGAGCGTCCGAGTCACGAGCCGAGCCCGCTGTCCGTCCATCAAATGCCTCCTGTGTAGGTCGCCGATCTGTGGGCTTAGAGCGCCTCGCGAGCGATGGCGACGTCGGGCACGACGAAGACCACCCGCGTGTTGGTCGCGAGGTACGCGACCTCGATGTTGATGTCGTTGTCGGCCAGCAGGCGCGCCATCTCACCTAGGTACCCCGGCCGGTCTTCGACGCCCTCGAGCACGAGGGCCTCGCGTTCGCCGGCGATCATGTAGCCGGCCCCCACCAGCGCCTGGCGGGCAGCGCCGGCGTTCTCGACGAGGACGTGGAGCACGCCCCGGCCGCCGCCCACCGTGGCGCAGAAGCCGTCGATGTTGACGCCGACCTTGCCCAACTCCTCGCTGAGCGTCGCGAGCTGGCCGACCGTGTTGTCGGCCTCGATCCGGAGGTCCGTCGCCATGGACCACCTCCCCTCTCGATGGAGTAGGTCTGCACCGCCCATCATTCACCCGGCGTGGCCACGCGTAAAGCGATCGGGCCTGCTACAGACCACCCGCATTCGTGCGTTGACACTTACGTAAGTAGTTCCTTACAATAGGTTCATGCAGCCAGTGCTGGACGCCGTCGTCGAGCCGCGGCGCCGGGAGATCCTCCGCCTCGTGCACAGGGTCGAGCTACCGGCCGGGGCCATCGCGGCCCAGTTCGGCGACGTGTCCCGGCCCGCCATCTCACAGCACCTGCGGGTGCTGCGCGACGCCGGCCTGCTGGTCGAGCGCCGGGACGGGACCCGCCGCCTGTACCGAACCCGGCCCGAGGGGCTCAGTGAGCTGCGGTCCTTCCTCGACGAGTTCTGGGACACACGGCTCGAGGCACTGCGGCAGGAGGCCGAGCAGGAGCAGAGGAGCAGAGACCATGACCAATCCGAGCGACCGGAACGCAGCGGCGAGCAGCGTGGTCGACGTGGGTGAGCCGATCGTCCGAGAGATCCACATCCGGGCGACGCCGGAGACCGTGTTCGAGTTCTTCACCGACCCCCGCAAGCTCACCCGCTGGCTCGCCACCGAGGCGACTCTCGATCCGAGGCCAGGCGGCATCTGCCACCAGGAGCACGCCCGGGAGGACGGCTCTGGCGGCAGCTACCACATGCGCGGCGAGTTCCTCGAGGTGAGCCCGCCGGAGCGGGTCGTGTTCACCTGGGGCTTCACCGATCCCGACGTGGGTGTGCCGCCCGGATCGTCCGTCGTGGACGTGACGCTCACGCCCGACGCTGGCGGCACACGACTGCGGCTCGAGCACCGCGACCTGCCGGTGGCGGCGATCGAGAGCCACGCCGGCGGGTGGACCGGGATGCTCGAGCGCCTCGCCGCGGCGGTCATGACCACCCCAGGGGAGTAGCCGTGACGCCGGGCGATCCCGCGGCGTGACCTGACCGGTCCGGCGCCCGGCGTGGGAGGATCCGGGCGCATGAACGTCCTCGGGCACGCGTCCGTCGCACTGGCGTGGGGCGGCGACGATCCGGCGTTCGTGCTCGGGGCGGTGCTGCCGGACCTGGCATCGATGGTCCACGTGCGCATCGATCGATCGCTCCTCGGTGGGCCGGTCGGTGACGGAATGCGCTGCCACATCGATGCCGACGCCATCTTCCACGACCACCTGGACTTCCGAGCCGGTTCTGCGGCGCTGCGTCGAGACCTGGCCAGCCACGGCCTCGACCGGGGCCCAGTACGCGCCATCGGGCACGCGGGCTGGGAGCTTCTGCTCGACGGGACCCTCGTCGGATCCCCGGCCGAGGCTGCCTATTGGGGGGCGCTGGACGTGGGCGAGCTGGCGTTGAGCGCCATCGCCGAGCCGGATCGCGGCCGTTGGCTCGGCTTCCTGAGCCACCGGCGCCGGCGCCCGCGACTGCGCTACGACGATCCCCCCTGGGTTGCCGAGCGCCTGCACGACCTGCTGGCGCGCCGGCCCCGCCTCCGGTTCTCTCGTGAGGAGCTCCCGGCTGTCGCCAACGTGCTCGGTGCCCACGCCGGTGAGGTGGCTGCAGTCGGCCCCGGGGTGCTGACGGCGGTCACCGACGGACGGCGCCCACGCTGACGACCGTTCGGATCCCGGCGGCGTGGCCGGCTACACGACCACGGACAGGCCTATGGCGAAGCCGTCGTCGGCGCTGCCGGTCGCGGTGGCGAGCTGGAGAGCGGTCCCGTCGGCGAAGACCTGGTCGGACTCGAGCGTCAGCGACGCGAGGTTGGTCACGCTCTGGGCATAGCCGTCGGCGTCGTAGGCCTGGTTGCAGGCATCCTCCGGGATCGCGAGCTGGGAGGTCGCCAGGGCTGTTCCCCCGCCGGTCGCATCCGCCAGGGACGCGTAGACCTCGAAGTGGATGTGGGGCCATCGCCCCGCGTAGCAGCCCGGGAAGATGGTCGTGAACGACATCGCGCCGCTGGCGTCGGCCTCCTGGACCCCGCGCAGGTAGTTCTGGTCCGCCGCCCCCGGGCTGTACAGCGAATACCTGCCGTCCCGGTCGCAGTGCCACACGTAGACCGCGGCCCCCGTGAGGGGGGCACAGCCGTTGGCGCCGTCGAGGATCTCGAGGTCGATCGTCGCTGGCACGCCCTCCGCCAGCCCGCTGGCCGAGCCGAAGCTGGGCCGGATGTCCGCACGAACGACGCCCTCCTCGGCCAAGACGTCGGGACCGTTGGATCCATCCCCGGGGAACGGCCCGGCAGTCTCCTCCGGGATCGCCGCGCACTCGGCATCCGACCCCGCCGCCGACCGGGCCCCGGCCGACGTCGACGAGCTCCCGCCCGTGGACGTCGTGGTCGCGGCCGTGGACTCGCCATCGTCGCCGGATCCGCAGCCGACGAGCGCGGCCAGCCCCGCGCCGGCCACCAGCTGCAGCGCCCGGCGCCGATCCATCAACCCCCGACCCGTCATGGTCGCGAGGTCGAAGGACAGGCCCCGGTCGTGGTCGTGGCGTGACGTCATGGGATGCCAACGTACGCATCTGGCCTGGGAACCGCCGGGAAGGAACCGGTGAGCCGGCTGGACGGGCGACTGCGGTCGGTAGGGAGGACGGTGATTTAGGTAGCGCGCTACCGATCCGCCCGCGCCGCGCGGAGCCGTAGGTTCACCATCAGGCGGAACTAGGCGGCCGACGGGTCGCAGAGGGCGGATACCCCCGGCGGGCCGGTCGCCGGGCCAACCACGAGCGGCGGATCCTCGGCGGTTGGCCTCGGCGACTGCTCCCCCGGCCCTCCGGGCTCCGCCCGGCGCAAGCCCACCGCGCGACGTGCCCGCGGGCTCACGCGGCGCGAGACTTGCCTCGCACCGGTCGTGGGACCGGGGCGGGGCACAACGTCGTGGGGGCATGGCGGCATTGAGGTCGGGATCTGGGGGTCGGACGTGAGCCGGGCCGGGACGCACGCGGCGCCCCGCGACGGACCCACCCTCCCCTCCTGGCCGCTGGTCGGGCGGGGCGACGAGCTGGCCCTCGCGCAGGAGTCGCTGCGTCGGCGCAGCTGCGTGGTCCTCGCTGGCGCGGCAGGAGTCGGCAAGACGCGCCTGGCGCGTGAGGTCCTGGCGGCCAATGCCGGGGGGGCGACGCCCCAGTGGGTGGCGGCCACGCGGTCGGCGGCCACGGTGGCCCTGGGGGCATTCGCTCACCTCGTGCCCGGCGAGTCCCTGGCCGTCGGCGAGGGGCAGGACCGGCGTGCCGTCATCTTCGACGCCATCGTCCGGGCCCTCGCGCACCATTCGGCGCAGGGCCGGCCCGTCGTGGGGGTCGACGACGCGCACCTGCTCGACGACGCCTCGGCCACGCTGGTCCACCTGCTGGTGACCGCAGGCGCGGCGCGGGTCGTGGTGACGGTCCGCAGCGGCGAGCCGACGCCCGACCCGGTCGTGGCGCTGTGGAAGGACGAGCACGCGCTGCGCATCGAGGTCCAGCCGCTGTCACGGATCGAGGTGAACGAACTGCTCGCCGCCACGCTGCGCGGGACCGTCGACGGCGGCACCGCCCGCCGGCTGTTCGACGTCACCCGCGGCAACGCCCTGTTCCTCCGTGAGCTGGTCGACGAGGGGTTGGCGTCCGGCGCGCTGATCGAGGAGGCCGGGGTCTGGCGTTGGAACGGGCCGTTGCACCCGGGGGTGCGGCTCCGCGACCTGATCGCCGAGCGGCTCGGCGGCCTCGACGACACCGAGCGCGACGCCCTCGAGCTCGTGGCCCTCGGCGAGCCACTCACCGGCACGGTGGTGGACCGCCTGGTGCCCGGCGACGTGCTGCGGCGCCTGGAGCGCCGGCGGGTCGTCGAGGTGGGCAGGGTCGACGGCCGCCTCGAGCTCCGACTCGCCCACCCGTTGTTCGGCGACGTGCTCCTGCATGACGCATCGCCCCGGCGGATCGACGACTGCCGCCGCCAGCTCGCCGATGCCTGGGGGGACGAGGCGTCGCTGGCTCCCGACGAGATCCTGCGGGTCGCCACGTGGCGGGCGGCGGTTGGCGACCATTCCAACCCGGGTGTCCTGTTCGCCGGTGCCCACCGCGCCCTGGTCCTCGGCGACAACGTCACCGGGGAGCGGTTGGCGCGGATCGCCCACGCCACCGGCCCGATCGCCGCCACCGGGATGCTGCTCGGCGACGCCCTCAGCTCCCTGGGCCGGCACGACGAGGCGCTCGACGTGTGGCAGGAGGCGTTGGAGCTGCCGGGGACGAAGGCCGAGCAGGCGGAGGTGGCCGCCGCCATCGCCGGGGTGGTGGCGTGGCGCCTCGACCGTCCCGGCGAGGCGCGGCGGGTCCTGCACGAGACCGCCGAGCGGCTGAGCGACCCCGTCGCCCTCGACCTGCTCACCAGCCACGAGGCGCTGATGGCGTCCCTGGGCGCGCCCACGGCGACGGCCGCCATCGCCATCGCCCAACGCGAGCTGGCCCGGCCGGACCTATCGGTCGGATCGCGGCTGCGGGCGCAGTTGGCGGCCGCCGCCGGTTGGGTCGACACCGGCGAGATCGATCGGGCCATCGAGACGACGCAAGCGGCGATGGTGGTGGCCATGCGCGAGCACCTCACGGGCCTGGCGCTGTACCACGCGATGACCCTGGCGCAGTCGCTGGTCCTGGCGGGGCGCGTGTCCGAGGCGGAGGCGCTGGTCGAGACCGGCCACGAGGCCTCCCTGACCGCCCATGCGGACGTCGCCCGGGGCGCCTGGTGCTTCCTGCGGGGGGTGCTGGCGGTGTTCCGGGGCCGGCCCCACGTGGCGGTGGCGACGCTGCGCGAATCGGACCTGCTGCTCGGTCGCTTCGACTACGGGCTGCGGCGCGGCATCCTGATCTGGCAGGGCATGGCCGAGGCGCTGCGCGACGAGGCGGACGCAGCCGAGCGGGCACTCGAGGACGCCCAGCGCACCAACCGCAGCCGGGCGCGGCTCTACGACGCCGACTGGGCGCGGGCGCGCGCCTGGATGCTCGTCGCAGCGGGCAAGCTGACCGACGCCGAGCGGGCGGGCGTCGAGGCCACGGGCGTGGCGGTGGGCGGCGACCGGTGGACGTACGAGGTGCTGGCGCTCCACGACCTGGCACGGTTCCAGGGGCTGGGTGCGCGTGGGACCCCGGCAGCCGCCGCCATGGTCGGGCGGCTCGAGGAGCTGGCCGACCGGGTCGACGGCAAGCTGGCCCAGGCGTGCGCCGCCCATGCGCGGGCGCTCGCCGCCGGTGACGGCGTGGCGCTCGATGCCGCCGCCGACACGTTCGGCGGGCTGGGTTTCGACCTCTTCGCGGCCGAGGCGCAGGCCGCCGCGGCGGAGGCCCACGGCGCCGCCGGCCAAAAGGCTCGCGCCCATGCGTCGGCAGAGCGGGCGCGCCGGCTGGCCGCCGCCTGCGTCGGCGCGACGACCCCGCTGCTTCGCCGCTTGGGCTCCGCCGGCCAGCCGGGCGACCTGACCCGCCGCGAACGGGAGATCGCCGAGCTGGCCGCACGGGGACACACCGACCGCGAGATCGCCGGCATGCTCTACCTGTCCGTCCGCACGGTCCATGCTCACCTGCGCTCTGCGTACGCCAAGCTCGGGGTACACGGCAGGGGTGAGCTGGCCGCGGCGTTGGACATCCCCCCGGACGCCGGGCGCGAATAGGTACCCGACTGCCGATCCGCTCCGCCGAGCACTCTCCGTACCGTGGACCCATGAGAGGGTGCGTCCCGCACTTCGGCGTTGCACGCCGTCATGCGCGCCCTGTCAGCCGGTGGGGCTGGGGCGGGCCGGTCCCACCGGAATTCCCCGCCGCCCGCCGGGACGATCCCAGCGCAGGAACGAAGAACGCGCCCCATGCCCGCTCCGGATGAACTGAACAGCCTGCCCGAGACCTACGCGCTGGCCCTCCGCCTACGCAGCGAGGGCCTGGGCGACGACGCCATCGGCCGGGTGCTCAACATCGAGACCGAGTCCGTGGGCCCCCTGCTCGAGCTGGCGGAGTCCAAACTTGCGGGGCTGGCGTGCCGTTGCGAACCCGGCGGTGCCGCCGGGGACTCGGTCAGCTGACCTGGCAGGTGCTACCAGGCGGCGTCAGTCCACGATCGCCGGGTACACCAGCGTCTTGAGCTGACCCCGGAAGTTGAACGTGCGGGACGGGATGAGCTGGGTCATGAACACGACCACCAGGTCCTCGACCGGGTCGATCCAGAACAGCGTCGACGCCGCCCCGCCCCACATGTACTCGCCCGGCGATCCCACTACACCGGCGGCGGCCGGGCCCAGGTTCACGGCCACGGTCAGCCCGAACCCCATGCCGGCGAACCCGACCTCGCCGTAGCCGCCCGGCAGCGCGAAACCGACAGCTCGCCGCCGCCGGGCAGGTGATTCGCGGCCATGAGCTCGACCGTCTTGCGCCCCAGGATGCGCACGCCGTCCAGCTCGCCGCCGCCCAGCAGCATCAGGCAGAAGCGCAGGTAGTCCGCCGTCGTGCTGACCAGGCCGCCGCCGCCCGACAGGAAGGACGGCTGCCGACGGTACCGGCTGTCGAGCGGGTCGTCCTGCAGCACCAGCCGCTTGTCGGCGTCCCGCTTGTAGCAGGCGGCGAACCGATCGATCTGGTCATCGGGCACCCGGAAGCCGGTGTCGACCATGCCGAGCGGCTCGAAGATCGTGGCGCGTACGTAGTCGTCGAACCGCTGGCCGGATAGCACCTCGACCAGGCGGGCACACACGTCCGTCGACCACGAGTACAGCCAGTGGGTGCCGGGATGGAACCGCAGCGGCACCTCCGCGAGGCGGTCGACGAGGGTCTCGAGCGTGGCGCCCTTGCCGAAGCGGTCCCCGGGAGCCCGCCCCAGCAGGTCGACGTTGAGGTCTCCGTTGTCGGGCGTGTACCCGAGGCCAGACGTGTGCATCAGCAGGTCCCGCACGCGCATCGGGCGCCCGGGCCTCACGAGCCGCCGCCCCCCCTCCTCGGTGCGCTCCCGCACGCGCAGATCGCGCCACTGGGGCAAGAAGCGATGGACGGGGTCGTCGAGCTGGAACAGCCCGCGCTCGTAGAGCGTCAGCAACGCCACCCCAGTGACCGGCTTGGTCATCGAGTAGAGGCGCCAGATCGTGTCGTCGGTGACGGGACGGGCGCGCTCCCGGTCACGCTCGCCCAGCGTCGATGCATGCGCGACCGCACCGTGACGCGCCACCACGACCTGGCAACCGGCGATCTTGCCAGGCTCGAGGTAGCGGGTCCGCAGGTGCTCGTCGATGCGCGCCAAGCGGCCGGCGTCCATGCCGGCGGCATCGGGATCGATCTTCACGGCTCCGACTTTACGGGCGCGAGAGGGTCCGACCTCAGCGGCAGGCCGGGATCACACGCTCGGCGACGAGCTGCAGCGTCTCGGTCGACGGGTAGTCGCGGTTCCAGGGGATGAAGCTCGTCACGCCCAGCTCTCGGTAGCGGCCGATCTTGTCGATCACCTGCTCGGGCGTGCCGACGAGGTTGCCCGACTGCCAGCTGTCGAACGGCTCGCCGAACGTCGATCCGCCGACGGCGCGCACGTCGGCATCGGTCTCGCGCACGAAGATCTCCGGGCTCCATGTTTTCTCGATCTCGTCGTAGTCGCGGCCTACTGCGTCGCAGTGGCGCCGCAGCACGTCGCACTTGTGGGCGAACTCCTCGGGGCTGCCGCCGAAGTTGGACCGGTCGGCCAAGCGGGCCACGACCCGAAGCGTGAGTTGCTCGCCAGCGCCGCCGATGAGGATGGGCGGGTGCGGCTGCTGCAACGGCTTGGGATCGCACTGCGCGCCCTCGAGCCGGAACCACTTGCCCGCGTAGGACGTGTCGGGCTCGGTCCAGAGGGAGCGCACGACCTCGACGGTCTCGCGGAGCATGGCGATGCGGTCTCGGGCCGGCAGGAACTCGTATCCGTAGCCCCGGAACTCGTGGTCGTACCAGCCGGCCCCGATCCCCCAGTCGAGGCGGCCGCCGCTCATCACGTCGATGTTGGACGTGATCTTCGCCAGCAGGCCCGGGTTGCGGTATGCGGCGCAGCCGACCATCTGGCCGAGCCGCACCCGTGATGTGCGCTGGCTCAGGGCGCTGAGCGTGGTCCAGCACTCGAACACGGCCTCGTGCGCAGGCACCGGCACGTTGTGGAAGTGGTCGTAGACCCAGATCGAGTCGTAGCCCAGCAGCTCGGCGAGCTCGGCGATCTCCACCGCCTTGGCCCACTTCGCCTCGGCGCCAGCGATGCCGACCAGCTCGGTCTTCCACCCCTGCGGCACGAATGCCCCGAACGTGATCGGGCGTGTGGACATGGCGACCTCCTCGTCCCTCCGGCCCGGCGGACCCTACGTCGTGGGCCGGGACCGTGGGAGCAACGAGCGCCCCGCCTCGACCGCGTCAGCCCGGCACGAAGACGCCGTGCACCGGCGGCGGCGCGGCGCCGGGTTCGCCGGCCATGGAGCCGAGGAGTTCGGCGGCGTCGTCGAAGCCCACGCAGCGCCGGGGCAGGTCGGCGAACGGCCACGATCCGGCGGCGAGCAGGGCGAACGCGGCGCGGTACGCGGCGGCGTCGACGCCCAGCGCACCGAGGACCCGCAGCTCCTTGGCCACGATCAGGTCGGGCACGAACCCCTCCACGGGTGCGAAGCTCCGCATGCCCGCCACCACAACCGTGCCGCCCGAGCGGGCCAGGTGGATCGCTTGTTGGAACGCGTCGGGAGCGTTGGCCGTGACGTCCACGACCACGTCGGCGCCGCGACCGCCGGTCGCGTCCCGCAGCTCGCGGACCGGGTCGCGGCGCGCCACGTCGACAGCCAGGTCGGCGCCGAACCGCGGCGCCAGCGCCAGCCGCTCGGCGTCGCGGGGACCGAAGCCGGTGACGAGCACGAACCCTGCGCCCGCATCCTTGGCCGCGGCGGCGGCACACAACCCGCGGATGCCCGGACCGAGCACGGCCACCACTGCCCCGGGCTCGGTCGCCGGCACGTCCACGGCCCACTGGATGCCGGCACCCAGCGGGTTGAACACCGTGGCGAGCACGGGGTCGATTCCCTCGGGGACCGGCAGCAGCAGCGCGTCCGGCCCGAGGTAGGCCGCCTCGGCATAGCCACCCCAGAGGCCCGGCGCCCGGTCGAGCGGGGTGGCGCCGTAGAACTCGCGGAAGCCGTGCCGTTCGCAGTGGCGGAGGTCGCCGGCCAGGCACGCAGCACACGCCCGGCACGCCTGGAACGGCACGACGGCCACGCGGTCGCCCGCCGTCACGTCCCACCGCTCGGCCGCGGTGGGGCCGATATCGTCGATCACGCCCACGATCTCGTGGCCGGGTACGAATGGCCCCGCCACCCTGATCCCGCCGGTGAACTGCTCGTGGTCGGTGCCGCACAAACCGCAGGCCTCGATCCGGAGCAGGCCGTCGTCGTCGCCGACCCGCGGAACGGGGAGGCGGCGTGCCTCGAGCCGGCGCGGCTCCTCCAGCACGAGCGCCCGGACCTGGGCGCCGTCCGTCGGGTCGGAGGCGCCGGTGGACATCACTTGCCGTCCGGCTTGGGCGCCACCACCAGGACCGTCCCCTGGGCCGCGCACACCGTCCGCCCGTCGTTGACGACCTCGATGCGCACCACTGCGGTCCGCTTCGACAGGGCGACGATCGTGGCCGTGGCCTCCAGGTCGCCGCCCTTGACCGGCGCGAGGTAGTTGAGCTTGAACTCGGTGGTCGCAGCCCAGGCCCCGCGGGGGATCACCGGGTAGCACACGGTTCCCAGCACGTGGTCGCAGAGCGCCGCCAGCACGCCGCCGTGGAGGTTCCCGAACGGCGTCAGCAGCTCGGGGCGGACCCGGACCGTGGCCTTCATCGTGCCCGGCCCGAAGTCGACCGGCTCGATACCCAGCCAGCCCGGCAACCCGGCGTCCCGCTCATGGGCCGCCAGCAGTCCCTCGGCGACGCGCGCGTCGTAGGTCTCGAAGGTCAGATCGCTCATACGGCCATCATCACCCGCCGGCAGTGCCCGTCGCCGCGCCAAACCGGGGTCACAGCTCCCGCGGCACGACGAAGGCAAGCAGGCGGGCCGCACCCCACGTGAGGTCGTGCCACTCGCCCGGCACCTCGAGGGTGGCAAGTGCGCCCGTGGGGAACTTCGTCAGGAGACGCTCCCGGAGGCCGACGTCACCGGAGCCCACCAGATCGACAGCGAGGTCCTGCAGCCCCGGGTTGTGCCCGACCAGCAGCACGGACCTGATCCCCGATCGAACGTCCCGGAGCCGGGCGAGCAGCTCGTCGGCATCGGCGTCGTAGATCGCCTCGTCGATCTCCGCCGCGGTGTCCGGCGGAACGCCTGACGCCACGCTCTCCCACGTCTGCACCGCTCGCCGGGCGGGCGAGCACACCACCAGGTCCGGAGCGACCGCAGCCGCTCGCAGGTGGCGTGCCATGGCCCCGGCCGCCCGGAGACCGCGGGGCGCCAGCGGCCGTAGCCGGTCGGGTAGGCCGGGTTCGTCCCAGCTCGACTTGGCGTGCCGCAGCAACCAGAGGCGCCTCACGATGCCGATCCGGCTAACAGGGTGCGCGGATAGGCACGTCGTCTCGGCTCACGGTGGTCAGTGTTGCCGGGACCGAGCTGTGTGGCTGGGTCTGCGCGGCAAATCCCGTACTGTTCGGTGCCCACTTGCCTGCCTATCCGCTCGGCCGCTACGGCGCCGCCTGGTGGAGCTCGATGAGGTTGCCGGCGGGGTCCTTCAGGAACGACTGGCGACTGCGTCCCACGGGAGCCGGGTCGCTCACCTCGACGTCTTGGGCACGCAGCTCGTCGACGGCGGTGTCGAGGTCGTCGACGAGCAGAGCGAAGTGTTGGCCCCGGGCCGTGGGCGGCGGCGCGAGGATCAGGTGGACCTGCTGGGCGCCGGCATCGAGCCAGACGCCATCGACGCCGAGGTCCGCGGGCCGGTCCTGGCGTTGCGCCAAGCCCAGGACGTCGACATAGAACGCGACTGCGGCGTCGACGTCGTCGACGTTGATGGAGACATGGTGGACGGCGAGCGCTCGCACCCCATCAGTTTGGCGCCGTCACGCGTTGCAGTCACCCACCGCCATCGATCAGGGTGAGATGTCCGTGCCGCACGACGGGGCCCGGCGCCGTTGCCCCTCCCGATGCCTCGCGGAGCTCGACGCCGGAGTCTTCGGGCGCGTCGCCTGGTGACCACGGCTCCGGGTCCACGGACGAGTCCCGGTAGCGAACCGGCTCGACGACCTCGGGCAGGCCGGCGCGCCAGACCGCGCTGCGGATGTCGCACGGCCGGAACTGACCCACACCCTTGGCCGTGGGGGTGGGGATGAACCGGTAGGTGGTGCCGGTCGCGTCGACGCAGAGGGAGCCGCCGTTGGTGTGATGCTCGTAGATCCACACGTCGGGTCGGTCCTCGCGGAGCACCCGCCCGGCGAGGCGGAACTCGTCGAGATGGATCGGCCACGGCAGCCGCCGTCGGCGCGCCTGCTGGCTGGCGAGCAACAGCGGGCGCCACCACTCGAACAGGTGGGGCTGGTCGTGGGGTGGTGACCAGAGCTCCATTGCGCTGCCTCCTAGTGCGGCGGACACCGTGACCATACGAGGGAGGTATGACAGAGAAGCGGATCTGGGGACCGGCTCAGGCGGCTGGCAGCACGAACGACGTGCCGACGGCATTGGGAACGAACGCCGCGGGAAGCGCCGCCGCCAGCCGGTGCTGGGCGCGCCAGCCGGTGCAGTGCGCCGGCACGATGACGTCCGGGGCCAGGTCGGTGAGCGCGTCGACGGTGGGCTCGATGATCGGCTCGAATCCGGGCCCGGTGAGGTGGAGCCCGCCCAGCAGCACGTGTAGGCGCTCGACGCCGGTGAGCCGCATGGCGTGCAGGGCGATGTTGACGGCGCCGGCGTGGCCGCAGCCGGTGAGCACGACCAGTCCCCGGCCCCGCACGTGTACGACGAGCGCCTGGTCGTCGACGATCAGCGGGTCGGGCTCCCAGCGCCCGTTGCGCTGGGCCTCGTGGAAGGGCATGCCCTGTTCGAACTCGGTCGTGCGGTCGACCTCGCCGGTGACGAGCACGCTGCCATCCAGCAGGAGTGACGGCTGCCGGCGCTCGATGACCTCGAAGCCCTCGGCCTCGAGTGAGCTGCGCCGCAGCGTCGGCAGCACCCAGGGCTCACGGCCGGGCAGGGCCACGCGCCGGTGAGTCCACACCAGCGGGTGGACCGTCAGCGGCACGCCCGTCCGGCCCCGCAGCCGCGCCAGGCCCTCGAACCCGCCGGCGTGGTCGAAGTGCCCATGGCTGAGCACCACGGTCTCGATGGCGCTGGCGTCGAGGGCGAGGCGCTCCATGTTGTCGGCCAACCCGCCGGGTGACACGCCGGTGTCGAACAGCAGGGTGTGGGTGGCCCCGGCCCGGCGGACGGACACCAGAGCCGAGAAGCCGTGCTCGGCCAGCATGCCCGGCACCGTCGCGCCCTCCTCGAACAGCCCGGCCGGTACGGGCGGCGTCCGTCCCATGGTCCTGCGCTTGGCCGGTCCCATGTCGACCATCAGCCCGTCGTAGCTGTTGTCGACGAGCGTGGTCACCACCACCTCGTCGACCGGCTCGAGGGCGATCGGATCCACGGCTTCGCCCTCGACCGGCCGGGGCATCGCCGCCGAGGCCTCGGCTTCGGCGTGCGCATGCCCGGGATTGTCATCGGTGCACATGACGCGCAACGTACCCCTGCACCGTGGGCGGCTCGGACCGGACGAAAGCGTGGGCTACTGCGCCGTCGTTGTCGTCGTGGTCGGCGCCGTGGTCGTCGTCGGCGCGGTGGTCGTCGTGGTTGGCGCGGTGGTGGTCGTCGGCTGAGTGGTCGTCGTGGTCGGCGCCGTGGTGGTCGTGGACGGTGCGGTCGTGGGCGTCGTTGCCGACTCCGAGGGGGCGGGCGTCTGGCCCTCCGTCGTTGGCGGGACCGTGCTGGTGGACGTGGATGTGGTCGACGCCGGCGTGTTGTCGCCCTCGTCGTCGTTCGCCAGGATGGCCGCGCCGAGGCCGACGAGTGCCACGATCGCCACGACGAGCGTGGCGATCAGCGCCCGACGCCGGTTGCGATGCGCCCGGTCGGGGGGCGCGGCGCCGTAATCCTCTTCGGCCGGAGGAGCGCCAGCTGCCGTCGGCACCACCGGGAACTCATCGGTGTCACCCTCGGCGACCGTGATGGGTGCCGTGGTTTGGTCGAGCCCGCCTGCGCCGACGTCCGGGCTCGGCTCGGTGGCCGCGGGATCGCCAGCGTCGTCGGGACCGTGATCTGCCATGAGGTCCCCCTCGCGCGTGGCCTGTGTGGCGTCGGCGTCGGCTTCTTCGCCGGGCTCGCCCCGGGCGTCGTTGCCGTGTGTGTCGGATGGCATGCCGACCAGATTCCCACCACCCACGCACGGCGCGGGGATCGGCTGGGCGGGCCCGAATGTTGTGGGGAAGAATCGCCGGTCGTGAAGCTGCAGCGGCTCTCCGCGACCGATGGGTTCATCGTCTTCGATCTCGACGCGGCCACCACGTGTGTGGGCATCGCCCGGCTCGCACCCAAGGTGCTCCAGGACGGCGCCACGCTCCTGGCCCGTTCGGTCACCTACTCGTTCGCCTCGTTCGGCGTCGGCGGGCACGCCGGGGGGTCCGCGGGAATCAACGCCAAGCCCGAGGACCGCGACGGCGCTGTCAAGGCGTTCGTGGAGGAGATCAGGCCGCTGGCCGAGTCGGGCCGCCTGCGCCTGGCGCCCGGGCTGGGCCTGACCGCCCACGACCTGGCACCGCTGCGCTGGACCGAGCCCGATGTCGCGCTCACCGCCGCGGGCGCGTTGGCAGCGGCGGAGGCGGCGGGGCCGCTCGACGGGAGGACGGCGGCCGTGGTGGGCTCGGCCCCGGTCGCCGCCGCCGCCACGGACCAGCTCACCGCTGCCGGGACCGACATGGCCCCGGCCCGGTTCGATGCCGAGTGCGACGTGCTGTTCGTCGCCGGCAAGGCGGGCGCTCTCGACCATCCGACCGCCGAGGGGATCAAGGCCGCCACCATCGTCCCGCTCACGCCCGTGCCGGTCACCGCCCGGGCCCTGGCGGTGCTGGGGCGCCAGGAGCGTGTGGTCGTGCCCGACTTCCTGTCGATCGCCGCCCCGCTGCTGGCCGCACACGATCCCGACGGCGGCGATCCGGTCCAGCGCATCCGCGATGTCACCGTCGAGCTGGCGGGCCAGGGCACGGGTCTCTGGCTGGCGGCGGCCCAGCGAGCCGAGGCCCACCTCGCGACATGGACCGCGGAGAAGCCGTTCGGCCGCCCGCTGGCCTGATCGGCCGACGCTGACGGCGCGCTCAGGCTGCGGGGGCGAGCAACTTGGCCCGCAGGAACCCGAGGACCTGGTCCAGCGCGTCCCGGGTCGGGTGGCCGGGCTCGTCGACGAGATCCTCGGTCAGCACCGAGTGCGCCCGCTTGCGGATGCCGTGAGGATTGTCGGGCGACGAGTCGATCTCGACGCCCACGAACGCGTCGCCCAGCTCCTGCCGCAACCGCGCGAAGCGCTCGGGCGGGCAGGCGATGTCGCCGGTGAAGCGCAATCCGAGCACCTCGACGCCGGCCGATGCCCGCTCCTTGATCAGCCGGAGGTCGGCGGCGCTGATGCCCAGGTCCCGGCGGTGACGCTTCGAGATCGGAAACGGCAGCGACGGCTGGCTGAGGACCGGCGCCAGCACGCTGTCGTCCACCATCATTGCCAGGGCGAACCCGCCGGTCATGCACATGCCGACCGCGCCGACGCCGGGACCGCCACAGCGCGCGAGCTCCTGCCGCCCGAGCGCACGCAGCCACTCGGTGACCGGCGACGTCCTGCCGGCGGCCCAGGTGGCGAACTCGTGCGACACACAGCACCAGGCCGCCACCTGCGCGCTGTTGCGCGCGGACGCCGGCTCGCCCGCGACCCCGTACAGGTGGGGCAGCACCGCCGTGCACCCCAGCTCGTGGACCCGGTCAGCGAAGGCGACGACCTCGGGCGTGATCCCGGGAACCTCGGAGATGACGATCACCGCCGGCCCGGTTCCGCGCCGGAACACCCGGCGGGTCTTGCCGGCGAAGGTGAACGAGTCCTCGGCGTAGTCCCCCAGCGCCACGGTCCCTCACTTCATGTAGATGCTGCGCTTGGGCGAGGTCATCACTTGGCGCACGAGCGGCTCGAAGTGCCCGAGCGGCAGCGTGTCGTAGCCCGGGTCGAAGGCCACCTGGTCGTAGTCCTGGCAGAACTCGGCCGTGTAATCGAACCACTCGTGCCCGCGGAACTGCTCACGCAGGTCGGGATCGAGCCCCAGGTGGTGGAAGAAGTAGTAGCCCTGGAATATGGCGTGCTTCTCCACCATCCAGTGGTTCTGCTCGCTCACGAAGGGCTTCACCACCGCCGCCGCCACGTCGGCGTGGTTGAGCGGTCCCAGCAGGTCGCCGATGTCGTGGATCAACGCGCAGAAGACGTACTCGTCGTCGCGGTCGGCGCGATAGGCGCGGGTGGCGGTCTGCAGCGAATGCTCCAGGCGATCGACCGCGAAGCCGCCGTAATCGCCGCCCAGCTGGCGCAGGTGGGTAAGGACCCGATCAGGGAGCCCGGCGGCCAGCTCGATCGCGCCGACGGCGATCTTGTCCCAGTCCTCCTTGGTGCCCTCGGTCATGGCGTGGAACGCCGCCCGGGGACGTTCGGTCGTGGCTTCGCTCATGGGGTGACTTCCTCCTACTCCCACTCGATTGTGCCAGGGGGCTTGGACGTGATGTCGTACGCGACCCGGTTGACGCCCGCGACCTCGTTGATGATGCGGCTCGACATCGCCTCCATGACGTCGTAGGGCAGGCGGGCCCAGTCGGCGGTCATGGCGTCCTCGCTGGTGACGGCGCGCACGATTATGGGGTGGGCGTAGGTACGTTCATCGCCCATCACGCCCACGGAGCGGATGTCCGGCAGCACCGCGAACGCCTGCCAGATGTCCCGCTCCAGCTCGGCCTTGCGCAGCTCATCGCGCACGATGGCGTCGGCGTGCTGCAGCATCGCCACCTTGGCCGGCGTGACCTCGCCGATGATCCGCACCGCCAGCCCCGGCCCGGGGAACGGCTGGCGCCACACGATCTCCTCGGGCAGGCCCAGCTCCTCGCCGACGCGGCGCACCTCGTCCTTGAACAGGCTGCGCAGGGGCTCGACCAGCTCCAGGGTCATGTCCTCGGGCAGCCCGCCGACGTTGTGGTGGCTCTTGATGGTGGAGGCGCCGTCCCCGCCGCCCGACTCGATCACGTCGGGATAGAGGGTGCCCTGGACCAGGTAGCGGGCGTCCTCCAGGCCGCCGGCCGACTCCTCGAAGATCCGGATGAACAGCTCACCCACGATCTTGCGCTTGTCCTCCGGATCGGTGACGCCGGCGAGCCGCTCGAAGTAGCGGTCGGCGGCCCGCACGTGGATCAGCTCGATCCGCTGGTGGCGCTGGAACGTCTCGACGACCTGCTCGCCCTCGCCGGCGCGGAGCAGTCCGGTGTCGACGAAGACACAGGTGAGCTGGGGCCCGACCGCCTTGTGAACCAGCGCGGCCGCGACCGCCGAGTCGACGCCCCCCGACAGGGCGCAGATCACGCGGCCCGAGCCGACCTGCGCCCGGACGGCCGCCACCTGCTGCTCGATGATCGACGTCATCGTCCACGTGGG
This sequence comes from uncultured bacterium, assembly GCA_963717085.1. Taxonomy (GTDB): domain Bacteria; phylum Actinomycetota; class Acidimicrobiia; order Acidimicrobiales; family VFJN01; genus DASQUK01. The sequence goes on from CAVQVM010000011.1 coordinate 424,403, forward strand.
CCGGCATGCGGCCAGGTGGTGGAGGAACTGGCGGAGCACCTGCTGGCCGTGCGGCGTGTGTGACACCTCGGGGTGGTACTGGATGCCCCAGATGCGCCGGGCCGGCGCCTCGAGCGCGGCGACGGGAGCGCCGGCCGTGGTGGCGGTCGCGACGAACCCGTCGGGGACCCGGGTGATGCCGTCGAAGTGGCTCATCCACACGGTCTGTTCGGTCGGTTGCTCGGCGAGCAGGCCCCCGTCGTCCCCGGTGACCTGCAGCGGCGTGCGCCCGTACTCGCCCTGGCCGCCGCGCCCCACCTCGCCACCCAGCTGCTGGGCGATGAGCTGGGCGCCGTAGCAGATGCCGAGGATGGGAACGCCCAGCTGGTAGATCTCGGGGTCCAGCAGCGGCGCCCCGTCGACGTGGACCGACTTGGGACCGCCCGACAGGATCAGCGCCGCCGGCGCCCGATCCCGAACCTCGGCGGCGGTGATCGAGTGGGGGACGATCTCGGAGTAGACGTGCGCCTCCCGCACCCGCCGCGCGATGAGTTGGGCGTACTGCGCGCCGAAGTCGACGACCAGGCAGGTGTCGAATTCGTCGGCCGGCCCCTCACGTCTTTGAAGATCTTCGGGTGTAGAGGCCCCGTTTTCCTTCAAAGACATGTCGTCACCCTGTCATCACCACGAGCTCGGCCTTCTGCATGTCCTTCACGGTCTCGTAGCCGCAGAGGGCCATGGCCCGCCGCAGCGCGCCGGTGAGGTTGACGGAACCGGTGGCGTCGTGTGCCGGTCCCAGCAGGATCTCGGCGAGGGTGCCCGTGGGCTCGACCCCGATCCGCACGCCCCGGGGCAGCGAGGCGTGCACCGCGCCCATCCCCCAGTGCCAGCCGCGGCCCGGGGCGTCGACGGCGGCCGCCAGCGGCGTCCCGATCATCGCTGCGTCGGCCCCGCAGGCGATGGCCCTGGCGACGTCGCCGCCGGTGGAGACGCCGCCGTCGGCGATCACGTGGCAGTAGACGCCGGTCTCGTCGAGGTGGCGCATCCGGGCGGCGCGGGCGTCGGCCAGGGCGGTGGCCAGCGGCACGCCCAGACCGAGCAGGTCGCGGGTCACCGTCTCGGCCCCCGACCCGGCACCGACCAGGACCCCGGCCGCGCCCGTCCGCATGAGGTGGAGCGCCGCCTGGTACGACGTGCACCCGCCCACCAGCACGGGAAGCTCGTAGTGGCGGATGAAGGCCTTGAGGTTCAGCGGCTCGGCCGTGCGGGCCACGTGCTCGGCCGACACGATCGTGGCCTGGATCACCAGCAGGTCGGGCTCACCCTCGAGCACCGCGTCGGCCAGCTGGATGGTGCGGTGCGGCGTGATGGCCACCGCGCAGGTGACGCCGGCGTCCTTGATCTGGGCGATGCGTGGGCCGATGAGCTCGGACTTGACCGGCTCGGCGTAGATCTCCTGCATCCGCCGGGTGGCCGTGTCCGCCGGCAGTTCGGCGATCTCCTCGAAGTACTTCTCGGGGTGCTCGTAGCGGGTCCACAGCCCCTCCAGGTGGAGGACCCCGGCCGAGCCCAGCCGGCCCAGCTCCACGGCGCTGGCCGGAGAGACCACGCTGTCGGTGGGGGCCCCCAGGATCGGCATCTCGAAGCGGTAGGCGTCGATCTCGCAGGCGATGTCGACATCCTCGGGATCGCGGGTGCGGCGGCTGGGAACGATGGACACCTCATCGAGCCGGAAGGCCCGTCGTGCGCTCTTGCCGATGCCGACGTCGACCTCGGCCATGCATCACCTCGTCTCGCCAGGCGGGGAAGAACCGCAGCTTATCGACGCCCGCCTGGAGCACTCGGGACCGGCAGGGCGTCCCCGGCATCCGAGCCGGTGACGCCTAGACTTCACCCATGGAGGCCCCGAGCAGTCCGTTTCCCCCCGATCCTGGCGACGACTACCCCCCGAAGTTCGCCAAGGAGGGCCTGACCTTCGACGACGTGCTGCTGCTGCCGGCCGAGTCGTCGGTCCTCCCGGCCGAGGTCGACACGAGCACCCGGCTGACCCCGGGGATCGACCTGGCGATACCGATCGTGTCGGCGGCCATGGACACCGTCACCGAGGCCCCGCTCGCCATCGCGCTGGCCCGCGCCGGCGGCATCGGCGTCATCCACCGCAACCTCCCGGTCGACGATCAGGTGGCCGAGGTCGACAAGGTCAAGCGCAGCCAGTCGGGCATGATCGTCGACCCGGTCACGCGGCCGGCCGAGGCGCTGGTGTCCGACGCGCTGGCGGTGATGGCCCGTTACCACATCTCGGGCGTGCCGATCACCGATGTGAGCGGCCACCTCGTGGGCCTGCTCACCAACCGCGACCTGCGTTTCATCGAGGACATCGACCAGCCCATCGCCAACGTCATGCGGCGTCCCCCGCTGGTCACCGCACCGCTCGGCACCACCCTCGAGGACGCCAAGGACATCCTCTGGCGCCACCGCATCGAGAAGCTGCCGATCGTCGACGACGAGGGCCTGCTCAAGGGCCTCATCACCGTCAAGGACATCAAGAAGCGGACGGATTTTCCCCACGCCACACAGGACGAGAAGGGCCGGCTGCGCGTGGGCGCCGCGGTGGGTGTCGGCCCCGACGCCCTCGAGCGCGCCGAACGGCTGGTCGACGCCGGGGCCGACGTGCTGGTGGTCGACACCGCGCACGGCCACAGCCGGGCCGTTCTCGACGTGGTCAAGCAGGTGAAGGGTGCCTTCCCTGTCGACGTCATCGCCGGCAACGTGGCCACGGCCGATGCGGTCGACGCGCTCGTCGGCGCCGGCGCCGACGGGGTGAAGGCGGGGGTCGGGCCCGGCTCGATCTGCACGACGCGTGTCGTCGCGGGTGTCGGCGTCCCCCAGGTCACGGCCGCGTACGACTGCGCCGTGGCGGCCGCCCGGCACGGGGCGACGGTGATCGCCGACGGGGGGATCCAGTACTCCGGCGACGTCGCCAAGGCGATCGCCGCCGGCGCCGACGCGGTGATGCTCGGCGGGCTGCTGGCGGGGGTGGACGAGTCGCCGGGCGAGGTCGTGCTCCACCAGGGTGAGCGGTACAAGGAGTACCGCGGCATGGGATCGATGGGCGCGATGAAGGCCCGGTCGTTCTCGAAGGACCGCTACTTCCAGGGCGACGTGATCGACACCGACAAGCTCGTGCCCGAAGGCATCGAGGGGCGGGTGGCCTACAAGGGGCCGGTCGCCAACGTGCTGTTCCAGCTCGTCGGGGGCCTACGGGCCGCCATGGGGTACTGCGGCGCTCCCACGATCGCCGACCTGCAGCGCACCGCCCGGTTCGTGCGCATCACCGGCGCCGGGCTGCGCGAGTCGCACCCCCACGACATCAGCATCACCAAGGAAGCGCCCAACTACGGGAGCTGGTGAGCCGACTACACCCGTCCGCGCCCCTCCGCTCACGGGTCCTGTCGCCTCCGGTGCCGGGCCTACCGCCTTCGGCGCAACAGCGCCTCAAGCGGCCCCGCATCCTCAGCGCCACCCGCTCGCTACCCGCCCTCCGCCGGAGAGGAAGAATGGCCTCGGCCTTCGGCCGAGTCGACACTCGTTACGTGTCGGGGTGGTCGAGGTCGCCCCGGCCCAGGGTGCCGGTGACGGCACCGAGGAGCTGGCGGAGCAGGTTGGCCGTCGCCCCCCAGACCGTGTCCCCGACCAGCTCGAAGAAGTAGATCGGCCGCGGGTCCCCGCCGGGGAACGTCCAGATCTCCTGGCGGAAGTTGTCGGGGTCGAGCAGCTCGGCCAGCGGCACGTGGAGCACCGCCTCGACCTCGGCCGGGTTGGGGTGGGCCTCGGGGCGGCCGGGCAGAGCCCCCACGTAGGGGACGATGAACGACCAGCTCGTCACCGTGGCCAGGTGGTCGAGCTCGCCGATCAGCTCGACCGTCGACGGGTCGAGGTCGATCTCCTCCTTGGCCTCCCGCAGGGCGCCGTCGACCGGCGACTCACCCGGCTCGACACGGCCCCCGGGAAAGCTCACCTCGCCCTGGTGGGTGCGCAGGCCCCACGTCCGCCGGGTCAGCACCACCATGGCCTGCCCGTCCGCGTCGTACAGCGGCGCGAGGACTGCGGACGGGCGGGCGGCGGCGTCGGCGATCTCCCGTTCCGAGCGGCGCGCCGGCCCCAGCGCCGCAAGCGCCCGGGCGACGTCGCCAACGGTGGGGCGCCGGCGCTCCGGCGGCAGGTGGGCCCACGGCGCCGGATCCCCGGCCCGGGCGTTGAAGGGGCGGGGTATCCGCTGCCCGCCGCCCCGGCCGCGTGGAACCGGCACCGGGGGGCCGGGCGGCTCGTCCCCGGGGCGCGGCCACCCGGGAAGACCCCGCGCGGCCGCATCGCGGGCCGAAACGTCGAGGGCCTCGGGCCACTCGGTCGGCTGGACGTCGGCGGCGTCGGCGGCGTCGGCGGCGTCGGTCGGGCGATCGGTCACGGTCAGGGACCGGACTCGGCGCCCGAACCTGCCGTCTGGGTCACCAATGTCTCGAGCAACTCGCGCATACCGGCGGTCTTGAGGTTGCTCATGACCCGCCCGGGCGGCGTTTCCCCGCGCTCCCACTCCATCCACTGAGCCAGGAGCTTCTGGGGATCGGGCGGCGGCGTCTCCATGACCGGCAGGCTACCGGCCCCGTGTTTGGCCGCCGCGGGACGGGAACGGTGCGGGCCGCAGGGCCGGATGGGTCGCCTGCCGGCACGAGCTGCCAGGCTGGCGGGGTGCCCGCCCGCCGCCTCGTACTGGCCTCGGCCTCGCCGGCGCGCCTGGCGTTGCTGCGTGCGGCGGGGCTGGAACCCGAGGTCATGGTGAGCGGCGTGGCCGAGGACGGCGTCGCCGGCCTCCCGGCCGGTGAGGCCGCCCGCACGCTGGCGGAACGCAAGGCCGCAGCGATCGCCCGCCGCCTGCGCGGCGCCACGCTGCCCGGGCATCCCGCGCCGCTGGTGGTCGGCTGCGACTCCCTGCTCGCGATCGACGGCGAGGTGCGCGGCAAGCCGGAATCGGCGGACCAGGCCCGGGCCTGGTGGCGAGCGCAGCGGGGTCGATCGGGCGTCCTCACCACCGGCCATGCCGTCGTCGACCTGGCGACCGCACGGCGCACGTCGGGCGTCGCCGACACCGTGGTGCACTTCGGCTGTCCATCCGACGCCGAGATCGAGGCGTACATCGCGACGGGCGAGCCGCTGGCGGTGGCGGGGGCGTGCACCATCGACGGGTACGGCGCCCCCTTCGTGACCGGCATCGACGGCAACCACGGCACGGTGATCGGCCTGTCGCTCCCGCTGCTGCGGACCCTCCTCGCCGACCTGGGCATCGCCATCACCGGCCTGTGGGCGCGCAGCGCATGACCGTCCCGCGGACCGACATTCGGCCCCTGGCGATCGGTCCTCTCTCGGTGTGGCCACCGGTGGTGCTGGCCCCCATGGCGGGCATCACCAACGCACCGTTCCGCCGGCTGTGCCGCACGTTCGAGCCGGGCGGGCTGTTCGTGAGCGAGATGATCACCGCCCGCGGCCTCGCCGAGCGCAACGACAAGACGCTGCGAATGGCCCGGTTCGCCGACGACGAGCCTGTGCGGTCGATCCAGCTCTACGGCACCGAGCCCCGCGCCATCGCCGACGCCGTCGACTTCCTGGTCGGAGAGCAGCGCGCCGATCACATCGACCTCAACTTCGGCTGCCCGGTCGCCAAGGTCACCAGGAAGGGCGGCGGGGCAGCGCTGCCGGTGCACCGTGCGTTGTTCCGCGACATCGTGCGGTCCGCGGTCCGCGGTGCCGGCGAGGCGCCCGTCACGGTCAAGCTGCGGATCGGTGTCGACGACCGCGTGCGCACGTTCCTCGACGCCGGGCGCATCGCCGAGGGGGAGGGCGCGGCCGCCGTCTCCCTCCACGCCCGCACGGCCGAGCAGCACTACTCGGGCCGGGCGGACTGGGCGGCGATCGCGGCGCTCAGGGCCGCCGTCACGTCCATCCCGGTGCTGGGCAACGGCGACATCTGGGAGGCCGCAGACGCCCTCGGCATGGTCGACGCCACCGGATGCGACGGAGTCGTCGTGGGCAGGGGCTGCTTGGGCCGCCCGTGGCTGTTCCGCGAACTGGCGCTGGCGTTTGCGGGCCGGGACGCGCCCGCTCCGCCACGCCTCGGCGAGGTGCGGGACGTGCTACGGCGCCACGCCCAGCTCCTGGCCGACTGGCTCGGCGAGCCGGTCGCCGTGCGCGACATCCGCAAGCACGTGGGCTGGTACGTGCAGGGCTACCCGGTGGGCGGCGATGGGCGCCGCCGGCTGACGGCGGCCGCCACCATCGCCGACTTCGAGGCCGAGCTCGACCGCCTCGACCCCGACCTGTGTCCGCTGCCCGGGACCGTTGCCCAGCCGCGGGGCAAGACGTCCGGCCCCATACGGGTAACGCTGCCCGACGGTTGGCTCGCGGGCGTGGACGATCCGTCTCCCGTGGTGGACGACGAGCCGGAGGCCGTCAGCGGCGGCTGACCATCGTTCGACGGTGCGCGGAGGTCACGTCTGTTCGTGCTCGGCGGCTGCGCCGCCGAGAGCCCAGCGAGGTTGCTCTCCGCTCCTGGCGCCTTCGGCGCCGGGCCGCTCAGGCCACGGGCGCGCCTTCGGCGCACCCCCTTAGGCCGATGCCAAGGTGCGGGCCTCGGTGCCGCGGCCGTGGGTCAGGTTCTCACCCGACGCGGGGTCGAACAGGTGCATGCGGCTGGGGTCGAGCCAGAGGGTGGCGTTCTCACCCTCTGACACTCGGCTGTCGGCGTCGAGGTTGACCACCAGCTGGGTTCGCACCTGCTCCATGTCGAGGTCAGACGCCAGCTCCTGGAGCGGGGCCCGCACCTCCTCGGGCGCCTCGAAGGGGATGTAGGCGTACTGCTCGCTGCCCAGCCACTCGATCACGTCGACGTGCGCCTCGAAGGTGAGGCCCTCCGAGCGGCGGGCGTCGTCGAGTTGCGCGGCATCCTCGAAGTGCTCGGGCCGTGCACCGGCTATGAGTATGTCGTGCCCCTGCACCTCGTCGGCCATTTCGCGAGTCAGCTTGATGTCGCCGATCGGGAGGTGCAGGGTGGCGCCCTCCACGCGGGCGGGCATGAAGTTCATGGGCGGTGAGCCGAGGAACCCGGCCACGAACAGATTGATCGGCTGCTCGTAGAGCTCGCGAGGCACGTCGACCTGCTGCAGCACGCCCCTGCGGAGCACCGCCACCCGATCCCCCAGCGTCATGGCCTCGATCTGGTCGTGGGTCACGTACACGGTGGTGATCCCGAGACGGTTCTGCAGCCGCGATATCTCCGTACGCACCTGGCCGCGCAACTTGGCGTCGAGGTTCGACAGCGGCTCGTCGAACAGGAAGGCGTCGGCCTCGCGCACGATCGCCCGCCCCATCGCCACCCGCTGGCGTTGCCCGCCCGAGAGTTGCGCCGGCTTGCGGTCGAGGAACTCCCCCAGCTCGAGCAGATCGGCCGCCCGCCCCACTCGCTCGCGCACCTCGTCGCCGGGCAGCTTGTGCAACCGCAGCGGAAAGGCGATGTTCTCGTACACGGTCAGGTGGGGGTAGAGGGCGTAGTTCTGGAACACCATTGCCAGGTTGCGGTCGCGCGGCGCCTTGTCGTTGACCCGCTGGTCGGCGATGTAGACGTCGCCCGACGTGATGTCCTCGAGCCCGACGATCATGCGCAGGACCGTGGATTTCCCGGACCCCGACGGCCCGACGAGGATCACGAACTCGCCGTCGTCGATGTCGAGGTTGACGTCGTCGACGGCGGGTTCCCCGGTGCCGAAGTCCTTGGTCACGTGCTCGAGCCGGATCTGAGCCATGCGAGCGTGCCTCCTGCCGCTGTTACCCCTTGACCGCGCCGGAAGTGAGGCCGGCGACGATCCTGCGTTGGAAGATGAGCACCAGTGCGATCACCGGGATGGTCACGATCACCGATGCGGCCGAGATGGCCGCGGTTGGCTGCTGGAAGAACGACTCGCCGGTGAAGAACGCCAGCGCCGCCGGCACCGGCCGGGCGGCGTCGGTGGCGGTGAGCGAGATGCCGAACACGAAGTCGTTCCAGGCGAAGAAGAAGGCGAGGATGGCAGCGGTGAACACCCCCGGCGCCGCCAGCGGGACGATCACCTTGCGGAACGCCTGCCAGGGCGTCGCCCCGTCGACCTGGGCGGCCTGCTCCATCTCCCACGGGATCTCCCGGAAGAAGGCCGACAGCACCCAGATCGACAACGGCAGCGTGAACGACACGTAGGGGATGATCAGCCCGATCCAGGTGTCGTAGATGCCCAGTGACCGCCACATGTCGAACAGCGACCCCACCAGGGCGACGGTGGGGAAGATGGCGATGGCCAACGCCGCCGACAGCACGAGGCGCTTGCCCCGGAACTGGAGCCGGGCGATGGCGTAGGCCGCCACGGTGGCCAGCGCCACCGACACGGTCGTGGCGATGAGCGAGATCCCGATCGAGTTGCGCAGCGCGCTGGTGAACAGGTTGGTGTCGAACACCGTGCGGTAGTTGTCGAGCGACCAGTGGGAGGGCAGGAACTTCTTGTTGTTGATGTCGTCGCCCTCCTTGAACGACAGCGACACGATCCATGCCACCGGCAGCAGCGTGTAGACGAGGATCGCCAGTCCGGCGAGTCCCCAACCCACCCGGGAGCGCAGTGAGTGCATCTCAGTCCCCCCTCACCTGTCCCAGGTCGACGTTGAAGCCCCGAATGATCGCGAACGCAATGAGCATCACGGAGAGGAACAGCAGCACCGACACCGCGCCGCCCAGGCCCAGTTCGGTGCGGGTGATGGTCTGGCGGAAAGCGAGGATCGACAAGCTCTCGGTCTTCTCTGCGCCGCCGGTCATGATGAAGATGGTGTCGAAGATCCGGAAGGCGTCGAGCGTGCGGAACAGGAGCGCCACCAGGATCGCGCCCTTCATGTTGGGAATCGTCACCCGCCACAGCCGCTGCCACGCGGTGGCGCCGTCGACCTTGGCCGCCTCCTGCAACTCCTCGGGCACCTGGGCCAACCCCGCGAGCAGCAGCAGCGAGATGAACGGCGTCGTCTTCCACACCTCGGCCAGGATGATCACCGCCAGCGCCGACCACCGGTCCGAGAACCAGGCCTTGTCGCCGAGCCCGAACCACTCGTTGACGAAACCCGAGTCGAGGGCGAAGGCGTACTGCCAGGCGAAGGCGGAGACCACGGTGATGATGCCGTAGGGGATGAGGATCGCCGTGCGGACCGTACGTCGCCCGAAGATGATGCGGTGCATCACCGTGGCGAAGGCGAAACCGATGACCAGTTCGACGGCCACCGTGATCACGGTGATGAACACGGTGGTGAAGACGTCCTGCCACCAGAGGCTGTCGGTGAGCACGACGCCGTAGTTGCGCAGCCCGACGAACTCCTTCGCTGCCGGGTCGGTCAGCCGGTAGCTGTACAGCGACAGATACACCGCCCTACCCAGCGGATACGCGGTGACCGCCAGCATGACGACCACCGCCGGCGCGACCAGGTACCAGCCGAGGCGCTGCTCGTCGCGGGCCCGCTCGCTGAGACGGGCGGGGCGGGGTGCCCGCACGTCCCGGCCAGCGTCGCCGGTGCCCGGGGGTGCGGTCACGGTGGTCATCCTCGCTCCCTCCCTACAACAGCTGCCGGTCCTGCAGCACGCCGACGATCAGGTCGTCGGCCTTGCGCGGCGTCGAATCGGGGTTGACGCTGGCCGGCGGGTGGTATTCGCGCACGGTCGCCGAGCTCACATCGGTGTAGTAGGCGCTGCGGGGCCGGGGCCCGGCGGTGTCGATCGAGTCGCGGATCAGGTCGGCCATGGGGAAGGCCTTGCGGACATCGGCGTCGTCGTACACCGCCGCGCGGGCGCCGGAGTTGCCCTCGGCGATCATGTACTCCGTCTGGCTCTCGACCGAGGTGATGCAGTTCACCGCGGCGACCGCCTCGTCGGGATGCTTGCTGAAGGCGCCGATGCCGAGGTCGATGCCGCCCAGCGCCGGCGCGCTCTCGGTCCCCGAGTCGACCTGGGGAAAGCGCGCCCAACCGATGTCGTCGAACACCGCCTTGTCGAGCGACCCGTCGTCGACTGCGCTGCGGGCGGCGCCGTAGATGTAGGGCCAGTTGATCATGAACCCGCCGTTGTCGGCCTGGAACCCCAACCGCGCATTCTCCTCGATGGCGGTGGAGATGGCCGGGTCGCCGACCCTGGTGGCCACGCGGTGGATGATCTCGGCGGCCTTCCGTCCAGGATCGGTGTCGAGCTCCGGGATCGCGTCCTTGCCGGCCTCGGGATCCTTCAGCACCTCGCCACCGGCCGAGAGGACAAGGGCATTGATCAACACCATGTAGCCCTCGTAGCGGGCGCCGGTGACCTCGATCGTGGTGTTGGTCTGCTCGGCGGCCTTGATGACCTGGTCCCACGTGACCGGCCCGCTGGCGGGATCGATGCCGGCCTGCTCGGCTACCGACTTGCGGTACCAAAGGAGCTGGGTGTTGGCCCAGAACGGTGCCGCCACCACCTTGTCGTCCCACTTCACCGTCTCGGCGGGACCGTCGAGCACGTCCTTCGTCACCGCAGCGGCCTCGTCGTCGCTGAACGGACGGAGGAAGCCGGCGTTGGCGAACTCGGGCACGAACACCGGGTCGAGGCTCATGATGTCGATCGAGCTGTCGTCGGCCGCCAGCCGACGGACGAGCTGCTCCCGCTGGCCGTCGGCATCGCTGGGAAGCAGCGCCACATCGATGCGGTAGTCGCCGTCGGCCGCCTTGGTGCACTTGGCGGCCAAGTCCTGCTGCCCCCCGTTGTCGGGATTGATGTACCAGGTGAGCGTGGGCGTGCCCCCCTCGCCGCCCCCACCGCACGCCGCCATCCCGCTCGCCAGCAATACCGCCGCGCCAAGAGCGACGAATGACCGGCCCCCAGGTACCGGCCGCCGGCGGATCGACGAACCGAGCACCTCCCACGACCTACCCGGTCGGCGCCCCGGCTAGTCAAGCCGGCCCGCGGTTCCTGCTCGGCCGCTTGACCCTCCCGTCACGGGAGGGCCGATGCTTCGCACATGGCTTCACTACGGGGCACGATCGTCGCCGAACGCGGCATGGGGTCCCCCGGGCCCATCCGGGAGCACTACCTGGCGGCCGACCGGGCCGAGGTGTGTTGGCCGGTCGTGGGTCCGGCGGCCTCGTGACTTCACGGAGGTCCTAGGCTCGGCCTCGTGCTGTTCGAGGGTTTCGGGGCCGGGCTCGTCGGCTTCTACGAGGACCTGGCCGCCAACAACACCCGGGACTGGTGGCAGGCCAACAAGCCGCGGTACGAGCACGACGTCCGGGCACCGCTGGAGCACCTGCTCGAGGACCTGCGCCCGGAGTTCGGCGAGGCCAAGGTGTTCCGGCCCAACCGCGACACCCGGTTCTCCCGGGACAAGTCCCCGTACAAGACGAACGCCGCCGCGGTGATTGGCCAGGCCCACGAGGGGGTTGGCACGTACTACATGTCGGTGTCCGCGGAGGGGCTCATGGTGGGCGGCGGCGCCTACATGCCCGCCACCGACCAGCTGGCGCGCCTCCGCGAGGCCATCGACGACAACCGCGCCGGGCCCGAGCTGGAGGCGATCGTCGCCGACATTCGCCGGAAGGACGGCGAGGTCGGCGCCCACGACGAGCTCAAGACCGCGCCCCGGGGCTACCCGGCCGACCACCCCCGGATCGAGCTGCTGCGCTTCAAGGGCATCATCGGCTGGTGGAACCACGAGCCCGGGCCGTGGCTGCACGCCGAGGCGGCCCGCGACATGGTCGCCGAGGACTGGCGCTCCCTGGGCCCGCTCAACGCCTGGCTCGTCGCCAAGGTCGGCCCTAGCGAGTTGCCGGCCAGGCGGTGAGGCCGAGGACCCGAGGCAAAAGCGAACGCTCTGGCGAGGGCGAGGCAATGACGCACGGAAAGCGTTCGTCATTGCCTCAGGCTCCGGGGAACGTTCGACATTGCCTCGGGCCGACTGCCGGTCGCCTGATCCGTGGCCCCGCAAACGCGGGCGGGCCCGCCACCAGGTGGCGGGCCCGTCGCAGTGCGTGTGTGACGCAGGGGATGCGGCCTACATCATCCCCATGCCGCCCATGCCACCCATGGGATCACCGCCACCGCCGGCCGGCATGGGCGCGGGTGGCTCGGGCTTGTCGGCCACGAGCGACTCGGTCGTGAGCACCAGGCCGGCGATCGAGGCCGCGTTCTGGAGCGCGGCGCGGGTGACCTTGGCGGGGTCGATGACGCCGGCCTTCACCAGGTCCTCGTAGTCGCCGGTCAGAGCGTTGAGCCCGATCGTGCCGGTCTCGGCCTCGATGTGGCGCACAGCTACGGCACCCTCGAGGCCGGCGTTGTCGGCGATCAGCCGCGACGGCCACTCGAGCGCCTTGTAGACGGTGCGAGCACCGGTGGCCTCGTCGCCCTTCAGCGTGTCGACGACCTTGCCCACGGCGGCCCGGCTCCGGAGCAATGCGACGCCGCCGCCGGCGACGACGCCCTCCTCGATGGCGGCCCGGGTGGCCGACAGGGCGTCCTCGATGCGGTGCTTCTTCTCCTTGAGCTCGACCTCGGTGGCCGCGCCGACCTTCACCACCGCCACGCCGCCGGCAAGCTTGGCCAGCCGCTCCTGCAGCTTCTCGCGGTCCCAGTCGGAGTCGGTGTTGTCGATCTCGGTGCGGATCTGCTGAATGCGGCCCTTGATCTCGTCCTCGGAACCGGCGCCCTCGATGAGCGTGGTGTCGTCCTTGGTGACGATGGCCTTCTTGACCCGTCCCAGCAGGTCGAGAGTGAGGTTGTCGAGCTTGAGCCCGACCTCCTCGGAGACGACCTGGCCACCGGTCAGGATGGCCATGTCCTGCAGCATCGCCTTGCGCCGGTCACCGAAGCCGGGCGCCTTCACGGCCACGCTGTTGAAGGTGCCGCGGATCTTGTTGACGACCAGGGTGGCAAGCGCCTCGCCCTCGACGTCCTCGGCGATGATCAGCAGCGGGCGGCCCGTCTGCATGACCTTCTCGAGCACGGGGAGCAGGTCCTGCACGGAGCTGATCTTGGCCTGGTGCAGCAGCACGTGGGCGTCCTCAAGGACGGCCTCCTGCCGGTCCTGGTCGGTGACGAAGTACGGCGCCACATAGCCCTTGTCGAACTGCATGCCCTCGGTGAACTCGAGCTCCATGCCGAACGTGTTGGACTCCTCGACGGTGACCACGCCGTCCTTGCCGACCTTGTCGATGGCGTCGGCGAGCACCTCGCCGATGGCGGGGTCGGCCGCCGAGATGGCCGCCACCTGGGCGATCTCGGACTTGTCGTCGATCTCCCGGGACTGATCGGCGATGGCCTCGACGGCCGCCGACACGGCCTTCTCGACGCCTCGCTTGAGACTCGTGGGGCTGGCACCGGCGGCCACGTTGCGCAGTCCCTCGTGCACCAGCGCCTGGGCCAGCACGGTGGCGGTGGTGGTGCCGTCGCCGGCGACGTCGTTGGTCTTGGTGGCGACCTCCTTCACGAGCTGGGCGCCCATGTTCTCGAAGGGGTCGTCGAGCTCGATCTCGCGCGCGATCGACACGCCGTCGTTGGTGATGGTCGGGGCGCCCCACTTCTTGTCGAGCACCACGTTGCGGCCCTTGGGGCCGAGGGTGACCTTCACCGCGTCGGCGAGCTTGTTGACGCCGGCCTCGAGCGAACGCCGGGCCTGGTCGTCGAACTTGAGGATCTTGGGCATCAGCCGCTCACTTCTTCACTAGTGCGAGCACGTCACGGGCCGACAGGACGAGCACGTCGTCACCATCGATGGTGACCTCGGTGCCGCCGTACTTGCTGTAGAGGACGGTGTCGCCAACGCTCACCCCGATGGGGATGATCTCGCCGCTCTGCTCGGAGCGCTTGCCCGGGCCCACGGCCAGGACCTCGCCCTGCTGCGGCTTTTCCTTGGCGGTGTCGGGGATGACCAGTCCACTGGCGGTGGTCTCCTCGCTCTCACCGGGCTTGACGACGATGCGATCGTCGAGGGGCTGCAGGTTCATGCGTGTCGCCTCCATTGGCGCTCGCTCGGCTAACCCCCATTGGGTTAGCAGTCTCCCTATGTCGACTGCTAACGCTAGGCCACGCCGGTTAGCACTCGCAACCCCCGAGTGCCAGCAACCTTACGCGGGCTGCGGCACCGGGTTGCCGGCGCCGACGCGCCAGGTCGCACCCGTGGACAGCTCCGCCGTGGGCTCGGCCGTCGTGCTCACGTAGCGGTATTCCGCCCGCAGCTCGTCGGGCGGTTCGATGCCCGCTGCGGGCCTCTCGCTCGGCCTCTCAGCCGACGGGCAGCCGCAGGTTGGGAGTCGCGCCGGTGTCGAGCGGCGAAGGGCCGTCGGACTGCAGCCGCCACCATCCCGCGGCCGCGATCATCGCGGCGTTGTCGGTGCACATCGACCGGCTGGGGACGAACGGACGGATGCCCTCCTCGTCACACGCCTCCACGAACCTTGAGCGCAGCGAGCTGTTGGCCGCCACCCCACCGCCGAGGCATAGCCCCTTGGCGCCCACGTCCCGGGCCGCCCGGCGGGCCTTGGTGACCAGCACGTCGACCACGGCCTCCTGGAAGCTGGCGGCCACGTCGGCGGTGGCGACGTCGGGGTGCTTGCGGACGTGGTTGACCACGGCGGTCTTCAGCCCGCTGAAGCTGAAGTCGTAGTCGCGATCGAGCATGGCCCGGGGAAACGCGATGGCGTGGGGATCGCCGTCCGCGGCGATGCGGTCGATGACCGGCCCCCCGGGGTAGCCGAGACCCAGGAACCGGGCCACCTTGTCGAACGCCTCGCCGGCGGCGTCGTCGATGGTCGAACCGAGGATGCGGTAGCGGCCGTGGTCCTCCATGTGGACCAGCAACGTGTGGCCACCCGACACCAGCAGCACGACCAGCGGCAGCTCGAGGTCGGGCTCCTCGAGGAACGCGGCGTACAGATGGCCCTCGAGGTGGTTGACGGCCACGAAGGGCACACCCCAGACGAGCGCGAAGGCCTTGGCGGCGCTGACCCCCACCAGCAGCGAGCCGACGAGGCCGGGCCCTGCGGTGGCGGCGACGGCCTCGATGTCCTGGTCCGCGACGCCCGACTCGACCAGCGCCTGGGCCACCACCGGCGTGAGCAGCTCGACGTGGGCACGGCTGGCGATCTCGGGGACGACACCGCCGTAGCGGGCGTGGCGGTCGATCTGGCTGGCCACGACCGACGAGCGGACGCGCGTGGCGCGCTCGACCACGGCGGCGGCGGTCTCGTCACACGAGGTCTCGATGCCCAGGATCATGTCGGCCATCGGCCAGGAAGCCTACGGCCGAAGTCGGCGAGGTGGGTGCGGAGGCTCCGGCCGACGACCCCTCGAACGCTAGACCCAGTCGCCCTCGATCACCGTGCGGCCGGGCACGCCGCCCTCGATCTCGCGCAGGCGGGCCGCGTAGAGCTCCGTGTCGACGTCGTTGGCCCACATGACCAGGGCGTCCTCGCCGGTCTCGGGGTAGTAGCCCTTGCGCACGCCCGCCGGCACGAAGCCGAAGCGCTGGTACAGGGCCTGCGCTCCCGAGTTGCTCATGCGCACCTCGAGCGTGAGGTTGCGGCACCCCCGATCCACTGCGGCCCGGGCCAGGACGAGCAGCATGCGCGTGGCGATGCCTCGGCGTTGCCACGCGGGATCGACGGCGATGGTGGTGATGTGGCCGTCGTCGATCGCGCGGAACATCCCGGCGTAGCCCACGACCTCGGACCCGACGCGCGCCACGAGGTAGACGCGGCTGGCGCGCTGGCTGATCTCGCCGAGGAACAGCCCGAACGTCCACGGGCGCGGGTACACCTGTTGCTCGATCCGCAGCACCCCCCGCAGGTGCCGGCGGCGCATGGGCGTGATGCGCACCTCGAGCGCGTCGGGATCGCCCGGTAGGCGCAGGGCGCGGGCCATCAGTGCTCACTCCCGTGGCTCTCCACCACGTCGCGGGTCGACCAGTTGATCTCGGCGTCCGGGCGCCGCAGGTACAGGGGCTCCAGCTCCCACGGCTTGACGAAGTCCTCGCGCAGGGCCCGGGCATGGGCGAGCTGGACCAGCGACGCGGCCGAGGGGTGGGCCAACCCCTGGTCGCCCAGCTCGACGTTGGCCAGGTCGGCGAACGCGTCGCAATAGCGCAGGCCGCCGTCGCCGACCAGCAGCACGTCCTCGCCGGTGGCCTCGAGGTCGCCGGCCAGGTCGTCCGGCGACGAGATCTGGTAGCCACGCAGGCGCTGCACCCCACCCGGCACCTGCCGGTAGGTGGCGGTGAACAGCTCGCCCCTGCGGGCGTCGATGGCCGCCACGATCAGGCGCGGGCTCCACCGCACGGGGAATGCCAGCAGGTCGAGGCTGGCCACCCCGATCATCGGGATCCGCAGTGCGTGCGCGATCGCCTTTCCGGCGGCGATGCCGACCCGGAGCCCCGTGAACAACCCCGGGCCCACGTCGACCGCCACGCAGCCGATCTCCCCCAGGTCGACCCGCGCCTGGCGCCGGAGGAACTCGATCGACGGTGCCAGCGACTCGGCGTGGCGCTTGCCCCGGCTCGAGTGGGTCGACGCCAGCACGCCCTCGTGCCCACCGATCGCGCAGCCGACCTGCGCGGTCGAGGTGGTGATCCCGAGGATCAGCATGGTGCCGCCCCGTCGGGCGCCCCCGCCCAGGGTGCGACCGCCTCGACGAGCGAGGCCATGCGCCGGAGCCACGACCGGCCCGAGCTCCGCAGCACGATGGTGCGGTCGTCGTCGGCGGCCCCGAACGTCAGCCGCACCTCGAGCAGGTCGGCCGGGAGCAGCGGGAGGATGGCGTCGCCCCACTCGATGAGCACGACCCCCTCGTCGTCGAGCAGCTCCGACAGGCCGAGGTCGACGACCTCGCTGAGCTGGTCCAGGCGGTAGACGTCCACGTGGTGCACGGGCATATGGCCGACGTATTCCTGCACCAGGGTGAAGGTCGGGCTGGTGATCGGCTCGCCCACTCCGAGGCCCCGACCGAAGCCCTGCACGAACGCGGTCTTGCCGGCCCCCAGGTCGCCGGCCAGCACCACCAGATCGCCCGGTTGCGCCAGCGACGCCAGCGCCGCCGCCAAGCCCTGGGTCGCCTGCACCGAGGAGGTGCGGGCCACCAGGGTGGCGGCGGCGCGAGGGTCCAGTGGCACTCGGGTCAGCCTAGGTGGCCTGCGGTGGGAGACCCCTCCCGCCACTCCGCGGTCAGGGAGCTGACCGCATCGACACGTCGTCTCGGGTCGCCGTGGTCAGCGCTGCCGGCGGCCGAGCTGTGGAGCCTGGGCTCACGATGCAAATCCCGTACTGTTCTGTGCCCAGTTGCGGGCCTATCCGCTCGGCCGCTCAGCTCAAAGGACCTCGGTGACGTGGGGCCCGACCGCGGCGAGATCCCGGCGGCGCATCCCGTCGAACTCGACCTCGACGGACAGGACCATGTGTTCCTCGATCACC
Source organism: uncultured bacterium (assembly GCA_963717085.1). Classification (GTDB taxonomy): domain Bacteria; phylum Actinomycetota; class Acidimicrobiia; order Acidimicrobiales; family VFJN01; genus DASQUK01. Next base: position 441,905 of record CAVQVM010000011.1, read on the forward strand.
TCGCCCCCGCCGAGCGTGGCGGACAGCACCGGACCCTCGAACCCCATCCCGCTGCCCCGCACCCGCCAGCGGGTCGCACCGGCCGGGACGGCGCTGCGGAGGTCCACGGCCGTGGCGCCCGGGCGGCACGCTTCGACCAGCCGCCGCTGGGCCGCGACCACCGGGGCGCCGTCGTCGGCCCCGGGGAGCGTGCGGCCCAAGCCGCCCTCGTAGCCGTCGACCAGGAACCCGGCATCCACGTGGAACCGGGCGCCGTTCTCGGGATCGGCCGACCGGGCCGACACGCCGGACGTGGGGACCGTCACCCCCCGCCGGGCGGCCGCCCGCAGCGCCGCGACCCGCGCCGCGGCCGGATCCGCGCCGCCGGCCAGGGCCGCGTCGGCGGCCTTCATCGCCGCCCCCGCAACGGCCACCGCGGCCCGGACGCGGGTGACCTCGGCCGGCAGCTTCAGGGCCCGCACGGCCCGCATCAGGTCGTCGGCGGGCACGAGCTCGGCCGCGGGGGCGACGCGCCGGGCCATGCGCTCGAACCCCGGCGACAGGGCGTCGCCGCCGATCCGCGTCGCCATGGCGAAACCGGGGATGGCCGCCAGCGCGCCGGCCAGGATCGCCCCGTTCCAGGTCACCCCGTAGAGGTGCGCGAACGGAACCTCGGGCGGCATCCCCTCGTCCCAGCTCGACAGCAGGTGGATCGACCGGGGCGCCTCCACCAGCACGCACGCGGGGCCGAAGGGCCGGCTACCGGCGGTCCACAGCGAGCGTGCGCCGGTGGCATAGGCGACGGAGTCACGGCGCCCGAGCACGAGCGCATCGAGCCCGACCGTGGCCATGGCGTCGAACACCCGGTCCCGGCGTGCCGCCCGCAGCTCGGCGTCCTCGGTCGTCGGCGTGGGGGTCGGGGCGGTCACGAGCGCGATCGGGCCCTCATGCGAACGGCGGGTAGGGGTGCCCGCCACCAAGGTGACGCCAGCCATCCCGGGTCACGGCCACGATCTCCTCGGCCCGATAGCCGCCCACGCCGTCGTCCCAGATCACCGGTTCGAGCACGAGCACCATCCCCGGTGCCATGACCAGGCGATCGTCGAACTCGGGCCCGAGGTCGGTGCCCACGAGGGGCATCTCCGCACTCTCGACCCCGACGCCGTGCGCCAGATAGAAGTGCGCCAGCCACGGGCGGTCGCCGCCGTTGGCCGCCTCGGCGGCCCGGCAGAGGTCTCCGCCGGTCACGCCCGGCTTCAGCACGTCGAGGACCGCGACCATCACGTCGCACCAGCGCTGGAACAGCCCCCGTTCGGCCGCATTCGGATCGCGCCCGATCACCCAGGTCCGCCCGAAGTCCGAGGCGTAGCCGAGGTGGTCGATGCCGCTGTCCACCCAGACGATGTCGCCCTCGCCGAAGGCGGGGTCGCCGACGCCGGTGGGAAAGGCGACGGTCCTTGTGGTCGTGCGCGGCCCGTCCGTCACCGTCCGGGGCATGGGCTGGAAGATCGGGTCGATCAGGTTGGCCTCGACCCCCAGTTCGACCAGCCGCGCCAGGAACGCGCCGGCGACCTCGCTGCGGGTCACGCCGACGCGGGCCGTGTCCTGGATGGCGGCCATCGCCTCCTCGTTGCGGCGCTGTGCCTCGGCGATGCAGGCGAGCTCGTCGTCGGTCTTGGTGAGCTTGGCGGCGCCGACGACGTGGGATGCGTCGGCGATGTCGGCACCCTCCAGCACGCCGGCGCGCAGCATCGCCCCGGTCTGCTCGTCGACCGCCACCCGCCGACCGGCGACGGGGCCGATGACCTCGCCCAAGACGCGGGCCAGGTCCGCGGCACCCTCGTCGAGCTCGGGGCACGCCGCCGGCTGGCGCTCGACGTCGAGGGTCGGGTCGACGCGATCCGTCAGCAGGTGTGGTCGGTCCTCACCCGCCACCACCAGCGCCACCGGGCGTTCGAAGGTCGCGTACGACACGTCGACGCCTCGCACCGCCTGCCCGGTGGCGTACGTGACGTTGGGCCCGTGCAGCAGGAGAGCGGCCTCGACGCCCTGGCGCGCCAGCTCCGCCTGGAGGCGGGCGTGGCGCTGGCGGCCCATCCGGCCGGCGTCGATCGGCGCCATGTTCGTCCGCCGCTCGGCCAGGAAGCGGGCCAAGTCGTCCCCCACCCCGCCATTCATAGCCCAAGACTGACGCCAACGTCAGAAACCGGGACGCCGACGTGCTAACACGGTGGCCTCCGGTTTCGTGAGGGACGAAGGGAAGGCGCCGCGATGGCCGACGCGATGGCCGACCGAGCGACGGTCGACTTCGACCACCACGATCGGGAGTTCCACGGGGATCGCCACGCCCGATGGGCCGAGCTGCGCCGCTGCCCCGTCGCCTTCAACACCAACTACGGCGGTTTCTGGGTCGTGAGCGGCTACGACGAGGTGGCCTCCGTTTCCCGCGACGCCGAGACGTTCACCAGCCGTTACGCGGCCGAGCCCGACGACGGCATCGATTACCTCGGGATCGCCGGGGTGCCACGGGGCCGGATCCCTCCCCAGGGGATCGCCGAGGTGGAAGGGCCCCGCCACGGCGGGCTCCGCCGGGTCCTCAACCGCTTCCTGGCGCCGCCCACGATCGCCCGCCTCCAACCGCTGATGGAGGCGGCGACCACCTGGTTCATCGACCAGCGGATCGAGACCGGCGGCATCGACCTCGTCCTCGACCTCGCCAACCCGGTGCCGGCGATCCTGACGATGGAGCTAGTGGGGCTGCCGCACGACAGCTGGCCGCACTACGCCGCCGTGTTCCACGGCACGGTCTCGTACCGCCCTGGGAGCCCGGAGCACGACCAGGCGATCGCCAACGTGCCGGGCATGGTGGCCGAGCTCCAGGGCGAGATCGACGCCCGCCGGCGCCAGCCCCGCGACGACCTGCTGACCCAGCTCGTCGAGATGGAGGTCGACGCCGAGCCCGACGGGGGGAGGCGGCTCACCGACGACGAGCTGGTTTCGGTCCTGTGGAACCTGGTGGCCGGGGGCCTCGACACGACCACGTCGCTCACCTCGCTGACCCTCTACCACCTCGACGAGCACCACGACCTCCGCCGGCGCCTCATCGACGAGCCCCGCCTGCTGGGCGCGGCCACCGACGAGTTCCTGCGCTACTTCTCGGTGAACGAGACGCTGACGCGCACCGTCACCCACGACGTCGAGCTGGGCGGCCAGCAGCTGCGGCGCGGCGACCACCTGATGCTGAGCTGGCTGTCCGCCAACCGCGACGAGCGGGCGTTCGAGCGACCCGACGAGGTTGACCTCGACCGCGAGCGCAACCCGCACCTGGCCTTCGGGGTCGGGCCACACCGCTGCATCGGGATGCACATGGCCCGCACGATGTTCCAGGTCCTCGTCCGCCAGGTGTTGCACCGCATGCCCGACTACGAGATCGACCGGGCGGCCACGCGCTTCTACCAGGGGAACCCGCAGCTGAACGGTGCGGTACGCATGCCCGCCAGCTTCACTCCCGGGCCGGTGGTCGGTCCGCCCGAGCGCCCTTTCTGACGCCCGCCCCCCAGACCCCCCGCCAGGGCTCAGTCCGCCAGGGACCGCACTGCCTCGGCGACCACGTGGACTGCCAGGGCCCGCACGACATCCACGTCGGCGTCCACCTCACCGGTCGCCGCCGCCACGAAGGCGTCGCCGTCGGCGCGTGTGTGCACCGGGAACAACGCCCTGGCCAGCCCGTCGTGGCCCCCCTGGGCCACCAGGTGGCAGGCCATCTTGTCGAGGCGGGCGTTGGTGGCCACCACCCCGATCGTCGTGTTGACGAAGCCGGTTCCCGTCACTCGGGCCTCCGCGACATCGTGGGCTCCGGCGAGGTCGAGCGCCGTCCGGTCGTCGGCGCCGGGGGTGCCGGTGGCGTTGACCGCTACCAGGGCGGCCACCCGCAGGCCGCCCCCCTCCGCCCCGGCCGAGACCAATCCGCCGGGGCGGCGATCCCCGGCCGGGCCGAGCTTGGCCACCGTGGCACCGGCACCGGCGCCGACCGAGCCGAGCGGGACGGGGCCGTCGGTCGCCCCCACGCACGCGGCGTAGCCCTCATGCGGTCCGGGACGGGCGGCCGGGTCGCCGACGGCCAGGTCGAACAGCGCCAGCGCCACGACGATCGGTACTGGGCCCACGGGCGTGGCGAAGCCCATGCCCTGCTCCTCGCAGAACCGCATCGCGCCGTCGGCCGCCGCCAGGCCGAACGCCGAGCCGCCCGTGAGCACCACGGCGTCGATCCGGCTCACGGTGCGCCGGGGGTCGAGGAGCTCCAGCTCGCGGGTGGCGGGCGCACCGCCGCGCACGTCGCCCGAGGCCACGGTTCCTTCGGGGAACAGGACCACGGTGCAGCCCGTCGCGCGGCGGGGTCCGTCCAATGCCCCACCCGCAGCCCGGTGACGTCGGTGATCATCCTGTCCACCCCGCCTACGGGTAGCGCCGGGCCACGCGGGCACCGATCGCACACACGACCTCGTAGGAGATGGTGCCGAGGCGGCCCGCCCACTCGTCCGGGGTGATGCGCTCGCCGCCCTGCCCGCCGAGGAGCACGACCTGCTCGCCGGGGGCGACATCCGAGTCGGGACCGCAGTCCACCATCAGCTGATCCATCGTGACCACGCCGACGATGGGGCACCGCTCGCCCCGGATCAGCACCTCCTGGCCCGCCAACGGCAGCGATCGGAACACACCGTCGGCATAGCCGATGGGCACCGTGGCCACCACCGTGTCCCGGTCGATCTCGTGGCGGTGCCCGTAGGACACACGCTCGCCCGCCGCCAGTGGCTTCACGAACGAGACCTCCGAGGCGAGGGTCAGGGTCGGGAGGAGGTCGGCGGCCTGCGGCGCCAGCGCCGGCGCCGGCGGGATGCCGTAGACGGCGATGCCACACCGCACCAGGTCGTAGCGGGCCTTGGGGTGGGCGATCGTGCCCGCCGAGTTGGCCACGTGGACGATGCCGGGATCGATCCCCGCCGCCCGCAGCTCGGCGACGACGGCGTCGAACCGGGCGAGCTGGTCGTCGGTGAAGGGGTTGTCGGGCTCGTCGGCGACGGGAAGGTGGGTGCACACACCCTCGAGCCGCAACTCCCCCAGCTCCGCGATGGAACGGGCCAGCGCGACAGCGTCGGCCGGGGCCACGCCCACGCGATGCATGCCGGTGTCGACCTTGAGGTGAACGGCGACCGCGCCGCTCCGGCGGGACCGCACCGACTTCGCCAGTGCGGCGATGCATGCGGGGCTGTAGACGGTGAGCCGGGCGCCGGTGGCGATGGCGTCGTCGACCTCGTCGAGCCGCGGCTCCGAGAGGAGCAACAGCGGGACCTCGATGCCGGCGTCGCGCAGCCCCACCAGCTCGTCGACCTGCGCCACGCCCAGCCAGTCCGCGCCGGCCTCGACCGCGGCGCGCCCGACGGCGGCGGCACCGTGCCCGTAGCCGTTCGCCTTCACGACCGTGCAGAACCGGGCCGGGGCGGCGATGGCGCGGAGCGCACGGACGTTGTGCCGGATGGCGCCGAGATCGACCTCGGCCCACGCCCGCGCCACTAGTGGACGCTCGCGTCCACTAGGCGGCACCACCGCCGGCCAGCTGGGACACCGCCGCCAGGGCCGCAGGCAGCCCCTCGACGACGTCGGACGCGATCAGCCCCCGTGCGGGACCCTCCTGCGCCGCCCGGGCGTGCAGCCACGCACCCGCCGCGGCCGCGTCGAACGCGTCCACCCCCTGGGCGAGCAGGGACCCGATGACGCCGGAGAGCACGTCCCCGGTGCCGGCGGTCGCCAACCGGGCATCGTCGGCGACGTTCAGCCGGACGCGCCCGTCGGGGTGGGCCACGGTGGTGGTCGGTCCCTTGAGCAGCACGATCGCCCCGACGGCCTCGGCGAGGCCGCGGGCGGCGGCAATGCGGTCCGGCCCGGGAGAGTCACCCGCGAGGCGCGCGAACTCGCCGTCATGGGGCGTGAGCACGGCCGCAACATCGGGGTCGCGGCGGGCGAGGATGTCACCCACCTGGGTGCCGAGGGCCGACAACCCGTCGCCGTCGACCACCAGCGGCACCGGGGCGCTCCCCGCCAGGTGGTGGATGGCAGCCACCGCCGGCGCGCCCCGCCCCAGACCGGGACCGAGCACGAGCGCACCCACGCGCGCCAGCTCGTCGATGACGACCGCATCCCAACCCGCGGCCGGCACCGCGATCCCCACAGCTTCCGTGGGCAGAGCGGGGTCGGACTCGATGCCGGGGGTTGCGACGCGGACCATCCCGGCACCAGCGCGGTAGGCGGAGCGGGCAGCCAGGTGGGCGGCGCCGGTCATGCCCGGCGAACCGGCGGCGAGCATGACCGCCGCCCGCCACTTGTGCGTGTCGGGGGGCCGGGCGGGGACCCACCCGGCCACGTCGGCGGCCTCGACCACGCCCACCCGTGCGCCCGACACGTCGAGGCCGATGTCCGCCGCGGCCACCGCACCCGCCAGCGCCCGCCCCGGGAGGAACAGCAGCCCCGGCTTCAGCGCCGCGAACGTGACGGTGCGGGTGGCCGCGACTGGGCGGCCGCCGGCCTGGCCCGTGAGCCCGTCCACCCCGCTGGGAATGTCGACGGCCAGCACCGGAGCGCCGGCTGGGTCGGGGGCGACGTACTCCCCCCGGAAGCCGGTGCCGTAGGCAGCGTCGATGACCAGGTCGCAGGCCGGTAGCACGGGCGGCGCATCGGGGGCGGCGATCACCTGGACCCGAACACCCCGGCGCTCGAGGCGGCGGGCGGCGTCCCGGCCGTCGTTGCCGTTGTTCCCCTTGCCGGCCACGACGACGACGCGGCGACCGTACGCGCCGCCCAACAGCGCAAGCGTCTCGCGGGCCAATGCGGCGCCGGCACGGCCGATCAGGACCTCGACCGACTCGGGGGCGGCGGCGTCGACGGCCGCCATCTCGTCGGGCGTGAGGACCGGCAGCATGACTCTCCGAGGCTAGTGGGGTGGCTCGTAGCGCCCGCCCGGTAACCGGCGAGTCAGCGGTGCCGCTGGCCGGCGGTTATCGGCGCTGGGCTGCGAGCCACCCCACTGGTGGGGCCCGTGGCGCCAACCCCCGGGGGTTCAGCCGCTCAGGGCGATCACCAGCGCTTCGGCCATCGTGGAGGTGTGGGACAGGCTCATGTGCCAGGCTCCGATCCCCCGCGCCGCGGCCAGCTCGGCGGCGGTGCCGTGCAGCGCCAGCGACGGCGTCCCCGACTCCGCCCGCACCACCTCGATCTCCCGGAAGGCGCACGCGCCCAGGCCGACCCCCAGGGCCTTGAGCACCGCCTCCTTGGCGGCGAAGCGGGCGGCGAACCGCTCGACCGGATCCCGCCGCTCCCGGCAGTACGCCTGCTCGCCCTCGGTGAACACCCGGGCGACGAATCCCGGGGTGCGCGCCAGCACCCGGCGCATCCGGTCGACCTCGCACAGGTCGACGCCGACGCCCAGCACCGCGCTCACCGCCGAAGGTGGACGTTCCTTGAAGATCTTCCTGGCCATAGGCCCGAAAGATCTTCAAAGACGAGGATCATTCCGCCCGCCAGTGGTCGGCCAGTTGGCTGATGGGCTCGGTGAGGAGAACGCCGACCGGCAGCTCGGACAGCAGGTCCTCGCGGAACGTCGGCTCGGTCTCGAGCACGGCATCCCGCAGCACCGCGTAGCGGTTCCGGTATCCCTGCAGGACGCCCCTGACCGTCGGCGCCGGAAGCTGGTCGGCGAAGCGCACGTGCAACAGCGTGATGCCGGTGGCCTCGCCGTCCTTCACCTCGGGCACGATGACGATCGGGCGGTTGTCCCCCCGGCCCAGTCCTACGAGTAGCTCGCGCTCGTTGGCGACGCGGCGCTTGGTGCCGCGCAGCTCGGGCGAGCGGTCAGTACGGCTGGCGATGTCGCGGGCGATGCCACCCCGGTCGACCACCATGATGGTGGCGGCCTCCTCCGCCGCCTCCGGCCCGGTGCGTCCCTCGATGCGGTAGCGGGTGAATCCCACCACCGCGGCGATGGCGGGGCTGATGTCGGCGAGGGTCCGAAGCGTGCGGTACGTGAGCCAGTCGCGCGGGGCCCCGGCATCGAGAACCGACCGCACCAGTGCGACCTCCAGCAGGGTCTCGTCGCTGCGGGAGATCCCCACCGTCACCGTCTTGGCCTGGTGCTTGATCGCGTCGACCGGGCGGGTCAGCTCCTCGATGGCGAGCGTCAGCGCGGAGGTCAGGTCGTCGACGATGACGGCGGGCGTGCCCACCTTGCCCTCGTCGATCTGGTAGGCGTCGAGCGGGATGACGCCGAGCACGTAGCGGAACAGCTGGGTCAGGCGCACCGCGGTCGAGGCCTCGAGCTGCCCGTCGTAGCTGCCGACCCGCAACCCGTCGGAGTACCGCCGGGTCACCGGTTGCAGGTCGGTCCGCAGCCGCCGCAGGACCGTCTCCCCGTCCCGGCGGATGAACGCGCCCGGGCGGTCACCGCCCACCGCCGCCTCGATGGCGGCCCGGGCCTCGCGCAGGGGCCGTGCCAGGGCGTCGATGGCCAGCGCCGCCTCGTAGCCGAACAGGTGGCCCGCCATGGCCGAGAGCACGAACGCCAACGCCGGGTGGGTGGGCGGCACCGGCAGGACGTGCAGCGCCGAGGCGAAGCGGGCCTGGCCGTCGGTGGCGATGACGACCGGCGACGCCTTGTGCGCCCGGTAGATGGCGACCTCCTTGGCCACGTCGTCGGCGGTGGACCCTTCCAGCCCCGCAGCGCACACGATGATCAGCGGCTCGGAGGACAGGTCGATGTGCTTCTTGTCCTCGGTGGAGTCGGCGGCGATCGACTTGTAGCAGAGCTCCGACAGCTTGATCCGCACCTCGGCTGCGGCAATGCGGTTGGCCCCGTTGCCGACAACCGCCCAGTAGCGCTTGGCGGGCGCCAGCCTGTGGGCGGCCTCGGAGATGACCGGCCGGCGGTCGATCACCTCGGCCATCGCATCGGGCAGGTCACGGAGTGCCCGGAGCACGGCCTGGTCGACACGACCGCCAACCTGGTCGCTGATCGCGGCCGCCAGCAGCACGCCTGCGGCGACCTGGCTGTAGAAGGCCTTGGTGGACGCGACGGACATCTCGACGTCGCGACCGTCCGACGTGTACAGGACCCCGTCGGCCTTGTCGGTGAGGTCGCTGCCCCGCCGGTTGACGATGGCCACGACCTTGGCCCCGCGCGACCGGACCAGGTCGACCGTGCGGTTGGTGTCGGTGGTGGTGCCCGACTGGCTGATGGCGACAACCAGCGTGTCCGACATCGACGGCCGCAGCCCGAACCCGGACAGCTCGGTGGCGGGGACCGCGTCGACCTTCAGGTTGGTGGACCCGCAGAACTGGTTCAGCCCCGCCGCCATCGCCCCTCCGGCGACGGCCGCGGTCCCCTGGCCGATCACGACCACCCGGTCGATCTCGCCGCGGCGGAGCCCGCCACGCACGTCGTCCGGCAGTACGTCGGATCCGAGCGACACGGCCAGCTCACCGTCGGCCTCGCGCTCGATCAGCTTGCCCCGCAGCGTCTTGCGGAAGCTGGTGGGCGCCTCGGAGATCTCCTTGAGCAGGAAGTGCGGGAACTGCCCCCGGTCGATGTCGCGGGTCGTGATCTGCGCCGTGGCGATGTCGGCCTCGGCGACGGGCAGCGGTGTCCCGTCGTAGGCGAGCCGCTCGATGCCCTCGAACGTGCCGGCCCGGCTGCCGTCGAGCACCACGATCTGGCCCCGGCTGGCGGTGGGGTTGTCGGGGTTGGCCGGCGTCTCGCCATCCATCCGCAGGTAGCGATCGGTCAGCTCGATGACGCCGTAGGGCTCGCTGGCCACGATGTACGCGCCGTCGGCGAGCCCCACGTACAGGGCCTGGCCGCTCCCCCTGAGCGCCAACAGCAGCTTGTCGGGCTCGGCGGCGGCGTTGGCGGCGATGGCCACCGACCCCTCGAAGCTGGCGACGGTGTCACGGAAGGCGGCCGTAAGCTCGTTGCCCTCGGCGAGGCGATGGGAGACGAGGGTCGGGATCACCTTGGCGTCGGTGGTGATCTCGGGAGCGATCTGCAGCCCGTCCAGCGCCTTGAGGTCGGCGAAGTTGTCGACGTCGCCGTTGAGGGCGGCGACCACGTAGGGGCCGGCGGCCGCCCCCGCCTCGGTGCTGTCGACCGGATGGGCGTTGGGCTGGCTGATCATCCCCACCGACGCCCAGCGGGTGTGCCCCAGGACAGTGGCGATGGCCGTGTCGGCGGACACCGCCAGGCGCAGCAGCTCGTCGGACCGGACGGCGTCGCGCAGGGCCCTGGTGTTGTCGCCGAGCTCGCCGATCTCGGCCGCGGCCTTGTAGACGAACGATAGGCAGCCGTCGACGGCCCGCACCGCGCCCGACCGGAACAGCGGATCGCTCGCCCGCTCGGCGAGCATGCGGGTGACGGCGGCGCTGGTCACGTCGAGGCCGTGGCCCCGCACGAGGACGTGGAGGCCGGCGGAGTCCCGTCCCCGCACCTCGAGCCGGTCGATCGCCGACAGCGCCTGCTGGATCGCGCTGTACGCCTCGGTCGCTGCCCACCCCGGTTCGCTACCGGCGAGGTCGGCCACCCCCCGGGCAGTGCGGACGCGGTCGCGGTCTATCGACCAGACCGCGTCCTTGAGGCGCACGACGGCGGCGTTGACCGCCTCCAGGGGATCGCGGTCCCCGTCACCGTCCCGACCGCCGGGGCCGGCGTCGAGGCCCGCCTCGATGGCCCTGATCGTCTCGCCCAGCTGGGCCGTCAGCCCTTCGACCTCGGCCAGGAGGCGCCGGTTGTGCACGAGGGCCCAGACCCCGTCGGTGCCGCGCAGCCGGGCGTCGCTGGCCTCGAGACGCTCCGCAGCGCGGCTGCAGGCCTCGACCAGCGGCAGGTTGGATGCCAGCGTCGCCGCGGCGTCGTGCAGCGGGCCGGTGACATCGTCCACGGACGGTGCCAGGCGCGCGCCAGGTGGCCGAAGGACTGCGATGATCCCGCACATGGGCGACGAGTCTACGACGGCCCCATCCCGTCCGACCTGCGGCGGTTACCGGCGCGATGACACCCTGAGCGCCACAGGTTCCCGGGGTGACCTAGCGGCGTCGGGCCCCGTCCAGCGCTTCCACGGCCTCGATCAGCTCGGCCGCGGCGGCCTCGGCCTCGTCCTCCGTGGGCGCCTCGACCATCACCCGCACGAGGGGCTCGGTGCCGCTCGGGCGCACCAGCACGCGACCGTGGTCGCCCAGGCGCTCCTCGACGGCCGCGATCGGGCCGGCGAGCCGCTCGGCGACGGCGGGGTCCCGCTCCGCCACCTGGACGTTGCGGAGCACCTGGGGGAGACGCGTCATCGCCTCGCCGGCGAGGTCGGCGAGGCTGCGGCCCGAGCGCACCACGACGTCGAGCGCCTGGAGCGCGGTGAGCAGGCCGTCGCCGGTGGTGGCGAGGTCGCGGAAGATCACGTGACCAGACTGCTCGCCGCCCAGGTGGAGGCGCCGGGACTCCAGCTCCTCGAGCACGTAGCGGTCGCCGACCTGCGTCTCGACCACGTGTATGCCGCGCTTGTCCATCGCCAGCCGGAACCCGAGGTTGGTCATCACGGTCACGACCACGCTGTCGCCGGCCAGCACCCCCCGCTCGTGCCGGTCGATGGCGCAGATGGCGATGATGTGGTCGCCGTCGACGAGCTCGCCGGCGGCGTCGATCAGGAGCACGCGGTCGGCGTCGCCGTCGAAGGCCACGCCGACGTCGGCGTCGCGCTCGGCCACCCTCCGGGCGAGCTCCTGGGGGTGGGTCGAGCCGCAGCCGGCGTTGATGTTGGTGCCGTCCGGGTCGGCGTGGATGACCTCGACGTCGACGCCCAGGTCGGTCAGGACTGTGGGGGCGACCACCGACGCCGCCCCGTGGGCGCAGTCGACCACCGCCCGCAGGCCGGCCAGGTCCCGGCCCGCCAGCGAGGCGGACACCGCGGCGCGGTACCCGGAGTGCGCCGACGCCGCCACCGTCCGCACCGCGCCCAACCCGGCTCCGGTCGGCGCATCCCGCGGCGACGCGCCGTCGTCCAGCAGCCGTTGCAGCTCGTGTTCCAACCGCTCCTCGACGTCGTCGGGCAACTTGCGCCCGCCGGCCGCGAACAGCTTGATGCCGTTGTCGGGGAAGGGGTTGTGCGACGCCGACACGACCGCGGCGGGGGCCTCGGCGGTCACGGACCACCAGGCGACCTCCGGTGTGGGGGCCACACCCAGCAGCTCGACGTCCACGCCCTCGCTCACCAACCCGGCGCACAGCGCCGCCTCGAGCATCGGCCCCGAGCGCCGGGTGTCGCGCCCGATGGCGAAGCGGCCGCCGCCGAGCACGCGCGCCGCGGCGCGTCCGAGCGCCAGCGCCAGCTCGGGGGTGAGCTCGGCGTTGGCGACTCCTCGCACGCCGTCGGTCCCGAACTTCAGCATGAACGTGGGGCCAGGAGCTCCCGGCGCCGACTCAGCGCTTGGAGTACTGGGGAGCCTTCCGGGCCTTCTTGAGGCCGTACTTCTTGGACTCCTTCTCGCGCTGGTCACGCGACAGGAAGCCCGCCCGCTTGAGCGTGGTGCGCAGCTCGGGATCGAGCTCCACCAACGCCCGGGCGATGCCGAGCCGCAGGGCACCCGCCTGCCCCGACACGCCGCCTCCGACGAGGCTGGCGTCGATGTCGTAGGCCTCCTCGGCCTCGGCGACACGCAGCGGCTCCGAGAGGACCATCCGGTGCGCCTTGGACGGGAAGTAGGTGGCGACGTCGCGGTTGTTGATCGTGATCGTCCCGGTGCCGGGACGGATGCGGACCCGGGCGACGGCGCCCTTGCGGCGGCCGGTGGTCTGCGCGAGCGGTGTGGCCATGTCGTGTCTTCCTACTCGCCGGTCAGGCGGTGCGTCGGGCAGCCCCCGCCACCTCGAGCGGCTGGGGTTGCTGGGCGGCGTGCGGGTGGGTGGGCCCGGCGTAGACCTTGAGCTTGGTCAGCATCTGACGGCCGAGCCGGGTCTTGGGGAGCATGCCCCGGATGGTGCGGCGCACGGCCTCCTCGGGCCGCCGCTCGAGCAGGTGCGCGAACGTTTCGGCCTTGAGCCCGCCCGGGTAGCCGGAGTGGCGGTAAACGGTCTTGCGCTCGGCCTTACCGGCCGTGAGCACGACCTTGTCGGCGTTGACGATGACGACGTGGTCACCGGTGTCGAGATGGGGGGCGAAGGTGGGCTTGTGCTTGCCGCGCAGCACGCGGGCGACCTCGGTGGCCATCCGGCCGAGCACCAGGCCGTCGGCGTCGACGACGTACCAGGCACGCTGGATCTCTGAGGCTTTCGGGCTGTACGTGGGCACGCGTGCCACCTTCGTGCGGAACTTGCGAGAGCGGGCGCGCCAGCGCCCAGAGCGACGTTCAAGCCTACGGGGACGACCCGCGAAACGGCAAGCCGGGGGCTAGTGGGCGCTCGCGGAAGTTCACTACAGCATGCCACGACGAGTCAGGTGGTGGAACGCCAACCAACCCGGCAACACAGGCAGCCAGAAGGTCGCGAGCCTGAACAGGAACACCGACGGCACCGCGATCTCCTTGTCGACGCCGACCGCCGTCAGGCCGGCGATGAGCACGGCCTCGACGGCACCGACCCCGCCCGGCGTGGGGGCCGTCTGCGCCAGCGCGGAACCGGTGAGGTAGACGACGCCGACGGTGGCCAGCCCGATGCCGCCACCGCCGAAGGCCTGCAGCGAGAAGTACAGGCAGAAGAGGTAGCTGAGGGTGACGAGCAGCCCGCCGCCGACCAGCGTGAACAGCTTGGAGGGGTTCGCGGCCACCTGCTCGACACCCTGGAGCGCCCGCCGGAGCACGGGCACCAGCTTGTCGAGGGCGAGGCGGCGGCCGATGGGCAGCAGCAACACGACGCCGCATAGGACCATCACGGTGGCCAGAACGGCCAAAACCGTCTGGTCCGACGGCAGGTCGACATCCCCGGTCCCCTCCTGACCGGCGAACAGGGCGAAGATCACCGTGAGCGTGACGTGGTCGACGAAGCCGAAGAGCGACACCAGGCCCACGCCCGTCACGGCCACGGGCGGGTCGACGCCCGCCTTCTGCAGGAAGCGGATGCCCACCGCCATGCCCCCTACCTTCACGGGCGTGACGCGGTTGGCGAACGACCCCGACAGCTGCGACAGGAACGTCGGCCACGCCGGCAGGCGCCGCGGCACCGACCCGGCGAGCGAGAGCGCCGCGCCGACATAGGTGAGGAACGACAGGAAGATGATGGCTGGGACCCACGCCCAGTCGAGGTCGCGTACCTGCTCGACGAGGTTGCCGACGTTGGTCAGCTGGTGGATGACGATGTAGGAGGCAATGCCCCCGAAGAGCAGCATCAGCAGCGCGCGAGGTGAGACGCGCTCGACGCGTTCTAGCTCGACGGGACCGGTCCCCGAGGCGCTCGCCACGGCGTCCCGCACCTGCGCGTCGAACCCCTTGCGGCGGTGGACCGCCGCTCGGGTGGCGCCGCTCAACGCCAGCGGCTGCAGGCGGGGGGCCGCGCTCACGACGGCGTCGCGACCCACCCCGTCGACCGCCGCCTGCGCCGCCCGAGCCGGCCCGACCTTGAGGGCCGTCGACATGATCAGCTCCGCGACATCGGTCGCAAGCAGCTCGTCGGACGCCGCGAGCTCGCTGAAGCCGAAGTCGATGATCCATGGGCTGCCGTCGGAGGCCAGCATGACGTTGGCGAGCCTGAGGTCACGGTGCGCCACGCGCCGGCGGTGCAGGCGCTCGACCTGCGCCCAGATGCCGGCCAGCAGGTCGTCGGTGAGCTCGTCGTCGGCCACGTCCGCCAGCGACCGAGCGTCGAGGGCCTCGTAGGCCAGCACCATGGAGCCGTCGTCGATCCGGCCGAGTCCGAGGAACGCAGGCGTGCGCACGCCGAGCGACGACGCGCGCAAGGACACCAGTGCCTCGTGCTCGACGCTCCGCTGCAGCGACGAGAAGGGCCGTTCGTCGCCGACGTTTTCGAGCCGCACGGCTCGGTACATGCGGAAGAGCAGGTCGGCGCTGCGCTCCTCGGAGCTCACGACCTTCACGAAGCCGACGGCACCGTCGCCGAGATCCGCGAAGTAGGGCGTCGAGCCGCGGGCGTCGACATGGGCAGCCCGCAACCCGCTGATCGCGAGCCCGGTGTGCTCGAGTGCCGCACGCACGCTGGCGCCGGACCGATGACGGTCGCGCACGCCGAACACGAGGAGCACCACCAGGCCGACCGCCCACCCCGCGGCCATTGCGGCCACCAGGTCGATCGCCAGTCCGGTGCCCGAAACCACACGCCCGAGGGCCACGACGCCCAGCGCGCCCCATGCCCACCGGCGCCAGCGCCGGGGCATGGTCGGGGCGACCACGGTCACCGCGGCCGCGATGCCGGCCAGGTAGGCCGAGCTCGGGTATGCGGCGCCGGCGATCCAGCTGTCCGCCTCCTTGGCCGCGTCGAGCGAGGCCGGGTGGCTGCGGTCGGCTGCCCGCTCGACGCCGTACACCAGGAGGTCGGCCACGACGCCCGCAAGCAGGGCGAGGAGCAGCGTTCGCCAGCGCCGCAGCGCCACCAGGGTGATCGCGGTGGCGACGGGGGCGATGATCGCCACGAGCTGGATGAGACCGACGAGGAAGCGGCGCAGCACGTCGGGGAGTCCGTCGAACAACGCGAGGACCGCGCGCTCCAGGTTGCCGAGTGGACCCCCGGCGGCGAAGGTCACGAGCAGGCCGATGGCGACGAGCACCAGCGCGATCACCAACCGCAGCAGGTCGCTCGGGGAGCGCACGTAGCGGACCTCGCCCTCGGCGAGACCCGGCGACGTCACCTCACCCGCCGCGACCATCGACACGTCAGTCAGTTCCTCTGCAACCTCGTGGTGGCCGTCGTCGCCGTAGCGAACGATACCTCGCCACGTTCCGTGCTATCGCAGGTACCGTACGGGATCGCATGCCCGACGCTCGAGGACGCACGCGCCGAGGCAACGCACACGGCGACGGCCCGACGATCAGCCTCGTCGGTCCGTCCGGATGGCGGGCGGCGGCCGCAAGCGCCGGCGCCGGAGTCCTGGCGCTGAGCTGGCTGGCGCTCGGCGAGCGACACGACGTCGTGCCCGACTGGGAGGCCGACGTGTCCGAGGCGGTCAACGGTCTGCCCGGCTGGTTGCGGTGGCCTCTGTGGGTGCCGATGCAGCTCGGGAGCGTCTGGATGGGCGTCGTCGGGGCGGCGGTCGTCTACGGCGTGACGCGACGTGTGCGCCCCGCGCTGGTCACCGCGGCGGCCGTCGTCCTGGCGTGGGCCGCGGCCAAGGGCGTGAAGGGCTTCGTCGAGCGCGGCCGGCCCGCGGACCTGCTGGGTGGCGTGGAGGTGCGCGAATCGGGCATCCACGGCGCGGGCTACGTGTCCGGCCACACCGCCGTCGCGTTCGCCCTCGCCACCATGCTCGCCCCGCTGGTTCCCCGCGGCTGGCGCTGGGCGCCGTTCGTTCTCGCGGCGGTTGTCGGCCTCAGCCGCGTCTACTTCGGCGCACACCTGCCGCTCGACGTGATCGGGGGTGCCGGACTGGGCCTCGTGTGCGGGGTGGTCGCGTCGGCGGTGGGCGGCCTGATCCCGACCCGTCGACGACGCTGACGTCGATCCGCCGGAGCGCAAGCGCTCACGACACGGGCACGATCCCCAGCGTGTCGACGGCGTCGACCGTCACACCGATCGACTCGCTGCTCACCACCGCCACCACGGTGGCGCCCCGGTCTGCCGACACCTTTGCAGTGCGGGACGTGATCGAGTTGTCGCTGCGGCCCCCGGGGACCACGACCTCGTCGGTCGGGCGGACCTTCGTCGCCACCCACGTCGGGCCGTCGGCCGCGATGCACTCGACCGCGCCCAGGGGGTCGAGGAGCCCAGGCTCGACCAGGCCCCCCATCACCACCACGACGGGAAGGCCCGATCGCTGCAGCCGCGCCGCGACCTCGACCGCCAGCCGGGCCGACGTTCGGGGGCGACGCGCCTGGTTGGGCCCGAGCGCCAGCACCACCCGCGTCGCCCTCGTCGACCCCGGACGCACGAAGGCCACGGGCACATCGAGCGACCGCACCAGGTGATGGGACGACCCGCTGAGGGTCGGGAGCCAGTTGTCGGCCGTCGCGGTGAGCACGACGAGTGAGCTGTCGTACGACGCCTGGGCATGCAGGATCCCATCCGGCTTCGAGCGGTCGTGCCTGACCTCCACGTCGGCATCGAAGCCGGTGCGTCCGACCACCGCGTCCAGCCGTTCGAGCTCGGCGGGGCCCGGGCGCGCGGCGCCGTCGCCCACGACGACCACGGGCCGGATCACGCCGCCATCGACCCGCGCAAGGCGCGCCGCGAGGCCGACCGCACGCTCGGCCGGCTCGGCGGGATCGACGTCGACGAGCACCGACCGTGCCAGGCGGGTCGCGTCGACCGACGGGCGAGGAACGCGGGCGCCGAAGAACGTCGCCGCCGCCGAAGCCACGATCAGGCTCACGGCGATGAGCAGCATCACCGCGTTGACGGTGCTCTCGTCGAAGAGGCCGATGCGCAGCCCGACGAGCGTCGCGGCGAGCGTCGCGGCCGCCTGGGGCACCGTCAACGAGAAGACGACGCCGACCTCGTCGCGGCTGAACCCGAATGCCGGTCCGGACACCAGCGAGGCCAACAGCTTCCCGCCTACACAGGCGCCGATGAGCACCAGCGCGATCCCGAGCGTGCCCAGCTCGACGAGCACTCGCGGATCGATGATCGTGCCGACCGACACCAGGAAGATGGGGATGAGCAGGGCCGACCCGAAGAACTCGATGTGCTCCATGAACTCGCCCTCGTTGGGCACGAGGCGGTTGAGGGCGAGACCGGTGAAGAACGCGCCCACGATCGCTTCGATCCCGAGCGATTCGGCGAGGGTCGCACCGCCCAGCAGGACGCCGAGGGCGTACGTGTAGCGCAGCACCCGCTGGCGCCCGATCGTGGTGAAGTACCAGCGCGTCAGTGGGGGCAGCAGCACGAAGCAGAACGTGACCAGGATGCCCAGGCCCAGCACGACCTGCACCGCCAGCTCCGCCCCGCTGGCGCTGCCGGTGGTCCGCCCCGCGATGACCGCGAGCACGACCAACGCCATCGTGTCGGTCATCACCGTTGCGCCCACCGCCACGGCCACTGCCGGGTTGGTCGAGAGCCCGAACCGACGCACGATCGGGTACGTGACCAGCGTGTGCGACGCGCAGAGGGAACCCAGCAGGATGGCAGCGTCCACCTCGTAGCCGAGACCGAGCCCCGCCGCGATGCCGAGCGCCGCGGGCCCCGCGAAGGTGATCCCGGCGAACGCGATGGCGTGACGACGGTGCCGGGCGAAGATGTTCAGGTCGAGCTCGAGCCCGGCCAGGAACATGAGGTAGAGCAACCCGACGTCGCCGAACTCGTGCACCACGCCACCTTCCTGGGGCACGACACCCAGGAGGTCGGGCCCGATCAGGAGGCCGCCGAGCAGGAGCCCGATCATGCCGGGGGTGCGGAAGCGCTCGAGGATCAGCGGTCCGATCACGATCACGGCGGCGGCGATGAACAACTCCCACGCGGTGCCGGCGGGCGCCTCTAGGTTCAGCAGGTCCACGTGGGTTCTCCCGTCACGAGGTCTCGATCACCGGGATGTCGTCCGGGTCCGATGCGAAGACCGGCTGCAACCAGCGGTCCGCGAGGTCATCGACGGTGCCGTCGGCCAGGAGCCCGCGGAGGACCTTGTCGACGGCCCTGCGGTTGATGTCGGGCGAGTTCTCGGGCAGGACGATGCCGTAGCGCTCGGGGTCGTCGAAGCGGGCGTGCACCTCGAGATCGGGGACCTGCGCGGCGATCACGAGGGCGGCCGGCAGGTCCAGGAGTGCGGCGTCGGCGTCGCCGGACAGGACGGCGTCGACCGCTTCCGCTTCGCCGTCCACCGCCACCACCGACTTGTCGGGTCGGATGACGTCGTCGACGAAGGACTGCTCGGTCGTGTCCCGCTCCACCACCCAGCTCCGGTCCCTGGCGGTCGCCAGCTCGTGGATGTCGCCCGCATCGCTGGGGGCAAGGACGGCCGGGGCGCTGTCGAAGTAGGTGACCGAGAACTTGACCCGGTGCTCCCGTTCGTCGGTGATGGTCACCTGGGCGAGCGCCACGTCCGCGCCGTGGAGGTCACCCGTGATGATGTCGGGGAACGGCACGTCGCGGAACGACACGCCGAGCCCGAGCTTGTCGGCGAGGGTGCGGGCCAGCCCCCACTCGAACCCTCCGTCGAGCGTGGCGACGTCGTCGCCCTCCCAGAACCCCGGCGAGGGCAACGACGTGGCCACCACGACCCGGCCGGGTGACGCCGGCTCGAAGGTGTTCTCGGCGACCTTGGTCACCTCGCCACAACCGGGGCCGGCGAGCGTCACCGCCGCGAGCGCGATTGCGAAGCCCAGCCTGGCGCCGCCCGCGGCGGCCCGGGGAACACGCTCGGTCAGGACGGGGCGAGATTACTCGTACGACACCGACCACAGGCACAGGCCCTGCGAGGGCGCAAGCGCCGACGCCCTCGACCGATCCCTGCCCGCCAGGATGCCGAGCAGATCGCCGGCGTGCTTGCGGGCCAGCCCGACGTCCACCAGGGTGCCGACGACACTCCGGATCATCTGGTGGCAGAAGGCGTTGGCCTCGATCTCGAAGCGCAGCACCCCGTCGCCCAGGTCGGTCCAGCCCGCCCGGCGCACGTGCCGGACCAGCGATGCCTCCGCGCCCCCGCCGCCGCGCTGGCGGGGCTTGCGGCAGAACGCCGAGAAGTCGTGCTCGCCCACCAGCGGGTCGCAGCCGAGCTGCAGCAACTCGATCGCCAGCGGCTCGGCGACGTGCCACGCGACCCGGGCGAGGAAGGGGTCGGGCACGGGCCGGTTCACGATGGTGTACCGGTAGGTGCGGCCAACGGCTGAGCGCCGGGCGTCGAAGTCGTCGGGGGCCGGGCCCAAGTCGCGCACCACGATGGCCGGTGACAGGAGGCGGTTGAGCGAGCGGGCGAGTGCCTCCGGGTCGAGCCGGTCGGCCGGCAGGTCGAAGCTGACCACCTGGCCCCAGGCGTGCACGCCGGTGTCGGTCCGCCCGGCGCACGTGAGCTCGACCGGGGACCGGGTGACCTTGCGGATCGCCTCGCCCAGCGTGCCCCCCACCGTGCGCACGCCCGGGTTGGGGGCGAACCCGTGGAACCCCGAGCCGTCGTAGGCAACGGTCGCGCGCACGCGCACCAGCGGCCCGTGGAGGGCCACTAGCCCCTCGGACGAGTCGAAGAGCGTCATACGAGGCAGCAGGAGGAGTGTCAGCGAAGCGCCGAAGGCGCTGCCATAATCTCGGCTCGAATCCTCTGGTTTCGAGCCGACTAGACCAGTTCGATCCTGGCCATGGGGGCGTTGTCTCCCTGGCGGGGGCCGAGCTTCAGGATCCGCGTGTAGCCGCCGTTGCGGTCGGCGTAGCGGGGCCCGATCTCGGTGAACAGCTTGTGGGTCATCTCCCGGTCGCCCAGGTACGCGACCACCTGGCGGATCTGGTGCAGCTTGACGTCGGGATCGGCGTCGGCCCTGCGGGCCTTGGTGATCAGCTTCTCGGCGATGGGACGCAGCGCCTTGGCCTTGGCCTCGGTGGTGACGATGCCCTCGGCAGCGAACAGGCTGGCCGCCAGGTTGGCCATCATCAGGCGCTGGTGAGAGGCGCCGCCGCCGAAGCGACGGGCCTTGCGAGGGGTGGCAGGCATCGGGACCCTTTAGTCCTTCGTGTGCAGCGACAGGCCGCGCTCGTCGAGCTTCGCGATCACCTCGTCGAGCGACTTCTGCCCGAAGTTGGTGATTGCCAGCAGGTCGTCCTCCGTCTTCTGCACCAGCTCGCCGACGGTGTTCACCTGGGCCCGCTTGAGGCAGTTGCGGGGACGCTCGGACAGGTCGAGGTCCTCGATCGGCAGGTCGAGGTCGGGTGATCCGGCGCTGGTGACGGCCAGCTCGCCGAGCTCGAGGCCCTGCGGCTCGTCGCTCATGTCGGCGACCAGCGACACCAGTGACCGCAGCGTGTCGCCTGCCGAGGCCAGGGCGTCGCGCGGCGGGATCGAGCCATCGGTCTCGATGTCGATGACCAGGCGGTCGTACTCGGTCGACTGCTCAACACGGGTGGGCTCGACGTCGAACGACACGCGGCGGACCGGGGCGAAGATCGAGTCGACCGGGATCACACCGATCGTCTCCGACGCCTTGTTGGCCTCGGCCGAGCGATAGCCGCGACCCTTGTCGACGGTGATGTCCACCGCGACCCGCCCGGACTTGTTGAGCGTGGCCAGATGCAGCTCGGGGTTGAGGATCTCCACGTCGGAGGTGAGCTGGATGTCACCGGCGGTGAGGTCGGCGGGGCCGCGCACGTCGAGGCGCAGCGTGACGGGCTCGTCGGCGTGGCTGACCAGCACGATGTCCTTGAGGTTGAGGATGATGTCGGTGACGTCCTCGACGACACCCGGGATGGTGTCGAACTCGTGCAGGGCGTCGTCGAAGCGGACCTGGGTGATGGCGGCACCGGGAATCGACGACAGCAGCGTGCGCCGCAGCGAGTTGCCGAGGGTGTGACCGAAGCCGGGATCGAGAGGACCGATGGCAAACCGCTGACGGTTGCCCTCTTCCTCGGCGATCGGCTCGACGGTTGGGCGCTGCATGACCAGCATGGCGGGAGGCTCCCTGATGGCTTTCGGGGGGACTACTTGCTGTAGAGCTCGACGATGAGCTGCTCGCGCACGGGCACGTCGATGTGCTCGCGCAGCGGGTACTCGCGCACCTTCACCGAGAGACCTTCGTCCTCGGAGTCGAGCCACGGAGGTGGCGTGCGGGCCAGCACGTCACGGTTCCACTGGATGACGATCATCTGCCGCGCCTTGCCCCGCAGGGTGATCACGTCGCCCTTGCGGACGCGATAGCTGGGGATGTCGACGCGCTTGCCGTTGACCTCGACGTGGCCGTGGCCCACGAACTGCCGCGCCTGGGGCCGGGTCGACGCCCAGCCAGCGCGATAGACGACGTTGTCGAGGCGGCGCTCCAGGAACTGGAGCATCAGCTCACCGGTGACGCCCTTGCGGCGGCTGCACTCCTCGTAGAGGTTCCGGAACTGCCGCTCGTTGAGGCCATAGGTGAACCGGGCCTTCTGCTTCTCCTGCATCTGCAGCAGGTACTCCGAGGCGTTGCGCCGGCGGCTGCGGCCGTGCTCGCCGGGTGGGTACGGCCGGCGATCCATGGCGCGGTTCTCACCCGTGGTACCCCAGATGTTGACGCCGAGGCGCCGGGAGACACGGGCTTTGGGACCGGTGTAGCGAGCCATCGCGCAGTTACCTCAGACGCGGCGCCGCTTGGGAGGGCGGCAGCCGTTGTGGGGGACAGGAGTGACGTCCTTGATGCCGGTGACCTCGATGCCGGCGTTCTGGATCGAGCGGATCGCGGTCTCGCGGCCCGAGCCGGGACCCTTCACCTGCACGTCGACCTTGCGCACGCCGTGCTCCATCGCCCGGCGGGCGGCCGCCTCGGCGGCCATCTGGGCCGCGAAGGGGGTGGACTTGCGGGATCCCTTGAAGCCGACGTTGCCGGCCGAGGCCCACGACACCACGTTGCCGCCCTGGTCGGTGAACGTGACGATGGTGTTGTTGAAGCTGCTCTTGATGTGCGCGACCCCGTGGCCGACGTTCTTGCGCTCGCGCCGGCGGGGGCGACGGCCCCCGGGAGACTTGGGCTTGGCCATTACTTGCGGACCTTCTTCTTGCCGGCGACGGTCTTCTTGGGGCCCTTGCGGGTGCGGGCGTTGGTCTGAGTGCGCTGGCCGCGGACCGGCAGGCCCTTGCGGTGCCGCAGGCCCTGCCACGCGCCGATCTCCATCTTGCGCTTGATGTCCTGCTGGATCTCTCGACGCAGGTCACCCTCGACCTTGAACGTGGTCTCGATGTGGTTGCGGATGCGGGCAACCTCGTCGTCGGTCAGGTCGCGCACGCGGGTGTCGGGGCTGATGTCGAGCGCCCGGCAGATCTCCGCGGAGCGGGTGCGGCCGATGCCGAAGATGTAGGTCAGCGAGATCTCGACGCGCTTCTCGCGAGGGATGTCGACGCCGGCGATGCGTGCCATTCGCTCGTCCCTCTAACCCTGGCGCTGCTTGTGGCGCGGGTTGGTGCAGATGACCTGCACACGCCCATGGCGGCGGATCACCTTGCACTTCTCACAGATTGGCTTGACGCTGGGTCGGACCTTCATGGCGGTTCCCGTCACTTGTAGCGATAGGTGATGCGACCCCGGCTGAGGTCGTAGGGGGTGAGCTCGACCTGCACGCGATCCCCCGGCAGGATGCGGATGTAGTGCATGCGCATCTTCCCGGAGATGTGCGCCAAGACCTTGTGGCCGTTTTCGAGCTCCACTCGGAACATGGCGTTGGGGAGGGGCTCGACGACGGTCCCCTCGAGCACAATCGCGTCTTCTTTTGACTTCGGCAGGGGTTGCTCCTCGTGGTGCTGCTGGTGCCGAGGCTCGGGCGCGCCTGGACAGCCGGAAGGGCACCGAGAGCCGACTGAATATGCTAGCGCGCCACGTCACCGGGGAAAACTCCGCGCACGAACATGTAGTCGCCCGTCAGGGGGCAACACCGTTGCCGGTCGGCGGCGTTCGCTACCGTAGCCGCGCCGGGGCCAACCGGCGGTGCGCGACCGCGGGGGAGGGGACGATGGGCGATCATCAGCGGCCAGCGGACGGGGTCACGCGTCGTCGCTTCCTGACCGGCGCGGGCGGCACCCTGCTGACGCTGCCCTTGGTCGGGGCCGCCCGGCCCGGCCACGCAGGGCGTTCCCTACGCCCGGGACGCGCCCTTCCCGACGGTCTGTTCTCGCTGGGCGTGGCATCCGGCGATCCCATGTCAGGCGGCGTCGTGCTGTGGACCCGGCTGGCGCCGGAGCCGCTGGCGGGGGGCGGGATGCCGCCGGTCGATGTGCCGGTCCGCTGGGAGGTGGCCAGCGACGAACGGTTCCGGCGTGTCGTGCGCGCCGGGCACGCAACGGCGTCACCGGGGTTGGCCCACTCGGTCCACGTCGACGTCCGCCACCTCCGCCCGGACGCCTCGTATTTCTACCGCTTCCGCGTCGGTGACCAGGTCAGCCCGGTGGGTCGCACCCGGACGGCACCGGCGCCCGGGCGCGGAGATCGGCTGCGCTTCCTGTTCGCGTCGTGCCAGAACTGGCAGGACGGCTTCTGGCCGGCGTGGGCTTTTGCGCCCCGGGAGGACCCCGACCTGGTGGTCCATCTCGGCGACTACATCTACGAGGGCGGGGCCAACCCCGCCGCCGTCCGCCAGCACAACAGCGCCGAGATCACGACCCTGGACGCCTACCGCAACCGCTACGGCCTCTACAAGGGCGACCCCGCGCTCCAGGGCATCCACGCCGCCTGCCCCTGGGTTGTGACCTGGGACGACCACGAGGTCGAGAACAACTACGCCGGGCTTCTCCCGCAGGTGCCCGCCGAGGCCCCGGGGTTCGCGGCCCGGCGGGCCGCCGCGTACCAGGCGTGGTGGGAGCACCAGCCGGTGCGACTGCCCCCGCCGGCCGGCCCCGACCTGCGCATCTACCGAACGGTCGACTGGGGGCGGTTGGCCAGGTTCCACGTGCTGGACACTCGTCAATACCGCAGCGACCAGCCCTGCGGGTCCAATGACATCGGCACCTCCTGCCCGGAACGCACGGCCCCGGACCGCACCCTGCTCGGCGCCGGCCAGGAGGCCTGGCTGGGCCGCAGCCTGCGCAGGTCCCGGGCCACGTGGGACGTCCTGGCCAACCAGATCGTGATGACCTCGATGCCCCTCGCCGGCACCCTCTACAACCTCGACCAGTGGGACGGCTACGCCGCCGCTCGGGCCCGCGTCCTCGACCAGTTGGCCGCCGCCGGCACCGACAACCCGATCGTGATCACCGGCGACATCCACGCCGCCGGCGTCGGCGACCTGGTCGGCGAGAGCGCCGACGCGACGCCCAGCACCGATGTGCGGGGCACGGAACTCGTGGGCACGTCGATCAGCTCCGGCTTCGATCCGACGCTGGCCGAGGTGGCCGAGCAGCTCATCTCCGCGCTCCCCCACGTCCGCTGGGCCGACACCCGCCACCGTGGCTACGTGCGCTGCGACGCCGACCGGCACCACCTGCTCGCCAACTACCAGCAGGTGCCGACCGTGCTTGAGCCCGATGCCCCGGTCACCACCGGGCGGGCCTGGGTCGTCGAGGCGGGCGTCCTCGGCCCCCAGGAGGCCTGACCAGGGCGCCTCGACCGGCTTTCAGCCCCGGTTCAGGGGAATCGGCCTACGGTGAATGGTCGATGCGCGTGCTGGTCGTCGAGGATGAGGACCGACTCGCCGCGGGCCTGCGCGCCGGGCTGGAGGCCGACGGGTTCGCCGTCGACGTGGCTCCCGACGGCACCACCGGGTTGTGGCGCGCCCGCGAGGAGCCCTACGACGCCATTGTGCTCGACATCATGCTCCCGGGGCTCAACGGCTACCGCGTGTGCCGGACGCTGCGCGACGAAGGGGTCTGGACACCGATCCTCATGCTCACCGCCAAGGATGGCGAGTGGGACGAGGTGGAGGCGCTCGACACCGGCGCCGACGACTACCTCACCAAGCCGTTCTCCCACGCGGTGCTGGTGGCGCGCCTCCGGGCGCTGCTGCGGCGTGGAGCCAACGAGCGCCCGGCGGTGCTGACTGCGGGCGACCTGCGGATGGACCCTGCGACCCGCCGCGCCTGGCGCGGGGAGGAGGAGATCGAGCTGACGGCGCGGGAGCTGGCGCTGCTCGAGTTCCTGATGCGCCGGCGGGGCGACGTGGTGGCCAAGCGCGAGATCCTGGACCACGTGTGGGACGTCGACTTCGAGGGCGACCCCAACATCGTCGAGGTCTACGTCCGGCGGCTGCGCAACAAGCTCGACCGCCCGTTCGGGCGGGCTGCGATCGAGACCGTGCGGGGCGCGGGCTACCGGCTGGCTGCCGATGGCGGGTGAGGCCCCGCCGGGCGCCGAGCCGGCCGGGCGATCGCCCCGGTCCCTGATGGGCCGGCTGCGCGCGAAGGCCGGGACGGTACGCGTCCGCACGACCGTTGCCGCCACCGTCATCGTGGGCCTCGCCCTGCTCGCCGGCGGAATTGCGCTGGTGGTGGCGACGCGCAACGCGCTCACCGACGAGGTGCGGAGCGCCGCCCGGGTGCGCGCCGATGACACGGCGGCGGCCCTCGAGGCCGGGACGCGTCCCTCGTTCGTCGCGGCCGGGCTGGCCCAGGATGACGACGACGCGTTCATCCAGGTCCTCGACGGAGACGGCGCCGTCGTGGCCGCAAGCCCGCTGGTGGCCGGGGACCCGGCGGTCGCGAGCCTGGCCCCCGGGGAGTCCGCCGAGGTCACGGTGCCGGGCGAGGACGACGAGTTCATGGCGGTTGCCGCCGACGCCGGGCGGTACTCGGTCATCGCCGGCCGCACCCTCGACACCGTCAGCGAGTCGACCGAGGTCGTCACCAACCTCCTGATCATCGGGCTCCCGATCCTGCTGGTGGTGGCCGCGTTGACCACCTGGTTGGTGGTCGGCCGGGCCCTGGCACCGGTCGAGTCCATCCGCCGCGAGGTGGACGCCATCTCCTCGGCCGACCTCGACCGGCGCGTGTCGAGCCCCTCCGGCAACGACGAGATCGCCCGCCTGGCGATCACGATGAACGACATGCTCGGGCGCCTCGAGCGGGGCCAGGCCCGCCAACGGCGCTTTGTCGCCGACGCCTCGCACGAGCTGCGATCCCCGGTGGCATCGATCCGGCAGCACGCCGAGGTGGCGCAGGCGCATCCCGAGCGCACCACCGTGGATGCGCTGGCCGAGACCGTCGCCGCCGAGAACCTCCGGGTCGAGCGCCTGGTCGACGACCTGCTCCTGTTGACCCGCGCCGACGAGCACACGCGGCAGCTGCAGCAGCGTCCGGTCGACCTCGACGACCTGGTCTTCGCGGAGGCTCACCGCCTTCGCGATGCCACGCCCCTGCGGGTCGACACCACCAGGGTCTCGGCCGGACGGGTGACTGGCGATCGGGCCGCGCTGTGGCGGGCCCTCCGCAACCTGGGGGACAACGCCGTCCGCCACGCCAAGTCCCAGGTGGCGTTCACGCTGGCAGAACAGAACGGGGCCGTCGTCCTCGACGTCGACGACGATGGGCCGGGCATCCCGACGCCCGACCGGCAGCGGGTGTTCGAGCGGTTCGTGCGGCTCGACGACGCTCGGACCCGTGACGCCGGCGGCAGCGGCCTCGGGCTGGCGATCGTGGCCGAGGTGGTCGATGCGCACGGCGGCACGATCTCGATCGGCGACAGCCACCTCGGTGGCGCCCGCTTCGAGGTGCGCCTACCCGCGGTCGACGACCTGGATGGGGAGCCAGGGTGACCCGATATGGTTCAGCGTGGGTTCAGGGTCCACATGCGATCCTCCGAGGCAACCTGAGGAGGCAATCGTGAAGCGCAAGACCACCCTGATCGGCTTGGGAGCCGCTGCCGCCATCGTGGCGGCTGGCACGGGCGTCGGCGTTGCCGCCGCCGGCGGTGGCGACGACGATGCGACGGATACGCCCATCAGCGGCGCCGCCCTCGATAAGGCCAGCGCTGCGGCCCTCGAGTCCACGGGCGAGGGCCGGGTGACCGAGACCGAGGTCGACGACGAGGAGAGCTACTACGAGGTCGAGGTCACGCTCGACGACGGGAGCCAGGTCGACGTACAGCTTGATCGGAGCTTCAACGTCGTAGGCTCGAGCGCCGACCACGAGGGCTCCGGCAACGACGACTGACTGACCCCGGAACAGGCGTTCAGAACTGCTACGAATCGGCGCATCTTCACGCCGATTCGTAGCGCGTTGAACCCGAGTTCTACGGCAGCGTCAGGATCTCCGGTCCCTGGTCCGTGACGGCCACGGTGTGCTCCCAGTGGGCGGCCCACGAGCCGTCGAGCGTGACCACCGTCCAGCCGTCTGCGAGCACCCTCGTGTCCTCGCCCCCGGCTGACACCATGGGCTCGACGGCGAACACGTCCCCAGCGGCCACCCGCTTGCCCCGGCCCGGGCGGCCGACGTTGGGTACGTCGGGGGGTTCATGCATGGCCGTGCCGATGCCGTGGCCCACGTAGTCCCGCACCACGCTGAGCCCCGCGGCCTCGACCGTGGCCTGGACCGCGGCACCGAGGTCGCCCAGCCGGGACCCGGCCACCAGCTCGGCGATGCCGGCGTCGAGCGCGGACCGGGTGACGTCGATCAGGCGCTGCGCCCCCGCGTCGATCGACCCGATCCCTGCCGTGAACGCCGCGTCGCCGTGGTAGCCGTCGACGATGGCGCCACAGTCGATCGAGACGATGTCACCCTCCTCCAGCATCCGGCCGTCGGGGATGCCGTGCACCACCACCTCGTTGGGGCTGGCACAGATCACGGCCGGATACCCGTGGTAGCCGAGGAAGTTCGACTGGGCCCCCCGCCGCTCCAGCACCTGCCCGCCGAGGGCATCGAGCTCTAGCGTCGTGACCCCGGGTCGCAGCGCGGCGCGGATGCGGTCGTGCATCTCGGCCACGACCCGGCCGGCGCGGCGCATGACCCGTATCTCCTCAGCCGTGCGGCGACCGACGGCATCGGGTGCACGCGTGTCCCGGTGTCCGCGCACTCGGCCTCCTCCTTTCGAGTACCTAGCCGCCGCAGCGGAGATCGACCACGGCGAAGAGCCGCTGCGTCACGTCGCTGGCGCCGCCCTGCCCGTCGACCACCTCGAGCAGGCTCAGGTCGCGGTACCAGTCGATGAGCGGCGCGGTCTCCCGCTCGTAGTCGGCCAGGCGCTTCTTGATGGCGGCCGGCGTATCGTCCTCGCGCTGCTCCACCTCGCCGCCGCAGTTGTCGCACACGCAGTCGTAGCGCGGTGGCTTCTCTACCGAATAGTTGGCCCCGCAGTCGGCACAGACCCGCCGGCCTGCCAGGCGGTGCAGCACGACCTCCTGCGGCACGTCCAGGTCGATGACCAGGTTGAGCGGGCGGCTGTCGGTGATGTCGGCCAGCGCCTTGGCCTGGGGCACGGTGCGAGGAAACCCGTCGAGGACATAGCCCCGCCGCGTGGTGTCGTCGTGGTCGAGCCGTTCGTCGACAATCCCGATCATGACGTCGTCGGGCACCAGGCCGCCGTCGTTCATGATCTCGGCCGCCTTGCGGCCCAGCTCGGTCCCCTCCTTCACGGCGGCGCGCAGCATCTCACCCGTGGAGATGTGCGGCACCACGTAGTGGCGCGACAGCCTCGTGCACTGAGTGCCCTTGCCGGCGCCCTGGCGGCCCAGCATGACGAGCCGCACCCCGGTCGTCACCCGGGCGGCCCTTCCATCACTTGAGCGAGCCCCAGGCCGCCTTCCTGGGGGAGGTTCACTGCAGGAACCCCTCGTAGTTGCGCATCATCAGCTGGCTGTCGATCTGCTTCATCGTCTCGAGCGCCACACCGACGGCGATGAGGATGGACGTACCCCCGAATGCGAACGCGTTGACGTCGGCCAGCGCCAGCAGCAGGGTCGGCAGCAATGCGATCGCGGCGATGAACAGCGCCCCCGGCAGCGTGATCCGGGCCAGGATCCGCGACAGATAGCGCTCGGTCTGGGGGCCCGGACGGATGCCGGGAATGAATCCGCCCTGCTTGCGGATGGTGTCCGCCTGCTTGTGCGGGTCGAACGCGATAGCCGTGTAGAAGTACGCGAAGCCGATGATCAGCAGGCCGTACAGGAGCATGTAGAAGGCCGAGTCCTGCTGCAGCAGGTTGTCGTCGACCCAGCGCTGCACGGTGACACCCCAGCTACCAGGGTCGGAAGGGAGCACCTGGGTGGCCAGGGCCGGCAGGTAGAGCACCGAGCTGGCGAAGATGATCGGCACGACGCCCGACTGGTTGACCTTGAGCGGGATGTATGTGCTCTGGCCGCCATACATCCGGCGACCGACGACCCGCTTGGCGAACTGCACCGGTATGCGCCGCTGGCCGTTCTCGATGAACACGATCCCCACGAGGACGGCCAGGAACAGGAAGACGAGCGGGATGAGCAGCCCCAGCCCCTTCTCGGCGTTGATCTGGGCGAACTGTGCGGGGATGCTCGACACCACGCTCGAGAAGATCAGGAGCGACATGCCGTTGCCGATGCCTCGCTGGGTGATGAGCTCGCCCATCCACATGAGCAGGGCGGTGCCGGCCGTCAGGACGATCACCACCAGCAGCACGTTGGTCGCCGTGAAGTCGGGCAGGACGTCGACCCCGGTGGGGTTGCCACCGCCGCCGAGCAGGCCGCCGCCGCCGTTGTGGAACAGGAACGCCAGCGCCGTCGACTGGAGCACGGCGATGGAGATCGTGAGGTAGCGCGTCCACTGGGTGATCTTCCGCTGCCCGATCGCCCCCTGTTGCTGCCACTCCTCGAGCTTGGGGATCACCACGGTCAGGATCTGCATGATGATCGAGCTCGTGATGTACGGCATGATCCCGAGAGCGAACACCGCGAAGTTGGTGAGCCCCCGGCCCGAGAACAGCTGCAGGTAGGCGAGGATGCCGCCCGAATCCTGGGCCTGGCGCCGCAATTGATCGACGGCATCGATGTCGATGCCGGGGGCCGGCACGAACGACCCGAAGCGGTAGAGGGCGATGATGGCCAGCGTGAACACGATCTTGTTCCGCAGGTCAGCGACCCTGAACATGTTCCACAGGCTGGACAGCACGGTCGGTTCTCCCCTTGGGCGATGTCAGCCGAGCGCTGGCGGCTCAGCGGTGCCGGGTACGCCAGTGTGGTTCGTGAGTGCGAGCCGGACGTAATTGGTGGACACGGGCAAGCTAACGGTAACGACGTTGGATCGGGGGGCGGGGAGGGACGATCCCCCTCCCGTTGGAGGGGCTACCGATTGGCGAACTGGTTGCCCTTGGCGGGCGGTCTGCGGTCGCCCCACGGCTTCGGGAGCACTTCGACGCTGCCGCCTGCGTCGCGGATGGCCCGCTCGGCGGACTTTGAGAACGCATGGGCCTTGACCGTGACCTTCCGGGTGAGCTCGCCGCGTCCTAGGACCTTGATCAGGGCGCCCTTGTGGGTGAGGCCCTTGCCATGCAGCGACTCGGGGGTGACCTCGTCGAGGTCGGACCCGTCGATGGTGTCGAGGTTGATGGCCTGGTACTCGACACGGAACGGGTTGTTGAAGCCCTTCAGCTTGGGCACCCGCATGTGCAGCGGCATCTGGCCGCCCTCGAAGTTGGTGGGCACGGTGTTGCGGGCCTTCAGGCCCTTGTGGCCCCGGCCGGCGGTCTTGCCGCCCTTGCCGGCGATGCCGCGCCCGACGCGCTTGCGGCTCTTCGTCGAGCCCGGCGCGGGCTTGAGGTCGTGGACCTTGATGGTCATGTCTAGCTCTCTCGGGTCTCTTCGCTCTTCGCGGTCTTGGCGGTCGCCCGCTTGGCGGGGGCCTTCTTCGCGGCCGTCTTCTTCGCCGGTGCCTTCTTCGCTGTCGTCTTCTTGGCACTCGTCTTCTCGGCCACCGCGGACTTCTTCGCGGTTGCCTTCGCGGCCGATGCCTTCTTCGCTGGCGCCTGCTTCGCCTCCGCCTCCTCGCCGACGGTGATCATGTGGGGAACCTTGGCGATCATCCCCCGGATCTCAGGCCGGTCCGGCAACGTGTTGGACTTGCCGATGCGACCCAGCCCCAGGGCCCGCAGCGTGCCTCGATGCTTCGGCTTGGCACCGATCGACGACCGGACCTGGGTCACGACGAGGTCGGCCATCACGCCGGCGCCTCGGCCCGCTCGGAGCGGGAGCGTTCGCTCTCGCGGTACGCGTCGACCAGCGCCGCGGGGAACAGCTCGTCAGGCGACTTACCGCGCAGCTTTGCGACCTCGTCGGGACGCTTGAGAGCCTTCAGCCCGGCGATGGTGGCGCGGGCGACGTTGATGTGGTTGGACGAGCCGAGCGACTTGCACAGCACGTCCCTGATGCCGGCCTCCTCGAGGATGGCCCGGGCGGCCCCACCGGCGATGACGCCGGTACCGGGGGCGGCGGGCTTGATCAGCACCCGGCCGGCACCGGTGGCCCCGATCACCGGGTGGACGATGGTGGTGCCCGCGAGCGGCACCTTGAAGAGGCTCTTGCGGGCCTCCTCGGTGCCCTTCTGGATGGCGAGGGGCACCTCCTTGGCCTTCCCGTAGCCGAGGCCGACACGGCCGTTGCCATCGCCGATCACGACCAGCGCGGTGAACGAGAACCTCCGGCCGCCCTTGACCACCTTGGCAACCCGGTTGATGTTGATGACGCGGGACTCGTGCAGCGTGGCATCACCCGAGGCCCGCGGGTTCTCGCGGGGCTCGCGCTCACGCGGGGGACGGGGACCGCCGCGGTTGCCGGATCCGTTGGGCATCAGAACTCCAGTCCTGCTTCGCGTGCCGCCTCGGCCACCGCCGCGACCCGGCCGTGGTAGAGGAAGCCGCCTCGATCGAACACCACCCGCTCGACACCGGCGTCCCGGGCGCGCTGAGCGACGAGCTGGCCGACGCGCCTGGCCGCGTCCTTGTTTGACGTGCCGCCGCTCTGGAGGTCGCGCTCGAGGGTCGACGCCGCCACCAGGGTGCGCCCAGCACGGTCGTCGATGACCTGGGCGGAGATGTGCTTGTTGGAGCGGTAGACGGCCAGGCGCGGCCGCTCGGCGGTACCCCGCACGTGCTTACGCACCCGGGCGTGCCGCTTGATACGGGCGTCCCGCTTGTACTTGGCGCCGTTCATCACTTCCCTGCCTTGCCGGCCTTGCGCTGGACGTACTCGCCGGCGTACCGCACGCCCTTGCCCTTGTACGGCTCGGGCTTGCGCCACGCCCGGATGTCGGCGGCCACTTGGCCGACCGACTCCTTGTCGATGCCGCTCACGACGATGCGGTTGGGGGCCGGGACCTCGAAGGTGATGCCGTCGGGGGCCTGGACGTTCACCGGGTGGCTGAAGCCGAGCGCCAGCTCGATCGCAGCCGGTCCCCGAGCGGTCGCCCGGTAGCCGACGCCCACGATCTCGAGCTCCTTGGTGAAGCCCTGCGTGACGCCGACGACCATGTTGTTGACCAGGGAGCGCACGAGGCCGTGCATGGCGCGGTTCCCGCGCTCGTCGTCGGGTCGCTCGACCACCAGCGTCTCGCCGTCCTGCCGGACGGTGATGGTGCCGGGGATGGCGCGCTCGAGCGCACCCTTCGGGCCCTTCACGGCGATGTGACGGTCGGAGATCGTCACGTCGACGCCGCTGGGAACGGGGATCGGTGCCTTGCCGATTCGGGACATCAGCTCTGCCTCACCAGACGAAGCACAGGACCTCGCCGCCAACCCGGCGCCTGCGCGCCTCGCGGTCGGACAGGAGTCCCTGGCTGGTCGACAGCACCGCCACGCCGAGCCCGCCGAGGACGCGGGGCACCTCATTGGACTTGGAGTAGACGCGCAGGCCCGGCTTCGACACCCGGCGGATGCCGGAGATCGTGCGGGCGCGCTCGGGGCTGTACTTCATCCTGACCTGGAGCGTGCGGCCGGGCCGGTCGGGGGCCTCCACGACGGCGAAGCCCTCGATGTAGCCCTCGCTCTCGAGCACGCCCGCCAGCGCCTCCTTGAGCTTGGAGGACGGCATGCGCACCTCGTCGTGCATCGCGATGTTGGCGTTGCGGATGCGGGTGAGCATGTCGGCGATGGGATCGGTCATCGTCATGTGTCGTCGCCTCCCCTCACCAGCTCGCCTTGGTCACGCCGGGCAGCTCGCCAGCGTGCGCCAGCTCGCGCAGGCACACCCGGCAGAGACCGAACTTGCGGAACACCGAGCGCGGCCGGCCGCACCGGCGGCACCGGGTGTAGGCGCGAACCTTGAACTTGGGCTTGCGCTGCTGCTTGTTGATGAGGGCTTTCTTTGCCATTGCTTATTTGATCCTCGTGCTATTGACCGTCGCGTCGGAACGGGAAACCCATGGCCAGCAGGAGCGCCCTTCCCTCGGCGTCCGTGGTCGCAGTGGTGACGATGGTGATGTCCATGCCACGCGGCTGGTCGACGCTGTCGTAATCGATCTCGGGGAAGACGAGCTGCTCGGTCAGGCCGAACGTGTAGTTGCCGTGACCGTCGAAACTCCGGGGGTTGAGCCCGCGGAAGTCCCGGATGCGGGGGATGGCGATCGAGATGAGACGATCGAGGAACTCCCACATGCGGTCGCCCCGCAGCGTGACCTTGGCGCCGATGGCGTTGCCCTCGCGCAGCTTGAAGCCCGCGATCGACTTGCGGGCCCGGGTGACCAGCGGCTTCTGGCCGGTGATGACCGTGAGATCACGCTGGGCGCCCTCCAGCAGCGAGGCCTGCACCGTCGCTGCGCCGACGCCCATGTTGACGACGATCTTCTCGAGCCGCGGGGCCTGCATGATGTTGCCGAGGCCCAGCTGACGCTGCAGGTCCGCTCGCAGCGTCTCGTTGTAACGGACCTTGAGGCGCGGCACGGGGCGTTCTTCGGTGGCGGTATCTGGGCTCATCGGTGCTCCCTTCCGGTCGCAACGCTGAGCCCATCGCCGCTTCGCGGCGAGTAATGCACTGTGCTCATGGTTCGCTCGCTCCGCTCGCTCACGAGATCTCACCCCCACAGCGCTTGCACACCCTGACCTTCTGGCCCGAGGGATCGATCTTGTAGCCCACCCGGGTCGGCTTGCCGCACGACGGGCAGACCAGGGCGACGTTGGACACCGGCAGGGGCATGTCCCGGTCGATGATCCCGCCCTGCTGGGTGGCGCGGGTGGGGCGCTGGTGCTTGCGGGCGATGTTGACGCCCTCGACGATCACCTTGCCGGCGGCGGGAATGGCGCGCATGACCTCGCCCTCCTTGCCGCGGTCCTTGCCGGTGAGCACACGGACCCGGTCGCCCTTGCGAATCTTCAGACCTGCCATCACAACACTTCCGGTGCCAGGGAGACGATCTTCATGAAGCGCTTCTCCCGCAGCTCCCGGCCCACCGGACCGAAGATACGGGTGCCGCGGGGGTTGCGCTCAGGGGTGATGAGTACGGCGGCGTTCTCGTCGAAGCGGATGTAGCTGCCGTCGGGGCGGCGGCGTTCCTTGTTGGTGCGGACGACCACGCACCGCACCACGTCGCCCTTGCGGACCGCGGCGCCGGGGATGGCGTCCTTGACGGTGGCCACGAAGATGTCGCCGATCGAGGCGTAGCGGCGGCGGGAGCCACCGAGCACCTTGATGACGAGCACCTCCTTGGCGCCGCTGTTGTCGGCGACCTTGAGCCGCGATTCCTGCTGAATCATCGGGCCGCCTCCTCACGGCGATCTGACCGCGTCAGGCAACCTCGCCACACGGTTGGCCCGATGATCGAGGGCATCACTGTGTCTCCGGTGAGCCGGCTTCGCCGGCTCACTTTGCGCGCTCCAGGATCTCGACCAGCCGCCAACGCTTCCGCTTGGACAGCGGCCGGGTCTCGGCGATGCGGACGCGGTCGCCGACCCGAAGCTCGTTGTTCTCGTCGTGGGCGTAGAGCCGGCTCGTCCGGACCATCGTCTTGCGGTACAGCGGGTGGGGCTTGCGGGTGGTGACGACGACGACGGCGGTCTTGTCCATGGCGGTTGACGCCACGACGCCCTCGCGTACCTTGCGCGCCCCGCGCGCCTCGGTGGGTGCGGCGGCCTCGGCCATCACGCGGTCTCCTCTTGAAGGGCCTCGGCGGCGGTGATCTCGCGCGCCCGGAGCTCGGTTTCGAGCCGGGCGATGTCCCTGCGCACCTGGCCGATGCGGGCGTAGTTGCTCAGCTGGCCGGTAGCGAGCTGGAAGCGCAGCTTGAACAGCTCGTCCTTGGTCTCGCGCAGGCGGTCGATGAGGCTGCCGTCGTCGAGGTCGCTGAAGCTCTGCCTCGCCATCAGAGAGCCTCCTCCTTGGTGACGAAGCGGGCCTTGATCGGCAGCTTCTGGATGGCCCGCTCGATGGCGGCTCGGGCGACGGCGGCGTCGGGGTACGAGAGCTCGAACAGCACCCGCCCCGGCTTGACCACGGCCACCCACCGCTCGGGGTTGCCCTTGCCCGACCCCATGCGGGTCTCGGCCGGCTTCTGCGTGACCGGCTTGTCGGGGAATACGTTGATCCAGACCTTGCCACCGCGCTTGATGTGGCGAGTCATGGCAATACGGGCGGCCTCGATCTGCCGGGCGGTGATCCATCCCGGTTCGAGCGCCTGGATGCCGAACTCGCCGAAGTTGACCTCGGTGCCGCCCTTGGCGACGCCGGTCATCCGCCCCCGGTGGTGCTTGCGGTGCGCGACCTTGCGCGGCATCAACATCTACTCGTCTCCCGGACGGAAGTGGGGGGTCTCGTGGTGGTCGTGCACCCGGCGCTCGATCTCCTCCTCCTCGGCCAGCAGCCGTTCGAGCTCGGGGTCGGCCTCCTTGATGAGGGGCTCGTGCTCGGCAGGTTCCTGGGCCTCGGCGGCCTCGGCGGGGCGGCGGCGGCCGGCCGCCGACGACACGACGCGGCGTCCCGCACCGGCGGGAGCACCGGCACCCGACGTCTCACCCACTGCCATGGCCGCCTCGCGGGAGATCTTGTCCTGGCTCTGCGACTTGTAGGGCAGCACGTCGCCCTTGTAGAGCCACACCTTCACGCCGATGCGGCCGGCGGTGGTGCGAGCCTCGCGGAAGCCGTAGTCGATGTCGGCGCGCAGCGTGTGCCGCGGCACCCGCCCCTCGAGGTAGCTCTCGGTGCGCGCCATCTCGGATCCGCCGAGGCGGCCGGAGCACTGCACCTGGATCCCCTGCGCGCCCGCCTTCTGTGCGTTCTGGACGGCCCGCTTCATGGCCCGGCGGAAGGCGACCCGGGCGGACAGCTGGTCGGCCACGCCCTGGGCGATGAGGGCGGCGTCGAGCTCGGGCTGCTTGATCTCCTGGATGTTGAGCTGCACCTTCGGGTTGCCGGTGATCTTGGCCAGGCCTGACCGCAGGCGGTCGGCCTCACTGCCCCGGCGACCGATGACGATGCCCGGGCGAGCGGTGTGGACGTCGATGCGCAGACGATCGCGGGTGCGCTCGATCTCGACCCGGCTGATGGCGGCGTGGGGCAGCTCGCTCATCAGGTAGTCGCGGATCTTCCAGTCCTGGATGACGTTGTCGCTGTATTCGTCACGGTCGGCGAACCAGCGGGACTTCCAGTCGGTGGTGACGCCGAGCCGGAAACCGTAGGGGTTGACCTTCTGGCCCATTACTTCTCGTCGTCCTTTGCCTCGGTCGAAGTGTCGCCTTCGGCGACGCCTTCCTCGGCGCTTTCTGCGCCTGGTCCTTCGGTGGTCTCGTCGCGCTCGGGGGACTCGGTTTCGTCGGACTCGTCGGCCTCGCCTGCCGCAGCCTCGTCGGCAGCCGGCACGGCTGCCCCTTCGGCTTCCTCGACGACGTCGTCTGCGGGCTCGCCGGCTTCCTCCACCATCTCGTCGGTGGGCTCCCCAGCCTCGGCCCCCTCTTCGATCTCCTCGTCGGCCTCCACGGCGGTGGGCTCCTCGCCCTCGGGCGCCACGGTTTCGCCGCGGCTGCGGGCGACACGGGCACGGCGGGACTCCTGCGCCCGGCGGCCGCGCCGACGTGCCGGGGCGGCGGCGGCCTGCCGGGCCTCGACCCGGGCCGCCATCTCGTCGGGCATGGGGCTGACGATGATCGTGATGTGGCAGGTGCGCTTGCGGATGCGCGTGGCCCGGCCCCGGGCCCGCGGGCGCCAGCGCTTCAGCGTCGGGCCCTCGTCGGCGTAGCACGCCGACACGTAGAGGCTGTCGCCGTCGAGCTCGTCGTTGTGCTCGGCGTTGGCGATGGCCGATGCGAGCACCTTGGCGATGACCACGCTCGGGCCTCGCTCGGTGAACTGCAGCACCTCGGCCGCCTCATTCACCGGCAGGCCCCGGACGAGGTCGAGAACGGCGCGGGCCTTGGATGCCGAGAACCGGGCGAAGCGCATCTGGGCGCGGGTGCCCGGCCGCTCGTTGGTCTTGGTGCCGAGCGAGGTGACCGCCATGGCTCAGCGCCTCCCCCGGGCGCTGCGCTCCTGGCCGGCGTGGTACCGGAACGTGCGGGTCGGCGCGAACTCGCCGAGCTTGTGCCCGACCATCGACTCGGTGACGTACACGGGAACGTGCTTGCGACCGTCGTGGACGGCCACGGTGTGGCCGACCATGTCAGGGATGATCGTCGACCGGCGCGACCAGGTCTTGATGACCTTCTTCTCGCCCTTGGCGTTGAGCTCGTCGACCTTGCGAAGCAGGTGGTCGTCGACGAAGGGGCCCTTCTTCAGAGAACGCGGCATGTGGGTTACCTCCGCGCGCCGCGGGTACGGCGACGGCGCACGATGAGCTTGTCGGACTGCTTGTTCTTCTGGCGGGTGCGGCCTTCCTTCTTCCCCCAGGGCGACGTCGGATGACGGCCACCCGAGGACTTGCCCTCGCCGCCACCGAGGGGATGGTCGACGGGGTTCATGGCCACGCCGCGGGTCTGCGGGCGGACCCCCTTCCAGCGGTTGCGCCCGGCTTTGCCCACCTTGACCAGCTCGTGCTCGGGGTTGCCGACCTCGCCGACCGTGGCGCGGCAGTCGATCGACACCCGCCGCATCTCGGTGGACGGCAGGCGCAGGGTGGCGTAGGCGCCCTCCTTGGCGAGCAGCACCACCGACGATCCGGCCGAGCGAGCCATCTTGCCCCCGGCGCCGGGTTTGAGCTCGACGTTGTGCACGGTGGTGCCCACGGGGATGTAACGCAGCGGCAGGGCGTTGCCGGGACGGATCTCGGAGCCCTGGCCCGACTGCAGTAGGTCGCCGACGCCGACATCGCGGGGCGCCAGGATGTAGCGCTTCTCCCCGTCGAGATAGTGCAGCAATGCGATACGGCAGGACCGGTTGGGGTCGTACTCGACGGCTGCCACCTTCGCGGGGACGCCGTCCTTGTTGCGGCGGAAGTCGATCACCCGGTACCGCTGCTTGTGGCCGCCACCGCGGTGGCGGGCGGTCTTGCGGCCGTGCACGTTGCGCCCGCCGGTGGCCGGCTTCTGGTCCACCAGCGACCGCTCGGGGCGGGCGCGGGTGAGCTCGGCGAAGTCGGCGACCGTCTGGAACCGACGGCCGGGGCTGGTGGGCTTGCGTTTGCGGAGCGCCATCGCTGAGCCTCGCCTCTATTCCTGGAACAGGTCGATCGAATCGCCCTCGACGAGGGTGACGATCGCCCGCTTGGTGTCGGGACGCCGGCCGTAGGTGAATGTGCGCCGGTTGCGCTTGCGCTTGCCCGGGCGGTTGAGGGTGTTCACCTTGGCGACCTTGACGCCGAAGATCTCCTGGACGGCGTCGCGGATCTGTGGCTTGGATGCGTCGGGATGGACCGTGAACGTGTAGACGCCGCCCTCCGTGAGGGCATACGACTTCTCGCTCACGACCGGGGAGACGATGATGTCCCTGGCGCTGGTCACGTGGGGCTCCCCTCGGTGGCGCGCGCACCCGGCAGCGACTCCTGTGTGAACACGACCCAGTCGCTCACGAGCACGTCGTAGGCGTTCAGCTCGCCGGTGGACAGGACGTGGACGTCGGGCAGGTTGCGCAGGCTCCTCCAGGCGGCGACGTCGTCGCGGGTCAACACGACCAGCACGCGGCCGTCGACCTTGATCGAGGACAGGACCTCGAGCGCCTGCTTGGTGCTGGGTGTGTCGATGCCCCAGTCGTCGAGCACCTTGACCTTGTCGTCGGCCATCCGGTCGGAGAGCGCCGACGCCAACGCCAGGCGGATCATCTTGCGGGGGGTGCGCTGGGCGTAGCTCCTGGGTTTGGGCCCCAGGGCGACGCCGCCGCCCCGCCACTGCGGCGACCGGATCGAGCCCTGGCGGGACCGGCCGGTGCCCTTCTGGCGCCAGGGCTTGGCGCCACCGCCCCGGACCTCGGCCCGGGTCTTGGTCGACTGGGTGCCGGCCCTGCGGGCCGCTAGCTGTGCGGTCACCACCTGGTGCATGACCGGGATGTTGGGCTCCACGGCGAACAAAGCGTCGTCGACGTCCACCGAGCCGGAGGCCCGGCCGGTGGGCTTGGTGAGCTTGAGAGTCGCCATCCTTAGCGCCCCTTGCCCTTGGCGTCGGCCTTGGCTGCGTCCCGCACGAGCACGACGGACCCCTTGGGGCCGGGGACCGATCCCTTGACCAGCAACAGATCGCGTTCGGCGTCGGCCTCGACGACGGTGAGGTTGAGGGTGGTGGTCTTCTGGCCGCCAGACCGCCCCGCCATCCGGGTGCCCCGGAAGACCCGGGAGGGCGTTGCCGCCCCGCCGATCGAGCCGGGGGCCCGGTGCACGCGATGGGTGCCGTGGCTGCCACCGAGGCCGCTGAACCCGTGGCGCTTCATCACGCCAGAGGTCCCCTTGCCCTTGCTGACCGAAGTGACATCGACCAGCTCGCCCTGCGACAGCAGGTCCGCCCCGATCTCCTGCCCGACCTCGTACTCGCTGACGTCGTCGAGGCGCAGCTCGACCAGCTTGACGCCAGGCTCGATGCCGGCCCGCTCGAACTGACCGGCGATGGGCTTGGTGAGCTTGGAGGCCTTCTTCTGTCCGAAGGTCACCTGGAGCGCGCTGTACCCATCGCGCTCGTGCGTCTTGACCTGGACCACGCGGCACGGCCGCACGCGCAGGACAGTCACCGGGACGACGCGGTTGTCGTCGTCCCAGACCTGCGTCATGCCGACCTTCTCGCCGACGATCGCTCTTGTGGCCATGGGGTGCGCGTCTTTCTGTGGCTTGTCACGCGAGCGCTCCGCTCGGGAGTCCCCCGGCGGAGCGCGACTGTCGGTTGGGCCGCACGGTTCCCGGCGACGCGGGCCTGCACGGACGTCAGTTGGGACAGGACATGCCTTGCGCGAGCCGAGCGGCGGCCCTGCGCAGGGCCAAACAAATATAGCCACGTCCCCCCACTAGGTCCAACCTGGGCGAACGGGTCGTGGCCCAATGGCGCCGGGCGCCGTCGCGGCAGCCGGTAGCCTCCGCGGTCATGGCTTTCGGACGGCGAAAGCACGACAGCACGAAGAATCGAGACCCGTTCGACCACCTGGCCGACGAGCGCCGCGCCGCCGAGTCGGGCGAACCCTGGTTCCTCGGCCCCGACGACGGCCCCGAGCTCGACGTCGAGGCAGGGATCTCGTCCAATCTGCGCGACGAGGATCTCGAGTAGAGCCGGCCGTACCCGGCCCGGCTGCCGCTCGCGCGCGCCCGGTGGGCTCGGTCGACTCTGGGCGTTCTGTCCGGCAGCTTCCTGAGGTGACGGGCGATTCGCGCCACGATCGCTAGCAGCGCTGGTCGAAGCGTCCTATGGTCGCGCGTGGTCTCGACTCGCTGGGCACCGCACATCGAGGGATGTCGGAGGGGTAGGGAGGGACGGGGCCTCCGTAGGGCGGACGACGACGTCCCAGAAGGAGGAACCGCATGTTGGGCGAGCCGTTCGCCGGCGAGAACATGTGGTGGTCCGACAGCGGCGACGACCTCGAGAACACGATGACCCGCCCGATCGACCTCTCGGCTGCGACCACGGCGGCGCTGACGCTGAAAGCCCGCTACGAAATCGAGGCGGGTTTCGATTACCTCTACGTGCAAGCGTCGACCGATAGCGGCACAACCTGGACGAGCCTCGACGGCACCGCCCATCCGCAGCCGATCTTCCGGATCGACGGCTCGGCGTGGCGCTCACGCGTGCAGATCTACGACGCGCCCTTCTCGCTGACCCGGGCCCGCTCGTTCACACTGCACGTCAACGGTCGTGCAAGCTTCATCCGGGGCCAAAACGCCCAGCCGGTCTTCGACGACAGCAGGCCGTACTGGTTCCCCGAGATCCCGCAGACCGGGGTCAAGGTGCCCGACACCGGCACCCGCATCCGGGCGGTGAGCGTCGACGGCACCTCCATGCGGATCAGGGTCAGCTCCAGCTAGCTGGCCCCACGGAACGACAGCACGGCGTGTCGCCCGGGTCGGGAACCGGCCCGGGCGACACAACCGTCCAATGCCTGTGACGCGAGGAGGTATGCGGGTGCTGTTCGGCTCGGCCCTGCTGGTGGCGCTCGGTGTGACCGCATGTGGGGGCGACGGTGGCAACCGCACCGGCACCGGCTCGCCGGACGCCCCCTCGGCGTCGGAACCGTCGGCCGACCCCGCAACCGGTGCCCGGGTGCCTGGTCGTGGAGGCGGACAACGGCCGCTGGGTTCGGCCCGCCTGATCTTCCTGCCGCGGAATTGGTGGCCATGGCAACCGATCCCGCGGCAGGTTCCGCTGGGATGGGTCAGGCGTGGGCGCTGATGGCGGCCACCACCACCGCCGCCATGCCGTCCATCCCCCGGGCGTTGCGATGGACCGGAGCGGCGGCGTTGCTCGGGGCCAGCGGTTCCACCCGGCGGGTGCCGCTGCCCCGCGCACGAGCCCGGGCAAAAGGCCCGGGCTCGTTCGACCTCTGCGGGCGTGGAGGGCTACGCCTGCTGGATCTTGATCTCGATGTCGACGCCGGCCGGCAGCTCGATGCGCTGCAGCGAGTCGACGGTCTTGGGGCTCGGCTCGAGGATGTCGAGCAGCCGCTTGTGGACGCGCATCTCGAAGTGCTCGCGGCTGTCCTTGTCCTTGTGCGGCGAGCGGATGACCGTGTAGCGGTGCTTCTCGGTGGGCAACGGGATCGGCCCCCGGATCGTCGCCTGCGTGCGCAGCACGGTTTCGACGATCTTCTTCGTCGACTGGTCGATGACCTCGTGGTCATACGCCTTCAGGCGGATGCGGATCTTCTGCTTCTCAGCCATCTCACGCTCACTTGTCAAAGAACGGCCCGCCGAAAGGGGCAGACGGGTCAGACTACCGGCCGCAGCCGAAGAGGCGCCACCCAGCGAGTTGGCCGGCCTCAATGGCCGGCCCAACTCGATTCGCGCGAGAGGGAGGCGACAGGACCCGCAGCCCCGCCGGAAGTACCTACTTCAGGATTTTGGTGACGCGGCCGGAGCCGACGGTGCGGCCGCCTTCGCGGATGGCGAAGAGGAGTCCTTCGTCCATGGCGATGGGGGCGATGAGTTCGACGGTCATGGTGGTGTTGTCGCCGGGCATGCACATCTCGACGCCTTCGGGCAATTCGATGGTGCCGGTGACGTCGGTGGTCCGGAAGTAGAACTGGGGTCGGTAGTTGGTGAAGAACGGCTTGTGGCGGCCGCCTTCTTCTTTGGTGAGGACGTACACCTGGGCTTCGAAGTGGGTGTGGGGGGTGATGGATCCGGGCTTGGCCAGGACCTGGCCCCGTTCGACGTCTTCTTTCTTGGTGCCGCGCAGCAGGACCCCGATGTTGTCGCCGGCTTGGCCCTGGTCCAACAGCTTGCGGAACATCTCCACGCCGGTGCACACGGTCTTGGTGGTGGGACGGATCCCCACGATCTCGATCTCGTCTGAGACCTTGACGACACCCTGTTCGACCTTGCCGGTCACCACCGTGCCCCGCCCGGTGATCGAGAACACGTCCTCGATCGGCATC
Organism: uncultured bacterium; assembly: GCA_963717085.1. Taxonomy (GTDB): domain Bacteria; phylum Actinomycetota; class Acidimicrobiia; order Acidimicrobiales; family VFJN01; genus DASQUK01. The sequence continues at coordinate 485,526 of CAVQVM010000011.1, forward strand.
AGGAACGGCTTGTCCAGATCCCGGGTCGGCTCGGGCACGAACGAATCGACGGCGTCCATGAGCTCGGTGATCCCCGGGGTCCACGCCGGGTCACCCTCGAGCGCCTTGAGCGCCGACACCCGCACCACCGGCGTGTCATCACCGGGGAACCCGTAGGCGCTCAACAGCTCCCGGACCTCCAGCTCCACCAGCTCCAACAACTCCTCGTCGTCGACCGCGTCCACCTTGTTGAGCGCCACCACGATCGACGGCACCCCCACCTGACGGGCCAACAACACGTGCTCACGGGTCTGGGGCATCGGCCCATCAGTGGCCGCCACCACCAGGATCGCCCCATCCACCTGCGCCGCACCCGTGATCATGTTCTTGATGTAATCCGAATGCCCCGGCATATCCACATGCGCGTAATGCCGGTTCGGGGTCTCATACTCCACATGCGAAATATTGATCGTGATCCCCCGCTGCTTCTCCTCCGGCGCCTTATCAATCTGCTCAAACGCCGTGAACTCCACATTCGGGTTCGACTCCGCCAACACCTTCGTAATCGCCGCCGTCAACGTCGTCTTACCATGATCAATATGACCCATCGTCCCAACATTCAAATGCGGCTTCGTCCGCTCAAACTTTGCCTTAGCCATAGCTCGCTTGAACCTCTTTGAACTGGTGAAGTGTGCTGATAACGGAAGTCGTGCTACTCGCCGCGCACCCGTGCGACGATCTCGTCTTGCACGGACGTGGGCGTCTGCTGATAGCTGTGGAACTGCATCGTGTACGTGGCACGACCCTGGGTCCGTGAACGCAGGTCGGTAGCGTACCCGAACATCTCTGACAGGGGGACCTGCGCCCGGATCACTTGGCTGTTGCCCCGCTGCTCCATGCCGCCTACGCGTCCACGGCGGCTGTTGAGGTCGCCGATGACATCGCCCATGTAATCCTCGGGCGTGACGACCTCGACCGCCATGATGGGTTCGAGCAGCACGGGGTTGGCCTTACGTGCCGCGTCCTTGAACGCCATCGAGCCGGCGATCTTGAACGCCATCTCCGACGAGTCGACCTCGTGGTACTTGCCGTCCACGAGCGTCGCTCGCACGTCGACCGTGGGATATCCGGCGAGCACACCGGCATCGAGCGACTGCTGAATACCGGCGTCGACCGCGGGGATGTACTCCTTGGGCACACGCCCGCGCGTGATCTTGTCGACGAACTCGTAGCCGCCACCGGGGCCGAGCGGCTCCAGGTTGATGGACACCTCGGCGAACTGGCCGGCGCCGCCCGTCTGCTTCTTGTGCGTGTAGGTCACCTTGGTGACGAGCTGCGTGATCGTCTCCCGATAGGCCACCTGGGGCTTGCCGACCGTGGCATCGACCCGGAACTCCCGCAGCATGCGGTCGACCAGCACCTCGAGGTGCAGCTCGCCCATGCCGGAGATCACCGTCTGGCCGGTGTCCTCGTCGGTGCGCACCTGGAACGTGGGATCCTCCTCGGCCAGCGCCTGGAGGGCCTTGCTCATCTTCTCCTGGTCGGCCTTGGTCTTGGGCTCGACGGCGACGTGGATCACCGGCTCGGGGAACTCGAGCTGCTCGAGCTGGATCTCGGCGCCCGGGGCCGAGAGCGTGTCGCCCGTGCGCGTGTTCTTGAGGCCGATACCCGCGGCGATTTCGCCGGTGAAGACGGCGTCGACGTCTTCCCGGTGGTTGGCGTGCATCTTCAGGATGCGCCCGATGCGCTCCTTCTGGCCCGTGGTCGTGTTGACGACCTGGCGGCCCTTCTCGAGCGTGCCCGAGTAGACGCGGAAGTACGTGAGCTTGCCGACGTGCGGGTCGGACATGATCTTGAACGCCAGCGCCGCGAAGGGCTGGTCGTCGTCGGGCTTGCGCTCGAGCTCCTCGTTGCCCTTCATGCTGACGCCGGTCACCGGCGGCAGGTCGATCGGGCTCGGCAGGTAGGCCACGATGGCGTCGAGCAGCGGCTGCACGCCCTTGTTCTTGAACGCGCTGCCGTTGAGCACCGGCACGATCTCGCCCGCCAGCGTGCCCCTGCGGATGGCGCGCTGCAGGTCGTCGACGGTGATCTCCTCCTCGGTGACGTACTTCTCGAGGATGACCTCGTCGAACGACGACAGGACGTCGATCAGCTGGTGGCGGTAGTCCTCGGCCTGCGCCTCGAGCTCGGCGGGGATGTCCTGGACCTCCCACCGCGCGCCGAGGTCCTCTTCCAGCCAGACGAGCGCCTTCATGCTGACGAGGTCGATGACGCCGCGGTAGTGGCCCTCGGCACCGAGGGGCAGCTGGATGACGGCGACGGTGGCCTCGAGCCGATCCCGGATGGAATCGAGCGCGGCGAAGAAGTCGGCGCCCAACCGGTCCATCTTGTTGACGAAGCACATGCGCGGCACGTGATACTTGTTGGCCTGGCGCCACACGGTCTCGGTCTGGGGCTCGACGCCGGCGACGGCGTCGAACACCGCCACGGCGCCGTCGAGGACGCGCAGGGACCGCTCGACCTCGACGGTGAAGTCGACGTGGCCGGGCGTGTCGATGATGTTGATCTGGTAGTCGTTCCAGAAGGTGGTGGTGGCGGCCGAGGTGATGGTGATGCCGCGCTCCTGCTCCTGGACCATCCAGTCCATGGTGGCGGCGCCCTCGTGGACCTCGCCGATCTTGTAGGTGCGCCCGGTGTAGTAGAGGATCCGCTCGGTCGTGGTGGTCTTGCCCGCGTCGATGTGGGCCATGATCCCGATGTTGCGGACCCGTTCGAGGGGGTGGGTTCTCATTGCCATGAGATTCGTTTCTCGTTCGACATGCAGACGACCGAGCTCGGAAGCCCGGTCGTCGGGGGAACCACGCCCCTCAGGGGGCGTCGTCCCCCCGAGTTGGTTGGGGGATTACCAGCGGTAGTGCGCGAAGGCCCGGTTTGACTCGGCCATCTTGTGCGTGTCTTCCTTGCGCTTCACGGAGGTGCCGATGCCGTTGTTGGCGTCGACCAGCTCGGCGGCCAGCCGCTCGGCCATGCTGCGCTCGCGACGCTGCTTGGAGTACCCGACGAGCCAGCGGATGGCCAGCGTGTTGGCGCGGCGGGGGCGGACCTCGACCGGCACCTGGTAGGTGGCACCACCGACGCGGCGGCTCTTCACCTCGAGCTGGGGCTTGACGTTGTCGACCGCCCGCTTGAGCGCCGCCAAGGCGTCGCCGTCGGTGCGCTTGCCGACGATGTCGAGCGCGTCGTAGACGATGCGCTCGGCTGTGGACTTCTTGCCGCGCTGCAGGATCTTGTTGACGATCTGCGTGACGAGCACCGACCGGTAGACCGGATCGGGCATCAGGTCACGGCGCGGCGCGGGGCCCCTGCGCGGCATGGGATCAGCCTTCCTTCTTGGCGCCGTAGCGGCTGCGAGCTTGCTTGCGGTCGCGGACCCCGGCGGTGTCGAGGGTGCCACGGATGATCTTGTAGCGGACGCCCGGCAGGTCCTTCACCCGGCCGCCACGGACGAGGACGATCGAGTGCTCCTGGAGGTTGTGGCCCTCACCCGGGATGTAGGCGGTGACCTCGATGCCGCTCGACAGCCGCACGCGGGCCACCTTGCGGAGCGCCGAGTTGGGCTTCTTGGGGGTGTGGGTGAACACGCGCGTGCATACGCCGCGGCGCTGGGGCGCGCCCTTGAGCGCCGGCGTCTTCATCTTCGACGTCTTCGACTGGCGGCCCTTGCGGACCAGCTGCTGGATCGTGGGCACTCGTTACCTCGCGGCGGACGAACGGCGTGTTGCTAGAGGGGCGGATCGCGGTCGACGCGGCGCGTCAAGACCGACAGGACAGCTTACGGGCTGAAGTACCACCACACAACCTGCGACCAGCCCTTCCGGCTTGGCTGCGGGTCCTGTCGCCTCCGGTGCGGGCCCTTCCGGCGGGGCTGCGGGTCCTGTCGCCTCCGGTGCGGCACCTACCGCCGTCGGCGCCGATAGGCACCGACAGCGGTGCCGCATCCTCAGCGCCACCCGCGGCCCCACCTCCCTCGCGGTGATCGAGCCGGACCGGCCATCGAGGCCGGTCCGGCTCGCTGGTCGTTCGTTAACTACTGGCGCCCGCTTCGCCGCTGCCCTCGGCCGGGACGCCCTCGCCCTGGTCGGCCGACGGCAGGCCCACGACGGCGGCCAGGTCGGAGTCGGCCGGACCACCCTCGCCGACGCTGGCCTCGTAGGTGCCGGTCAGCCACTCGGCGATGCCCTGGTCCTCACGCTCGGACGACCAGTACTCCATGGGCTGGTACTCCGGTGCCTCGGTGGCGATGTCGCGGTACTCCTCCATGCCGGTGCCGGCGGGGATGAGCTTGCCGATGATGATGTTCTCCTTCAGGCCGTTGAGCCCGTCGGAGCGGCTCTCGATGGCCGCCTCGGTGAGCACCCGCGTGGTCTCCTGGAACGACGCCGCCGACAGCCACGAGTCCGTGGCCAGCGACGCCTTGGTGATGCCCATCATCACCGGGCGACCCTCGGCGGGCACCTGGGACTCCTGCACCAACCGCTTGTTCTCGTCGGTGTACGCCTTGGCGTCCACCGCCTCGCCCGGCAGGAACCGGCTGTCGCCGGGCTCCTGGACCACGACCCTGCGGGTCATCTGCCGCACGATCAGCTCGATGTGCTTGTCGTGGATCGACACGCCCTGGTCGCGGTACACACGCTGGACCTCGGTGACCAGGTACTGCTGGGTCTCGCGGACGCCCTTGATCTCCAGCAGCTCCTTGGGGTCACGCGGGCCCTCGACGATGGGATCGCCGGCCGAGATCTCCTGGCCGTCGCTCACCTCGAGGCGGGCCAGCGTGGGCACCGTGTAGGAGTGCTCGGCGCCGTCGTCGGCGACGACGGTGATGACCCGGCCCCGGCCCTCGTCCTCGGCGATGCGGACCACGCCCGAGATGTGCGACAGCGTGGCCTTGCCCTTGGGCGACCGGGCCTCGAACAGCTCGACGACGCGGGGCAGACCGCCGGCGATGTCGGAGCCGGCGATGCCGCCGGTGTGGAACGTCCGCATCGTCAGCTGCGTGCCCGGCTCACCGATCGACTGCGCAGCGATGACACCCACGGCCTCGCCGAGCTCGATGGTGCGGCCCGTCGCCAGGGATCGGCCGTAGCACTTGGCGCAGACCCCGAAGTCGGCCTGGCAGGTGAGCACGGAGCGCACCCGCACGCGGTCGAGCTTGGGATCGTCGCGCAGCGCGACCATCGCTTCCTCACCGACCTCGGAGCCGGCCTCGAGGGTCTTGCCGGCGAACTCCTCGTGGGGGTTCTCGGGTGACAGGTCGACGTCGACGGCCAGCGTGCGGCCGAAGAGGCGGGTCTCCAGGTAGGAGCGCCGCCCCGCCTGGTCGGGCTCGACGCCCTCGACCCACAGGCCGCGGACGGGCTCGCCCTCGCGCTGGCAGTCGGCCTCGCGGACGATCAGCTCCTGCGCCACATCGACCAGCCGGCGGGTCAGGTAGCCCGAGTCCGCCGTCCGCAGTGCGGTATCGACCAGGCCCTTCCGGGCTCCGGGCGTGGCGATGAAGTACTCGAGCATCGACAGGCCCTCACGGAAGTTGGACTTGATCGGCCGGGGGATCATGTCGCCACGGGGGTTGGCCACCAGGCCGCGCATGCCGGCGATCTGGCGCACCTGCATCATGTTCCCGCGGGCGCCCGAGCCCACCATCATGTCGATGGGGTTGAACTGCTCGGACTGCAGGGCCTCCTCCATGGCGGCGCGCACCTCGTCGGTGGCGTTGGTCCAGATCTCCACTTCCTTCTGGCGCCGCTCACCGTCGGTGATGATGCCGCGCCGGAACTGGCTCTCGACCTTCTCGGCCTCCTTCTCGTAGCGCTCGAGGATCGCCTTCTTGCCGGCGGGGGTCTTGACGTCCTCGACCGAGATCGTCAGGCCCGACCGGGCGGCGTAGTTGAAGCACAGGGCCTTGAGGTTGTCGAGGCTGTCCTGCACCACCGACTTGGGGTAGTCGCGCGCCAAGTGGTCGACGATGTCGCCCATGTTCTTCTTCTTCACCGGCTCGTCGACGAAGCCGAAGCCGAGCGGCAGCGCCCGGTTGAAGAACATGCGCCCGACCGTCGTCTCCCGGTAGAGCGGCTTGGCGGACTCGAGGTCCGCAGGATCGCGCAGGCCGGCCTCGATCTCCTCCCGGATCTCGCGCTTGGACAGCCGCACCTTGACCCTGGCGTGCAGGTCGATGTCGCCGCCGTCGTAGGCCCGCTCCATCTGGGCCCGGTTGCCGAACGCCCGGCCCTCGCCCTTGGCGCCCGGGACCTCCTCGGTGAGGTAATAGGCGCCGATCACCATGTCCTGCGTGGGCGTGACCAGCGGCCGGCCGTGCGCCGGCGACAGCACGTTGTTGGCCGACAGCATGAGCACCCGGCTCTCGGCCTGCGCCTCCGAGGACAGGGGCAGGTGGACTGCCATCTGGTCACCATCGAAGTCGGCGTTGAACGCGGTGCACACGAGCGGGTGGATCTGGATGGCCTTGCCCTCCACGAGCACGGGCTCGAACGCCTGGATGCCGAGCCGGTGCAGCGTGGGCGCACGGTTCAGGAGCACCGGGTGCTCCTTGATGACCTCTTCGAGCACGTCCCACACCTGGGGACGGCGGCGCTCGACCATGCGCTTGGCCGACTTGATGTTCTGCGCCAGCTCGCGGTCGACGAGCGCCTTCATCACGAAGGGCTTGAACAGCTCGAGGGCCATGAGCTTGGGCAGGCCGCACTGGTGCAGCTTGAGCGTGGGGCCGACCACGATGACCGAGCGGCCCGAGTAGTCGACGCGCTTGCCCAGCAGGTTCTGGCGGAACCGGCCCTGCTTACCCTTGAGCATGTCGGACAGCGACTTGAGCGGGCGGTTGCCCGGGCCGGTGACCGGCCTTCCCCGCCTGCCGTTGTCGAACAGGGCGTCGACGGCCTCCTGCAACATGCGCTTCTCGTTGTTGACGATGATCTCGGGGGCGCCGAGATCGAGCAGTCGCTTCAGGCGGTTGTTGCGGTTGATGACCCGGCGGTACAGGTCGTTGAGGTCGGACGTGGCGAAGCGGCCACCGTCGAGCTGCACCATCGGCCGCAGCTCGGGCGGGATGACCGGCACGACGTCGAGGATCATCGCCCGCGGGTCATTGACGCGCTTGTCGTGCTCGTCGCGACGGTTGAAGGCCGAGACGATCTTGAGCCGCTTGATGGCCTTCTGCTTGCGCTGGGCCGACAGCGGACGACCACCGGTGGTGGGGTCGATCTGGTCCTTGAGCTTTGCCTCTTCGTCGTCGAGGTCGATGCGATTGATGAGCTGCTTGAGGGCGTCGGCGCCCATCCCGCCGTCGAAGTAGTCGCCGTAGCGGTCCTTGAGCTCGCGCCACAGCATCTCGTCCTCGATGATCTTGCGCGGGTGCAGGTCGCGGAACTCGTCGAAGCTGCGCTGCACGAGGTCGAGCTCCTCGTCATAGCGCTCGCGGATGGCGGTCAGGTCCTTGTCGACGGCCTTCTGGCGGCTGCGGATGTCGGAGTCCTTGGCGCCCTCGGCCTCGAGCGCGGCGACCTCGTTCTCGAGCTCCTCCATGCGCTTGGCCAGCTCGAGCTCGCGCTCGCGGACGATCTCGTCCTTCTCGGCGTTGAGCTCGTTCTCGAGGTTGGGCAGGTCATCGTGACGCTTGTCGACGTCGACCCAGGTGACCAGGTTGGCGGCGAAGTAGATGACCTTCTCGAGCTGCTTGGCCTTCAGCTCCTCACGGACGTCGGTGCCCGAGAGCAGGTACGCCAGCCACGACCGGGTGCCGCGCAGGTACCAGATGTGGACGACGGGCGCCGCCAGCTCGATGTGACCCATGCGCTCGCGGCGCACCTTGGAGCGCGTCACCTCGACGCCGCAGCGCTCGCAGATGATGCCCTTGAAGCGCACACGCTTGTACTTGCCGCAGTAGCACTCCCAGTCCTTGGTGGGACCGAAGATCTTCTCGCAGAAGAGCCCATCCTTCTCGGGCTTGAGTGTGCGGTAGTTGATGGTCTCCGGCTTCTTGACCTCGCCGTTCGACCACATGCGGATGGTGTCCGCGGTGGCCAGTCCGATGCGGAGCTGACTGAAGTCGTTCACGTCAAGCATGGGTTGCTCCGTTCGCCGCAGTGTCGCGGCGGTTCGAGGGGGTGCTGTCGTCGTTCGGGGTCGGTGTTGTGGTGGCGGTCGTGGCGGGCACGGTCAGAAGCTGGTCCGCTGGCGCCGGCGCTCGTCTTCCTCGTCGCTGCCCCGCTCGGGCCGGCTGAGGTCGATGCCGAGCTCCTCGGCGGCGCGGAACACGTCCTCGTCTAGCTCGCGCATCTCGATCTCCTCGCCGGTCTGGGCCAGGACCTCGACGTTGAGGCACAACGCCTGCATCTCCTTGATGAGCACCTTGAAGCTCTCGGGGATGCCCGGCTCGGGAATGTTCTCGCCCTTGACGATGGCCTCGTAGACCTTGACCCGGCCCAGCACGTCGTCGGACTTGATGGTGAGCAGCTCCTGCAGGCAGTAGGCGGAGCCGTAGGCCTCGAGGGCCCACACCTCCATCTCGCCGAAGCGCTGACCGCCGAACTGCGCCTTCCCGCCTAGCGGCTGCTGCGTGATCATCGAGTACGGGCCGGTCGACCGGGCGTGGATCTTGTCGTCGACCAGGTGGGCGAGCTTGAGGATGTAGACGTAGCCCACAGTGATGGGCTTGTCGTAGGGCTCGCCAGTGCGGCCGTTGTAGAGCGTCGTCTTGCCGTCGGGCTGGATCAGCCGGTGGCCGTCGTCGGTCTCGGGCCGCAGGTTCTCGAAGATCGTGCGAATCGTCGGGTGCTTGCCGGCGTCCTCCTGCTCGTCCCAGTGGGCACCGTCGAACACCGGCGTGGCAATGAGGGTCGACGGCGGCGTGGCCGGACGGGTCTTGGCCTCGGTGCCGCGGACGGGCGCGTCGCCCACCGCCTGGCCGTCGATCTGCCAGCCCCAGCGGGCCGCGTAGCCAAGATGGGCCTCGAGCACCTGACCCACGTTCATGCGGGACGGGACACCGAGCGGGTTCTGGATGATGTCGACGGGGGTGCCGTCGGCGAGATGCGGCATGTCCTCGACCGCGAGGATCTTGGAGATGACGCCCTTGTTGCCGTGGCGGCCGGCCAGCTTGTCGCCCACGGAGATCTTCCGCTTCTGGGCGACGTAGACCCGCACGAGCTGGTTCACGCCCGGGGGCAGCTCGTGGCCGTCCTCGCGGGTGAAGACCTTGACGTCGATGACCTTGCCCTGCTCGCCGTGGGGCACCTTGAGCGACGTGTCCCGGACCTCGCGCGCCTTCTCGCCGAAGATCGCCCGCAGCAGGCGCTCCTCCGGGGTGAGCTCGGTCTCGCCCTTCGGCGTGACCTTGCCGACCAGCACGTCGCCGGCGTCGACCTCGGCGCCGATGCGGATGATGCCGCGCTCGTCGAGGTCCTTGAGGATGTCCTCGGACAGGTTGGGGATGTCGCGCGTGATCTCCTCGGGACCGAGCTTGGTGTCGCGGGCGTCGATCTCGTGCTCGTGGATGTGGATCGACGTGAGCACGTCGTCGCGGACCAGCCGCTCCGAGATGATGATGGCGTCCTCGAAGTTGTAGCCCTCCCACGGCATGAACGCCGTGAGCAGGTTCTTGCCGAGCGCCAGCTCGCCGTTGTCGGTGGACGGGCCCTCGGCGAGGATGTCGTCCTTGCGGAAGGAATCGCCCTCGCTCACCCGTGGCTTCTGGTTGATGCAGGTGTCCTGGTTGGACCGCTCGAACTTGAGCAGCCGGTACACCCGGCGGCCCAGCTTGCGGTACTCGACGGTGATGAGGTCGCCCGACACCTCGGTGGTGACGCCGTCGTCTTCGGCGACGATCATGTCGGCGGCGTCGCGGGCGGCCCGGATCTCGACGCCCGTGCCGATGTAGGGGGCCTCGGCCCGGACCAGCGGCACGGCCTGCTTCTGCATGTTCGCGCCCATGAGCGCCCGGTTGGCGTCGTCGTGCTCGAGGAACGGGATGAGCGCGGTGCCCACCGAGACGATCTGCTTGGGCGAGACGTCCATGAGCTGGACCTCGGCCGGCGGCACCGCGGAGATGTCGGTGGTGGCGGCGAAGTAGGTCTCGCGCTCGAGCTGGGCCCGCAGGTTCTCGAGGGTGGCGGCCTGCGGCGAGCGCCGCACCAGCACCCGGTCGTTGCGGAACGTGTTGTTCGCGTTCAGGGGCTCGTTGGCCTGTGCGACGACGTAGTCCTCCTCCTCGTCGGCGGCCAGGTACACGACCTCGTCGGTGACCTTGCCGTTGACGACCTTGCGGTAGGGGGACTCGATGAAGCCGAACTCATTGACCCGGGCGTAGGTGGACAGCGCCCCGATCAGCCCGATGTTCGGGCCCTCGGGCGTCTCGATCGGGCACATGCGGCCGTAGTGGCTGAAGTGCACGTCGCGGACCTCGAAGCCGGCCCGCTCGCGGGACAGGCCGCCTGGGCCGAGCGCCGACAGGCGGCGGCGGTGGGTCAGGCCGGACAGCGGGTTGACCTGGTCCATGAATTGGGAGAGCTGGCTGGTGCCGAAGAACTCCTTGATGGCGGCGACCACTGGCCGGATGTTGATCAGCGTCTGGGGCGTGATGGCCTCGACGTCCTGGGTGGTCATGCGCTCGCGGACGACCCGCTCCATGCGGGACAGGCCGATGCGCACCTGGTTCTGAATCAGCTCGCCGACCGAGCGGATGCGCCGGTTGGCGAAGTGGTCCTGGTCGTCGAGGCGATAGCCGGGCTCGGCGTTGACCAGGTGGAGCAGGTACGTGAGCGTGGCGAGGACCTCGCAGCGGCTGAGCACCGACTGGCCGGGCTCGGGCCGGTCGATCAGGCCACGCTCTTCGAGCATCGGGAACAGCTCGGCGAGCTTCTGGACCTCGGGGCCGAGCTTGCGGTCGAGCTTGTGGCGGCCGACCCGGGACAGGTCGTAGCGGCGCGACTCGAAGAAGGCGTTGCGGAAGTAGACCCGGGCCGACTCCACCGACGGCGGCTCGCCGGGGCGGGCCCGCTTGTAGATCTCGACGAGCGCCTCGTCCTGGGTGGGGGCGACGTCGCGGTCCTTCTCCCACTGGCCCTCGAGGAACGGGAACTGGCGGACGA
>CAVQVM010000012.1:0-85476 GCA_963717085.1 uncultured bacterium
GCTACACCGACCCGAACGCTCCGATCCCCGACTCGCTCGCCGGGTTCCCCACTAATCACCGCGGCGTGCGCGACCTCCTCTACCTGAACCTGGGAACGGACCGGAGGGGCGCACCGAGGTTCCGCGAGGTGGGCGGGCTGGCCGGCGTCGACCCGGGTGAACCCGAGCACGGTCTCGGCGCCGTGGTGACCGACCTGGACGGCGACGGCCGCCTCGACGTCTATGTGGCGAACGACGAGGACCCGAACCGCCTCTACCGGAACGTGCCCTGGCCGGGAGGCGTCGCCGCGGATCCGGCGGGCCTCGGCTTCCGCCTGCGGGACGTGGCCGTGCGCGCCGGCGTCGCGGATGCCAACGCCGGGATGGGGATCGCCGCCGCCGACTACGACGGGAATGGTCTGACCGACCTGTTCGTCTCGAACTCGCGGGGCCAGGGACACGCGGTGTACCGAGGGTTGTCGACCGGCTCCGGAGCGACCGGGTACGAGGACGCCCGGGACGACTTCGCGGGCACGCCGGCGGCCACCGGCTGGGGCGGTTCCTGGGTCGACCTCGATCTGGACACGGACCTCGACCTCGTCCTGACGAACGGCGACATCCCGGTCACGAACCTGAGCGACGATGCGGAACCGATCCAGATCCTGGAGAACCGGTCAACCGGCGCGGCACTGCGGTTCGCGGACCTGGGGCTCCGGGGCGGCGGCGAGGCCCGGCTGCAGACGAACGGACGCGGCCTCGCGGCGGCCGACTACGACAACGACGGGGACCTGGACGTCGCGATCAACTCGATCGGCGGGCCGCTGGTCCTGCTCGAGAACACTGCGAGCGGTGGGAACTGGCTGGGCGTTCGGCTGCCCGGGTTCTGGCCGGGTGCGCAGGTCACCGCCGTGTTGCCGGACGGACGCAAGCTGGTGCGGCAGGTGCAGGCGGGCGGGAGCTACCTCTCGTCCGAGGAACCCCGCCTGCTGTTCGGGCTGGGAGACGCGGCGGAGGTGCGCGCCCTGGTGATCCGATACCCGGACGGCACGGAAACCCGCCTCGACGACGTCACGGCGAACCGGCTGGTCGAGGCGCCCCGCCCCGGCTAGTGGGTCCCAGCGACCGGGTCAGGCGCTCGGAACTCCGACCTGCCGCCGGTGGTGGCATGCGATCACCGGCCCGGGATCCCCACGAGGCACAGCGCCACGTCGTCCCGGAGCGGTAGCCCGTTGCGCCGCTGCACCTCGTCGACCAGCGCGTCGAGGAGTGCGGCCCCGGTGAGTCCGCGGGCCCGCAGCAGGTCGAGCACCTCGATGAGCGTCTCCACCCCCAGCCGCTCGGTGTGGTCGGTGTCTGCCCACCCCTCGACGATCCCGTCCGTGTAGAGGAGCAGCTCGGTGCCGGCGCCCAGCTCCACCCCGAGTGGCGACCATCGGGGTTCGGGCATGACGCCCACCAGGGGACCGTGGGCGCAGACGCCCACGGGAACGCTGGGGGCGCCGAGCCGCACCGGCGGTGGGTGGCCAGCCAAGACCAGCGTGCCGGCACGCCGGTCCCCGTCGACCACCAGGATCGCGAGGCTGGCGAACGTGAAGCTCTCGCCCTCGGCGCGGAGGAACCGATCCAGCACGCCGAGGATGGCGACCTGGTCGAGGCCGGCGAGGGCCAGCGCGCGCCAGGCGCTGCGGAGGCGGGCCGCCAACGCCGCGGCGTCGGGCCCGTGGCCCACCACGTCGCCCACGAGCACTGCGCACGTGCCGTCGTCGTGCTCGATCGCGTCGTAGAAGTCGCCGCCCAGCTGGGCCCCCCGGCGGCCCGCCTGGTACCGCACGAGCACGCTGATGTCGGTGGACCGGATCGCGGGGGTGGGTGTCAGGGCACGCTCGAGGCGAGCGTTCTCGGCCCGTTGCCGCTCGGCCCGAACGAGCTCGCGGCTGAGCTGTGCCGCCCGGTGCCGCTCGATCGCGTAGCGCACCGACCGGGCCAGCAGCTGCTCGTCGACGCGGCCCTTGATCAGGTAGTCCTGGGCGCCGGCGCTAAGTGCCGCGGCGCCGAGCTCCTCGGTGGTCGCTCTCGTCAGCACGACGATGGCGGTATCCGGCGCGTCTTCGGTGAGGCGCTTCACGCCCACGGTGCCGTCGGCGTCGGGCAGGCCCATGTCGAGCAGGACGCAGTCCGACGTCACGGCCTCCCTACAGGCGTCCGAGAGCGTTGTGACCCGATCGATCGTGGCCCCCGGCAGGCCCCGGCCCAAAAGGTTGCGCACGACGCGGTGGTTGTCCTCGTCGTCGTCCACGAGCAGGAGGCGCCACGCCGTCTGGGGTACGACGACCTCGAGGATCTGGCGCGTCTCCAGAGCGTCATCGGTGAGCACCGGTTCGATCGAGGTCGTGTCCTCGGGGATGGTCATGTGTGCGGGACACCCATCAGTCGCGGGACCTGATGTGGCTCGGCACGACTCCTGATCGACGCCCAGCCCGGCGGCATCGTGGCACGGAATGATGTGCGCGCCTATACCGCGCTCGCGGTACGCGGAACCGATCGGACGTTGCGAATGGCGGGCCTTGTTGGCGGGTAGCGACGAAGCGAACACGTAACGTCGGGTGCACGCGCACAGGGAGAAGCACCGATGGCCGAACGTCCGGTACGAGTGGTGCTCGCCAACGACGACCCCATCGTCATCGAGGGCCTCCGCTCGATGCTCGCGCCGTACCGCGACGACGTCGCCGTCGTCGGCACCGCCGAGGGCGACCCCGAGATGGTGATGGTGCCGGACACCGAGGAGGACGCGGACGTGATGCTCATCGACGCGTTCGCCCGCCGAGCGGCCGGCATCGATGCCGCCGTGAAGGTGCTGGCCCAGAATCCGCCGTTCGCCGTCGCCGTGTTCACCGACAACGACGACCTGCGCCTGCTACTGCAGGCGCTGCGCATGGGCGTGTGCGGCTACCTGCTCAAGTCGTCGTCGCCCGTGGACCTGGTCGAGGCCCTGAAGCGGCTGGGCGCCGGCGAGACCGTGATCACGCCGGTTCTGGCCACCGAGGCGGCCCTGCTCGCCGCGCGCACGCTCGACCTGGGTGGCTGGCCCGGTGCCCACCTGGGCCTGACCCGGCGCGAGGCCGAGCTGCTCACGCTCCTGGGCGAGGGGATGAGCCCCCGGCAGGCGGCCGAGAAGATGGACCTCTCCTGGCAGACCGTCCGCACCCACACGCGCAACCTCTATCGCAAGCTCGGCGTCAGCGACCGTGCGTCGGCGGTGGCCATCGCCTGGCGCGAGGGCCTCGCGCACTGACGCACGCGCCGGTCACTCGATCACCACCTTCTCGATCAGGTGAGGGCGGCTGGCGCCGCTGGCGGGCACCAGCCACGAGGCCTCGGGATCGTCGTTGTCGGGATCGGGCCGCCAGTCGCCGATGGCGTGCTCGATCCCCACGGCATGGACGGTGAGTCGACCCTCGCGGTCGAGGTGCATACGCAGGAAGTTCTTGTAGCCAGTGATGCGGGCCGAGGCGAAGGTCTCGTTGCCGTGGGCCCTGATCCCGGGCAGCCCGTTCGCGGCCGCCAGGTAAGCACCGAACACCACGGAGCCGACGATCCCACCCGCGACGAAGGCGATCACGCTGGCGGTGGCGGTGAACAGCCAGCCGCGATCCGCCACGGCCGAGGCGACGGTGATGGCCAACAGGGCGACCGCCACGACCGCGAGCACCTGCGCCATCGTGTGGATGGCGGCCATGACGGTCTTGGCGACGTACCGCGGCAAGCCGCGGGGCGCCCATGGGGGCGTGCGGGCGAAGGCCCACAACCCGAAGAACAACACCACGACCGTCAGCGCCGAGACGGGGTTGCGGAACAGCCCGGTGAACAGGTCGGACCAGCCCCAGCGCTCGGCCGCCGCGGCAAACGTCTCGTCGGTCCCGCCGAGGCTGCGGAGGCCGAACTGGTTGGTCCACAGCGCCGCCAGGCTGAGCAGGGCGGGCATGACCATGAAGCTGTAGTTGCGCAGCGGCAACCCCAGGGCGCGGAGCGAGAGCCGGCGCGACGTGGTGGGATCGGGGTACGCCGCCACCATGCGGTAGGTGGCTCGGTCGCCGGGATCGTCGGGGTCGACGATGATCGCCACCTCGGGGCGCAGGTCGTGCGTCGGGTGGAGGAATGCACCACCGCCGCCCGCGGTGATCTTGTGCGGCGGGCTGGCCGTCGGGCCTTCGTCGCCGACCGAGCCGTGGAGCGTGTAACGCGTGTAGTGGTGCAGGTCGCCGGCCAGGGTGAGCCTGAGGTCGATCCCGTTGGGGCGCAGCAGGGTGCGCTCGATGAAGGCAAGGTTGTGGTAGGCGTTCGGGTCGCGCTCGAGCTCGGTCCAGGTGGGTACCGGCGTGGCCAGGATGAGCTTTGCGCCTGGCGACGCCTTGGCGGCCACGCCGCCGAAGAACTCGAGCTGGGGCTCGTCGACGTACATGTCGAGCTGGATGTCGACGCCCCACAGCCACCAGTTGTGCGGTAGCTCGACCGCGAAGTAGCTGCGGCTCTGCCGGGTGGTCCAGCCGCCGACCCAGCGGTGCTGGGTGAAGAGCCGCAGGAAGCCCGTGAGCCCGTCATACCAGTCGTGGTTGCCAGGGACGGCGTACATGGCGGGGTGGTCGGCCACCGTCCAGGGCAGAGCGGCCCGGAACGGCCCCTCGAGACGGTTCTCGTAGTTGTCGGCGCTGGCGCCCGGATACACCTCGTCGCCGCCCAGCACCAGGATGTCGCCGCGGGGCAGCTCCTGCTCGACGCCGTCGATGCCGACGCCGAGGGACCGGCGGGCGAGGTGCGCCGCCACCGTCATCGTCGCCGGGAAGCCGTCGCCGGTGTCGGCCGTGTAGTCGATCCACACCTCGTCGCGGGTGGCATATGTGCGGTCGACCGTGGGTGCCTTGCGGGCCTGGAGCTCCCGCTTGTCGAGGAACGACCCGAACACCGACGTGAGCCCCACGTGCAGCCCCGACCCGGTCAGGGCCCCAGGGCTGTACCACCGGACCGCCTTCTGCGGGGTGAAGCGCAGGTCGACGTGCTCGAGGCTGCGGGGTCGGGGTGGCGGCGTGTCGTCTGTCGAACGTGTGGGACGCCAGTGCGGGCGCGTCTGGGTGGGCTCCATGGGCGTCTCCCCATCTCGCCGTCGAGGGTGCCCCAGCATCATCGCAGCCGGGCGCGGACCCCCCTGGCGATCTCCAGGTCCTCGCGCGCGGCGACGACGAGCGTGCGGACCGTCGAACCGTCGGCCGTGACGTCGGCCTCGGGTGCGGCGGCGGCGCCGACCGCCTCGTCGTTGCGCCGGTGGTCCAGCGTCGCCCCCAGGAATCCCAATCCCGCCACCGCCTCCGCCCGGACCGTGGGGGCGTTCTCGCCCACGCCCCCCGTGAACACCAGCGCGTCGAGCCCTCCCAGGCCGGCGACCATCGCCGCGATCGCCGCCCGCAGCCGGTGCACGTAGACGTCGAGGGCGAGCGTGGCCGCCGGCTCGCCCCGGCGACAGGCGTCCACCACCGTCGCCATATCGGCGGTCCCCGCCAGGGCCAGCAGGCCCGACTGGTGCTCGAGCGTGTCCGCCACTGCCTGCGGCTCGAGCCCGTGGTGGGTGATCAGCCACAGGACGGCGCCGGGGTCCACGGTGCCCGACCGGGTGGCCATCACGAGTCCCTCCAGCGGGGTGAAGCCCATCGTGGTGTCGGCGCAACGGCCGTCGTGCACCGCCGCCAGGGAGGCGCCCGCACCGAGGTGGCACGTGACGATGCGGCCGGGGTGGCCGATGGTGGCGGCCGCCCGCCGGGCCGCGTACGCGTGAGACAGCCCGTGGAAGCCGTAGCGGCGGACGTGGAGGCCGTCCCGCCACTGGGCCGGCACCGCGTAGGTGGCCGCCGCAGGCGGCAGCGTGGCGTGGAACGCGGTGTCGAAGCAGGCCACGGCCGGCACGTCGGCGGCGAGCTCGGTCACGGCGTCGAGCCCGGCCAACGACAGGGGCTGGTGCAGCGGCGCCAGGTCCGTGAGCGCCTCGAGCGCGGCGCGCACGTCGTCGTCAACGACCACCGGCTCCCGGTACCGCTCGCCCCCGTGGACGACGCGGTGGCCGACTGCGTCGAAGCCGCCCAGCTTCTCGAGGGCCCGGCCCAGCTCGCCGTCGCCCAGCCTGTCGACCGGGGCCACGTCCTCGGTGCCGAGCACCTCGTCGCCATCGCCCAGCAGCCGCAGCTTCAGGCTTGACGAACCGGCGTTGACCACCAGGATCCGCACGCCGGTCAGCTCGTTGCCGTCCAGGACCAGTCCCGGACCTCCGGCAGATCGTCGCCCACTGCCCGGGTGTACGTCCGCGCCTCGGCCCGCTTGGCCACCATGGCCTCGCGCAGGTCGGCGGCGGTGGTGCCCAGCGCCGGGACGCGGTCGATCACGTCCATCACCAGGTGGAAGCGGTCGAGGTCGTTGAGCATGACCATGTCGAACGGCGTCGTGGTCGTGCCCTCCTCCTTGTAGCCCCGCACGTGCAGGTTTCGGTGGTTGGAGCGCCGGTAGGTCAGCTCGTGGATGAGCCGGGGATAGCCGTGGTAGGCGAACACGATCGGCCGGTCGGTGGTGAAGACGGCGTCGAACTCGTCGTGGGACAGGCCGTGGGGGTGTTCGGCCTGGTCCTGCAGCCGCATGAGGTCGACCACGTTGACCACCCGCACCCGCAGGTCGGGCAGGTGGCGGCGCAGCAGGTCGGCGGCCGCCAGCGTCTCCAGGGTGGGGACGTCGCCGCAGCACCCGAGCACCACGTCCGGGTAGCCACCGGTACCGGCCCGCTCGCTAGAGGCCCAGTCCCAGATGCCGATGCCGGCCGCGCAGTGGGCGATCGCGTCGTCCATTCCCAGCCAGTTGGGCATCTCGTTCTTGCCCGCCACCACCACGTTGACGTAGTCGACGCTGCGCAGGCAGTGGTCCATCACCGACAGGAGGCAGTTGGCGTCGGGCGGCAGGTAGACGCGGACCACCTCGGCCTTCTTCTTCACCACATGGTCGATGAAGCCCGGGTCCTGGTGGGAGAAACCGTTGTGGTCCTGGCGCCAGACATGGCTCGACAACAGGTAGTTGAACGACGAGATGGACGCACGCCAGTCGAGCTGCCGGGTCACCTTCAGCCACTTGGCGTGCTGGTTGAACATCGAGTCGACGATGTGGACGAACGCCTCGTAGCAGTTGAACAGCCCGTGCCGTCCGGTGAGCAGGTAGCCCTCGAGCCACCCCTGGCACAGGTGCTCCGACAAGACCTCCATCACCCGACCGTCGGGCGCCAGGTGGTCGTCGTGGGGCACGGTCTCGGCCACCCAGGTGCGGTCGGTCGCCTCGAACACCGCCGACAGCCGGTTGGATGCGGTCTCGTCGGGACCGGTGATGCGGAACGTGTTCGGGTTGCGGCGCACGATGTCGCGCAGCCACACGCCGAGGATGCGGGTGGGCTCACTGCGGGTGGCGTCCGGGGCGGGGACGTCGACGGCGTAGCCGCGGAAGTCGGGCAGGTCGAGGTCACGGCGCAGCCGACCGCCGTTGGCGTACGGGGTGGCGCCCATCCGGCGGTCCCCGTCCGGGGCCAGGCGCGCGATCTCGGCACGCAGCCTGCCGCCGTCGAACAGCTCCTCGGGCCGGTAGCTGCGCATCCACGTTTCGAGCTGAGCCAGGTGGTCGGGGTTCTCGGCCAGCCCCGCCACCGGGACCTGGTGGGCTCGGTACGTGCCCTCGACCTGTTGGCCGTCCACCACGGCGGGGCCGGTCCACCCCTTCGGGGTGCGGAGCACGATCATCGGCCAGCGTGGCCGCTCGCTGCCGTCGCTGCCACGGCTGCGGGCGGCCGCCTGGATGGCGGCGATCTCGTCGAGCGCGGCGTCCAGCGCGTCCGCCAGTGCCCGGTGGACGTGCTCGGGGTCGTCGCCCTCGACCAGGTGGACCGTGTGGCCGTAGCCGTCGAGCAATGCCGTCAGCTCGGTGGTGGGGATGCGGGCCAGCACCGTGGGATTGGCGATCTTGTAGCCGTTCAGGTGGAGTATCGGCAGCACCGCCCCGTCGACCGCGGGGTTCAGGAACTTGTTCGAGTGCCAACTGGCGGCGAGCGCCCCGGTCTCGGCCTCGCCGTCGCCCACGACGCACACGGCGACGAGATCGGGGTGGTCGAACGCCGCTCCGTAGGCGTGGGCCAGGCAGTAACCGAGCTCGCCACCCTCGTTGATCGATCCGGGCGTCTCGGGGGCGGCGTGGCTGGGCACGCCGCCGGGGAAGGAGAACTGGCGGAACAGTGACCTCATGCCGGCCTCGTCCTGCGTGACCGCCGGGTACAGCTCGGTGTAGCTGCCTTCGAGGTAGGTGTTGGCGACCACGGCCGGGCCGCCGTGGCCCGGCCCGCACACGAACATCATGGCCAGGTCACGGGCCCGGATCACCCGGTTGAGATGGGCATAGACGAGGTTGAGCCCGGGTGTCGTGCCCCAGTGACCCAGCAGCCGCGGCTTGACGTGGTCGACGGTCAGGGGCTCCTGCAGCAGCGGGTTGTCGAGCAGGTAGATCTGGCCCACGGACACGTAGTTGGCCGCCCGCCACCAGGCGTCTACGAGGCCGAGGTCGGCGGCCGATGCGGTGGACGTGGGCTGGGGAGCAGCTTTGGCCATGTCCCCATGCTGCCCCGATGGGGCGCCGGGTCACGCGCTTGTTGGTTGCGACGACGTCGCCAGGCGCACCAGCTCCTTCGTCTCGGGAGAGGCCTTGGTGATCGAACCGCTGTCGAAGGGCGGCTGCGGGTCGTACTCGATTCCCAGCTGGATCGCCTTGGCGACCTCGTCGCCCGCGATCTGACCCGCCAGCCACAACGCCATGTCAATCCCGGCCGAGACGCCCGCAGCCGTGACCACCTTGCCCTGCGGCACAACGCGCCGCTCTGTCGGCCGGGCGCCGAGGCTCGCCAGCGTGTCGAACGCCGACCAGTGGGTCGTGGCCTCGAGGCCGTCGAGCAGCCCGGCGGCGCCCAGCAAGAGGGCGCCGGTGCACACCGACGTCGTCCACTGCGTGGTGGCGTCGATCGCCCGGAGCCACTCGTGGAGCGGTTGGGGCTCGAGCATCTCGCGGGTCCCAGGCCCGCCGGGCACGACCACGACGTCGCAGGCGTCGACGTCGGCCAGCGCCCGCTCGGCCACCAGGGTCAGGGCGCGCGTGTCGGTCCGCACCGGGCCGGCCTGCTCAGCGACGAACACGACCTCGGCGCCCGGCAGCCGGGAGAGCACCTCGTAGGGCCCGACGGCGTCGAGCGCCGTGAAGCGGTCGTAGATCGGGATGGTGATGAGCATGGGGTCCTGCCTCCTGGTCGCGGTCAGGCCGGGACGGCGAACAGCCGCCGGTACTGGCCGGGGGTGGTGCGCACCACGCGCTGGAACGCGCGGTGCATGGTCTCGACCGTGCCGAAGCCGCAGGCTCGGGCGATGTCGTCCACCGTGCGGTCGGTCGTCTCGAGCAGTCGGCGGGCGGCCTCGACCCGTGACCGCTGCACGAACACGGCGGGCGTGGTGCCGACCTCGCGGCTGAAGGCGCGGGCGAAGGTGCGGACGCTCATCGCCGCCTGCCGGGCCAGCGCCGGCACCGACAGGTCGGCCTCGGGATGTTCGGCGACGAACGCCAACGCCTCGCGGAGCGGCTCACGCTCGGCCCGCCGCACGGCCAACTGGGCGCTGAACTGCGACTGCCCACCGGGCCGATGGGTGAACAGCACCAGTTGGCGGGCCACGGCCAGCGCCAGCTCGCCCCCGTGGTCGTGCTCGACGAGGGCCAAGGCCAGGTCCATCCCGGCCGTGACCCCGGCCGACGTCCATACGTTGCCGTCGCGCACATAGATGGGGTCGGCGTCGACCTCGACGGCCGGGAACAGGCGTGCGAGCGTGTCGCATGCCGACCAGTGGGTGGTGACCCGCCGGCCGTCGAGCAGGCCGGCCTGCGCCAGCAGGAAGGCACCGCTGCACACCGAGGTGACCCGGCGGGCGCTCGCGGCCGCGGTCCGCAGCCAGGCGATGAGGCGCTCGTCGGCCAGGGCGGCGGCGGTACCGGTGCCGCCGGCGACCAAGAGCGTGTCGATGGACTCACGGCGGGAGGCACGTTCGGTGCCGAGCGACAGTCCCGACGAGGTGGTGACCGGCTGTCCCGAGGCGGACACGAGCGCAGTGGCGTAGGCGGGGTCGGCGCCGTAGCGGTTGGCCATCGCGAACACCTCGAGCGGGCCGACGACGTCGAGGGCCTGGACGTCGGGGAACGCGACGACGATCACGGATCGGGGCCGGAGAGCCACGCTGCCATCCTGAGCCGTCCCGCCAGGTGGCAGCAAGGACGATCCACTGACGAATTCGGCCAGGCCCGCCGGAACCGGGCGGCCCGGCCACGGATAGGGTCTCGTGGTTCGCCCGTGCATCCGAGGCAGCGATGACCGCCCGTCGATCCGACCGCCCGATCGTGTCGCGGCACTACCGCGACTTTCCGCTGCGCGACCTGGTCGCAGCCAAAGGCGACAAGCTCGTGTCGGTGTGCATCCCGGCGCACGACGAGGCCGCAACCATCGGTGACGTCGTCGCCAAGGTGCGGCGCTTCGTGGGGGGTCGCCTGTGCCTTGTCGACGAGGTCCTGGTGGTCGACGACCACTCCCGCGACCACACCGGCAAGGCCGCGGCCCACGCCGGGGCCCGGGTGGTCGACGCCGCCGAGGTGCTGGCTGACATCGCCGGCGGCCCCGGCAAGGGCGAGGCGCTGTGGCGCTCGCTCTATGCCTCGATCGGCGACATCGTCATCTGGTGCGACGCCGACATCACCGACTTCGGCACCCGCTTCGTCAGCGGCCTGCTCGGTCCCCTGATCACCGATCCGGACGTCGCCTTCGTCAAGGGCTACTACGAGCGGCCACGGACCGGGTCACTCGGGGGCGGCAGGACCACCGAGCTCACGGCGCGGCCGGCGCTGGCGACCCTGTTCCCGCAGCTGTCGACGATCGTGCAGCCGCTGTCGGGTGAGTTCGGGGGACGCCGGGAGCTGCTCGAGCGCCTCCCGTTCGTCCGGGGCTACGGCGTCGACATCGGGCTGCTCATCGACGTCGCCCGGACCGTGGGCACCGATGCCATCGTCCAGGTGGACCTCGGCACGCGCCGCCACCGCCACCACGACCTCGATCAGCTCGGTCCCCAGGCGCTCAGCGTGCTGCAGACGGTGCTCGACCGCGCCGGCGTGCCGGCGGCGAACCCCGCCACGCTGGTGCGGCCCGGGTTGCCCCCGCTGGTCCGGACGTTCGCCGAGCTCGCGCCCATCGCCACGCTCGGGTCCCAGGGACCCGCCCCCGAGCCCGAGGCCGACTCCCCACTACCCTGAGAACGTGAGCGAGCGTCCCGGAGGGCGAGAGAGCGAGCCCGGCCCGAGCGGCCGTGGGAGCGGGCAAGCAACGCGTCGGAGCCCGAGCGGCCCGCTGCGAAGCAGCAAGAGCGGGAATTATTGAGCACGCCTCCGCCGCTGGTCGTGCGGGGGCGCGCCGTCGACCTGACCGAGCCGGCGCTCATGGGGATCGTCAACGCCACGCCGGACTCGTTCTCCGACGGCGGGCTCCACCCCACGACCGAGGCCAGGGTCGAGCTCGCACTCGAGCTGGCCGAGCAGGGGGCGACGATCATCGACGTGGGCGGCCAGTCGGGCATCACCGGCGTGCCCGAGGTTGCGGTGGTGGAGGAGATCGCCCGCGTGGTGCCCGTCGTCGAGGGGATCCTGGCGGCGACGGCCGGGCTGGTCGTCTCGGTGGACACCTACCGCCCGGCGGTGGTGGAGGCCGTGCTGGCCGCGGGCGCGGCGCTGATCAACGACGTCAGCGGGCTCCTCCATCCGGAGGTCGCCGAGCTGTGCGGATCCGCGGGGGCAGGGCTGGTGACCATGCACACCCGGGCGCAGCCCAAGCACAAGGTGCTCGACCCCGACCTCTACGACGACGTGGTCGCCGATGTTGTCGCCTTCCTGCGCCAGCGCATCGACGCCGCCGTGGCTCGGGGGATGGGGCCGGAGGGGATCGTGGTCGATCCGGGACCCGACTTCGCCAAGACTCCCGCCCAGACCGTCGAGGTGCTGCGCGGGATGGACCGGGTGCGGGCGCTCGGCCGTCCCGTGCTGCTGGCGCTGTCTCGCAAGGACTTCGTCGGCACCATCACCGGGCGGCCGCCGCGGACCCGGCTGGCCGGCACGCTGGCGGCGGTCGGGGCGCTGGCCGGTCCCGGGACGATCCTGCGGGTCCACGACGTCGGCGCGGTGCGCGACTACCTGGCGGTGGCAGCCGTGCTGGACGGAAGGACCGAGCTGCCGGCCGACGCCCGCCTGGCCGAGGGCCTGCGCTGGGAGCGCTGAAAACGGCGAACTTGCGGCGGTTGGCGAGGCCATGGCCTCTCCAACCGCCGCAAGTTCGGATTGGGCGGGCGGCTACTCGGTGGCGATGGCGCCGAGCACGTCGAGGCGGGCCGCCCGCCGCGCGGGACGCAGCCCCGCCAGCACGCCGGCGATGGCGCCGACGACCACCACGATCGCCAGGCGGGTGATCGGCAACACGAACTCGCTGATGACCGAGCCCGGGGTGTTGCCTGCGGCCTCGACCAGCGCCCAGCCGAGGAACACGCCGAGGCCGATGCCGCCGACCACACCGAACGTGGCCACGATCACCGACTCCCACCGCACCATCGAGCGGAGCTGGCCCCGGGTCTGTCCGACCGCCCGGAGCAGACCCAGCTCGCGGGTGCGCTCGTGGACCGACAGGGACAGCGTGTTGGCGATGCCCATGAGGGCGATGATGATCGCCAGCGCCAGCAGGGCGTAGATGATCGTCAGGAACATGTCGGCCCCGGCCGACATGGTGGCGGCGAACTCCTCGCGATCCTCGACGTCGGGATCGCCGTAGTTGGCGGCGACCCGCTCGACCGCAGCCTTGCCGTCGGCGAGCGAGGTGCCGTCGGTCAGGTCGATGACCACCGTGGAGTCGACGGGCTGGTTGGTGTGCGGGGCATATGTCTCCAGCGGCACCACGTAGCCGCCCACGATGTCGGACACGTCGTAGGTGGCTCCGACCTGCAGGTCGGCGCTGGCGCCGTCGGCGAATGTCACGGTCACCGGGTCGCCGAGTGCCCAACCGTTGGCGTCAGCGGTGGCCTCGGAGATGGCGATCTCGTCGTTGGCCAGGTCGGCCAGGGAGCCCGAGGTGACGTCGACGTCGACGGCGGCATCCAGGTCAGCAGGGTCTGCCACCGTCATCTCCTTGGTGTCGTCGTCGATCGAGGCGAAGCCCCGGCCGATCCCGACGGCGCTGTCGACCTCGGGCAGATCCCCGACGTCGGCTGCGAGCTGGGGGCTGAGGCTGCCGCCGAAGGGCCCGCTGGAGATCACCAGGTCGCCGGCGAACGACCGGTCGATGGTGTCGGCGGTCGACTCCTTGAGCGAGGCGGCGAACACGGTGAACAGCGTCACGATGCCAACGCCGACCATGAGCGCGGACGCCGTGGCTGCGGTGCGCCGGGGGTTGCGGATGGCGTTCTGACGGGCCAGCGTCCCGGTGAGGCCGCGCAGCCTGGCCAGCGGTGCGCCCAGGAGCCCGGCGACCGGCCGGGCGACGACCGGGCCGAGCACCACGGTGCCGAGCAGCGTGATGACCGCGCCCAGCCCGACGGTTCCGAGCGAGGGGTCGTTGGACAGGGCCGTCGCCGCGGTGAGCGCGATGCCCAGGCCGGCCAGGATCGCACCGGCCACAACGCGGGGAGCCGAGGGCGAGGTGCGCTCGACGGCGACGTCGCGCAGCGCGGCCAGGGGCGGAACCCGTGACGCCTTGATCGCGGGGATGACTCCGGCGAGGAGCGTCACCACGAGACCGACGACCACCGACACGAGGATGGCGCCGCCGGTGACGACGATGCCGCCCGCCGGTAGGGCGAACCCGGCGGCGTCGAACAGTCCCTTGAGCAGCCCGGCGACGGCGATGCCCCCGGCCAGCCCGACCAGTGATGCCACCACGCCCACCACCAGGGCCTCGATCACGACCGAGACCAGCACCTGGCGGCGTGAAGCCCCAATGGCGCGGAGCAGGGCCGCCGTTCGGGTGCGCTGGGCGACGATGATCGAGAAGGTGTTGTAGATGCTGAACGTCGCCACCAGCAGGGCGATGCCCGCGAACACGGTGAGGAACGTGGTCAGCATGTCGAGGAACAGCTCGTTGATGTCGTCCGAGTTCTGCGTGGCCACCGACGTGCCCGACACTGCCTCGACGCCGTCGGGCAGCACCTCGTCGGCGTGGGCGACGAGCTCGTCCTGCGACACACCGTCGTCCGCCCGGACGGCGATGCTCGACACGCCGTCGGGGTCCTTGGTGACGTGCTCCATGGCGCCCTCCAGGCTGAAGGCGGTGAAGGTGACGCCGCCGAGCCCGTCCTCGTCCCCGAACGTGGAGATGCCCACGATGGTCACCTCGACCGGTTCGGGGGTGAGCAGGGTCGTGCGGTCGCCGACCGCCAGGTCGCCCTCGTCGGCGGCCCGGCGGTTGACCACCACCTCGTCGTCGGCCTCGGGGGCCCGGCCTTCGGCCAAGCGGTAGGGGTTGAGGTCGGCATCGGTGGTCCAGCTGCCGGCCAACTGGGGCGGGCCGTTGCCGCCCACGGCGTCACCGTCGGCGCCCAGGAGCTGGCCGAGCCCCTCGATCTGGGGCTCCGCCGCTGCCACCCCGTCGACGGCCGCGACCTCGTCGACCAGGGACCGGTCGATCAGCCCCCTGGGCTCGTCGGCCTCGATGCCGAGGTCGGTAGCGCCGCGGACGATGACGTCGGTGCCGGCGTTGACGTCGGCGAACAGGTTGTCGAAGTTGTTCCGCAAGGTGTCGCCGAGCACCAGCGTGCCGGCGAGGAAGGCGACGCCCAGGAACACGGCCACGGCCGTGCCCATCAGGCGCCGGCCGTGGCCCCGCATCTCCTTGATGGTGAGCGACAACATGGCTCAACCTCCCGAACCGTCGAGCGACTTGATGCGGTCGAGGACGGCCGTCGCTGTGGGGTCGTCGAGGTGGCCGACGATCCGACCGTCGACCAGGAACAACGCCCGGTCCGCGTACGAGGCGGCGACCGGGTCGTGGGTGACCATCACGATGGTCTGGCCCATCTCGTCGACCGCCCGACGCAGGAAGCCGAGGATCTCGCCGCCGGCGCGTGAGTCGACGTTGCCGGTGGGCTCGTCGGCGAAGACGATCCGGGGTCGGCTGGCGAGTGCCCGGGCCACGGCGACTCGCTGCTGCTGGCCGCCCGACAGCTCGGCCGGGCGGTGGCCCAGCCGGTCGCCGAGCCCAACGGTGTCGACGATCTCGTCGAACCACTGGCCGTCGGGTTTGGCGCCCGCCAGGGTCAAGGGCAGGGCGATGTTCTCGCGGGCGGTAAGGGTCGGCACCAGGTTGAACGCCTGGAACACGAAGCCGACCTGCGTGCGGCGTAGGAGCGTGAGCTCCTTGTCGGACAGCGCGCCCAGCTCGACGTCGCCGATGAACACCTGGCCCTCGGTGAGGGTGTCGAGCCCCGCAACGCAGTGCATGAGGGTCGACTTGCCCGAGCCCGAGGGCCCCATGATGGCGGTGAAGTGCCCGGTCGGGAACTCGACCGACACCTCGTCGAGGGCGACGACGGCGGTGTCGCCCCAGAGGCCGAGCGAAGGCGAGGCCGTGGCCCGAGCGGCCCGGCGCCGTAGGCGCCGAGAGCGGGAAGTACGGCGCGGAGCACGAACGCCGTCAGGTGTTCGTGCGGAGCCGTAGACCTTGGTGGCCTCGACGGCCCGGGCGGCCGCGTCTGTGCGGATGAGTGTGGTGGCGGGAGTCATCGGTCGTCCTCCTTAAGGACGGACAGCCGCTCGCGGTATTCGTCGGCGGAGATGTCGCCACGGGCGTAGCGCTCGGCCAGGACGGATCGGCCAGTCGCCGGCTGCCGCCAGGGACCGCCGCGTCGGCGGAACCAGACGGCGGCGAGCACCAGGACGGTGAGCCAGAACAGGGGGAAGATGAGGAACCACGGTCCGGGGCCGTCGCCCCAGCCGTCGTACCCGTGGGTGGAAATGATGGATGTCAACATGCGTCCATCGTCGGGCCGGACGCCCCTGACGGCGTCGCCCCGCGGGAGGCTTCTGCCCTACTCCCGCGGTGGTAGCCGGACCGCCACTACCCCCCGGCCGGCCGGACGAGGCCCGACTCGTACGCGAACACCACGAGCTGGGCCCGGTCGCGGGCGCCGAGCTTGGTCATGGCGCGGCTGACGTGGGTCTTCGCCGTCATGGGGCTGACGTAGAGCCGTTCGGCGATCTCGTCGTTGGTCAGGCCCTCGGCCACCAGCGCCATCACCTCCCGCTCCCGCTCGGTGAGCACATCGAGGGTGGGGGCCGGCCGCGACTCCCGTGTCTTGGTGGCGAACTCGCCGATCAGTCTCCGCGTGACGCTGGGCGAGAGCAGCGCGTCGCCGTCCGCCACCGCCCGCACCGCCCGCAACAGCTCCACGGGCTCGGTGTCCTTCACCAGGAAGCCGCTGGCGCCGGAGCGGATGGCCTCGAACACGTACTCGTCCAGCTCGAACGTGGTGAGGATGATGATGCGGGCGCCCGACAGTCGCTCGTCGCTGGCGATCGCCCTGGTGGCGGCGAGGCCGTCGGTGCCCGGCATGCGGATGTCCATGAGCACCACGTCCGGTGCGAGGCGGCGGACGAGACGCACGGCCTCGTCGCCGTCGTTGGCGTCGCCCACGACCTCGATGTCGTCCTGGGCATCGAGCAGGGCCCGGAAGCCGGCGCGGACCAGAGCCTGGTCATCGGCCAGCACTACGCGGATCACGGCGGTCACGGGCCTACATATTCCCGATCGGGAAGCGGGCGCGCACACGGAAGCCGCGGCCGGGTCGCGGGCCGGCCTCGAACGTCCCGTTCAGTGCCTGCACCCGTTCTCGCATGCCGGCGATGCCCCGCCCCGCGCCGTCACGGGGAAGCACGGGCGCGCCCACCCCGTCGTCGTCGACCTGCACGGTGAGGCGCTCGTCGCCGTAGTCGAGCCGCACCCGCGCGCCGCCGGTGCCGGCGTGGCGGACGACGTTGGTCAGCGCCTCCTGCACGATGCGGAAGGCGGCCAGATCGACGCCGGCGGATACCGGCCGGGACTCGCCCGAGACGTCCAGCGTCACGTCCAGCCCGGCGGAGCGCGTGCGCTCCACGAGCCCCGGCAGGTCGCGGAGCCCGGCGGTTGGGGCCCGGGGCGCGGTCGTCCCGTCCTCGCTCCGCCGCAGCACGTCCAGCACCGACCGCAGCTCGCCGAGCGCCTCCTTGCTGGCGTCCTTGATGGCGGTGAGGGCGGGTCGGGCCTGGTCGGGCCGCTCGTCCAGGAGGTGGAGCGCGACGCCGGCCTGCACGTTGATGAGCGAGATGTTGTGGGCCAGGACGTCGTGGAGCTCGCGGGCGATGAGCAGGCGCTCCTCGCTGGCGCGGCGGCGCGCCTCCTCCGCCTCGACGTGGGCCAGCTCCGCCCGCCGCTCGCGGCGGTTGCGGATGATCTCGGCCCCGGTGCCCAGCACCAGCAGCCATGCCGCGAGCCCCAGCGCCTGGCCCAAGTTCCACGACTCCTGGTGGAGCAGCGGTGGGAGCACGGTGAACCCCAGGTACCCCACCGCCAGCGTGCCCCAAGCGAATGCCCGGCGCCCGGCCAGCACCGCACTGACGAGTGCGACGATCAGGGCCGGGAAGCCGGCCGGGCCCCGGGGGTAGTCGGTCAGCCAGTACGCGAGCGCCGCCGAGAACGCGACGGCCAGCGACACCTCGGGCCAGCGACGGCGGACGAGCAGTGCCGCCGGCCCCGCGAGGAGGAGCGCGACACCGAGGGCGTCGAGTGACCAGCGCTCGGGCTGGCGATGGCTGGCGGCCGCGGTGCCACCGACCTGCAGGACCGCCACCACCACCGCCGGGAAGACGTCAGGCCACCACCGCAGGCCCCGCCCCCGCGCGAACAGCTGGGGGAGGCCGACTCGGCCGCGGGTCACGCGGGCGGGATCGGTGGTGGCCACGGACAGCACGGTACGGCCGCCGCAGGTCGTCGGCATCCACCGCCCGGAGCATCGGCGTGTACCGCGCCCGCAGTAGGCGGCCCCGCTCCCCACCGGGTAGGGACAACCCCACCTAGTCATTTCCCGCTCGCTCCATGTCGCCGCAAGCCGCAGTTCCTTACCGTGGTGCTCGTGATCCGAGATCTGCTCCGACCGTGGCGCGAGTCGTTGACGTGGTGGCGGCTGACGCACCTCATCCTCGGCGTGTTCATCGGCATCGCGACGTTCACGCTGATGGTCGTGCTGCTGGCGCTGTCGATCAGCCTGCTGATCACGTTCCCGCTGGCGCTGCCGTTCGTCTGGGCGCTGTTCGTTGTGGCCCGAGGCATCGGCCACGTCGAACGCAGCCGCTACGCCGCGCTGCTAGGCGTCGAGATGGTCGATCCGGTCCCGCCCCTCCGGGAGACATCGCTGTGGCGGCGGCTGGTCGAGCGGGTGAAGACGCGCCCGCGCTGGCGCGAGATCGTCTACGGCGTGGTGCAGCTGCCGGTGAGCCTGTTGACCATGCTCCCCACGGTGGCGGCGTGGTGCGGCTCGGCCGTACTACTTGCGTTGCCGGTCTACGTGAGCCACATGCCGGGCGGCACCGCCAAGTTCGGGCTGTTCGAGGTGTCGCAGGGTGCTGCGTCGGCGCTGGCGGCGCTGGTGGGCGCGGCCGGCCTGGTGTTCGTCGCCCCCTGGGTCACGCACACGATGGCGGCGATCGACACCGCCGTGGGCCGCCGGCTGCTGAGCCTGCCGCCCCAGGAGGCGGTCGACCGTCGCGTGGCGCAGCTCGAGACCAGCCGGGCGGCGGCCGTGGACAGCGCCGAGGCCGAGCGGCGGCGTATCGAGCGCGACCTGCACGACGGCGCCCAGCAGCGGCTGGTGGCGCTGGCCGTGGACCTGGGCAACGCCCGCGAGCGGCTCGAGGTCGACCCGGAGGGTGGGCGCGCGCTGGTGGCGGAGGCCCACGAGGAGGCCAAGGCCGCGCTGAAGGAGATCCGCGACCTGGTGCGCGGCATCCATCCCGTGATCCTCGAGGACCGCGGCCTCGACGCCGCTCTCTCCGCCATCGTGGCCCGCTCGCCCGTGCCGGTCCGCCTGGACATCGACGTGGCCGAGCGGCCGTCGGCGGCGGTCGAGAGCACCGCGTACTTCGTGGTCGCCGAGGCGCTCACCAACGTCGCCCGCCACGCCGAGGCCACATCGGCGACGGTCACGATCGCGCGTGCCGGCGACCGCCTGGTCATCGAGGTGCGCGACGACGGGCGGGGCGGCGCCACCCCCGAGGCCGGTACCGGCCTGCGCGGGCTGCGAGACCGGGTGATGGCCCATGGCGGCAGCATGCATGTGGTCAGCCCCCCGGGGGGACCGACGACGCTGCTGGTGGAGCTCCCATGCGGATCGTGATCGCCGAGGATTCCGTGCTCCTGCGCGCCGGGCTCACCCGGCTGCTCGCCGACGCGGGGGAGGAGGTGATCGCCGCCGTCGACAACGCCGACGACCTGCTCACGGTGGTCGAGCGCCACCAGCCCGATCTGGCGGTGGTCGACGTGCGCATGCCCCCGACCCACACCGACGACGGCCTCCGCGCCGCGCTGCAGATCCGGGGACAGTGGCCGGCCATCGCCATCCTCGTCCTATCGCAGTACGTCGAGGAGACGTACGCCACCGAGCTCCTGGCCGACGACACCAGCGGGCTCGGCTACCTACTCAAGGACCGCATCGCCGACGTCGCCGAGTTCCTCGACGGCGTGCGGCGCGTGGGCGCCGGGGGCACGGTCCTCGACCCCGAGGTCGTGGCCCAACTCCTGGCCCGGTCGCGTCGGCGGGACCCATTGGACCGCCTGTCGCCTCGCGAGCGCGAGGTGCTCGGGCTCATGGCCGAGGGGCGCTCCAACGCCGCCATCGCCCGTGAGCTCGTGGTGAGCGACGGCGCCGTCGAGAAGCACGTGAGCAACATCTTCACCAAGTTGGACCTGCCGCCCACCGAGCACGATCACCGCCGCGTGCTCGCCGTACTGCGGTGGCTCGAGACCTGAGGGACTGCCATGCCCGACACCGTCACCCCCTCGCGGCGTGTCCGCCGGACCTGGCTCATCGTCGGCAGCCTCGTCACCGTGCCCGTGTTGCTGCTTGGCGCGACCCAGGTGGCCAGCGCTCTGGCCCACGAGGAGCGCACCGAGGTTACGGAGTTCGACGCCGGCGGCCTGCAGAGCGTCGACGTCGACAACGCGGCCGGGTCGGTCCGCATCGTCGGTGTCGAGGACACCGACACGGTCACGGTGACCGCTCGCATCAGCGATGGCTGGCGGGCGACGGGCCACGACGTACGGCGCGACGGCGACCGGCTAGTCGTCGAGGGCACGTGCCCGATATTTCTGTCGGACTGGTGCAACGTGAGTTTCACGATCGAGGTGCCATCGGATCTCGCGGTCTCCGCCGAGACGGACAGCGGCCGGGTCACCGTCACCGACATCGCCGGCGACGTCGAGGCGTCGTCCGACGATGGCCGGATCGAGCTGGCCCGGATCGAGGGAGACGTCGTGCTCCACAGCGACAACGGCTCGGTGACAGCCACCGGGATCCGGCGGGCCTCACGCGCGGAGGCGACGTCCGACAACGGTGGCGTGCGGCTCGAGTTCCTCGACCCGCCCGACGACGTGGTGGCCACCTCGGACAACGGCTCGGTGGACGTCGTGATCCCCGACGACGGCGCGATCGCCTACAAGGTCGACGCCCAGAGCGACAACGGCACCGTGTCGTTCCCGGTCCGCACGGACCCCGACGGCGACCGCACGATCACGGCGCAGTCCGACAACGGGGACGTGACGATCACCTACGCCCTGGACTGAGCTCGGCCCCGGTCAGCCGCCCGATGTCGATGTCGACGAGTCGGTGGAGCCAGTCGAGCCCGTCGACGAGGACGACGACGGGGGGGCGGTGGTGGTGGTCGGGCACGGCGTGGGCGTCGTCGTGGTGGTGCTCGTCGTGGTGGTGCCGCTGGTGGGCGTGGAGGCACCACAGGGCACGGTCGTGGACGTGGTGCTCGACGTCGTGGGCGTCGTCGTCGTGGTCGTGGACTGCGGCGTGGTGGTGGTCGTCGACGGCCGCGTCGTGGTGGTAGTAGTGCTGCCGGGCTTGGCCGGCTGCGTCGTAGGAGTGGTGGCCGGGGGAGAGGTCGGCCCGGCTGTGCCGGGCGGCCTCGTCGGCCGCACGGTCGTCCCGGCCCTGCGCGGCACCGCGGTACCGGGGGCGGCCACCGCGCCGGTGTCGGGGGCGTCGGTCGAGACCTGGCGTGACGTCGTTGTCGTGCCGGAGCCGGAGCCGAGGATGCTGGTGAAGGCGAGTAGCTGGGAGGTGATGGAGCGCTCGCAGTTCACGTCGCGGGGGAGCTCACCGCCGTTGAACCACTTGAGGGCCCGGACGAAGTCTCCGCAGCGTTCGGTGTCCTCGCGGACGCTCGGTCGGAACCCGACGGCGATGTTGACTGCGGCCATGTCGTACTGGTCGGCGGCGTGGTTGATGTCGCGGGCCACGGTCCAGTACCAGGCGGCGACCTGGGCGCTGGTCGCGGGGGTGGCCGCGAGGTCGGGTTCGGCCTCCAGGTCCAGGCCGAGGTCTGCGCCCGCGGCGCGGTAGTTGAAGTCGCCGGTGAGCTGGATGAAGCCGCGACCCCGGTAGGTGGAGGGGTTGCTGGCCTCGACGGCGTTGGCTCGGAAGTCGCTCTCGTTGTGGATGGTCGCCAGGAAGGCGGCCTTGCGGGCGGGGGTGGTCGCTCCGGCGCGGAGCATGGCTTCGTTCAGCGCCGGGAGCTGGGCTTCGACGGCGGCCTCGTCCGTGAACGGCCCGAAGATCGCGTCCAGGTCGTCGAGCGTGACGACGTCGACCCCGTTCCAGTCGCCGGCGAGCGGCAGCAGGTCGGCCGCGGGCCCCTCGCCGGTCTCGAGGACGGCGGCGCGGCGGGTCGGCTTCCTGAGATCGGGGCCGCTCAGCTCGAACGTCGCCGTTTCCCGCTGGTAGACGCCGACGGTGTCGCGGCCGTCGCCGTCCCAGTCGCCCACCACCGGCACCGCCGCGGCGCCGACGGTGCCGAAGCCGACGGAGGGAAGGTCGCCGCCGGCCTCGTTGCGCAGATGGAACACGCCGTCACGCGCCCGGTAGAGGCCGAAGCTGTCGCGGCCGTCGCCGTCCCAGTCGCCCACGACCGGCAACACGTCAGAGGCACCCGGCCAGCCGAACCGGACGCCGGGCAAGGTCCTGCCCGCGTCGTCGCGCACGACGAACGTGGCGTCGGCCCGGCGGTACAGCCCGACGCTGTCGCGCCCGTCGCCGTTCCAGTCGCCCGCCAGCGGTACCACGTCCGCGTCGCCGGGCGTACCGAAGCGCACCGGGGCCGCCGTCTTGCCGGCCTCGTCTCGGAGGTGGAAGGTGGCGTCGAGGCGGCGGTAGATGCCGACCGTGTCGGTCCCGTCGCCATTCCAGTCGCCCGCCACGGGCAGCGTGCTGCCCTCGGGTGCGTGGCCGTACGCGAATGCCGGCAACGCCGATCCACCCTCGATGCGCAGCTCGGTGCTGGCCCGGGACCGCCGGTACAGGCCCACCGCGTCCGCGCCGCCCCCCACCTGGCCCGGCGCCCAGCGGCTGATGAACCCGAACGGGTCCACTGTGCAGGGCTCACTGCTCGACAGCTCGCCACACCGATTGATCTGGAAATGGATGTGCGACGGCGTCGTCCGCGCGTTGCCCGTGTGGCCCACCCGGCCGATCAGCTGGCCCCGCCCCACCCGCTGGCCCGCGGTCACGTAGTTCGCCGAGTTGTGGGCGTACCAGTAGGCCACGCCTGAGTCACCCACCAGCCAGATGCTCAGGCCCCCGTTGCTGTCGTCGGTCCCGTCGACCTTGGCGATCACACCTGGCTCGACGGCGACGATCGGGGCGCCCTCGGGCGCGAAGATGTCGTTGCCCTTGTGCTTTCGCCGGCAGCCGTCCCGACAGGCGTGCCAGTCGTCCGAGAACGACGCCTCGTACGGCGCGGCCACCGGGAACGAATTGATCGGCGGAACGACCGCTGCGTCCGGCAGAGGCTCCGGGTCCGGAGGCGCCGCGCTTGCCGGCGAGGGCAGCAGCGACGCACCCAGGCCGGCGAGGACCAGGGCAGTGGCGAACGCCCGCGCGGTCACCCTCGACGCCAACTGCACGCCCAGCAGGCTAGGGCAACGGGACCCACCGATGAAGCGCGTCCCGGTCAACGATGGGCAAACGCTCGTCGTGCGCCGCCATGAACGCCGAGTGTGCGGGGACCATCGAGAGCGCTAAATCGCCGTCCGTGACACGCGGTGGCACGGACCGGACGGCCGCGTCACGCCCCTATGGATGAGCCCGCCGTCGGCCCCGGAGGCGACCGAACCATGACCGAGTTGCACCCCAACGTCACGACCTACCTGCAGGCGATCGACGCCTTCAATCGCGACGACCTCGCCGCCGTCCATGACCACGTGCGCAGCGACGTCGTGTACCGGATCCCGGGCCGCAGCCCTGTCGCCGGCGAATTCCATGGCATCGACGGCTTCGCCGAGATCCTGCGCCGGTTGCGGGACGAGTCGGGCGGGACGATCGCGCTCGAGCCCCTGACCGTGCTGGCCGACGACCAGAACCTCATCGCCCGCTGCCGCGTGACCGCGGACCGCGGTGGGAGGCGCCTAGACACCGAGAACTGCTATGCGTTCCGCTTCGTCGACGGCAAGCTCGCCGAGGGGACCGTGTTCGTCTCCGATCCCCATCACGTCGACGAGTTCTGGTCCTGACGGACGGCCCTCAGCTCGCGGTCGACGAGACCCTGCGCCCACGGGTCGAAGATCGCCGCACGAGCAGCTGCTCGTAGGCATCCGCGCTCGAGCCCGTGAGCTGCCAGCCGTGCTCGAGGTCGCGCGCGGCTCACTGCTGCCGGCCCGCGATGTGCTCGACGATGTGGGCGGCGTCGGCGCCGACACCGGCGAAGACTGCGGATGGCTGCGAGTGCAGCCACGGCAGTCCTACCGCGTACAGGCCAGGGTGGGTGGTGACTCCCCGCGTGTGGCGGGGGTAGCCCCACTCGTCCAACACCGGAAGGTCGACCCACCCGAAGTCGAGGCGGTACCCCGTTGCCCAGACGACGGCGCCGATGCCGGTTGCGTCGAGGTCGAGCTCGGTCGCCGTGGTCGGCGTGAAGTCGTCGGGCGCAGGCCGGTCGTCGGGCGGTGCACCGATGCCGGCTGCGGCGTCGTAGGCGTCGAACAGCGGGCGGAAGCGCTCGTCGAACCAGCGGTCGGCGAAGGCCAGCCGGTCGGCGAGATCGTCGCTGAACCGCACCGTCCTGCCCGCCGCCGACTCGAGACGTCCGTACAGGCGCATGCCACGGTGGGCGAACTCACGTAGGTCGATGTCGTGACCCCCGTCCTTGCCCGACACCTGGGGCTGGCAGGCGAAGCGCGCCGCGGGGGACGGCAGGTCGTCGACCGTCGGGACGGGGATCCCATGATCGGCGCCGTGCTGGAAGACCTGGACCAGCCACCAAGCGATGTCGCGGCCCCGGTAGCGGCGCGGTGCCCGGGGACACATCGACACCGCGATGTGCACGTCGCGACCGGCCTGGTGCAGCTCCTCTGCGATCTGCACGCCGGACTGCCCGGAGCCCACGACCAGCACGGCCCCATCGGCGAGCTGGTCCGGCCGGCGGTAATCGCGCGAGTGCACCTGTTGGATGGAGCCGGCCAGTCCCTCGGCTGCCGCCGGCACCTTGGGCTGCGGGTAGGGCCCGGTCGCCAGCACGACGTTGCGGGCCCGGACGGTGGCGGCGCCGGTCTGCGCCTCCAGGT
Organism: uncultured bacterium; assembly: GCA_963717085.1. Classification (GTDB taxonomy): domain Bacteria; phylum Actinomycetota; class Acidimicrobiia; order Acidimicrobiales; family VFJN01; genus DASQUK01. The sequence goes on from CAVQVM010000012.1 coordinate 24,965, forward strand.
GGCCGTTCGAGGCCGACAGGCGATCCACGCCGGTACCGAGCCGCACGGGCGCGTCGACCGTCTGCGCGTAGCGGTGGATGTGGGCCACCACGTCGTCGCGCGCCATGAACCCATCTGGGTCGGGCCCGTCGTACGGCATGCCGGGCAGCATCAGGGTGAAGTTCGGCGCGACGAGGCAGAAGCTGTCCCACCGGTCCAGCCAGGCACCGCCCAGCTGTTCGCGGCGGTCAAGGACCATGTGGTCGACGCCCGCCTGCGTCAGCCAGTAGCTCGTGGCCAGGCCGGCCTGCCCGGCCCCGATCACGAGGGTGTCGATGATCTCGATGTTTTCGGCCATACCGGCAGGGCGTGACGCGCCGTGCCACGCAACGGCACAAGTGGGGGCGGCGCCAGCGCCGGGGTGGGGCTACCCCCACCGGGAAGACGCCGGGGCGCTCCATTCACGCTCCGCGGGTTCGTCCGTACCGTCGACAACATGACGGCAAGCGACGTGATGACCACAACGACGGCCGGGTTGGGCGCGTCCTCCGCCCCCATCGCGGTCCGTGCCGAAGAGGCGGTGAAGGTGTACGGCAAGGGTGCGACGGCGGTGCGCGCCCTCGACGGCGTGAGCCTGGCCCTGCCGGCCGGGCGCTTCACCGCCATCATGGGACCCTCGGGGTCGGGCAAGTCGACCCTCATGCACTGCCTGGCGGGGCTCGACACGCTCACGGTGGGCCGGGCGTTCATCGGCGAGGTCGACCTCGGCCGGCTCTCGGAGAAGCAGCTGACCCGGCTGCGCCGCGACCACGTCGGCTTCGTGTTCCAGACGTTCAACCTCATCCCGATGCTCAGCGCAGGGGAGAACATCACCCTGCCGCTGGACCTGGCGGGAAGGAAGATCGACAAGCGCTGGCTCCGCAGTCTCGTCGAGACCGTCGGGCTCGGCGACCGGCTCAAGCACCGTCCTTCCGAGCTGTCGGGCGGCCAGCAGCAGCGCGTGGCCGTGGCCCGCGCCCTGGCCAGTCGGCCCTCGGTGATCTTCGCCGACGAGCCCACCGGCAACCTCGACTCCAGGAGCGGCGGCGAGATCCTCGCGTTCCTGCGGCGGGCGGTCGACGAGCTCGGCCAGACCATCGTGATGGTCACCCACGATCCGACGGCGGCGGCCCACGCCGACGCCGTCTTGTTCCTGGCCGACGGCCGCGTCGTCGACCAGATGCCGGCCCCCACCGCCGAGCGCGTGCTCGAGCGCCTGAAGGCGTTCGGGAGCTGATCGTCATGTGGAGGACCACGATCAAGAGCATCGGCGCCCACAAGCGGCGCCTGCTCGCCACCAGCTCGGCCGTCGTGCTGGGCGTGGCGTTCCTGTCGGGCACCCTCGTGCTCGGCGACACGATGGAGACCGGCTTCGGCGACATGTACGGCGAGGCCAACGCCGGCACCGACGCGATCGTGCGCAGCAACACCGAGGTCCGCTACGACGACATCCGCGAACGCGGCCTGCTCGATGCCTCCGTCGTCGACGACGTCGCCGCGGTCGACGGCGTCGCCACGGCCGTACCCGAGATCTCCGGGATCGGTCAGATCGTCGGATCTGACGGCGATCCGCTCGGGGGCAACGGTCCCCCCACCCAGGCCGGGAACTGGATCGCGGATCCCGAGATCAACCCCTGGCGGATCGCGGACGGCCACACCCCCGAGAGGCCCGGCGAGGTGGTCATCGACAAGGCCTCGGCCGACGGGGGCGATCTGGAGGTCGGCGACGCCACCACCATTCGCACCCCCGAGCCCGTCGACGTGACCGTCGTCGGGATCGCCACCTTTGGCGACGCCGGCGCCGACAGTGCCGGCCCGCAGACCTACGCGGCCTTCACCACCGAGTTCGCCCAGCAGGTCCTGCTGCCGGAACCGGGCCGCATCTCCGACGTCCTGGTGGTGGCCGACGACGGCGTGACCCAGCAGGAGCTGGTCGATCAGCTGGAGCCGGCCCTGCCCGACGGGTCCGAGGCCCTCTCCGGGGCCGCACTCACCGACGAGCAACAGTCCGAGCTCGAGGGCGACTTCCTCGGGTTCTTCAAGGCGTTCCTGCTGGTGTTCGCCGGGATCGCCCTGGTGGTCGCCACGTTCAGCATCTACAACACCTTCTCGATCCTGGTGGCCCAGCGCACCCGGGAGTCGGCCCTGCTGCGGGCCCTGGGGGCGTCGCGCCGCCAGGTGCTCGGCTCCACGGTGGCCGAAGCGCTGGTGGTCGGCGTGCTGGCGTCGGCCATCGGGGTGGCCGCCGGCGTGGGACTGGCCGGCGGCCTGAGCGCCCTCAGCGAGTCGGCAGGCTTCGCGGTGGCCGGAACCGCCCTGGTGGTGGAGACGTCGGCCCTCGTGCTGGCGGCCGTCGTCGGCGTGGTGGTCACGCTGGTCGCCAGCGTCGCACCGGCCGTCAAGGCATCGCGGGTCGCGCCCCTGGCCGCCCTGCGGGACGTCGCCATCGACCGGTCGGGCGCCTCCTGGGTACGCGGCCTCCTGGGTGTGGTGGTCGCCGGCACCGGCATCGCCGCCACCATCGGCGGCACCGCCGGCTCCGGCTCGCTGGCCCTGACCGGCCTGGGTGGGCTCCTGGTGGTTGTCGGCTTCGTGCTCCTCGGCGCCGTGGTGGCCCGTCCCGTCGCCGGTGTCCTGGGCGGGCCGCTGACGTTGCGGCGGGGGATGAGCGGTTCGCTGGCGCGGCGCAACGCCATGCGCAACCCCCGCCGCACCGCCGGCACGGCGTCGGCGTTGATGGTCGGCGTCGCCGTCGTCACGCTGTTCACCGTGGTGGCGGCGTCCGTCAAGCAGTCGATCGACGACACCGTGTCGGAGCAGTTCGCGGGCGACCTGGTGATCGCGCAGACGGACTTCAGCGGCGCCGGGCTCACCCCCGAGCTGGAGCCCGCCGTCGGTGCCCTCCCCGAGGTCGACGTGGCCACAGGGATGGGCATCGCGCCCGTGGCGGTCGACGGCGACGACACCGTGGCGTCGGTGATCGACCCGGCGTCGTTCGGGCGGGTCCTCGACGTGGACGTCTCGCAGGGGTCCATCGACGACTTGGGCGACCGGGAGGTGGCGCTGTTCGCCGACTATGCGTCGGACCATGGCCTCGCTCTCGGCGATGCGTTGCCCGTGTCGTACGCGGACGGCGCCACCGACGAGCTCACGGTCGGGGCGATCTTCGACAATGACGAGCTGGTGGACGACGTGGTCCTGCCCGAGGCGACGTATGCGCCGCACGCGGCGAGCCGCGCCAGCGACGTGGTGCTGCTCATCGACCTGGTCGACGGCGTGTCGACCGCCGACGGGGAGGCCGCGATCCAGCCGGTCGCCGACCGGTTCGGGGCGCCCGACGTGCAGGACCGCCAGGAGTACGTCGACTCGGTTGCCGCCGAGGTCGACCAGATCCTGACCGTCATCTACGTGCTGCTGGTCATGGCCATCGTGATCGCCCTCATGGGCATCGCCAACACGCTGTCGCTTTCGATCCACGAGCGGACCCGCGAGCTGGGGCTGCTCCGGGCCGTGGGGCAGAGCCGGCGGCAGCTGCGCCGGATGGTGCGCGGCGAGGCGCTGGTGGTGGCCCTGTTCGGCACCGTCGGCGGGCTCGGCCTGGGGACCTTCCTGGGCTGGGCGATGGTGAAGACGATCGAGGCCGCAGAGGGACTGGGGGCATTCGCGGTCCCGGCCGGGCAGCTCGCCGTGGTGGTGGCCCTCGGCGCCATCGTCGGGGTGGTCGCGGCGGTCCGCCCCGCACGCCGGGCCGCCAGGCTCGACGTCCTCCAGGCGATCGCAACGGACTAGCGAGCGGTCGCCTGATCGCCCGGTGGTCTCCCAACCCGCCACCGGGCCCCGGAGCCCCCTTCCCCGGGGGCTCCGGCGCGTCCGGGCCGCGGGCTCTGCCTTGCGGGGTGGGGACGTGCCGGGCCGTACGCGTTCCGGCGTTCGGATGTGCCGGAATTCGGCGCCTTGGGACGCCGGTTCGGCTGCGGGCGGGTTGCTTGCGGGCGCGGCGCGTTGCCTCGCCGCCAGCCGGCCGCTACCAGCTGCCGCCGCCGCCCCCTCCGGCACCGCCGCCTACGCCGCCGCCGCCGAAGCCACCGCCGCCGAAGCCACCGCCGCCGCTCGACGACGGCGCCGTGGCCGCCGACGTGGTGGACGCCAGCAGCAACGGGGCCATGTAGGCGTACGACAGGCCAGCCGTCTCGGGCGCGATCGAAGCCCCCGACACCGCCCGCTGCCAGCGGTCGATCTCGCCCACCGCCACCGCCCAGGCCGTGTACTCCCGCAGCACCCCGCGCTTGGCGGCCTCCTCGGCGTGGTAGGCCTCCGACCCCGCCAGGAACCGTCGGAACGACTCGACCCGGAGCCAGGCGGCCGAGCCCGCCGGGGTGCGGACCCGTAGCTCCCAGGCCCGCAGCGCCGCCGCCAGCCCGGCGCCGGCCACGGCGCCGCCGGCCGCTGCCAGGACCAGCCATGCCGGCCCCCTTTGGTTGGCCAGCCAGCCGCCGGCGGCCGCACCCAGAGCCCCCACCACCCCGCCGATGATGCCTAGCACCCGGGCCGTCACCTTGCGGGTGCCGCCGGCTGGATCCCACATCCCGCTGGTGTCGCGCCAGGCCAGCAGCTGTCCCTGGAGGTGCTGCCAGGCACGGGCGAAATTCGAGTCGTAGCTGCCCAGATCGACTTCGTCGCGGCCGGCAAAGGCGGTGTCGAGGATGGCGGCGACATCGGGAGTGCCGTGTCCGGTACGGACGAGGCGGAGATCATCGCCGCCGCTCCCCGGCATCCAGGTACCGCCGGCCCCGCCGATGCTGGCTCCGTTGCCGCCGATGTCGACGGTGCCGTCGATAGCCATCTGGATCAGCCATGCCACCTTGTGCTCGGGCCGGACCTCCTCGGTCAGCACGATGCCGCCGTGCGGGGGATCGAGCTCCGCCGGCGGCGCGAACTCGGTGGTGGCCATGGCCTCGAGCTCCTTCTGGTCGACGCGTGTCCAGCTCGTCGACGCGTCCGCCCCGGCCCAGGCGGCGTCGGCCGGCCCTCCGGCGCCCACACGCTCGCGTCCGGCGCGCCGGACCAGCCACGCCGTCGATCCCCCCGCCAGCAGCGCCCCGGCGGCGGCTGTGCCCGCGGGCGGCGCAAGCCCCGTTCCGGGGTCGTCGGGCGGCGTGGCCGGCGGTTCGGGCGCCGCCGGTGGCGACGCGAGGTCGCTCCCCGTCCGGGCCTCGATCGACACGCCTTCGCCGGCGTCGAGGCCCTCCACCGTGGTCACCAGGTGACCAGGTGCGACTTCCCGGACCGCGCAGCCGCCCTGCGAGCCGGTGACGCCCTTCGAGCAGGTGGCGTCGAGCAGCTCGAACCGGGCGACCACGTGGATCTCCGCTTCCTCGATGGGGACCTCCCAGCTGACTCCGACCGCCTCCCAGTCCAGGGTCGTTCCCCGGGTCACCCCGGGCAGCGGGTAATCGATCTGGTAGCGGTGGCGGCCCGAGACGGTGACGTTGGGGTCGCCGATCCGGATCCTGGCGCCCTCACGGCCCTCGATTGCCTCGGGCGTCACCTGGATGGCGTCGGGGGCGTCGGGCGAGTCGACGGTGATGGCTGCCTCCGGTGAGAGGTCCGGCACGTCGCGGAAGATGCCGTGCTTCTCACTGAGGGCGCCGAAGTTGTAGTCGATCACCTCGGTGATCTGGGCCGAACCATCGTCGGCCAGCTCCGCGGACGTCCACAGGCGTTCGACCCGCTCGGTGTCGCCCGCGACGGCACCGACCAGCGCCGCTGCGCCGATGACCACGCTGCCACCGGCGATGAGCGCCGTGTCGAGCCTGCGCCGGCTGGTCGTCTGCATCGCGCTCGAAGGTAGCTCCCGCCCCCCGGCGGGATGACAGCGGCGTGCGCGGAATCAGTCCTCGGACGGTGTCCGGATCACCACCACCGGGCAGGGTGCGTGCTGCACGCACGCCATCGCGACCGATCCAACCACCAGGCGACTGAGCCCGGTGCGGCCGTGGGAGCCGACCACCAACAGGTCGGCGGCCTCGGCCACCTCCACCAGCGTCAGCGCCGGGGCGCCGGGGAGGATCGTGCGCAGCACCTCGGGCGGCTGGTCGTCCATCTCGGCCAGCGCGCCGTCGACGATCTCGTCGACCGACTCCCGGGCAATGGCGTCGATCTCGCCCTCATGGGCACGCAGGCTCAACGTGGCGCCGAAGGGCATGGCCGACATCGGCGGCGACCACGAGTGCACCACCTCCACGGTCGCCTGCCGCAGGACCCCCTCCGCGAGCGCCCATCGCAGGGCCACAGCGGCCTGCTCGGAGTCGTCGACGCCCACGACGATGCGCCCGCGCACGGGCTCGGCATCGGCCTCGGGCACCGTGGGTGTCGTGGCGGCGGTGGTCGGATCGGGATCGCTCGTCATGGACACTTCCTAGCCCTCGACCAGGCATCGGCGCCCGACCCTTGCTAGAACCAGCGACATGACGCCCCCGTTAGACATCGGGATCATCGACACGATGATCGGGTTCCCGGCCCGGAACATGCGCAAGCAGTACGCGTTCATCACCAAGCAGACGCACGACCGGGAGTCGAAGGAAGACTTCGAGTTCCCGGTCGAGTACATGTTCAAGGACGTCCCCGACAAGAAGCTCGACAAGGATGCCGATCCCCTGGACGTCACCCTGCGGGAGATGGACCTCTGGGGCGTGGAGAAGGGCGTCATCGGTGTCAACGGCGACATCGGCGAGCGGGCCGTGCGCGACCATCCCGACCGGTTCATCCCCCAGCTCTCGGTCGACCCCAACGACGGTATGGACGCCGTGCGGGCCATCGCCAACGCGCACGACAACTGGGGCATCAGCTCGATCGGCGTGTTCCCCGCCGGCACCTTCCCCCAGGTGCCGATCAACGACAAGAAGATGTACCCGCTGTACGCCAAGTGCGCGGAGCTCGGCATCGCGGTGTTCTGCTGCGCCGGGATCCCCGGGCCGCGGCTGCGCTTCGCGTGCCAGCACGTCGAGCTGATCGACGAGGTCTGCTACGACTTCCCCGAGCTGGTCTTCGTGACCCGCCACGGCTGCGAGCCCTGGGCCGACCTGGCGGTGAAGCTGATGCTCAAGTGGCCCAACCTCTATTACTCCACCAGTGCGTTCGCGCCGAAGTACTACCCCAAGGCCATCGTCGAGTACGCCAACACCCGCGGCGGCGACAAGATCATCTACGCCGGCTACTTCCCCATGGGGCTGTCGCTCGAGCGCATCATGGGCGAGCTGCCCGGGGTGCAGTTCAAGGACGAGGTCTGGCCGAAGTTCCTGCGGCACAACGCCGAGAAAGTGCTGGGGCTGCCCACGGGCTGAGCTGCGCGCGGCTCATACCGGGTCGAGCCGCAGCACCGGGATGCGCCGGTTGGTGGCACGCGTGCGATAGATGGCGAAGCCGGGGCGCATCCCGACCGCCCGCTCGGAGCAGCTGTCGCGCGTGACGCTCCCCTGCCGCGACGTGCCACAGGAGCGTCGCCCTGCGGATGCCGCCATGCCGGGCGCAGGCCGCGTAGGTTGCCGGCGTGAACGCGTCAGGCCCGGTCGAGCCAGGCGATGCCGATCACCCCCCGGCCGGTGTAGACGGTCATTGCCGCGCTGCACACCTCCGGCGGCCGGTCCGAGCCCACCAGCTCGGCGAGGCGCTCAGCCATGGCCTGCCCGCCCCGCCCGGCACCGGCGCCCGTGAACGCGACCGGGTCACCTGCACCCCGCTGCCGGCCGTAGAGGTCGGCGAGCGCCGTCACCGGATCCTCGCCGTCCAGCACTCGCAGCGGCTCGATCGCCCCCTGGCGCGCCTCGAAGATGGTCGGTCGCCCCCGTCCGCGCTCGATCTCGACCATGCCGGCAGCCACCAGCGGCTCGGCCGTGCCGACCGCCCCGATGACGCGGGCGCGTGCGGCGGCCCCCTGTGCCGCGGCCACCACGTCCGCGAGCGACCGGTTGCCGTCCCGGGCCGTCTCGGATGCCACCTCGGCCACCAGTGCCTGGCCCGACGCCGCCGTGCGTGTGTCCACGACCGCGACCGGCCTGTCCGCGAGCCACGGCACATGACAGGCGTGGCGCCACATGGCGGTCAGCTCGGCGGCCGGCGTGAGGATCACCGCGGCCTGGGCATCGGTGCCCTCGACGGCGTCGAGGTAGTCGATCACGCCCGGGGCCCGGGTCTTGATCGGCTCGCCCCGGGCCAGGGCCTCGTCGACGACCCGGGAATCGATCTGGTCGTCTGGGACCTGACGGTCGGCGAGCAGGATGGTGATGGGCACCACGACCACCGCCGCCTCGTTCCCCGAGGGCCGCGACGGCCGCCCACTCGAATCGGTGACCACCACGGTCCTCATGCTGCGGTGCCTCCTCGGTCGTCCCAGCGTCCCACCGCCGCGCTGCGGAAGGTAGCCGCGTGACGGGGGCCGGCCGCTACACGATTGCCGAGCTGGTCGAGCGGACCGGGATCCCGGCCACGACCATCCACCACTATCGCAACGCCGGGCTCCTGCCTGCGCCCGAGCGCGTCGGCGCCAACCGCTTCCGCTACAGCGAGCGCCACGTCCAGGCGCTCCGGCTCATCCGGCTGCTGCGTGACCGGCGGCGGTTGCCGCTGCCCACGATCCGCGAGGTCTTGCCCGAGCTGTTGGCCAGCGGCGACGCGGAGGCCTTCCACGCCGACACCTGGGAGGCGGCGCTGACCGGCCGCTCCGACGTGCCCGACGCCACCCGGGAGCGCATCGTGGCGGCTGCCGTCGACCTGTTCGCGGCCCGCGGCTACGGCGACGTCGCCGTCAGCGACGTGGCGGCCCGAGCGGGGACGGCCAAGGGCAGCGTCTACCGCCACTTCGAGTCCAAGGAGGCGTTGTTCGCGGCCGCGGTCGAGTCGGTCGTGGCCGGTGTGGTCGCTGACGTGCGGGCCGCGGCCGACCGGGCCGGCGGGCAGCTGGAGCCGACCGCGGCGATGGTGACGCTCGTGATGGCGGCGACGCCCGGCTTCATGCTGCTGCTGGAGCTGACGGCCGGCAGCCTGCGCGGCCAACCCGGCCACCGGGAGCTGGCGGATGCGGCGCTCACCTGCTTCGTCGACGGCGTGGGTCCGGTCCTCGCCGGACCGGGGACGCCACGCGAGCGCGCCGTCGCGCTCATCGTCCAGTTGGCGCGGGAGACCATGCGCGCCGTCCTCGGCGCCGGGTGATCCAGAGGGGGTTGCGCACCCGGGGCCCCATGCGCTTAGTTACGTACAACATCTCTGACCATCGGGTCAGATTCTTGTACGAAAGCGGGGACTGGTCGGCGCATGGGCGACATCGCGGTGGCGATCCAACAGGAGGGCGCCACACCCCGACCCGCCCTGCCGCCGGAGGCCCAGCTCCTCGTCCAGGCTGACCACGAGAACTTCCCGGTCGCCACCCGGCTCGTGCCCCGCGAAGCCCGCGGGCAACTGCTCGCCGTCTATGCCTTCGCCCGCCTGACCGACGACCTCGGCGACGAGCATCGCGGTGATCGCACTGCGGCCCTCGACTGGCTGGAGGGCGACCTGCGGGCGGCGCTCGAGGGTCGGCCCAGCCATCCGGTCACCGCTCGGCTGAGCCGCGCGATCGCCGCCACCGACATGACCGCGGCCCCCTTCTTCGACCTCATCGCCGCCAACCGGCGCGACCAGGCGATCGCACGCCAGGCGACCTGGGACCAGTTGATCGACTACTGCCGGTTGTCAGCCAACCCCATCGGCGCTGCCGTGCTGGCGATCGCCGGCGCCCTGACGCCCGAGCGCGAGGCCCTGTCGGACCGTGTGTGCAGCGGCCTGCAGGTCGTCGAGCACCTCCAGGACGTGGGGGAGGACGCCGCCGCTGGGCGCATCTACCTCCCCGCCGACGACCTGCAGCGGTTCGGCGTGGTGGATGCAGACCTGATGGCGGCGGAGGCCTCGCCCGCGTTGCGGTCCGTCGTCGCCTTCGAGCTGGCCCGCGCCCGGGAGCTGCTGGCGGCGGGCATCCCACTGACCCGGTCGCTGCGGGGCTGGTGCCGGTTGGCGGTGGCCGGCTACGTCGCCGGGGGCCTGGCGGCGGCGGACGCGATCGAGGCCGCCAACTACGACGTGCTGGCCCGCCCGGTCCGACCCCGCCAGGCCCGGACACTGCGCCACGCGCTCCGGGTCCTGGCGGCTCCGGCAGCGAGACCTGGACGTGAGGGCCGCGAGAAGCCCGAGCTGGACCGGGCGTACGCCGCGTGCGCCGAGGTCACCCGCCGGGAGGCCAAGAACTTCGCCTACGGCATCGCCCTGCTGCCCCCGCCGAAGCGCCGGGCGATGGCGGTGGTGTACGCCCTGGCCCGCCGGGTCGACGACATCGTGGACGAGCCCGGCCCTATCGACGCCCGGGCCCGGACGCTCGACGAGCAGGAGGCACTGGCGACCCGCACGATGGGCGAGGGCGTGGCCGCCGTGCCGGGCGACCCCGTGCTCGTGGCCCTGGCAGACGTGGTGCGCAGGTACCCGCTGCCTCCGGATGCCGTCGCCGACCTGTTCGAGGGCTGCCGCCGCGACCTCGTCCTGGCCCGCACGGCGACGTTGGACGACCTGGTCGGCTACTGCCGGCAGGTGGCGGGTTCGATCGGGCGGCTGTCGCTCGCGGTCTTCGGCACCGACCGGCCGGGCGTGACGGCGCCGCTGGCCGACGACCTCGGCGTGGCCCTCCAGCTCACCAACGTCCTGCGTGACGTGGTCGAGGACCGTGACCAGCTCGGCCGGGTCTACCTGCCGGCCGACGACCTGGCCCGTTTCGGCTGCGCGCCCGATGCGTCCGGACCGGCGGATCGGCTGGCGGCGCTGCTCACGTTCGAGGCCGAACGAGCCCGCGGCTGGTACGACCGGGGGCTGGGCCTGCTGCCGCACCTCGACCGCCGTTCCCGCGCCTGCGTGGCCGCCATGGCCGGCATCTACCACCGCCTGCTCGACCAGATCGAGCGCGACCCTGGGGCGGTCCTGCGTGGTCGCATCTCGCTCACGACCGGGCAGAAGGTGGGCGTCACTGCCCGCAGCCTGGTGCGGTTCCCGATCGGGCCTGGCGGATGACCCGGCCCCGAATCTGCGTGGTGGGCGGGGGGCTCGCGGGGATGGCGGCGGCGCTCGCATGTGCCGACGCCGGCGCCGAGGTGACCCTCGTCGAGCGGCGCCGGCGGCTGGGCGGCGCAACCTGGTCGTTCCGCCACAACGACCTGTGGTTCGACAACGGCCAGCACGTGTTCCTGCGCTGCTGCACGGCCTACCGGGCGTTCCTCGAGCGCCTCGGGGTGGCGGACCGGGTGCGGCTCCAATCGCGCCTCGACGTCCCCGTGGTCGCCCCCGGCGGCCGGACGGCACGGCTGCGCCGCAGCCGCCTCCTCCCGGCGCCCGCCCACCTCGGCCGGTCGCTGCTGACGTACCGCCACCTCCGCGTCCGTGACCGCCTGCGGCTCGGTCCGGCGGCGTTGGCGCTCCGCCGGGTCGACGTCGACGCGGCGGAGGCCGACCAGCAGACGTTCGGCGATTGGCTCACGCGCCACGGCCAGCCACCGGAGGCGCAGGCGGCCCTGTGGGACCTGATCTGCCGCCCGACCGTGAACCTACCGGCGACCGAAGCGTCGCTGGCGCTGGCGGCAATGGTGTTCCAGACGGGCCTGCTCACCGAGGCCGGCGCCGCCGACATCGGCTGGGCGTCGGTCCCCCTGGGGGAGCTGCACGGCGACGCCGGGCTGCGTGCGCTCGAGCGGGCGGGCGTCGAGGTCCTGACCGGTGCGCCCGTCAGCGCGGTCGACCGACCGCCGGGGGGAGCCGGGTTCACCGTGAGGGTCGCAGGCACCCAGCACGCCGCCGACGCCGTCGTGGTCGCCGTCCCCCACACCGCGGTCCCCGGCCTGGCGACCGACCTTGCCGAGCTGGTCGGCGTGGGCGAGCGGCTCGGCGTGTCGCCGATCGTGAACGTGCACGTCGTCTACGACCGGCGGGTCACCGACCTGGAATTCGCCGCCGGCGTGGGCACCGACGTCCAGTTCGTGTTCGACCGCACCGCCGCTGCCGGGCTCGACCGGGGCCAGTACCTGGCGGTGTCGCTGTCCGCGGCCGACCCGTACATGGATCGGTCGCCCGACGAGGTCAAGGCGGCGGTTGTCGCCGGCCTGGCCGCGCTGTTCCCCCGGGCACGCGCCGCTCGCGTCGTCGACGCGCTCGTCTCGCGCGAGCCGGCGGCGACGTTCAGGGGAGTGCCCGGGTCCCGCTCCGCCCGTCCGCCCGGCACCACTGCGGTCGCCGGGCTGGTGCTGGCCGGAGCGTGGACCGCCACCGGGTGGCCGGCGACCATGGAGGGGGCGGTGCGCAGCGGCAACCGCGCCGCCCGCCACGCCCTCCTCGCCGCCGGGCACACGCGCCAGCTGCCGGCGTGGCCGGCCGACGAGGAGATCGCGGTGTGAGCGAGCGACAGCGAGCGAGCCATGGGCACAGTGCCCTGTCGCCGCGAAGCGGCGATGTGCTCATTGGCGGGCCGGAGGCACGCCGATGAGCACGCTGACGTCCGTCCCGGATGCCCTCGCTCGGGCCCGCGACATCGTCCACCCCGCCATGGTGGACGCCGTCGAGCGGCTCAATCCCGAGCTGGGGAGGATCGCCGCCTACCACCTGGGCTGGTGCGACGAGCACGGTGCGCCGAGTGCCCGGGCCGGCGGCAAGGGCGTCCGCCCGGCGCTCGCGGTGCTGTCGGCTGAGGCCGCGGGCGCCGACGCGACCGCGGGGGTGCCCGGTGCGGTCGCCGTGGAGCTCGTCCACAACTTCTCGCTGCTCCACGACGACGTCATCGACGGCGACCGCGAGCGCCGCCACCGCCCCACGGTGTGGGCGCTGTATGGCGTCGGTCCCGCCGTGCTGGTCGGCGACGCCCTCCTCACGCTCGGCCACCAGGTCCTGCTCGAGCACGGCCAGGCGGGGGCGGCCGCCAGCGCCGAGCTGGGCGACGCCGTGGCGGCGATGATCGGCGGGCAGGCCGACGACATGGCCTTCGAGGGCCGGTCCGACGTCACCGGCGAGGAGTGCCTCGGCATGGTGGCCGGCAAGACCGGCGCCCTCCTGTCCTGTGCCGCCGCCATCGGCTCGGTGCTGGTGGGCGCGCCCGCCCCGGTGGTCGCTGCGCTGGGCAGCTACGGCGCCCACCTGGGCGTCGCCTTCCAGGCCGTCGACGACATCCTCGGCATCTGGGGTGACCCCGAGCGGACGGGCAAGCCGCGGGGCAACGACCTGTCCACCCGCAAGAAGTCGCTCCCGGTGGTCTTCGCCTTGAGTGCCGACGATCGCGGCCTCGCCGGCGAGCTGCGGCGCCTGCTTCTCAACGGGCCGCTCGACGCCGGCGCCGTGTCCCGGGCCACCGAGCTCGTCGAGGCCTGTGGCGCCCGGCAGGCCACCGAGGCGCTTGCCCGCGAGCACCTCGATGCCGCCTGCCGGGCGTTGCCGGGGGCGGGGTTGGCGGCGACGGCGTGCGCCGAGCTGGCCGACCTCGCCCGCTTCGTCGTCGAGAGGGAGTTCTGATGGCCATCGATGCACCGGCGGTCGCTCCCGCTGCGCCATCCGTCGCCGGCGCGGTCGAGCGGGCTCGCGACCACCTGCTGAGCCTCCAGCATCCCGAGGGATGGTGGAAGGGCGAGCTCGAGACCAACGTCGCCATGGACGCCGAGGACCTCATGCTGCGCCACGTCCTCGGCATCCTCGACCCGGAGACGGCACGGGCGGCCGGCGACTGGATCCGCTCCCAGCAGCGGGCCGACGGCACCTGGGCCACGTACCACGGGGGGCCGGGCGACCTGTCCACCACCGTCGAGGCCTATGTCGCGCTCCGCCTCGCCGGCGACGCGCGGGACGCCGCGCACCTGGCGCAGGCCCGCCGGTTCGTCCTCGACGCGGGCGGCATCGAGCGGACGCGCGTCTTCACGCGCATCTGGCTCGCCCTGGTGGGCCAGTGGTCGTGGGACGACCTCCCGGCACTGCCGCCCGAGGTGATCCTCCTGCCGGCCGGCGCCCCGCTCAACGTGTACGACTTCGCCTGCTGGGCGCGGCAGACCATCGTCCCGCTCACCGTGGTGGCGGCGCACCGCCTGGTCCGCCCGCTGCCGTTCTCGATCAGCGAACTTGCGGCGGTTGGCGACGCCATGACCGCTCCAACCGCCGCAAGTTCGGGGTGGCACCGGCGGTTGGAGCGCCTGGACCGGGTGCTCAAGGCGTACGAGCGACTGCCGGGCTGGGCTCCTCCCAAGCTGTTGCTACGGCGGCTGGCCCTCCGGCTGGCGGAGCAGTGGATCGTCCGCCGCCAGGAGGCCGACGGCTCCTGGGGCGGCATCCAGCCGCCATGGGTGTACTCGCTACTCGCCCTGCACGCACTGGGCTACCCGCCCGACCATCCCACCGTGGTCGCCGGCCTGGCCGGCCTCGACCGGTTCACCATCCACGACCGGCGGGGCCGCCGGCTGGAGGCGTGCCAGTCACCGGTGTGGGACACCGCCCTGGCGGTGGTGGCCCTTGCCGATGCCGGCGGGGCGCCCGACGATCCGGCCCTCGTGCGGGCGGGCCGGTGGCTGCTGGACCAGGAGGTCACCGTCGCCGGAGACTGGGCCGTGCGCCGTCCCGGCCTCCCGCCGGGTGGCTGGGCGTTCGAGTTCGCCAACGTCAACTACCCCGACGTGGACGACACCGCCGAGGTGGTGCTGGCGCTGCGGCGGGTCGCAGGCCTGGACGCGGCCCGCCGCCGGCAAGCCATCGGGCGCGCCGTCACCTGGGTGGAGGGCATGCAGAGCCGGGGCGGGGGGTGGGCGGCGTTCGACGCCGACAACACCAGCCGGCTGTGCGCGGCGCTGCCGTTCTGCGACTTCGGCGAGGTCACCGACCCGCCGTCGGCCGACGTCACCGCCCACGCCATCGAGATGCTCGCCGACGAGCCCGACGCCGACCACGGTCGGCTCCGGGAGGCCATCGCCTGGCTGCGGGCCGAGCAGGAACCGGGTGGCTCGTGGTTCGGGCGCTGGGGTGCCAACCACGTCTACGGGACCGGCGCGGCCGTGCCTGCGCTGGTGGCTGCCGGTGCCAGCCCCGACGACCCGAGCGTCACCCGGGCGGTGACCTGGCTCGAACGCCACCAGAACGATGACGGCGGCTGGGGCGAGGACCTGCGCTCCTACAACGATCCGCAGGCGGTGGGGAGGGGCACATCGACGGCGTCGCAGACCGCGTGGGCGCTGCTGGCGCTGCTGGCCGCCGGGCGCGGCGACAGCGATCCCGTGAGCCGTGGGATCGCGTTCCTGGTCGATACCCAGACGCCGGACGGCACCTGGGACGAGGAGCACTTCACCGGGACCGGCTTCCCCGGCGACTTCTACATCAACTACCACCTCTACCGGCACACGTTCCCGCTGACGGCACTCGGCCGCTACTGCCGAGAGATCCCCTCATGAACGCGCGGCCGGGGATCGTCCTGACGCCCCGCCGCGCCGAGGCGCGGGCGGTGGCGGGGGGCGCTCCGGGGTTGGAGACGATCGTCACCGGCGTCGGGCCCGAGCGGTCGCGGCGGTCCGCGATCAACCTCGCCGCCCGCTGCCGGGGCGCACCGGCGATGGCCGTCGCCGGCTGGTTGGCTCCACCGCCGCCCGGCCTGGCGCCGGGAGACGTGGTGGTCGCCACCGAGGTGCTGGGACCCTTCGGTGGCGTGCCGTTGCCGTCGGCGCCGCTGGTCGCCAGCGCCCTGGCCCGGTCCGGCCTGCGGGTCCACGAGGGTCCGGTCACCGCGGCGGACGACGGGGAGAGCGCCTGGTTGGTCGAGGCGGCGCCCGACCGGCCGCGGGCCGTGGTGCGGGTGGTCGCCGGCGAGTCCCTCACCGTCGGCGCCTACCGGGCGCTGCGCCGCACCGCCCGGGTGCTGGCGGCGTGGTCCGCTGCCGCCGGGCCCCGCACGGTCCTGCTGCCCGAGCCGCGCTCGTTCTGCGCCGGCGTCGAGCGGGCCATCGAGGTGGTCGAACGGGCGCTGGACCGCTACGGCCCGCCCGTCTACGTCCGCCGGCAGATCATCCACAACCGGCACGTCGTCGCCGACCTCGAGTCGCGGGGTGCGGTGTTCGTCGAGGAGGTCGACCAGGCGCCGGAGGGCGCCAGGCTGGTGTTCTCCGCCCACGGCGTGTCCCCCGCGGTGGAGGCGGCGGCGGCGGAACGGCGCCAGGCGGTCATCGACGCCACCTGCCCGCTCGTGGCCAAGGTGCACCGCGAGGTGCGGCGCTTCGCCGAGCGCGACTACAGCGTGGTGCTGGTCGGCCACGCCGACCACGACGAGGTGGAGGGGACCATGGGCGAGGCGGCCGACGTCCGCCTGGTGTCGACGCCCGAGGACGCCGCACACGTCGCCGTGCCCGACCCCGGGCGCGTCGCGTACGTCACCCAGACCACCCTGGCGCTCGACGACGTGGCGGACGTGGTCGCGGTGCTGCGCGACCGCTTCCCGGCCCTCGCCGGCCCCGCCGCCGACGACGTCTGCTACGCCACCCAGAACCGGCAGGACGCGGTGCGGGCGATCGCCGACGACTGCGACCTGCTGCTGGTCGTGGGATCGCAGAACTCGTCGAACAGCCAGCGCCTGGTCGAGGTCGCCGAGCGCGCCGGGTGCCCGTCCCATCTCGTCGACGACGAGCGCGAGCTCGACCTCGGTTGGCTGGCCGGTGCGGCCACCGTCGGGGTCACCGCCGGCGCGTCGGCCCCGGCGGAGATCGTCGACCGGGTCGTCGCCGCCCTCGGCGGACTGGGCACGCTCGACATCCACACCCGGGCGGTCACCGCCGAGACCGTCCGCTTCTCGCTGCCCGAGGAGGTCCGCTGAAGTGCGAGCGAAGCGAGTGCTACAGGCCGACGGCGCGAGCGCCAGCTCGCCCGGAGGCGATGGGTGTGGGGCTCAGCCCCACAGGAGACACTGACCCGTGGTTCCGATGAGACAGAGCACGCGGGTGGGTTGGTACCTGCTGCGCCAGAAGCTGGCCCGCCGCGACAAGTTTCCCCTGGTGCTCGAGCTGGAGCCGCTGTTCGCCTGCAACCTCGCCTGCGCCGGCTGCGGGAAGATCCAGCACCCCACCGAGGTCCTGCGCCAGCGGGTGTCGGTGGAGGACGCCGTCGCCGCCGTGGAGGAGTGCGGGGCGCCGATCGTGTCGATCGCCGGCGGTGAGCCGCTGCTGCACCCGGACATCGTCGAGATGGTCGAGGCGCTGATCGCCCGCAAGCGCTTCGTGTACCTGTGCACCAATGCGGTGCTGCTGCGGCGCAGGCTCGACCGGTTCCGTCCCTCGCCCTACTTCGCCTGGACCGTGCACATCGACGGCCTGCGCGAACGCCACGACGAGTCGGTCTGCCGCGATGGGGTCTTCGACGAGGCCATCGACGCCATCGCCGAGGCCAAGGAACGGGGCTTCAGGGTCACCACCAACACGACGTTCTTCTCGACGGACTCGCCGTCGACGGTGCGCGAGGTGCTCGACTTCCTCAACGACGAGGTCGGCGTCGACTCCATGATGATCTCGCCCGGCTACGCCTACGAGAAGGCGCCGGACCAGCTGCACTTCCTCGGTGTCCAGCAGACGCAGCGCCTGTTCCGGGAGGCGTTCGCCGGGCGCCGCCGTCGCTGGCGCCTCAACCACACGCCGCTGTTCCTCGACTTCCTGGAGGGCAAGGTCGACTTCCCGTGCACCGCCTGGGGGATCCCCAGCTACTCGGTCTTCGGTTGGCAGCGACCCTGCTACCTGATGGGGGACAGCTACGCCTCCAGCTACCGCGAGCTCGTCGAGACCACCGACTGGGAACGCTACGGCCGCGGGCGCGATCCCCGGTGCCGCAACTGCATGGCCCACTGCGGCTACGAGCCGTCGGCGGTCATCGCCACCACGACGTCGCTGCGCCAGTCGGTGCGCGCCGCGCTGGCGCGATGACGATGAGCGCACTGGACGCGATCGGGTCGCCGGCCGATCTCCGGGGCCTCGACCCCGATCGGCTCGACGAGCTCGCGGCCGACATCCGGCGTGTCCTGATCGAGGTCATCGCCGCCAACGGCGGGCACCTGGGGTCGAACCTGGGGGCGGTGGAGCTGACCATCGCGCTGCATCGGGTCCTCGACTCGCCGACCGACGCCATCGTCTGGGACACCGGCCACCAGGCGTACGCCCACAAGCTGCTGACGGGCCGGCGGGCGCGGTTTCCCACTCTGCGCCGCCCCGGCGGGCTCTCGGGTTATCCGAACCGCTCCGAGTCTCCCCATGACTGGGTGGAGAACAGCCACGCCTCGACGGGGCTGTCCTACGCGTACGGCCTGGCGGCGGCCCGCTGCCAGGCGGGGCATGCCGGGCGGGTCGTCGCCGTCGTAGGCGACGGGGCGTTGACGGGCGGCATGGCGTACGAGGGCCTGAGCAACATCGGCTGGCGCGGCCTGCCGGTCGTGGTGGTCCTCAACGACAACGGCCGCTCCTACGCGCCGACCGTCTCGAAGCTGACCGAGAGCCTCAGCCCGCTTCGGGTCGCCGGCGCCGGCGGTGGCGATGCCGATGGCGCCGGCGGTGGCAACGGTGACAAGGCATCGCCGTCCGGGCCGTCCTTCTTCGAGGCGCTCGGGGTCGGCTACCGGGGCCCCGTCGACGGCCACGACATCGCCGCCCTGGAGTCGGAGTTGCGGGACGCGCTGGCGTCCGGCGGGCCCGCCGTGGTCCACGTGCTCACCCGCAAGGGCCGGGGCCTCGCCGCCGCCGAGGACGACGACGACAAGTGCCTGCACGACGTGGCGCCGTTCCCCGCCCGGCGCTATGTGGCTCCGGTCCGCACCCACCCCCGCTACACCGACGTCTTCTCCGACGCGCTGGTGCGGGCCGCGGCGCGGGACCCGCGGATCGTCGCGATCACCGCGGCCATGCCCAGTTCCACCGGCCTGCGGGCCTTCGCCGAGGCGTACCCCGACCGGTTCTTCGACGTGGGGATCGCCGAGCAGCACGCGGTGACCGCCGCCGCCGGCATGGCCATGGGCGGCCTGCGGCCCGTAGTCGCGATCTACTCGTCGTTCCTGACCCGGGCGCTCGATCAGCTCAACCTGGACGTCGGGCTCCATCAGCTTCCCGTCGTGCTGTGTGTCGACCGCGCCGGGATCACCGGGCCGGACGGCCCCTCCCACCACGGCGTTCTCGACCTGGCGCTGCTCGGGCGCGTGCCCGGGATGACGGTGTTCGCACCCTCGTCCGGCGCCGAGCTCGAGGTCATGCTCATCGAGGCGCTGGGGACCAACGGACCCTGCGCGTTGCGCTGGCCCAGCGGCACGGCGCGGGAGGTCTCGGCAGGCGGCGTCGGGGGCGGCCGGCGCGCCCGGCAGCTCCGGGCCGGGCGTGACGTCTGCGTTGCCGCGGCGGGCCCGTTGGTCGAGGCCGCGGACGAGGCCGCCGGGATGCTCGAGGGCGTGGGGATCTCGACCACTGTGTGGGACATGCGGCTGGCGAAGCCGGTCGACGACGATCTGGTGGCCGACGCCGGGCGGCACCGGCTCGTGGTCACGGTCGAGGACGGCGTGCGGGAGGGCGGCGCCGGCGCCCGGCTCGTCGACGCCCTCGGCCGCTCGGCTCTCGTTCCCGGTGGCCGCTGCGGCCCGGACGGCCCGCCACCGATGATCGTGCTGGGGGTGCCGGACGCCTACGTGGCCCACGGCGATCCGGCGACGATCCGTTCCGAGCTGGGCCTCGACGGGATCGGGATCGCCGCCGCGGCCCGCGACGGCCTCCGGCGCATCGACGACCGGGCGGGGTTTGGTGGCCTGACCAGCGCGTCCGCCATGCTCTAGGGCCGTGGACAAGCGACGGGTCATTCGCTGGGCGGTTCTGGGGTCGGCGACGGTTGCCGTGCTGGCGCTCGCCGCCTGTGGCGACGACGACGAAGGCCCGATCCCCCAGACCGGCGTCCGCGAGACGACGACCACATCGGAGGCGTCGGCCACCACCGCAGCCCCGGAGACCACGACCACCACGGCCGCGTCCACCACCACGACGTCGTCCACCACCACGACGACGACGGCCCCCTCGGCCTGACGCGTCGTGCCCACCTGACGGCGGCAGGCCGGCCGGACGGCGGCCTGTACCCGCTCGAACTCGCCCGAGCGCGCGCGGCCGATCCGACATAGCGTGTTGCCACCCGGCCGGCGCTCTCCCCAGCGTCGCCCTAGGGAGGGAGATTCGATGGCGGACGACGATCCCGTCCTGCTCGAGGTGAAAGGCGGCGTAGCCGTCGTCAGCCTGAACAGGCCCGATCAGCACAACATGGTCGGCGACGCCGCCGACTCGCTGTTCTTCCGGTACCTGGACCTGCTCCGCAACGACCGCGACGTGCGGGTGGTTGTGTGGCGCGGCAACGGTCCCTCGTTCTCGTCGGGGCGCGACCTCGGCGAGCTGCACGACCACCCCGGTGCCAGCGACTTCGAGTACATCGAGCGGAGCCAATGGCAGACACGGCTCCTCTACGACTTCCCGGTGCCGATCATCTGCGCGCTCAAGGGTTGGGTCCTCGGCATCCAGCTGGAACGGGCGCTGCTGTGCGACATGCGCGTGGCCGCCGAGAGCGCCGCGCTCGCACTGCCGGCGGTCGACCATGGCGTGATCCCGGACTCGGCCGGCGTGGCCAAGCTGTTCGAGATCGGCGGGTCGGCCCTGGCGCTCGACCTGGCACTCACGGGCCGGCGGGTGGGGGCCGAAGAGGCGTTCCAGCTCGGCCTGGTGAACCAAGTGGTGTCCGACGAGGAGCTCGACGAGGTCGTGCTGGGTCTGGCGGAATCGATCGCCGAACGCCCGCCGCTGGCGGTCCGGCTGATCCGCGACCAGGTGCAGGCGCTGGCGTCGGCGGACGTGCGGGCGACGCTGCAGCGCGAGCTCATGAGCCAGGCGATGGTGCTGGCGTCACAGGACTATCGGGAGCACCTGCACGCACGGGCCGAGGACCGCGAGCCCCACTACGAACGCCGCTAGCGGGGCGGCTCGCAACGCGTTACGAGCCTCCCCACAAGCGGGTCAGGAGTCTGCAAGGTGCTCGTCCCCCGACGGGCTGCGAGGTAGGTTCCCGGCGTGTCGTACAGGCCGGAGAGCAGCGACGTTCCGCTGGAGGAGTCGTCCGACGGGCCCGACCGACGGCTGATCATGCGACTGCTGGTGGCCGCCGTCGTGGTGGTCCTGGCCATCCTCTTCGTCGTCCAGAACAACGACCGCGTGGAGATGAGCTTCGTGTTCTTCACGGTCACGGCACGCCTCTGGGTCGGGCTGCTGGTGGCGCTCGTCCTCGGGGCGTTGCTCGGCCAGGCGGCCGAGGCGCTGTGGGCGCGGCGCAAGAGGCGGAAGGCGGCTTCGTAGCGGACGTTCCGCCCGCCAGCACGCCTACTCTGACCTCGATGGCACTGCTGGACGGGAAGGTGGCGCTCGTCTCGGGCGCCGGGCCAGGGCTCGGCCGCGACATCGCGCTGGCCTGCGGCCGCCAGGGCGCGACCGTCGCGGTGGCGGCCCGCACCGAGGCCAGGGTCGAGGCCATCGCCGCCGAGCTCGAGGGGTTGGGCGCCAAGGCGCTGGCGCTGCGGCTCGACGTCTGCGACCCCGACTCGTGCCGGGACGCGGTCGAGCGGGTGGTGGAGACGTTCGGCCGGCTCGAGGTGCTGGTCAACAACGCCTTTCACGCCGGGGATCGGACGCGCTTCGCCGACGCCGACCTGGACGACTGGCGCCGGACCATGGACGTCAACCTGTTCGGCACCCTGCAGCTCACCCAGGCTTGCGTGGCCCCGATGGCCGATCGGGGCGACGGGCGTGTGGTGATGGTCAACTCGATGTCCGCGGTGCGGATGCGCCCCCGGTTCGGGGCCTACACGGCGTCGAAGGCGGCGCTGGCGGCGGCCACCAAGATCCTGGCCGTCGAACTGGGGGCGCAGGGGATCCGGGTCAACGGCGTCCATCCGGGCTACATCTGGGGCGAGAGCGTGGCCATGTACTTCGAGCACCTGGCCCGGCAGAAGGGGATCACGCCTGACGAGCAGTACGCCGAGGTGGCGGCGGAAACGGCCCTCGGCTACCTGCCAACCTCGAGCGAGATCGCCGAAGCCGTCGTGTTCTTCGCGTCCGACATGTCCAGGCCCATCACCGGGCAGGCGTTGGGCGTCAACGCCGGCCACTGGCTCCAGGGCTTCTAGGGCTCGGAGCTGCGCCGTGGCCGGACCCTTCGCCGGGCAGGCGGCGGTCGTCACCGGAGGCGCCCATGGCATCGGGCGCGCCGTGGCGCGCCGCCTGGCGGGGGACGGGGCGCGGGTGGCGGTCGTCGACGTCGACGCCACCGCCGCCGACGGGCTCGCCGGCGAGCTCGGTGAGGGGCACCTCGCGCTCGGCGCGGACGTCGCCGATCCCGAGGTGGTGGCGGCGGCCATCGAGCGGGCGGCGTCGGACTTCGGCGCCCTGACGATCCTCGTGAACAACGCCGGGTTCGGGTCGACGAAGCCGCTGAGCCGCTTCACCGACGCCGAGTTCGCCCGCCTGCTGGCAGTCAACCTCACCGGCGTGTGGCACGGGATCCGGGCCGCGGCGCCCCACCTGCGGGCCTCCGGCCGGGGCTCGGTGGTCAACGTCGCCGGCACGGTGGCCAGCCGCCCGACCCGGGGCGAAGGACCGTACGCGGCGGCCAAGGCGGGCGTCGTCGCGCTCACCCGCACCGCGGCCCTCGAGCTCGCCCCGGAGGTGCGTGTCAACAGCGTCTCGCCCGGGTACGTCGCCACCCGAATGACACAGGCCGTGCTCGACGACGAGGCCCTCCGGCGCCGCATCGAGGGCAGGATCCCGCTCGGGCGCGTCGGAGACGCCGCCGAGGTGGCCGGGGCGGTGGCGTTCCTGTGCTCCCCCGACGCCGGCTTCGTCACAGGGCACGACCTGATCGTCGACGGCGGCAGCGGGCTGCCCAGCCACCAGTCCGACGAGATGCTCAAGGCCCTGCTCGCCCGCTGGGACCGCTGAGCGCCGTCCGGCGCCCCGCCCGGCGTGCCAGGCTCGGGGCCATGGAGCTGTGGCACAACCCTCGATGCTCGAAGAGCCGCTCGGCCAAGGCGATCCTCGACGACCGCGGCGTCGCGTACACGGAGCGCCGCTACGTCGACGACCCGCCCACCGCCGATGAGCTCGATGCGGTCCTGCTGGCGCTCGGCCGAGAACCCTGGGACGTAGCCCGCATGGGCGAGCCGGTGGCCAAGGACCTCGGTCTGCGCGACTGGCCGCACGACCGCCGCCGCTGGATCGAGGCCATGGTCGCCAACCCCATCCTGATCGAGCGACCCATCCTGGTCGCCGAGGATGGCCGGGCGGTGCTCGGCCGGCCGCCCGAGGCCGTCGAGGACCTGCTGTCGCAGGCGTGAGACCGGTCGGGGCAGAGGGTCGGCGGTCCCGGGCGCCGTCAGGTCACGGACTGCGAGGCAATAGCTGACGGTCCGGCGGGGGCGAGGCCAGGACGAACGGGAATCGACAGCTATTGCCTCCGGCTCAGCGGACCGACGGCCATTGCCTCGGCTCCCACGAGCCCGACAGGCGAGTCGCCAGGTCTGCCAGACTGCCGGCCGGGCGGCCACGTCAGCTGGAGGGGAACATCAATGGCTCGACGACGAGGACTTCTTCGTCCCGCGGGTGTGGCCCTGGTGGGCCTGATGGTGCTGGCGGGTTGCTCCCCGTTGGTGGTGGACGTGCGTGTCCTGGCGGGCGACGCCTTGGGTGGGCGCAACAACGGGACGGAGGGCTCCGCGCGGGCCCGGCGCTACCTCATCGACCGGCTCGACGACTTCGCCGTCGGCGTCGACGCCTCCGCGTCCGGCGACGCCGCCTTCACCCAGGCGTTCGAGGGCGGGACCAACGTCGTGGCGCTGATCCCCGGCGACGAGCTGCCCGACGAGTACGTGATCGTCGGCGCGCACTACGACCACCTCGGCACCGGCTGTGACACCGCCGATCCCGCCGACACGATCTGCAACGGCGCCACCGACAACGCCACCGGTGTCGCGGCCGTGCTCTCGATCGGCGAGCAGCTCGCCCGCCAGGGCCACGGCCCCAGCCGCTCGGTGATCCTCGCCTTCTGGGACCGCGAGGAGGACGGCTTGCTGGGGCGCGCGCGTGGATCGCCGACCCGCTGGTGCCCGTGGACCAGACCGTCGCCTACGTCAACTACGACATCCAGGGGGCCAACATCCTGCCGACCCTGCGCGACACCACGTTCGCCATCGGCGCCGAGACCGGCGGCGAACGTCTCACGGCGGCGGTCGGGCGCGCCGTCCGGCCGGGTCAGCTCGACACGCACCAATTGAGCTGGATCTTCGGCCAGGGTCGGAGCGACTACCTGCCGTTCATCCAGGCGGGCGTGCCGACGGTCTTCTTCTCGGACTCGACCGGGCCCTGCTACCACACGGCGCAGGACGAGGCCGACATCGTCGACTACCTCAAGCTCCAACAGCAGGTCCGCGACGGCGTGCGGCTGGCGCGCGACCTGGCCGGGGGCGGCGCGGCGCCGGCCTTCGTACCCGGCACGCCCCCGGCGACCTACGACGATGCCGTCGCCCTACAGGCGGTGGGCGAGCGGGCGCTGCCGGACCTCGATCGTTTCGACGCCGACCAGCAGGCGGCTCTCCTGGCGTTCAACAGCGCCCTCGCGGACATCGTGGCGGCCGGGCCCGACGAGTTCGGCCCCGACGACGCCGGCACCGTGCTCTTCGGGGCGGCCAGTGCCGTCGACATCTTCACCTCCGGCGACTGCGACGGGTTCACGCACCCCGGGCGGCCGTGACCCAGGCCCGCCCACCTGCCACGCTGGTCGGGTGATCGACTGGTCTGACATCGACTCCGTGGTGGGGCGGAACTGGTACCGGCTCGACCCCGACTTCCAGGCCCGGGTCCGGCGCGACTGCGCACCCGAGGACCTGGCCTGGGCCGACGCCACGCTCGACGCCTTCGGCGACCTGGTGGGCGGCCCCATCGCCCGGGCCGCCGACACGATCGACGCCCACCCACCGGAGCTGGTCCGCTACGACCGCTGGGCCAACGAGCTGGGCGAGATCGCCCATCACCCGGCCATGCTCGACGCCAAGCGGGCGCTGTGGCAGGCGGGCTATCCCTCGGGGTTCGCCGCGCAGGCGAAGGAGCTCGGGCGGCCCACGCCGGGCGTGGTCCTCGGTGGGTCCAGCTACCTGCTGTCCCAGGCCGACACGGGCATGGTCTGCAGCCTGGGCATGACCTCCGGGGTGGCGGGGCTGGTCGATGCGTACGCCCCGCCCGACGTGCGCGGTGGGCTGCTGGCCGGCCTGCGGGCCGCCGACGTCGACCACGCGGTGGACGGGTCGATGTTCCTGACCGAACGCGACGGCGGCTCCGACCTGGGTCGCACGGTCCACTGCACGGCACGCGACCTCGGCGACGGCCGGGTCGAGATCAGCGGCGAGAAGTGGTTCTGCTCCAACGTCGACGGCGCCGCCATCGTGCTGCTCGCCCGACCCGAGGGCGCCCCCGACGGGCCCGCCGGGCTCGGGCTCTACCTGGTGCCCCGCGTGCTGGAGGACGGCACGCCGAACCACTACTCGATCCGCCGCCTCAAGCAGAAGCTGGGCACCAAGAGCGTCCCGACCGGCGAGGTCGAGCTCCACGGTGCGATCGGCTACGCGCTGCGGCCCCCGCGGACCGGCGACGCCGACGCACCACCGGGGTCGGCCGACGCCAACGACCGGTCCGCGTCCGACGCGGGCGGGCTGGCACGGATGATGGAGATGGTCAACGGCAGCCGGTTCGGCGTGGCGCTCATGGGCCTCGGCATCGCCCGGCGCTGCTTCGCCGAGGCCGCCGCCTGGGCCCACCACCGCCAGGCCAAAGGTCGGGCGCTGGTCGACCTGCCGCTCGTGCGCGAGCAGCTCGTCGACCTGCTGGCCGAACTGGAGGCCGCGGTGGCGCTGGGATTCGAGTGCGCCGCCGCCAGCGGGTTCGCGGACGGCACCCGGTTGCGCCGGATCCTGGTGCCGGCGGCCAAGGTGCGCCTGTGCCGGCTCGGCGTCGAGGCCGCCTCCTATGCGGTCGAGCTGCACGGCGGCAACGGCTACTGCGAGGACTGGGGCCTGACCCGCCAGCTCCGCGACGCCCAGTGCCACCCCATCTGGGAGGGCAGCGAGAACATCTGCGTCCTGGACGTGCTGCGGACCATCCGCCGTGACGCCGCCCACGAGGCGGTCGTGGCGCGGATCGACCGGGCAGTGGCCACGGCACGTGAAGGTGCGCCCGCCTGGGCCCAGCCCGCCGTCGACGCCGTCGCCGCGGGGCGCGACGAGCTGCTCGGCCGGGTGGACGCCCTGCGCGGGCTCGAGCCGGACGCGGCCGAAGCGCTGTCGGGGCGCCTGTGTGACCACGTCGTCCGCACCACGGCGGCGGCGCTCCTGCTGGAACAGGCGGGCGAGGGGGGTGAGCGGGCGACCCACAAGGGCCTCGTCGGGCTCCGTTACGCCCGCCGCCACCTGCTGCCCGCCGCCGCCTGGTCCGACGGCATCGCCGCCACGGTCGGGCGCGAGCTGCTGGCGTCCGCAGCCGTCGGCGACGACGCCGCGGTCAAGGCCGCGGCCTGAGGGCGGACCGGGCGCCCGTCAAACATGCGGGTCACGTTCGTCGTCGACTGACGGTGGTGGCCGGGTCGTCCGGCCAGTCGTGCTTCGGGTAGCGGCCGGCCATCTCCTTGCGCACCTCGCTCCACGACCCCGACCAGAACCCGGCCAGGTCGCTGGTCACCTGCACGGGCCGCCCGGCCGGAGACAGCAGGTGCAGCACCACCGGGAGCCGCCCGCCGGCGACGGTGGGCGTCTCGCGTGTGCCGAACATCTCCTGCACCCGTACCGCCAGGACCGGGGGATCGCCCGCCGCGCCACTCCCGTAGTCGAGCGCCACCCGGCGGCCGCTCGCCACGGTGACCGCAGCCGGTGCCAGGCGATCGAGGTCGCCTACCACCTCCGCGGGCACCATGCCGCGCAACGCCCTGATCAGATCGAAGCGCTCCAGGTCCGCCCGCCCGGTGGCGCCGGCGGCCGCCAGCGGCGGGGCCAGCCACTCGTCGAGGCGGCGGCGTAAGGCCGCGTCCGAGACGTCGGGCCAGGGGTCGCCGAGCAACGCGTGCAGGAACCCGATCCGGGCCTGGAGCGACCGGGCGGCATCCGTCCAGGGCAGCGCGGCCAGGTTGGTGGCGCGCACCCGGTCGATCAGCGCCGTGGTCGTGGGCGTACCCGCCCGCGGCCGTCGCTCGACCGTGCCCAGCCGCAGCCGCCCGAGCCGGCGCTCGACCCGGGCCACCAGGTCGTCGCGCCGCGGATCCCAAACGATCCGGGCGTGCTCGTCGATCCGGTCGGCGGCGATCTCGTCGAGCTGGGCGGCGTCGAGAGGCGCCGCGATGCGGATGCGCCCGTTGCGCCGGCGGCCGTCGACCTCCGCCACCGCCAGGAACGGCTCGCGGGCCAGCGCGTCGTGTGCCGACAGCCAGCCCTCGGTGCCGGCCCGCAGCACGAAGCGCCCGGGGCCGCCGCGTGCCTGGGCGATCCGGTCGGGATACGCGACGCCGAGCAGGGGCCCCGCCTCGGCCGGGTCGCCCCCGCCGGCGGCCACCGCTAGACGCCGGGCCAGGTCGTGGGCACGGTCCCGCGTGCTCCGCAGAGCCCTCCCTTCGGCCTGAGGGTGCCGGAGGGTGGGATCGGCCAGCAGCGCCACCCGCAGCCCGACGTCGGCGGGGACGTCATCGGGGCGGCCGCGTAGCACGTCACGGTCCTCCAGGAGGGAGGCCAGCAGGCAGCCGAGCCAGCCCTGCCCGCGGTCGCGGGCGGCGAGCAGCATGCGGGCCAATCGGGGATGGAGCGGCAGCGCCACCATCTCCCGGCCCGCCCCGGTCGGCAGCCCGTCCCCGTCGAGGGCGCCGAGGTCCGTGAGCAGGCGCCGCGCTTCGTCCAGGGCCCGGGGCGGCGGGGGATCGAGGAACGGCAGGTCGCCGGGTTCGGTGCCCCACACCGCCAGCTCCAGCGCCAGCCCGGCCAGGTCGCCCTGGCGGATCTCGGGCTCGTCGAACCGCGGGCGCGCCGCGTGTTCGACCTTCGACCACAGGCGCACCGCCACCCCGGGTCCGAGCCGCCCGGCCCGCCCGGCCCGCTGGTCGGCCGATGCCCGCGACGCGGGCACGGTGACCAGCCGAGTGAGCCCGGTTCCGGCGTCGAACACCGGCCGACGCGCCAGGCCGGCGTCGACCACCACCCGCACGCCCTCGACCGTGAGGCTGGTCTCGGCGATGTCGGTGGTCAGCACCACCTTGCGCCGCCCGGCCAGCCCCGGGGCCAGGGCGGCGTCCTGCTCGGCGGCCGCTAGCGCCCCGAACAGCGGGTGGACGTCGACAGCTGCGTCGTGACCGAGTGCGGCGCCGAGCTGATCGGCGGTCCGCAGGATCTCCGCGGCGCCGGGCAGGAACGCGAGCACGTCGCCCTCGGCCTCGGTGGCGGCGGTCTCGCGCAGCGCCCGCCGGATGGCGGTGACCATCGCCGGCTCCAGGTGTTCGCGTGGCCGCCGCGGCGCCCAGCGGACGTCGATCGCATGGGATCGCGTCTCGCCGGTGATCACCGGCGCCGGCTCACCCCCCGGCACGGTCAGCAGCCCGGCGATCCGGTCGCCGTCCAGCGTCGCCGACATCACCAGCACGCGCAGGTCGGGGCGAATGTGGCGGCGGGCGTCTAGGGCCAGAGCCAGCCCGAGGTCCGCCTGGAGGCTGCGCTCGTGGAACTCGTCGAAGATCACCAGTCCCACGCCCTCGAGGCCGGGGTCGCGCTGCAGCCGCCTGGTGAGGATGCCCTCGGTCACCACCTCGATGCGCGTGGCGGGCCCGACCCTCCGGTCGTCGCGGGTGCGGTAGCCGACGGTCTCGCCGACCGGTTGGCGCAGCAGCGCGGCCATCCGGCGGGCTGCGGCCCGGGTGGCGAGCCGGCGGGGCTCGAGCATGACGATCGTCCGGCCCTCCAGCCACGCCTCGTCGACGATGGCCAGCGGCACCGCCGTCGTCTTGCCCGCCCCGGGCGCCGCCTGCAGGACTGCGTGCCCGGCCCCACCGAGCGCCGCCCGGAGCTCGTCGAGGCAGGCGACGATCGGTAGCGACGCGGCAGCGGGCGGCAACATCACGAGACTGGTCGTAGCTGTGCGGCACATGTCCGCACAACTGCGACCCAGAGCTGGTCAGTCAGCCGGGGTCGATGGGTTGCAGCTCGCGGATGAGCTGGTCCCGGGCCCGTGCCACGCGCGAGCGGATGGTCCCGACCGGACACCCGCAGATGGCCGCAGCCCCTGCGTAGTCGAACCCCAGCAACTGCGTGAGGACGAACGCGGTCCGCCGGTCGGCGTCGAGGCGGGTGAGGAGCTGGTCGCCGAGCGCAGAGTCGCCGAGGCTGATCTCGACGGTGACCGGCTCGGCGCGGTCCATCAGCAGCCGGGTCAGCCGCCGCCGGCGTGACGCCACCCGGACGGCGTCGACGGCCGCCCGCCTGGCGATCGACAGCAGCCACGTGCGGGCGCCGGCATCGCCGCGATAGGCGGGCAGGGCCCGGATGGCACGCGCATAGGTGTCCTGGGCGGCGTCCTCGGCCAGGTCGCGGCCCGCTACGGCGGTGACGAGGCGGACGACGTCGCTCCAGGTCCGGCGGACGAACGACGACAGCGCCAGGTGGTCGCCGTCCCTGGCCGCCAGTGCCAGTGCCGTCACATCGTCCACGGCGTCGCAACGTAGGGGTTCGCCCCGATCCGATGCCATCTCGTGGTGTACGGCCCGAGCGGCCCGAAGGATCCCGGGAACCGGATCGCGTCGCCAAGCGACTGTTCCCACATGCGCTGCACCCGCTTCCGCGAAGCCATCTCGGCCCGGATCGATGGCGAGGAACCCGGCCTTCCCACCGGAGAGATCGACGCCCACCTTGCCGAATGCCCGGACTGCCGGACCTGGGCCGACACCGCCGCCTCGCCCGCGCTCCGGTCCCTGGCATCGCCCACCGACCCGGTCGCCGTCGACCCGGCGCGCCTCGCCCGGCTCGTGCGGCCGAGTGCGGCGGCCGCGCCGGTACACCAAGGGCTGCTCTCGACGGTCGAGTGGCGCGTGGTGCTGGCCATCATCGGCCTGGCACAGGTGGCGTTGGCCTGGCCCGGCGGGTTCCTCGACGACGGCCACGCGTCCATCCACCTGGCCCACGAGCTCACCGCGTGGGACATGGGCCTGGCTGCGGGCTTCCTGGTCGTGGCCTGGCGTCCGGCGCGCGCCTGGGGGATGTTGCCGCTGGTGGGCGTCCTGGTGGCAGCCATGGTCGTCACGTCGGGCGTCGACCTCGCGTCGGGCCACGCGCTGCTCGGCCGGGAGACGGTCCACTCCTTGGCGCTGGCAGGTCTCGGCTGCGTCTGGGCCCTGGCGCGGCGGGCGCCCCGCCCGTCGGTCGTGGTGCGCGTGGCATGAGGCTGCGACGCCTGGCTGGGGCGGGCGTCCTGGTCGCGGCCGTTGCCACCGCCGGGCTGGCGCTCGGTCCGGCGCCGGCCGATGCCCACGCCGAGCTCATCTCCACCGAACCGGCTTCGGGAGAGCAGCTGGATGTCGCGCCCGAACGGGTCGTGCTCCGTTTCAGCGAGTCGGTGGACGTGTCCGACGACGCTGTCGAGGTCCTGACCGCCGGGGGCGACCGGATCGACGTCGGTGACCCGGGCCACCTCGACGGCGAGCGGTCGTCGGTGGCCGTCGACCTGCCTGACGTCGACGACGGCACCTACGTGGTGTCGTGGCGGGTGCTCTCCTCCGACAGCCATCCGGTCAGCGGCGCATTCACGTTCGGGGTCGGGGATGCCGCCGCCGCGTTGTCCGACGTCGATGCTCAGGCCCTGGTCGACGACGCGCTGGCTGGGGCCGGATCCGACCGCCTCGTCGGCGTCAGCTACGGCATCGTGCGCTTCGCCGCCTTCGCGGGCCTGGTGGTGCTGGTAGGCGGCGCCGTCTTCGTGGCTGCACTGTGGCCCCCGGGCGCCGAGGACCCCCGGGCCCGACGAATCCTGGCCGGCGCGTGGTGGGTGGCCCTCGGCGCCACCGTGCTGAGCATCCCGCTGCAGGCCACCTATGCCGTCGGAGGATCTTTGGCCGACGCCTTCGACCCCTCCGTCATCGGTGACGAGCTGGGGGCCAGGACCGGTCGGGCCTGGCTCGTCCGCCTGCTGCTGCTGGCGGCGGTGGGCGTGGTGGCCCCGCGCCTGGCACGGCG
The DNA here is from genome assembly GCA_963717085.1 of uncultured bacterium. GTDB lineage: Bacteria > Actinomycetota > Acidimicrobiia > Acidimicrobiales > VFJN01 > DASQUK01. The sequence goes on from CAVQVM010000012.1 coordinate 56,337, forward strand.
GCCCACCGAAGGTCGCCCCCAGGCGCTGCTCCCCACGACCGTCGTCGGGGGCCTGGCGCTGTTGGCCACCATCACGGTCACCGGCCACGCCATGTCCGGGGATCTCGTCGGGTTGGCCGTGGTGACCGACCTCGTCCACCTGTCGGCCGTCAGCGTGTGGCTGGGGGGCCTGGGGCTCCTACTCGGGGCGGTCCTGTGGCCGACCGGCAGGGTCGGCGACGGCCGCGCCGAGGCCATTGCCACCCGGTTCTCCGACGTGGCGTTCGGGGCCGTGATGGTGATCGTCGCCAGCGGCGTCGTCCAGGCCTGGCGCCAGCTCAGATCGTGGGACGCCCTGGTGGACACCACCTACGGGCGCCTGCTGCTGGTCAAGGTCGGGTTCGTCGTCCTCATGGTGGCGGCGGCCGCGGCCAGCCGGTCGTGGGTGCGCCAGCGCGCCCGGGCCCGCATGGCGAGCCTTGCATTGTCGCCGGGTCCCGGCGCGGTGCGGGCGTCGCCCTCTGGACGGGCCCCGCTCTCGGTGCTCAGGCGGTCGGTGGCAGCCGAGATCGCCCTCGCGGTCGCCGTGTTGGCGGTCACGGCGGCGTTGGTCAATGCGGTGCCCGGTGCCACGGCGGTCGACAATGCCCCCGCGGCCACCGGCGGGCTGTTCAACACCACCGTCCACGGGAGCCTCACCGCGATCCAGGTCACCGTGGACCCGGCGGCCGTCGGTCCCACCGAGGTCGAGATCAACATCTCCGCCCACGACGGCAGCCCGATCGATCCGGAGGAGGTCACCGCCTCGCTCACGTTGCCCGAGCGGAACATCGGTCCGCTCGACCTCACCCTTCAACGCCTCGGGCCCGGACAGTACGTCGCCCAGGGCGCCCAGATCCCGTTCTCCGGCACCTGGGACCTCGAGGTGGTGGCCCGCACCACCGACATCGACCAGGACCGGGTGATCGCCGAGGTCCCGGTCCCCTGACCACGGCTCCGTCAAACTGCGCTTGTGGTGTCGGGTGGTGTCAGGCCGGTGCCGAGATCGGTGGCTAGTGGGGCTCGACGAGCGCCGCCTCCTCGACCTCGTCGGCGGCCGCTGCCTGTTGGCCCTTCGGACGCAGCTTCGAAATTCCGCGAATTTTCGGCCCGCGGCGGGAACAACTGTGGGTGGGCCCGCGTTGCAGCCGGGCAAGGCCGTGGAGCGCCGACCCTGTTCCTCCCCCTGTCAGGGTCTGGCCGCAACCGCCGTCACCGTCGAACTCCCCCTGCGACGGTGGCGGCGGTCCCGGTCTGGGTATCGCCCCCTCGAGCGTCGGACGGCACCAGGCCGCTACCCCACACGACGAGGCCGGCGGACGCCAGCGCCAGTGCCACGGCCAGCGTGGTGCCGGCGCGGTCGACCCAGGCGTCGAGCACGGTGGGCAGCACGGGCTTCGACAGCACGTCGAGTCGGAGCACGCCCCATCCCGCGACGGCGGCCGCGGAAGCCAGCGTCAGCGCTGCGCGGGCCCTGCGGCCCAGCCGGCGGTGCAGGGCGATCGCCAACCCGGCGGCGGCCAGCCCCACGGCCGGCACCGCGACCAGGAGCGGATTCACGCCGCTGCCCGCGGGTGCGTCGGCTCGTTGCGCCCAGCCGACGCCGGTGGCCAGCGCCGCCGCGACCGCCGCCGCCACCGCCGCGACCGTCAGCGGTCGCCGCCGGCCGGCGATCGCGACCGCCGCGGCGACAGCTAGCCCCAGCGCCACCCACGGCAGCGGGTCGACGTCCTCGACGAGGGCCAGCGTGCCGTTGATGCGCGTGGGGTTGCCGTCGACCTCGATGTCGACCGCCCAGGCCTTCGTCCACTCGCCGGGCTCGGCGCCCGCCGGTCGCTCCGAACCCATCCAGTGGATGCGGTGGTCGTGCCAGGCGTAGGCGCCACCGTCCGCCACGGTCTCCCAGTCGGGGTCGGCCTCGGGATCGGCGCTGCCCGGCACCTCGGCGACCGCGTTCCGGCTGTCGTTCACGTAGGTCGCGGGCGACCGGCGGTTGCGCTGCACGGTGCCATCGGGGCGGAATCGGAGGTAGGGCTCGCCCTGGTAGCCGGTGACCACCACCTCGAGGCCGCGGTCCACCCGCAGCTCCAGGAAGCCGTCACCGCCCACCACCTCGGCCCGCAGCCCGTCGGCCGCAGGGTCGATGGCGTCGACCGTGGACCGGTAGTCCGTCGGCACCGGCGGATCAGCGGCCGCCGGATCGGCCCTCACCATCGCGACCAGAGCGATCGTGGCGACGAATGCCGCCGCCCCGATCGGCCGCCGGATCACGCGTCGGCCTTCGGCCCCGGTGCCGCATCCCCCGGGGCATCCGAGGGCTTGGCTGCGGTCCGCGCCGCATCCAGATCCGAGAACTGCGCCTCCTCGCTGGAGGCCTCGGTGCGGTAGCGACGCACCGTCCGTAGGCCCAGGAAGGCCCCGCCGAAGACCACGACGGCGGCGGCGACGATGAGCCAGATCGGCATCCCGCTGTCGCCGGCGTCGTTGGAGCTCGACGCCGCGCTGGCCCCGGTGTCGTCGTCAGCCGTTGCAAATCCACCCTCGCCACCGTCGCCGCCGGTCGCCGCGGCCTCGACAGTCGCCGTGACCTCGGCGGTAGCCGTCGGGTCGCTCGACGTGAAGCGCACCATCCACGTCCCGGGGGACCCGAAGTCGATGGCGTTGGCGTAGCGGCCCTCGTCGTCGATCGGTGCCAGCGTGACCGGAGTGAGCTCGGTGCCGTCGCTGCCCCTGGCGGTGGCGGTGACGACGGAGTCGGTTGCGGGATGTCCGTCGTTCTCCCAGGTGACCCGCACGATGAAGTGCACCGACGTGCCGGCCGGGTGGGCGGCCTCCAGATTGACGATCCCCTCGCCCTGCTGCGCTCCGGCGGGCGGCCCGAGCAGCAGGCCGGCCGCGGCGAGAGCAGCGACGCTCACGGCGATCACGAACGAGCGGAGTTTCATCGGATGGGTACCTCGAAGCTGGAGACCAGCGGCGTGCCCGCCCGTTCGGCGGTGACCTCGATGGTCCGGGTGCCGGACGACGGCAGTGTCGCGCCGGTGACCGACACATGGTTGGCGGTCACGGAGGTCACGGGCAACCTGCGGGCGGGTTCGCCTCCGGTGGCGGCCGTGACCTGACGGCTTGACCGCCAGCGAGCATCCGTCGCCGGCGCGCTGCGAGGGGCGCTACGCAGTCCAGTCGGGCCGGCGCCCGAACGCGGCGATGAGCCGGTCCTGGGGATCGTCGGGGATCTCCCCGGCTGGCCGATCGGCGATGGCGCCCACGCTGCGGTAGGTGGCCTCGCGGTCGGCGAACCAGACGGCGAGTGCGTCGACCAGCTCGGGATCGAACCGCCGGTCGCCCCCGGTGGCGGCGGCCAGGTCCCAGCCGTGGATCAGGTGGTCGGCTGCGAGCTGGTAGGCGTACTCCTCGGCCGGCGTGTCGCCGAACGAGAGGTGCACGGTGCGCCCCGCGACCAGGCCGCTGGCGGCGGCGATCGTGGCGGCGTCGGCGGCGGCCCGTCCCGCGGCGACCGGGTCGTCGCCCAGCAGGTCGCCCTCGAAGCGGTCGCCCACGTCGTCGATGGAGGCGCCCTCCATCATCGGCACGGTCCAGACGTTCTCGTAGACCACGTGGTTGACCAGCGCCCGCACGTCCCAGTCCCGGCACGGCGTCGGCGCGTCCCACTGGTCGCCGACTCCCTCCAGCCGCTTCATGAACTCGGCGACGGTGCGCCGGTGAAGATCGGTCACGTCCATGTCGTCCTCCTCGTCCAGCTGCGACGATAGGCGGCGTGAGCATGGCGCACGCCCACGGCCACGGACATTTGCAGCGGCCGCCGGCCGGCGATCGTGCCGCGACCCGCTACAAGGGGCGGCTCGTGGCGGCGCTGGCCCTGCTGAGCGTGGTGACCGTGGTCGAGGTCGTCGCCGGCTTCGCCACGCGGTCCCTGGCCCTGGTGTCCGACGCCGGCCACATGCTCACCGACGTCGGCGGGCTGGGCATGGCTTTGGCCGCGATCCATGTGGCAGACCGCTCGTCGCTCACTCGGGGACGCACGTTCGGCCTCTACCGCCTGGAGATCCTGGCGGCATTGGCCAATGCGGTGCTGCTGTTCGGGGTGGCGATCTACGTGCTGGTCGAGGCCGCCCGGCGCTGGAACAACCCCACCGACGTGCTGGCCGGGCCCATGTTGGTCGTGGCCATCGTGGGCCTCGTCGCCAACGTGGTGGCGTTCGGGCTGCTCCGCGACGGCTCCAAGGCCAGCCTCAGCGTCAGGGGCGCCTACCTCGAGGTCTTCTCCGACCTGCTGGGATCGCTGGGCGTGATCGTGGCAGCGGTGGTGTTGCAGGTGACGGGGTGGGAATGGGTTGACCCCGCCGTCGGCGTGGCCATCGGACTCTTCATCCTGCCCCGCGCCTGGCGCCTGGGCGCCCAGGCGATGCGGATCCTGGTGCAGGCGGCACCGCTCGGCACCGACCTGGCCGTGATCGAGGCGCAGCTGCAGGCCATCGACGGCGTAGTCGACGTCCATGACCTGCATGTGTGGACGCTGACGTCGGAGATGGACGTCGCCTCCGTGCACCTCATGGTGAGGGACGGCACCGACACCCACGGGGTGCTCGACCGGGCCCGGGTCGTGCTGCGTGACAGCCACGGGATCGGGCACGCCACGCTCCAGGTGGAGCCCGACACCCACGAGGGCTGCGACGAACTGGCGTGGTGAGGGCCGTAACGGCGGGGCAGTACAGACACTGGTACGGCCGCCGAGCTCTCGAAGGAGGTCGCCATGCCCCGATCCGACGCCAGCTCCGTCGTCACGACATATGTGAAGGCCTGGACCAGCGGAGACTTCGACACCGCCCGCTCGACGCTCCGCAACGACGTCGCCTTCGCCGGGCCGCTGGGAACCGCCGACGGCATCGACGAATGCATGCGTGGGCTCCAGGGCCTGAAGCAGATCGTCAAGGCGTCCGAGCAGCACAAGGTCATCGCCGACGGCGACGACGTCTGCCTCATCTACGACCTCGTGACCACCTCGGCCGGCACCATCCCCACCGCCGGCTGGTTCCAGGTCCGCGACGGCAAGATCGCCACGATCACGGCGTTCTTCGATGCCCGCCCCCTGGACCCGGCCCGGTAGCCGCACCCCCGAGCCGACGGTCAGCCCGTGACGGCCCGGAACACGATCTCGGTGTCCTCGGTGGGCGGGACGCCGAGCTCGTCGAGTTGCCGAAGGCAGGTGTGCATGGCGCGGCGGGCGGCGGCACGATCGCCGCGCGCGACGTGGGCGGCCACCGCCAAGCGGTGCGCGGGCTCGGACCAAGGTTCGGCCTCGAGCGCCCGGGACGCCAGGTGCAGCGCCTCGTCCGGGTCGCCGCCGGCGAGCGTCAGCTCCCCGGCCCGCACCGCCCCGGCGACGAAGCGGGCAACCAGGCGGTCGCGATGCGGCAGGGCCCATTCCTCGTAGCCGGCATCGATCAGGTAGGGGCCCCGGTAGAGGTCGACCGCCCGCCGGTAGCTGTCGAGTGCGGCCGACGGCTCCCCGAGGCTCTCGGCCTGTGCACCGAGGTCGAGCAGTCGTTCCATCTCCCAGGCGTCGACCCGCAGCCAGTCGTGTCCCGTCAGGCGCAGTCCCGCCCCCTCGGCGCGCACGAAGCACGAAGGTGCCCCCTCGGCGCGGTCGGGCTCCAGGACCGCCAGCAGGTACGACAGTGTCACGCGCAGGTTGCGCATCGCCGCCGCCGAAGCCAAGTCGGGCCAGAGCGCACCGGCCAGCTCCTCGCGGGTGCCGCCACCCCGGGTCATGAGCAGCAAGAGCAGGGCGCGGACCCGTTCCCGCCGCCAGTGGGGATGGTCGACCGCCCGGCCGGCGCGCCGCAGGGTCGTCGGGCCCAGCAGGCCCAGCTCCAGCGGGGCCGCCGGAACCGTGGGCAGGGCGTCGAGCAGTGACCGGGCCCAAGTCCGGAGCGCCCGCGGCGCGTTCGACCGGTCCGCCAGCTGGCGAAGGGAGGGGCGGGCCGCCGGGCCCAGGTCCTTCACCAATGCCTCGGCGTCGCTCTGCCCGCCGGCCACCGCTGAGCAGGCCAGCTCGGCGCGCCAGCTCACTGGCAGGAAGGCCCGCGCCGCCGCCCAGTGCTCGGGGGTGAGGGCCGCGGCCGTCGCCAGGTCGCCACCCTCCCGGGCGGCGACGAGCGCCTGGGCGAGGGCCAGGCCCGTCACGTACGCCGGTCCGAGATCCAGCTGCTCAAACGGCTCCCGCGTCTCGGGGACCAGCACGTACAGCATGGCGATGCGGCGAAGGTGGCCGTAGGCCTGGCGACCCTCGGTCAGCTTGTGGTCCGCCAGCTGCGCGACGAACAGCTCGGCGGCTCCGCGTTCGTCGCCGATGGCCAGCGCCAGCGTCGCCTCGGCCGCCAGCATCGAGGCCTGGAGCGATGGCCGCGGGCTGGGGCCCGCGTGCTGGCGAGCTCGCGCCATGTGCTGCTCGGCGCGGTCGAGGTCTCCGTCGAGGGCGCAGCGCGCCACCACCATGGTGTGGGCGATGGCCAACAGATGGTCGTTGCCCGCCGGGGCGAGTTGGGTGAGCATCCGGTCGAGGGCCGCCGCGGCCGCCTCGTGCTCGCCGCAATGGGTCAGTGCGTTGACCTCGAGCATGGTCAGCCCGCCTCGCAGCGACGGCCCGGCCTCGGCCACCGCCACCTCGACGCCCCGTCGCGCCGCCTCCGGGAACCCGAGGGCCAGCAGTGCCGTGGCCCTCAGCCACGCCACCTGCGGCAACCAGTACGGTCCCAGCGCCCCGGGGTCGATCGCGTCGAGGGCCGCCAGCACCCCCCGCGCGTCGCCGGCCGTGTCGGCCAGCAGGGCCTGACCGAGGCCCAACAGTCCCTGCGCCTCGGGGATCCTGGTTAGCTGGTCGGCGTAGGGAAGCAGCCGCTCGAGCAGCGCCACGTCCTCCCGCCAGTGGGCGCAGATCGCCAGGTGCTCGACGGCGCTGAGCAGCCCGAGCTCGCCACCCTCCCCGCCCTCGTCGGGGTCGGCGAACCGCTGTGCCGCCGATTCGAGCAGTTCGACGCCCCGGTCGATGTCGGTGGCGGCGGTCGCGATGCCCGCCAGCAGTTCGCCCTCGGGGGTCGACCGCACCTCCTCCGGCAGCTCCCGGGTCAGCCGGCCGAGCCCCTGGGCCGAGGCCGGGAGCGCGTGCGCCCGGCACGACGTGCGTAGCGCGTTCCGCAGGTCGTCGTCGGCGCCAGCGCGGATCAGGAGGCCGGCGCCCTGCTGGAGGTCGCGGGCGACCAGCGCCAGCCCGGCCCGGCGCTGGGCCTCGGCGATGTCGTCGGGGTCGAGGATCCCGGCGCTGAGCCGCTCGGACCAGAGCGGATGGATGGCGTGCCAGCCGCGGTCGTCGCTCGTGACCAGGGGGATGCGGCTCGCGAGCGTGGCCAGGTCGACCCGCCGAGCGAGGATCCGGTCGAGCAGCGCCTGGTCGGCACCCCCGACGGCGGCCACCACCGCCACCGCCCGGCGCTCGTCGTCCGACAGGTGCGCCAGCACCTCCTCGGCCAGGAAGCCGTCGACGCCGTGGCCCGGGCCCAACGTGCGCAGCTCGGCGAGCGCCGGCCATCCGCCGAGGTCGTTCACCCGGTTGAGGGGCACGTCGCGTAGGCGGGCGAACGACTCCAGCTCTGCCTCGGCGAACGCCAGCTCGGACTCATCGATGCGAGCGAGCCAGCCCTGGGCCGCGACCCGGGACAGCGGAACGGGCGGCTCCTGGCGGCCCGCGAGCACCATGTGGCCGTTGGCGGGCAGCGCGTCCACCAGGGTGGCCAGCAGCCCGGCCGCCTGCGAGTCGGCCGGGACCTCATGCACGTCGTCGAGCACGAGGCACACCTGGCGGGGCGCGCTACGCCAGACGCTGTCGGCTAGGGCGGCACCAAGCTCCGTGGGGCCCACGTCGCCGTGCTCGTGGAGCCGGGGCATGTCGGTACGCAGGGCATTGGCGAGCCCGTCGGCCAACGTTCGATGGTCGCCGTCGCCCGCATCGCAGCCGAGCCAGTGGTCGTCACCGCGGGGTGCCAGGGCGTTCTCGTCGATCGCCTGCACCAGCAGAGACGACTTGCCGAAGCCGGGCCCGGCAGCGAGCACCGTGACGCGTCGCTCCCACCGCTGGTGCATCCGCTGCAGCAGCAGGGATCGCCGGATCAGCGGGCGACCCGGCCGTGGCGGCGCGAAGCGGTAAGGCCTCGACACGGGCCGCACTCTAGTGACGAGGCGAGGGTCGCTACCGGCGGCGGGCGGGAGCGACTAACGCCGGGCTGATCGGCTCATGTTCGGCTGGCGTGGCGACCCGAGCACCCACTTCGCGGTCACGCGCCGTGGGTGCCCGGGACGAAGGCGGCCGTGTCACGCGCGGTCGTGAGGGATGGTCGCTTGGCGGGTGACCAACCCTCGCGGGCGGGCCGTGCGGACACGGCCGTCTCATCGAATGGCGGCCGGTGTCCCTCCCCTGGCACCGGCCGCCTGCCAGTAGGCCCGCGAGGGCCTGTTCGTGCGGTACTAGCTCCCCTGGGCGGCTGGTTCGTCGGTGCCCGTCGACGGCGGGGGTTTCGCGGCGGCCTCGTCGACGCCGGCAAGTGGCTCGCTGCTGGCCGCTGGCCGCGCCGCGGGCCCGCCCGGGTTGGCCACAGGCCCTGCGGCCTCGGTGTGCCGTCCCGCCCGGTGATCGGCGTCACCCTCCTCTCGGGCGACCTCGGCCCGCTCGGATTCCGCCTCCTCGCCGCGTTCGATGTCGGGCTTGCTCTCCTCGCCGCCTTCGCGCCCGTCGCCGGCCGCGCGGTCGTCGACGGGCCGCTGTTCGTCCGCGGGCTCGTTGTCGGCCATGACGTCTGCGGGCTCGCCCTCCTCCGCGGTCTCGCGCTCCTGGCCGACCCCGGCGTTGCCGGGATCGCCCGGGGTGCCTGGCGCGGTGGCGGTGGTCGTGGGCTGGTCCTCGTCGGCGCTCGGTTCGGCGGCGGGGGCACCACCTCCGCCGCCCGCGCCGTTGCCGACGGCCACGAATGCATGGCGTGCGGCATCCAGGGCCCGCTCGAGCTCGCCCGGTGCGAGGGCAGGTGGGTGGAAGGGACGGCGTCGCCGCCTGTGGCCCAGCGCCAGCGGCGCCACCCGCTCGACGTCGGCCTCAGTGGTGATCGAGCGTCCCTCCCAGCCGGCAAAGGCGGAAGCGGCCCGGCACAGCACCAGGTCGCCGCGCAGGCCCTCGGCACCCAGGCCGGCGGCCAAGTGGCAGGCGAAGTCCACCACCGCCGTTGGCAGGTCCGCGGGCATGGCGGCAGCGAGCCGGGCCCGCAGCACGATGTCACCCTCGTGGCCGTCGACGAGGCCACCCGAGTCGTGGGTCAACCGGCGGCGGACCACCTCGGCCCGCAATGCCGGGTCGTCAGGCGTCGTCACGTCCACCAGCAGACCGAACCGGTCGAGGAGCTGCGGGCGGAGCTCGCCGGCGTCGGGGTCCATGGACGCCACGAGTACGAACCGAGCCGGGTGCTCGTGCCAGATGCCGCTGCGCTCGACCCGGTTGATGCCCGAGGTCGCCACGCTGAGCAGCACCTCGACGAGGTGGTCGGGGAGCAGGTTGACGGCCGAGAGATGGAGGACCCCGCCGTGCGCCGCCGCCAGCAGGCCGGCGCGGAACTGCGTCTCCCGGTCGGTCGGCCCGGATGTGGTGCCGATCGAGCCGAGGATCCGATCCTCGGTCACCCCGAGCGACACGTCGACGAACCGGGCCGACCCCGGGAGCAGGCCCGCGAGACCCCGCGCCAGCGTCGAACGGGCCGATCCCTTGTCGCCTCGCAGCAGCACCCCGCCGATGGCCGGATCGATGGCCGCCAGCAGCAGCGCCAGCTGCGCGTCCGGTTGGGCCATGACGGCGCAGAAGGGGAATCGCCGTGCCGGATCCGCTCGCCGTGCGTCGCCGATCATCACCCCAACTCCTCCCAGCCTGCCTGCTCGCTTACTTAGCAGGTGGGAGGGCGTCGTGCTCAGGGAAGTCCCGTCCCTGCCTCCTCGATGAGGCCGCCGAGGCGATCGAGGTCGACGTGCGCCTCGATGGCGGCGGCGATGCGGTCGAACCGCTCGAACCGCGCCTCCGCGAATCGCGCGGTGCCCGGACGCCACCGCTTGCCCGACCGATCGGCGACCCAGCGCAGCACCGCGGCCCGGAAGCCGTCGTCCTCCAGCAGGCCGTGCAGCGTCGTGCCGCACACGCCGCCGGCATGCCAGCCGAGCACGTCGCCGTCGTCGGCCACCAGCCAGGCGGCCGCGCCGCCGTGCGGTCCCACACGCCCGTGGTGGATGCGGTAGCCGGAAACCCGCTGCCCGGCACCCGGTCCCGCCACCGCCAGCCCCTCGGGCCGGTCCAGCACTTTGTCGCCATCGAACCGCGTCGCGAGGGGTAGCCAGCCCAGACCGGCGTCGGTGCCGGCGGGGCCTTCGACGCCACCGGGATCGTCGATCCTGCCGCCCAGCATCTGCACGCCGGCACACACCGCCAAGACCGCGGTGCCGCCGCCGGCGGCGCGTGTCACGGCGTCGGCAAGTCCCGTTGATCGGAACCAGGCGAGGTCGCCGCGGGTGTCCTTCGACCCGGGCAGCACGACCAGGTCGGGCCGGCCCAGATCGGCCGGCGACCGCATCCAGCGGACGGCGACCTGGGGCTCCAGCCGCAGGGGATCGAGGTCGCCCGCGTTCGACACCCGCGGCCACCGGATCGCCGCCACGTCGAGCATGTCGGCATCGACGCACGCTCCGGACGTCGGGTCGCCCGCCGCTAACCGGTCGAGGGTGAGGGAGTCCTCGGCGTCGAGGTCGGCGCCGGGGATGTGCGGGATCACGCCGAGGGTGGGAACGCCGCAGCGCCGCTCGAGGTCGCCACAGGCGTCACCGAGGAGAGCGGGGTCCCCGCGCAGCCGGTTGATGACGAAGCCACGCACCAGCCTCCGCAGGTGCGGGGGCAGCAGCTCGACGGTGCCGTGGAGCGCGGCGAACACCCCGCCGCGATCGATGTCGCCGACGACGATGGCCGGCAACCCGGCGGCGTCGGCCAGGGGCAGGTTGACGATGTCCCGGTCCAGCAGGTTTATCTCGGCCGGGCTGCCGGCCCCCTCGCAGATCACGACGTCGTAGCGGGATCGCAGGTCGGCGAGCGCCTCCAGTACCACCGGCATGAGGTGCCGCTTCGACCCGTGGTAGTCGCGCGCGGACTGCACGCCGATCGGCCGGCCCATCACGATCACCTGGCTGGCACGCTCGCCCATGGGCTTCAGCAGCACGGGGTTCATGGCCGCCTCGGGTTCCACGCCGGCGGCCAGCGCCTGCACCCACTGGGCATGCCCGATCTCGGCGCCGCCGGCCGTGACGGCGGCGTTTAGCGCCATGTTCTGCGCCTTGAAGGGCGCGACCTTCACGCCGCGGCCGGCGAGCAACCGGCACAACCCGGCCACCAGGAACGACTTGCCGGCGTCGCTGCCGGTCCCGCACACCAGCAATCCGCCCCTCACGTCCGAACCGTCCCCCTAGTCTCCGCGTCATGGCCCGCGCGCAGTCGATCGTCCTCGTCAACACCGGTCACGGAAAGGGGAAGTCCTCGGCCGCCTTCGGTGTGATGGTCCGGGGCTGGGCCCGGGGTTGGCGGGTCGGGGTGGTGCAGTTCGTCAAGGGCGGCAAGTGGAAGACCGGCGAGCGGAAGCTCGCCGACCAGCTCGGCATCGAGTGGCACACGCTGGGCGATGGGTTCACGTGGGAGTCGACAGACCTCGAACGCACCGCCGAGCTGGGCCGTGAGGCGTGGAAGGTGGCGGCCGACATGCTGACGTCGGGGGACTACGACCTGCTCGTCCTCGACGAGATCACGTACCCGATGAACTTCGGCTGGATCGACACGTCGGAGGTCGCCGAGACGGTGCGGAGCCGCGCACCCCGCACCAGCGTGGTGGCCACGGGACGGGATGCGCCCGACGAGCTGGTCGCGGTGGCCGACACCGTGACCGAGATGCGCAAGGTGAAGCACGCCTATGACGCAGGGGTCTCGGCACTCAAGGGCATCGAGTTCTGAATCCCCCGGGGCGCGCCGCTACCGTCACGTGCGGCCCGAGGAGAGGTAGTCGTGCAGCGTGCCGGCTTCGGTCTCGAGCTCGCCGATGCGAGACTTGACGACGTCGCCAATGCTCACGATGCCGGTGAGGGTCCCGTCGTCGACCACGGGCACGTGGCGGACGCGCCGGTCGGTCATGACCCGCATGAGGTCGTTGACCGATGACCGCGACCCGCACGTCGCCACCTCCTCCGTCATGAGCTCGGACACCTGCCGCTCCAGGATCGACGTGTGACCGATCGTCTCCTCGGCGAGTGCCCGGACGATGTCGCGCTCCGACACGATGCCGGCGATGCGCGACTCGTCGTCCACCACGACCAGCGCCCCGACGTTGTGCTCCTGAAGCAGCGCCACGGCCTCGGCGACCGAGGCGTCGGGGCCGATCGTGGCCACGTCGTGACCCTTGCCGTAGAGGATGTGCTCGATCAGCACGGGACCACCTCCTTGCCTCGGTCCAACTTTTCCATACCCACCGCGCGTTGTCGCCCACAGGATGATGTCGATATGCCCTCTGACACGCCGATCGCCCCCATCGATGTCGACCGGGCCCGGGCGGACACCCCGGGCCAGTGGAGAGCGCTGGCGGGTACGGCGGCTGTGGGCGCCTCGGCTACGGGGCGTCAGCCTGCGGAGCCGGCTCGGGCCCTGGGTCCGCCGGAGTCGTCGGACTGTGAGCGAGGTGGTCGATGTCGACGCCGCCATGGGGTTGTTGCGAGCGGGCCGCGACCATGCCGCCGACGTGGCCAATGCCCTCGCCCACGGAAACCCCTTGCCGAGCGGGGAGGTGGAGTCCCGACCACCACCCATCGATGGCGCGACCAGCGCCTCGCCCTGACATCCTGCTGGGGATGAAGGACGTCCTCACCGGCACCGGCGACACGCCGGTCGTCGACGCCGCCACCGTGGTCCTCGTCCGTGACGGCGAGGGTGGGCTCGAGTGCCTCATGCTGCGCAAGACCAAGGGCCAGGCGTTCGGCGGGCTCTGGGTGTTCCCGGGCGGCCGCGTCGAGTCGGGCGACGGTGACGGGTTCGAGGGAGTGCGGCGTGCGGCCGTGCGGGAGGCGCAGGAGGAGACCGGCCTGCTGCTCGACGCCACGGATCTGTTGCCCTTCGCCCACTGGTTCCCGCCGCCCGAGGCGCCCCGACGGTTCGCCACTTGGTTCTTCCTGGCCGCACTGCCCGCTGGGGCCGCCGAGGTGATCGTCGACGGCGGCGAGATCGGGGACCACGTCTGGACCACCCCCGCAGCCGCCCTCGAGCGCCACCGGTCCGGCGAGATCAAGATGGTCCCGCCCACCTGGGTGACGCTCCATCGTCTCGTCGGCCTGCCCGACACGGCGGCCGCCCTGGCCGACGCCGGCGGCCGCGACCTGGAACGGTTCAGCACTCACATGGTCGACGCCGACGGCGTCCTCGTCGCCGTCTGGGCCCCGGACGCCGCCTACGAGTCGGGTGACCTCGCCGCGCCCGGTCCCCGCCACCGCCTGGTCATGGACGACGCCGGCTGGCGCTACCAGCGCTCGGACTGACCCGCCGGCCTGCACCGGCCCCCCGCTCCCCGAGCGCCCCGGGGGCGGAATCAGGCGGATCGGGTGCCAGCATGGTGGGTCATGGACGACGACGACGTGACCACGGATGCGCGCCCCTGGTCCGCCGTTGCTGCCGAGAACGGCGACCGAGCTCGGGATGCCGACGACGATGACGCCGACACCGATGCCGACCTCGCCCGCCGGCTGGGGTGGGCCAAGCAGGCGATCCTGGCTGCGGCTCTGGTGTTCCTCGGCATCGCCATTGGGGTGGTCGTCGCCCGCGACCGGCCCCCCGGCGGGGGATCGGTCGACGTCGGCTTCCTCCAGGACATGCTCACGCACCACGACCAGGCCCTGGGTGTGGCGACGCTGGTGGTCGCCAACGGCGAGGATCCGACCGTGCGCAGCTACGCACGGGAGATCCTCGTGTTCCAGGGCTACGAGATCGGCCTCATGACCCAGATGCTCGACGACTGGGGCTATGCGCTGAGCGACCGGTCGGACGAGGCCATGGCCTGGATGGACATGCCGGTGCCGGTCGAGCAGATGCCCGGCCTGCTAACCGACGAGCAGCTGGACCAGCTGCGGGACGCCCGCGGTGCCGAGCTCGACGCTCTGTTCCTGGACCTCATGGCCGAGCACCACCGGGGCGGGCTGCACATGGCCGAGTACGCGTTCGCCAACGCCGGCGACGGGGACGTCCAAGAGCTGGCGGCCCGCATCGCCCGCAATCAGGCCGGCGAGATCAACGAGTACGGGGCCCTGGCAGAGCGCAACGGCTATGGCATCGACATCGAACCTGCGAGCGTCCCGGCCGACGTCGGTGCGGCGGGCGAGACCGGCGGCGACTGACCCTGACGTCACTGGATGTAGCTGCACGGCGAGCAGAACGCGATCTCTCCCTGGCTGTCACAGGGGCTGCCTAGCCTGGCCCGCGTGCCCGTGAACCCTCCCGCCATGCTTGGTCGCGGCATCGTCGTCAACGTGGGAGATCCCGTGCCGCAGCCGTGGGCGGGCGCGCCCGAGGTCGTCGTCGACGACGACGCGCTCGCCGATCCCGCCGGCGTGGTCGCCCTCCTGCACGAGGCGTGGGCGGCCCGGCGGGCCGTGGTGGTGAGGCTCGTTGCCGATCCCGCCCACTTCCGGGAGCCGCCCGACATCGAGGTGGCCGAGCCGTGGCGGCTCGACCCAGGGTTCGAGCTGTGGCACGACCGGCTCCACTTCCTGGTGTGGGCCAACACGTACGACGCCCGTGACGGCGAGCCCGTGTGGTGGTGGGGGCGCAAGGCGCAGCGGCTCGGCGCCGCCGCGGCCCTGCACGGCGACGCGATCGACGGCAGCGCGGCCGACGTGGTACTGCCCGACGGCACTCCGGCATGGATCGACGGTGGGCCGCGGGGCGACGTCGGCGCCGGTACCGTCGGTGAGGCGGCGGTCGTCCACGCCGAGTCGATCGATTGGGGGCGACTCACGCCGGTCCCGGCCCACGACGGTGGGCCCGCCGACGGCAGGCTCGCCGCCGACCAGCTGCGGGCGGTCGACCACGGGTCCGGGCCGGCGCGCGTCATCGCCCCCGCGGGGTCGGGCAAGACCCGCGTGCTCACGGAACGGTTGCGGCATCTTCTCGTCGCCCGCGGCTACGAGCCCGAGGGCGTGGTTGCCGTGGCCTACAACCGCAAGGCGCGTGACGAGATGGTTGCCCGCACCGCGGGGGTCGGCGCCCGCATCCTCACCCTCAACGCCCTCGGCTATGAGCTCGTGGCCTCCGGGCTCGGCCGTCGCCCCGACGTGGCCGACGTCCGCGAGGTCCGGCGGCTGCTCGAGCCGCTGGTTCCCCGGGGGGCCCGCCGCCTCAACACCGATCCGCTGGCGCCCTATGTGGAGGCGCTGTCCGCCGTACGGCTGGGGCTGCGCGACCCGATCGCCGTAGAAGACGAGCGCGGCGATGTTCCCGGGCTCGCCGACGCCTTCCCGGCCTACCGGGTGGAGCTACGGCGCAGGGGCGTCGTCGACTTCGACGAGCAGGTGCTGCTGGCCATCGAGCTGCTCCTCGGCGACGGTGCGTTCCGCCGGGCCCAGCAGGCCCGCCACCGGCATCTCCTGGTAGACGAGTTCCAGGACCTCACACCGGCGCACGTGCTGCTCATCCGGCTGCTGTCGACCCCACGCTTCGACGTGTTCGGCGTCGGCGACGACGACCAGGTGATCTACGGCCACGCCGGGGCGTCGCCGCGGTTCCTCACCGACTTCGGCCGCTTCTTCCCCGCCGCCGCCGAGCACGCCCTCGAGGTGAACTATCGCTGCCCGCCGGCTGTCGTCGACGCCGCCAGCCACCTCCTCACCCGCAACCGCGTGCGGGTGGTCAAGCAGGTCCGGGCCGCGCGCGCGGATCCGGTGACGGCCGACGCGCCCGAGGGCGACGCGTTCCGGGTGCGGCGCCACGTCCCCGAGGAGGGGGCGACGGAGCTGGTGGACGTGGTGAGGGCGTGGCTGGGCGGCGACGGTGCGGCGCGGCCGTGCGACGTCGCCGTGTTGACCCGGGTCGGGTCGCTCCTGCTCGCCCCCCACGTGGCGCTGGTCGAGGCGGGGGTGCCGGTCGCGTCGATCCTGCGTGCCGACGTGCTCACCCGCACCGGCCTGCGCGCCGCGCTCGCCTACGTGCGGATCGCGGCCGACGCCGGCCGCATGGACCCCCGCGACCTGATCGAGGTGTACCGGCGTCCCAGCCGGGGCCTGCCCAACTGGATCGAGCGCTGGTTGGGCCGCTGCCACTCGGTAGACGACGTCCGGCGGGCCGCCGGGCGCATCGACGATGTCAAGGTGGCGGCGAAGGTCGACGGCTTGGCGACCGACCTGGCCAACCTGGCCGCCCTCGCCGGCTCCGGCAACACCCGCAGCGTCCTCGAGCACGTCCGCGACGCGGTGGGGCTGGGCCAGGCCGTCGACCTGCTCGACGCCAGCGGCGTGGCCGGAGAGTCCCATCGCGACGACCTCGAGGCCCTGCTGCAGGTCGCCGACCTCCACCCCGATCCCGGCGGGTTCGAGTCGTGGCTTCGCACCGCGCTCACCCGGCCCGGCGACGACGACGGTGTCGTGCTCTCGACCATCCATCGGGTCAAGGGCAGGGAGTGGCGGCGGGTCGTCGTCTTCGGCGCGACCGACGGGATCATGCCGCATCGGCTCTCGCATGGCCGAGCGGCGCTCGAGGAAGAGCGCCGGGTGTTCCACGTCGCCATCACCCGGGCGATCGGCCAGGTGGAGGTGCTGGCCGACGCGTCTCGTCCGTCTCCGTTCCTCGCGGAGCTCGACCGCGACGCCACGCCGGCAGAGCTCGAGGCCGAGCCGACGGTCGACGCGTCGCCACCGCCGCGGCAACCGGCGGACGTCCCCGCGCGCCAGGCCGCCCCCGTCGATCCCGGAACGGCGCGCCTCGAGGCGGCCCTGCGCGAGTGGCGGCGCTCCCGGAGCCGGGCCGACGGCGTGCCGGCCTTTGTCGTGATCCACGATCGCCACCTGGTGGCCATCGCCGAGCGCCGGCCCATGGATCGGGCGGCGCTGGCCGCATGCCCTGGCATCGGGCCCGCGAAGCTGGCGGCCTACGGCGACGAGCTGGTGTCGTTGGTCCGGGGCGTCGGGGGCGAGCCGAGCCCATCCGGCCCGAGCGACAGCTGATGGAGCTGAGCGAGCCTTCCTGGCCGCCGGGAACAATGAGGCCCCCGGACATGTCGGTACCTTGGGCGATGGTGGTTCTGTTGGAGGCGTTCACTTGGCCGCCCTCCTGACCCGGCTGGGATCGACGGCCCGGAAGCCACGTCGCCCCCACGTGTTGCGGGAGCCGCCGTACACCCAGCAGCACTCGTGACCTGAGTCGGTGACGGTGTGACCCTCGAACGTGAAGGCCCCTCGCAGCCCAGCCACTGTGACCGTCTCACCCTTCTCGAACCCGTTCCAAGTGTCCGTCGTCGTGATGCTCATGGGCATGTCTCCCCGGTGCCGTCTACGGCGTCGCACACAGTCGTAGTCGTCGCCACACGTTGGGAGGGTGGACCCAGCCGGGCTTTCATCGCCCTCCGTGGTTCGGGCGTCCCGACTTCGTGAGGCCGCTGGGCCAATTTCGGGGACGACGATCGCCATCACGCCCACGACCCGGTTATGTGCCAACGCCACGGTTCCAGCGGCCTCGACGTGACACGAATCAGCGCGGACGCCTCTCACGGGCCGCCGCGTCTCCACGACACGCACGTCGTGGGTGCGTCGCGCCGGATACGACGACCGCGTGTGTGAGCGGTAATTTCGGTTCCGACATCGGGACCAATCTCCTGGTGTCCGGCCCCCCGGCCGCTCCGACGGTGCGGGGGCACTTGTCTGTCAGGGCTGGCATCCCGTTGCTGACCCGGTTGGTGTCTCAAGCGGCCAAAAACGCCTGTGACCTGGACATTGGAGTTGACGGCATGTCAGAAGCGCCAGAGCCCGCGGTGCTCGTGGACCGGGACGGTTCCGTGGTCACCCTCACCCTGAACCGTCCCGACAAGCGCAACGCGTTCAACGCCGAGATGCTGTGCCGGCTGTGCGACGCCTGGGACATGATCGATGCCGACGATGGCGTGCGCGTGGCGATCATGACCGGCGCCGGCGGCAACTTCTCTGCGGGCGCCGACCTCGATCGGCTGGTGGGGGCGATGATCGCCGGCAAGCCCGCCGAAAACGAGTTCGAGGACCGCATCCGGGCCGACGCCAGCCTCATCTACAAGGGCTTCCTCAAGGAACATCGGCCGGCCACGCCGATCATCGCCGCCGTGGAGGGCTACTGCTACGCAGGTGGCATCGAGATCCTCCAGGCGTTCGACGTTCGGGTGGCTGCCGAGGGCGCCCGGATCGCAGTGAGCGAGGTGCAGCGCGGGCTGTTCCCGATGGCGGGATCGACGGTGCGGCTACCGCGGCAGATCCCGTGGACGGTCGCCATGGAGATGCTCATCACCGGCGAGCCCATCTCGGGCCGGCGCGCCTACGAGGTGGGACTGGTGGGCCACGTGGTCCCCGATGGCGCCGCCCTCGAACGAGCCCGCGAGATCGCCGGACGGATCGCTCGGAACGGCCCGCTGGCCGTGCGGAACATCAAGGCGTCCGTGCTGGCGGCGGACTCGGTGCCCGAGCCCGAGGCGTATGCGCGCGAGTCCGAGTTGGGCATGGCGGTGGTGGCGTCGAACGACGCCCGGGAGGGCCCCCGCGCCTTCCTCGAGAAGCGCGAACCGAACTTCACCGGCAGCTGAGCTAGGCCGCCGGCTCGGCCGCACAGCGACGCCGAGCCTCGACCAGCGCCGGGGGCTGGCCTCCGGCGAAGCGCAACACCCCCATGAGCAGGTGGGTTGCCGGCAGCACCGTCGCCCAGTCGACCAACGTGGGGTGCCGCATTCCCAGCATCTCCCGTGCCCAGGCCGGCAGCAGCCCCACGGACGCCTGGATCACCACCTGCTGTGCACTGGAGAGCAACGGGTTGAGGGGATCACGGCCCGGGGCGGTCAGGAACCCCACGGCGTCGAGCGTCCGCTCGCTCGCCTCGAGCTGGGGCCGCATCGCCCGCAAGTAGGTGCGCATCGCCGCCCGCGTGCGTGGGACCTCGGTGGCACCGAGCCGCTCGGCGATCGTCGCCATCTCGTGGTAGTAGCGATCCACCTCTTCCCCCCGCACCGGGAAGGGCACGAATCGCTGGTGTGCCCGCAGGAAGCTGAAGACCTCGGTGACGTGGACCCACGCGACCAGGTCGGGGTCGGAGGCCGAATACGCACGGCCGTCGGGCGCGGTGCCCCTCACCTTGCGATGGATCCGCTTGACGAGCCTGATGAGGCGCTCGGCGGTCTCCGTCGAACCGTAGGTCGTGCCGGTCACGAACGAGCCGGTGCGGCCCAGCCGGCCGAGCGGATCCTCGCGGTAGTTGGAGTGCTCGGCGATGCCCGCCATGGCCAGCGGATGGAGAGTCTGGAGCAACAGGGCGGACAGGCCGCCGATGAGCATCGACGGATCCGCGTGCACCCGCCAGGTGACGCTGCCCGGGCCGAAGAGGCCGGGATCGCCCGGCGGATCGGTGTACTGCTCGAACGGAAGGCGGTCGGCCGCCAGCGTCCGGATGATCGGTGCCAGGAGCTGCTGCTGGAGTGCGCCGCCGATCAACGGCACCTGGCCCAGCGACGGCATCCCGACCATGACCATGAGTTTGCCGCACTACCGAGGGATTGCTGCGCCCTCCCATGCCTGTCAGGTGCGCTAAGCAAATGGCTCATGAGCGACACCAATGGGCCGCGCGGCGGCACCGGCAGCACCCCCCAGGAGCTCGCCGAGTTCATCGCCGCCACCACCGACGAGCCGCTGGTCGAGGGCGACGAGCCGATCTCGGTGTGGATGCTGGTGAAGTCCCGCGATGCCGAGGGCGACGTCGTCTGGGGCGTCCGCAACGCCGGCGAGCCCTTCAGCTCCGAGGAACTGTTGGGCGCGCTGACCGGCTTCGCCGAGTCCTTGAAGCGAGACCTGTCGTCAGACTGGGAGACGTAGCCCAGGCCGGGCGCTCACGGTGCGCCCGGCTCGCCGGGCGTCACCGCCTCGACTGCGGCCGCGTCCGCAGCCGCGGCCGCAGCGTCGTCCATCAGGACGACGCTGCGCAACACCTCGCCGCGCTCCATCTTGTGGAAGGCATCCTCGATCCCCCCCAGGCCGATGGTCTCGCTCACGAAGGCATCGAGCGGCAGTCGGCCCTGTAGGTGGAGGTCGACGAGGAGCGGGAAGTCCCGCGTGGGCAGGCAGTCGCCGTACCAGCTCGGCTTGAGCGCGCCGCCGCGTCCGAAGAACTCGAGCATCGGGATGTCCGGGAAGCGCATGTCGGGTGTGGGCACCCCGACCTGCACCACGGTCCCGGCGAGGTCACGGGCGTAGAACGCCTGCTCCAGCACGGCAGGGTGGCCGACCGCCTCGATGCACACATCGGCGCCGAACCCGCCGGTGGCCTCGCGCACCGCCTCGACGGGGTCGTCGCGGCCGGCGTTCACCGTGTGGGTGGCGCCGAAGTCCCGAGCCCACCCCAGCTTTCGGTCGTCGAGGTCGATCCCGACGATCGTGGTTGCGCCGGCCAGCTTGGCGCCGGCGATGGCGGCGTCGCCGACCCCGCCGCAACCGAAGACCGCCACCGAGTCGCCGCGCTGGACGTTGCCGGTGAGCATGGCGGCACCCAGGCCGGCCATCACGCCGCATCCGAGGAGTCCGGCGACCGCGGGCGACACCGCCGGGTCGACCGGCGTGCACTGCCCTGCGGCCACCAGTGTCTTGTCGACGAAGGCACCGATGCCCAGCGCGGGGGACAGGGTCGTGCCGTCGGTGAGCGTCATCTTCTGGCTGGCATTGTGGGTGGCGAAGCACAGGTGGGGCATGCCCTTGCGGCAGGCGCGGCATTGGCCGCACACCGCCCGCCAGTTGATGACCACGAAGTCGCCCGGCGCAATGTCGTGGACCCCGCCACCTACGGCCTCGACGACGCCGGCAGCCTCGTGGCCGAGGAGGAAGGGGAAGTCGTCGTTGATGCCGCCCTCGCGGTAGTGGAGGTCGGTGTGGCACACGCCGCACGCCTGGACGGCGACCAGCGCCTCGCCCGCCTCGGGGTCGGGAACCATCACCGTGGTCAGCTCGACCGGCTCGCCCTTGTCCCGGGCGATCACCCCGCGTACCGCTTGTGCCATCGCCAGCCCCTCGCTCGTGCCGCTGCTGTCGGCCAGTCTGGCCCATGGCGCACCCGTCAGCCGTCGGGCAGGGATTGCACCTTGCGGCCGGGGAGCATGGCCCGGACGGCGTCGATGGTGTCCGCCTCGGCCGGGGACTTGTCGGGCCGGTAGCGCCGCACGCGGGCGAACCGGAGGGCGACACCGCCGGCGTAGCGGGTCGAGGACTGCGCCCCGTCGAGTGCGATCTCGACCACCAGCTCGGGCCGGACGAACACGACGTGGCCGCTCCGATGCGTCTCCAGCTCGAGGAACTGCTGGGTCTGCCAAGTGAGCAGCTCGTCGGTGAGGCCCTTGAACGTCTTGCCCACCATCACGAACTCTCCCGGGGCCTCGGGGTCGCGGGCACCCAGGTGCAGGTTGGAGAGCCACCCCTGGCGCCGGCCGCTGCCCCACTCGACGGCGAGGACTACGAGGTCGAGCGTGTGGACGGGCTTGACCTTGCGCCAGGCCCCGCCGCGGCGCCCGGCCTCGTAGGGCGAGTCCGCATCCTTGACCATCACGCCCTCATGCCCCGCTGCCAGGGCCTCGTCGAGCACCCGCTGGGCCTCGGCGGGATCGGCGGTGATGATGCCCGGGATCCGCCAGGGCGCGGCCAAGGCCTCCAGCGTCGCCAGCCGGTCACGGAGCG
Source organism: uncultured bacterium (assembly GCA_963717085.1). Taxonomy (GTDB): domain Bacteria; phylum Actinomycetota; class Acidimicrobiia; order Acidimicrobiales; family VFJN01; genus DASQUK01. The sequence continues at coordinate 78,408 of CAVQVM010000012.1, forward strand.
GCCGGTCGATGAGGTCGTCGCCGTCGAGGTGGAGGATGTCGAAGAACCTGGAGGCCAGGCCGGCGCCAGCACCGTCGGCCTGACGGCCGAACTGGCTCATGGTGTCCTGGAACATCTGGGGTAGCTCGTCATCGCCCACGCCGATGGCCTCGCCGTCGAGGAGGAAGCTGTGGGCAGGCAACGCCCGTGCAAGGTCGACGATGCCGGGCAGGCGTGCCGTCACATCGTTCAGGTTGCGGGTGTAGATCCGGACCTCGTCGCCGACGCGGTGCACCTGGATGCGGGCACCGTCGAGCTTCCACTCGACGGAGGCCTCGCGGATCGAGCCGGCGTCGCCACCGTTGCCCGCGGTCGCCAGTACCAACGCCTCGGTCACGTCGCCGGCGGTCTGGGCGAGCATCGGCTGCACCGGGCGGAGCAACGTGAGGCCGATGGCGTCGAGCCCACCCTCGCCTTCGATCAGTGCGATCGTTGCCACGGTGGGCAAGTCCCCGGCCAACATCGCCGCGCGCCGCATCGTCGACAGCGGCACGCCGGCCGCCTTGGCCAGCGCATCGGTGACCAGGCCCTCCAGGGCGCCGTGGCGCAGCTCGCCCACGAGGAGTCGGCGGAGCAGGTCCTGCTCGTCCTCGGTGGCCCGGCCGAGCAGCGACCGGAGCTCGGCGGTCCGGGCCGCCTGCGAGCCCGTGCCGCGCAGGGAGTCGAGCCGGTCGAGCGTGGCGTCGATGTCCGCAACCTCGAGCTGGGGCTCTGGCGATGGTGGCTCCTCGATCGCAGCGACGGTTCGCCAGCCGATGCCGATCCGGCCCTGCCGCGGGGCGCCGGTCAGGATGGCCACCACGACCGACACCTCGTCCGGGTCGAGGCGGCCGAACAGGTCGGCGAGTGCGGCCACCTTGCGGGATCGTGCCCGCGTTGCCGTGACCTCGGACGTGGTGGCTACGACATCGGCGAACCGCACGCCGCCATCCTGGCGCACCGCTGTGCCAGACGGGCGCGCCGGCCGGGGCGCCGTGCGCGCGTGACCCCGCCTACGTTGGAGCCTCCTCGTCGGCCGTTTCGGCGGGTGCGCCGGGCGCAGGTTCCGGATCCGTGGGGTGGCCGGCCTCCGCGTCGACGGGTTGACCGGCGCCGGGTTCGGGGGTGTTGGTCCGGTCGGAGTCCGGATCGTTCGCGGCCCGACTGGTGGGCTCTTGGGCCGTGTCGGCCGTCTCCGCAGCCGTGTCCGGGGCATCGTCGACGTCGCCGGCGTCGGCCGGCTCGGCGGTGTCGACTGGCTCGCCCGTCCCGGCTACCTCCGCAGCATCGGGCTCGCCGACATCGGGCTCGCCGGCATCGGGCTGCTCAGCAGCGTCGGCGGCCGTGCCGGTCGTGGCGGCCTCTTCGGCGCCGAGCTCGGCTTCCTCCGGCTGGCCTTCCGGCCCCACCGCGCCCGTGGTGTCGGCCTGGTCGCCGGCGACGGGCTCCTTGGCGGCCTCGGTCGCGGCGGGTACCTCGTCCGCATTGGCGTCGGCAGCTTCGTCGGGCGTCTCGGTGGCGGCCGCTTCCTCGGGCGGCTTGTCGGCCTCGGTGGTGGCGGGTTCCTCACCTGCCTCGGTGGCGGAGGGCTCGTCGCCTGTCTTGGTGGTGGCGGGTTCCTCGCCTGTCTTGGTGGTGGCGGGTTCCTCGCCTGTCTTGGTGGTGGCGGGTTCGTCGTCTGCCTTGGTGGTGGCGGGTTCGTCACCTGCCTCGGTGGCGGAGGGCTCGTCGCCTGTCTCGATGGCCGCAGGTTCCTCGGCCGATGCTGCCGCCCCAGCCGCGCCGGCTTCCTCGCTGACAGCGGGTTCCTCGACCGCCTTGGTGGCGGACTCGTCGGCGGCCACGACCTCGGCCGTGTCGGTGCTGGTCGTGCCGGCGGCGACCTCCTCCGTCGCCGCGGCCGCCTCGGCGGGCTCTCGCTCCGCCTCTTGGCTCGCCCGCCACGAATCGAAGACCAGCCAGCCGACCGCGCCGACGAAGGCGATGAAGCTCATCCAGATGTTCCAACGCACGCCGAACAGGTGCGCGGCGGGGTCGATCCGGAGCGCCTCGACCCAGGCGCGTCCCACGGCGTAACCCGCGACGTAGTACGCGAACAGGCGGCCGGGGCGGCTGTTGGGGTGGTGCCGTTCCCACAGCACCAATCCTCCGGCGAGCGCAAGGTTCCACAGGGCCTCGTAGAGGAACGTCGGATGGAACGTGGCCACGTTGAGGTAGCCCGCAGGTCGGTGCGCAGGGTCGATCTCCAGTCCCCAGGGCAGGTCCGTGGGCCGGCCGAACAGCTCCTGGTTGAACCAGTTGCCCAGCCGCCCGATCGCCTGGGCGACGGGCAGCGCGGGAGCGACGACGTCGAGCAGTTGGGCCACGGGCAGGCCGCGACGATGCGCGACGAAGGCACCGGTCCCGACGCCCGCGATAAGCCCCCCGGGAATGCCGAGGCCGCCCTCCCACACGGCGAACACATGCAGCCAGCGACCCTCGAACCGGTCGAGGTCGGTGAGCACGTGGTAGAGGCGAGCCCCGATCAGCCCGGCGAGGACCGCCCACAGGGCGATCCGACTGATGTCGTCGGGATCGCCGCCCCGGGCCGCCCAGCGGTGGCGGGCGATCCAGACTGCGGCGATGACGCCCAGGGCGATGGCGAGGCCGTAGGCCCGCAGCTCGAGCCCGCCGATCTTGATGGCGTTGTCGCTCGGACTGGGAATGGAAGCGAGGATCGGGAGCACCGTCGGCACGGCCCGATGGTGTATCGCGCGGGACGGGGTTCGCGCCGCTCGGGATGGGCTTGGAGCGCCCACGTGCGTCCGATGGCCCCAGCGAGTGGTTGGCGGCCGACGCACGGCAGCGCCGAGACTCTGCCGCGGTGGACTTCGTGACGATGATGGCCCTCGAACCTCACGGCCCAGACGTATGGGTGGGTGCGGGACCCCGCTACCCGTGGGGCGGGCTGTTCGGCGGCCAGATCGTCGGCCAAGCGCTCCGGGCGGCGACCTTCACGGTGGACGGCACCTATCGCGTGCACTCCCTCCACGCCTACTTCATCCGATCCGGCGACCACACCGAACCGATCCGTTTCGAGGTGGACCGGGTGCGCAATGGCCGGTCCTTCTGCACGCGCCGGGTGACGGCACGCCAGTCGGTGGGCGTGATCCTCAACCTGGCGGCGTCGTACCAGGTCGACGAGCCCGGTCCCAGCGTGCAGACCGCCGCCATGCCGGAGTTGGCGCCGCCCGGTGACCTGCGCGATGACAGCTGGAGCGAGATCTTCGAGCGGCGGGTGGCGCCCCGGCACCGAGGAGAGGTCCGGGCGTGGGCCCGCCTTGCCAAACCGATCGGTGATGATCCCGCACTCCAGGCCTGCGCCCTTGCGTACATCTCCGACGACTTCCCGACCGAGGCCGTGGTGTCGCTCATGCCTGATTGGGACCGTCGCGTCCCGCCGGAACGGCAGTTCTTCTCGGCGAGCCTCGACCATGCCATCTGGTTCCACCGGGCGGTGGACGTCGACGACTGGCACGTGCATGCCGCTACCAGCCACGGCCTGATGAGCTCCCGCGGCGTGAGCATCGGTCATGTGTTCACCGCCGATGGCGCCCACCTGGCGACCGTCAGCCAAGAGGTGCTGTTGCGCCCGGCGCGCCACCGCTGAACGGGACCGAGCGTTTGCGGGGCGTCGGTCACTCGCGTTTCTCGGTCACGCTGACCCCCTTCCCCGGCTTCCAGGTCTTGACATACATCACGTCATCGGCCACCGAGACCGACGAGGCGCCTAGTAGGTCGATGTCGAACGCATCGAACGATCCCACCTCGAATCGGAAGCCCACCGACTCGAAGATGTCGTCGGAGAACCGCGCCAATGTGTCGGGGTCGGTCACTGCGGTGGCGGTGCCCCACAGCTTGACGTCTCCCTGGCTCACCTGCTTGTCGGCCGTGGCGGTGTGCAGGCTGCACCGGCCGTCGCGCTTGAGATCCCGCGACTTGGTCGAGTCGACCATCATCCCGAGCCACAGCTTGCTGTCGTGCAGCGCGAGCCGGTCGCCGGCGAGGACCGGCTCCACCGGGCTGATGCGCGGGAAGCCATCACGTCGCAACGTTGCCAGCATCATCAGCCCGGTGGCCGCCAATCGCCTCTCGGCCATCTCCGCGATCTCGGGTGCTTCATCAGCGAACTCTGTCCACGCGGCCATGGCCCGACCTTACGCAGGGGGTGTGACAGTCAGCCGGCCGCGCCAGACTCGGCCGGGTGACCGACGATGCCGAGGAGCTCGGGCAGCAGCTCCGACCCAACCCCAGCGCCTGGGACGGAGCGCTCGATGCCGCCGTTGACAACGCCCGGGCCTACCTCGAGGGCCTTTCCAGCCGGCCGGTGTCCGCCCAGGCGACGGTCGACGAGCTGCGCAGGGCGCTGGCGGTGTCCCTGCCCGACGAGGGAGTCGATCCGGCCAAAGTGGTGCAGGACCTGGCCAAAGGCGCAGAGCCCGGCCTCGTGGCCACCGGCTCGCCCCGGTACTTCGGCTTCGTGATCGGCGGCGCCCTGCCGGCCGCCCTGGCGGCCGACTGGTTGGCAACCACCTGGGACCAGAACGCCGGCCTCTACGCCTGCGGGCCGCCGGCAGCTGTGGTCGAGGAGGTGGCCGGGCGCTGGGTGCTCGACCTGTTGGGTCTGCCACCGTCGGCCTCGTTCGGGTTCGTCACCGGGGGCCAGATGGCCAACTTCACGGCCTTGGCGGCGGCCCGTCACGCCGTACTCGCCCGGCAGGGCTGGGACGTCGAGGCGCGCGGACTGGTGGGGGCTCCGCCCGTCCGAGTGGTGGCCAGCGACCTCCGCCACGCCACCATCGACCGGTCGCTCCGGTACCTCGGCCTGGGAACCGACGCGGCCGTCGTCGTCCCTTCGGGCCCCGACGCTCGGCTCCCGGTCGACGTCGTCGCCGACGCGCTCGACGACCGGTCCGGTGGTGGTCCGACCGCCACGATCGTGTGCACGCAGGCGGGCGAGGTGAACAGCGGTTCCATCGATCCGCTGGCGGAGATCTGTGAGGTCGCGCACGCGGCGGGCGCCTGGGTGCACGTGGACGGTGCGTTCGGTTTGTGGGCGGCCGCCAGCCCGTCGTTGCGGCCGGCGCTGGCGGGCGTGGAGCGGGCCGACTCCTGGGCCACCGACTTCCACAAGTGGCTCAACGTGCCCTACGACTCCGGGTTCGTCGCCTGCGCGGAGCCCGGTGCCCATCGCGCCGCGATGGGTGTCCACGCCGCCTACCTCATGCATGCCGACGACGATCCGGCCGCCGCCCGCGACGAGATCGACTGGACTCCCGAGTTCTCGCGGCGGGGACGCGGGTTCGCGGTCTACGCCGCCCTCCGGTCCCTAGGCCGCCGGGGGGTTGCCGACCTGGTCGAGGGCTGCTGTGCCCGCGCCCGCCAGTTCGCCGAGCGGCTGGGCCGGATCGACCGGGCCGACGTGCTCAACGACGTGGTGCTCGATCAGGTGCTCGTGCGGTTTCGTGCCGCCTCAGGCTCCGTGAGCGCCGATGCCGCCGCGGACGACGCCGTCACCCGGCGGGTCGTCGAGGCGGTGCAGGAGTCCGGCGAGTGCTGGATGAGCGGCACCACCTGGCGCGGCCAGGCGGCGATGCGCATCTCCGTGGTCAACTGGCAGACGACCGAGGCGGACGTCGACCGCTCGGTGGCGGCCATCGAGCGGGCGCTGGCATCGGTCTGACCTCGGGCGCGGCGCGCGGCACGGGATGGGTGGCCCGGTGCCGTCCTAGAGTTTCGGCATGAGCGCGACGGCTCCCGACGTTGATTCGATCAACCTGTCCGACCTCGACTGGTGGACCCGGCCCCTGGAGGAGCGCGAGGCCGCGTTCGCGGCGCTGCGGGCCGAGCGGCCGCTGGCGCCGATGAAGTTGGAGGCCCTGCCACACCTCGGGATGCCCGAGACGCCCTACTGGTCCATCACCCGCTACGCGGACATCGTCGAGGCCAGCAGGCAGCCGGAGCTGTTCTGCTCCGGTCAGGGCACCAACATCGCCGACCTCCCGCAGGAGTTCCTCGAGTTCTTCGGCTCGATGATCAACATGGACGACCCCCGCCACAGCCGGCTGCGCCGGATCGTGTCCCGGGGCTTCACGCCGCGCCAGCTCGAGACGATGCGTGCTGACGTCGAAGGCGTGGCCGCCGGCATCGTCGACGAGATCATCGAACGGGGCGAGTGCGACTTCGTGACCGAGGTCGCGGCGCGGCTGCCGCTCCGGATCATCGTCGACATGATGGGCATACCCCGCAGCCAGGAGCAGTTCATCTTCGACCGCACCAACATCATCCTCGGCTTCAGCGACCCGGAGTACGTCGACAATGTCGACGACCCGCAGGCCGTGACCGCGGCCATCCTCACCGCCGGCACCGAGCTGGCGCAGATGGTGCAGGAGATGGGCGAGGCCCGGCAGCAAGATCCCCGCAACGACCTCGTTACCGCGCTGGTCACCAGCGAGCTCGACGGCGAACACCTGACGCCCCAGGAGCTGGCGTCGTTCTTCATTCTGCTGGTGGTCGCAGGCAACGAGACGACCCGCAACGCCATCGCCCACGGCCTGTGGGCGCTGTCCGAGCACCCGGAGCAGAAGGCGCGCTGGTTGGCGGACATCGGCGGCATGACCGGCACTGCCGTCGAGGAGATCGTCCGCTGGGCATCGCCGGTCATCCACTTCCGGCGGACGGTCACCACGGACGGGGCCCGGCTGGCAGGGCACGAGTTCTCCGAGGGCGAGAAGGTCGTACTCTGGTACTGGTCGGGCAACCGGGACGGGGCGGTCTTCGCCGACCCGCACACGTTTGACGTCGGCCGGACGCCCAACGATCACATCGGGTTCGGCGGTCCCGGGCCCCACTTCTGCCTCGGAGCCCACCTGGCGCGACGGGAGATCTCGGTGATGTTCCGCGAGCTGCTCCACCGGATGCCGGACATCCATGCGGTCGGCGAGCCCGACCGCCTGCGTTCCGGCTTCATCAACGGGATCAAGCACCTGCACGCCGAGTGGACGCCGACATC
>CAVQVM010000013.1:0-147861 GCA_963717085.1 uncultured bacterium
CCCGGCGGGAGACGGCACAGTGATCGAGGTCGAGGACCTCACCGTTCGCTTCGGCGGTGTCGTGCCGATCGACGCGATGACGCTCGACTTCGCCGCCGGCACGTGCGGCCTGATCGGGCCCAACGGCGCCGGCAAGACGACGTTCTTCAACGTGCTCAGCGGGTTCGTCCGACCGTCCGCGGGCCGGGTCGATGCCTTCGGCGAGGACCTCCTGGCGATCCCCGACTTCAAGCGGCCCCGGTGGGGGCTCCGGCGCACCTTCCAGACCGAGCAGGCGATCGCGGAGCTGTCCGTGTTCGACAACGTCCTCCTGGTCCACGAGCACACCGGCGGCAATCGCGCCACGCGCCACGACGAGGTCTCGGAGGCGATCGGCTTCACCGGCCTGTCCGATGTCGCCCACCGGCTCGTCGGGGGCCTCGGTGCCGCCCAGCGCCGGCTGGTCGAAGTGGCACGGGCGGTGGTCGGGCGCCCGCGGGTGATCCTGTTCGACGAACCGGGGGCCGGGCTCCCCGACGAGGAGACCGCGCGGCTGGCCGAGCTGATCCGGCGGATCCCCGAGGAGACGGGCGCCCTGGTAGTCCTGGTCGATCACGACATGAGCCTCGTGTCGGCCTGCTGCGCGACGACCGCCGTGCTGGACTTCGGCAAGCTGATCGCATCGGGGCCCACGTCCGAGGTTCTCCGCAACCCCCACGTCGTCCGCGCCTATCTCGGCACGGAGGAGGAGGTGTGACGCGCTGATGGCCAGCGTCGACCCGGAGGTGGAGCCGCCCGCGACGCCCGCCGCCACCCTGCGGCTCGACGGGTTGTCGGTGGAGCGCGGCGGCCGTCCGGTGCTGCGTGACGTCTCGCTGGAGGTGCCACCCGGCGAGGTGACTGCGCTGCTGGGCCCCAATGGCGCCGGCAAGTCGACGCTCGTCCTGACGGTCGCGGGCGTGCTCCGGCCCAGCTCGGGCCGGGTGCTCCTCGGCGAGCGCGACCTGACCAGGCGCCCACCCGAGCGGATCCGGCGGGCCGGGGTGGCGGTGGTCCCGGAGGGACGCCGGGTGCTGAGGGAGCTCAGCATCGCCGACAACCTGCGAGTCGCCACCTATGGCCTCAAGGGCGACCAGGCCGAACAGGGGATCAACTACGCCCTCGAGCTGTTCCCCGAGCTGACCCGGCGCTGGAACACCAGCGCGCTGTTGCTGTCCGGCGGTGAACAGCAGATGGTCGTGCTCGCACAGGCGCTCGTGTCCCGACCCTCGGTGCTCATCGTGGACGAGCTGTCGCTGGGGCTCGCCCCGTTGGTCGTCAAACGCCTGGTGCCGACACTGGCGGCGGTGGCCACAGCGGGGGTCGGGGTGCTGCTCATCGAGCAGTTCGCCCACGTGGCACTCGGCCTCGCCAAGAGCGCCTATGTTCTCCAGGGGGGGCGCATCCGCCACCACGGATCGGCCGGTGAGCTGAAGGCCAACCCCGACCTCCTCCACTCCGCGTACCTCCTGCGCGTCTAGGGGGTGCCCGGGCCGTGACCATGGAGGACCTCGAGGACAGGGTTGCGGTCATCACCGGTGGTGCGTCGGGCATCGGGCTGGCCATGGCCCAGCGCTTCGCCGCCGAGGGGATGAGGCTGGTGCTGGCGGACATCGAGCGGCCGGTCCTGCAGCGGGCGGGCGAGGCGCTACGCCGCGGCGGGGCCGACGTGCTCACCGTGCCCACCGACGTGAGCATCGAGGCCGACGTGGCGGCGCTGGCCGCGACCGCGTTCGAGCACTTCGGCGACGTCCACCTGGTCTGCAACAACGCCGGCGTCGGTAGCCGGGGCCTGCCCATCGCCGAGCTGCCCTTGGAGGACTTCGAATGGGTCCTCGCCGTCAACCTCTTCGGCGTCATCCACGGGGTCCGGGCGTTCCTGCCACACCTGCGGGCCAACGACCTCGGCCACATCGTCAACACGGCGTCGACCTCCGGGCTCTACCACCTGCCACGCATGGGCCCGTACAACGCGTCCAAGGCCGCGGTCGTGGCATTGAGCGAGACGCTGCGGTTCGAGCTCGCTGCCGAGGGCAGCAAGGTCGGGGTGTCGGTGCTGTGCCCGAGCTGGGTGCGGACCAATATCTCCACCGCCGATCGCAACCGGCCCGAGCGCTACGCCTACAGCCTCGACACCGAACAGATGGCTCAGGTCACGGACTACAAGGCCAGGCGCCGCCAGCTGGCGCAGTCGGCTGCGGACCCCGCCGACGTCGCCGAGCAGGTGTGCAGGGCCGTCAAGGACAATCGCTTCTACATCCTCACCCACCCCGCGAGCCTGGACGTCTTCGACGCCCGGGCACGCCGCATCCTCGCCGGGGACGACCCGGTCGAACCGCCAGAATGATCGGACAGTGATGGTCCCGGAGATGGACCGATCGAAGGAGAGCGCACCATGACTGAGAAAGCGCGCACCGAGCTGCTGGCCGACGTGCTGTCGCGCTACGAGGACTCGCCGAACCCGCGCCTGCGCGAGATCACCGAGGCGGCCATCCGCCACCTGCACGCGTTCGCCGAGGAGGTCAACCTGCAGCGCGACGAATGGTTCGCCGGCATCGAGTTCCTGACGGCCACCGGCCAGAAGTGTGACGAGAACCGGCAGGAGTTCATCCTCCTGTCCGACACGCTCGGCGTGTCCAGCCTGGTCGAGATGCTGACGCACGACGGGATCGAGGGGACCACCGAGAACACCGTGCTCGGGCCCTTCTATGTTCCCGGATCACCCCAACGCGCCAAAGGCGAGTCAATGCTCGTCGATCCCGACGACGGCGACCGGGTCGTGATCCGGGGGACGGTCACGAACATCGACAACGAACCGATCGCCGGGGCCACCCTCGACTGCTGGCAGAACGCGACCGCGGGCTTCTACGCCGTCCAGCAACCCGGCGAGCAGTCAGCGGAGAACCTGCGGGGCATCTACACCACCGATGCCGACGGCAGCTACGAGATCCGCACCGTGCGCCCCGTGCCCTACCCCATCCCGTCGGACGGACCGGCCGGCGACCTGCTCAAGGCCCACCGCCGGAACTGGATGCGCGCCGGTCACACCCACATGTGGATCCGGGCCGACGGCTACAAGGAGCTGATCACACACGTGTTCGACGAGGAGACCGACTACCTGCGCGAGGACGCGGTGTTCGGTGTGCGGGACAGCCTCATCCGGCGCTTCGAGCCGGACCCCGCCGGCGAGCTGGCGACGACGTTCGACATTGTGCTCGACCGCGCCTGAGGCGCGGCGCACGGGCGAGACGATGGCGAAGCGATCTGCGAGCACGGTGGCGGCCAAGCGAGCGGCATCGGCGGTGGAGCTCACCGACGATGGAAACGAGCCGACGTTGCTGTACCTCGTCGGGCGCATGGACCGCGTCGTCCGGCGTGCGATCGGCTCGGTGCTGAAGGCGCAGGGACTCTCGGTCAACCAGTACACGACGTTGAGCGTGCTCGATCGTCGCAGCGGCCTCTCCAACGCCCAGCTCGCCCGTCGCTCCCTGGTGTCCCCGCAGTCGATGAACGAGGTGCTCCTCACGCTGGAGGAACGGGGGCTCGTCCGCCGTCGGGCCCATCCGGACCACGGTCGCATCCTCCAGGCCCGCCTCACCGCCCGGGGTCGGTCGCTGCTGGCGCGCTGCGACGCCGAGGTGCACGACGTCGAGGCGCGCATGGTGAGCGGCATGGGTGACGAGGACCGCACGGTGCTGCGCAGGGCATTGCTCGGTGGCATCCGTTCCCTGCAAGGCGGGCTCCGGGAATAGCGTTCGACGTTCAGCAACCAGTCCATGGAACAGCTCGGGAGGACGGGCAGTGGATCACCTTCTCCAGGTGCTTTGCCTCAAGGGGCGGGCGACGCACGAGGCGCTCGGGGCGGCGGTCGACGCCGACACGACCGCCGCGATCGCCGAGCTCGAGGCCGCCGGGCTCGTCGAGAGCACGAAGCTCGGCTACCGGGTGACCGACCTCGGCCGCAGCCGCGTCGATGAGCTCTACGCACAGGAGCGAGAGCAGGCGGGCCCGGTGATCGACGACGTGTACGAGTCCTTCGTGCCGATCAACGACGACGTCAAGCAGATCGTCACCGATTGGCAGATGCGGCAGGTCGGCGGCGAGCTCACGGTCAACGACCACAGCGACAGCCGCCACGACGAGCGGGTGATCGCGCGGTTGCGCCGGACCGATGCCAAGGTGTCGACCGCCCTCGCTCCCCTCTCGGTGGCCCTGGACCGCTTCGGCGTGTACCCGCGCCGACTCCAGCGGGCGCTGTCGCTCATCGGCGAGGGAGACCACTCCATGCTGGCGGCGCCGCTCAAGGACAGCTACCACACCGTGTGGTTCGAGCTCCACGAGGAGCTGATCATCCTGTCGGGCCGCAGCCGCGCCGATGTAGAGGTGTGAGCGCCCGCCCGGGCAGCCTCAGAACGGGTAGAGCCGCCCGCCCCGTTCGAGCGTGAGCCAGCGCGTCCTGGTGAACGCCTCGATGGCGGCCTTGCCGCCGTGGCGACCGACCCCACTGTTCTTCACGCCGCCGAACGGCGCGTTGGGTTCGTCGTAGACGGACGTGTCGTTGACGTGGGCCATGCCCGTCTCCAGCCGGCGTGCGACCGACAGGCCCCGCTCCTCGTCGGCGGTGATGATGCCCGCCGACAACCCGTACTCCGAGTCGTTGGCCAGCTTTATGGCCTCCTCCTCCCCGGAGACGGTGACCACCGGTGCGACCGGGCCGAACGTCTCCTCGATCCAGACCGACATGTCCGGGGCGACGCCGTCCAGCACGGTCGGTTCGAAGAACAGGCCGTCGTTGCCACCCCCGGTGCGCACGCTGGCGCCCTGGGCGACGGCGTCGTCGATGTGCCGCCGGATCTTGTCGGCCTGCTTGGCGTTGATCACCGGCCCGATGACGTTGCTGTGGGGGTCGCCGACGTCGAGCTCGGCCGCCTTGGCGACGAATCGCTCGGTGAACTCCTCGGCGATGGCGGCGTCGACGAGGATCCGCTCGGTCGCCATGCAGATCTGGCCGGCGTGCATGAACGACCCGAAGGTGGCGGCCCCGACGGCGCGGTCGAGGTCGGCGTCGTCGAGAACGATGAGGGCGTCCTTGCCCCCGAGCTCCAGGGCCACCCTCTTGAGATGGCGGCCGCCGAGCGCGGCGATCTCCCGACCGACCACCGTCGAGCCGGTGAAGCTGACCGCTCCGACCGCGGGGTGACTCACGATCACCTCCCCGACCTCGGCCACCCGGTCGCGCGAGCAGGTGACGACGTTGAGGAGCCCCGGCGGTAGGCCCGCGGCCTCGAAGATCTTGGCGACGAGCACTCCCCCGGCTAGCGGGGTCTCCTCCGACGGCTTCAGGACCACGGCGTTACCGACGGCGAGGGCGAAGGCAACGGCCCGCATGGACAGCAGCAGCGGGAAGTTCCAGGGCGTGATGACCGAGACGACGCCGACCGGCTCGCGGACGACCATGCTCACCTTGCCGTGGTCCGAAGGGATCAGCTCGCCGGCGACCATGTGTGCCGCTGCGGCGGCGGCCTGGGCCGTGCCGACGACGTATCCGGTCTCGAACATGGCCTTGCCGATCCAGGCCCCACCCTCGTCGACGAGCGCCTCGACCAGGGTGTCCTGCAGCTCGCCGATCGCGCCCATGGCGTCGATGAGGACCTTCGCCCGCTGGTCGTGCGGCAACGCGGCCCACTCGGGCTGGGCGGCCCGCGCCGCCTCGACGGCGTCCGTCGCAGCATCGGCCCCGCCATCGGCCACCGTGCGCCACACCTCGCCGGTCGTCGGGTTGAAGTCGTCGAAGGTGCCGGCGGCATCCCGCCACGAACCGCCGACGAACAGCCGCTCGGTCTCGACTGCCATCGGGCCACCCCCCTCTGCGGATTGCTGCCAGCGGACGCTATGAGTTGTCCGCATGATTGTCAACAATCGTGCGGGAGGTCACTCGGCGCCGAACGTCGCGCGCAGCTCGGCCTTGAGCACCTTGCCGGCACCGCTGCGGGGCAGGCGGTCGGTGATGATGACCGACCGCGGCAGCTTGAAGCGCGCCAACCGTCCGTCGAGGTACTCCAGTAGCGCCCGTTCGTCGAGGGTCGCGCCGGCACGCCGGACCACGATGGCGCGACCCACCTCGCCCCAGCGCTCGTCGGGGACGCCGATGACCGCGCACTCGGCCACGTCGGGATGGCCGTAGATCACATCCTCCACTTCGGCCGGGTAGACGTTCTCGCCGCCGGAGATGATGACGTCCTTCATCCGGTCGACGATCGTGACGTAGCCGTCGTCGTCGACGAGGGCTACGTCGCCGGAGCGGAACCAGTCGCCGTCCATCACCTCGGCGGTGGCATCGGGTCGGTTCCAGTACCCACGCATCACGTTGGGGCCGGCGACGACCACCTCGCCCTTCTCGCCCGGCGCCACGTCGCTGCCGTCCGGGCGCACCACGCGGACGTCGGTGAAGAACGACGCCACTCCGGCGCTGCCCGCCTTGTCGGCGGCGCGTTCGGCGCCGAGGAACAGCGCGCCGGGTGACGTCTCGGTCATCCCGTAGCCCTGCAGGAAGGGGATGCCTCGGTCGAGGTAGGTCCGGATGGTGGACAGGGGCACCGGCGCCCCGCCGCACAGCAGCCGCCGCAGGCTAGACAGGTCGGACGAGGCGAAGGCCGGCACCTGGGCCATGGCGTTGAACATCGACGGCACGCCGAACATGACCGTCACGCCGTGCCGGGCGATGAGCTCCAGCGCGACGTCGGGGTCGAAGCCACCGGTGAGGACGACCGTGCCGCCCTTCATGAGGATGGGCAGGGAGACCATGTTGAGCGCCGCCACGTGGAACAGCGGCGCGCACACGAGGGCCACCTCGTCCGACGCCAGATCGGTGTCGACGAGGACGTTGACGCAGTTCCAGGTGATGTTGCCGTGGCTGAGCGTGGCCCCCTTGGGCCTGCCGGTCGTGCCCGACGTGTAGATGATCACGGCCGGGTCGTCGAGTCCGACGGGGGCATCGACCGCGGCCGGAGCCGCGGCACCGCCCCGACCACCGGTCGCCATGCCCTCGAACTGTGGGCCCAGCTCCACCAGGTCGCGTAGCACCGTCGAGCCGTCGGCCGCCACGGCCCGTGCCGCGTCGGCCATCGCCGCGGCGTGCACGAGCACCGAGGCGCCGCAGTCGGCGGCGATGTGCGTCAGCTCGGGCGCGGTGAGCCGCCAGTTGAGCGGCACGAACACGCCACCCAGGGCGGTGGTGGCGAACAGCGTCTCCAGCAGTGTGGGGTCGTTGGGCCCCAGGTAGGCGACGCGGTCGCCGCGCTCCACGCCGAGGCGGCGCAGTGCGGCCGCTAGGTGGCGCGTCCGGTCGTCGAGCTCCGCGTACGTGCGGCGGGCGGCACCGTGCACGAACGCGACGTGGGCCGGTGACAGGCGGCGCCGACGGAGCGGCCACGAGCCCAGCCCCTGATCGCGCATCGGTCGGTCAGCCCACCCGCAACCCGAGCAGCCGGGCTGCGTTGTGCTTGAGGATCTTCGGCCGCACCTCGGGCTTGATGTCGAGGGTCTCGAAGTCGGCCAGCCAGCGGTCGGGGGTGATCATCGGGAAGTCCGACCCGAACAGCACCTTGTCGGCCAGGAGCGTGTTGGCGTACTGGACCAGCTGGGGCGGGAAGTACCGGGGCGACCAGCCCGACAGGTCGATGTGAACCAGCGGCTTGTGGGTAGCGACCGCGAGCGCCTCGTCCTGCCACGGGAACGACGGGTGCGCCAGCACGATGGGTAGGTCGGGGAAGTCGGCAGCCACGTCGTCGACGGCCAGCGGGTTGGAGTACTTCAGGCGCAGGCCGGCGCCACCGGGCAGACCGACGCCGATGCCGGTCTGCCCGGTGTGGAACAGTGCGATCAGCCCGTGCTCGGCGATCGCCTCGTACACCGGGTACGCCATGCGGTCGTTGGGGTGGAACGCCTGGACGGTGGGGTGGAACTTGAATCCCCGCACCCGCTGCTCGTCGACCAGGCGGTGAACCTCCCGGACTGCGGCCCGCCCGAGGTGGGGGTCGACGCTGCCGAACGGGATGAGCACGTCGGGGTGCGCATGCGCGGCCTCGGCGATCTCGTCGTTGGGCACCGGGGGGACGCCCATCGCCGTCGTGGCGTCGACGGTGAAGACCACCGCCATCATCCTGCGCTCGCGGTAGTAGGCGGCCATCTGCTCCACGGTCGGGCGCTGGCGGTCGCGGATCCCGAAGTACTCGTCGGCCGCCCGTTCCAGCTCGGGCGCCAGCGACCCCCGGCCGGTCACCGCCGACACCTCTGCATGGGTGTGGACGTCGATGGCGACGAGGGCGTCGAGGTCGATGCCCCCCTCCGGGCCGGGCATGACGCTCAGCCGCTCTCGCCGGCCCCGACGGGCGCATCCGGCCGCAGGACCTCGAGCCGTTCGCGCAGGGCGAAGCGCCGGACCTTGCCGGTGGGCGTCTTGGGGAGCTGGTCGACCACCTCGATGCGACGGGGACGCTTGAAGGCCGCCATCCGGCCGCGGCAGTGGGCCTCGATGCCGCCGGGCTCGATCTCGTGTCCGGCGCGAGGGACGAGGAAGGCGACGGTGACCTCGAGCCCGTCGGCGTCCCGGCCGCCCACCACGGCGGCTTCCAACACGTCGGGGTGCTCGACGAGGACACCCTCGACCTCGGCGGGCGACACCCAGATGCCACCGGCCTTGATCATGTCGTTGTTGCGGCCGAGGAACGTCCAGTAGCCGTCGGCCGAGCGGCGGTAGACGTCGCCGGTGACCAGCCACTCCCCCACGAACGCGGCCCGGGTGGCGGCGTCGCGGCACCAGTACCCGGTGGCGAGCGACGGCCCCCGCACCTGGAGGTGCCCGGGTGTGTCGGGCGCGGCGACCTCGCCGCCCGTCTCGTCGACGATCCGGGCGTCGTATCCGGGGACCGGCGTGCCGCTGGTGCCCGGGCGCTCGGCCCCCTTGGTGTTGGACAGGAAGATGTGCAGCGCCTCCGTCGTGCCGATCCCGTCGAGCACGGGGTGGCCGAAGCGGGCGCTGAACCGCCGGTGCAGGTCCGCCGGCAGCGCCTCGCCGGCGGTGACCGTCGACCGCACCGAGGCGAGGGCGTCGTCGGCGGGGTCGGCGTCGAGCAGGGCGGCGACGAAGCCCGGGGTCGCGAAGAACAGGGTGGGCCGTTCGTCCCGCACCAGGTCGAGCACGTCGGCCGGCGTCGGGCGCCGGGGATTGAGCACGGCGCCCGCTCCCACGGAGAGGGGGAAGGTCAGGGAGTTGCCGAGCCCGTAGGCGAAGAACAGCTTCGCCACGGACAGGCAGCGGTCGTCGGGCCCGATCTCGAGGACCGACCGGGCGTAGGTCTCGGCCGTGGCCTGGAGGCTGCCGTGCCGGTGCATCACCCCCTTGGGCGAGCCGGTCGTTCCGGAGCTGTACAGCCAGAACGCCGGCGAGTCGGGCCCAGTCGCGGTTACTGGGGCCTCGGAGCGGTCGGTGAAGGCCGACCAGCCGTGGACGGGGAGCCCGCCCGCGGCCACCGGGTCACCGATCACCACGGCGTTGCGGAGCTCCGAAGGCCCCGCCGCCAGGGCGGCCAGGTCCTCCCGGTAGCCCGCCGACACCACGACGGCGCCCGCACCGGCGTCGGCGACGATCGCCGCCAGCTCGTCGGCGGTGAGCATGGTCGACAGCGGCACGGGGACCGCACCGGCACGCAGCGCGCCCAGGAACCAGGCCGGGAACGCCAGCTCGTCGTCGACCACCAGCGCCACCCGCTCCCCCCGGCGGATGTCCAGCTGGTGCAGGGCGTGCTGGGCGCGCGCCACCTCGTCGCCCAGCTCGGCGTAACTGACCGTGCGACCCTCGACCCGGTACGCGATCCGATCGCCACTACCGGCGTCGAGCTGGCGGTCGAGCAGCCAGGCGGCGGCGTTGTACTGGCTCATGTGTCCCCTCCCGGCGTGTCACATCCGCACGTAGTCGTAGTCCACCGGCTTCTGGTGGATGCCAGTCGACGGGGCCGCGATCCAGCCCGCCATCTGCCCCGGCTCATGAACGCCCACCATGAGGGACTCGACATGGCCCCGGTCCTCGTCGGTGGGCAACCAGTCCCGCATGCCGGCGGACCACTCGTCCTCGGTGAGCAGCCGGCCGTCGGGGCTCACGCGGTGCGAGGCGAACTCGCCGACCACCCGGTGGAAGCCCGGGTGGGGCAGCACCAGCTCGCAGCCGACGGCCGCCAGCGTCCGGTTCCAGCGGTCGAGGCCCTTGCGGCAGTCGGCGACGTAGTCGTCGCGAAGGGTCTCGTTGAGCGCGGCGAGCGCCGGCGCCTCCCGCTCGCCGAGGCGGCCGCCGACCACGCACGGGACGGCGCGGGTGGCGTCGAGCAGCCGGTGGTCGTCGTCGCGGGCCACCTCCTGGAACCGGCCCTTGAGGCCCGCGGCGTAGTAGTTGGCGGCGTTGGTCGACGTCTCGGCGCCGAACAGGTCGAGCGACACGCTGTAGTGCAGGTTGAGGTAGCGCTGCAGGGTGGCCACATCGATCCCGCCGTGGGGGCCGACGTCGTCGGTGTCGTGCTGTTGCATCAGCTCGACCGTGCGCTGCACCACGCGCCCCACGCCGCCGGCGCCCACGAACATGTGGTGCGCCTCCTCCTTGAGCATGAAGTCGCACGTCCGCCCCAGCGGTTCGAAGCCGCTCTCGCGCAGCGAGGCGAGCTGGAACTTCCCGTCGCGGTCGGTGAAGTACGTGAAGAAGAAGAACGACAGCCAATCGGGCGTGGGTTCGTTGAACGCCCCCAGGATGCGCGGGTTGTCCTCATCGCCGGAGTGGCGCTCCAGCATCTCGTCGGCCTCGTCCCGGCCGTCGCGCCCGAAGTAACGGTGCAGCAGGTACACCATGGCCCACAGGTGGCGACCCTCCTCGACGTTGACCTGGAAGAGGTTGCGCAGGTCGTACAGGCTCGGCGCCGTGAGGCACAACGCCCGCTGCTGCTCCACCGAGGCCGGCTCGGTGTCGCCCTGGACGACCACCAGCCGGCGCAGGTCGGCTCGGTACTCGCCGGGCACCTCCTGCCACGCCGGGTCGCCGCGGTGGTCGCCGAAGCCGATGCGGCGATCGGCCCCCGGGTCGGCGAGGAAGATGCCCCAGCGATAGTCGGGCATCTTGACGTAGCCGAAGTTGGCCCAGCCGTCCTGGCCGACGGCGATGGCGGTGCGCAGATAGACGTCGTGGTCCTGGAAGGCGACCGGCCCGAGCTCCTTCCACCAGTCGATGAAGCGTGGCTGCCACGACTCGAGTGCCCGTCGGAGGCGCCGGTCACCGGCGAGGTCAACGTTGTTGGGGATCGCGGCGTCGATGTCGACGACACTCATTGCCCATCACCTCACGTCCGTTCGCGATCGTAGGACGGCCGCGAACCCGTGCCGAAGCGCCGCAGGGCACCTTCCGCGCCCACGGCGTTCGGCCGTTGGAAGATCCAGTTCTGCCAGGCGGACAGTCGGCCGAAGATCTTGGTCTCCATGGTCTCCGGGCCGGCGAAGCGGAGGTTGGCCTCCAGGCCGGTGAGGGCGTCGGGCGAGAAGGCGGCGCGCTCCTCGAGCGCGAGCCGCACCTCCTCGTCCCAGTCGATCTCGTCCGGCGTGAACGTCACCAGGCCGGCATCGGCGGCCTCGGC
Organism: uncultured bacterium; assembly: GCA_963717085.1. Classification (GTDB taxonomy): domain Bacteria; phylum Actinomycetota; class Acidimicrobiia; order Acidimicrobiales; family VFJN01; genus DASQUK01. Next base: position 11,688 of record CAVQVM010000013.1, read on the forward strand.
GGCGACCAGGTCCTTGCCCATCCGTGCCCGGGCTGCGTCGAGGGCCTCGGGGTCGCCCCAGAACCTGGTGGCGAGCCGGCTGAGGCCGTTGGCGGTGGGGAACCAGCTCTCGTTCGCCGGCGTCAGGCGGAGCTGCGGGGCCGGCAGGTCGCTGTCCGGCAGCGTGCCATCGAGCATGAACGACCGATCGGCGGCGAGGACGAGCTCGGCGAGCAGCCCGGCGAAGCAGCTACCGGGCTCGACCAGTGCCACGAGGGTGCGGGCGGACAGATCGAGGCGCTTGAGCGTGCGGCACCAGTACAGGCGGATCTCCCGCGCCAGCCAGTGCTCCGACGGCGCGGGCGCGAGCACCTCCTCGGCGGCGACGACGAGGGCGGGGTCGCCGGCGGTGCGCAGGACCCACGTGCCGACGTCGGGCTCGTTGAGGCGCAGCCGCATGACGGCGTCGTCGAGCTCTCGGACGGCTGACAGCAGCCAGGCCGACGCGCCCGCGGCGAGCAGCTCGGTCGGGTCGGACGGCTCCCGCCCGGTCGGCGCATGGATCGTGACGAAGGCTGCGCCGAGCCGCCGATCGATGGCGACGGACACCGAGCCGTAGCGCAGCCCGTCGTCGTCGGCCTCGACGTCGAGCGGCGCAAGGATCACCCCGGGCCCGCGATCCGGGCGATCCGACTCCGCCACACGCGCCTGCGCCCGTTCCCGCACCTGCTCGTCGAAGCGGCTCCGGGGGGCGACAGCGTCGACCAGGCCCCACTCCATCGCCTGCCGGCCCTTGATCCCCTCGGTCCGGGTGGCGAACACGTCGGCCCGGTCACGCCGCACATGGCGCTTGTCGACAAGGCGCGTCAGCCCGCCGGTGCCGGGCAGCACCGCCAGCAGCGGCACCTCGGGGAGGGACACGGCCGAGGACCGGTCGTCGACGAGCAGGATCTCGTCGCACGCCAGGGCCAGCTCGTAGCCGCCGCCGGCAGCGGCGCCGTTGACCGCCGCGATCCATGTCTGGCCCGAGTGGGCCGTGGCGTCCTCGATGGCGTTCCGGGTCTCGTTGGTGAACTTGCAGAAGTTCACCTTGTCCGCGTGGGTCGACCCCGCCAGCATCTGGATGTTCGCACCCGAGCAGAAGACCTTGTCGAGCCCGCCGGTGACCACCACCGCCTTGACCTCGGGGTGCTCGAAGCGCAGCCGTTGAACGGCGTCGTGCAGCTCGATGTCGACCGCGAGGTCGTAGCTGTTGAGCTTGAGCTCGTAGTCGTCGCGCAGCCCGGCGTCGGGCGTGACCCGCATCGTGAGTGTCGCCACCGGCCCGTCGACCGACAGCTGCCAGTGCCGGTACGAGGACGGATCGGTCCCGAGCTCGATCGTCATCTCGGGTTGAGGGTATCGACGGGGGACGGGGCCGCGGGGACCGGGGAACGTCCGGACCGGCGGCGTAGCCGCTCGACCAGCCCCTGCACGGTGGGAACGACGCCGCGCGGTAGCACGAGGAACAGCACCAGGATCACCGAACCGTAGATGATCAGGCGGTACTCGTTGAACGAGTCCATCCACTCCTCGAGGACGGTGAAGGCGGCGGCACCGACCACGGGCCCGAGCAGGCTGCCGATGCCGCCGAACGCGAGCATGACGATGACGAGCACGTCGACCTCGCCGAAGCTGAACGTGGACGGGCTGATGAAGCCCTCGCTGTGGGCGTAAAGCGCCCCGGCGAGCCCGATCATCCCCGAGCCCAGCGTGCCCGCCAGCACCCGATACCGCTTGACGTCGACGCCGGCCAGCTCGGCCGCGATCTCGTCGTCGCGCAGGGCGCGGAACGCCCATCCGACATGCGACCGTTGGAGCGCCCGGAACAGGGCGAGGTAGGCGGTGAGGAGGGCGACGAACACGTAGAACGGCGCCACCTGTTCACCGAGCAACGTGTCCGATCCGGCCTCCACGACCAGCCCCGTCTCGCCGCCGGTGAGGTCGCGCTGGCCGAGCAGCAGGTTCTGGAACGCCAGGGCGAAGGCCAGGGTCACGATGCCGGTGAAGATCACGCCCAGGGATCGGCTCACCGCGATCCAACTCAACAGCCCGCCGGCCGCGGCCGCGATGATGCTGGCGAGCAGCATCGCCAGCACCATGGGGAGGCCGTGCCGGTCGCTCAGGATCGCCGACGCATACCCGCCGATGCCCGCTAGGGCGCCGGTGCACAGGAACAGCTGGCCGGTGCTCCCGAAGATGATGTTGAACCCGACGGCGTAGCAGGCGAACAGCACGCCGCCGATGACGACGCCCATCATCGCCCGCGAGTCGCCGTAGCGCAGCGGGAGGAGCGCCACCACGGCGGCGGTCAGGACGACGGGCGCGTAGGCGCGCACCCCCGGCGTGCCCGCCCGGCCCACGGTCGCGGCCGGACGGTTCACTCCCGCCCCGCACCCAGCAGGCCCGACGGACGCAGCACGATCGTGACCGCCGCCGCCCCCAGCAGCACGATCGTCGTGACGTACGTGCCGATGTAGTGGGCGCTCACGGTGTTGACGATCCCGAGCAGGATCCCGGCCAGGAACGCCCCGGACACGCTGCCCAGCCCCCCGACGACGGCCACGATCAGGGCCAGGATCGTGAAGTCGATGCCGGCGTTGACGGTGACGGGCGACGTCATCGAGCGGGTCACCGCGACGAGCGCCGCCAGGACACCGCTCAGCGCGAACACGAAGGCGCGGACGGTCGCCGGGCTCACGCCACAGAGCTGCGCGCCCTCCTCGTCCTGGATCACCGAGCGCACGGCCTTGCCGGTGGCGGCGTAGCGCAGGAAGAGGACGAGGATCGCACCGACCCCGAGGGCGATCGCCGACGCCAGCAGCGACCCCGTGCGCATCGTCACCCCGAGGATGTCGACGGGCTCACCGCCGATCCGTAGCGTCAGCGCCTCGATCGGGTAGCGCCACACGAGCACGCCGTCGATGATGAACGCCACGCCGAGCATGAGGAGGAGGCCGAGCAGCACGCGGTCCTCGCCGCGCCGGCGGTACACGGGCCGCATCAGCGTGAGGTCGAGCACCAGCCCCAGGGCCCCGGCTACCACGAGGCCCGTGAGCACCGCGGGAACGACTGCACTTCCAGCATCGATCCTCAGGGCCACCACGATGGCGCCGAGCACGGCGAGCTGGCCCTGGGCCAGGTTGAGCACGCCCCCGAGGCCGTACACCAGGGTGAGGCCGACGCCGAGCAGCCCGAACTGAAGGCCGAGGGCGACGCCGTCGAAGACGACCGCCCTCATTGCTTCCCGCTCATGCTGCTTCGCAGCGGGCCGCTCGGGCTGTCGACGCGTGGTTCCCGCTCCCACGGCCGCTCGGGCCGGGCTCGCTCTGTCGCCCTCCGGGACGCTCGCTCACGCAACCCCCAGGTAGGCGCGCTGGACCTCGGAGTTGCCCTCGAGCTCGGCGACGCTGCCGCCCAGCTGGATGCGGCCGCTCTCGAGAACATATCCCCGGTCGGCGAATCCGAAGGCGAGCGGCACCTGCTGTTCGGCCACGACGATGGTGAGGCCCTGCTCACGCAGGGAGGTGAGGGCCGCATACGCAGCGGCCGCGATCGTGGGTGCCAGGCCGGTGGTCGGTTCGTCCAGCAGCAGCAAGCGCGGCTCCGACATCAGCGCGCGGCCGACCGCGAGCATCTGCTGCTCACCGCCGCTGAGCGTGCCGGCGCGCTGCCGCCGGCGCTCGTCCAGGCGGGGGAACAGCTCGAGCACTAGTGCCCGGCGGTCCGCCCGGGGTCGCCGGGGGAACGCGCCCAGGTCGAGGTTCTCGGCCACGGTCATGTCGGGGAACAGGTGCCGCTCCGCCGGCACGTAGGCGAGCCCACCCCTGGCGATGTCGTGGGCCCGGCGCCGGGTGATCGGCCGGCCGTCGAGCCGGACGGTTCCGTGCGACGGCCGCAGCAGCCCGCACACGGCGCGGAACAGCGTGGTCTTGCCGGCGCCGTTCGAGCCGATCACCGCGACCGCCTCGCCCTCGTCGGCCGCGAACGAGACCTGGTGGACGACGTCCTCGCCGAGATACCCGGCCGACAGCTCAGCGACCTCGAGCATCGCCATCGCCATGCGTGCCGAGGTACGCCTCCACGACCTGAGGATCGCGCATTGCCACTTCCGGGGTGTCGTCGACGAGCACCCGGCCGAAGTCGAGGACCACGACCCGCTCTGCCAGGCTCATCACCGCCTTCATCACGTGCTCGACCCAGATGACCGTCACCCCCAGCCGGTCGCGGGCGGTCCGCACGATGTCGATGGATGCCCGCAGCTCGGTGTCGTTGAGGCCGGCCATCACCTCGTCGAGCAGCAGCAGGCGGGGCCGGCCCGCGAGGGCGCGGGCGAGCTCGAGGAACCGCTGCTGGTGGAGGTTCAGCGAGCGGGCGTCGTCGCCGGCATGCCCGGCCAGACCGACGAACCTCAAGGCCTCGTCGGCCCGCTCGAGCGCCTCGGGCTCGGGGAGCCGCCCCCCGACCGAGCCGAACAGCGCCCCCAGCGCCGCGTTCTCGCGCACGGTCATCCCGGCGAACGGCCGGGGGGTCTGGAGCACCATCGAGACGCCCGTCCGGCGGGTCCGGTGGACCGTGAGCCGGGTGACATCCGCGCCCATGAAGCTGACCCTGCCCGCCGTCGGCGGGTCGAGCCCGATCACCGCGCGGAGCAGCGTGGTCTTGCCGGCGCCGTTGGGGCCGACGAGGGCGACGATCTCGCCCTCGTCGACGCTCAACGACACGCCGTCGACGGCCGGCAGACCCCCGAAGCGCTTCTCCACACCGTCGAGCTCGAGGATGGTCACGGCACCGCCGGCCGCCGATCCGTCACTGCGCGGGCTCGTACGGTTCGAGCGGGTCGGGCAGGATCAGCGTCTCCGGGTACCAGTCGCCGCCTTCGTTGACTCCCTCGGGCGCCGGGCCCTCGCCGATCACGGTGAACAGCGGCTGGGCGCTCGCCAGCTCGCCCCATTCGGTCCACCCCATCTCGAACGCGTAGCCCGGTAGGTCGAAGGTCTGCTCGTGGAGGTACTCGGCGATCGCCGTGGGGTCGTCGCCCACCTCCTCGACGGCCTGGGCGACCATCGTGACGATCCCGTAGCCGGCCACCGCGTCATCGTCCATAAACGTGTTGTCGGACGACTCCAGGTAGCGGCGAGCGAGATCCTGGTACTCCTCGCTCTCGTAGTCGGCGCAGTCGAAGTCGGTGTAGCGCCCAGTGGCCGCGTCGCCGGCGGCGGACACCACCTCCGGGAGCACCGCGTAGGCGCCCGTCACCTGGACATCGAGGCCGAGATCCGCCGACTGCACGGTGATCGGCCCGGACCCCGGCGGATGCCCGGTCGCCACCAGCAGCTCCGGATCGAACGACTCGAGGTTGCGCAGGTAGGTCGTGAAGTCTGTCTCGTCGACCGGCGCAACCTCGACCTGCAGCTCCACGCCGTCGAGCGCGCCGAACGCATCCTCGGCGGCCGCGCGGAAGGCCTGGCCCCAGCCGTAGTCGGCGATGATGGCGCCGATCCTGGTCAACCCCTCCTCCTCGGCGAACTGGGCGATGGGCCCGGCCACCATCGGCGCCGCCGGCAGGCAGGTGCGGAAGGTGTAGCGGCTGTCGCGCGTGAGGATCTGTTCGTTCCCGGCCTTCACGAGGAACAGCGGCGTCTCGGACTCCTCGGCGACGCGGGCCGTCGCCAAGCCGACGTCGCTCGAGATGACGCCGCCGATGGCCACTGCGCCCTCCTCGACGAGGCGCTCGACACCGCTCACGCCCTCCTCGGGGCTCATCTGGTCGTCGGCCACCTCCAGCTCGAGCGGCCGACCGTCCACCCCGCCGTCGGCGTTGATCTCGTCGACGGCCAGCTGCATCCCGTCGCGCACCTGGAGCCCCCACGGCGTGAACGGTCCGTTGAGCGACGTGACCACGCCGATCGTGATCGGCTCACCCGATGGCTCCTCGCCCTCCTCGGTTGTCTCCGCCGGCGCCCCGGCGTCGTCATCGTCGTCGCCACAGGCGCCAGCCACCAGCGCGAACGCGGCGGCAGCGCCGATGATTCGCGACATTCCCCTGCTCATGTCGGTCCCCCCTTCGTTGTACACGCGATCGTCACCACGATTGCGCGCAACGGCACCATACCCCCCGGGAAACGGCCGTGAGCCGCATTGTCGACAATTATGTGTACATCGTGCACACTGGCGCCGTGCAGGACGGGATCCGGTGCATGGTCATGCGCGGCGGGACGTCCAAGGGGCTCTATTTCCTGGGCGACGACCTGCCGGCGGACGAGGCCAGCCGCGACGACCTGCTGCTCCGGATCATGGGATCGCCCGACCGGCGACAGATCGACGGCATGGGCGGCGCCCACCCGTTGACGAGCAAGGTCGCGGTGGTCGGGCCCCCCCGCGCGGACACGGCCGACGTCGACTACCACTTCCTCCAGGTGGTCGTGGACGACGCCGTCGTCACCGACCGGCAGAACTGCGGCAACCTCCTCGCCGGCGTCGCGCCGTTCGCACTCGAGCGCGGCCTGGTCTCACCCCCGCAGGGCGACACGGCGGTCATCCGCATCCACATGGTCAACACCGGCGGCTTGGCCACCGCCACCATGCCGCTCACGGAGGGCCGGCCCCGCTACGACGGCACCGCGTCCATCTCCGGCGTGCCCGGCACCGCCGCGCCCATCCGGCTGGACTTCGAGGGGATCGCGGGCTCGTCTTGCGGCGCACTCCTGCCCACGGGCCGGGCCGTGGACAAGATCGAGGGGCTCGAGGCGACGCTCATCGACAACGGCATGCCTGTGGTGGTCCTCCGCGCCGGCGACCTGGGCGTCACCGGCCACGAGACCTGCGCCGAGCTCGAGGCCGACGACGCCCTGCGGCAGACGCTCGAGCGGGTCCGCCTGGCGGCGGGGCCCCTCATGAACCTGGGCGACGTGGCGGCGACGACGGTGCCGAAGCTGACGCTGGTGGCGGCGCCGCGGGTGGGCGGCACGATCGCCACCCGCACCTTCATCCCCCACCGGTGCCACGAGGCCATCGGCGTGCTCGGAGCGGTGAGCGTGGGGACGGCGGCCCTCATCCCCGAGGGGCCGGCGGCCGAGGTCGCGGAGCTCGGCACCGCCGGCGGTGGGGTCGTGACCATCGAGCACCCCAGCGGGACGTTCGACGCCGCCGTCGACCTGGCGCTGGTGGACGGCATCCCCGTGGTCGAACGGGCCGGCATCATCCGCACGGCCCGCAAGCTCATGGACGGCACCGTGTTCCCCCGGGAGCCGTGATGGAGCGGACGATCCCGCCGCCGCACCCCGACCCCCACCCGCCGATGGCATTCACACCCCCACCCGGCGCCTGCGACGCGCACTGTCACGTGTTCGGGCCCACCGCCCGCTTCCCCTTCGCGGCCAACCGGTCGTATACGCCGCCCGACGCCGGCGTCGACGACCTGCGGCGGCTCCACGACCGGCTGGGGCTGGACCGGGCGGTGGTGGTGCAGGCGAGCTGCCACGGCACCGACAACGCCGCCCTGCTGGACGCGCTCCTGCAGGGCAAGGGCCGCTACGCCGGGGTGGCGATGATCGGCGACGCGACGGGCGACGCCGACCTCGACGAGCTGCACGACGCCGGGGTCCGTGGCGCGCGCGTCAACTTCGTGGCCCACCTGGGTGGCGCGCCGGACCTGGAGCGGTTCGACCGCACGGTGGCGCGGCTCGCGCCGCGGGGCTGGCACGTCGTGCTCCACTTCGACGCCGCCGACCTGGCCACGTACGCGGGGTTGCTCGACCGCATGCCCTGCCCCTACGTGATCGACCACATGGCCCGGGTCGACGCGACCGCCGGGCTCGATCAGGAGCCGTTCCAGGCGCTGCTGCGAGTCCTCGCCGACGACCGCTGCTGGGTCAAGGTGTCGGGCGCCGAGCGGCTCACCGCCGGGGGGCCGCCGCCGTACGACGACGTCGTGCCGTTCGCCCGGGCACTCATCTCCGCCGCCCCGGACCGCGTGCTGTGGGGCACGGACTGGCCGCATCCGAACGTGCGCCACATGCCCGACGACGGCGACCTCGTCGACCTCCTGGCCGCATTCGCCCCCGACGAGGCCACCCGCAACCGCATCCTCGTCGACAACCCCGAGCGCCTCTACGACTTCGGGTAGCCGTCGGGTCCCAGTGAGCCCGAGGCAATGGCTAACGGTCAGCGACGCCTGAGGCAATGGCTAACGAAGGCCGTTCGTCATTGCCTCGGGCTCGGCTCGACGTTCGTCATTGCCTCGGTAGCTGCGCCCGGCTGGGTCAGCCCCAGACCTCGCCGGCGACCTCGACGATGAGGCGGAGCTTGGCGACCTCGTCGTCGTAGGTGAGCCGGTTGCCCTCGACGGTGGACGAGAACCCGCACTGCGGCGACAGGCAGAGCTGGTCGAGCGGGACGAAACGGGCGGCCTCGTCGATGCGGCGCTTGAGCACGTCCTTGTTCTCGAGCGCTGCCCGTTTGGTGGTCACAAGCCCGAGCACCACCATCTTCCCCGGCGGCACGAACCGCAGCGGCTCGAATCCCCCGGACCGCTCGTCGTCGTACTCGAGGAAAAACCCGTCGACCGCCAGGTCGTTGAACAGCGCCTCGGCCACGAAGTCGTAGCTTCCCTCCGCCGCCCACGCCGAGCGGAAGTTGCCTCGGCACATGTGGGTCGTGACCCGCATGCCCTCCGGCTTGTCGACCAGGGCGGCGTTGATCTGGCGGATGTACCGCAGGTGCTGGTGCTCGGCGTCGTCGCCGCGGGCCGTCAGCACGGCCCGCTGCTCCGGGTCGTTGAGGTAGGCCAGGCTGGTGTCGTCGAACTGCAGGTACGTGCACCCGAGCTGGGCGACGGCTGCGACCTGCTGCGCGTACGCGGCGCTCAGGTCGTCCCAGAACTGGTCCATGTCGGGATAGACCTCGGGATCGAGCGCCGCCGGGCCGCCCCGGTAGTGCACCATGCTCGGCGACGGGATCGTCAGCTTCGGCGTTGCGGTCGTGGTCATCGAGGCCAGCGCCGTGAAGTCGTCGCCGAAGATCGGCTTGGGCAGCGTGATGCGCTCGTCGATGACCAGGACCGGCGTCTCGGCCGACATCTCGCCCTGCTCGTCACGGAAATGGATCCTGAGCGTGTCTTCACCCGGGTGGATACCCCCGAGCTGGTAGATGAAGTCCATGTGCCAGAACCGGCGGCGGAACTCGCCGTCGGTGGCGGACTGGAGGCCGACGTCCTCCTGCATCTTGACCACGTCGGCGATGGCCTTGTCCTCGATGGCCCGCCGCTCCTCGGCGGTGATCCGGCCGATCGCCGCGTACTCCCGGGCCCGGAGCACCTCCGGCGGCCGCAACAGGCTGCCCACGTGGTCGGCGCGGAACGGTGGGGCGGTGCGGTGCGGCATGTCAGTCTCCCTTTCTCGCCCGCTCAGAACGCGTCAGAGCGGCAATCCCGTGTAGTTCTCGGCGAACGACCGCTGGGCGGCGTCCGAGCCGGCCAGATAGTCGAGCTCGGCCTCCTGGATGCGACGGTCGAACTCGCTGCTGCCGGGGAAGTGGTGCATCAGCGTGGTCAACCACCACGAGAACCGGACGGCCTTCCACACCCGCGCCAGTGCCCGGTCGGAGTATTCGTCGAGGCCCGTGGGCGACCGGCCGCGGACCGCGTCGGCGAGCGCGCCGGCCAGGTAGCAGACGTCGGAGACGGCCAGGTTGAGGCCCTTGGCGCCCGTGGGCGGGACCACGTGCCCGGCGTCGCCGGCCAGGCAGAGCCGCCCGTAGCGCAGGGGCTCGGCCACGAAGCTGCGCAGCGGCGTGAGCGACTTCTCGATGGAGGGACCGGTCACGAGCCGGCCTGCGACGTCGCCCGGCAGCCGGCCACGGAGCTCCACCCAGAACCGCTCGTCCGGCCAGTCGTCGACCCCGTCGTCGATGGCGCACTGCACGTAGTAGCGGCTCAACAGTGAGTGGCGCATCGAGCACAGGGCGAAGCCCCGCTCGCTGTGGGCGTAGATCAGTTCCTTGTCGATCGGGGGCGTCTCCGACAGGATGCCGAGCCACCCGAAGGGATAGACCCGCTCGTAGGTGCGGAGCACCGACGGCGGGATCGCGGTGCGGCTCACGCCGTGGGAGCCGTCGCAGCCGGCCACGTGCTCGCAGTCGATGCGATGGCTCGTGCCGTCCTTGACGAATGTGACGTATGGGGCCGTGCCGGTGACGTCGTGGGGGACGACATCGGCGGCGCAGTCGACGACCGGCACGCCGATCCCGTCGACTGCGGCGTACAGGTCCTTCGTGACCTGGGTCTGGCCGTAGACCATCACGCCCTTGCCGGTGAGGCCCTTGAAGTCGATCCGCACGTGGCGGCCCGAGAAGCTGAGCCCGACGCCGTCGTGGACCGTGCCCTCACGGTCCATCCGCTCCCCCACACCCGCCGCCCGCAGGGCCTCGACAGTGCCCCATTCCAGCACCCCGGCGCGCACCCGGGCCAGGACGTGCTCGCGGCTCTGGCGCTCCAGGATGATCGACTCGACACCCGCGAGTCCGAGCAACTGGCCGAGCAGCAACCCGGCGGGCCCACCCCCGATGATCACCACCGGCACGCGTGCGGGCACGGCGGGCGATGCGTTCACAGGGTCCGCTCGAGGCGATCGAGGGTCTGCATCGTCGGCAGGCACTGCGCCACGCTCGCGAGCGGCTCGCGCCCCTCCCGTACGGCGGCGACGAACTCCCGGTCCTGGTTCTCGATGCCGTCCACCGACTCGCCGACCCCCGAGGTGTCGACCGGATCGTCGTAGCCGTCGACCAGGTCGTCGTAGCGGGCGATGTACGTGCCGGTGTCGCCGATGTACCTGAACGTCGTGCCGAGCGGCCCGTCGTTGTTGAACGACAGTGCCAGGGTGCACAGCGCGCCGGACGGTGCCTGCAGCCCCACCGTCATGTCCATGGCGATGCCGAGCTCGGGGTGCGGGGGCCCCTGCTGCGCCCAGGCTCGGGCCGGCACCTCGCCGGTCTGGTGGAGGAACAGGTCGACCGTGTGGCAGGCGTGGTGCCACAGGAGGTGGTCGATCCACGAGCGAGGCTGGCCGAGCGCGTTCTTGTTCTCGCGGCGGAAGAACAGGGTGGACACGACCAGGTGCTGCAGCGTGAGCTCGCCCGACATGATCCGGCGGTGGACCCACTGGTGGCTCGGGTTGAACCGGCGGGTGTGGCAGACCATGGCCGTGACGCCGGTGCGGCGCTGGGCGGCGACGACCGCCTCCGCGTCGGAGAGTGAGTCGGCCATCGGGATCTCGATCAGGACGTGCTTGCCGGCGTCCATCGCGGCGATGGCCTGGGCGGCATGGACCGGCGTGGGACTGGCAAGGACGGCGGCGTCGACCCCGGACTCGTCGAGCATCTCCGCCAGGTCGAGCCCATGACGCGGGATGTCGAACTCGGCGGCGAAGCTGGCCGTGCTGCCCGGGTCACCCCCGGCGACGCCGACGACCTCGACGCCGTCCATGCGGCGGAGCGCAGTCATGTGCTGGCGGGCGATGGCACCCTCGCCGGCCACCACGACGCCGATGCGCTGAGCCATGCCCCTCCTCTACGATGGCGTGTTGTGCACAATACTGTTGACGATCTGCGCCGTCATCCGGCAGGTCGTGGAACGGTGTGTCCCAGCGGATCCGCCAACGCTCGTGGCGCTGTTGAGAGACTTAACCGACCATGGTGATCGCCGCGCCCGTCGCCGACCGGCTCCGAGACGACATCCTCCAGGGAGTCTTCCCGCCCGGGGAGCGGCTGATCGAGCTGCAGCTCACCGAGCGGTACGGCGTCGGCCGGGCCGCGATCCGCGCGGCGCTGGTGGAGCTCGACGCCGAGGGCCTCGTGCAGCGTGAGGCCAACCGGGGTGCGACCGTACGCCGCATCAGCGTGGCCGAGGCCGTCGAGATCACCGAGGCCCGAGCCGCGCTCGAAGGCCTCATCTCCCGGCTCGCCGCCGAGCGGGCGACCGAGGCGGAGCGCGAGGGGCTCCGAGCCCTCCTCGCCGAGATGACCGATGCGGTCGAGCACGACGACAAGCTGGCCTACTCGAAGCTCAACCGCGACCTGCACGGTTCGCTCTGCCGCATCGCGCGGCACCGCGTGGCTGACGACCTGGTGGCCAACCTGCGGAACCGCGCCGCCCACCACCAGTTCCGGCTGGCCCTGGTGCCCGGCCGTGCGGCCGAGTCCCTGGCGCAGCACCGCGCCATCGTCGCGGCGGTGACGGCCGCAGACGGGACGGCGGCCGAGGCCGCGATGCGCACCCACCTGGCGTCGGTGATCGACGTCCTCCGCCACTGGGAGGCGTTCGACACCCACGCGTGAGGCGCTGCCGTGTGCCGTCAGCCCGGGAGCGACGGGACCGAGGATGCGCCGGCCGCCACGCTGCGGAGCCGCGCCGCGGTCGCCTTGGTCATGATGGGCTCGACGCCGAGCTCCGCCAGCAGCTCGGCGGCCGCCTCCATCTCGTGGACGCGACGGGCGGCGTGGCGGCCGGTCCCGGTGACCAGGCGCTGGATGAAGCCCTCGTCGGCTGCGGCGAGCTGGCCGATGATGTTGTCCCAGGTCTCCGCCGCCAGCCCCGCCGCCTCGGCGGCCTGCATCGACTCGACGACGAGCGCCGTCAATCCCTTGACGACGACGCTGCGCAGCAGCTTGCGGGTGGCGGCCATTCCCGGCTCGTCGCCAGCGTGCTCCACCGGCATGCCGAGCGGCCCCATGGTGGCGATGAACGCCCGGGCGGCCGGGCCCGAGGCCAACGCCGGCGTGCGCAGCCCCCTGCCGTGCACCGGCGACATGAGCGCAACGTCGGTGAAGCCGAGGCCAGCACCGGCCGCAGTTGCAGCCAGGCTCCGCTGCCGTCCGGCCGACGCCGTGGCCAGGTCTGCGTAGACCGCACCCCGGGGGATCGCACCGAGCGCCTGCGCGAGCGCCGCCGTGGCGTCGGCCGCCGCGGTGATGCCGAGCACCACGTCGGCGCCGACCACCGCCGCCTCGGGGTGGTCATGGCGCAGCACGCCGGCCGGCGTCGCCACCCCGGCGGGGTCGTAGCCGTGGACCTCGACCTCCGGGAGCATCGCGAGGTCGCCGGCGATGAGCGACCCGGCCTCGCCGAGCCCGAAGACGCAGACGCGCATGACGGCCGTCATCAGACGTACTCCACGCCCAGCGACTCGAGCGTGGCGCGCAGGCCGTAGATGTCGACCCCGAGCTCGCCCGCAGCGAGGCGGGCACGCGTGCCGTCCTCCCGGGCGGCGCGCTCACGCGAGCGCTCGAGCGCCCACGCCGCCTCGTGCTGCGCCACCACCACGACGCCGTCGTCGTCGCCGCAGACGACGTCGCCGGGGTTCACGACGACCTGGCCGAGGACGACGGGGACGTTCACCGAGCCGGCGCTGGCCTTCACGGTCCCCTGGCAGGAGACGTGCTGCGACCAGACGGCGAAGCCGATCTCTCGCAGCGCCGCCGTGTCGCGCACGCCGGCGTCGGTGACCAGCGCCCGCACCCCCCGCGCCATGAGCGACGACGCCAGCAACTCGCCGAAGACCCCGTGGGTCGACGGGGCGGTGCTGGCCACGACGAGCACGTCGCCCTCCTGGCACACCTCGACCGCGGCGTGGATCATCAGGTTGTCGCCAGGGTGGCTGGAGACGGTGACGGCGGTACCGGCAAGCCGCGTGCCCTGCTGGATCGGTCGGAGCTGGGGGCCCGCGAACCCGCGGCGCCCGATGGCCTCGTGCACGGTGGCGGTGCCGAGCGCCGCAAGGCCGTCGACGGCGCTGCGGTCGGCTCGTTCGATCGTGCGGACGACGACGTGGCTGGCGTTCATGCGGCGACCCCTTCCAGGCGCGGGTAGACGCGGCGGGCGTTGGCCTCGAAGATCTTGGTGCGCTCGGCGTCGCCCAATCCGGCGGCGTCGAGGTAGCGGCGCGTGTCGTCGTAGTAATGGCCCGTGTCGGGGTCGATGCCACGCACCGCGCCGATCATCTCGGAGGCGAACAGGACGTTGTCGGCGGGGATCACCGCCAGCAGGCAGTCGATGCCGGCCTGGTGGTACACGCAGGTGTCGAAGAAGACGTTCCCGAGCACCAGCTCGTCGAGGTGCGGCTTGCCCATGTCCTGCGCCAGGCCGCGGAACCGACCCCAGTGGTAGGGGACGGCGCCCCCTCCGTGGGGGATCACGATCCGCAGCTCGGGGAAGTCGCCGAACACGTCGGACGTGAGCAGCTGCATGAACGCCGTCGTGTCGGCGCCGAGGTAGTGCGACCCGGTGGTGTGGAAGTGCGGGTTGCAGGCGGCGCTCACGTGGACCATGGCGGGGACGTCGAGCTCGCACAGTGCCTCGTACAGCGGGTACCAGTAGCGGTCGCCAAGCGGTGGGCCATCCCAGTAACCGCCCGACGGGTCGGGGTTGACGTTCACTCCCACGAAGCCCATCTCGTCCACGCATCGCTCCAGCTCCCGCAGCGACGGCTCGATCGGTGCGCCCGGTGACTGCGGGAGCTGGCACACGGGAGCGAAGTTCTTTGGGTAGAGGTCGCAGACGCGACGGATCAACTCGTTGCAGTGCTCGGTCCAGAACCGGCTCGTGTGGACGTTGCCGATGTGGTGCCCCATCCACGACGCCCGTGGCGAGAACAACGTCAGGTCGGTGCCACGCTCCCGCTGGAGCCGGAGCTGCGCACCCTCCAGGCTCTCGCGGATCTCGTCGTCGTCGATGGCGACCGCGCCCTTTTCGCCGGCGTGATCGGGATGGGTGGCCAGGGCCGCCTTCTGCGCCTCGCGGAACTCGCCGAGCGCAGGCGGGGCGGTGGTGTAATGCCCGTGGCAGTCGATGATCATCCCGTCCCCGAATCACATTGTGAACAATCTTGTCAACAGGTGGATGCTACCCTGGCCAGCGCCCACCGAGGAGGGAGTGGTTCGTTGCCGGCACCGCGCGACTACGACGACATCCCGGGCACGATTGTGTTCGATGGACGGCGCAGCCGGAGGGGCTACGCGCTCAACAAGTTCCTGATGTCGCTGAACCAGCCCGCCAACCGCGAGGCGTTCCGGAACGACGAACGCGCCTACCTCGACGGGTTCGCCCTGGACGACGAACAACGGGAAGCCGTGCTGCGGCGCGAATGGCTGCGGCTCATCGAGCTGGGCGGCAACGTGTACTACACGTACAAGCTGGCCGCCTGCGACGGGATGACATTCCAGGACCTGGCCGGTGAGCAGACCGGCATGACCGCCGAGGACTTCGCGCAGATGATGCTCGACGGCGGCCGGTCGCCCGAGGGGAACCGAAGTCGCGCCGAATGGGATGCGCACTGATGGCCCGGCTCGTCGGCGGTGTCGGCTGTTCGCACGTGCCGGCGGTCGGCGCGGCCATCGACAAGGGCAAGACCCGGGATTCCTACTGGGCGCCCTACTTCGCGAAGCTGGAGCCGGCCCGCGCCTGGATGGCCGAGGCACGGCCCGACGTGTGCGTCGTCGTCTACAACGACCACGCCAACGCCTTCTCGCTCGAGGTCATCCCCACGTTCGCCCTCGGGCTGGCCGACGAGTTCCCGCCGGCCGACGAGGGCTATGGGCCCCGCCCGGTGCCCGTCGTCCACGGCCACCCCGAACTGGCCTGGCACCTCGCCGAGGCGCTCATCATCGACGAGTTCGACCTCACCCTCGTCAACGAGATGGCGGTCGACCACGGGCTGACGGTGCCGTTGTCGGTGATGTTCGGCGAGCCGGAGGCCTGGCCGAGCCGGGTCATCCCGCTCTGCGTCAATGTGGTCCAGTTCCCGCCGCCGACCGGCAATCGGTGCTACCGGCTCGGCCAGGCGATCCGCCGGGCGATCGACGCCTTCGAGGGCGACGAGCGGGTGGTGGTGTTCGGCACAGGCGGCATGTCGCACCAACTCCAGGGCGAGCGCGCCGGCTTCATCAACGTCGACTTCGACACCCGCTTTCTCGACGGGCTGGTGGCCGACCCCGAGGCCATCGCCGGCATCCATCACGTCGAGTACCTGCGCGAGGCGGGCTCGGAAGGCATCGAGCTCGTGATGTGGCTCGTGATGCGAGGTGCGCTGGGCCCGGGCGTGCGAGAGGTGTACCGGGCGACGCATGTCCCCACGTCGAACACCCACAACGGACTGCTCATCCTCGAGGACGCCTAAGCCCGCGGTCGCCGTGTCGGCCAAGGGCGGGCGAGCTAGTGGCGGCCGCGGGCGGCGGCCATGAGGCCCACGATGGTCGCGGGATCGGTGGCGACGTCGGCGCCCATCTCGCGATAGAGGGCGGCGACGTTGGCGACCAGCCGCTCCGGTTCCCGCAGGTCGCCGTACGGTCCGAGGTCGATGTCCGCGGCCGCCTCGAGCGGGCTCATCCCGGCGTCGCAACGGGCCCGCGCCTCGGTAGCGAGGTGCTCGAAGTAGGCCTTGAGGCGGGCGACCGTCTCGAGCGTGGTCACCGGGCCGTGACCGGGCACGACGGTGGTCACCCCCTCGAGTCCGAGGAGCAGATCGCAGGCGGCGATCCAGTTCGCGATGGGCCCGGACCACACGATGGGGTGGCCGCCGTGGAAGAGGATGTCGCCCGTGAACACCACGCCCGCATCCGGCACGTGGACGATCACGTCGCCGTCGGTGTGGGCGGGGCCGACCTCGAGGAGGTGCACCGGCCGATCGCCGACCGTCAGGTCGAGCCCGCCCGTGAACGTGCGATTGGGCGCCACCAGCTCGATGCCGTCGAAGTCGAAGCCGCCGAAGATGTCGAGCAGGAAGGCCCCGGCTTCGCCCATATCGGGCGCGGCCTTCATGAGACCGGCGAGCGCGGCGGGTGGCAGCGCGGCCATCTCCGCGGCGCACGCCTGCGAGGCGACGATGGCGGCCCCGGCGACCAGGGCGTTGCCGTAGCAGTGGTCGCCGTTGGCGTGCGTGTTGACGACGGTGGCGATCCGTTCGGCCGCGGGGGTCGCCTGCCGCAGGGCAGTGAGCATCTGCTCGGTCAGATGGAGATCGAACAGCGTGTCCACCAGCAATGAGCTGGCCCCGTCGTCGCTGGCGACCAGCCCGGCGTTGGACAGTCCCCAGCCGCCGTCGGGCTGGAGGTAGGCCCACACCCCGTCTGCGATCTGGTGGGCCCCCCGGGTGTAGGGCACGTCGGTCGGCGAAGGCATCGCCGCCATGTTGCAACGGCCGAGCCGGCGCGCACCAGCATCCACTCTCGCCCATGGCCGGACCGCCGGCGGCGAGTACCATCGGCCCCGAGGGCGTGAGAGCAATAAGGCGTCCCGGGGCATCGTATGAGGTTCCCGGCCTGTGCTCGGCGCCCCTCGTGGAGGCGGACATGAACATGCGCATCACGCGGGCGGTTCGAGCCACCGGACGACTCGAGGTCGAGCAACCCCGGCGGTGGTCGTGGCTCAGCGCCACCGGCCCGTTCTCACCGCTGAACGAGCCGGGCAAGCCGGCGAGCTTCGTCTTCGAGCAGATCAGCGACAAGACCTTCCGCATCCCTGAGGGATTCGGTTTCCAGTACAACCCCCCGGGCGAGGCGGCGATCGCGGTCACCCACGACAACCTGCCGTCCACGGACTTCGCCTCGATCCCCCGCTACATGTCGTGGTTCGTGAGCCGCTACGGCCGGCATACGCCGGCGGCGTTGGTGCACGACGAGCTGGTCACCGACGGCATGGAGTTCGACGCGCGCAAGCGTGCCGACCGTCTGTTCCTCCAGATGCTGGACGACCTCGACGTGCCCCCGGTGCAGAGCCGCGTCATGTGGACGGCCGTCACCCTTGCGACCCGATTTCGCGGGCCGCTGGCCGCCAAGGCGGGGGTGGCCCTCTGGGCCGTGCTCGCGGCCGCCGGCATGGGCGCGCTGATCTGGGGGCTGGTGACGCTCAATGCCTGGCTGATCGTCGCCGCGCTCGTCGCCCCCGCAGTCGCCGCCCTGCTGTGGGGCGGCCAGCGGTCGGCAGGGCTGATCGCGGGCTACGCGCTGCCGGTCATCGCCGTGCCCGCGCTCGCCTCCTTCGGCGGCTACTGGATCTACTGGGCGATCGAGAAGGGCGTGAAGGTCGTCCGCCAACGGAAGCCCGAGAACCGGGGAGAACCGCTCCCGGACCCGGTCGGCTACCAGGGCCGATAGCCCACCCGCAGCGCCGCACTGCTCGGGCGGGCC
Source organism: uncultured bacterium (assembly GCA_963717085.1). Classification (GTDB taxonomy): domain Bacteria; phylum Actinomycetota; class Acidimicrobiia; order Acidimicrobiales; family VFJN01; genus DASQUK01. The sequence goes on from CAVQVM010000013.1 coordinate 29,883, forward strand.
CCAGCGGTTGCGCCACGTAGGCTCCGGGGCATGGGCACGCACCGGGTGTTCGAGGACGGCACCGGGGCCGACGCCGTCGAGCACTTCGTGGGCACCGGCTGGGTCCACGTCCGGCCTGCCGATGGCGACGCGTGGGCGCTCCGGCTACAGGCGTGGGCCGACGAGGTAGCGGCGTGGCCCGATAGCGGTGGGTGGCTGCATCACCGCGAGCTGACCGACACCGGCGCGGCGCTGTGCCGCACGGAGAACATGGTGCCGCACCACGCCGGCCTACGGTCGATGCTGTGCTCGGGGGTGCTGGTCGACGTCGCGGGCGCGCTGCTGGGAGAGCCCGCCGTGCTCTACAAGGACAAGCTGAACTACAAGCTTCCCGGCGGCGCCGGCTACTCGGCCCACCAGGACGCGCCGGCGTACCGGTTCGTGGACGTCCACGTTTCCTGCATGGTGGCCATCGACGACGCCGCCGAGTCGAACGGCTGCCTCGAGGTGGTGTCCGGCGCCCACGACCGCCTCTGGCCCACTGACGACGCCGGATGCATCCGGGCCGACGTCGTGGACTCGATGGCGTGGCAGCCGTTGCCCGTGCGCGCCGGCGATGCGCTGTGGTTCCACTCCCGCACGCCGCACCGCAGCGGTCCCAACCCGTCGAGTCGGCCGCGCCGGGCTTTGTACCCGACGTACAACGCCCGTTCGGAGGGCGACCTGCGAGAGGACTACTACCGACAGAAGGCGGACGAACTGGCCGCCGCCTCGCCCGCGGGGGATCGGGTGGCCGTGTCGCTGATCGGCGACTTCCAGGGTCGGCCGGTCCGGTGACGACCGTCGACGAGTTGCTCGACCTCTACGAGCGCTGGGGGGCCGAGCACTACGACGAGGACGTCGGCCAGCTCGACCACGCGCTCCAGACGGCGGCGCTGGCCGCCTCGGGTGGTGCCGGCGAGCCGCTCGTCGCCGCCGCGCTGCTGCACGACGCCGGACACCTGCTGGCGCTGCGCGGCGGGCCGACCGGACCCCACGAACGCACGGCGCCCGCATATCTGGCAGAGCTGTTCCCGGCGTCGGTGACCACGCCGATCGCCCTGCACGTTGCGGCCAAGCGGTACCTGTGTGCCGTTGAGCCCGGGTACCACGCGGGGTTGTCGGCCGGGTCGCAGCGCAGCCTTCACCGCCAGGGCGGGCCGATGGCTGCGGGCGAGCTGGCGGCTTTCCGGGCGACGCCCGGTTGGGCCGGCGCCGTCGCTTTGCGTCGATGGGACGACGCCGGCAAGGTCGACGGTGCGGCGGTGCCCGGCCTCGCTAGCTACGAGCCGCTGCTGCGGTCACTGGCGTGCTCCGGGTCTTGACCCTCAACATCTGGAATCTCTCCGGCCACTGGCGATCGCGGCGGGAGGCGATCCTGGGCGTGGTCCGGAGCTGGACGCCGGACGTGGTGTGCCTGCAGGAGGTGGTGGCGAACGAGAGGGGCAACCAGGCCGAGTGGCTGGCGTCCGAGCTCGGCGGCTGGTCGGTGGCGTACGCCGGGGAGCCGCTGGTCGCAGGGACCGCCCGCTTCGGCAACGCCGTGTTGAGCCGTTGGCCGATCGAGACCGACTCCAGCGCCCAACTGCCCTACGTGCCGGACGAGCTGGAGGTGCAGCGCCTCATCGTGCACGCCCGCACGGGAGGAGTCGACGTGTTCTCGACCCACCTGGCGTGGCAGCTGCACGACGCCGCCCTGCGGGAGCGCCAGGTGCAGGCGTTGGTGCGGTTCGTGTCCGAGTGCACCGACCCGGCGGCGCCGCTCGGGCCGGTCGTGGCCGGCGACTTCAACGCCGAACCCGACTCGAATGCCGTCCGCTACCTCTCGGGGCTCGCCTCCCTCGATGGCACCAGCGTGTACCTCCAGGATGCCTGGCGGTTGGCCGGCGACGGTGGGCCCGGGATCACCTGGTCGAACCGGAACCCTCACGCCGAGCTCGACCGGGAGCCGGATCGGCGCATCGACTACATCTTCAGCGGCTTTCACGGTCGGGGTGGTGGGGGGCGCCCGGTCGAGTGCCGGGTAGTGGCCGACGAGCCTGCGGACGGCATCTGGCCCTCGGATCACTTCGGGCTCCTCGCCGTCCTCCAGCGTTGAGTCGAGAGGAAGCAGATGACCCGTCCGTCACGCAGCGCGACCCAGGCCCAGACCCGCGAGCGACTGCTCGACGCCGCCGAGGGGGCCTTCGCCGCCGAGGGCTTCGGGGGTGCGAGCCTCGATCGCATCGCCGAGGCGGCCGGGTTCACGCGCGGTGCGGTCTACTCGAACTTCGCCGACAAGGCGGACCTGTTCGTCGCCGTGCTCGACCGCCGCCTTGACCGTCGCTACGCCGAGGTGGCGGACGCGATGCTCGCCGCACGCGATCCCGACGCCTTCGTCGGTGCGTTGCGCAGCCCGGCGTGGAAGGCCCGCGGGCGCGAGGACGCCATGCGGCAGTGGCTGATGCTGCGCGACGAGTTCCGCCTCTTCGCCCTGCGCAACCCTTCCGCCGCCGAGCGTCTCGCCCGCCACGACCGGCGCCTGCGCGACTACTACGTCGAGGCGATCACCCATCTCCTGGGCCGGCTGGGTGTCGAGCTACCGATGAACCCCCGGCTTGCGGCCGCCATGGTTCTGGCGGTCGACGAAAGCCTCCTCAGGCAGCACTGGATCGACCCCGACGACGTCTCCGAGACCGCCGTGGCCGACGCCATCGAGTTCCTGCTCGACGCGGCGGTCGCCCTCTCGCGCACCCGCGATCCCTCGGGCTGACGGGGGCCGCCTAGTCGAGCAGTCCCGACGTGTAGAACAGGCAGTCGCGACGTGCCTGCTGAACCGTCGTGGTCATCATGACCGGCATGATCTCGGTAACGACGACCACCCGTCCGTCGGGCGTCGCGCGGAACAGCTGGTCGGTCACGTCCCTCCCCGCCATGTCGCTGGCCAGCAGCGGCATCGCGGCGCCGGCGTCGATGTGGCCGATCGTGTGCTCCGCGGGGAGCACGTCGAAGTTGTAGGCGTCCAGCCCCGGAGCGATCACGAAGTCGGGCTCGCCGTCAGCGGCGTCGAACGAGAAGGCCACCTCGGGACGGACCGTGACCCGATGCAGGATCTCGACCATACGCAGGGGGCGGGCGCGCTCGTCGGCGTCGGGCACGGTAAAGGTCTCGGCCGCGAGGAAGCGGTGGACCACCGCGGAGGCGAAGGCGGTCCCCTCAGGAAGGTGGGGGAGCCCACACTCAACCGACACGGTCGGGCAGGCCGGCGCCAGTGCCTCCATCAGCGTGTGGGCGCGCAGCCGCCAATGAAGCATCGTGTCGGCACACAGCGACGCGAGCAGGAGACCCTCCGGGCTCAGCTGCGTCAGGATCGCATAGCACGGGTTCCGGCCACTGTTGTTGTGCAGGTCGATGGCCGCCTCGAGGTGCGCTGATCGAAGCTCCTCGAGGATCGTGGCCGCGCCTCGTCGCATCCTGGTGGTGGCGGGGCCCACGTCCCAGATGCGGTTGAAATCCTCCTGGTCGTCGAGGTGACGGTGTGCGTACAGCCCGTCCTGGATCGCGGCCCGGACGTTGCCGATCAGCACCCACAGGTCGAACGGGAAACGATCCCCGCGCCGCAGGAGTTCCACCACCGCCTGGAAGCCCGAGGGCTCGTTGCCATGCATGAGGCATGCGATCAAGCGCCCCTTGGGCGCAGCCGCGGTGCTGGCGGCCGGGATCCGGACGAGCGCCGGCTTGTCCGCCAACGCGACGAGGACGGACTCGTCCGATCCCTCGAGGAGCGCCTTGAGGTCCTCGTAGCCGTCGAAGCGGTGATACAGCCCAGCCATGGCTCGCCAAGCTATCGGCTGCCGGCGCTCCCGGAGACCAGGCTTTCAGCCGCCCACGGGCCACGTGTGGACGGGCGTGCTGGCGTACGACCGCTGCCGGTAGATCCGGACCAGCTGCCGGGTGGCTTCCTCCCGGCTGAGCCCGCCATCGTCGACGAGCTTGCGCCAGGTGGCTATCTGCCACGCGGCGCCGTTCAGCCCCGACAGGGTGCGCTCCGCGATGATGCCCAGGTAGTAATCGACATCGCCCGCGTCGACACCCCAGTCGACGAGGCCGTCCCGGGCGAGCGGCAGCAAGTGCCGCATGATCACTTCGGACACGGGCACCTGGGCGCCGACGCGCGGCCAGTAGAGCCGGGCTCCCAGCCCATCGCGTGCCGCCGTGGAGAAGTTGTCGGCGGCCGCGGCGAAGCTCATCTGCTCCCAGACGTGCGGCCGCGGCTGGGAGGCGAGACCGTGGAGCAGCCCGTAGCAGAAGGCGGCATTGGCGACGGAGTCCGGGACCGACGGTCCTGCCGGCAGCACGCGGTTCTCGATCCTCATGTGTGGACGGCCCCGCACGACCTCGTACACGGGACGGTTCCACCGATAGATCGTTCCGTTGTGCAGCGTCAGCTCAGGCAGCGTGGGCACCGCACCCGCCTCGATCATCGCCGCCGGGTCCTCGTCGTCGCAGATGGGCAGCAGGGCAGGGAAGTAACGGACGTTCTCGTCGAACAGGTCCCACAGACCTTCGCCCTCATCGAGCCACTTCTCGCCGAACCACACCCGTGGTCGCACGCCCTGCTGCACCAGCTCCTCGGTGCGCGTGTCGATGGCCTGTTCGAACAGTGCGATCCGGGTCTCGTGATGGAGTTGCTTGCCGAGGAAGAAGGGCGAGTTCGCCCCGACCGCCACCAGGGGGGCGGACAGCAGCTGGGCGGCGTTCCAGTACAGGCCGAAGTCGTGGGGGTCGACCTGCAGGTGCAGCTGCATCGAGGTGCAGGCGGCCTCGAACAGGATCGACCTGGCCTTCGTCTCGACCACCTCGGCGCCCTCGATCTTGATCAGGATGTCCTCGCCCCGAGCGTTGAGGATCATGTCGTTGAGTGCCCGGTAGCGCTCGTTGGCGGACATGGATTCCTCAGTGGCATCGAGGTCCCTGAGGGTCGGGAGAATGCCGATGATCATCACATGAGCGTCGAGGTCCTCGGCGACGTCGTGTGCGTGGTTGAGCGACCGGCGCAGCTCGGTGTCGATTGTGTGGAAGACGTAGCCGGTGAGCAGTCGCGGCTTCACGTCGAACTCGATCGTGAACTTCGCCAGCTCGGTCTGGAAGTCGGCGGACGCCATACGTTCGAGGAGCTGTGCGTTGATCGGCACCGGCGACCCCTCCGGGTTGGTGATGTACACCTCCATCTCGACGCCGCAGGTGCGCCGGCCGGTCTCGAAGCTGCCGCTGTCGACGAGCGTGCGGAGCGCCGCGAGGTTGGCCTTGACCTTCTCGCGGAACTGAAGCCGGTCGTCGCGAGTGAACTCGGTCGTCTCGATGTCCCGACCCATGGGTCGGCCCTCCCCGACGCTTCAGTTTCAGGACAGTCTACGGGTGATGGTGCGGCCTGGAACCCGGTGACTCGGGGCGGTTGCGGCCGGGCCATCCCGTTCGTGTCGGGCATTCGTGGCGCCGAGACGGCCACCGATGACTTCTCGGGCGTTGCGCCGTCAAACCGGCGTGACCACGCAGCCGTCGTCTTCGAACCCGGTCGTGCAGCTACGGCTCGTCGTCGAGGCCCATGACTTCGACGAGGCCGTGTCCTTCTACCGCGATGTGCTCGGGCTGCCCGAGGAGGCCGCCTTCGAGGGCAGCGGGAGCGAGCGCGTCGTCATCCTCCAAGCCGGACGGGCGACGCTGGAGCTTGCCAACCCGGCCCAGCATCGGATGATCGACGACGTCGAGGTCGGCAGCCACGTCGCTCCGAAGTTCCGGGTGGCGTTCGAGGTGGCCGATTCCGGCCGCGCGACGTCCGACCTGGTCGCCGCCGGGGCCACCCTCGTGGCCCCTCCGGTGGAGACGCCGTGGCGCTCACTCAACGCCCGCCTCGACGCCCCGGCGGGCCTGCACATCACGCTGTTCCAGGAGCTGGGGCCGCCCGCGGAATGACGGCGGTCAGGTCGTCATTGCGCGCAGCGATCGCTCGATGCGCAAGAGCGCCCAACCGATGAGGAGCAGCAGGAGACCGAGCCCGAACGCGAAGGCCGCCACGCCGAACGACACGACCGAGGTGAACAGCGATGTCCTCAGGAACGACGCCGTCATCACGGTGTCGCGCCGAGGGTCATCCTGATCGAGCTGGGCATAGGTGAGGCCGTCGGTCTCCTCGAGCGCGTGCTCGTTGATGACGTCCGCCTCGGCATAGGCGGTCAACGGACCGTCGACCGGGTCACCGCCGAAGTGGTCGGCGTCGTCCGACACGGTGATCTTCTCGTCGGAGAGCTGGTCGCGAACGACGTACCACGTGAAGGCGCCGGCGACGACGAGGATCAAGCCGCCGAGCACCACGGCAAACGCCAGGAGCCGGAGCGGCCCGGTGCCGCGCGCCCTCGGGGGTGGTTCGTCGCGCACGTCGTGATCGGGCGGGAGTGCGTCGGGCGGGAGTGCGTCGGGCGGGAGTGCGCCTCGGGCGGAGACGCCTCGGGCGGATTTGCCTCGGACGACATGCGGGACCCTCCTTGGTGGGACACCCGGGGTCCGGGGCTTGTGCGGACGGAACTCGGCCGCCCCGGATCACCCCAGCGGGACGGTACCCGTCGACGCCCGAGCTTTCGGGGAGGGCGCCCGCTCGGCCAGGGCCGACCGGCGCTCCGCCCGACGCGCCAGCCGGTCAGGCGCTCAGGTCGACGGCGACGATGCGGACCGGCTTGACGGTGACCACGACCCGGGTCTGCCCCGGGCCGTCCATCTCGCGGAGGTCGACGCCCTCGCCGTACTTGGCCGCCAACCGATCCGCGAAGGAGTAGTCGTCGTCGGGCGCGACGTCGGCGTCCCCCCGCAGCTCCAGGTAGCGCAGGGGGTTTGCCAGGTCGAGCAGGAACAGCGAGATCACCGGGTTGGCGACCAGGTTCCTGGTCTTCTGCCGGGTGACATTGAGCGACACGCGCAGCGCATCGTCCTCGGCGAGGAACCACACCTCCGACACCTGGGGGCGGCCGTCGGGCCCGACGGTGGCGAGCGTGGCGAATGGGGTCTCGAGCAGGTCGCGGTGCGACTCGGGAACGGCGGGCGCGGTGGTCATGCTGGCTCCTTCAGGGGCCGGGTGTCAGGTCCCCGACGTACATCCGGTACGCCTCGTCCCGACGGTTCGTCCCGGCGATGGCGTAGTCACGCATCTTGCTTCCCCGGACGATCAAGTAGGTGAGCACCCCGATGAACGGCAGCACGATCACGAAGAGCACCCAGAGGGCTTTGGCCCACCCCGACAGGTCAGGGCTCCTGAAGATGTCGGCGAAGATCGCGATGACGAGCCAGATCAAGATGAAGAACAGGAAGAAATACAGCATCGACAGGAAGACCTGTCCGGTGCCGAACTCAGCTGCGAGCATCGGATTCCCCTGCGGTGGGACGACGGACGTGACGGCCGGACCGTACAGCGTCAGCCTGCGCCGGTTCTCGTGGCGGCCACTTCACCCACGGCGGATGATGTGCCCGAGCGCGCTGGCGGGTGGGCACGGTCGGACCTGCCCACCCGCTGGCGGCGTGGATCAGACCGGGACCTTGTCGGGATCCGGTTCCTCGTTGGTGGGGCTTATTCCGCCGGTGTTGACGGCGATGACGTCGATCTGCTGGAACTCTGGATAGGCGAGGGCACCCATCTCCGGCAGATCGAGGCCGCTGAGCTCGTCGGCCTCGGGCGATCTGATGCCGCCAGCCATGACGGCGTCCTGGATCTTGAAGAACGCAAATGCAAGGCCCAGGATGACCGTCCACAGCACGACCGCGCCCAGGACCTGGGCCCCGAGCTGGCCGAACTCGCCCGCAACGACACCCTCGACGGCAGTGACGTCCGAGCCGTTCCAACCGCCTCCGTAGCTGCCATTGGCGAAGATGCCGACAGCGAGCACGCCGAAGGTGCCACAGACACCATGGACGGCGATGGCCCCCACCGGGTCGTCGACCTTGAGCACCCGCTCGATGAACTCGGCGGCGTAGACGACGAGCACACCGGCGATGCCGCCGATGACGGCGGACCACGCCGGGCTGGTGAAAGCGCAGGGCGCGGTGATGGCGACCAGGCCGGCGAGCATGCCGTTGACCATCATCCCGGGGTCGGGCTTGCCGGTCTTCCGCATCATCACGAACATCGCCACGACCGCCCCGAACGCGGCGGCGACGGCGGTGTTGGTGGCGACGACCGCGAACTGCACATCGGTGGCGGCCAGCGTCGAGGCCGCGTTGAAGCCGAACCAGCCGAACAGCAGGATGAAGCAGCCCAGCGTGGCCATGGGAATGTGGTGTCCGGGCAGCGTGTTGGGCGACCCGTCCTTGTTGAACTTGCCGATCCGCGGCCCGAGGACGATGGCCCCGGCCAGGGCGGCGAGACCACCAACCGCGTGAACGACGCCCGAGCCGGCGAAGTCGACGTACCCGGCGCCGAGGCCCATCGTGTCCCAGGTCTTGGCGAGCCAGCCGCCGCCCCAGGTCCAGGCGGTGAAGATCGGGTAGTAGAGGGCGCCGCAGAACAGCCCCCAGCCCACGAACGCCTTCCACTTCCACCGCTCAGCCATGGCGCCGGTGGGGATGGTGGCCACAGTGTCCATGAACGCGGCCATGTAGAGGAAGAAGCCCAGGACCGCGGGCCCGCCGGCGGCGGCGATCGCGTCACCTGACAGAGCGAAGCCCCCCTGGAACAGGAAGATCCAGTTTCCGCTGCCGATCAGGGCATCCCCCAGTGGTGCCGAATAGCCGAAGTCGTAGCCCGGCAGCACGTAGCTGTAGCCACCGAAAGCGAGGGCGTAGCCGACGAGGAAGAAGCCAACGAAGCCGAGGCCGAAGATGGCGAAGTTGGTCGACACGACGTGGGCAGCGTGCTTGGCGCGACAGAACCCGGTCTCGACCAGCGCGAAGCCGGCCTGCATGAAGATGACGAGGACGGCGCCGATGACGATCCACAGCAGGTTGGTCTGCTGGCCGAGGCTGGTGACCGCCTCGACGGGATCGACGTCCTGCGCTCCGGCGATGCCGGGGGTGGCGAGGATCAGGAGGCCGGCTGTCGCCAGCACGGTCCCCGCCTTCCGCCCGAGTGACATGCCGGCTCTCGCGTGACAACGAGGGCGATGGGACATGAATGGACGTTCCTTTCACACGTTCCCGAGATGAGGCCGGACTCCGATGTCCGACCCAATGGGGAACGTAGAGGCGGGGTGTTACACGTCTGTGTCCCGAGCGTGAACCGCGGCGTCCGATGCCTACGTGAACGGCTTGTGAACTGGACGCGCCAGGCCTTGCTTCCGGGCCGAGCGCCTCCATAGTCGGGATCGTGCCGGGCATGCCCCTCAGGGATCCGTGGAGCGCGTCGGACCGTTACGTGCCTCGCACGGTGGTCCAGCCGCTCCAGCGGATCCTGCGCCATGAGGCCGCGGGAGGCGTGGTCATGTTGGTTGCGGCCGCGATCGCCCTGGTGTGGGCCAACTCGCCATGGGGGCACTCATACACCGAGGTGTGGCACACACCATTGCGGGTCGAGCTGGGCGGCCTGCTCCAGCTCGAGCACCTGTCGCTCCAGACATGGGTCAACGACGCGCTCATGACGGTCTTCTTTCTGCTCGTCGGCGTCGAGATCAAGCGCGAGCTGGTGCACGGCGAGCTTCGCGATGCCCGCGCCGTGGCGCTGCCTGTCGTCGCCGCGATCGGCGGGATGATCGTGCCGGCGGTCATCTATGGGGCGATCAACGCAGGCGGCCCCGGCGCCGACGGCTGGGCTGTGCCCATGGCCACCGACATCGCCTTCGCCGTCGGGGTCGTGACCCTGGCGGGCGAGCGGGTGCCGATTGCGGCCAAGATCTTCCTCCTCACCCTGGCCGTCGCCGACGACATCGGAGCGATCATCGTGATCGCCGTTTTCTACACCGGCACGCTCTCGTGGGGCTGGCTCGCCGGCGCGGCGTCTGCCTTGGCGGTGATCTTCGCGATGCGCCGTGGCGACGTGCAGAGCCTGGCCCCCTACATCGCCGTCGGTGGATTCGCCTGGCTCGCTCTCCTCGAGTCGGGCGTCCACGCCACGCTGGTCGGCGTCGCACTCGGCCTGCTCACTCCCGCATGGCCCCTACGCTCCCCCCGCCGCTTCCCGGCCGAGGCCCGGCGAGTGATCAACCGGATCGAGGCTGCCTACTACGACCGGGTGCTGACCCCGCGGGAGTTCGCCGAGAACGAGCAGAACATCGCCGAGGTCGCCAGGCTGGCGATGTTCAGCACCAGCCCACTCGAGCGGCTGGAGCGGGCACTGTCGCCGTGGGTGGCGTACGTGGTGGTGCCGGTGTTCGCGTTGGCCAATGCCGGGGTCACCCTCGATGCCAGTGCCCTGCGGAGCCTCGTGTCCGAACCCGTCACGATCGGCGTCATGCTCGGCCTGGTCGTCGGCAAGACCATCGGGGTCTTCGGGGCCACGGCGGCGGCTGTGCGCCTGGGCATCGCGCGCTTGCCCACGGGCGCGACGTGGCGCCACGTGCTCGGCCTGGCGACGTCGGCCGGCGTCGGCTTCACCGTCGCGCTCTTCGTGACCAGCCTCTCGTTCGACACGGCGGCCGCCACCGATGCAGCCAAGATGGGCATCCTCGCCGGCAGCACACTGGCCGGGATCATCGGGTTCACCATTCTGCGGACTTCGCCTTCCGCGGTGGAGCCGACGAGCTCGACGACCCTGGAGTCGCCGACGAGGCTGACAAGGCTCCGACATCCCGACCCCGGTCCCCGGGCTACCGGGACTCCGGACACGTCCGGGAATGGTGCCCACGTCGCCGCCGAACAATACGTCCCCCGCGTCCGATAGATCGGCCCGGGTGACCGCCCCGTGGCGGCACACAGCGCCAAGACAGCTATGAAACGGGCGTGCCGAGGACGTGGGTCGGTCGATCGTCGTGGTCGAGCACGACGCCTCGTCCGCGGATCGTGTAGATGGTCAGCCCGATGGGCTCGATCCGGGCCCGCACCCGGAAGACTCGTGAGCTGATCGCTCGGGCTGTGCGGTCAGTGTCGGGCCACAGGCGGCTCCGGAGAACGTCCCAGGTGACGAGCTCGCCGAAGCACGCGATCAACGGCTTGAGCACCGCACCCTCGCCCTCCGACACGACCACCGTCCGTCCGCCGTATCGAAGCACGACGTCGGCCTCGAGGTAGGGCGGCCGTCGCCGCCGGTCGAACTCGTCGGCCAAACGCTGCATGCGAGCCAGCACGTCGCGCTCGTCAGCGGGGACGCGAATCCAGTCCTCACCCGCGTCGAGTCGGGGCGGAAGGGCGCCGTCCGCGACGAGGAGGAGGCGCGGCGTACCCCGTTCAGCTGCGGCAGCCCGCCGGGCGATGTCGCCCGGCCAACGCAGCAACTCGATCTCGTCGAGCGGGAACGGCACGTCGATCTCCCCTCCGAGCGACGGCCCGTTCCGCGACGAGACGCCCGCGACATCGACCACCTCCGACCGGCCGGGCGCGGCGTCGGACATCATCGGGATTCGAGCACCCCCAGCGACGTGCCATCGAGCCTGGCCCCGCCAGATCGGCATGGGCAGCACGCTAGGAACCGTTCATTTCACAGCTGTTTCCCGCGTATTACGTGGTTGGGCTTGCGGCGACGCAGCGCGGACGGACCTGCTCCGGGAGCTCAGTCGTGGTCGCGAGGCTTCAGCCCTCGGGGTAATAGACGAACAAGTCGCCGCCGGTCTCGGTCGACGGCGCATGGCTCGTCCCTGCGTCGAGGTGCAGGAACGTCCCCGGACCGTGGACGGAGTCCTCGTCGGTGAGGCCGTGGAAGACCCCGCTGGCGACGAACACCTCCTCGGGTCCCGGCTCGTGGACGTCGACCCCCGGCCACCGCGAGCCGGCGGGGAAGCGGACCAGCAGGGCACGGCGAGCCGTGCGCTCGGGGCCGGACCGGTAGAGCCGATGGACCACGATCCCGTTGCCGACCTCGGCTCGCTCGGCCTCGCTGAAGTGGATCTCGACGTAGGAGTCCGGTGTCACCCGGCCATCGTCGCCCGGCACCCGCCCCGAGGCAACGCACTATCGGCGGGCGGCCGGTCCACTCGCCGAGCGCCGAACCAGCGTTCCAATGCGCCGGAATCCGGCACACCCGAACGCCCGGACGCCAGCCCCACCCGTTGGTCAGGTCTCGGACTCTGCCTCGGCGAGGAGCGCGGGAACGATTTCGGACAGCTCCTCGGGCTCCCAGCGGGCGCCTTTGTCGACGCCGGGACCCCGTTGCCAGCCGCGGGCCACGCCGATGCGGCCGCCGCCCACCAGGAAGACCTGACCGGTGACGCCCCGCGACTCGGGGCTGCCCAGCCAGACCACGAGCGGGGCCACGTTCTCGGCGGCGCTGCCATCGAACTCGCCGGGCCCGGGCACCGGGCCGGCGCCGCGGAGGTTCTCGGTCATGCGGGTGCGGGCACCGGGAGCGATGGCGTTGACGGTCACGCCGTAACGGCCGAGCTCCTGCGCGGCGATGATCGTGAACGCGGCGATGCCCGCCTTGGCGGCGCCGTAGTTGGTCTGACCGACGTTGCCGAAGATGCCCGACGTGGACGACGTGTTGACGATGCGGGCGTCCACCTCGTCTCCGGCACGAGCCCGCTCGCGCCAATGCTCGGCGGCGAAGTGCGCAGGCCCGAAGGTGCCCTTGAGGTGCACCTGGATCACCTTGTCCCACTCGCCCTCGGTCATGTTGACCAGCATCCGGTCGCGCAGGATGCCGGCGTTGTTGACCAGCACGTCCAGCCGGCCGTACGTCTCGAGCGCGGTCCGCACGAGGCGCTCGGCGCCCTTCCACTCGGACACGTCGTCGCCGTTGGCGACGGCCTCGCCGCCAGTCGCCCGGATCTCGTCGACCACCGCGCCGGCGGGGCCGGTCGACGAGCCGGTGCCGTCGACGTCGGCACCGAGGTCGTTCACGACCACCCTCGCTCCCTGGCGGGCGAACTCCAGCGCATGCCCACGCCCGATGCCCCGGCCGGCGCCGGTCACGATCACCACCCGGCCACCGCAGATGCCCGTCATGCCGTCCCTCCCTGCAGGCTGCGGAAGCGCTCGCGCAGCAGGCGCTTGTAGATCTTGCCGTTGTCCTGGCGGGGCAGCTCGTCGATGAACTCGACCACCTGCGGGCACTTGAAGTTGGCCAGGCCGGCGCGACAGTGCCCGACGAGCTCGGCCGCCAGCTCCGGTGACGGCTCCCGGCCGGGCTGCAGCTCGACGATCGCAACCACCCGCTCACCCCACTCCTCGTCGGGCACCCCGATCGTCGCGGCGTCCCCGACGGCCGGGTGCTCGAGGAGCACGGCATCGACCTCGGCGGGATAGATGTTCACGCCCCCGGAGATGATCAGGTTGGCGCTGCGATCGGTCAGGAACAGGTACCCGTCGTCGTCCACGTTGCCCATATCGCCGAGCGTGAAGTATTCGCCCCGGTAGGTGGACTCGGTCTTGTCGCTGTCCCTGAAGTACTCGAAGCGGCCGACCGCCGGTGCCTTCAGGAAGACGAGCCCCGTCTCGCCGGGGGGCAGCACCCGCCCGTCGGCGTCGCCGACCATCACCTGGCCGTCGGCGGGCCTGCCGACCGTGCCGGGTCGGGCGAGCCAGGTCGCCGAGTCGACGTAGCAGCCCGAGCCCTCCGTCGCCGCGTAGTACTCCCACACGACCGGACCGAGCCACTCGATCATGCGCCGCTTCACCGGCACCGGGCAGGGGGCAGCCCCGTGGAGCACCGAGCGCAGCGTGGAGACGTCGTAGCCGGCCCGCACCTCCGGCGGCAGCGACAGGAGTCGGTGGAACATCGTCGGCACCATGTGCGTGTGGGTGATCCCGTGGGACTCGACCAGGGCCAGCGCCGCCTCGGCGTCCCACCGCTCCATCAGCACGACCCCGACCCCGTGGGCGATCGGTGTCGTGAGCGAGAAGGCGAGCGGCGCGGCGTGGTACAGGGGCCCGGTGCAGAGGTGGCGGTCGCCGTCGCGATAGCCGAACAGGTTGACGGAGGTCGGGGGCGGTGTGTCCCGCCGGTGGACGCCCTTGGGTCGCCCGGTGGTACCCGACGTGTAGAGCATCGAGGAGCCGAGCACCGGATCGTCGATGTCGGCGCCGGCCTCATCGGCCAGCTCGGTGTCATAGGGCCGGAAGCCCTCGATGTCCCCGCCGACCGCCAGCGCCACCCGACAGCCGGGGGCGTGCCGCCGGGCGCCCAGGGCCACGGACGCGAGCGAGACGTCGGCCACGAGAGCCTTCGCCTCGCAGTTGTCGACGATGTAACCCGCCTCGTCGGCGGTCAGGTGCCAATTGACCGTGGTCAGCCGCCAGCCGGCGCGCTGACACGCCGCGCCCACCTCTGCGAACTCGGCCCGGTTGGGGCACAGCAGGGCCACGCCGTCTCCGGCCTCCAGCCCCAGGCGGCGCAGGGCGCGCACCAGCTGGTTGGCACGTCCGTTGAGCTCGGCGAACGTGCGGTCGCCGGCGGGTGCGACGATCGCGGGCGCGTCGGGCTGGCGCTGCGCCCACCAGGCCACGAGCATGCCGCGGCCGGCGCGCTCCAGCCGTTCGACGGCCTCGGCATCGCCGTCGGTCCTCGTCATCGTTCGCCGCCTGGCGGAGGGTCCTTGGGCAGGCCCAGCACCCGCTCTCCCACGATGTTGCGCTGCACCTGGGCGGTGCCGCCCCAGATCGTGACGCTACGGGTGCCGAGGAAGGTTCGCTGCCAGCGGTCGGGCTCGTAGCGCCCGCTGTCCGTGGCGCCGTCGGGCATCACCAACGAATCCGCGCCCCGGATGTTGATGACCAGCTCAGCGAAGCGCTGGGCGTACTCCGACCAGAACATCTTGTTGAGCGCGGCGGCCGGCCCCGGCTCCTTGCGCGCCACCACCTCGGACACGGTCCGCAGGCCCTGATAGCGCATGATCTGCACGTGGGTCCAGGCCCATGCCAGGTACTGGCGGATGACGGGGTCGGTCTCCCGGCCCAGCTTGCGAACCTCTTCGAGCACGGCTCGGAACTGCTTCTCGTACTGGACGTGCTGGGTGGTGGCGTTGCCGCCCCGCTCGTTGCCGAGGGTGGTCATGGTGACCCGCCAACCGCCGTGCAGGCCGCCGATGACGTTGAACAGCGGTGCCCGAGCCTCGGTGATGAAGGTCTCGGTGAACAGCGACTGCCCGGTCATCTGTCTGATCGGGCGCAGCTCGAAGCCGTTGGACGACCCATCGTCGCGGCGCATGGGCACCAGGACGTAAGAGATGCCCTTGTGTTTGGGCGCGTCCGGGTCGGTCCGGCACAAGCAGAACATCATGCCGGCGGCCTGGGCCCCCGAGGTCCAAACCTTCTGGCCGGTGATGACCAGTTCGTCGCCGTCGATGACGCCGCGGGTCTGGAGGCTGGCCAGGTCCGAGCCCGCGTCCGGCTCGGAGAAGCCTTGGCAGTAGCGGTCGGTGCCATCGATGATCCGCGGCAGGAAGTGGGCCTTCTGCTCGTCGCTCCCCCACACGATGATCGAGGGTCCGACCAGCCACTCCCCCATGCCGCGCGTGAGGCGCGGGACCCCTGCCCTGGCGAACTCCTCGTTGAGCACGGCGACCTCCACACCGCCGAGTCCGCGACCCCCATACTCCTTCGGCCAGGACACGCACATGAGGCCGGCCTCGTGCAGCTTGCGTGCCCAGCCCTCGGCGCCGGGCACGCGCTGGAGGGCCAGCTGCTCGGCCTCCACGCCCGCCAGCTCCTCGGGCCGGTTGGCCTCCAACCAGGCCCGCACCTCATCACGGAACGCCCGGGCGCTCGGACCGAGATCCAACTCAGCTGGCATGCCTCCCCCTCGCTTCGTTCCGTTGGCTCCGATCAGTCGTCGGGCGCGAAGAGCGGCAATCGGCGCCCGTCGGAGAGGGGTTCCCAGGTGACCCCCACCCGATCGCCAACCGCGACCCGGTCGGGCGGGCAGCCCACGACGTTCGAGAGCAGCCGCACCCCCTCGTCGAGCTCGACCAGCGCCACCACGTACGGCGCCTCGAGCGCCCGGGTCTGCGCCTTGTGCTCCACGGTGCAGGCGTAGACGACGCCGCCGCCCTGGCTCTCGCGCCATTCGAGCGTCGAGCCCAGGCACGCGGGACACACCTCCCGGGGATACCAGACGGGGCGCTCACACGCCGTGCACCACTGAAGGAGCAGCCGTCCCTGGCGCGTTGCCTCCCAGAACGGTGCGGCCACTTCGCTGACCGGCGGCTCGAAGCGCATCGGCTCGCTCACGACAACGTCCCTTCGGTGCCGAGCACCAGGGTGGACATCACCGACAGCACCATGCCGGATCCGTGGGCCACGGCGATCTCGGCGCCGTGGACCTGGCGGGGACCGGCCTCGCCCCGGAGTTGGCGGGCGGCCTCCACGATCAGGAACATGCCGTACTGGCCGGGATGGGTGTAGGAGAGGCCGCCGCCGTTGGTGTTCATCGGCAGCAGGCCGCCGGGGCCGGTGCGCCCGCCCTCGACGAAGGCCCCGCCCTCGCCCTTGGCGCAGAAGCCCAGGTCCTCCAGGTGGAGCAGCGCCGTGATCGTGAAGCTGTCATAGCCCATCAACACGTCGACGTCGCTCGGCTTGACCCCGGCCTGGCGGAACGCGTTGGCCCCGGACACCGCGCCGGGCGTCACCGTCAGGTCGGGCATCTGGCTGATCATCGCGTGGTCGTGACAGGTGGCCGCCCCGAGGACGTACACCGGCGGCTTGGGCAGCGCGCGGGCCCGCTCGGCGCTGGTCATGACGAAGGCCGCGGCCCCATCGGTCACCAGGCAGCAGTCGAGCAGGTGCAGCGGCGACGACTGCATCGGCGAAGCCAGCACGTCCTCCACGGTGATCGGGTCCCGGTAGCGGGCCCGCGGGTTCAAGGCGGCCCACGCCCGGGTGCTCACTGCGACCTGGGCGAGCTGCTCCGACGTGGTCCCGAACTCCGCCATGTGCCGGCTTGCCGCCAGCGCGTAAGGCCCCATCGGCATCCGCATGCCGTAGGGGAGCTCCCACTCGACCATCGGATTCGGCCCCGGCGGCCGCTGGAACTCGCGGCTGCGCCCGTGGCGCCGGTCGCTGCGCGGTGTCGATGCATAGACCCCCAGCACGACCTCACACAGGCCGGCCGCGATCGCCGCCGCCGCGTGCTCGACGTGGATCTCGTAGCTCGACCCACCGGTGTTGGTGGAGTCGGTGAACCGGGGGTGGATGCCCAGGTACTCGGCCAGCCCGACGGACGACTGCCCGTGGCACACCCCGTCGACGTCGGCCAGCGTGAGCCCCGCGTCATCCAGCGCCTCGCTGATGACCCGCGCCTCCAGCGCCCGCCCATGGGCGTCGAGCTCACCCGTCGGCGACACCGCGTCGGCCACCCCGACGATGGCGGCTCGTCCTCGCAAGCTCATCCGTTGACCGCCGCGGCTGCACCGGTGCGGCTCAGGGGTTCCATCGACGTCGCCACGGCGCGCCTCGGCGGTTGACTAAGTAACACGCGCTCTTTATTTTCGCGTCATGGCGGTACCCGGGGCAACAGCCCGGTGCCCGGCCCGGTCGGTGGTCGCCGAGTAGCGGTGGGCCGGATCGCGGGAGTGACGCCCGAGGAGACACGAGAGCGGTTGCTCGACGCCGCGGCGCGGCTGTTCGAGCTCCAGGGCTACGAGGGCGCAACGGTCGCCCAGATCGCCAAGGCGGCCGGGGTCTCGAGCGGTGCCATCTATGCCCATTACTCGACGAAGGCCGAGCTCCTGGTCGACGCCCTCCGGGCGCACCGCGAACGGGCCACGGCCGCGCTGTTCCCGCCCGGCCGCCGGAGCAACGTCGCCGACCTGCTGGTCGCGCTCGGCGTGCGCCTCGGCACCCGCGACCCCGACGCGACCGCCTTGCTCGCCGAGGCCCTGCTCGCCTCGCGGCGTGATGCGGAGCTGGGCCAAGTGCTCACCACCGCACTGGGCGAGCGGGAGCAGCTCCTGGCCGCGCTCATCACGCGGGGCCAGACCGCGGGCGAGCTGACCGACGACGTCTCGCCCGAGGCCGCGGCCCGCTTCGCCCTCATGCTCGGCCTCGGCTCGATGCTCGTCCGGACCCTCGACCTTCCGGAGACCGATCCCACCGACTGGACAGCCTTCATCCGCCGCGTCATCGGCGCCTTCACCGAGGAGACGAACCAATGACCCAGCCCGGCCGCGACGTCAACAGCGTCAACGAGATCGTCGTCGATCGCGACCCCGCCGCGCTCGAGTCCGTCATCCACGACATCGAGCTCGGCATCATCCAGTTCGAGGATGGGGCCGACACCAGCGAGGAGTACGGCGACCTCGACGCGGTCGCCGCCGACCGGGCGCTCACAACCCCGGCACAGGTCGGGACGGCCTGAGATGCGCATCGGGTTGCCAGGACTCGGCAGGAGCGTCGACCACATCGTCGAGCAGGCCGAGCGTGCCGAAGCGGACGGCTTCACCAGCCTGTGGTACGCGAGCGCCACCGCCGGTGACCCGATGGTGGCGATGGCGCTCGCCGGTCGGGCCACTTCCACGATAGAGCTGGGCACGGCGGTGCTGCAGACCTATGCCTGCCACCCCGTCCTGCAGGCCAGCCGGGCGGCCGCCGTCGCGTCGGCAATCGGCGTGCCCGGGCGGTTCACGCTCGGCGTCGGCCCGTCGCACCAGCCGGTCATCGAGGGGATGCTCGGGTTGTCGTACGCAACCCCGGGGCGGCACACCGATGAGTACGTCCAGATCGTCGCTGCCCTCCTCCGCGGGGAGCCGGTGAGCTTCGCCGGCGAGGAGTTCCGGGTTAACGCCGGGCCGCCCGACCGGATCGGCGACGTGGAGATCCCCGTCCTCGTGGCGGCGCTGGGTCCTCGCCTGCTGCGCGTGGCGGGCCAGCACGCAGCCGGCACGATCACGTGGATGGCGAACACCACCGCGATCGCAAAGCACGTCGCACCCCGCCTCCGCAAAGCGGCAGCCGACGCCGGTCGGGGGGAGCCGAGGATCGTGGTGGGCTTGCCGGTGGCGGTGCACGACGACGTCGCCCAAGCCCGGTCGCGGGCCGCCGAGCAGTTCGCCCTCTACGGCACGCTGCCCAACTACCAGCGCATCCTCGAGCACGGCGGCGTGACCGGGCCGGCCGACGCGGCGATCGTGGGCGACGAGAGCAGCGTCGCCGCTCAGATCGAGGCGCTGTTCGATGCCGGCGCCACCGACGTATGGGCGGCCCCCTTCCCCGTCGGCGACGACCGGCCGGCATCGAGAGAGCGCACCCGCGCCCTTCTCAAGGACCTGGCCGCCGGCTGAACTGCTCCGGCGGTCGCCAGATCCGTCGTTGCGGGCACACGATCTGGGACCTGAAGCGGAAGTGGTTGCCTGGCGACCACTTCGGTTCCAATGATCTGTACCCATGCGGCTCATCCTCCTCGGGGCACCCGGCTCAGGGAAGGGCACCCAGGCGGCGGTACTCGCCGATCACTTCGGGGTGCCGCATATCTCCAGCGGGGAGCTGCTCCGGCACCACGTCGCCGTGGGCACCGAACTCGGCCCCGAGGTTGCTAGGTATATCGAGCAGGGCGAGCTGGCGCCGGACCATCTGGTCGCGGCGGTCGTGGGTGAGGCGCTCGCGGGCGCCGATCGCGGCTACGTCCTCGAGGGCTTCCCGCGCGCCGTGTCGCAGGCCCGGGAGGCCGAGGCGCGCTACGGCGCCGGGTTCGCGGACGCGGTGGTGTTCCTGGAGGTGCCGGACGGCGTGACCCGGCAACGCCTGGCACGGCGCATGTCCGGCGGACGGTCCGACGACCGTGATCCCGAGATCATCGAACGCCGGCTCCGAAGGTTCCACGCCGAGACGGAGCCGTTGGTCGACTACTACCGGGATCGTGGCCTTCTCGTGACCGTCGACGCCGCCCAACCGCCGCCCGTGGTGACCGGGGCCATCCTGGCGGCGCTCGCCGACACCGCCCACCCCTGAGACCACGCGCTCGCGGCGTCCGCCGTCGGACGAATCAGGCCGAGCGCCGTTGACGCAGCATGCTCCGGTAGCGGATGTTCTCGGCCATGACCCGACGGTTGTACGCCCGGATCAACTCGTCGCGTTCCCTGGCCATCTCCTCGGCCGTGATCTCGGAGCGGCTGAAGCGCTGGTAGGACTCCTCCAGCCGGCGGTCGAGCTCGGCCTCGGCCATGCGTAGCTGCTCCAAGGTGCCCACTCTTGTGCGGCGGCGGGGCGGCGGCCCTCGCCGGGACGCGGCCGCGATGGGCGCTTCGTCGAGCCGGTTCCCGGCGATGTCACCCTGGGGCAACACCGCCTCGGCTCGGACGAACTGGTCCGCCGCCTTGTTGACCGCGACGCGGACGAGCCTGGGCTGCTCGACGCAGAGACGCTGGCACTCATCCGCCGTGCAGTAGTCGTAGCCGAGCTCGACCCGGCGCGGATCGACCGGCGTTCCACAGATCCGGCACTCCAACGACGACAACCCTTCGACAACCCTGGGCAACAGAGCAGGTCAGGCTATCGGTTCCGTCGTGAAAACCCGACCCCGACCACTCGCGGAGGTGGTCCTCAGCGCGTGGTGGCCCGGCCCCCACCCTCGGGGTCGAGGACGAAGGCGACGGCCTCCGCGCTGGCGTCGATCTCGCGGGAGGTGACGCCGAAGTTCTCCCCGCCGCTGAACTGGCCCCGGGACGATGGCCAGGTGTGGCCACCGCCGACGATCGAGCGGAGGACCGCCAGGGTGCCCTCCCTGTCGGTCCAACGCTCGGTACGCACCCTCGTCCCGTCTGCAGGATCGAGGTCCGCCTCCGCCGGTTCCTCGCGCTCGCTCGCACCCAGACCCACCCCGACGAATGCGCCGACCGTGTCGGGCGTCGGGAGCGTGGGGGTGGGATCGCCGGGTCCACGTCCCGGCGTCTCCCGGACCCCGATGGCGTAGGGCCTGAGCGGATCCGCCGTCCCGTACACCTCCAGCAACGGCACCCGACCCGATGGCCGGACCGCCGGGTCTCGCGGCAGCTGCCCCGCGACCGACACCACCGCCCGGACCTCGTCCGGGCGCTCCGACGTGTAGCGGAGCGCCATGCTGGCGCCGTTCGAGAAGCCCACAACGCCGATCGGCCCGTCGTCGATGCGCGGATCGGCCCGCAGTGCGCGGACCAGTGCGTCCAGGAACGCAACGTCCTCGTCACCGACCGGCCGTGCGGGTGAGGTGAACGTGTCATCGCCCCAGCCACCGTCGACGGCCCGGGGATACACGACCGCGAGTCCCGCCTCGGCGGCCTGGCGGTCGAGCTCGGTGACGGTCCGCATCTCGTCGGCAGACGAGCCCCGACCGTGCAGGGCGACCACCAAGCGTTGGTCGGTCCTCCCGTCGGTGGCACAGAGGATGTATCCCCGGTCGTCCAGCGTTCCGTCCTCGCAGCTCGGCTCGCCGCCGTTGGGCGTCGCGGTGGTCGCCGTCGCGCCGGCCTGGCCCGGGTCGTCATCGCCGACCCCGTCGCCGCCACAGCCGGCAGCGCCCGCTAGCAGTAGGCCGGCGGCCGCTCCCGCTAGCCCGGCGACGCGCCACCGACCGCTCGAACGGGCTTCGACGGTCCGAGACCCGCCAGCAGTGTCCATGCAGGCAGGAGAACAGGACGGGCCGCGGTTGTCCAAGACCGATCCGAGGCCGTCATCGATAGCTGAATGGCTATGGTCGGCCGATCGATCTGACGCGGCATCTGCGCTACTTCGCGGTGGTGGCCGACGAGCTCCACTTCGGGCGGGCCGCAGCGCGACTGCACATGGCCCAGCCGCCGCTGTCCCAGAGCATCCAACGCCTCGAGCGCGAGCTCGGGGTGCGCCTGTTCGACCGTTCGTCCCGC
Source organism: uncultured bacterium (assembly GCA_963717085.1). Taxonomy (GTDB): domain Bacteria; phylum Actinomycetota; class Acidimicrobiia; order Acidimicrobiales; family VFJN01; genus DASQUK01. The sequence continues at coordinate 51,776 of CAVQVM010000013.1, forward strand.
CACGTCACGCTCACTCCGGAGGGCCAGGAGCTCCTCGGCCACGCGCGTGACGTGCTGGCCGCAGTCGACGCGCTCGGCGTGCGGGCCAGGGTCCTGTCCGATGGCACGGTCCGCAGCGACGCCATCGGGCAGGCGTTCGCTCGTGCCGGCGTCGCGGGCTGGTTGCACGCCATCGACATCGACAGCGGTGACGAGGTTGGCGTCGGTGCCGACGCGTCCGTCGCCATCGCCTCGGTGTTCAAGGTGCCGTTGCTGGTCGCGCTCTACCGGGCCGCCGACGCCGGCACCGTCGACCTGGCCGATCGCGTGAAGGTGAGCGCCGATCGCACCACCGGCGTAGCAGGACTGGGAGCCATGCACGACGACGCCGAGCTGTCGCTGCGCGACCTGGCCTTCCTCATGATCACCATCAGCGACAACGCCGCGGCCGACGCCGTGCTGGACGTGGTCGGTTTCGACGCCGTCAGGCAAGCCGTCGACGATTGCGGGCTCACCGCCACCGCGGTCGTGGCCTCGTGCCGCGGCCAGTACGACGCCCTCGTCGACGACCTCGCCCGCGGCGGCCTCAGCCTGGCGCAGGCGTTGGCCGACCCCGAAGCCCTGCTCGGGTTCCGGGTCCTCGATCCGGCGACCGCCAACCGCAGCACCCCGCGGGACATGACCGCGCTCCTCGCCCGCATCTGGCGCGACGAGGCGGCGGGCGCGGCCGGGTGCGATGAGATGCGCCGCGTGCTCAGACTGCAGGTGTGCCGCCACCGCCTCGGCAGTGGCTTCCCCGGCGACGACGTGCGCGTCGCCGGCAAGACCGGGAACCTGCTCAACCTGCGCGGAGAGATCGGCGTCGTCGAGCTGGCCGACGGCCATCGCTACGCGGTGGCGGTGTTCACGCGCTCGAACAGCGCCGCTCTGAGCAATCCGGCGGCCGAAGCCGTCATCGGTACGACGGCCCGCATCGCCGTCGACCAGCTTCACGCGACGCCCGGTGACGCCGTGCGTTGACTTGCGCGACCCCGTCTCTCAGGATGGCGGTAGCGCCGCGTAGGGCGTCCGCCGAAGGGGGAGAGAGCGATGACGGACCTGCTCGATCGGCCGGTCGCGGCCGAGCACGAGGCCGACCTCCCGCCGGACCACGACACGGCACCGTCGTCGCCACGAGCGCGGGCCGGCGCCGACCAATGGTTCCTGGCCGCGCTGCTCGTGGGCGCGGGGTCGATCCACATCGCCATGGCCCCGTCGCACCTGGGCGAGTCGGCCCTCGAGGGAGCCGGCTTCCTGGTGGCGGCATGGGTGCAGCTGGCGCTGGCTGTCGCCGTGCTACTGCGCACGCCGAGCCGGCGGCTGCTCGCCGCGGTGACCGGCACCAGCGTGGCGCTGATCGCCGCGTGGCTCGTCAGTCGCACTGCGGGCCTGCCGTTCGGGACCCACGCCGGCCACGCCGAGTCGGTCTCGCTCGTCGACGGCGTCTGCGTCGGGCTGGAGGCGGTGGCGGCGCTCGTGGCCGCGGCCATGCTGGCCGGGCTCGCCTCGGGACTGCGGCGGTCGGGGGGCGTCGCGGTCGTCGGCGTCCTGGGGGCGGTGGCGTTCACGACCGCAGCGGTGGCCTCGCCGGCGGCCCGCGACCATGCCGGTCACAGCCACGGCGCGCACGGGACCGAAGCGGCCCCGGGCCACGCCCACGGCGGCGCCGCCACCGCTGCCGGCGACGACCTCGGGTTCTCGGCACTGTCGAACGGCCATCAGCACGGGCACGACGAGGCGCCGCTGACGCCGGCCGAGACCGTGGAGCTGTCGCGCCAGCTCGCCGCCACGGCGGCGCTGGTGGAGCGGTACCCCACGATCGCCGACGCCGAGGCCGCCGGTTGGCACCGGGCCGGTCCGTTCTCGCCGGGGCTGGGCACCCACTACATGGGGCCGAACTACGTCCTGAACTCCGACGGCGACATGGACCCCGAGGACCTGCAGGCCCCGATGCTGGTGTTCGACGGCCTGGGCCCCGATGCGCCGCTGGCGGGCTTCATGTACCTGGCGTACGGCCGCGACACCCCGCCCGAGGGCTTCGCCGGACCCAACGACCTCTGGCACTACCACGAGCACGTGTGCATCAAGATGGGCCCCGGCGGCACCCTCGACACGCCCTTCGGCGCCGACCTCGAGGGCGTGACCGCCGAGATGTGCGCCGAGGTGGGTGGCGCATGGATCGCCAACACCGGCTACATGGTCCACGTGTGGAACGTGCCCGGCTACGAGTCACCCGACGGCATGTTCACCGAGCTCAACCGGCGGATCACCTGCCCGGACGGCACCTACCATCGCATCCCCATCGAGGAGCTCGGCACGAAGGACACCGTGTGCCGCTCCTAGGCTGCCGGGGTGGTCCCATGGCGCGATGGTCCCGGCATCGTGGAGTTCCCCGATGGCCGCAGGATTCGTGGCCGTGGCCTTCGGCAACCGCCACCTGATCGGCAGGACCCGGAGTTCGGGGTGTACCTGCTGGCCCGGGATCCCGGACCGTTCGCCTGGGAACACCGCTGGGTCGTGTGGCCCGATTTCCGGACACCGGCATCTACGAGTGACGCCGTCTCCGCGCTCCGCGAGGCCCACGAACGCGCCGCCACACAGCGGGTCGAGGTCGCTTGCGGAGGCGGCGTGGGCCGAACCGGGACGGCGCTGGCGGCGATAGCCGTGTTCGCTGGCGTTCCCAGCCCCGAGGCGGTCGCGTGGGTGCGTCGGCGCTACAACCGCCGCGCCGTAGAGACGCCCTGGCAGAGACGGTGGGTTCTTGGGATCGATGGCGTCCGCTGACCGACGAGGTCGAGCGTCGGGCCCGTAGGCCGTAGACCGTGCCGGCTACGGCGCCGGGTAGTCGACGATGTACACAGGGGCTCCCACCCTGGTCGTGTCGGCCGGGCCACCAACGCCGTTGACGACGTGGTCGATGGTGCCGGCGCTGAGGTTGACGGTCATGATGTGGTGCAGCCTGACGCCTGGCGTGTCCGGCACCTCGAAGCCGTTCTCGGTGTGGATCGACGGGTTGTTCCGGTTGAAGACGTAGACGCCACCGCCATCGAGCGTGTGGGTCCGCACCCCGTCGGCGACCTTGTAGCCGGCCCACCCTTCGACGGCGCCGTTCATCCAGTCGGCCTGCGTCGGCGGGTCGTACGGCAGCTCGTTCTGGTACAGGATCGTGGTGCCGTCCTCGCCGTTCCACACGGTGTTGTACTGCTGGAAGTGCTCCACGAACAGTCCGTTCGCGGTCACGTGGTCGCCGTTGACCACCACGCCGTTGCGGCCGATGTTCGTGTTCCACCGTTCGGTGTCGGTGAGGCCCTCGACCCCGTGGTCGGCCCGCCAGACCCAGGTGTGATCGATGAGCACGTGGTCGCTGTTGACCTCGAGCGCAATGTCGGCCTTGCCCACGTGCGGTCCGCCGACGCGGAAGTACACGTCCGACAGCGTGATCGGGTTCCCCGGCGAACCCGGGCTCGTTGCGGTCCGGCTACCCACCCGCAGCAGGACCGGCGACTCCTCGAGGCCGGCGTCGACGGTCACGCCCGCGACGACCACGCCGGGAACACCGGCGACGTCGAGCGGGGTCGACCCGTCGACCGCCGTGAGCGTGGCGTGCCCGAGCCCGAGGACCACGGTGTTGGGGCGCTTGACCTGGATGCTGCGGTCGATGTCGTACACCCCGGGCGTGAGCAGCAGGTGTTTGCCGCTGGCGAGCTGGTCGTTGATCGCCTCCACGGAGTCCGACGGTGTCGCGACGAAGAAGTCGGTGATCGACAGCGTGCGCCCTGGCGTCATGCCCTTGGCCCACGTCGTGCCCTTGGTGTTGGTGCGGGCGACGGGCACGCGGACGTTGTAGGCGCCATCCTCGTCGATGAACAGGTACGGCTTCTCCCGGCTGACCGGGGTGGTGGCGAGCGTCGTGTACGGCGGGTTGGGGAAGGTTGCGTCACTGGGGGCGCCGACGACGCCCGAGAAGACCTGGTTCCACACACCGTTGGTCCACTCACCGATCTCGCTGTTGCGCGTGAGCCACTGCTGCTGCGATCCGTTGAGCGTGGTCGGGAGCCTCGAGTCCGCGATGAAGCCGCCGCTGGCGAACTGCGGGCCGGCTGTGCAGTAGTCCATCAGGGACAGGGTGTTGCCGCTCACGGCAACCCGGCGCATGGACGCCGCCTGCGAGACGGCCCAGAAGTTCGCCGACGCACGGCAGCCGTCCTGGCCGGCCGCGTTGACGTTGATCGACAGGTTGGAGAGGGTCCGCCAGAAGTTGACCAGCGCGACGCAGTTGTCCGGTGCCAGGCAGCGGTTGTAGACCTCCACCTTCCCGTTGATCACCACGTCGGTGGGTGAGGCACCGAGGCCGGCGAGCTCCGTGTAGTAGCCGACCTTGATCTGCAGCGGGGTGTCTGCGGTTCCGTACGTACCTGGCTTGAACAGGTATGCGAAGCGTTCGGTGCCCATCTCGTTGTCGACCTGGTGGGCGTGCGTGGCGTCGAGGGTCGCCTGTATCTCGCTCACCGGCATGCTGGGATCGAAGACGGTGACGTTCAACCCGAGGTCGGGGCCGTCGTCGGCCTGTTGGGGCGCGGCGGCGGCTGGCCCCGTCAGTGTGATGGCGGCCGCCAGCGCGACGCCGACGGCGGTGGCGATGGCCTGGCTGGGACGATGGATGATCATGCGCTCGTTCGCTCCTCTCGGCGGACCGGTGCGGGCGGTAACCGGTGGACGGGTCGAGAGAGGCCCCCCTCCCTTCGCATCGTGCCCATGGGCACGGGTTCAGATTGGCGCAACGCCCTGCCGTTGTCACGCACGACCTGGCGGATCCTCAGTGCTGGGGGCGTCGTCCGGCGAGGCCCAGCAGGTTTCCCTCGGAGTCTCGGAAGAAGGCCATCTCCTCGACCTCGCCGGCCGGACCGAACTGGCCCTCGTCATCGACGTGGATGACATGCGGTTCCGACTCGATGACGACTCCGGCCGCTCTGAGGTGATCCGCCGCCGACGGAACGTCGTCGACACCGAGATAGAGGATCGCCGGTGGCGCGCCGGCCTCGAGGAGCAGGCGGGTTGGGCCGAGAGCGAAGAACGCGAGCCCGGGTGGGTCGAAGCGAGCGATCAACTCGAGCTGCAGCACGTTCCGGTAGAAGTCGACAGCACGGTCGAGGTCCTCGACGTGCTGGGCCACCTGGCGCAGACCCTTCACGTGCATTGGCCGAATAATAGGTAGGCTACCTAACTAATGCAACCGCCGAGTTCCGCCGCCGTCGCCTTCCAGCTCAATTCGGTCGCCATCCACCTCGTGCGACGAGCGCGAACGGCCGACCAGGAGCTCGGCGTCCCCCCGGGACAACTCTCGGCGCTGTCGGTCCTCGTCTTCGGTGGCGAGCGGACGATCGCCGACCTCGCTCGAGCCGAGCAGGTGACGAGTCCGACGATGACCCGCGTCGTCGACGGGCTCGAACGAGCAGGCCTCGCCGGGCGCCACCCGCATCCAGACGACGGCCGGGCCACGCTCGTTCGCCCGACGAGCAAGGGTCGGCGCGTCATGGAGCGTGGCCGGCGGAACCGGGTCCGACTGATCACCGGCGTGCTCCAGCGCATGTCAGCGGATGACCTGGCGGCAGTCGCACGGGCCGCCGCGGCGCTGACCCGCGCTCTCGAGTCGACGTGAGCGGGGCGCGCGCCGAGCACGTCGACCCCTCCGCCGTCGTCTGACGGTTCCTGCCGCGGGATCGGTGGTCATGGCCACCAATCCCGCGGCAGGTTCCCGCGCCTGCCGAACGACGACCGCTAACCCCTCCCCGGGAAAGGCGGACGGAGGTGCGGGATGGGCGGAGCCGTCGAGGCGCGGGTCGGTTGCCACGCGGCGCGTCACCGCCAACTACACGAGCTAGCGCGTCAACCGGGCATCACCGCCGTGACGACGAGGGGGTGAGCTCGAAGTGCACCGTGTGCCCGGTCCTGGCGCGTCCCAGCCGATGGAGCAGCGGCACGAGGATCCCGTGGAGTAGTGGGTGCTTCCGCCGGAGCAGCCTGGCGGCGTGGTGGTCCTCTGCGGAGTCCAGGCGGCGGGCTTCGGCCGGGACCGGAGCGCCGGTCTGCGTGCCTCGTGTCGTGGACGGGGTGAGCTCGACGTGGCGGTTGTTGCGCAGCCGCTTGGTCTTGCCCGCCTTCTCGTACGTCCGGATGTAGGCGTGGTCGCTCTCGACGGCAACGCTGAGCGGGGTGGCGACCGGCGTGCCGTCGCGCCGGAAGGTGGTGAGCAGCGCGGTCTTCTGCTCGACGAACGGCGCCAGCCTGGGCTCGCAGGACGGTTCGACGCGGCCAACCACGTAGTGCAGTTGCCGCAGGCGCCGCACGAGCGCCACGGCGACGAGCAGTGACAGCAGGCCCAACAGCCAGGGGTCACTGTCGCGTCCGCCGAGATCGAGGTCGACCGCGTGGTTGGCGGCGTGGATCGTGTTGCCGACCAGGAACCCCGTCAGCACCACGGCCAGCGCGTCACGCCACAACACCGCCAAGGCCAAGGTGACACCGATTCCGATCTGGAACGCCCCCACGTCGTGCAGGAAGTGCGTGTGCTCGGGAAACTTGACGGCTTCGGCGAACGAGCCTGGCCAGAACAGCGCCCACACGCCGGCGACGAGCGTGAAGGTGGCGGACAGCAGCGTGACGCCGACGACGTACCGGTCGGTTGCCGGCGCCGCCGCGGCTCTGGTCGGTGTCTCGTGCTGGTCAACGGTGGTCATCTTCGGGTCCTTCCTGTGACTCCGCTTCCGCCAGCCGGGTGGTCACGGTGGTAACAGCAGGGGCCGAAGGTCCTGGTCGACGTCCCCATTGGGGAATACGGCGCCGCCAAACGGTGATCCGGCTGCTCGTGGTCCATCTCTCTACCTGAGACGAGACAGCGCGCCCGGCTGTGACAGCGACGCCGTCTCAGCTCCTGTCGGTCAACCAGTGGTGCTCATGGGCAACCACCCAGACGCCGTGCTTCTTCCTGCGCCCCACGGTGAGGCGTAGCCGGCGGTCGGGTTCCCGCCGACGTTCACCCGCTTGGGATGAGGACAGGTCGGGCAGGCTCGCCGAGAGTGCGGGGGTGATGCACTACCACTGCAGATTCAAGGATGCGCAATACTTCCCTGCCGGAAGCTACAAGGGAGGCCGGTGATGGCGGACGACATGGACGCGATGGGACCGATCAGCTACCTGATCGTCGAATTCCCGGGCAACAAGATGACCGGCGAGGGCTTGCCGATCCTCGTGGATCTGGTCGACCAGGGTCTGATCCGCATCTTGGATTTCCTGTTCGTCACCCGGGACGACGATGGGTCGCTGCGTGCGGTCGAGCTGCGCGACCTGGACCTTGATGGCCAGCTCGACGTGGCGATCTTCGAAGGGGCGGCCTCGGGCCTGCTCGACGACAGCGACCTGGCCGACGCCGCGTCAGTGATCGAGCCCGGGTCGTCCGCGGCGATCCTGCTGTTCGAGAACCGGTGGGCAAGGTCGTTCACCCAGGCCTTGCGCCGCGGCGGGGCAGAGTTGGTCGCCGCCGGCTATATCCCCCTCGACGCCATCGCCGCATCGCTCGACGCCGCCGAAGCGGCCGGCGACTGATCCGAAAGCGAAAGGACGAGCACCATGCCCGGACTCCTACGAGGTGCCGCACGAGTCGCGGTGGTCGCGGGGACCGCAACCGCCGTATCGAATCGGGTCTCCCGCAGGCAGGCCAATCGCTGGTCGTCACAAGAGGAAGAGCAGGCTCAACAACAGCAGGACCAGCAACAGCAGTCCGCACCGCCGCCACAACCGGCTCCGGCGCCCGCAACCGACACGGTCACGCAGCTCAAGGAGCTTGCCGAGCTCAAGACGCAGGGCATCCTCACGGACGCGGAGTTCGAGGCCGAGAAGGCCAAGATCCTCGCGTCGTGACGCTGCGGGGCAACGGCGATGCTGTTCCTGTATCGGCCCCGTCAGACATGGATGCCCTTCCGGCCACCTAGGCCGCGCACGGACCAGGACGGGTACAACCTCCACCTGCAACAGGCGTATGCGGCGACCCGCAGGGTTAACCGGTACACACCCGCAACCACCGACCCTGCGGCCGAAGACCCGGTGGCTCGGCTGCGTGAGCTCGCGCAGCTCCACGACGCGGGTGCGTTGAGCGACGCCGAGTTCGCCGCCGCCAAAGCCAAGGTCCTGGGGCTCGGCGGAAGCGAGACATGACGTCCAACGCCGCGCGTGCCACAACGCTCATGCGCGCGTTGCACGCCGGCCTCGACGGTGACGCGGACTCGATCCGGGACCTCTGCACCGACGATGTAACAGCCTGGACTCCGGCCCTGTCCGCCTCGTCGGTGACCGAGCTCACGGCCGAGCTCGAACGCCGCGACCAGGCGTTCTCCGACATCGAGCTGGAGGTTGCCCCGCTCGATGTGGGCGGCGACTACGCCTGCGCGGAGTGGTCCGTCTCGATGAGGCACACGGGGCCGCTCGTGCTTGCCGGGGGCGAGACCTTCGAGCCGACAGGGACATGGATCACTCTGAACGGCGCGACTGTCGCCGAGTTTCGTGGTGACCGGATCTGCTCAATTCGCCAGTACTGGGACGAGCTCGCGGTGTTCGAGCAGATCGGCCTGATGCCAGACGACGGGTTCGAGGACTGATCAGCCACGCCACGAAGGGCGGCCGGCCCGGCGACCAGCCCTCAGCGACTCGGCCCGATCGGCTCGAACTCCAGGTGCAGCTCGGTCAGGCCACGGAGCACCCAGGTGGGCTCGTAACGGAAGCTCCGCGCCCCGGGCGGGCCGTGGCGCTCCTCGGACAGCCGGATGTCGCGCATCCGGTCGAGGATGCGCTCGAGGCTCACCTTTCCCTCGGCGCGGGCGAGCGGACCGCCGGGGCACGAGTGGATGCCGCGTCCGAACGCGATATGGGCCTGGGTGTTGGGTCGATCGAGGCGGAAGTCGTGTGGGCACTCGAAGCGCCGTGGGTCGCGGTTGGCGGCGCCGTTGAGGAGCATGACCGGTGTCCCCGCCCGGATCTCGATGTCGCCGACGCTCGTGGTGCGGCGAGCCAGGCGGAAGTCGGCCTTCACCGGGCTCTCGACCCGCAGCACCTCGTCGATGAAGTGCGGGATGAGGCCCTTGTCGGCGCGCAGCTCGTCCTGTAGCTCCGGGTGCCCCCCCAGGTGCTTGAGCGCGGCGGCGAGTAGGCGTGCGGTCGTCTCCTGCCCCGCGGCGAACAGGAACGTCGCGGTTCGCACGACCGAGGTCACCGGTGGTGTGGTGCCGTCCGGATAGGTCGCCAACGCCAGATCGGTCAGCACGTCCTGGCGCGGCTCTCGCCGGCGGTCCTCGATGTAGGTCGCGAACCACTCGTCGAGCCAGGCGAGCGGGTTCTCCCCGACATTGCTCCTCTGACCAGCGCCCATCTCACCAATGCCGCGCATCAGCCCGAAGCCTTCCCGGAAGCGTCGGTGGTCCGCCTCCGGCACGCCGAGCAGGTCGGCGACCACGAGCATGGCGAAAGGCTGCGTGTACGCGCGGATGAACTCGCAGCGTCCGTCCATCAGGAACTCGTCGAGCTGCTCGTCGGCCAGGCGCCACATGAACGCCTCGTTCTGCTTGAGCCGTCTCGGCGTGAGCAGCCGCATGAGCAGCGCCCGCTCCCGGGTGTGGTCGGGCGGGTCCATGGTGACCATGTGCTCGTGCATGGGCAGCTGGTCCCGGTAGCGGGCGACGACGTCGCTGATGTCGTCGCCCTCGAACGGGACGGGAAACGTGGCGTACGGGCCGATCACCGAGTTGCACGAGGAGAACGAGTCCGTGTCCCGGTAGACCTCGGTGGCTTCGTCGTAGCCGGTCACCGCCACGACGCCGAGGTGCGAGAGCGCCAAGACGGGGCATTGGCCGCGGAGCTCGTCGAAGTAGGGATACGGGTCTTCGACGAGCGACTCGTCATCGAAGAAGTTGATCGTCGTCCAGTCGCTCAACCTCTGTCCTCCCGCTCGGGCCGGCCGAGCCGCTGTGCACTCGCTCAGCGTTGAGCAGTTGCCTAGCATTCAGCGGTGGGCGTGGCAAGGTGTGGGCGTGGAGGCCTCCTCGTCGCGCCGCATCGGTGCCCCGGACTCGAAGACGCGTGCCCAGCTGGTCGATGCCGCCGAAGCGCTGCTGCTCGAAGAGGGCTACGCGGCGGTCACGTCGCGACGGGTCGCAGCGAAGGCCGGCCTCAAGCCGCAGCTCGTCCACTACTACTTCCGCACGATGGACGACCTCTACCTCGAGGTCTTCCGCCGGCAGGCCGAGCACAACCTGACACAGTTCGAGCAGGCGATCGCCGCGGACGGCTCGCTGCGCAACCTCTGGCGGCTCAACGCCGACCCGCGCGGCGCAGCCTTCACGATCGAGTTCGTCGCCCTCGCCAACCACCGCAAGGCGATCCGCGCCGAGATCGCTCGCTACGCGGAACGGTTCCGCGCCGCGCAGATCGACGCGATCACCGCAGCTCTGGCTGCCCAGGGGATCCCCGAATCGCAGCTGCCGCCGATCGTCGCACTCCTCCTTATGACGGGCCTGTCACAGGTGCTGGGGCTCGAGGACGCGCTCGGGGTCACCGCCGGGCACGAGACCACAATCGCCTACGTCGAGCGCACCCTCGCCGAGCTCGATGCCACCCCGAGAACCGGTCGCCCAGCTGGACGTGAGCGTCGTTCACGGGCGCCGAGCCGCCGAGGGAGTGCCAAGGCGTAGGTCCCGAAACTGGCACCGGGCGAGCAACCGACACCATATGAAGCCACCGACAGGAGGACCCGCGGCCATGGACGCAATCGAGACCGAGCCGGCGCGCTGATGGCTCCGCGGGTGGTGCAGTGGACCACGGGCAACGTCGGCAAGCGGTCGGTCCGCGCCGTCGTCGCCCGTCCCGACCTCGAGCTCGTCGGGTGCTACGCCTGGTCCGGCGACAAGGTCGGACGCGACGTCGGTGAGCTCTGCGGCATCGACGCCATCGGCGTCACCGCCACCGACGACGTCGACCACCTCCTTGCGTTGAAGCCCGACTGCGTGGTCTACAACCCGATGTGGCCCGACACCGACGAGGTCGTTCGCATCCTCGAGGCCGGCGTCAACGTCGTCAGCACCGCCGCGTTCATCAATGGGCGCGGGCTGGGCGCCGACCGCGATCGCATCGTGCAGGCCTGCGCGCGCGGCGGGTCGTCGATGTTCGGGACCGGCATCAGCCCGGGCTTCGTCGAGCTGATCGGCATCGCGGCCGCCGGCATCTGCGACCGCATCGACAAGATCACCATCGACGAGGCGTCCGACACGACCCTCTACGACTCCCCCGCGACGGAACGGCCCGCCGGATTCGGCCGGCCGATCGACGACCCCGAGCTGCCGGCCATGGCGGCCAAGGGAACGGCGGTGTTCGGCGAGGCCGTTGCCATGGTCGCTGACGCCCTCGGTGTCGACCTCGACGAGATCGTCTGCCAGGCCGAGTACGCCCGGACGACCGAAGACGTCGTGATGGAGTCCTGGACCATCCCCGCCGGCTGCGTCGCCGGCGTCGCGGCCAGCTGGCAGGGGAAGATCGGCGACCGCACGGTCGTCGAGCTCAACGTTCGCTGGAAGAAGGGCCAGACCCTCGATCCGGACTGGAGGATCGAGGATGGCCACGTCATCCACGTCGACGGCAGGCCGACCGTGCGGGTGAAGCTCGATTACCTGCCGCCGCCCGACTTCGAAGCGACGACGTTCGCCGACTTCATGGTCCTCGGGATGGTCATGACTGCGATGCCGGCCGTCAACGCCATCCCCCATGTCGTGGCGGCGCCGCCGGGCATCGTGACCTACGCCGACCTCCCCCTGCCTCTGCCGAAGGGCCTCGTGCCGAGCTGAACGAGGGCTGGTTCACCGTCCGCCAGGTGGAAGCGTATCCACTCCTCACGGCCTCGGCCGACTGAGAGGCCGCCAGCATGCCTGAGCCGTGGATGCCGCCAACGGCGTCGAGTAGGCGTCAGGCGACGCTGGTGACGACGCTGAGCCAGGGCAGCTCGAGCCCGCCGTCAACCTCGAAGGGCGCCAGCGACGGGTCGAGCGTGGCCCGGATGGCGTCGACCTGGCCTTGGCTCAGGGAGGCGACGAACTCGGCCACGGGGCCGGCTACCGAAGTGCTCATCGTCCAGTAGTCGTCGGGGCTTTCGAAGCGCATGACGCCTTCGAGCTCCTCGACGCTGACGTCGGCGAAGCCGGCCCCAGCGGCGAGCTCGCGGTTGCTGTCGCCCGTGGCGAGCGAGAACACTCCCCCGGGAGCTGCCGGATCGCCCGGTGGGGTCCACCCGTTCTGCAGGAGGGCCGCCACCATCTGAAAGACCCACGGGTTGCGCTCCGGGGGCCCCCAGGTCGCGTAGGCGCACCGCCTGCCCGGACGCAGCACCCGACGGATCTCGTGCATCGTCCGCTCCTGAGCGGGGATCAGCATGAGCCCGAAGCGGGAGAGCACCCCGTCGACACTGTCGTCCGGCAGGTCGATGTCGGTGGCGTCGATCACCCGGCACTCGACGTTGTCGAGCCCTCGTTCGGCAGCACCACGCCTCGCCGCCTCCACCATGGCGGGGACGAAGTCGCTCGAGATGAGCCGCCCGCTCGGGCCCAGCCGCGACGCAGCCAGGAAGCCCGTCTCGCCCGGTCCGGCCGTCAACTCGAGGATCGTCTGGCCGCCCTCGGGGCCCACGTGGTCGATGAGCCACTCCGACACGGACCGCAGGTTCTCGAAGAGGCGCTGGCGGGACGCCTCCCATGCGGGTGCGACCGCCCTCCAATGCCGCAGCGACTCGTGCGCCTGGTCCCGCTCCGTCATGCCGACACCTCCCGATCCGCCGTCCGTCTCTGACCATAGGGCGCCATCCCCGGGTGACGGCGTTCGCCCGGCCGACGACGCGCTTGGTTCCCTGTAAGCCGACTTATGCAGGTGGCTCCCGATCCTCAGCTCACCGCCTTCTTCACGAGCGCGCTGATCCTTTTCTCTTCGGCGGGGGTCAACTCCTTCAGCGCGAAGGAGGTCGGCCACATGGCGCCTTCGTCGAGGTTCGCATTGTCGTTGAAGCCGAACGTCGCGTATCTCGAGTTGAACTTCTGCGCGCTTTGGAAGAAGCAGACGACCTTGCCGTCCTTGGCATACGCGGGCATCCCGTACCAGGTTTTCGGCGAGAGGGCTGGCGCGCTGGCTTTGATGATCGCATGGAGCCGCTCGGCCATGGCGCGATCCGGCCCCTGCATCTCGGCGATCTTCGCGAGCACCGCGCGTTCCCCGTCGGCCTTGTCCGCGCGCCGCCCGCGGCCCGTCTCGGCCTTCAGCTCTTGGGCGCGCTCCTTCATCGCAGCTCGTTCCTCGGCCGTGAATCCCGGGGACTTGCCGGTCGCGGTGGTGGCTTTGGTGGACTTCTGCGTGGCCTTCTTTGCGCTCATCGTTCCCTCCTGTGCCGGCGGACGATGCATTCGACCGCGCCGACGAGGATGGCGGCAATCTCAACTCCGAGGGCTTCCACCATCGTGCGGAACTCGCGTAGCGGGCGATCTCGGCGGCCAGTGACGAACTTGTCGATCTCGATGCGGGGCGGTGCATCTTCGGGACGGACCCCGCCAGCCAGTTGGGGCCTACGCCGGATTCCTCGGGCCTCGACGCTGTTGGAGGTAGCGCTCGACTTGGCGCTGCTCCCAGTCGACTCCGAACGGGCCGCCGATGCCGAGGAGGATGATGGCCGTGACCGCGACGACAACGCCTGTGCCGAGCATCGGCCAGTAGAACCACAGGTTCTCGGTGCCGTCGGCCATGTCGATCGCGAACCACATGAGGCTGAGGACGGCGTAGATCCCGAGGATCGTGTAGAGGATTCGCTTCCGGCGAACCCAGCGCCGCGCCTCGGCCATCAGATCCTGGGGCGCGGGTTCCGGTTTCGGCGAGGGGATGTTGCTGGACACTGTTCAGGTGCTCCAAGCGATGCCGGCGTCGGGCGGACCGTAGAGGCGGGTCATTCTGCGGTCCGGGCACTGACGGTCACCCATGCAGTGGTGGCTAGGGCGACCAGGCCGGCGAGCACAGCCAGATGACCGGTGGGGCTGCCGAGGTCGAGCCAGGGTTCTTGGATGGACCGGATCACGTGGGTGAGCGGCACGACGTTGGCGATCGAGCTCATGGGGTCCCCCATGGCGTCGGGGGGTGGGCCGGCGCCGCCGAGCAGGAAGAAGGGGAAGAACAGGAGCATGCCGAGGCCTTGGGCCGAGCGGGCGCTGGGCAGGGCCATGCCCAGGGCGATGCCGATGCTGATGAAGGCGAGCGCACCGAGCAGGGTGCCGATCACGACGCCAAGCAGGTCGTCGGGTGCGGGTAGTCCGTACACCAGCTGGCCGGTGACCAGAAGGACGGCGACGGCCACGATGGTGACGACCATGGCCACGATGATCCAGGCCGCGGGGAGCGCCCAGCGGGGGTACCGGCTGACGTCGAAGCGGCGCAGCACTCCCCTCTCGCGGTAGGACGCCAAGTGCACCGGCAGCATCACGAGGCCGATGGCGGCGATGACGACGCCGATGTACGCGGCGATGTAGTAGTCCGAGGGGATGGCGCCCTCGAAGTTCGGGTCGTCCTCGTCGAAGACACCGCCGAGGATGAGCACGGTGAGCACGGGGAAGGCGAACACGAAGGTGAGCACCATGGGTTCGCGGACGAAGAGCTTCAGCTCGGTGGCGGCTAGGCGTAGCAGCGAACGCATCAGGAGACTCCTTCGAGGGTGCGGCCACTGGCCGGGTCGGGCCGGCGGTCAGTATCGGGGTCGCTGACAAGCGCGATGAGGGCGTCCTCCAGGTCGGGGTGATGGACCCGGAGGTCGGGTGGTCCAAGGTGGTCGTCGCCCAGCACCGAGGCGCATACCGGTGCGATCAGCTGATTGGTGCCGATGACCTGGAGCCGTTCACCGTGGCGCTCGACCCGGTCGACGCCGGGCAGGGCCGCCAGGGTGGCCGGGTCGAACGACACCGGTGGCGTGAACGTCACTGTGGTGACGCGGGCGTGGCGGGAGATGAGCTCGGCCGGGCTGCCGGCGTCCACGACCCGGCCACCCCGCATGACCGCCACCCGGTCGCACAGGGCCTCGGCCTCGTCCATGAAATGGGTGACCAACACCACCGTGGTGCCCCGGTCGCGGACCTCACGGATCGCCCTCCACACCTCGCTGCGGGCCAGGGGGTCCAGGCCCTGGGTGAGCTCGTCGAAGAACACCACCCGCGGCGAGTTGAGCAACGCCAACGCGATGAACAGCCGCTGCCGCTGGCCCCCCGACAGCGACGCAAAGCTCGAACGCCGCAACCCCGTCAGTTTCCACGTCTCCAACAGCCGGTCGGCCGAACGTCGATCCCCGTCCCCGAACAGCAGCACCGCCTCCTCCACCCGCAGCCGATCCGGCAGCGCCGAGTCCTGCAACTGGCTGCCCACCAGCGCCCGCAGCTGCGAACCCGCGGTCCGCGGATCCACACCCAGCACCCGCATGCGACCGCCATCCGGTCGCCGCAGACCCTGCAGGCACTCCACCGTCGTCGTCTTGCCGGCGCCGTTCACGCCGAGGATCCCGAAGATCTCGCCCTCGGTTACCGTGAACCCCACGTCGTCCACGGCCAAGTGGGCGCCGTAGCGCTTCGTGAGGCCCTGCACCTCGATCACGATCGTCACCGGCGTCCTCCCCGGTCGTGGGTCGTGATCGGAACATACGGATCACCGGCGACACAGTCGACCGCCCCTGGTCGGTTCTTCGTTCTCCTCCCACGGCGGGACCCAGCTCCTCCCCGGGGCGGAATTGTGGCCGCCAGCCGGGCGGGGTCGTGTCGACCGTCGTAGCCTCGCTCCGTGTCCTGGTGGACCAGGTGGCGTGCCGATCTCGCTCGTCCGGCGACGACGATCGACCGCCAGCAACTGCCGCTCCTCGTGGGCGGGGCGACGGCGATCGTCGTCGTCGCGCAGACCACCGATCCGGGCACCACCGGCGAGCTGCTACTGGTGGTCGCCGCCGCCGTCGGGTTCCTGCTGTCTGCCGCAGTCGCTCGGCTCCCGAGGGCGCTGATCGCCGTGCTGGTAACGGTGCTGCTGACCACAGCGATGTGGCGGGAAGGCAACCTGGAGGTGGCGCTGTTCCTCAGCGTGCTCGTGACGCTGTTCTCGGCGTGGCATCTGGGCTCGCTGACCAAGGCGCTCGCGGTCATGGCGGCGGCCGCGATCGCCCCGATCATCGTTTCGCATGTGATTCCCGAGGAGGAGATCGCGTGGACGCCGTGGGCCGCGGCCAACGTGCTGATGTTCCTGCTGGGCCGAAACCTACGCCGCCAGCGGGTATTGATCGAGCAGCTGGACGCGGCCAGGGTGGCGTTGGCCGAACAGGCGGTGGCCGACGAACGTCAACGCATCGCTCGTGACCTTCACGACCTCGCGGGCCACACCCTGGCGACGGTGCTCCTCCACGTCACGGGCGCCCGGCACGTGCTCCGCCGCGATCTGGACGAGGCAGAGCGGGCGCTGCTCCAGGCAGAGACGATTGGGCGCGGGAGCCTCGACCAGATCCGGTTCACGGTTACGTCGCTGCGGACGAGCGAGCGGGGGACGGATCCGGCGCTGCCGGGCTCCGCCGAGCTCATCGAGCTGGTCGAGGAGTACCGCGACGCCGGCCTCGACGTCACCGCCCTGGTCACCGCGCCGGCGGCGGGCGTCGAGGGGCCGGTCGGTACGGCACTGCACAGGATCAGCCGGGAGGCGCTGGCTAACGTGGCCCGCCACGCCCCTGGCAACCGGGTCGAGCTCACCGTGGACGTCGACACTGACACCGACGAGGTCCGGCTCGTTGTCGCCGACCATGGTCGTGCCCCCGCCGCCCAGGACCACGCCAACGGCCACTTCGGGCTGGTGGGCATGCGCGAGCGGGCCCGCGCCGTCGGCGGGGACCTGGACGCCGGTCCGACCGCCGACGGTTGGCGGGTCGAGGCGCGGCTGCCGCTTGCGGCCGCAGGCGGGCAGCGGCCCCTGCGATGATCCGGATCGTCATCGTCGACGACCAACCGGTCGTGCGCGCCGGAGTCGCCCGCATCCTGGCACCGGACGACGGGTTCGAGGTCGTGGCCGAGTGCGACGACGGCGACCAGGTCATTGCGGCCGTGGCCGCCCACCGGCCGGACCTCGTGCTGATGGACGTGCGCATGCGCCGCCTCGACGGCGTCACGGCGACGCGATCGCTCGTGAGCACGGGCGAGGCTCCCCCGATCCTGATGTTCACCACCTTCGATGACGACGATGCCCTGTGGGGTGCCCTCGACGCCGGTGCCGCCGGGTTCATCCTCAAGGACAGCTCCGCCGAGGAGCTCATCGCCGCGGCACGTGCCGTCGCCGGCGGAGCGGCCTGGCTCGACCCAAAGGTCGCGCCCCGGGTGCTGCGGGCGTTCCGCACCAACGTGCGGCCCCACCTCGCCGAGGCAGCCCGCGTCGCCGAGCTGACCGACCGCGAGCACGACGTGCTGCGCCACATGGCACGCGGCGCCACCAATGCCGAGATCGCCGCCGCCCTGATCGTGAGCGAGGCCACGATCAAAACGCACGTCGGCGCCGTGTTCTCCAAACTCGGTGTGCGCGATCGGGCGGCGGCCATCGTGTTCGCCTACGACCACGGGATTGTCGAGCCCCACCCCGGGGTGGATCTCCCGTAGCAACCCGGGGCCGATCGTTCCAAGGCTTCGGGATGGGCCGACCGCCTATACCTCCGGTCCGTCGCCGGACTCGCGCGGCGCACCGCCAACCGGCTAGCAGGGTAGTTCGTGTGGCGATGTAACGCCGGACGTAATAAAGTCTGAGCTGTGATGAAACAGCTCGGCCGTTACAGCGAACCCGCGCTGCTCATCCTGACCTCGCTGACTGCAGGAGACCGCCACGGCTACGCCATCAGCGGTGATATCGAGGCCCTCACCGGTCAGCGACCGGGCCCGGGAACGATGTATGGGGCGTTGTCCCGACTCGAGGCCGCCGGCCTCGTCGAAGCCCTGCCCGGCGACCAGCGCCGCCGCCCCTACCGGATCACCCCCGGCGGGCTCCGCTACGTCCAGGGCGAGGCACAGCGCCTCGCCGCCCTCGCCGCCGAGGCGAGTCGGCGGCTCGAGCTGCGAGCAGCCCGATGAGGCCCCTCATGCGTCTGTTCCCTCGGTCCTGGAGGGCACGGTACGGCGACGAGATCGCCGATCACCTCGGCCACAGCACCCGCCCAGCGCGCGACCGGCTCGACCTGCTGATTGCCCTGGGGTCGGTCTGGTCCGACGAGAGCGCAAGGAGGCTCCCAATGCTCGTCTCCCGCGTGTGGATGCGCGCTGTTGCCGCGGGGTTGTGCGCCGTCGGCGTCGTCACCACAGCGTTGGCGATCGCGGAGCTACAGGGCGGGCTTGTCGAGCTACCCCGACACTGGTGGTCGGCATCCGCCCCACTGCCGCTCGCCGCCGCCGCGGTCCTCCTCGCCGTCGGCGAGCACGCCAGCCGCCGCTCCCACCAACGCTGACGGCGTTCGGTCGGGGTGCGGCCCTGGGCAGATCGGCGATTCGGTTAGTCGTCGTGTCGGCGGCGATTGGGGTGCGCACAGCTTTCCATGCTGGGTTGAGGATGTCGCCGCTGGTTCGCACCAGGAGTTGGATCTGTCGTTCAGCCTTGGAGGCCGACACGATCTGCTCAACGCCGGCGAGCTTCGTCCGGCGCCGTTGCGGCGGGCCGATCAGGATCTTGTGCATGGCGAGGAGCTCGTCAATGGCGTCGAGCGTCTTGACCTGCCCCGACCGCAGCACCATGGAGGTGGTCGAAGACCCGTTCGAGGTCGGCGATCAGATGCGACGACAGGACCACGGTTCCGATCCCCCGCGGGCCCGCCAAGGACGGTGATCGTCCCCTCCGTCGGGTGGACTAGTCCGGTCGCGGAGTGCAGCAGCGTGGACTTGCCCGCCCCGTTCGGCCCGACGAGGGCGACGATCGTGTGCGCCGGGATCGCGAAGCTGCACCGGTCGAGCGTGACCGTCTGCCCGTAACGCTTCGTGAGCCCGTCAGCGACCACCGCGTCGTTCATGCCGACTCCTCCGCCTCGAGCAGCGAGTTGATCGTGCTATCGACCACTGCCCTGATGTGCTCGGGCTCCAGACCGGCGGTACGGGCCTTGTCGACCCAGGACTCGAGGCTCGTGCGCAGCTCGTCGAGCGTCTGCGGCGACGGGCCCGACAGCGAACGCACGACATAGGTCCCCTGGCCCGGTCTGCCCTCCACGAGCCCTTCGTGCTCGAGCTCGCGGTATGCCTTGAGCACGGTGTTGGGGTTGACGGCCACCCCCGCGGCCACCTCGCGGACCGTCGGCAGCCGATCCCCGGGCTCGAGCCGTCCGAGACGCAACGCCTGCCTCACCTGCTCGACAAGCTGCATGTAGGTCGGGACGGCCGACGACGCACTGACATGGAAGCCGATCATCCTGCCCCATTGTACTACAACACTGAGACAATCGAGATAACCGCCGCCGGCGACGCCACGGACCGGGCGATCCTGCTTGCCCCGCCGAGACGCTGCTGGCCGAGGAGGTCAAGGTGCTGCACCCTCGGAATGCTCGAATGCCTCGACCGCCCCGCGCGTCGCCTACATCCTCGGCGAGGTCTTCCAGCTCCCCAGCGAGACCGGCGCCGCCATCTGCAACACCACGCCCGCCGCCTACCGCAAGCGTCTGTCCCGTGGACGGACCAAGGTACGCGCCTTCGTCGCCGAACACTGCGGCATCGTCAACCCCGACGCCGCCTGCCGGTGCAGCCGGCGCGTCCACGCCGCCATCCGAGCCGGCAGGATCGACCCGGCAGCACCAACGTTCGTCGGCCATCCCACCCTCGCCTCTCCGCCACCCATAACCGCTGCAGTCGCCGAGATGGAAGACCTGCACGACGCCGCCGCCTTGTTCCGTTCGCACCCCGACTTCGCGGCGCCCGAACGCGTGACCCGCGCCGTCGTCCAGGTCAGCTCTTGATCCGGTCTGTTTCGTAGGCCCACATGGCCAGCTCCACGCGGTTCCGTGCGGCGAGCTTGGTCATGAGGCT
This sequence comes from uncultured bacterium, assembly GCA_963717085.1. GTDB lineage: Bacteria > Actinomycetota > Acidimicrobiia > Acidimicrobiales > VFJN01 > DASQUK01. Next base: position 71,911 of record CAVQVM010000013.1, read on the forward strand.
TGCGATGTGCGCCTTCACGGTGCTGACGCTGATGTATAGGTCCTCGGCGATCTCGGCGTTGGTTCGGCCGCGGGCCACCGTTACGAGCACCTGCTCTTCGCGCTCGGTGAGCGGTTCGATGGGCTGAGCCGATGGGCTTCCCGCGGGTGGACGGGAGAACGTGGCGAGGAGTCGGACGGTCACGCTCGGGGCGATGAGTGCGTCGCCGTTGGCGGCGGCGCGGGTCGCCTGGACCAGCAGCTCCGGTCCGGCGTCCTTCAGCAGGAAACCCCGGGCGCCGGCCTTGAGGGCACCGTGCACGTACTCGTCGAGGTCGAACGTTGTGACGACCACGATCGCGAGTGGGTCGTCAACGTCGGGCCCGGCGAGCTGTCGGGTGGCCTCGATGCCGTCCAGGGTGGGCATGCGTATGTCGAACAGGCACACGTCGGGGCGTAGCCGGCGAGCGAGCAGCCACCGCGTCGCGGCCGTTCGCAGCCTCGCCGACCACGTCGATGTCGGGCTGAGCGTCGAGGATCATCTTGAGCCCGGTGCGGACGAGGTCGTGATCGTCTGCGACGAGCACTCGGATGGTCATGCACCCCTACCGCTCTTTGGCAGCTCGGCATGCACCGCCCAGCCTCCGTCGCGGTTCGGACCGGCCTCGAGGGCGCCGCCGAGGAGCCTGGCTCGCTCGGCCATGCCCAGCAGCCCGAAGCCCGAGGACGAGCCGGCGTCGACTGGGCGGGCGTCACCGTCGTCCCAGACGGTGAGCCGTACGCAGTCGTCCTCGCCGGTGACGACGACATGGACTTGGGTGGCATGACGTGCGTGTCGCAGCGCGTTCGTGACCGACTCCTGGGCCAGGCGGTAGAGCGCCGCGTCGACCGACGGAGACAGCTCGTGAAGGTCGCCCGTCAGCGTGACGTCGACATGGGGCACGTTCCCAGTGTTCCCGGCGAGCCGCTCGATGTCGGCGACACGGGGTTGGGGGGTGAGGTCGGCTTGCTCGCCCTGGCGAAGGGCGCCGACGATTGTTCGCATCTCGGTCAGCGCCCGCGACGCCTCCTTCTCGACGACGACGAGCGCGTCGAGGACGGCCTCGGGATGAGACTCCGCGACGGTGCGACCTGCCTGGGCCTGGATGGCGATGGCCGACACATGGTGAGCGACGGTGTCGTGCAGCTCGCGCGCCAGCTGCTCGCGTTCGCGGAGCTTGGCTTGGTCCCGCCCGTGGAGCCGAGCGCTGCTCCGGTACCGGAACGCCGCGCCGAGGGCCGCGGCGAACAGCAGGATCAGGGCTCCGCCCACCACCTCGCCCACGGGGTCGCCCCGAACCGGGACGCCGACGACGGCGCCGAGCACGACCGGGCACAGCACGATCGGCAGTCCGATCGTGGCCTCGCGACCCGAGCCCCATCGGAACAGCGCGTACGGAAACAGCAGGAGGACCAGGGCCGTGGGATTCGGCCCGTCCCACGTCACGCCCGTCACGATTGCTGCGAGGTCGACGACGGCGAATAACGGGAACACAATTGCGACCATCGCGAGCGGGTGCGTGCGCCGCCAGAGCAGCATGGGCGCCACGACGACGATCAGGATGAGGTTGACGGGTCGCCACACCACGTCCTCTCGGGCGACCGTCTCGATCGCCGCCAGCACCACCAGCGCGGCGACGAGCACCCAGTCCCACCACAGCTGCTTCGGCGCGTTGGGCACTCGGGGTTCGGCCCACAGTGAGCGCACCGCGGCTGGCATCACGGGGCAAGCGTAAATGAGCCGAGCGACCGGCGTAACGGCTGAAAGCACGAGGCTGACATCGTTCTTTCGGTCAGTCCACAATGGCTGGACACCCGATGTGCCCGGGGGTCATGCATGGTGACGATCCCCGTATGCGTGCAGCGACGACGCCGAGTCCCACCAACCGTGTGCTTGTCCGCAGAGAGGACACGACACTCAGCCGCCTCGGGGGCTGGTGCTTTGATCATCGGATCGCCGCCGTCGGCGTGTGGCTGTTGGGCCTGGCCGCCGTCTTCGGCGCTGCCGGGGCCATCGGTCCGGCCTACGACGCGGTCCTCGACATCCCCGACTCCGACAGCGCGGACGGCTTCGCGGTGCTCGACGAGCACTTCCCCGCGCTCGGGGCCGGAACCCAGTCGGGAACGATCGTCTTCCGGGCCGACCAGGGCGTCGCCGACCCCGAGGTCACGGCAGCGATGGAAGAGCTGTTCGCGCTGGTGGACGCCGGGTTCCCCGACGAGGACGGCGTCCCGGAGCATCCCGGCGCCACGGTCATATCGCCCTACTCCGAGCAGGGTGAGGGTCAGATCGCCGGGCAGGGACCGTTGGCCGACGAGCTCGCCTACGCCCAGGTCAACCTGGCGGCCGACATCGATCTGACCGAGTCGGCGCTCATCGGGGAAGCCATCGCCGAGCACGCGCCCGCGATCGAGGGACTCGAGGTGTTCCCCGGCGGCGCGGCGCTCGCACCCTACGAGCCGCCGGGGTCGGAGCTGATCGGCTTGGCGTTCGCCATCTTCGTGCTGATTGTCGCGTTCGGGTCGGTCCTCGCCATGGGCCTGCCGGTCGCGGTCGCGCTGGGCGGCGTCGGAGCCGGCGTCGGCGCGACGCTGCTGCTCAGCAACGTCTACCCGATCCCCGACTTCACGCTGAGCGTGGGGGTCATGATCGGTCTCGGGGTGGGCATCGACTACGCCCTGTTCATCGTCACCCGCTACCGCGAGGGCACGCGCGCCGGGATGTCACCGCGGGCCGCGACGCTGGCGGCGATGGACACCGCCGGCCGGGCGGTGATCTTCGCCGGGATCACGGTGGTGATCTCGCTGCTGGGCATGTTGCTGATGGGCATCCCGCTGGTGGCCGGCGTGGGGCTGGGGGCGTCGGTGACCGTGCTGTTGACGATGATCAGCTCCCTGACCCTCGTGCCGGCCCTGCTCGCTTTGGCCCAGGAGCGGATCGAGGTCACCCGGTGGCGTGGTCTCGTCGCCGCCGGCTTGGTCGCTGTCGCCTTGCTCGGGGCCGGGATCGGCTTCCCGCCGCTCGCCGCGGGTGGCGCCATCCTCGCTGCGGCGACGCTGCTGGTGAGCTTCGCCGTGCGTCCTCTGCGCCGGCAGGTGCCACGGCGCAGCGCCAAGCCCGTGCGAGACACCGCCGCCTACCGATGGAGTCGCATCATCCAGCGCAACCCGTGGCTGTGGCTCGCCGTGGGAACGGTCGCCCTGCTGACCCTGGCGTCCCCCATCCTCGGCCTACGACTCGGCGTCGCCGACGAGAGCAACCACCCGGAGGGCACCTACACCCGCCAGGCGTACGACCTCCTGGCCGAAGGCTTCGGCGAAGGGTTCAACGGGCCGCTCCTGATCACCATGGTCCCTGGTGCCGGTACTGACGCGGGCAACTCGGCTCAGGCGGTGCAAGCGCTGCGGCAGTCGCTCGACGGGACCCCAGGGGTAGCTGCCGTCACCGAGCCGCTCGCAGATGACCCGACGGCCCCAGAAGCATTCCTCATGACGGCGATCCCGACGACGGCCCCTCAGGCCGAAGCCACGAGCGATCTCGTCACCCGGCTCCGTGACGCCGTCATTCCGGCGGCGGTCAGCGGCACAGAGGTGGAGGTCAGGGTCACCGGCACGGCCGCAGCCAACATCGACCTCACCAACTTCCTCGGTCGTCGGGTCCTGCTCTTCTTCGGGGTGGTGCTGAGCCTGTCGTTCGTGCTGCTGCTGATGGTGTTCCGTTCGCTGCTGGTCCCCCTCAAGGCGGTGATCATGAACGTGCTCGCGATGACTGCCACCTACGGCGTGGTCGTCGCCGTGTTCCAGTGGGGCTGGGGCGGGGACCTGCTCGACATCGCGGGTGCTCCCATCGAGCCGTTCATACCGCTGATCCTGTTCGCCATCGTCTTCGGCCTGTCGATGGACTACGAGGTGTTCCTGCTGTCCCGGGTACGTGAGGAGTACACCCGGACCAACGACGCCGTGGAGTCGGTGGCCGATGGCCTGGCTGCTACGGCCAGGGTGATCACTGCGGCCGCCGCCATCATGGTGGTCGTGTTCGGCTCGTTCGTCTTCGAGGACGACCGCGTCCTCAGAATGTTCGGTCTCGGCCTGGCCGTGGCCGTGCTGCTCGACGCCACCTTGATCCGCATGCTGCTGGTGCCGGCCACGATGGAGCTGCTCGGGGCCCGCAACTGGTGGATGCCCCGGTGGCTCGACCGGCTGCTCCCCCGCCTAGGTGCCGAAGGCCCGGGCACCGGTGCCGGCTCCGATGGGCACCACGAGGCGCCGCGCGACGAGGCCGAGACCGCCGAACCCGTGCCCGCCGGAGAACCGCGAGCTGTGCCGAGCGAAAAGCTCGTCACAGCAGTGCCGGCCCCTGTCGGGGCAGAGCTCGACCCCCAGTCAAAGACGTAGTCGCGCTTCGTCGCCGCTCACCGCCGCTCATCGACATCCATACCGGCGGCCGGCGCCGTCGGCACCTCGACACTACGGCCGCAGCCGACCGATCCCCCGGCTCACCCTGCGTGTCCCATCACCGAGGCGGACCGGAGTTGTCGTTCGTTGCACCAGGCCCAGTCGCTGGCGAGCACGCGCCCTGGCCCGTGACCGCCACATCCTCATGACTCACCGAGCCGCGGTCAGGGACGCGAGGCGGGCCGCGCGATACGGCCTATGTCCACGCCAGCCGTGGCGACGACCGTGCGCACGAGCTCGAGTCGAGCCGCGGCGTCGAGCGTCGGCGCGTCGACGAGTACGGCCGTCAACCGCTCGATCTCGGCGATCGTGGCGTCATCCGTGAGCCGTCCCCCCGCATCGGACTTCGTGCGTGGAGCGGCGATGCCGATCTCGGCGACGACGTGCGCGCCCTGCCACGTCAGCGTCTGTATGAGCATCTGGCGGGCGAACGGTCCACCCGTGGTACCCGCGGACATGACGGCCACGGGCTTGGCGTACAGCTCACCCGAGCCGACGATCCAGTCGAGGGCGTTCTTGATCGTCCCGGCGAGCGCACCCGCGTACTCCGGAGCGGCGATCATGACCGCTTCCGATCTGCCGATCCGCTTGCGCCACGCGGTGACCACCGGACCGGGGTCATCGAGGGCAGCGTTGAGGGGCGGGATCCTCGCCAAGTCGGCGTAGTCGTCAATCTCGACGTCACGCCGGGAGCGCATGTACGAATGCGCCACATCGATCGCCGCCCGGTTCGCCGAGAACGGCTGGATGCTTCCGCAAACGGTAAGCACCCGGACGCTCATCGACCGACGGCGCAGTCAGGCCGCGACGAGGGCCTCGTCTGCGTCGGGCCGATACACCGTCACGTCCTCCAGCAACGACAACCGGCCCAAGCCCGGGCGATCACCATCGAAGAGGTCAAGCAATACGACGCCGTCGTCGGTCACGAGCATCGCCTCGGCCGTTCGGCGCTCGCCACGCAACGTGAACTCGAAGACATCGCCTTGCTTCACGGTCTGATTGCCGTCACTCACAGTCTTGCCCTCCGCATCACATTCGCTACCGACTTCAAGGCGGGTTGACCGCGGAACATTCCGACATCTACCGCAGCGTCGTGGTGACTTTGGGCACGCCGGTTCGCTGGCGATCTCCCCGGGGTGACCGCCTACCGGGGCTGGGAGACGACGGCGGATCAATGGGTTCAGGGTTGCGTAGGCACGCCGGCGGCGCGGCCGCTCTGGCCAGCGCGATCGCTCCGGAGCGTTGTGCGGTGCTCCATCGCTCGGTCCCGGCCGGCTCCAGATGCGCCGTTCGGTGCTTTCGAACTGCGCTCACCACCATGGCGTTCTGTGTTCGCGTTCGGTCCGTGCTCGGCACGACCGACTGGGCAGGTCAGGTGCCAGCGAGGCGGTTGACGACCGGCGTCACGGTCTCGATCGAGTCGTCGAACACGGTGAAGTACGAGAAGCCCCAGCGCTCCCTCGCCGCGAGGACACCTTCGCAAATCGACTCCAACGTGCCAATCCACAAGTACGGGCTGGCCAGGATGTCCTCGACACTCAGCTCAGGCAGGGACTCTCGGGCACGCTCGGCGGCGCCACGCGGATCGTCGGTCACGATCACGCGTTGGACCAGCGCCTGGAGTTCGACATCGCGCCCGCCAGACGCGGCGCGCACCAGAGTGACGTGTACATCGACCGCCTCGGGAGCGAGGCCGGCCGTCCCGGTGCGTAGCGCCATCCGATCCTGTCGGTCCGATCCCCGACAGCGAGACAACGTCGGAACGTTCGGCGGCGACGCGGAGGATTCGGCGTCCGCTGCCCCCGACAAGGATCGGTGGCCGGGGTTGCTGGGTCGGCGCAGGCCACGCTCGGTGGCCATTGAGCCGGTAGTGCTCGCCGCTGAAGGTGACGTCGTTACCTCGGAGCAACCCGTCGAGCACCTCGATGGCCTCAGCGAGCCGCGCAACTCGTGTGGCGCCATCGTCGAAGCCGATGCCGACCGACTCGTACTCGGGCGAGCTCATCGTCGAGCCGGCACCAAGACCGAGCTCCACGCGTCCTCCAGAGAGCGCGTCGAGCGCCAGAACCTCACGTGCGACCAGCGCAGGGTGGCGCAAGTCGTTGTTGAGCACCAGCGTCCCGATCCGCAAGGCCGAGGTCGCGTCGGCGGCGACGCCGAGGGCCGCGAACGGTGCGAGGCATCCATCGATGAGGTGGTCGGGAACGGTGAGTACCGAAAACCCCGAGTTCTCGACCAGTCGGGCCAGCGCCACCCACTCGTCATGGCCCGACCGCGCCAGGACGTGCACGCCGAATCGCAATTTCTTCACGGACGCACAGGCTGACACGAACTGGCCCGACGATCAGGACGTCGAGAATACCGACGCGCCGTTCGGTACCCGGCGGCCGCCGCCGAGACGGTGTTCGGTAGCGGCGTTCTGTGCGGGGTCCGTGGCCGCGGATCGGCAGATGTGGGCGGTGTCAGCTCTTCACGGCGAAGAGGCGCGAGTAACTATGCCTGGTCAGCACCGGAGCCGCCGCAGACCGGGTCGGCACTTCGGGGCGGACGCTCAGTCGAGGCGTTTGGCAACAAGCAGGATGCGCCGGGTGTACGGACGCGTTTGGACGGTGAACATCGCTTCGGCGAGCACGCCAGCGGCGGCACGCTCACCGAGGTCGGCCACGAGAGCGTCTGCGGCGTCGACGAGTGCCTGGAAGGTGCCGTACACCCGTGAAGCCCACCCAGGGGTCTCCTCGTAGGCGTCGACCGCGAAGCCGGCTGCCTCGACGACGGGCGCGTAGTCGGAGTGCGGATCGACGCCCTGCACAGGGAGCCCGGCGACTATGGACGGGTCCACCTCGAAGCAGACGATCCCGATCCGTGCTCCGGGCCGGAGGATGCGGTGAAGCTCGGCGAGGGCGGCCCGCTTGTCGGGCGCGTACTGGAACGCCTCGATGCTGACCGCGCCATCCGCGGACGCGTCGGGAAGGCCGGTCTGCTCGAAGGTCCCCTGCTGGAACGTCGCTCGCGACGCGAGCCCTACGTGCTCAGCGCGCTGGCGGGCCGCCGCGAGACCAGCGGCCGACGGGTCGACGCCGATGAGCGTCGCCCCGGTCTGCTGAGCAGCCCACAGGCCAGGGCCGCCTGCACCGCACGCAACATCGACGAGCACGTCGTTGCCGCCGAGGCGGAGTAGCTGGAGCAGATGGCGGCCTTCGTCGACGGTGAGAAACCCGATGTGTGCGAAATCGTCTGGGAAGTCAGCTCCATAGGCGTTGGTGGCCCAGATCTCGGTGAAGACTCTGCTGTTGGGCAGGGCGTCGTACACGGCGTCGTAGCCGTCGAGCACCGCCCGGAAGACGCCGCTGTCTGTGACGTCGTCGAGGGGACCGGCAGTGGCTTCGTCGGCGATCTCGTTCATCTCGCACCCTTCCCGTATGTCGCCGCGATACTGGTCGATCAGGGACCACGGCCGCAGGCCGCACTGGCCCGACGCCAGCTCGAGATCGAGGTCCGGAGTCGATGGTCGCCAACGAGCGCTGGGCACAGATGCTGTCGGAGTGGTCGATCCCCCAGGAGCTGATCGCCGCGGCGCCCGAGCCGCCGTACTTCTTCGACCCGGTCGTGTTCACCGGTGCCGCCGACGAGGCGGTCCGGCGCCCAGACGACACCCCTTCAGACCGCGCCGCCCGGGAGGCGGTGTCCGTCGGCGGCCGGGTGCTCGATGTCGGTGTGGGCGCCGGCGCCGCCAGCCTCCGGCTCGGCGCCGGATACGTCATCGGCGTGGACCCGAGCCGAACGCTGCTCGACGCGTTCGCCGAGCGCGCTGAGCGTCTCGGGGTGGACCCCACCCAGATCGAAGGCGCCTGGCCCGACGTGGCGACGCAGACCCCCGTGGCCGATGTCGCCGTCTGCCATCACGTCGTCTACAACGTCGCTGACCTCGCTGCGTTCGCCGAGGCCCTGACCGACCACGCCAGCGCCCGTATCGTGATCGAGCTGACCGCGGTGCACCCGATGACGTGGCTGACGCCCTACTGGAGGTCGCTCCACGGCATCGACCAGCCCGAGCGACCGACGGCCGACGATGCCGTGGCGGTGCTCCGGGAGATGGGCCTCACGGTCCACCTCGAGCGGTGGCGGCGCCGGATCCAGATGATCGGCGAGACCAGCAACGAGCAGCTCAACCGGATCGCTCGGCGCCTGTGCCTCGGGCCGAGTCGGCACGCCGAGCTCCGACGCCTGCTCGAGAAAATCCCGCCGCCGGTCGATCGCGACGTCGTGACGCTCTGGTGGCCCGGCGGAGCTGTCGCAAGTTCCACCAACTGACGACGCTGCGCACGGCGTCGTTCGACCTGCGACGAGGGCGACCGGCACGCGATGTCACGACGCACCGATTGCCCGCACCGAGCGCACCCCCGCCTGCCAATCGGACAGCAGAGAACGGCGCCGCCCGAGATCGACAGGTCTGTCGCGCTGCCGTCGGTCTTGCTTGGATCACTCAATCGGTTGGCCGGAGCTCCGGTCCCCGGGCGACGGCGCCGGATGCCAGCCCGCCCCGTAACCCTCCTCGTGGAAACGGCGGGCTTGGAGGGCGTCACCGATTGACCCGAAGGTGGCGAGGCAACGGGTGATGTGCCATTTGCGTAGTAGGGCACGGGCGGTGGCCCGGGGACACACCAGACAGCACTGGTCGGGATGGTCGCTGGCACCCACGACCCAAGCGGCGAGGCCCATCACGGGTGCGGGCGATACCAACGTGATCTGGCTCAGGTCCACGATGACTGGCGCGCCTGCAACCAGCGCCTCGAGCTGATCGACCAGCCCGGAAGGCAAGGGATCATGCAGCGTGCCCAACGGTGTCGCGATCATCACGCCGTGGCGCTGTTCGAGCGCGGCTCGGAGCGGACCGACCGACAACCGCAGCTCCTTCCTCTGCTGCGTCTGGCCGGTTGCCGCGCCGGACCGATTCCGGTCTTGAGGATGACGGTCGGATCCCCCTGGCCGCTCTTGATGGTGACGGTCGCGTCCCAATGCCCGGGCGCCCGGCGCCACGAGCCCCCGACGCCACAATTTCTCGGGGCCGGTCCCCGAGGCCGCCATGAGCGGCGGCTCCCGAGTGCCTCGTGCCCCGAGGCCCCCGTCGCGAGCCTCGCGCGCAAACTTGTCGGGGTAGCCGGACAACCGTCGCATGAGAGGACACCTCCCCCGCGGTGTCCCGCCTCGATCCGCCCGTACCCAATAACGGTGGCCCCGAAACGATCCGTCGCGTGTCGCTTGCCGGCGGGCGGTACAGAACGCCGTAGCCCTGAGCGGCAGATCTGCTGCCGCGTCAGGAAGATGGTGGGCTCGCCGAGGATGATAAGCCGGTGCGCCACAAGGTGAGCAGTGCCTGGTTGAGGGGTGTCCCGGTGAACTGGACTTCGTGGCCGGCACCCTCGACCACGATTCGTGACGCGCCGATCCGTTCGGCCATGTCGTCGCAGATGGCGTCGAAGCCGCCGCTGTGGCCCCCAGAGGCGACCAGCTTTGGAAACGAAGCGGCCGCCAGCTCGGCCAACGGCAGGTCGGGATACCAGATCGGCCGCCCGCGGCGAAGCACCGGCACCAGCGGCACGGCTGCGGCGAGAAATTCGGGGGGGAACTCGTCCGGGTCGCTCCCGACCGCCTTCAGGAAGCGGACGACCCACTCCTCATCGGGGAGGTCCAGGTCCCAGACACGGCGAACCCCGTCAACGAGCGCCCGCGCCTCGGCATGACTTTGGCCCAATGCGAACGCGCCCGGCTCAAGCAGTGCTAGCGATCGGGTCGCATCGGGACGGCGGGCAGCGGCGAACATGACCCCGAGGCCCCCGTAGGAATGACCCACGAGATGGGCACCGTCACCCATTAGCTCGGCGATGTCGTCGCCGTCACGCAAGAAGTCCTCCCCGTCGGCGGCGGGGCTGTTGCCGTAGCCCCGTCGATCCAGCACCAGCAGGCGAAAGCCCTCGTCGGCTAGTGGTCGCTGGGCCTCCCATTCCTCGGCGCCGGCAGCCAGCGAGCCGTGCGCGAGCACCACGGGTGTACCAGCACCCCACGCCTCCACGAAGAGGTCGCTCACCGCGGGGTCCTCCTCTCCCTGCCACGTCCGCAAAGCGTGCACCACGATATGTGCCCGCGCCTTCGTGAGGCGCGTGGTGATGGCCGACCGAGGCGCCTGCGATCCCGCCGATCTCGTTTCGAAATGGGTGGAGCCGCACGCGGGGCCCTGTGCTTGACTCGACTCGCCGACCCGGCTGATCCGGAGGAGTGACGACATGCGAGCTGCCTTCATGCCCGTGCCTGCAGTGTCGAGCGTGAAGGATGTGCATGCCGGCGAGCGGATTGCCTACGTGCGTCTGCTCAGCGGCACGCTCCGCGTGCGTGACCGTGTGGGCGAGCACACCGTCACGGGCATCGAGGTGTTCGACCGTGCTGCGACCGTCCGCCGGTCATGCGCCATCAGCGGCGAGATCGCCAGGGTCTGGGGGCTCGATGAGGTCCGCATCGGCGACACGATCGGCGAGCGACGCGGACACGGCGCCGAGCACCACTTCGCACCGCCCACACTCGAAACCGTCGTCGTGCCCGACCCCGAGCACCGCCGGGCGCTCCACACCGCGCTCACCCAGCTCGCCGAACAGGACCCGCTCATCGGCTTGCGCCTCGACGAGGACAGACAGGAGCTGCACCTGTCCCTCTACGGCGAGGTGCAGAAGGACGTCATCCAGGCCGCGCTCGCCGACGACTTTGGCCTCGACGTCGAGTTCCGCGACACGAGACCGATCTGCATCGAGCGGCCCGTGGGCACGGGCACGGCGATCGAGACGATGCCGCGCGGCCGGTCGGCACAGCACCCGTTCCTCGCTGGTGTCGGCCTGCGCGTCGATCCGGCACCGGTCGGTTCGGGTGTCGCCTTCCGCTACGAGATCGAGCTTGGCTCGCTGCCCTCGGCGTTCATGAATGCGATCGCCGAGACCGTGCCCCAAGCACTGCGCGGAGGCCTCCACGGCTGGGAGGTCACCGACTGCATCGTCACCCTGACGCACTCGCAGTACGCGCCACGGCAGAGTCACTCACACCAGGGGTTCAGCAAGGCGATGTCGAGCATCGGCAGCGACTTCCGTCTCCTGACGCCGCTCGTCTTGATGGCTGCACTCGGTCGGGCCGGCACGGCCGTGTACGAGCCCATCCACCGCTACGAGCTCGAGATACCCGCCGACACGCTCTCCGTCATAGTGCCGACGCTCGCCCGTCTGGAGGCGCCGCCACTGGAGCAGACCGCGAGTGGCTCGGCGCTCGTCCTCGGCGGTCAGATCCGCGCCGGGCTCGCGCACGCCCTCCAGACGCATGTGCGCGAGCTGACCCGCGGCGAAGGGGTGCTCGAAGCAGCCTTCGACAGCTACCAACCAGTGCGCGGCGCACCACCGACGCGGCCCCGCACCGACAACAACCCGCTGAACCGGAAGGAGTACCTCTTGAACGTGCTCGGCGCGGTCGGGGACTGATCTTCGAGCACGGTGTCCTGTGCCTTTGCTGCGTCCATCCCAGAGGCGCAGTACCGCACCCTTGGCAGGTGAGGCTGATTGGTAGGGAGATCACGTCGTCCGAGCCCATGGGTACAAGCCGACTGCGGTAGTCCGCGTGAAGCTCGCCTCGATCACGTCTTCCCAGATCGTGAGCGCGAAACGACCGGCGCAAGATCGGCAGGTCGCGAGCAGGACGCTCCGGACGCGTCGGCGCCGACGACGGCCGGGCGTGTCGGACTCGCTGATCTCAGCCGTGGGTCGGCCCTGAACGTGGTGGATGCCCGCCGTTTTCGGGGCACGAACTCACCCCAACCGGGTGGGGCTTTCCCGACGATGAACGTGTCAAGTGCGATCCAGAGACACGAACGAGGGGGACACGATGGTCCTTGCCGACATCGGGTTGGGCCAGCTGATCTGGACGACGTTCTTTCTTTTCATACTGGCCGCGTTGGTCTGGGTGTTCATCGTCGTCGTGAGAGACCTGTTCCGCAACCGCGAGCTGTCTGGATGGGCCAAGGCGGGCTGGTTGGTGGCGCTGATCCTTGTCCCGTTGCTCGGATCGATCGTGTACATCATCGTGCGAGGCCTATGGGTGGGGCCGGTCGTGGGTACGGCCGAGGATGCGGCGGCGCGGGCGCAGCTCAGCCCGACCGAGTTCGAACGCCATGACCGCGGCATCGCCGATACAACGGAGACCGGGCCGGTGGACCGACGTGACCCGGCTGGTAGAGCAACCGAACAACCGCACGATCATTGATGCTGAGTTCGCGACGATGAAGGCGCGGGCCACGGACGGTACCGCGACAACGCCGATAGCGACGGACACTCCGCGGCGACGGATCGTTGCGCCCAACACCGCAGATCCGGACGCGGTGTTGTGCGCCGTCGTGCGCCACGACTGCCCAGAACTCCAGCCAACAGCTCAACAGGATGCGCTCGGTGACGCCGTTGACCTGGTCGGGGTTCTCCGGCACCGGTGGCTTCATCTCTCGCCCTGGCCGGCTCCTTCGTGGAACCAAGGCGTATAGCACACGCCCACGACCATGCCCTCGGGGCCGAGAAGACGGGCGATGATCTGGCCCCAGGGCTCGGTGCGAGCGTCGTGGATGAGTCGATGGCCCTGACCGGCCAGCTCGGCGGCCGCCGCCGGCACCGCCTCCCGGCTGGGCAGCTCGAACTCGAGGCTGGCCTGAGGGACCGGGACGCTGCTCGGCCAATCCGGTTGGCCGTAGCAGGCCTGGGCAGCCTCTGTCAGCGGCCACAACCCGAAGTGCTTCACCCCACCCAGCGTCTCCGTGAACACGTAGTCGTCTGCCTCGCCCTCGAACGACAGGCCGAGCGCCTCCTGGTAAAAGGCTCTGGCGGCCGAGGGGTCAGCGACGATAGGTGAGAAGCTGGCGACGAACTGGACATCCATGACTGGGCTCCTTGACCGTTACCGATGACCGGTCCGGGCGGACCGAACAGCCCGAGTCTCCTCGACCCGAACGTGGGGCACCCCGGGAGGCGCACCGAATGCCAGCTCTGGCGTCGGTCGTGACCGATGAGGTGTGGGCGTCGGGCCTAGCCCGCGCATACGCTGCTGGTCACCGAGGAGAGCCAGGGCCATCGTCGTGACGGGATCACCGGGGCAGTTCCCATGGACAAGCTGAAGCTGTACGCGGTGGTGATGGGCATTGGGGCGGTGATTGGGGTCACGGTCGCTGAGATCTGGCGTCGAAGGATGCGTGAGGACAGTTACCTGAACTATTTGCCGCCGCCTCGCGACCGCGATGGCGCAGGGACCGACGGCGACCGCTCCGGTGGACGGATGCGTGGAGCGGCCAACCGGGTGTGGTCGCCCGTCGCGGCATCTGCCAAGAGCGACTGGGCGCGCCTACGACGCATCCGCGCTGGCGCGCCCCGACCCAGCATCGGCGCACCAGCGCCACCCGAGGAGCAGCCGGATGCTGCCGTGCCTCCGGTTGCGCCGACCTGAGAGCTCGGGTCCGCGTGCGGCGACCTCGGTGGCACCTGCACGGGCCAAAGGCCACTCCGGCTGAGCGACCTGCACTCTGAACTACGAGCGCATCGCGCCCGCTGCGGGCGGGCGTCTGCGACCGACGAGGTGTGAGCGGCGACGTGACCCACGCCGTGCTGGCAGTCAGTGACGCCGAAGCCCAGCTGGCGCTGAGCTCGATCGAGCAGCGGCGCCGCCAAGTGATCGCCGAGATCGACATGCCGCGCTGGTACTGGTGGGGTCTGGCCGCAGGATGGGTCGGGTTGGGGATCCTCGCCGATCTCGATCACCCGTGGCTCACGCTGGCCGTCACGCTCGGCTTCGGCGCGGCCCATGCCTCCGTCGCGAGCCACGTCCTGTCTGGCCGCCACCGCTCGCAGCAGCTGAGCGTGCGGGCGGATGTGGTCGACCCGCACATCCCGGCCCTCGTCATCGGCTTCCTGCTCCTCATGGTCGCCGCAACCGTGGTGGTTGGCCTGTTGGCCGACGCCGATGGCGCCCGGCATCCCTCGATCATGGCCAGCGTCGTCGTCGCCATCGCCGTTCTCTTGTGCGGGCCAGCGCTGATGGCCGCTGTCCGCCGGCGCCTCGCGCACCGCCTCGTGGCATGACTGCGAGCGGCCGGCACCCATGCGATCCGTGCAACCAAACGCCGCGCGCGAGCACCGAGCGGACGGACGGGAGGGACAGTGATCCTGGTGGATGCGTAGCGGGGCTTCGTGATGGACCGGGCCGGTGGTCAGACGGCGCTGCCCCGGGGCATGGCGTTCCGCTGGCTCGCCGACGCGCTCCAGTGGGCGAGGTCGAGGAGCACGGCCAGGGCAATCCACAGCCAGTCGGACCCGGTGACGCCCGTGCCCGGCGTCCACAGGAGCACGTAGATCAGCGTCGTGAACGGCAGGAAGATGATGCCGAGGAGAGGCCACAGGAACGTGGTGAACGTGGCGTCCATCCGTTCCGGCCTCGCGATCCAGAAAATGATCAGCGCGAAGCGCGGGAACATCCCGGCGAAGACAGCAAGCAGACAACCCATGCGGCCACCCTCGCCCGCATGCGGCCGGTCCGGCATCCCCCCGTCGGGGTGAGTCCCGGACGCGGTAGACAACGCGGGCGATCACGCGCGTGGACGCCTGAACCACCTGCGTGGGCGCGAGACTTTCGACCGTGGCAAAGCGACCGGTCGGGCGAGAGTCGTTTGACAACGTCGCGAATGTGTACGACGAAATCCGACCCGGATACCCGCCAGCCTTGTACGCAGACCTCTGCAGGTTGCTTCCCCCGCGGCCGCTCATCCTCGAAGTCGGCCCTGGTACGGGACAAGCAACTCGAGACCTCCTCGCACATGGCGCGCTTGTTGACGCAGTCGAGATCGGACCGGCGATGGCGGCCAAGCTCCGGGAAGTTCTTCGGTCCGATCACCTCAAGGTCATAGTCGGCGATTTCGAACAGGTACCGCGAACCGGTCCGCGGTACGACGCGATCTTTTCAGCTACCGCGTATCACTGGATTGCTTCCGACGCGCAACTCGAACGCCCGACGCGTCTGCTGAAGTCTGGCGGGGTCATTGCGGTAGCCGATATCGTCCAAGTCGACTCCGAGACGGACCATGGGTTCTTCGCTGCCGTACAGCCGATCTACGAGCGATACGGCCAAGGCCACACCGGTCCGGCCGCACCCAAGAGAGATCAGGTAGAACCGAAAATTCGTCAATCCCTGCAATGCGACCCGCGGTATTCCAATGTGATGCTCCGAACGTACGACTGGGATCAGACGTACTCCGCGAGTGGGTACCGCAAACTCATGCTCTCGTATTCAGGCACGCAGATGATGAAGGAACCCGCGCGAACCGCACTCGTTGATGACATGGAGCACTTCGTTCGCGACCGTTTCGATGACCGCGTCACTCGGCCACTTGTCGTCGCGCTCACGACCGCAACGCTCGTTGGCTGAGAGCGCACGATGCCCGAACCGAGCGCCCACCGTCTGCTCGGCGGTCAGCACAGAACGACAGGGCGCGAGATCGGCAGCCATGTGCTCCCACAAGCGTCGGCGTCGCTGGTCACTTCGTTGACGGAGCGATGCCCGCGAACCGGGCAGGCTGCGATCCGTTCCTCCTGCGTGCGAGGAGCGAACATGGCCCCTACACGGGACGTGTAGGTGGTGGGCGCTCCTTGGGACGACGATGAACTGATTCTGAACCGCCGATCGGTCGCGTTTCCTGACAAGCACCGATGAGTCTGCGAACGGCGTTCCGTCACAAGGTTGCACCACGTGGTGCGGCGAGAGCCGACGGCCGCCTGAACGAGGAGGAGACGGAGTGAACACACCGCCCATCGTTTCGCCCGAGGAGTGGCAGACCGCCTGGGAGAACTTGCTTGTCAAGGAGAAGGAGCTGACCCGCGCCCGTGATGCCCTGGCGGCCGAGCGCCGGCGCATGCCCTGGATGGCGGTCGAGAAGGACTACCGCTTCGAGGGCCCGGACGGGCCGGCGAGCCTGCTCGACCTGTTCGAGGGCCGGCGCCAGCTGGTGGTTTACCGCGCCTTCTACGCGCCGGATGTCACCACGTACCCACAGGCGGGTGGCGCGTACCCGGAGCGGGCCTGCGTGGGCTGCTCCTTCGGCGCAGACCAGGTTGCGCACCCTGCCCATCTGAACGCCCGGGACACGACGCTCGCGTTCGTCTCGCGCGCCCCCCAGGCCGAGATCCAGGGCCTGAAGGAGCGAATGGGCTGGCAGAAGATCCCCTGGTACACGATCACCGACGACTTCGACGCCGACTTCGGCGTGAACGAGTGGCACGGCACGAATGCCTTCATCCGTGAGGGCGAGAAGGTCTTCCGCACCTACCTCATCAACAGTCGCGGCGACGAGGCGATGGGGAGTACCTGGGCGTACCTCGACATCACCGCCCTCGGCCGCCAGGAAGAGTGGGAGGACTCACCGGAGGGCTACCCGCAGACCCAGCCGTACGGGTGGTGGAACTACCACGACGCCTACGGCAAGGAAGCCTGATCGCCCATCTCACGAAATCGGCAATCTGTCACTGCTCTAGCGACAAACGCCTCCCAGTACCACCGCGGCGCGAAGAAACCAGGGCCGGAGTTCCCTCCGCCCTGGGCGCCCCCGATGGAGGGGGTATCGAACCATCTGACGACGCCGGCCGCCCGCTTCCCACTCGGGACAAACCCATCGTCCCCGGACCACCTCAAATGCGCCATTGGCTGCATGGTACGACGCGGCGGCCGACTCGACGGCGCGGCCGACGCCGTTGCCTCGTGTCGCGACATCAAGGCCATACGTACCGCCCGCGTGGAGTGCGCTTGCGGCGCGGGGGGCGCCCTCTTACCGTCCCGATGTTCCCAGAACCATCTTCACGGGAGGACGAGATCGTCATGAACCCAGGCTCACGAGTCAACAACATCGTTCTCGTCCACGGCGGGTTCGTGGACGGGTCCGGCTGGCAGGCCGTCTACAACCTCCTGAAGGAGGACGGCTACAACGTCAGCATCGTCCAGAACCCGACTCTGTCCCTGGAGGGCGACGCCGAAGCCACCCGGCAGATCATCGACGCGCAGGACGGCCCCGTCGTCCTGGTCGGCCACTCCTACGGCGGAGCCGTGATCACCGAGGCGGGGAACAACGACAACGTGGCCGCACTCGTCTACATCGCGGCGTTCGCGCCGGACAACGGCGAGTCGGTGAACACGCTGATTGCAGACCCGCCGCCGGGCGCACCGGTGCCGCCGATACTGCCGCCGCAGGACGGCTTCCTGTTCCTCGACCGTGACAAGTTCCATGCGTCCTTCGCTGGTGACCTGCCGGCCGATGAGGCCGCGTTCATGGCCGACTCGCAGGTCCCGTGGGGCGTCGACGCCCTCGGCGGGTCGATCACCCAGGCTGCTTGGCGTGGCAAGCCGACCTGGTACCTGGTGGCGACCGAGGACCGGATGATCCCCCCACCGGCGCAACGCGTCATGTCCGCGCGGGCGGGTTCGACGGTGGTCGAGGCCGCCGGCAGCCACGCCATCTACGTCTCCAAGCCGGCCGCAGTGGTGGCGCTCATCGAGCAGGCCGCGTCCGGGACTCTGTAACGCCGGCCGGTCGGACGCGGGTGACCTCGCCGAACCGCCCGCCTGCACGACGGACCAAAGGCGCCGACAGAACAGCACGCGACGGCGCGAGATCGGCAGTTCGGCTCTACTCGACCGACGATCGCTCCTCGGCAAGCTGGAGCAACAGCCACGGCCAGTAGACGAACGCGGCTGACCCTAGGAGCAACCCCCGCCGCGGCGAGCATGGCCGGGCGATCCTGAGCGAGTCGAGGCTCCCGTCGGCGTTCCCGGCGACTGGGTGCTCAGATCGAGGGGATGGCGCCGCCATCAACCGGGAGCATTGCGCCCGTTATGAAGGACGCGGCCGGGGACAGCAGGAACGCGGCAGCTCGCCCGAACTCCTCGGGCTCGCCGTACCTGCGCAGCGGTATCCGCGCAGACTGGCGGGCACGTTCCTCATCAGGATCGCCGCGCAGGGCATCAAGTTCACGGACCCTGTCGGTGGCGATCCGGACGGGCAGCAGCCCGTTGATCCGGATCCCGGCCGGGCCGAGTTCGCCGGCGAGGGTCTTCACGACGCCGGCGAGGCCGGGAAACAGTCCGTTGGAGATGGCGAGTTCCGGCAGCGGCACACGCACCGACGAGGCCAGCACCAAGACGATGGAGCCGCCTGTCCCGGAGCTGGGCCCAGTCACGGCACCGCCTTGGCTTGCGGCGCCCAGATGTGTCGCGAGCCCCCGCGTCAGCCGGACGGCACCGAGGAAGACGCTTTCGAACGCGGACCGCCACGCCTGGTCCGTCGTGGTCGCGATGGTCCCTGTTGGCGTTCCGCCCACGCTCATCAGCGCACCGTCGAGGCGGCCAAACCGGTCCTCGGCGGCGGCGAGCAGCCGGTCTGGGGTGTCGGGATCGGCGTTATCGGCGGCGACCCAGGTGGCGCTGTCAGCCGCGGCGGCGTTGTGCGCGAGGCGGGCAGCAGCCGCGGCGGCCGTCGCCTGGTGGGGGGCGCTGAGCACGACGCGGGCCCCGTCCGCGATGAGCGCCTCGGCAGCGGCGAACCCAAGACCGCGGCTGCCGCCGGTCACGAGATAAACCCTGTCGCGCAATCCCAGATCCATGCCGTCACTCTGCCCTGGCGGCCGGGGCCAGCGCGCAGGATCCGGTCCCACACCGTCGTGTCGAACGCGTGGCCACGCAGGTTGGTCGCCATCGCGGTTTCCCGTGCCGAGAACAGCGAGTTTCATGCGTCCACCTCCACGTCTCGAGCCCAACGGCGCAGACCATCAGCGCCCCCGCGACGCCACGACCCGGGCGGTGAGATCCTTCAGGGCGAGCGCCGGAACCCCGGGTCGACGCCCGCCTCTGCGGAGTGGTGACGGCAAGCGGACGGTGGCCGGCGGTGACCAGCGGCGCAAGGGCCTCGTCCTGGGACACTCGGAGCCCAGTTGGTTCGGCTGGTTCGCCGTAATGACACGGTCACCCGCTTGCGCGACCATCTTGTCAGCACCGTCCCCGGCTCATCCTCGGCGAGGTCGTGGGTGCCATCACCACGGCGAGATGGCCGACCCCACTCGAGAGCCCACACGGCGACCCGCATCGACAGGAGGTCCCCGACATGCCTTTCGTCACCGCGCAGGACGGCACGGAGATCTTCTACAAGGACTGGGGCAGCGGTCAGCCGATCGTGTTCCACCACGGATGGCCGCTCAGTTCCGACGACTGGGATGCCCAGATGATGTTCTTCGTGCTGCGCGGCTACCGCGTCGTCGCCCATGACCGTCGTGGTCACGGCCGCTCGACCCAGACGTCGGACGGCCACGACATGGACACCTACGCTGCTGACGCTGCGGCCGTCGTAGCTCACCTCGACCTGCACGACGCGGTCCATGTTGGCCACTCGACTGGAGGCGGTGAGGTTGCCCGGTACGTCGCCCAGCACGGACAGGGCCGTGTGGCGAAGGCGGTGCTGGTCAGCGCGGTGCCGCCGCTGATGCTGAAGACCGAGGCCAACCCCGGTGGCGTGCCCATCGAGGTTTTCGACGGCTTCCGTGAAGGCACTGCCTTCAACCGGGCCCAGTCCTTTCTCGACATCGCGGCCGGACCGTTCTACGGGTTCAACCGCCCGGGGGCGACGGTCTTGGAGGGCGTCATCCGGAACTGGTGGCGGCAAGGCATGATGGGCGGCGTCAAAGCCCACTACGAGGGCATCAAGGCGTTCTCGGAAACCGACCAGACCGAGGACCTCAAGGCCATCGAGGTCCCCACGTTGGTGATGCACGGCGACGATGACCAGGTTGTGCCCATCGCGGTCGGGGCCGAGCGGTCGATCAAGCTGCTGAAGAACGGCACGCTGAAGGTGTATCCGGGCTATCCGCACGGCATGTGCACCACTCACGCCGACGTCATCAACCCCGACCTGCTTGCCTTCATTCAGGCGTGACCGTCGTACGTCGAGCAGCACCTGCACCCGGAATCGCTTCGTCGGCCCGCCGATCGATGCCTCCACGGACCGCCGCATAACCTCACGGCCGTCGCAGCACAATCCGACACGAACGAGTGTCATGCGGTCCGTGGCACGCCGAGGCACGTGGTAGACGTCCGTGCCCTGGCAGGCTCAGAGCCCCAGGTCGGAAGGCCCTAGGCCGGTGCGCGCCGAGCTACTCGCCGATGAGGCGCAGGTTGTAGGCCGCCTTGACGTCGGGGATCCAGTCGCCGAAGTAGCGGATGCTGTGCGGCTCCCCAAGGCGATTCAGTTCGTCGAGGCCCCCCGCCGCGAACCTGGCCACCCGGGGTTCCGGCGGTTCCTTTCGTCCAAGACTGCAGGGCATGGTTCCTGCGACGCTCCGGGGCATGGAGCTCGTGACCGAACCCCGTGGCGCCATCGACCTCACTGCCACCCCCGTTCATCTAGCCCTCGGGTCCCGGGCACTGGCCGTCGAAGGCTTCGAGTGGGACGGCCGCGTGCTGGAGGCCTACGCCGCCGCGGTCTCCGAAGACGGCGCCGAGGGCCGGCTAGTGATGGTCTTCGAGGGCAGCCGGTCATGGGACATTTGGGAACGGCACCCCGCCGGTGACGAGGTCGTGATCTGCCTATCCGGCCGGATGACGGTCATCCAGGAGGTCGAGGGCGGGCACGAGCCCATCGGGCTGGGACCGTGCGAAGCGATGATCAACCCCTCCGGCGTTTGGCATACCGCGGACGTCCACGAGCCGGCCCGGTTCATGACGATCACGCCTGGCCAGGGAACCGAGCACCGGCCACGCTGACAGGCCGGGCGACGGCCGGACGTCGCCACTGCCCGTGAGACGCACGCCCTGAGCCAGCGATCCGCAGCAGTCGTCAGCCGTTCAAGTGGGCCTTGACGGCGTGTCCTGCTCGATCCACGGGATGTGCGTTCGGTTCGGCCATCATGAACTCGTCCCGTCGACATTCCGGGCTTCGATCGCTTTGATGGTGTTTCCGAGCGCCTTTCCCAGCAAGCGCTTGCCGCCGATCGCGAGCCCCAACCCGAGCACACGTCCCTCGAGGTTCTTACCCTCGCGTACCACGACGACATCCACGTCGGTAATCCCGTTGGGCTGCCCGGGGTGATAGCGCCGGATCGGCGCCTCTGTCGGCGGGTGGAATCGCGCACAGAGGTCGCCCGGTTGATCGGGCAGAACGTCGGCAAGCACCCGGTCTGCTGTGGATACGGACCGTCGCTCGGCGCGCGGTCAAGCCAGCTATCCGGGACCGCGTGGCAACATTGAGGGCGGGGACATTCCGTGCGTGGCGACCGACCGCGACTCGGGGAAGCTAGCGACGGTGGGGAGGTCGCGACGGTTAGCCCGCCGGGTCGATCTGCTCCACTAGTTCGTATACGTGGCCGTCAGGGGCCCGGAAATGGGCGTACCGGTACCTGGCGTTGACAGACACATCGTCGTCAGTGGGAACACCGGCGGTCCGCAGCTCGGTGGCGGCCTGGTCCACGTCGTCGACGAGGAAACCGACGATCCGACCGTCTCCACCCGCCCCGTCGGACGGGCCGACGGCGAAGGTCGACCCGTCGGGGAGGGCGAAGAAGTCATGCCCGGAGCCCTCGACTGGCACCGACCGGAGCCCGAGTACATCGCGAACCAGGGCGGCCATGCGTTCCCGAGCGTCGGTGGACGTGCCCACGAAGGTGAGCCCTCTGACCCTCATCGTGTCGCTCCTCCCGCCCTTGCCGCGTGGGCGCAACCGTAGCTGGCTGTTTCGGCGAGACCGCGCTGACGGTCGGGTGCATCGGGCGGTGCCGACCCCGCCGAGAACCCGTGGGAGTTGGCCCTACCGTTCGCTAACTTCGGCGAGTACGACCGCGTTCTCCTGGCCGTCCCAACTCGCTGTGAGCCCGATGGCGGGACGAGGTCCGGGGCGAGGGTGCCGGAACACGGTCATCTCGAAGCGGTCGTTGTGAAGCACAGCACCACTGGCGTCGTCGGATCCGAGCTCGAAGCCGTCGACGGGCACTCGCTCGAGGGTCCAACCGCCGCCCCGGATGCGGACGTTGGTCGGCGCGATGTACCAGCGGCCCTCGTACACGACCATGCCGAGTGCCTCGCCCTGACCGGTCATGGCCACTGCCGCAAGCATCATGACGAGGTGCGGGTCTCGCAGCCCGTCGTACACCCAGCGGGTGCCGAGCACGGAGTGCTGCATCTCGGTGATGAAGGCGTCTTCGCCGCCGTCGAGGGGCTCGTCCCGGTAGGTGAGTGGGACCTGCAAGAGCATTTGTCCGGCGGCGACGAGGTGGGTCTCCATGCCGACGCGACCGTCAGGATCGTCGAAGCGATAGGACCCGATGACTTCCATGGCGACGCCCCCGGGGGGACCCCACGGTCGGGTCGGGGCCCACTGGGCGATGAGCTGGTCCTTCGTCGGGTTGATCGTCGCGCGGTGGAAGATCGCCACGGCCAGCACCATAGAACGAGGTGCGCCCCGACGAGCCGCCCGACGTCCCAACGATGCCGGATCTGCGCTGACACGCAAACCAGGTGGCCGCCTATGCCGCCGAGGCTCTCCGGGCAGGCGCCGACCGGCGTTCGCCCCAGACCGCCGGCTCGGTGATGTGCGGAACGAGCGCCAGACTGCAGGGATGATCGTGGAACGCGACGTGGACTGCGGGATCGTCTACCAGCGGCTACGTCGACGCCTGATGGCAACGGTTCGCTCGTTGGACAGTGATGTGCTCGCTCTCACCGTGCCGGCGACGCCGGCCTGGTCGGTGCGTGACGCGGTGGCACACGTGATCGGGATCGCTCACGATCTCAACGCCCAGCGCTTCGACGTGACCGACCCCGACGAATGGACGGCCCGTCAGGTTCGGGAACGGCGTGATGCCACCATCGACGACCTCGAGGTCGAGTGGGACCGCGAGGCCCCGCGCTTTGAGGAAGGCCTGCGGTTGATGGGCTACGAGGTCGGCAGCCACTTCGTGGGCGACTTGCTGCACCACGCGGCCGACATCCACCACGCGGTCGGCCTCGGGCCAATCGACGACGACGACGAGGCTCTGGCCGTGGGCCTCGACTTCTACCTCGACACATGCCACAAGGACCTCGTGGCCCATGATCGGGGTTCTCTCGGCGTACAGGCGAACGACCCGCCCCAGGACCGATGGACGCTCGGCGCAGGCCGCGAGGTCGCGACGCTCGAAGCGACCCGCTACGAGCTCTTCCGCGCCCTCGGCGGCCGACGTAGCCAACGCCAGCTCCGCTCCATGACGTGGACCGGTGACGTCGACGAGGTCGTCGGAGTGCTCACCAGCTACGCACCACCGATCCACGACCTCATCGAGACGTCATCGACCTCCTGAACCGCGTGCTGTCCCCAAACGCCGGGTCTGGGCGACGACCGCACTAACGCCGAATGCCCGAACACCCTCACCTGTCGGATCGTCAGCACAGAACGACGGGACGCGAGATCAGGCAGATATGGGCGGCCCTCCACAAAAATCGCGCCCGCGATTCGAGCGGCACGATCGGCGCCGGGGCGCAGCGCGTAGGCGCTGCGAGCCTGACGCGCCCGATCCTCGGTTCAAGAGGTGCGCTTCCCGGGATCCGGTCGAGGGACTGCAAGTACCGGCACCCCTTTGCCCTGCGGACGACAAAGGGTTGAAGCCACGCACGCCGTCACAGCAAATCGGAGACTCCGGTCGACAGCCATTGACATGCCAACATGGGTGGTGCAGCCTGGCACTGAAGGCGGACATCGTCTTCGGCGGGCCGGCGGATGAGGCGGATCGGTGGTTCGCGTCCAAACACTATGAGGAGGCGGGCCTTGAAGCGTTTCGTTATCGTCCTTTCGATATCGCTTTTGGCAGCTCTTGGATTGAACACCGGCATTGCGAGTGCTGGCCAGCCGGCGAACCAGGCATGCGTCGGTGAGAGCCTGTCGGCGCTGGCGTCCAACCAGGAGGACCCGGGTCAATTTGGGCAGGCCACTCGTGGCTTTGCTCAGCTCCCAGGTCCCCATGGCGGAAACATCCAAGCCTTCCAGGCGGGTGTGGTCGGCGATGACATAGTGCCGAACACCTGCAACGACTAACTCGTTTGCACTGAAGCGGCGAGCGGCACCCTTGGCGTTCTTCGGGGTGCCGCTTTGCCTATTCCGCACTCGCCGCCCGTAATGCCCGAACCGCGCACGCCTCGCCCGCCAGCCGTCAGCACAGAACGCCGAGGCGCGAGACCGGCAGTTCGGCGCTAGCTGTTGATCTCGCCCGCCTCACGAGCGCGGCGCCGATCCTCATCGAAATCGGCCTGCCAAGCTCCGCGCTCGCCTTCATCGAGATCGGTGAGGAGGCAGCGCACGGTCGTCCGGGGAGTCTCGCAATAGGCGGGATGGTTCTCGTCCGGACAAAGGGCGGGCGATCGCCTTCTGGGCGTGTTGCGCCTGTTCGTCCGTAGCCTCGATCACGACCTGGATCGACCAGACCTGACGCAGCCGGCGCCCTGCCAGCAGCGCCGCCGCGTGCTCCAGGTAGCCGTCCCGTACGGCGCGGACTGCTTGGTAGCCGCCGAGCAGCACCGGATGCAGCGGCTCGGGGAACGCTGTCGACGGTGATCGCCAAGTCCAGGGCGTAGTGGCCACGGGCGGCGGCGTCGAAGTCCAGCGGGCGCGGGCCTGGCCGTGGGGTCACGGACGTTGCCCAGGTGCAGGTTGGTATGGACCAGCCGCGCCTCGTTAGCGTCGCTCGGTGTACGACTGATCTCGTCTACCAGGCGGTGGGCTTGTCGGGTTGGTACAGCCAGACGTCGAAGAAGTGCTTCAGGTCTATCCCGCTGCGCTGCTCGGCGAGATCGATGAACTGGGCTGTCGTCACGTTGCCGTAGCGATTCAGCGTGGCCCAGTCGCGCAGCACCGTGAAGAACGTGTCGTCCCCGATCTTCTCCCGTAACGCCTCGAGGGTCATCGCCCCGCGGTAGTAGATCGTGCCGTTGAACATGAAGACGGGTGTACCAGGGTCGCCTGGCGGAGGCGTCCAGAAGGCGGTGTCCTGCGCCGGGGTGTTGTACAGCTGCTTGAACCACTGCGCCGCCGACTTGTTGCCCTGGTACTCGCTCCAGATCCATTCGGACCAGGTGGCGAAGCCTTCGTGCAGCCATATGTCGGGCCACGTCGTGAGGGTCACCGAATCGCCGTACCACATGTGGGAGATCTCGTGAACCAGCGTCGCCTCATCCGGCATCCGGTCGAACACCGGCTTTGTCTGCGTCTCGAGTGAGTAGCCGACGTCCTTGGCGCTGTCGACGACCGCACCCACGGCGTTGAACGGATACGGCCCGTAGATCGATGTGAAGAAGTCGACCGCCTCCGGAAGCATGCCCAGCACCTGGCCCTTTGGAAGCTGTGGATCCACGGCGACGTACGTTGGAATTCCCGCCGAGGTGGTTGAGATGGTCAGGTCGAACCGGCCGAGTGTCGCCGTTGCGAGATACGGGGCCATCGGATCGGTCTCGTTCCAGACCCAGGTCGTTCTACCGGCGGCCGTCTGGTTGGAAACGAGGACTCCATTCGCCATCGCCGTGACCCCGGCCGGCACGGTGATGCTGAAGTCGAACGTTGCCTTGTCGCGCGGGTTGTCGTTCACCGGGTACCACGCCGGTGACCCCTGCGGCTCGCCGACCACGAAGGCGCCATCATCAGTGGGGACCCAGCCCTCGATCGATTGATCGGGGTCGGTGACCACGGCGGGCGTGCCGGCGTAGTCGATCACAACTGTGAACACCGTGCCCGCTCTCAGGCCGGCCCGAGGCGTGATCACGAGCTCGTGCTCACCACTGCGGGCGAAGGCAGCGTCGTGGCCGCTGACGAGCAAGCGCGAGATCGAGAAGCCCCGCAGATCGAGGTTGAAGCTGGAGAGGTTCTGCATGGCGCTCGCCGTGATCACGGCGGTGCCCGTCAGCTGGTTCGTGGATGGCTCGTAGGACAACGTCAACGCGTAGTGCGTCACGTCGTAGCCGCCGTTGCCGGCGTTCGGGAAGAACGGATCGCCCAGGCCGGCGGACCCCGGAACGAAGTTCTCCGCGGCCGCCGGTGGAACCGTGGCAAGGCCGGTGGTGGCCATGCAGATCGCGCCGACACTGAGCAGGCGGCGCGCCACACGCGTGAGCTTCATGGCACCCCTCCATGGGTTGCGGCTGGCCGCGACGCTAGCGGCCGGCACAATGGCGCGGCTAGGGCCGACGTAGAGTCGCCTCTCTTGACGCTGCGGTCTCAGAAGGTTGTGTGGGCCCAGGTCTTCGGCGACAGGGTGTAGGTCCCCAGGCGGTGGAGCTGACGGCGACGGACGTCAGAGCAGCACACAACATCGCGCTGCTGCGCTCGGGGTTCGTGCCGGCTTGGGCCAACGACCTCAAGGTCGGCGGCCGCATACTGGGCGTCGTGTCAGTACGGTCGGATGTCGGGTGGTGGGTGTTGCATGTCGACCTGGATGAGTTCCTCGCCGCAGTCGAGATCGCCCGGCGCCTTGAGTTGCCGGGCAAAGCCCGTGGTCGTGGGCGGCAAGGGCGACCCGACCGAGCGGGCGGTGGTGGCCACGGCGTCGTACACGGCCCGCGAGTTCGGGATCCGTTCGGGCATGCCGCTCCGGACCGCGGCCCGGCGGTGCCCGGAGGCGGTGTTCTTGCCATCGGACCCACCCACCTATGAGGCAGTCTCTGAGCAGGTCATGGCCACGCTGCTCGACCGGGCGAAGGGCCGAGACCCACCTCCGCGCAAGGGAAGGGCCGTGCGAGACGGCCCTTCCCGCCGGTAGTGCCGCCGCTCAGCAGGCGGTCGGCACGCCGACCGCGTCCCAGGCCGCGGTCGTCGAGGCGCGCTGCTGCGACGCGGCGCCGAAGATCGCCGCGGCGCTTGCCTCGGTCGCTTGCCGCGCCTGGCAGAAGGTCGCCCGCTCCGGCAGCGACGTGATGCCCGCGAACATGATCTGCTCGGCCGCCGCCAGGCCGATGCCCGTCACCACCGGCTCCCCGGGCCCGCAGTGCGCGGCATTGTGGGTCGTGGGCGCCGCGCAGCTCGCGTTCATGCCACCGTTCACCAGCAGGTAGTAGGCGTGGTTGGAGATGGCGCTGTTGGAATGCACGAAGCCCCGATCGGCGCTCCCGAGCAGCCGCTCGCTGTAGTCGTCCGGATCGCTGTCCTCCTCTGGGTCCGCCATGTTCCGGAATCCGGGCACGGCGTCGGCCGGCAGGAAGACATCCTCGCCGATCGTCCAGTCGGCACAGGATGCCTGCCCGGCCGCCAAGATGCAGTTGGAGCTCAGCGGCTCCGCCGCGAAGAACTCGGCGCTGTTTCCGAGCATGTCCGAGAAGGACTCGTTGAGGGCACCCGACTCGTCGCGATAGACGAGGTCGGAGGTGCATTGGGTCACCGCGTGGGTGTTCTCGTGCGCGACCACGTCCAGGCCGCCTGACAGCTCGCGGAAGATGACGCCGCTGCCGTCGCCGTAGACGGTCACCTTGCCGTTCCAGAAGGCGTTGTCGAAGCCCTTGCCGTAGTGCGCGACCAAGTCCATCCCGCCGGGGAAGCAGTCGGTGAAGTCGAAGCCTTGGCGGGCGAGGTAGTAGTCGTCGGTCACGTTCCCGTAGTAGTGGGCGTCGACGAGCGCCGGCTGGCCGGGCGAGCCCCGATCGGGCGTCACCAGCGTCCAGTGGTTGTCGGCGTCGGTCGCGGGCGCCTTCGACGTCGAGCCCGTGTTGCGCGCGTCGGATGTGAACTGGCGACTGTCGCGGGAGGTCAGGTGCCAGATCCCGTCGGCGAGCACGGTGAGGTCGTCCGCGAGCCCTGCTTGCCCGTCGAGATCCTTGACGTCGCCCTTGACGCCCGTGCCGTGGTCGTCCTGGATGGCGTCGAGCTTCACGAGCACCTTGCCGTTGTCGGCGTCGACCCAGTGGACCCAACGCTCCGCGAACCGCTGCGTCTCGACACTGTAGAAGTAGCGCCCGCTCTCCGGGTCGATCATGACCCGGACGGTTCGCGTCCCCGACGCGCCGACGTCGCCGGCAGCCCTCTTCAGGGCCGCGCCCTTCGACAGCTTCACCGAGTTCTGGGGCGCGATCTCCGCGTAACGCGACCCGATGACCGTCCGTATGGCACCGGACGCATTCCGGTAGACGCTGACCTGACCGCCGAGCACGTACGCGCCGGCGGCGCCGTAGACCTGCTGGTAGCGCTCGTAGGTGCCGCGGCCGAACTCGAGCTTCCGGACGAGCGTCATGTCGGCCGGAACCGTATAGCTGGACGCGGCGCTTCCACTGAGCGCCATGAACGCGGTGCCCGCCGGCGCCGCCGCGCCGCTCTGCGGAGCCGGCAGCGCCGCCATGGTCGCCGCGGCGGCAACGATGACGACGAACACTGAGAATCCCCTGCGCACGAATCCTTCTCCCCGGGTCGGAAGCGAGGCGACGCAGAGCCTACAAACCAATGACCCGCTCAGGTGACGACATGACGCGCGGTCGTTCCGCGCATCCACCCAACGCGTGAACGCTGCCCCCCATGGCGAGCGAGTCGATGACGCCCCAGCCTCCGGTCGGGGACCGCGACCGCCCGGAAGTTCGCCGCCGCCGTGGCGCCGATGATCTGGCGCCGTGCGGTCTTCCCGTTGAGGATGCGACCTGCGTCGACGGCCGACACGTTGCGGGCGATGCGCAGCAGCCCGAGGTCCGCGCCTTCGCCTTGTCCCCGCCCGCCGGCCTGGATTGGCCCCCGGCTCGGCTCCCCGGGGGGTCGCCACTGTGCCCGACTATGTGCGCGACCGGGTTCGGAGCGGCCGCGGTGACCCAGCCGACCCAGGTAGGCCGCGACTCGCACCTGTCGGTCCCGCTGCTTCCCGACTGACGGGTCACGCGAGCGAGACGACCAGCAGCACCGACGCCACAGTGCCCAGCAGTGCCCGCACGTGGTTCCACGCGGTCCACTGCCGGAGGTACGTGCGCCAGTACGACGCGCCCTCGTCGCTGGCCGGGTCGACCGCATCGAGGCGGTCGTTCATCGGCACGTTCACGACCATGGTCTCGACGAACACCCCGACCACGTAGAGGGCACTCCCGATGCCCCGCAGGGTCGCGTGCGACTCGTCGGTCGTGAACGGCGCCGTCACGGCCAGCACCAGGCACAGCACCATCGTGCCGCCGAACACGATCCCGAACAGCGGGTTGAGGATGGTCGAGTTGATCGCCTGCATGGCCGAAATGCCCTCGGCCGCCGGCCGCTGTCGCAGTGCGGGTATCACGCTCGTCGAGAAGGCGAACAACAGCCCGGCCACTAGGGCACAGCCGACGGCGGCCGCCACGGTGCCGGTGGTGATCAGGTCCTCGGTCATCGGATGCTCCTCCGTCGCGGGATGGGTCGGCGGGTGGGGATGAGGGGGCCCGGCGGGTGATGGCGGGCGGCGCTCATGATGGTCCGCCGACGCTCGCTCCTGCCTTCCGGTCGGCTGTGCTGCGTCCGTGCAGGAACAGGGCACGGGCGAGGGCAGCGACCGCCGCGGTGGAGAGCAGGGTGCGCACGATGTTGGCGGCCACCCACGGTCCTTCGAACTGGTTGCGGACATGGGCGAGGTCGGCGATGCGGTCGGGGTCCCCGGCCCGGTCGAGCTCGTCGTTGAGAGGGATGTTGATGCCGAAGGTCACGGCGACGACGATCCCGTAGAGCACGAGCGCAGCGACGGTCCAGCGCACGGCGACCCCGGAGCCGTGACGTCGCTGCAGCACGGCAGCGAGCGCGGTCAGCACCAGCGCCCCGGTGAAACTGAGCTGGAACACCGGATTCTCGTTGAACCGCTGCATGGTCGCCACGAAGGTTCGGTCGTCGGCGCCGGCCAGGTTGGGCATGACCGCAACCGAGAACGTGTAGATCAGCCCGGCGACGAGGGCCATCGCCACCAGCGCGGCGCCGAGCACAAGCCCGGTCCACCCGTCACCGTCGAGGCGGTGACGGGCCGACCGGACCGGCTCGGCCACCGGGGAGCGGACGTCGTGATCAGTCATCGGTCCGCGGACGGGGTCCAGATGCCGGTGGCGGCGGTCCGGCTGGCGTAGTCGGTGAAGTCCCGGGCCGGCCGGCCCAGGGCCCGCTGCACATCGTCGGTGACGTAGGCCTTGTTGCCGAGGACGTCGCTGAACAGGTAGGTCAGGAATTCGACGAGCTCGGCGGGGACGCCGTGCTCGGCGGCACCGGTCGCGTAGTCCTCCACCGACACCGGCACGTAGGTGATGTCCCGGCCGCTCGCCTTGGCGATCTCGGCGATGGCCTCGGGGAAGCTCAGCAACCGCGGGCTGGTCAGCTCATAGACCTGCCCCGCGTGGCCGGGCTCGGTGAGCGCCGCCACCGCGACGTCGGCGATGTCGTCGGCGTCGACGAACGGGTCGAGCTGCCCGTCGTCGGCCGGGAACACGACCTCGCCGGCCAGGATCGGGTCCAGCAGGTAGTCCTCGCTGAAGATCTGCATGAACCAGGCGCAGCGCACGATGGTCACGTCGGCGCCGGTGTCCTGAACCTCACGCTCGGCCCGCTGGGCCTCGTCCTCGCCTCGGCCGGTCAGCAGCACCAGCCGGGTGACGCCTTGCTCGATCGCGAGTTCGGCGAACGCCCGGACGGCCTTCGTTGCTCCCGGGATGACGAGATCGGGGTAGGGGATGTATGCCGCCCGCACGCCCTGCAGCACCGGCGTCCAGGTGGACTGGTCGCCCCAGTCGAAGGGCGGCCGTCCCGAACGGGAGCCCACCCGCACAGGGAGGCCCCGTGCGCCGAGCCGAGCGACGACCCGGCGCCCGGTCTTGCCCGTGCCGCCGAGCACCAGTGTGGGCCGTTCGTTGTGTGAGATCTCGGTCATGGTCGGTCCTCTCTTGACTGGGCGATGTACCTGCCGTCCACTCTGAGGGAGCTGATCCGGTGGAACAATGCTCGCCCGTCGCTCATTCATGCCCGTTCGTCCAGCTTCTGTGGACGCTCGCGTTCCGGGCGGCAGACTGGGCCCGTGCGAGGCGAGGATCCTTGGACCACACCCGACCCGCTGGGCGAGGCGCTGCACGTCCTGCGCATGTCGGGCACCTTCTACTGCCGGTCCGACCTCACGGCCCCCTGGGGGCTCGACCTCCCGCCCGAGCCCCAGTCGATGTGGTTCCACGTCGTGAACGCCGGGCGCTGCTGGCTCGAGGTCGGCGGCGACGAGCCCCGGCAGCTGCACCCCGGCGACTTCGCCCTGGTGCCGCACGGCCAGGGCCACCTACTGCGCAGCGAGCCCGGTGCGCCGGCCCCCCGGGTCGACGAGCTGGACTACGACTACGCCAGCGACCGCTACGCGATCCTGCGGTACGGCGGCGGTGGGGCGCCCACGAGCATCGTGTGCGGCACCGTCCGCTTCGGGCACCCGGCGGCCCGCAACCTGGTGGCGCTGCTGCCGCGCGCGATCCTCATCGAGGGGGCGCCGGCGTCGCCGTCGCCCGAGGCCGACTGGATGCACAGCACGCTCCGGCTCATCGCCGCCGAGGGGCGGGAGCTGAGGCCAGGCGGCGAGGCCGTGATCACGCGCCTGTCGGACATCCTGGTCATCCAGGCCGTCCGCTCGTGGATCGCCGGCGACCCGGCGGGCCAGACCGGGTGGCTCGGTGCACTGCAGGATCCCCGCATCGGCCGGGCCATGTCGCTCGTGCACCGCGACCCGTCCCAGCCCTGGTCGGTGGCGTCGCTGGCGCGGGAGACGGCCATGTCGCGGTCGGCGTTCGCGGCCCGGTTCACCGAACTGGTGGGTGAGCCCGTGATGCAGTACGTGACCCGGTGGCGGATGCAGGTGGCGCTCGACTGGCTGCAACACGACGATGTCCCCGTCGCGGTGCTCGCCGACCGCCTGGGTTACGAGTCCGAAGCGGCATTCAGCCGCGCCTTCAAGCGCACGGTCGGCATCTCCCCGGGCGCGGCCCGCCGGTCGCCGCCGGAGACACTCCCCGAGACACTCTCGGCCTGACGGGCCACTGTGCGGCCGGTGCCGCCGGGGCCACCGATCGGTGCCTACCGGCCGGGCCTCGTCGTTCTGTAGGCGGGCACGAACCTCACGCTGGAGGGGCCGAGCCCCCTCTCCATGTGCATCGCCGAGAGGACGAAGCGTTCTATGTCCTTGAGGGTGAGTACAGCGTCTTCATTGCGGACGACGTGATCACGGCGTCTCCAGGCACCTGGTCTGGGGACCGCGAGGTGTGCCGCACGGTTATCAGGTCCATTCGGAGCGCGGCCCGCATCTGAGCCTCGTGGACCTACCCGATCACTCCTCCCGCCGGCATGAGTGCGGAGAACCCCAACTACCCGCTGGTCTCCCGCGGCCAACCTTGCTGCCGGCCGTCGTGTCGCTCGTGTTCGCGCTCAGGTGATGATGGCTCCGCAGGTGATGTTGATCGCCGACGCGGTGATGGTGCGCGCCCGCTCGGAGGCCGCGAAGGCAGCGACGTTGCCGACGTCGTCCAGCATCGCTCCACGACCGAGCAGGGTCGGCGCGACCAACGACTCGACCAGCGCGTCGCGACCCTCGAAGTCGGCGGGGATCGAGTCGATCACACCGCCGGTCAGCAGCGACACCACCCGGATGCCGTGGCGGCCGAGCTCGCTTGCCAGCTGCTTGCGCAGGGCCTCGACGGCTGTGAGGGAGATCTGGAATCCGCCGATGTTGTAGTCACGGATCGGGTCACCTTCGCCGCCGAACACCAGGATGACCCCTGAGCCCTGGCGGATCATGTGACGGCCGGCGGCGCGTGCGGTCACATAGGCCGAGCGAATGGCGTTGTGGATCGGCCGCTCGAAGTCGGCGAGATCCATCTCCACCAGGGGCGTGCCCTGCACGTCGCCCGTCGAGATGAGGTTCATCGAGATGTCGAGGGTTCCGTGGTCGCGCACCAGCTCGTCGGCATGTGCGTCCACGGCGCGCTCGTCGAGGGCGTCGACCTGCGCAACCGTCGCCGTGCCACCGTCCTGACGGATCTCCCCTGCAACCTGCTCCAGCTTGGCCAGCGTTCGTCCGGCGAGGTGCACGGTGGCGCCTTCACGGGCGAAGGCGCGGGCGACCGCACCACCGATGGTGCCGCCGCCGCCATAGATCACTGCGTTCTTGCGCTCCAGCAACATCGCGTCCCTCCTCGGGCATGCGTCGGAGATTGGGAATCCCTTCACGACGACTGAGGCACCGACTACTCATCGGTCGCCTGCCTCCGAATCTCGGTTGCACCCTGTTTCTAGGGATGGGGCCCCAAGCCGAGCCACCGGGTGCGAGGGGTCAAGCGGGCGGGACGACGATGTCCTTGACCTCCGCCATGTAGCGTCCGGCGGCCGCGGAGGCCGCCTCCGGGGTGTCTCCGCGCTGGCGGGCGTCCATGTACGCCGCGTACCAGTCCCACCAGTCGTGCGGTGGGGCGACTGCCTCGAACGAGCCGTGATGCTCGGCCGTCTCGTGCAGAAGCTGTGCGAGATCCGCAACGTCCATCGTCACACCCGCCCCGGAAGCCGCTCGGTGGTCTCCTGCAGCAGCCAACCGTTGCCGTCGGGATCGTTGAACGAGGCATACGAGCCGTAGGAACGGCCATGGGGATCTGGACCCGCGGCGCGCCCCTCGGCGCCGGCGCCGGCGGAGACGTCGGCGCCGAGCCGGCATTCCAGCCCCGCTTCGCAGACGTGCATGGCTTTGTCGACGCCGCTGACGGGCACGACGACGACCTCGAGCTTCAGGTCCATGACTTGGACTCCTTTCACTTCTACGGTGGCGCCGGGTGACGCCACGCCGGTCAGCCGGCGGTGAAGATGTCTTCGGGTAGGAAGGCGGACACGAGCATGTTGGGCACGTCGACGAGCTGGCTGACCTTGAGGTCGACGGCGACGCTGCAGATGGCGTAGGCCTCCTGGCGTGTCCAGCCTCGCTCGGTCAGGTGGTCGATCATGTTGAGGAGCGCGTTGCGGGCGGCAAGCGAGACGTCCTCGGAGTGGTCGACGCCGTCTTTGGTGACCGAGATGCCGGTAGTGGCGTAGAACCGACGCGGTGCGGCGAACTCGGGTGGCAGGTAGTAGTCCTGCCTGGTGAACCGGAGGTGGCGGATGCCCTTGTCCGCCGCCTCGCCCTTGCGCAGCTCGAACTGGACGTGCAGCGTCGCGTCCATCTCGATGGCGGTGCCGCAGGTCTCGCAGTCGCCCTGGGCGAAGTGGGCGTCGCCGGCGGAGAACAGCCCACCGGGGGTGTCCACGGGGATGAGGAGGTGCGCGCCCTTGCTGAGCTGCTTGATGTCGACGTTGCCGGCCTGCTCGCGGGGCGGGACGGTCCGCAGGGCGTGGGCGGCGATGTTCGGGTCGGTGGGGACGGCTCCTGCGGCCGACGGGGGGAGCACGAAGCCGCCGCGGTCGAGCAACGCCTGTTCGCGGGCGGTGGTGCCGGCGAGCAGCTCGTGGCCGGGAGACAGGCCGATCGTGCCCATGAACGGGGCTCCGGGGATGCGGACGCCGGGAAGGTTGTCGGAGGTGGCCCAGCCCCCGGCGATGTCCCAGTTGACCTTGAAGGGCTCGGGGAACTCGTCGCGGAGGAACCCGAACCCGGGTACCTGGACGGTGTAGCCGTAGCGGTCGGGTTCGACGTCGAGGATCTCGATGTCGAGCAGGTCGCCCGGCTCGGCGCCGTCGATGTAGACGGGGCCGGTCAGGGGATGCACCACGTCGAGGTTCGCAGCGGCGACGTCGTCCCGCGAGGTGGCGGGGCCCAACTGTCCGTCGAAGGCGTCACGGGTCTCGAGGATCACCTCGTCGCCGGGGTCGCAGTGGATCACCGGTGGGATGTCGGGGTGCCAGCGGTTGTGGCCGGTGCCGGGCTCCTCCACCAGCGTCTTGGTCCGGTCGATGCGGATCTCCGGCGTGGTCTTCATCGGGTTCCTCCCCGGTTGGACAGGAGCTGCTGGCCGCCGTCGATGTCATAGGTCGCCCCAGTGAGCGCGGTGTTGGTCATGAGGTGCACCGCCAGCGCCGCGACATCGGCCGGTCCGACGACGCGGCCGATGGGGAGCGTGGCACGGAGCTCGGCGCGGCGGGCGTCAAGCTGGTCGCCGAGCAGCGACGCCGACAAGGGCGTGTCGACGAAGCCGGCGGCGATGAGGTTCGCCCGGATCGGCGCCAGCTCGACCGCCAGGCTCGCGACCAGCGCCGGGAGCGCCGCCGTCATCGCCGAGATGAGCGTGAGACCGACGCCGGCGCTGCGGCCACTGGTGCCGCCCATGAACAGCAGCGTGCCCGGCGGTCGCATCCGGGCGGCGCCGTAGCGGGCGACGGCGAGCGTCACCACGATGCGATCGTCGACGTCGCGCCGCGCCGCCTCGAAGTCCATGTCGGCCAGCGACGAGTAGTACGGGCCGGGCCCGGTGACCATGACGTGATCGATCGGCCCCGGCAGATCCTCGAAGAACCGTTCGAGGCGCCCGAGATCGGTGACGTCGAACGCCGCCGTACCAGACGCGTCGACCTGGTCGGCGGCGGCTTGGAGGCGGTCGGGATCGCGGGCGGTCAGGACCACCGCGGCGCCGCGAGCCCGTGCAAGACGGGCGGTCTCGAGCCCGATGCCCGCGCTCCCACCGATGACGACGACGGTCTGGCCGAGCAGGTCCTGATGGTCGCCCGTGTCAGGAGCGACGGTTGCGCCGGTCATGGTGCCTCCCGGGTGAGGGCCGCGAACACCGCGCCCGTTGTGACGCCGAACAGGAGGTGGTCCGACAGGTCCACGCCCAGCGTCCGCGCGTCGTACTCCCAGATCGGCTTGTACACCCCGGCCAACGGGAGAACCACGTAGCCCGCGAGCCACGCCGCCGGGCCCAACGCGAGCCCACGGATCCACGGGTACCCGGACGTCCTGCCGGCCAGCGCGCCGTACTGGAGACCCCAACCGATGCCCGTGGCCCAGTGCACGAGGTTCGTCGTGGTCCGAGCCCACCGATCGGGGGGCGGCCGCCCCGTGACGAAGCGCTCCACCTTCTGGCCGACTTGGCCCGGAGCCGACGCCTCGTCCCAGCTCGTCACGCCGGCCGCGAGCTCCCACCGCCAGAGGGACTCCTTGCCGCCCTCCCGGCGGTAGCGCAGGTACTGCACGACGTCCATCGCGGCCGTGCCGACCGCGCCGGCCACCGCACCGGCGGCGAGGTGACGAACGATGCCGAAACCGCGTGCGTTGCCCACGAGAAGAGCCTCCTGGTGACGTTCGTCTTCGCGAGGTCGAGCAGCTCGTCGCCCCGTCCGGAGAGCACGCTCCTCGTGGCGTACAGCGTGAAGCCCTTGATCTGCTCGAGGGTGATCGTCGGCGGCAACGAGAGTTCCTGTCGTGCGGTCACGACATCGACCAGGGCGCACTCGTCGTGATCGAACGCCGCCCGAAGCGCGAACGCCGCCGCCTCCTCGTGCCGTACGTGCTCCCACGCCAAGTTCCCGTTGCGGCGCAACGCATCGGTGAGCCCGTTCAAGGAATCCCCGGGGAGCCCGTACACACGACGCACGCCGGCCTTTGCCACCGTCTCGACCACCAGGTCCGAGGTGGTGAACGACATGGGGGGCGCTCCTGTGTCGTCGGCGCCCGTGGCATGACGATCGCGCGGCCGGCGCCTGGTCGCTACCTCAGAATCCTGATACCCGAGTCAACCCCAGGCGCCCCCCGCCAGCGTCAGTTCAGCGAGCACCTCTCGGCTGGCCGCATCGTGACCCTGCCCTGCTGGTCGACGACGACGATCACGTGTGCCGCGTCGTCCACGAGCGTGACGGCATGATCGAGGGTGCGTGCGGCGTGCGACGCGTCGGCCAGCGCGGCCACCGTGAGTCCAAAGTTGTGCGTGCTCAGGGCTCGATCGAGGGTGGCCACATTGCCGAGATCGTCTCTTTCCATGAGCCGGCGCTGTTCCTGGCGTTCGGCCTGCCCGAGACCCTGCCGGCCGAGCCGGCCGATGAGGGGCGAACAGTTTCCCGCCGAGCCACCGTCACAACACCGGTGACAACCCTTGACCCGGAGGCATCATGGCCAAGCTCATCTACGCCGCGCTCACATCCCTCGACGGCTTCATAGAGGACGAGGAGGGCCGGTTCGACTGGGCCGTGCCCGACGCCGAGGTGCACGAGTTCGTCAACGACCTCGGGCGGCCCGTCGGCACCCACCTCTACGGCCGGCGCATGTACGAGACGATGGCCGTCTGGCAGACGGTCGGCGACGAGCCCGGGCTGCCGGTCGCCGAGGCGGACTTCGCCGAAACATGGCGCGCCCTGGACAAGGTTGTGTACTCGCGCACGCTCGACGCCGTGTCGACGCCCCGCACCCGGCTCGAGCGCACGTTCGACCCTGAGGCCGTGCGCAGCATGAAGGAGGCCGCCGACCGCGACATCAGCGTCAGCGGCCCCGGCCTGGCGCAGCACGCGTTCCGGGCCGGGCTGGTGGACGAGGTCCATCTGTTCGTTTTCCCGGTCGTCGTGGGCGGCGGCAAGCCGGGGCTGCCCCGGGACGTCCGGGTGGACCTCGAGCTGCTCGACACGCGACGGTTCGGCAACGGCGTGGTGCACATGCATCACCGCACGCGGTGAGCTGGTTGACCGCTGAGATGGAGCCGCTATGAGTGCGGGAGACAGCGGGATGCAATTGCCTCGTTCGCCCGGGTTCAGCGGCTCAGGCTGGAGGCCGTCGCTCGCAACCGCTCGGCGTTGGCGAGGGCGGGCTCCATGTGCTCGAACCACCTACCGAGTGCCGCTTGCATCCGGGGGTCCCCCATGTGGTCGTTCATGCCGCGGGTCGTGTTGAGCCGGCAGGTCCCCAGCCAGGCGGCCAGGTCGGGCTCCTGAAGCATCTGAGTGATGACACGGAAGCCGCCCTCGAACACGCTGATCCAGTCGGTCGACTGGCTGGGGTAGGCCGTCGGGGGGCAGAGCCGGTTCTTGTCAGCGTCATTGTCCCGTGCCGCCTCAACGAAGCCGACCATGGCGGCGTTGAAGGTGGTGAAGCCGCCCATGAGTGACTGGGGCGTGATTCGCCCCTCTTCGAAGATCGGCCGAGGCGCCACTTCCCGCAGCCCGTAGGCCGTGCAGTCGACGTGGACGGTGCCGCGGTCCGTTGGGATCTCGTCGTCGTCGAGCAGGATCCGGTCGGTGTCGATGCGATGTACCCGTCCCTGCCGGACGACCCGCTCGATCTGCATCAGGGTCCGGTGCTCGGCTGGGCTGACGATTGCGCCGCGGAACATCGTCGGCTCGACGGCAGGGTCGAGGCGCAGGAGCGCCCCGCACGCCTCGAGCCGGCGGAAGAGGTCGTCGAGGTTCTCGGCCTCGGCGAGGGACTCCAGCACCAACGAGAGGCTCTCGACGGTCGAGGCGACCAGATCGAGCGGCTGCCAGGACGCCCGGTTCATCAGCCAGGCGTCCCGCGGTCGGACCCAGCGGATCTTGTCCGGATCGACACCGTTGTCGAGCAGGAAGCTGCACGCATCCATGGCTGTCTTGCCGGCGCCGAGCACGGTGAAGCCCGAGGGCGGCTCGGTGACGTCGACCAGCTCGCCCACGGGGATCAGCTTGACCCCTGCACCGACAGTGAATGCAGGCGTGTGCGTCGCCGGCACCGACGTCTCGAGGTAGGTGGCGTCGACAACCTTCTGACGCACCCGCACCGTCGTCGTCTCGCCGGTGAGTCCCGAGCTGAAGGCGTGGTCGCCTGCGTGGTGGCCGCCATAGTCGCACTGCCCGAAGAAGCGGACCTGACCCGAGCCCACCAATTGCTCGTCGAGCACCCGCCGGAAGTAGTCGCAGATCTCCACGCCGGTGGCTCGCTCGTAGAACCCGGCGTTCGGTCCGGAGGCATCGATCGTCTCGGTGCCCAACGGTCGTGAGGTGACGCCGTAGGTGGACGACGGCTGGTGGAGCCGAACGAAGGGATAGGCGTCGTTCCAGTGCCCGCCCGGACTGTGGCGCCGGTCCACCATCACAACATCGACCTCGGCATCGGCGATCAGCGCGTCGGTGAACGCCATCCCGGACGCGCCCGCGCCGATCACCAGGTAGTCGGTCTCGATCTCCGCCACACCCGCCTCCCGTGTAGCCCTGCCTCGAAGAATGCGTGCCTCACACCCTCGCAGCCACGTTTCGCGCCAACCAGGGCCGGATCGGTTGGTTGGGCAGAGTAGGCGCCCTCGAGCTCTGCAGCAGCCGAGTTTGGGGGCAGCCCACCGGTTGTCGGCCCGAGGCAATGACGACCGTTCCCGAACCCTGAGGCAATGACGAACGCTTTCCGTGCGTCATTGCCTCGCCCTCGCCAAAGCGTTCGGTATTGCCCCGGGGCCTCGGCCTCACCGCCGGGGCGGCAACCACGGTTGCCCCGGAGTCCTCGAACGGCCGGCCCAACGCCCGCGTCAGCCCGTCGTCGTGCCGCCCCGCCGCGCTACGGCATCGACAGTTACGGCCGCGATCAGCACGATCGCGGTGACGATGTTCCTGGAGGCAGCGCTGAAGCCCTGCAGCCCCATGCCGTTGTCGATGGCCGCGATCACAATGCCGCCGAGAACGGCGTGCATAGCCTTCCCACGACCGCCGAACAGGCTGGTCCCGCCGATCACGGCTGCGGCGACGGCGTAGAGCACGAGCGTTCCACCATCGATGTTCGTTGACACCGAACGCAGGCGTGACGCGTAGATGATGCCGGCCATGCCCGCGGTGAACGATGCCAACACGAAGCACAGGGTGCGCACCCGCGCCAATCGGATGCCCGAGCGACGAGCCGCTTCCGCGTTGCCGCCGATCGCGTACACGTGGCGACCGAACCTCGTTCGCCCGAGGAGGATGGACCAGGCGGTTGCCACGGCCAGGACGATCAGGAGCACCCACGGCATGCCGCGGATCGGCACGAGCACCCCGCGGTCCGTGTTGCAAACCAGTACCAGCAAGACGCCGGCGACCGCGACGCCGGCGATCTTGAAGATGGTGACGCCGACCGGCGGTGCAACAAGCCCGCGCGCGCGCCGGCGTGCTGCCCTGCGCCACGTCGTCAACCCGTACACCGCGACCAGCACGAGCGTGACGATCCAGCTGGCTGCCGGCGTGAGGTTGGCGTTGGCGACGTCGTTCACGACATTGTCCTGGATCGGCAGAGTGCCCCCGTTGCCGAGGATCGCCAGCATCACGCCTTGCCAACCGAGCAGGCCCCCGAGCGTGACCACGAAGGACGGCAACCCGAGCCGGGTGATCAGCGTCCCGTGGAGGAGCCCGATGGCGGCGCACACCAGGAGCGCGGCCAGGATCGCCGCCCACCACGGCCAGCTGCCGTGCGACGTCGTGAGCAACTCGGCGGTGACGACGCCGGACAAGCCGGCCACGAAGCCGGCCGACAGGTCGATCTCGCCGAGGAGCAGCGCGAAGACCTCCGCCAGTGCGAGCATCATGAAGACCGCACCCTGCACCAGCAGGTTCACGATGTTGCCCGAGGTCAGGAACTTCGAGTTCAGCGACTGAAAGATGATCGTGATCGCGAGCATGCCCACGACGACCGGGAGCACACCGCTCTCCCCGGCGCGCAGCCGGGCGTACCACAGGTGCAGGTAGTCGCGGAGCGAGCCCGCGGCGAGCTCGGGCGATATGGCGACCTCGGCGGCCACCACGCGTCCTCGTCCGGGCCACCGGTCTCGTCTTCCAAGCCTCGGGTCTTCTCGTCGAGCCGTTCCATGGACAGTTCGCCGGTTGCGAGGCGGCTACCGCGTCTCGGGAGGAAGGTTGGACGCGGCCGAACGTCATGTAGGACACGACCGTCTGCGGATCGAAGTCGCCGATCTTGCCGGTGGCGACCATGCGACCGAGGTGCAGGATCGCGATGCGGTCGGCGACGATGAAGACATCGTGCAGGTTGTGGGAGATGAGGAGCACGCCATACCCCCGACCGGCGAGGTTGCGAACGAGGCCGAGCACCATCTCGGTCTGCGCGACGCCGAGTGCCGCCGTCGGCTCGTCCATGATCACGAGCTTCGAGTTCCACAGCACGGCCCTGGCGATCGCGACTGCCTGGCGTTGCCCACCCGAGAGCGAGGCGACCGGCTGCCGGATGGACCGCACGGTGGTCACCGAGAGCCCGGCGAGCGCCTCGGTGGCCGACGTCTCCATGCTGTCGTCATCGAGCAGCCCTGCCCTCGTCCGCTCGCGGCCGAGGAACATGTTCTGGACGATGTCGAGGTTGTCGGCGAGCGCCAGGTCTTGGTAGACGGTCTGGATCCCCAGTGCGGCCGCATCGAGCGGCGTACGTATGTGCACCGGATGGCCTTCCCAGTAGGATCTGACCGCCGTCGGCTTGGTGGATCCCGGCGATCGTCTTGATCAGCACCGACTTGCCGGCACCGTTGTCGCCGGCCAGTGCCGTCACCTCGCCGGCAGGCACGTCGAGGTCCACTCCACGCAAGGCCACCACCGGCCCGAATCGCTTGGTCAGATACCGCGCAGCTCGAGCAGTCGGCTGCCGGGCGAAGGGCGGGGTTTCGCCCGGCAGCGACTCGCTGCGGCTCGCCGTGGCCAGAGACTGGCACGGCTACGAGCCGATCCCTGCCGACTTGCACGCGGACGCCAGCGATCCGGCGCACAGAGATCCGCCGCGTTCAGCGAAGTTGTCCTTGACCACCGTGTCCTTCATGTTGGCGGCGGTGACCGACACGGGCGTCGAGCAGCACCGATGGGACATCGGTCTGCTGGTTGTTCGTGGTGCCGTTCACGAGTGACTTCGGCGGCGTCTCGCCGGCACGGACGAACAGCGCGACCGCCGCTGCGGCCTGCGCCTCGGTGTAGATCGGCTTGTACACCGACATGCACTGGTAGACCGGCGAGGACGTTCTGCAGTCCGACCAGCGTTGCGTCCTGGCCCGTCGTAGGGATGGTCTTGGCGGGATCTTGTCGGTCTTCAGAACGGAGATCACCGAGTTCGCAAGCGTGTCGTTGGCCGTGACCACCGCGTTGATGTTCGGGTGGGCCGTGAACTGCTGCTGGAAGTTCGTCAGAGGCCTTCTCGGCTGTCCCAGGTACCGGCCGGCTCACCGACCTTCACGTACGCCCCGTCGTCGAACTGTGGCTTCAGACGCCGAGTTGTAGCCCTGCGCGAACAGCGTCGCGTTGTTGTCGGTCGGGTCGCCGTCCATCTCGAGGACCTCTGGCTTCTGCGACGTTCCACTGCTTCACGCAGTCGACCAGGCCCTGACCGATCTTCTCGCCGACGACAACGTTGTCGAAGCTGACGTAGTACGCCGACGAAGACCCGTTCAACGTGAGCCGGTCGTAGTCGATCGATCTGCGACGCCCTTGGACTGAGCGTCCTTTCGATGGCTGCGCCACTACCCGAATCGAGGGCGTCGACGACCAGAACGCTCGCACCATTGGTGATGGCGGCGTCGGCCTGGGTCTGCATCGTGCTGGTGCTGCCTTGAGCGTTCTGGATGATGAAGTCGCTCTTGCTCAGCCCGGCGGCTTCGAAGGCTTGCGCTAGGAACGGGGCTGTCATACGCGACGTAGCGCGATGACTGAGGTGTCGGGCAGTAGCACCGCAACCTTGCCCTTGCCTCGGCCGGCGAGGTCTTTGAGCTTCCCATCGCGGAGAAGTCGCTAGTGAAGTCGGCTGGCGAGATGGAAGTTGCTCTGCTATTGCGATAGCGTTAGAGGAAGAGCTGCTGCTGCTGTTGCTGCAAGCAGCTGCGCTAAATGTAAAGAGGGTGGCTGTCTAGACTGCTGCTATGTGCTACAGAGTTAGGCGAATGTGATCTACTGTGTCTAGGAAGTGTACGAGCGGTCGGCACCGACGTAATTGCCTGGCATCTCCGTCTCGCCGACATTGCGCACTATGCGGCGTTCCGGGTCTCAGGCCGGACCACGAGGCGGCTGTGCTTGTCGATGAGGACGACCACCTGTGCAACGTCGTCGATCAGCAACACGGATCGATCGCGCGAGGGCGGCCTGGGCTGCGTCGGCGAGCATCTCGATGGTGAGACCGAATACATGCACGCCCATGGAGCCGCTCTCCTCGACTTGGTGTCCTGCGTCGGTAACGCTTTCTCGGACGATCGCGCCACGGCGGGTCCATGTCTTCGAAGGCACCCACCATCTCGGGCTCAAGCCACCGGGGCTCACGATGTTCCGGCTAGCTTCAATGCGCCCGCCACACGGCGAGGCGATCCTGGGGAGAGCGGCTCCGGTCGCCAGATCATGGCGCTGCGCGCTCTGATCGTTGGGCGAAGGCGATGGCTGCGTCGGCCACGCCGATCGAAGGTGCCACCGCCGGGCGCTGGACGGCGCCCGCCGAGGCAGGCGTTCGGTGCTCGCGAACCGGGCCGACGAGCGAGCCTGTGCGGCAGCGGGACATCCCAGCGTTGGGATCTCGCTACCTGGCGCCTCACCTCATAGGGCGAGCGCCTCGGACAACTGGCGGCGCGGTCGATGCTGAGCTTGTCGAAGACTTTGCGCAGGTGGTACTCGACGGTGCGGGCGCTGATGAAGAGCTCGGCGCCGATCTGCACGTTGGACCGACCGTCTTGGGCCAGGGCGGCAACCTGGTTCTCCCGCGGTGTGAGCTCGTTGGCGTCGTCGGCGGTCCGTCACCCGCGGGCGCCGGTGGCGAGCAGTTCGTCGGCGGCCCGGCGGGCGAACGCGGCCGCGCCCATCTCCGAGAACAGCTGGTGGGCTGCGCGGAGCTAGGGGCGGGCATCGAGCCGC
Organism: uncultured bacterium; assembly: GCA_963717085.1. Taxonomy (GTDB): domain Bacteria; phylum Actinomycetota; class Acidimicrobiia; order Acidimicrobiales; family VFJN01; genus DASQUK01. Next base: position 116,185 of record CAVQVM010000013.1, read on the forward strand.
CGGCGTCTCCTGCGGAGCCATTCCCCGTAGAGGAGGTGGGCGCGGGCCAGTTCGGGCAGGGCTCGGCTGCGACTGAGCCGCTCGATGGCGGTGCGGTACTGCTTGTCTGCGTCGTCACCGTCGCTGATGACCGCCCGTGCTCGTGCCTGGATGCTCAGGGCTCACTCGGTGCCGGCTGCGCGTGCCTGCGCGCGAGGCGCTCGTACGCGGCGACGGCAGTATCGGGCTCACCGGTGCGGGCGGCGGCGTCGACGAGCTCGGCCAGCACACGGCGAGCCGACGTCGTCGTGCTCGCAGGCGCCGGGCGGCGGCGAAGGCGTCTTGGTAGTGGCTGAGGCCGTTGTGGAGCACCGCTGCCGCAGCGCAGGCGGTGTGTGGGAGCTGGTGGCCGTCGGGTGGGATCGCGGTGCTCATCCGTCTCGCCGGCACGAGCTCGGCGAACTCGGCCTCCGCTCCCCGCCAGGCGGCGAGCATCAACGAGCCGGAGGGAGCCGGGGCCTGCCCGGTCAAGACGCAGACCCTGCGGGCCTCGTCGACGAGACTGGTCGCAGCGTCGAGGTCACCAGCATGGACGTACACGGTGGCGAGGTGATCGAGGGCGAGGGACAGCTCCATGAGCGCACCGGCCTCGCGGGCTAGTCGGACTCGGCGGGACGCGAGCTCGAGCGCGGCTTGGTCGTCCGCCACGACGGCCGCGGCACGCGACGCCAGCCCGAGCCAGCGGGGATTCTCGCGTCGCGACGCCGCTTCCACCGCCCGCCGCAGGGTCCCCATCGCCGCCGCGTGCCCTTCGGTGAACAACCGGACCCAGCCGTCGAACAGCAGCTGGGCGACTGAGGGAGACCTTCCCGGGACCGGAGCGCTGGCGGTGCTGGCCGCGGCGGCGATGGCGCTGGCGACGCCAGGACGGTCTGACGCGACGGTCATCTCGAGCGCCTCGAGGTACAAGCCGTGGGCATGCCGAGGGTCGCCGGATCCCAGCGCCCACACGGCGTCGAGCAGGAGCTCGGACGGGTCGCCGTGCCCGGGTTGCGCGAACGCGAGCCGTGCCCTCAGCAGCGCGAGCCGGGCCGGGCCGATCCCGTCGAGTGGCCCCTCGCTCGCCAGCGTCAGGAGCTCGGAGGCGGCCACCAGCGAGCCCGCGTCGAGCTTCGCAACTGCTGCGGCCAGGGCGCGCCGGGCCCGCTGTGACCCTTCCGCTGTCAGACGCGCGGCGTGCGCAAGTAGGGCGGCCGACGCCGCCACTCCACCCCGGGCGGTCATGCGCCCGGCCGAGCGCTCCAGGTCGCTGGCAACCGCTTCGTCGGGCGCCGAGCGCGGCGAGCGCGCGATGCCACGTCGGGCGATCGGGATCGACCGCGGGGTCGCACGCGTCAGCGAGCGCCGCATGCACCCGTCGGCGCTCGTCGAGCCGCGCGTCGTGATAGACGACCGAGCGCATCCGCGGGTCATCGAACGTCACCCGCGATCCCACGCGGACCAGACCGAGCGATGCCGCGTCGTGCGCACTGGCGGGATCGATTTCCAGCGCGGCAGCCGCTCGCAGCAGCACTGTCCGATCGCCCTCGGGCTCCGCGGCGGCGACCAGCATGAATCGTTCCGTCTGCTCCGGCGCGCCCGATAACACTTCCCGCATCCGCCGCGTGGTCGGGTCGGTCGGTGGCGGTATCGCGGGCAGACCGAACCCCCCGGCGAGCTGCTCGGCCATGACGCCGGTCGCCCCGATCAGCGCGCGTGGGTTGCCGCGGGACTCCGCCACGATGCGGTCACGGACCGGGGTGTCCAACGGCCCCGGCACCAGCGATGCGAGCAACGCCCGGGCCTCGGCGTCGGTGAGCGGACGCAACACCAGCTCGGGCAGCCCGGCGAGGTCATCCATCTGCTCAGCCACGGTGAACACCATGGCGATCCGCTCTGATGGCAGCCGACGAGCCACCAGGGCGAGTACCCGACGCGAAGGCTCGTCGAGCCGATCCGCGTCGTCGACAGCGCACACGAGTGGCCCGTCTGCGCTCACGTAGGCAAACAGGCCCAGCACCGCCAAGCCGAGGAACAACATGTCGACCTGACCGCCGGAGTGGAGACCGAAAGCCGCCGCGAGCGCTTGGCGCTGCGGGGCCGGAAGCTGGTCCAGACGATCCAGCATCGGCGCGCAGAGCCGATGCAACCCCGCATACGCCAGGTCCCGCTCCGACTCCACACCTGCGACGCGCAGAGCGCGGAACTGCGTCGCCGACTTGATCGCGCACTCGACCAACGTGGTCTTCCCCGACCCCGCGGGCCCCCGCACCACAAGCGCCCGGCCGTCCCCACCGCCAACCACGCCAACGAGCCGCTCGAGCAGGGCTCGCTCGTCCCCGAGCCCAACGACACGATCCGACCGGTTGCCGGTGGACTCACCTCCATGAGCGTCGTGAGGTGGGGAGAGACACAACTCCATGCTGGACCCTCCCGACGCGATGCCCATACGAAGGACGATCGCGCAACAGGAGGCACATGTCGTCGCAGGCAGCCTCTACCCCGCACCCCAGCCACCGTCAGGTCCCGCCTACCGGGTGGCCCCCAGGTACATGGGCCGTTTGCGCACCGGAGCGTGGGTCCCCCGGCCCACACCCACACCAGTCCGTGGTACCGGGGCATCGACTAGGGCCTCTCACCGGTGCGACGCGTGGCCGAGATCGCCAGCGTCGTGCGGGTACCAACGGCAACGGTTGAAAGGAGCAACGATGGTTGGCACGAGATCGATGTCCACCCTTGTCTTGGGCGGGACTGTGGTCGCAGCGATGGTCCTCGGCGCCTGTGGCGGTGACGACGACGACAGCAGCAGCAGCGGGAGCTCGGCGGGCAGTGCAAACACGTCCGCGGTCGTGGTCGAGCAGACCGACCTCGGCAAGATCCTGGCCGACGGGAAGGACCAGACGCTGTACCTGTTCCTGAAGGACAAGGGCACGACCAGCGAGTGCAGCGGTGGCTGCGCCGCGGCCTGGCCTCCGCTGACCGTGACCGGCTCACCGACGGCGGGCAACGGGGCTGAGCAGTCGCTGGTGGGGACCACGAAACGGTCCGACGGAAAGTCACAGGTCACGTACAACGGTCATCCCGTTTACCGCTACTCCGGGGACCAGAATGCTGGTGACACGGCTGGCCAAGGGCTCATGGCGTTTGGCGCCAGCTGGTACGTCCTCTCACCGGCCGGAGACCAGATCACCGGCAGCGCCTCGACCTCCGGCAACAGCTCCGGCAGCAGCTCGGGTGGCGGCAATGGCTACTAGCGTCTCGGCCCGGCCGTGGTGGCTCGGCACCGCAGCCGCCATGGTCCTGGCCGACGCCGCGTTTGCGCTGGGCGCCATCGCCCTGGCGGGCGAGGCCGCGGTTCACATCCAGCAGTACGCCTCGCTGGTCCACGGGGTGCGCTGGATCGGCCCCCTGTTCTTGGCCGACGCCGCCACGTGCATCGCTGTGGTCCTCGCCCTCGCCTATCGGCCCACCCGCCCGCTGGCGGCGCTGGTCGGGGTCGTGACGTCGGCGCTGGCGCTCGCCGGCCTCATCGTGAGCTACGGGCGAGAGGGTGGGCTGTTGGGCTGGTCCGAGGCCGGCTTTCGCACTGCGATCGTCCTCGCCGTGGTCGCCGAGCTCGCCGCCGTGGTCCTGCTGTCCACCGGACTCACAGCCACGACCGCATCCCCCCGGGACCCCCGTCACCCAACACCACGAGCACCCCACGACCAACAGGCCCACGACGACGAGCTCCGCCACCCGTTCCCCTGGCCTGGGACGCAAAGCCGAACAACGGCATGACGACGTGTACTCGCCACCGGTCCACGGCCGACGAGATCCCGTGTCGGTGGCGACGTCACGGCGGTCGAGGAAGGTGATGACGGTGAGCACGCGACGGTGGTCGTCGACCGTCTCCGGTACCTGCGGATAGCAGCAGGATCCCGACGTCGGGAAGGTAGCGTCGGATCGGCAGCGTGGCCTCGAGCCCCTCGGTCGAGCGCGACCCCCGCGCCGCAAGATGATCGATCAGATTCGCCGTGCCGCGGGTCATCGGCTTTACTGCGGGCTGGTGGCGAGACGAGGGCTGGTTGCCCGGATGATCCTCGCGAGCGGGCTCCTCGCGGTGATCGTGGGAGGCGCCTTCGCGGTGATGCTCGCCGCCGTGGACAGGGAGCGGGACGCTTTGGATCTGTCCCGGCACTCCGAACGTGTGTTGGTGGCGGCCAGGACGCTCGAGCAGCTGGTCATCGACCTGGAGACGGGTGAGCGGGGCTTCCTGCTGACCGACGCCGAGCGCTTCCTCCAGCCGTGGACAGACGCCCAGGCCGCACTCCCGGACGCGACCAGGGAGCTGGAGCGGCTCGCCCGGGTACCGCGTCAGCACGCGCGAGCGGAGGCCATCGCCGTTGGCATCACCTCCTACCTGGAGGACTACTCGGTGCCGGTCGTGGAGGCGGCGCGGCGCGGCGACCCCGCCGCCACGAGCGTGGCCACCGCCGAGGAAGGGAGGCGGCGAGTCGACGCGGTGCGTGCCGAGTTCGACCAGCTCCGGAGGACGGAGCGTGCGCTGGCGGCGGAACGCCAGGACCGCGCCAACGCCGCCACCGACCGAGCCATCGCCGTGGCGCTCGGGGGGCTGCTGGGATCGATCCTGCTCATCCTGTTCGTGGGGACCTACCTGTCACGGGCGATCGTTCTGCCGGTGCAGCGGGCGGCGGCGATGGCCGGCCGAGTGGCCGGCGGTGACCTCGCGGTCCGCATTCCCGAGACCGGGGTGGGCGAGATCAGGGACCTGGAGCGGTCGTTCAACGCCATGGCGAGTTCGTTGGAGGTGGGCCGCGCCGAGCTCACCGCCTCCCGGGCCCGTGTGGTCGCCGCCGGCGACGAGGCGCGCCAGCGCATCGAGCGGGACCTCCACGACGGCACGCAGCAGCGCCTGGTTTCGCTCGGACTCGACCTGCGGGCCGCGGATGCCATTGTGCCGCCAGGGTCCGACGAGCTGCGCGCCCAGCTGGCACGCACAGCCGACGGACTCGCGGCGGCGCTAGAGGACCTCCAGGAGGTCTCGCGAGGCATCCACCCCGCGATCCTCAGCAGGGGCGGCCTCGCGCCGGCGCTCAAGGCGCTGGGCCGCCGCTCGGCAGTGCCGGTCGAGCTCGACATTCGGGTCGACGGGCGGCTGCCTGAGTCCGTCGAGGTGGCCGTGTACTACGTCGTGTCCGAGGCGCTCACCAACGCGGCCAAGCATGCTGGCGCGTCGCTGGTACGCGTCGACCTCGAGGTGCCGGACTCGGTCCTCCGCTTAGCGGTGCGGGACGACGGGGCCGGTGGCGCCGACCCCGGCCACGGGTCGGGGCTCGTCGGGCTGCGCGACCGGGTCGAGGCGATCGGCGGAGACCTGCAGCTCACGAGCCCGCCCGACGAGGGGACCTCGCTGCTCGTCACGATCCCCGTCCGCAGGTGACCTCGAGCGGCCCACCCGCTCGGCCCATCAGATCATCGGTCGATCGAGGCTGAGCGGAGCTTCGGATCTGAGCGGGGCGACACAGGTGCCACAACGCCAGCGACCGATGACTTCGCCGGGGCCGGTGGGTCCTACCTCTGGCGGGTCACGCGGATGACGACGACGGAGACGACGAGTGACATGACCGACCAGAACGAACGTCGGGTGGTGGCCTGGGCCAGCGTGTCGATGGACGGCTTCACGAGCGGCCGTGGTGGCGTTGCGGAGAATCAGTGGCTCTACGAGCGCGCCGGCCAGGAGCAGACCGCCGCGGTACTTCGAGGGGATCTGGCGGGGCGCCGACACGGCGCTGCTCGGCCGAACGAACTACGAGGGCTTCTATTCCGTGTGGCCCGGCGTCACCCGTGATCCGGCCATGCCCGCGGCACCCGCGACCTCGGCGCCTGGATCGACGACGTCGAGAAGGTCGTGTTCTCACACACGCTGACCGATGTCACCTGGTCGCATGCCCGGCTCGCCACCCGGCCGCTGAAGGACGAGGTGAAGGCGCTCAAGGCTGCCGCCGGTGACCCTGGCACGTGTCCCGACAGCCGCGCCGGGTGCGCTGTCTCGGATCGGTTCGCCGACGTGGGCGACGTCGGCGAGGCCAGCTGGTGTCGGTGGGACCATCACCATGCCCCTTGTGCGTACTGGGTCAGGATGACCAGGCGAGTCAGGTGGACACGCGAGTTGGTGCCGAGCTTGCGGAAGATCGACCGCAGATGGAAGTCGACGGTGTGCGGGGACAGGAACAGGCGCTCCGCGGCCTCGCGGTTGGTGAGGCCCTCGGCGACGACGTGGGCGACGCTGCGCTCGGTATCGGTGAGGCTCGTCCAGCCGCACATCGTCCGCTCTTGCCTACGCCCTGAACGGTCGGCGCCCGCGACGACGGGCGTCAGTTGAAGGACGACCCCTGGTGCCCCGTCGTCGAGCACCGGCACGGCACGCACCGCCACAGCGCGGCCGCTGAGCAGGATTGTCATGACGTCGTCCTGCAGGCGGTCGCGTAGGCGGTCGGCAGCCTCGCGCAGCGCAGGTTCGTCGTCCGGGTCGACAAGCCGATCGGCGGCGGCATTGGGAATCAGCCGCCGTTCGGTAACGAGGACGAACGGGCCCTTGGCACCGCGCCGCTTCTTCAGGAACCGCCCGAGGGCCAGCCGTTCGGCAAGCGCCCCATCGTCGACCAGGCCTTGCTGGATCTCACGGACCGCGAGGGCGGCCAAAGGACGGATCAGCGGGTTCGCCTCGGCCCACGCAGGTCAGCGCAGGTTGATGGTGAGTGCGGAGGTCGGTGATCGGGGTCGCCGGCCCGGTCACATCGGCGAAATCGGGGTGAACACCGAGCCATGGTTCGGCGACCCGGCGGTCCACCACGTGCCCGCCGGCATCGGACAGCACGATGCCAATCCCGGTTCCGGCAAGGTCGCTCGCGATCCGGTCCATGACCGGACGGGCGGCGCCGACGAGCCGGCCGCCGCCATTGGCGGCCGCAACCCCCACCCCCATGACCGTGGGCGGTGTCTCCGCCGCGAGGGATTGCGCTACCGAGCCCATCGAGTGACCCCTTTTCCATTGGGGACGATCTGACCTCGGACTCACGGTCGCGCTCGGCGAACTCGCTGTCTTCGCTGGCAGCGGGAGTCTTGGCGCCCTGCTAGTGGGGCTTGGCCCTTCCTGCTAGCGGCAATGTCCGATCAGGCTTCGGCGTGCGATCGTGATGTCGACCTTTGGTGCCGTGTCAGGCCAACGTCGACTCCGGTACCGACCAACGGGATACCGCATCGACGACCGTGCAGCCTTGCCGGCGGCCGAGCAGCGACCGCATGTCCCTGAGGGTCTGCTCGAGCTTCACGACCAGAGCTCCGTCGCCGCCGTCGTCAGCGGGACGTGATGACGCGCGTTCAGGCCGCCCGCAGCGATCCGCGAGAGTCCCCAGGGTCCTGCCGCACGTCGGTGCCTTCGAGGTCGACATTGGGCAGAATTCGGCCGAGCCAGGCGGCGGGCAGCCACCACGAGCGGCGGCCGAGAAGTGCGAGCACGGCCGGCACAAACGTCATGCGGATGACGAAGGCGTCGACCGCGACGCCGAAGGCGATGGCCCGTCCGCCCATTCGGTACGGCGGCTCGCGGCTCGTAGCCTACGCACGCCTCACTGGCAGCTATGGGCGGGGGTCAGCCCTTCACAGCAAGAGGCGCCAGGCCGGGGCACACCCTTTCGTCCGTGCTCGCCGTGGTCGGCGAAGTCGAGACCAGAACCGCCGTCAGCGTTGGCCCAGTCGCCGGCGACGACGGTGCCGGGTGCTCGTCGACGATCCGGTACGAACCCGGACCGCCACCCGAAGGTCCGACACCATCCCGATGACAGTTGGGGTTCCTTGACGCCGCGGGCGATTGCCCCCGTGACATCCGTCAATGACGAAGGACACCTGACGCCTGCGTCACCTGCGACCGACGGCTCCCGCCGGACGGCTCATCGTGGCGTTGCCGGGTGGCGGTCGCCCGGCACCGAGGAGGACAGACCATGTCGTACTTCAGCAAGCGGGCACTGCGTTGGGCGGCACCGGTCGCTCTCGTGGGAGCTCTTGGACTCGCCGCATGCGGCGACAACGATGACACCGAGGCCGTCAGGGTTGCGGCGCCTAGCGTCGCCGGTCTCGGCAGCGACCAGCACCTCACCAACCAGGCCGAGGAGCTCGCTCGGGCGTCTGCCAGCGCCGGCAGCGACCAGCACCTGAACAACGCAGCCGACGAGATCGCCCGCGCCCAGCGAGCGAACGAGGCGGCATCAGCCAGGCTGGCCGGTGAAGCCGAACGACAGGCCCATCTCGACGGCAACGCCGAGACCTACGGGAACCTGTCAGCCGACACCGCCGAAGGCCTTGCCGACGAGCAGGCGGCGGCCCAGGCCGGTGCCAACACCAGCACCGCCAAGGCGTACGGCGACGAGCAGCGGCAGCCAGACACTGGCGTCGGGCCGAACACGGCCGAGGCCGGCAACCGTGCCGCCCAGCAGGCGCAGGCCGATGCGTACGTGCAGCAACAGCAGGATCGGGCGGACGGCTCGACCAACGAACGCTACATGCTCCCCGATTGGTAGTGGTTGACGATTGCATCCCGGCGGGTGATCACCGCCCGGCTGTTCCAGCCGGGCGGTCACACCGCGAGATGACGGGGTTTCACCGGCTGCGACCGGCCGTGACTGGCGCCCGTGCGCTATGTGTCGGGGGCGATTCAAGGTTTGGTAGGTGGGAAGGAAACGCGTACCGATTGCCCGAATCGCGGACTGCTCGCCTGCCGGGTCGTCAGCACAGGACGACGGTGCGCGAGATCAGGCAGGTCTGTCGCGGTGTGTGCTGTCCTGGATCGGCACATCGGTGACGCGGCCGCCGGTTCGAAACACCGGCCGGCTCCACTCGTCCGGACTCCCCTTGCCGACACAATCACTTCGATAGGGTCGGGTTCACTTTCACCCGATCGGAGGGGAGTTCGACATGGCATCAATTTCCGAGCGGGAGAACCGGGAGATCGAGGCGGCCAAAACCTCTGGCAACACCCCGGTCGTCTTCATCCACGGCCTCTGGCTGCTGCCGAGCAGCTGGGCCAACTGGGCGGACTTCTTCAAGCAGGCCGGCTACGCGCCGCTGACGCCGGACTGGCCAGACGATCCGGAAACGGTTGAAGAGGCCCGGGCGAACCCGGACGTTCTCGCCAAGAAGACCTTGGAGCAGGTGGCCGATCACACCACCGAGATCATCAATGCCTTGGACAAGAAACCAGCGGTGATGGGGCACTCGACCGGGGGATTGCTGGCGCAGATGCTCGCGGGCCGGGGCCTCTCGGCGGCGACGGTGGCGATCGACCCCGGAGTCTTCCGCGGCGTTCTGCCTCTGCCTGCGTCGGTGCTCAGGGGGGTGGGCCCGTTCCTGGTCAACCCGCTCACGCGCGGCCGCGCGATCACGCTCACGTTCGACCAGTTCAAGTACGGCTGGACGAACGCGCTGGACGAGAAGGAGGCGAAGGAGCTCTACGACACGTTCCACGTTGCGGGCTCCGGGATTGCTCTCGTGCAGATGGGCAACGCGAACCTCAACCCGTGGACGGAGGCGAAGGTGAACACGAAGAACCCCGACCGCGGTCCCCTGCTGATCATCGACGGCGAGAAGGACCACACGGTGCCGTGGGCGATCGCGAACGCCGCCTTCAAGCGGCAGAGGCGCAACCCCGCCGTGACGGAGATCGTGAAGATGCCGAACCGGGGCCACTCGCTCACGATCGACCACGGCTGGCGCGAGGTCGCCCAGACGGCGCTCGACTTCGTCAAGCGGTTCGCCTAGGAGGAGGTTTCCTGGCGCCGGCGGTGGGCCAAGCCTCCCTGCACGCGAGTCACGGTCCTTCGATCGCGGCGATCTCTCATCTAGCGGCGTCGACCTGCGGCGACTCGGCCGTGCCGCCCGAGGGCGTCAGCACTAGCCCTCCGGCATCTCCCGCCGGCAGCGGAGGTCGGAGGGCGAGAGCAAAGCCCCGAAACGCCGGGCAGGTAGCGCCGCGGCGCACCGATTGCCCGCACCGCGCTGGGGCTGCCACCGATGCCGCCGCTACAGATCGCCGGGGGCGCGGCGAGATCGGGAGATCTGAGCGCGTGTCGGTGGCCATCAGGAACTGTCCGGGGGGCGGTCAGAGTGGTGCCTGCTGACGGCCAGCGCTGAGCATTTGCGTGGCTAACCGTCAAGAACGTTCCACTGATCGATCACCCACCGCCAAGTGCCGTCGGGCTGGCGGCGAGCGACTTCAGCAGTCACCCCGCCATCGAGGAGGCGAGTCGAGCCCAGCGCCAAGTCACCGACTCGAAGGGAAGGCTGCTGATCCCCCAGTGTCAGATTCACCCCCGAGGCGACGAAGTCCTTGAACACCTGACGGATTGCCTCGCTCCCAACCGCCACCCTCCCGGGCTGGACGGCCATCGCAGCGTGCGGCTCGTAGAGCGCTACCAGGCCTTCGACGTCGCCTGCATTCACGCGTTCCACATAGAGGCGCTCAAGGTCCTCGGGCTCAACTGCGGGTACGTTCGCCATCGCGCCAGGTTGCCCGCTGCTTGCGGACCCCGCCTGTCGGTTCGTCAGCACAGAACGACGGGGCGCGAGATCGGCAGGTCTGGCCTGATGGGTGGTGCAGTCGCTTCTCCGCTGCCTCACCACGCACACAGGCAGAAGAGGTGACCGACCGGGTCGGCGTACACGCGGAACTTGTCTTGCGTGTCGAGATGCCGTGCGCCAAGCGCAATCGCGCGTTCGTGTGCCGCTTCGAGGTCATCCACCGCCAGGTCCAGGTGCATTTGCTGCGGGACGGCCGGATCAGGCCAGGTCGGCGCGGTGAACTCGAGAGCACGCTGAAACGTGAGTGCCGTGCCCCCGCCCGGCGGATCGATGGCGACGAAATCGCCGTCGCTGTCGGGCACGGGCCACTCGAGCAAAGCGCCGTAGAACGTGGCGAGGGCGCGTGGGTCGGGACAGTCGATGGTCACGGTGTCGAAACGGGGAACGTTGGGGCCGGGCATGACGACCTCCTGGCGAGGTGAGCAACCCCGTGGGCAGCCGGCGAGGTCTACGGACCCGAACAGAATGCCCTGATGATTGTCTGAGCGCACGGAGCTGCGGGTGGTCGTAGCTTCGTGCGCTCACACAATCATCAGGGCAATATGTACTCCGAGGCGGCAGGGGCGGATGGTGCGTCTCGCCCTGATCGCTCGGCGCCGTGCGAGACAGAGACCGCCCCAAGAGGTAGCGCAATGCCGTTGTACATGGATCGCCACGAGTTCGACGACAGCGTCACCCCTCTCGACATCGCACAGGCACACGCTCGCGACGTCGAGGTGCAGGCAAAATACGCCGTCGACTACATCACGTACTGGTTCGATCATCAGCGCGGAGCCGGTTTCTGTTTGGTTGACGGGCCGTCAGCCGAGGTTGTCGAAACTGTTCATCGCGAGGCGCATGGAATGGTCGGTACCAACGTGATCGAAGTTGATCGGGCAGCCGTCGAGGCGTTCCTCGGCCACCTGGACCGTCCTGTCACGGGCGAGGCGTTCGTGGCGACCGCGTTCCGGGCCATCCTGTTCACCGACATCGTCGGTTCGACTGAACTCACGCAGCGGCTCGGAGACGCTGGTGCCATGCGAGTCATCCGAGCCCACGACGCCATCGTGAACGATGCGATCCGCCGGGGGGGCGGCCAGCGGGTGAAGCACACCGGCGACGGCGTGATGGCGTCCTTCACCTCTGTGAGTCGCGCCGTGGAGACCGCGATCGCGATCCAGCGAGCGGTTACGGAGCGCAGCCGCCGCGACGAAGTGCCGTTCGAGATCCGCGCTGCGGTTAGTGCCGGTGAGCCAGTCACCGAAGGCGATGATCTCTTCGGTGCTGCCGTTCAGCTCGCGGCTCGGGTGTGCTCCACGTGCGAGCGCGGTCGCGTGTTGGTGTCGAGCGCGGTGCGCGAGCTGTGCGTCGGCAAGGGCCTTCAGTTCGAGGACAAGGGTCTTGTCGAACTCAAGGGCTTCGACGAGCCCATACACCTCTACGGGGTGATTTGGACCTGAAGTCGGATCTCGACACCTCAGGGGGATGGGCGGCTCATCGTGGGGGGCTGATCACCAGCTTCACGGGTCGCGACTTCCAGCCCCAAGGCCCGCTACACCAGGCGCCAGATCCGCCGATCTCGCGACTCGTCGTTCTGTACCCCGGATCCGGTGGGCAGCGTGTGCTCGCACCGGGCCAATCTGCGCCTCCACCGGCGTGAGCGGCTCAATGGAATCACTTACCAGCCATCATTCAGCGATCGGCGGCCGCGTCGAGGGCGGGACGAAGAGCGGCTTCGTCGAACCCGTAGCGGGCCATCATCTCCAGATGCCCGGCTGTACCCAGGATGCGCCGCAGTTGCCCATCGAACGCATGGGCCAACTCACGCGACGCACTGTGGAACGAGAACGCACCGAGCGGCAAGCCACGTCGCTCGCCAGCGCGGCTATCCGCGACCGATACCAGCCGTGGATCGCCCAACCTCGTGATGTAGGCGACGTTGCCGGGTGCGGTGCTGACCGAAGCGTCCGCGACACCGGCGAGCACGGCTGATGCTGCCGCGTCTTGGTCTGCAAACTCCACGATCCGGTCGCTCGGCACACCGGCTCGGAGTGCGGTCTCCACCTGCATCTGGCCAGTGACAGCAGCGAGACGAATCGAGTCATCGTCAGCGATCGCGTCGTAGCTCGTGAAGTCGCGGACATCGCTTGATCGGACGATGAAGCTGTCGGTCGCCGCCCAGACCGGCACGCTGAATCGAACGCGCCGCGAACGCTCAGCTGTGATGAACATCGGCGCGTTGATGTGCCAACGCCTCGACGTGACGCCGTCGATCAGTTCACCGAATGTCGTGAGCACGAAGTCAACACGACGGACGCCGAGGGCACCTAGAACCATCCCGGTCAACTCGATGTCGCAGCCGGTCGGATCCGCGCCATCGCCAGGCATGAAGTAGGGCGGCTCGTCCAGATACGCAACCGCGCAGCGCTGGCGCCACGTCGCGGGATCAATCACGCCTTCAACCTTGGATCACGCGATCAGCGCTGGATAGGCCCCACCCACATCTGCCGATCTCGCGCCGCGTCGTTCCGTGTTGACGGTCTGGCGAGCGGCGGGCACTCGGGTCGGGCAACCTGTATCCGTGGCCCGGTCAGATCTCGCCGTTTGACGCGGACTTCGGTCACTTCAGATGGTGACCGCGAAGAGTCGCCATGCGGCGGGTATGCCTTTGAGTTCGTGCTCGCCGCGGTCGTCGAAAGTCGTACCCGAGCCTGCCACGAGATCGACGACCGTCCGCGACACGAGCACTTCACCAGGCTGTGCGGTTTCGCACACGCGACATGCGAGGTGGACGGCGATGCCCGCCACCTCGGTGCCGCGTCGTTCGACTTCACCGGTGTGGATCCCGACGCGGACGTCGAGGCCGATCTGGCGGGCGGCGTCGCGGATCGCGGTCCCGCAACGGATCGCCCGGGCGGGGCCGTCGAAGGTGGCGAGCATGCCGTCACCGGTGAGCCTTTCTTGGTGACCCGAGAAGCGCGCCAGTTGTCGGCGCACGGCCTCGTCGTGGAGGTCGAGCACCGTCCGCCAGGCCCGGTCGCCGACGGTGGCGAGCTGGTCGGTGGAACCGACCACGTCGGAGAACAACAGGGTGGTGAGCTCCGAGTGCGGTCGACGGCCACGCGGGTGCCGGTCAGGAACTCTTCGATCTCGTCGACGACGACGGGATCCACAGCCGAACCCAAGAACACCTGAAGGTCGGCGCCGGGAAGCTCCACCAGCCGGGCATTCGGGATGTGTTGGGCGAGATACCGGCCATGCTCGATGGGAAGGAAGCGGTTCTCCACTGTGTGCAAGACGAGCGTCGGCGCACTGATGGCCGGCAGGACCGCTCGTACGTCCGTCGCGTACAGCTGACGCATGATCGCGCGAACTCTGAACGCCAGCCGGGCGTCCCCACTGATCGCGTAGCGGACATCGACCTCGGTGTCCACGGCCACATCGTCGCGCCCTGTCGACGAGCAAACCACGCCGGCCCTACGCAAGTCGCGCTGCCGCGCCAGATCTGGCGATCTCGCGCCTTGGCGATCTGTAGGGCCGGCCTCGCTGGCAGCCCGAGCGCGGTCCGGCAATCTGTACTCGTGGCGGTGCGGGGCTTGCGTCCGGGGGGTGATGGCCCGAGGCAGGCGCCGGCCCGGTGGCGCTGACGGCCTTCGGAGGAGATCCGCGCACCGGGGGCGGGGCTACGTCCAGCCCGACGGAACCCGCGTCAGTGGTGGTGGCCCTGGCGGCCGAGGGTCTCCACGGGGGTCGCGCCGGGGCGGATCCACTGCGGCACGGGCCGGCTGGTCGGGCCCCAGGTCGCGACGCCGTCGGCATCCGAGCGCCAGTACCAGCAGGCCTGGCGGCCCTCGGACGGGTGCCCCTCGCGGACATCGCCGATCACGGGCCAGCCCTCGGGGTTGTCCTCCCACGCCTCGCCGCGGCCGTAGGGCGTCATGTCGAGCAGGCTCAAGGACCCATTGACCGGCTCGTTGCCACGGCCCGTCGTGGAGTAGGTGAGGAACACGCGGTCGCCGTCGCGCAGGAAACAGACGATGTGCCCCATTCCTCCGCCGACCGGCGCCTCCACGCCCCGCACCGAGTACCAGGGCTGGGTGTAACCCATGAACTCGACGTAGGGAGCCACCTCGTCCCACGGGCCCGAGGTCAGGACGGCGAACGAGACGCCCCGGGCGTTGAGGTAGACGGCGTCCTTCACGTGCCAGGCCGTGGTGGTGCAGCCCTCGCACTGCCCCTGGTACGGCGCGCCGTCGTACCACATGTGCTTGTAGACCACGAGCTCGTCGCGACCCTGGAACAGGTCGACGAACGGGACCGGCCCGTCAACGCCGGTGACCTCGACCGCGCCGTCGAGCTCGACCATCGGCAGCCGCCGCCGGGCCGCGGCGATCGCGTCGCCCTCACGGGTGTGCGCCTTCTCGCGGACCAGCAGCTCCTCGCGCGCCGCCTGCCAGGTGGCCAGGGCGACGACTGGCGGCTTGCCGGGGAGGTTGCTGCTCGCGTTGCCGGGCGTGGTCGTCATGGTGTCCTCCGCTGTCTCGTCTCGTGCGCTCGCCGGGCTCCCTGGGGGCGCCTGTCAACGGAGACGACTCACGGTACCGAGACTCATCGATCCGAGTGCCAGGTTTACCTTCCGCGGGCCGGTAGTTGAACGACTCGGCGCCGGTCAGGGGCAGTGGGTTGCGGGGTCCCCGTCGATCTCGCCGAGGAAGGCGCCGAACTCACCGACGTGGGTGCCGTCGCCAACGACCTCCTCGGCAACGTTGCCCAGACCGAGGCGAGGCTCGTCCTGTGACGAGGCGTGCTCGCCGATGTCGTGGTTCGCCACGGCTCGCTGGGCCGTGACCACGCCCAGGCAGTTGGGATTGGCGGGCGGCGTGCCGCCCAGCGCCGGAGGCGCCCCGGAGAGCACAGCGATCAGTCCGGCGGACAGACGGGTCGACAGGCCGGCGGTCGATCCACGCACGGTTGGAACCTCCCTGGCGTGCCTGCGCGGAGGGGCACAAATCAGCCGGAGGACCGGTCGACCACAAGCCTTTCCGCCACGGCCGAAACTCCTTGACACGGTGGTGCGCCGGCCAAACGATGGGTGCCCCTGGCTCGTCCACGATCGCTCGGCTCGGGTGGTTTGCACGCATGATTCGACTGCGGCTCGGTGTCGACGACGTTGCCGGAACGAGGTTCGCTGCGCCCAGCCCTTATTGCGAGCTCTCTGTCAGCGCCCAGGTCATACAGCAGCCGACGAGCTCGTTCCGACGACTCTGCACGGCCAGCGGGGTCCGCCTCCCGGCGTCGGCGAGCCACTTTCTGGAGTTGGTGCCCGCTCACGGCAACGTCCCCGACTTCCTCGCGCCGGAGGGGGCGAACAGCTTGGAGGAAGCCCTCGATGTCGTCATGTCCACGCCCGACCGGCTGATCCGGAACGACATGGCGACCCTCCCACGGCCGGCAGCGTCGTCCTGGATGCTCGCCCTGGCGGACGGCTGCGTGTCCGCTCGGAAGGAACTTGCATCGTCCTTGCGTGACTACCACGACCAGGTGCTCAAGCTGCTGTGGCCGGCGATCGAACACATTCTCGAAACCGACCTGCGGTTCCGCGCCTGGCAGCTGGCGACGACGGGTGTCGCGGCGACAGTGGATGGCCTGCACCCTGGCATTCGGTGGCGCGACGGAGTGGTCGAGGTCGACGGGCCCCTGGACGCGGATGTCGACCTGGCGGGCCGGGGCCTCCAGCTCATGCCGTCGCTGTGGACCCGCCCGGGCTTCACCGGGCGCTGGACGCAACCCACGCTCGTCTACCCGCTAGGCCGTTTCGCCTGGATGGCTCCGACAGCCACCAACAGCCACCGCGACCCGCTGGCCGCGGTGCTCGGCAACACCCGGGCACGGGTGCTCCGCGCTCTGGCCGACGAGCACACGACGAGCGGACTTGCCCGCGTGCTGGGGATCAGCCTGGCCTCGGCGTCCACCCACGCCGCCGTCCTCCGCGATGCCGGCCTTGTCACCAGCCGACGACAGGGCCAGTCAGTCCGACACACCCTGACCGGCCTCGGCGCCCAATGGACGTCGTACGACCGGCCGAACGCGACGAAGGCGGTGTGACTACCGCCCACCCGTAAAGGAGAATGCAATGCGACAGCACAGCCGGTGGTTGCGACTCCTCGCCCTCCTGACAGGTGTCACGCTCATGGCCGCTGCGTGCGGCGACGACGACGATACCGAGGCGAGTGAGGATACGACCGAGACGACAGCGGAAGAGGGGGGCGCGTCAGCTGCGCCTGCGGTCGGTGAGGCGGCGCCGACGTGTGAGGGCGAGAGCGACGGCGTACTCGGGATCGGCGGTCTGCTCCCGCAGACCGGCGACCTTGCGTTCCTGGGCCCACCCATGGAGGCCGGTGCCGCCCTGGGGATCCAGGACGTCAACGCCGCCGGGGGCGTGCTCGGTAAGCCGGCCGAGTTCCTGGCCGGCGACTCGGGCGACGGCGACCCCGACATCGCCAACCCCACGGTCGACGGCCACTTGGCGGCCGGTGTCGATGAGATCCTCGGTGCGGCCGCGTCGGGTGTCTCGCTCAACGTGATCGACAAGATCACCAAGGAGAACTGCAAGATCCACTTCTCGCCGGCCAACACGTCGCCGGAGTTCACGGACTACGACGACGGCGACCTCTACTTCCGCACGGCCCCCTCGGACGTGCTGCAGGGCCGGATCCTGTCCGACCTGATCGTCGAGGACGGCAACACCACCGTGGCGTTGCTCGCCCGCCAGGACTCCTACGGTGAGGGCCTGCTCGAGTTCACCAAGCAGCCCCTCGAGGAGCAGGGTGCCGAGGTCGTCGTCGAGCGGGTCTACGACCCCGAGGCGCAGACCTTCTCGGCCGAGGTCGACGAGGTGATCTCCGCCGACCCCGACGCACTGGTCATGATCGGGTTCGCCGAGTCGAGCATCATCCTCAACGACCTGTTCGAGCAGGGCTTCACGCCCGACGAGAAGAGCATCTACCTGGTCGACGGCAACATCGGTAACGCGCTCGGCGAGGAGTTTGCCGAGCCCGGCGCCCTGGTCGGTGTCAAGGGCACGCTGCCGACGGCCGAGCTCACCGAGGACTTCCGGGGCCGGCTGCTCGGGGTCGATCCCGCACTGCAGGACTTCAGCTACGGGCCCGAGACCTACGACGCCGTGGTGATCACGGCATTGGCGGCCGAGGTCGCCGGCAGCGACGACCCCGCCCAGATCGCCGCCAACATCAATGGCGTCACCCGCGAGGGCACCGCGTGCACGACCTACGAGGAGTGCAAGCAACTCGTCGCCGACGGCGAGGACATCGACTACAACGGTCCGTCCGGACCACAAGAATTCAGCCAGCCAGGTGAGCCAACAGCGGCCACCTTCGCGGTCATGTCCTACGGCGAAGACAACCAAATCGACGACACCGCGACCGAATTCCGCGAGGCGTCGTTCTAGATACTTCGAGGGGGGAGGGAAACCTCCCCCCTCGAAGGACCTCCACGTCCCATAGGGCGAGCCAACCGTCGAGGGCCGGCGGGTCGAGGGGCTAGGGTCGCCGCTGAGCGTCCGGCGGTTCGGGAGACGACAGCATGCCCACGCGTCACAGGCGGCTCGGTATCGGTGTCGCGCTCGTTCTCGTACCCGCGCTGGTCGGTCCGATCGCCTGTGGCGGCGGCGACGACTCGCCCGACGAAGCGTCGGCGGAGTCGACAGCGACAACGGCCGCTCCCACGACGACGAGTACCGCTCCCACGACCACGACGCCCGACGTCACCACTGAAGATGTGACGTTCACCTCCGGCGACGGGCTCGACCTCGTGGGCCGTCTCTATGGCGAAGGCTCCACGGCGATCGTTTGCTCGCACGAGAGGCAGAGCTCCAAGGCGGACTTCGCTACCGCCGGCCCGCTGCTGGCCGCCGAGGGGTTCATGGTTCTGGCCTATGACAACCGGGGCGATGGCGAGTCGGAGCAGGGCGTGCCCGTCGATCGAGTGCTCGATCTGCTGTCGGCAATCGAGCTGGTGCGGGCGCGTGGCGCCGAGAAGGTCGTGCTGCTGGGCGCGAGTCGGGGTGGAACGCTGTCCCTCGACGCGGCCACCCGGACCGACGTCGATGCGATCGTTACCCTGTCGTCGCCGCCCCCAGACGACGGGCCGACCGCGGTCGCGGCGGTCACTGCGCCGAGCCTTTACGTAAACAGCGAGAACGACAGGTTTGCCGACAGCACCCAGGAAATGTTCGAGGCGGCCAACCAGCCCAAGGAGATCGAAATCTACCCGGGCGGCAACCACGGGGTGGCGCTGTTCAACTCGGAACCCGGCCTCATCGATCGCATCGTCACGTTCATCAGCGCACAGACCGCCGCGTGACATGCGTAGATCATTCGTGTGTTGTGCGCAGCGCCAACCGCATCAAGGTCTCGACTCAGGACGACATCGTCGTCGATAGCTCGACCGGTTAGCGCCCCACCCTGTCCGGCCCGTAGCCAGTCGGGGCTCGGTGAACCCCGTGAGCGCCATGACGGTTCCGTCGGTTGGGCGCCAGGCGACCTCGCATGGCTGGCCGCCGTTGCCGCGATGGTCGTTCTGGCCACCGCATGTCCACGCCATGCATCTCATCGCCGGCACCCAGATCCGCAACGACACGTCCGGCCGCGTCTACTTCCAACGCAAGCTGGCCGCCGGCAAGTCAAAGAAGGAAGCCCTGCGCGCTCTGAAGCGGCGCATCAGCGACGCCGTCTGGCGCCAACTCCAAGTCGACCTCAAGCCTCGCTGACCAGCGGGCCCGGGAGGACAATCAGGGGCGACTCTGAATCCAGCGCGGCCGGCTTACACCCTGACACCGGCACTTCGGAGCGAGTCACTCCCGGACCCGACCACCACGCTACGCCCGCGCCCACGGCGCTGCTTTCGACGCGCCCTGAAACACCTCTTGACACAAAGGGGCTTCGATCTGCTCAGCGAACACTGGCACATGCCGTCACAAGCGCCGCGATCTCTCGTTCGGCCGGGGCATCGGCCCGGGGGCGTAGCGGCTCCTCAAGGCGACGCGCTGGGGCGCACCGTCGCCGCCCGGGGACCCGAATACGACCGCTGCGCCACCGGCACCCGCATCGCCATACGCTCCCTCGCCCCGGAGCATCCTGGATCTCAAGGCTGAGGGTGGTAGATCTCGACGAGGTTGCCGTCGGGGTCATAGACGTTCGCGTAGCGGGTGCCCCAGGGGGCCTCCCACGGCGTGCGGTCCGCCTTGTAGCCGAGCCTCTTAAGCTTGGTGAACAGCGCATCGACCTCCCGGGCGGAGTCGACCTGGAACCCAAGTGTCACCATGCCATGGGGCGCCGGCCGATAGTCCGGTGCATACAACTTGGCGAACTCCGCATTTTGCCAGTAGATCTGCAGTCCGCCGGGCAGCTCCAACTCGACGTGGATCTCGCCGTACGCCTGGGGCGGGAACTTGAAGCCCAGATGCCGGTAGAAGGTGAGCGACCGAGCCATGTCGTTGACCATCACGCAGATGAAACCGGGACGAGGGGTCATTGTTCTGATGGTCCCCCGGCTTGAGCCGTAGTTCAAACTCGAGCGCGGCCACAGCACCGAACTGCCTGATTGAGTGTCGGGTGTCGCTGCGAGGTGGTTCGTAGCGTCGGTGGAGCGCCGGCGGTCTTCGCTCACGAACTGCCTGCCGACCTCGGGTCTGGCTTTCGATACGAGGTGCGGGCCGTCGGTGGTCCGCCGCGGCGTGGCTCGAACGCGCACGTGATCGATCTCGGGGTCGACTGGTTCCGTCAGGTCCAGGAGTGGCGGTGCCAGGCGGCCTTCTCCGGCGAACGCGAGCCACCTCGGCAGGTGGTCGATCGCCAGGAAGACGATCCAGGCGAGACCTGAGGCGCGGACCGACGCGGTGAGGATCCCCCGCTTTGGCGTCCTCGAGATCCTCCCCGGTGAAGGTGATGTCGGCGATGAGGAGTGCGGCATCTGGGCGTTGCAGGACCTCATCGTGTGGCCGACCGGCATGCGCCTGCAGGGCTTCGGGCACTACCACGAGACCTACGAGAGGCCGGCGACGTGGCGGATCAAGTCGTCGACGTTGACCAGGCTCCACATGGATCTCACCGAGTCGGGGCGGGTTGATGGCCGTGGCGGTGATCACAGGCGGCGCCTGAGGCTTCGTCCTCGCGCTCGGCGAACCGCCCGAGCGTTCCTACCGCTGTTGCGCCGAGCCGAGCGAGGAAACCTTCCCTTTCACGACGTCGTCATCCCTGCTGGAATCGGCTAGCCGCCTGCCGGCCTACCGATCGAGATTCTCGAAGACATTGTGAGAATCAGTAGGAGCCCGCAGCCACCCATGCCCGGACGCCTTGGAAATCGGGCACTAGTAGCATCGGGCAATCTGGACGACCAAGAGAGGGTACGTGGGCGTCGGACTCGGCGAGCAGCTGGCGACGGGCAGCAGATCGGCCGTGTTCGCGTGGGGACGAGACGCCGTTGCGAAGGTGCCCTTCGCCGCGACACCGGAGGCCTGGATCCGTTTCGAGGCGCTGTACGCTGCGGCCGTTCATGACGCCGGGGCGCCGGTACCGCGGTTCCACGGGATCGAGATGATCAACGGCCGGGCGGCGAGCATCTACGAGCGTGTGCACGGCAGATCGATGTGGGAGCACATGCTCCAGCACCCAGCGCAGATCGCCAGCCACACCCGGTCGCTCGCTGAGCTGCAGGCACACTTGTTCACGCTCGTGCCACCCCTGGCACTTCCAGCACAACGTGACCGACTCAAGTGCAAGATCCGTGAGGCGTCCTCCCGCGTCGACCCGTCGCTCATCGCCGCCCTCGAGCTGCTGCCGCCCACTACGCCGTCCCGTCTGTGCCACGGCGACCTGCATCCCGGCAACGTCATCATGGCGAACAAGGGACCGGTGATCATCGACTGGTTCGATGCGGCACGCGGCGATCCCGTCGCCGACATCGCCAGAACGTCACTGTTGATGTCGACGCGGGCTCACGGACAGAAGGGGCCCGGACACCTCCCGGGGGCCCAGCCGGACTTCCTCGATCTGGCGCGCGCCTCCTACCTCGCCGCGATCACCGACCTCCTAGCGCCCGATGGGGATGACGTTCGACGCTGGGAGGCTGTGGTGGCCGTTGCCCGCCTCGCCGAGGGCATCGCGACCAACGCGCTGCTCGGCATCTGGAATGAGTGGCTATCAACCGCATCGGCCCAGGTCGGCGGTCGGCCCTGATCATCGCTGCTCGACGACGGTCCGCAGCTCATCGAACACCGCCGGCGGGGCCGCGATGACGAGACCATCGTTCTCCGGGCATGGCAGCTCGGTCACGGCCCCGGCCTCACGAGCGATCAGTGCTCCCGCGGCGTAGTCCCACAGCTTGATGTCCCGTTCGTAGTAGGCGTCGGCGCGAGCGGCACCAACCCAGCACAGCTGGAGTGCGGCCGAACCGAAGCAGCGGATGTCGCGTGCCGCGGGAAGCAACGAGTGCACGATGGTCCCTTGGCGGTCGCGGATATCAGCCTGGTAGGAGAACCCCGTCATCACCAGCGCCTGCGCCAATGATTGGCACTTGGAGATTCCGATCGGGCTTCCACCAAGCCGAGCCCCATGCCCTGCCGAAGCGGAGAAGGTCTCGTCACGGAGCACGTCCACCACCGCGCCGGCGATGACATCCCCATCCAGCGCGGCGGCCACGCTGACGCCGATCACCGGAAGGGAGTAGAGGAAGTTGACGGTGCCGTCGAGCGGGTCGACCACCCATTGCAGCCGTCCTGCGTCCCCGCTGACACACGTGTGAGTCTGTCCGCCTTCCTCGCCGAGGACGCCGGCGCCAGGAGTGGTGTCCGCGAGCATCCGACGGATCAATTGCTCAGCGTCGAGATCGGTCCGGGTGACGACATCTGTTGGTGACGACTTCTCACCGAGCCGAGTGGCATTGCCGACGTTAGCCCTGATCAGCTCGGCCGAGGCGCGGGCGACCGACATCGCCACCTTCTCGAGCTCACGCGGGTCCTGGAGTGTGTCCTTTAGGGTGCCGTGGTCAGGCACGCCTGACCTCGATGTCGTGCTCGGCGAGCACGGCGAGGGCGTCGTCGTCGACACGGGTGTCGGTCAGCAGGACGTCGATGTCGTCGAGCGTGGCGTAGCTGAACATCTGATCGTTGCCGAACTTGGACTGGTCGACCATCGCGACCACTCGGCGCGAGCTCTCGATCATGGCTCGCTTGAGCAGGCTCTCGTCGCGGTACGGCGTCGTGAGACCTCGCTGGAACGACAGCCCGTCGCAGCTGATGAACAGCACGTCGACACGCATGGCCCGCACGGCGTCCGGCGACGCCGTGTCGACCATTGCGAACGTGTTGGTGCGGACACCACCGCCGAGCACGGTGAGCTCGGCAACGCCACGGCGAACCAGCGTCGAGGCGGTGATCAACGAGTTGGTCACGACGTGAACCCGACGGTCGACCGGGAAGACCTCGGCGAATCGCTGGCCGGTCGAGCCGGAGTCGATGATCACCGAGCCGCGCTCGGGAACTTCGCGGATGGCTTCGCGCCCGATGCACAGCTTCTCCTCGGCGTTGAGCATGTCGCGGGCGTCGACCATCGGCTCGTGGTGCAGGCGCTCGAACGGCACCGCGCCGCCGTGCACCCGGCGGACCAGCTGGCGTTCCTGCATGTCCGACAGATCGCGCCGAATCGTCTCGGTCGTCACCTCGAAGCGCCGCGCCAGGTCCGACACGTCAACCGAGCCGCTCCTGAGGGCGAGCACGTAGATCTCCCGTTGGCGGTGGTGCTGGAGCTTGGTGCCGCTGGTGCTGCTCTCACCGGCACCGCTGGTGCCGTCTGTTGTCGTCATCGGTGCTGCACCGTTCTGATGGAGACTGCGAGCGTAGTGTCACTCCCCCATCGCGACGAGTGGGCCGACGTCGCCGACACGTTGCCAGGCCGCGGCGAATGCGGCCCGGAACCGAGCGCTGTCGCGCAGCGTCCTCGAGAACACCTCGGCGAAGTCGAGGAAGCGCGTGGGCTCCTCAGTGGCCCGCCGGGCGTACTGCCGCGCCCTGTCGCCTTCGGCGTCGAAGGCCTGCCGGTCAGGTGGGATGGTGGCCAGGTACCGTGCCCACCCGGCCAGCGCCAGAGCACCGCGCGCGATGGGACCGTCGTGCTCGAGCTGGAACGTGATCGTGGGGAGCAGGAAGGTCGGGAACTTCGCGCTGCCGTCGATGCAGAGGCGGGCTATCTGGTCGCGAACGCCGGTGTTGGCAAAGCGTTCGAGCACTGAGACGACATAGTCGCCGGGCGGGTAGCCCGGGATCGGCCTGAGCGACGGGACCGCTTCGTCATGCAGCAGGTTGTGGAGGAACAGCCGCACGTCTGGGAGCGCCATGGCCTCGTCGACGTAGGTGACGCCCGCCAGCGCGGACAGGTACGCCATGCTCGAGTGACCCGCGTTGAGCAGCCGCAGCTTGTAGATCTCCCAGTCGTGGACGCGATCGGTGAACAGCACACCGACGTCTTGCCAGCGGGGCCGGCCGTTGGCGAACTCGTCCTCGATGACCCACTGCCGGAACGGCTCGGTCACCACCGGCCAGCGGTCCTCTATGCCGATCGCATCGACGAGCCACGCTCGATCCGCGTCCGAGGTGGCCGGGGTGATGCGATCGACCATCGAGTTGGGGAACGCGCAGTGCCGCTCGGTCCAGTCGGCGAGCGACGCGCTCCGGCGCCGGGCAGCGAGGAGCGTGGACCGCCGCGCGGCGTCACCATTGCCGGGCAAGTTGTCGCAACTGACGATCGTGATCGGCGAATGGCGTCGCTCGTGCCGTCGCTCAAGGCCCATCGCGATGATGTCGAAGGTTGTCGGCGTGGATGAGGGGGCACTGGCGCCGTCGGCATAGCCCGCCTCGGTGATCGTGAGCGACACGATGGCCACGTTCGGATCGGCCGTCAGCTCGGCGGCTCCGACCGGCTCGTCGTGGGCCAGTCGGTAATCAACGATGCTGCCGACGATCTGGGCACGCGTGTCGCCCCGGCCTCGCTCGACGAGGGTGTACAGGTGGTCCTGTGGGGCGAGGGCTTCCGCCATCCGCACGTCCTGGCGGAGTAGACCGACACCTCGGATCCCCCAATCGCTGCCCGTCTCAGCCAGTTCGTGGGTGTAGAGCGCCAAGTGCGCGCGATGGAAACCGCCGACGCCCACATGCAGGATGCGCGGCTGCAGACGGCGGCGGTCGTACGTCGGCACCGGCACTCCCCGCGCGGCGATGTCGGGCAGGGCCGCGTCGCGCAGGGGAATGGAGGAAGGCCGGCCGCTCCCATTCACAGGAGCACGATAAGCACAGGGATAACAACTTGACAAGCGTGGATTCATGTTGATTTAGCCTTGCAAACCAACACAAAGCCAAGACATAATGCCGGTGTCGCGGGTCACATCCGACAGACCCCGCAGTTGCAAGGGGGGACACCGCCATGACAGCGACCTCACAGTTGACCTGGCGCCGCCACACCCGCCGCACGGTGAGCATCCTGGCCGTCGCCGCCGTCGGCTTGGCGGCGGTGGCATGTGGCGACGACGATGACAGCGCCGAGCCGAGCGGGACCGGTGAATCCCCGTCTGGTGAGGGCGGCGAGATCACCGTGGCCATCGTCGGCAACCCACAGATGGAGGACATCTCGGCGCTCACTCCCGAGCTGTTCACCGCCGAAACCGGCATCGACGTGAACTACTCGGTGCTCGAGGAGGGGACGCTGCGGGAGATCGTCACCCGAGACATAGGGGGCGGTGGCGAACAGTTCGACGTCGTGATGATCGGCATGTACGAAGCACCGCAGTTCGGCGCCAACGGCTGGCTCACAGACCTCACCCCGTACGCGGAGGACGACGAGTCGTACCAGTTCGACGATCTGATCCCCACGGTCCGCGACGGTTTGTCGGTCGACGGCAAGCTGTACGCGTCGCCGTTCTACGCCGAGTCGTCGTTCCTCATGTACCGCCAGGACGTGCTCGAGGCGGCCGGACTCACGATGCCCGACAACCCGACCTGGGACGAGGTTGCGGAGATCGCCCGCGCCGTCGACAGCGACGAGATGGCCGGCATCTGTCTTCGCGGCAAGCCGGGCTGGGGTGACCTTGGGGCATCGTTCACCACCGTGCTCAACACGTTCGGCGGCACCTGGTGGTCCGCCAACGACGACGGGAGCGTCGCCGAGGCCCAGGTGGACCAGCCCGAGTTCAAAGAGGCGCTCCAGTTCTACAGCGAGCTCGTCGGCGACGCCGGCGAGGACGACGCCGCCAACGCTTCGTTCAACGAGTGCCTCGCCCAGTACCAGGACGGCAAGGTCGCCATGTGGTACGACGCGACCGTCGCCGCCGGGCTGCTCGAGGCCGATGACAGCCCGGTCAAGGGCATGAACGGGTACGCCACGGCCCCCGTGAAGGAGACCGAGGCGTCCGGCTGGCTGTGGAGCTGGGCGCTCGCCATCCCCCAGAACTCACCCGACCCCGACACGGCCTGGCAGTACATCTCCTGGGCGACCGGTCCCGACTACATCCAGGCCGCCGGCAATGAGGTCGCGGGAGGATGGGCGGCGATCCCGCCGGGGACAAGGGCGTCCACGTACGAGATCCCCGAGTATCAAGAGGCGGCCGGCGCGTTCGCCGACGCCACCCTCGAGGCGATGGAGGCGGCCCCGATCGACAACCCGGGCACGACGCCGAGGCCGGGGGTGCCCGGCGTCCAGTACGTCGGCATCCCGGAGTTCCAGGACGTCGGCAACCGCTGCACCGAGCAGTTCTCCAGCGTCATCGCCGGGCAGACCAACATCGACGCGGCGCTGAGTGCCTGCCAGGACATCGCGTCCCAGGTCGGAGGCTGATCCACTGAAGGCCGTGCAGCTCGACACTGTGCGGCAGGACCCGGGCGCGGCGCTGGGGACCGCGCCCAAGCACCACGAGCTCCGCCGGCCGTGGCGGCAGCGCTTCCCCCTGCTGCCCGCGCTGGTGTTCACGGTGCTGCTGACGCAGGTCCCGTTCCTGATGAACATCTGGTACAGCCTGACGGACTGGACCATCGTGCCCCCCACGCCGCGGGAGTTCATCGGGCTCGACAACTATGGCGACCTCCCCAGTGATCAGTTCTTCCGCGACGCCGCCTGGGTCACCGTAGAGATGACGGTCTCGGCCGTGCTCATCTCGCTCGTGCTGGGAACGCTCCTGGCCGTCCTGCTCGACCGTGCGTTCTTCGGTCGGGGCGTCGCCCGCACGTTGCTGATCACGCCGTTCCTGATCATGCCGGTCGTCGCCGGACTGATCTGGAAGAACCAGATGTTCAGCGGACTCTACGGCGTCGTGAACTGGGTGATGGCGCGCCTCGGCATGGACTCGATCGAGTTCGTCTCGCGCTACCCCTTGGAGTCGATCGTCGTGGTCCTCGTGTGGCAGTGGACGCCGTTCATGATGCTGATCATGCTGGCCGGCCTCCAGAGCCAGCCCACCGACGTGCTGGAGGCGGCCAAGGTCGACGGCGCCAGCGCCTTCGGGACCTTCCGCCAGCTCACGCTTCCCCACCTCCGGCCGTACATGGAGCTCGGCACCCTCCTAGGGACCATCTACCTGATTCAAGTGTTCGACCAGGTGGCGGTCATGACCGGCGGAGGTCCGGATTCGACCAACATCCCGTTCTTCGTCTACCAGCGCTCGATCGGTGGCGGCTGGGAGTTCGGCAAGGCGTCCGCCTACAGCATCGTGGTGGTCGTCGCCTCGATCGTCGTTGCCACCGTCGCCCTGCGGGTTTTGTCCCGTTTGCTGCAAGGGGAGGAGATCGCCTGATGGCCCGAGCGGCAGCAGCGCAGCGGGGCGTCGGAGAGCGCCGTTCGGTGAACGCCGTGCTGGGGGTTGTGGCCTGGCTCACGGCCCTGGTGTTCTTCTTCCCGGTGTTCTGGATGATCCTCAGCTCGTTCAAGGAGGAGCAGGACGCCAACACCAGCCCCAAGCTGCTCTTCAGCGCCACACTCGATCGCTACAGCGACGTCACCGGGAGCAGCACCGGTCTGCTGTCTTTTCGCGAAGCGTTCTTCAACTCGTTCTGGGTAGTGACGGTCAGCACCGTGGTCGTGCTGTTACTGGCGATCCCGGCGGCGTACGCCCTGGCCATCAGGCCCGTTCCGAAGTGGCGGGACGTGCTGTTCTTCTTCATCTCCACCAAGTTCCTCCCGGTGGTAGCGGCGATCCTGCCGCTGTGGATCCTCGCCAGGAACCTCGACCTGCTGAACACCCGGCTCGTCCTCATGATCCTGTACACCGGGATGAACCTGCCCCTCGCGGTGTGGATGTTGTGGTCGTTCTTCCGGGAGATCCCTCGGGAGCTGGTCGAGGCGGCGGAGCTCGACGGCGCCGGGCTGCGGGGCCAGCTGGCCTCTGTGATCCTCCCGATCGCCCTGCCGGGCCTCGCCGCTACGGCCCTGCTCTGCGTGATCTTCGCCTGGAACGAATACTTCTATGCCGTCCAGCTCAACCCGGCGAGCGGCTCGACGATCCCGATCTGGGTCACGACGAACATCAGCACCCGGGGTAACTTCCTGGCCAAATTGTCGGCGGCATCGGTGCTCGCCTGCGTGCCGGTGGTGCTCGCCGGCTGGTTGGCGCAGAAGCGCATGATCCGTGGCCTCTCCATGGGCGCGATCAAGTAGGAGGCAGCGTGGCATCGGTCCAGTTCGCGGCGGCGACACGGCTCTACCCCGGCACCGACCAACCGGCCGTGTCGCACCTGGATCTGGAGGTCCACGACGGCGAGCTGATGGTGCTCGTCGGGCCGTCGGGCTCGGGCAAGTCCACTGCGCTGCGCTTGCTTGCCGGCCTCGAGCCTCTCGATGAGGGGGCGGTCTTCATCGGCGATCGCGATGTGAGCGGCGTTCGGCCCCGCGACCGGGACATCGCCATGGTCTTCCAGAACTACGCCCTGTACCCG
Organism: uncultured bacterium; assembly: GCA_963717085.1. Lineage (GTDB taxonomy): Bacteria > Actinomycetota > Acidimicrobiia > Acidimicrobiales > VFJN01 > DASQUK01. Next base: position 144,806 of record CAVQVM010000013.1, read on the forward strand.
CAGCTGACGGTCGCAGAGAACATGGGCTTCGCCCTCAAGCAGCACAAGGTTCCCAAGGAGGAGCGGACGGCAAGGGTGCGCGAGGTGGCGCGCGTGCTCGATCTCGAGCCCTTCCTCGATCGCAAGCCGAAGACCCTCTCGGGCGGCCAGCGCCAGCGCGTCGCCATGGGCAGGGCGATCGTTCGCAAGCCGCAGGTGTACCTGATGGACGAGCCGCTCTCGAACCTGGACGCCAAGCTGCGGGTGCAGACCAGAGCCGAGCTCGCCGAGCTCCAGGCGCGGCTGGCGGTGACGACGGTGTACGTCACCCATGACCAGGTCGAAGCGATGACGATGGGCCACCGCGTCGCCGTCCTTCGCGACGGAGTGCTCCAGCAATGCGACACGCCGCACGCCCTTTACCACGAACCGGCGAACCTGTTCGTGGCCGGGTTCATCGGGTCGCCGGCGATGAACCTGTTCAGCTGCGCCTCGGGCCAACCGGTCCGCATCGGGGGTTGCGCCCTCGACATCGACACCGCCATGACGTCGCGCCTGGCCGCCTTCGGTGGCGATCGGGTCGTGGTGGGTTTTCGTCCCGAGGCCGTGCGCGTCGGGGAGGGCCCGCTGGCAGCGCACATCCGGACCGTCGAGGATCTCGGCGCCGAAGCGTTCGTGCACGTGGCCTTCGACCACGAGGGCGAACCCGCTTTCGCCGTTTCGAAGATGCCGGCGCCGTTCAAGGGCCAAACGGGTGACGACATCGACGTCGCGCTCGCGGGAACGTTGCACGTCTTCGATCCAGTCGGGCCGCGGATCGCCACCGGGACGGCGCGTTTCGCAGCGCAAGGCTGAACCCGTGGACCGCGAGCGTCCGATCGCGCTGGTAACCGGCGCGGCCGGTGACATCGGGCGAGCGGCAGCCCGCCGCCTCGCCCAGCAGGGGTGGTCGCTGGCGCTGGTCGACCACCCGGGCAGGCTCGAGGCGCTCGACAGGGCCCGACAGGAGTGCGAACGGTTGGGAGCGCCGACATGGGTGGACGCCTTCGACGTGACCGAGGTGGCCGGGGTCGAGCGCTCCGTGGGGGCATGCATGGATGCGATCGGCGTGCCGGCGGCGCTGTTCAACAACGCCGGCTACCAGGGCAGGTTCGAGCGCATCGATCGCTACCCGCACGTCGACGCGCGGCGCGTGTTCGAGGTCAACGTGCTCGGCGCCTTCACGGTGCTGTCGGCGGTGAGCGCGGCCATGGTCGAAGCGGGGGTGCGAGGTTCGATCGTGTCCTCGGCCTCGATGGCCGGCGTCAGCGGCGCCCCCAACATGTCGGCCTACTCGGCGTCGAAGGCGGCAATCCTCGGGCTGACCAAGAGCGCGGCCAAGGACCTCGCTCCCGCCGGCATCCGAGTGAACGCGGTGTCGCCTGCATTCATCGGACCGGGACGCATGTGGGACAACCAGGTCGCATCCCAGGCAGCCGCACCGAGTCCCTACTACGCCGACGATCCATCCGAGGTTGCGAGCCAGATGATCCGGATGGTGCCGCTCGGCCGCTACGGATCGGCCGACGAGGTCGCCCGGGTGGTGGCGTTCCTGCTGTCCGACGACGCCTCCTACGTCACCGGCGTCAACATCGAGATCTCTGGTGGCTCCGTCTAGTTCCGCGGTCGGCCATGTCTCGGGGAGACCTCGGGTTGGGCCCTGATCGAGGGGTCCAGTGATAACCGTCGTCGGCGAGGCCCTGGTCGACTTCGTGATGGCGGCCGACGGCGCGATCACGGTGAGGCCAGGCGGCGCGCCGTTCAACGTCGCGCGCGCATGCGCCAGGCTCGGTGCGCCGGTCAGCCTGGTCGCCGCCATCTCCACGGACCGCTTCGGGCAACGCTTAATGGCCGACCTCGCCGCCGACGGCGTCCGCTCGGAGCCGGTCCAGCGCACCGAGGCGCCAACCACGTTGGCCGTGGCCGAGCTGGACGCGGCCGGCGTGGCGACGTACCGCTTCTACCTCGAGGGAACCGAGCGCGGCGGCGCTGACGGCCGCGTCGCTACCGGCAACCACGCGGGCCGTGGTTGCCGGGGGGTTGGGGCTTGGTGTCGAGCCGATGGCAAGTGCCGTGGAACGCATCGTCCTCGACGCCGGCAACGACGTGCTGGTGCTGCTCGACCTCAACTGCCGCGCTGACGCAGTCCTGGACCACGACCGCTACCTCGCACGCTTGCGGCGAGTGCTGCTTCGGGCCGACGCAGTCAAGGCGAGCATCGAGGACCTCTGCTACGCCGACCCGACGGGGACGCCGGCGGTGGTCGCGGCCGGTCTGGTAGCCGGGCGCACACGAACCGTGTTGCTCACGGCCGGCGCGGGCGCCACAACAATCGTCACGGCCGTCGGCACGCGGACCGTGCCCGTCGCCCCCTGCCCGATCATCGACACGATCGGCGCCGGCGACAGCTTCACGGCAGGCTTCATCACGTGGTGGATGGCGAGCGGTCGGTCCGTCGACGACCTCGCCAACGTCGAGGCCATCGTGCCCGCAGTAGACGCTGCTCACCAGGTGGCTGCGGTCGTCGTCGGGCGGACGGGCGCCGATCCACCGCACCGGAGCGAGCTGCCAGCCGACTGGGGCCGCGGTTGAGCGGAGCGAGCGACGCTAACGGATGGGCCGCCGACAAAGGCTGCACGCCAGCCGGTCGCCGACACGACTGCTCCGCCACGATGCGGATCCACGACCCGAAATATAAGCTCTGAGCAGGGATTTCGAGTGGCACCCCCAACGGGGTTCGAACCCGTGTCTCCACCTTGAGAGAGCGGTGAAAGCCGTCCATACCATGCCTGACCAGGTTCTTCGTGCACTCCAGTCCGTCGTGTGTCCTGGGGTTTCGCCCCGTCTGCTGACAAACTGCTGACAGCTGCCCGGGTTCCCACGGGCTCGTACACGGGGCCGGAAGCTCCCCCGTACTCCCCTGACGGGGCAAGCACAGCACGTGGCGTCGTCGTGGGAAGGCTCGTCGTGGTACCCGGACAGACTGCGGTGACTGTCGCTCGAACACGGTCTCCGGATCGTTGACCATGATCTCCCAG
>CAVQVM010000014.1:0-115795 GCA_963717085.1 uncultured bacterium
CCCACCTGGCACGCCGGAGCCCCGACGTCGTGACCAGGCGTGAGCTGTTGGCCGAGGTCTGGCGGCAGCCCTACGGCGGCGGCGACAAGACCGTGGACGTTCACCTGTCGTGGCTGCGGCGCAAGCTCGGTGAGACGGCGGCGGAGCCCCGCTACCTGTACACGGTGCGCGGCGTGGGCGTGAAGCTCGACAGCCCGGACGACGGCGACCGCGCCGCCCCGTCCACACCCTGAGGGCGCATGCGTCGCCGGCTCCTGCTCGTGGTCGTGGCGACGACCAGCCTCGTGGTCGTGGCGTTCGCAGTGCCGCTGGGGGCGCTGGTCCGTTCCGTGGCCCGCGACCGGGCCCTGAGCGGGCCGAGCGCGACCTCGGGGCGCTCGCGCAGGTCCTGGCCCTGTCCCCGGAGGCGCCCACGGTGGAGGATGCCATCGCCCGGACGGGCGCCGGGGCCGACGGGCGCCTGACCGTGTGGCTCCCCGACGGCTCCCGGCTCGGCGATCCCACGCCCGACGACGACCAGGCGCTGGCCCTGGCGCGAGGCCAGCGACGCTCGTTCAGCCAGGACCGCGACGGCGGCCGGGAGCTGTACACCGTGGTGGTCACCGGCACCGGCAACGCCGACGTGTCGGTGGCCCGGGCGCGCGTGCCCGGAAGCCTGCTCGACGACGGGGTGGCGACGGCGTGGGCCGCCCTGGCAGGGGTGGCCGTCGCCCTGGTGGCGGCGGCCGCCCTCATCGGGGACCGCCTGGCCCGATCGGTGACCCGCGACGCCACCGGCCTGGCGACGACCGCCCGGGCGCTGGCCTCGGGCACGGGGGACGCAAGGGCAGTGCCCGGCCCGACGCCTGAGCTGGCGGACGCCGCCCGGGCGCTCAACGTGCTGGCCGACCGCATCGACGAGCTGCGGGCTGCCGAGCGTGAGCGGGTGGCCGACCTGTCACACCGGCTGCGCACGCCGCTCACGGCACTGCGGCTCGACGCCGAGGCGGCCGGCGACCCCGACCTGGTCGCGGGCGTCGACCGGCTGGAGGCGGCGGTCTCGGACCTGATCCACAGCGCCCGCCGCCCGCTGCGGCCGGGCCTGGTGGCCGAGAGCTGCGACCTGACGGCGGTGGCCCGCGATCGCGCCACCCACTGGAGCGCGCTGGCGGACGACGACGGCCGCGCCTGGACCCTCGACGTCGAGCCCGACCGGCCGGCCCGGGTGCGGCTGTCCCCCGGGATGCCGAGGCGGCCGTCGACGCCCTCATCGGCAACGTGTTCGCCCACACGCCCGAGGGCAGCGGCTATGCGGTCGCCCTAAGTCGCCACGACGGGACGGTGAGCTCGCGGTGGACGACGCCGGGGCCGGGATCACCGATCCCGACGCAGCGTTGGCCCGGGGCGTGACACGGGCCGGCTCGACCGGGCTCGGCCTCGACATCGCCCGGCGATCGGCGGAGGCCGCCGGCGGCAGCCTCGCGTCGAGCGCTCCCCGCTCGGCGGCGCCAGGGTCGGCCTGATCCTCCCGATCGACGGCGCCGCCGCCTGACGATCAGAGCGAGCCCTTGGTCGAAGGCACGGCGTCGCCCTCGACCCGGACCGCGTCCGCGGAGACAGCGGGCGATGCCCTTGAACGTCGCCTCGACGACGTGGTGGGTGTTGCTGCCGGCCCGGCGGGCGACGTGCAGCGTCATCCCGGCCGAATGGGCAAAGGTTCGCCAGAAGTGCTCGGCCATCTCGGGGTTGAACGGCGGGTCGCCGAGCGGCAGCACCTCGCCGAAGGGCACGTCGTAGACGACGAACGGGCGGCCGGAGACGTCGAGCGCGGCCTCGACCAGCGCTTCGTCCAGCGGGTACAGCCCACTGGCGAACCGGCGGATCCCGGCCTTGTCGCCGAGGGCCTCACCGAACGCCTCGCCGACCACGATGGCCACGTCCTCGACGGTGTGGTGACCGTCGACGTGGAGATCGCCCTGCGCCTCGACCGTCAGGTCGAAGCCCCCGTGTCGCCCGAGCTGATCGAGCATGTGATCGAAGAACGGTAGGCCGGTGGCGGCGTGCACCTTGCCCTCGGGGCCGTCGAGGTCGATCGCCACCGCCACCGACGTCTCCTTGGTCGTGCGCCGGCGCCCGGCGGACCGGGTCACGACAGCACCTCGGCGAGCGCGGCGATGAAGGCGTCGTCCTCGGCCGGGGTGCCGATCGTGACCCGCAAGCACCCCTCGAGGCGGGGCCAGCCGGCGCAGTTGCGGATCAGCACCGAGCGGTCGAGGAGCGCCTGCCACACCGCGGCGCCGTCCCGCTCCCGCGGCCGGAACAGGATGAAGTTCGCGTCGGACCGCCATAGGTCGAGCGGCAGCTCGGCAAGGGCGGCGGAGACGCGCCCGCGCTCCTCGACCAGCGCCGCGACCCGGGCCCGCATCTCGTCCGTGAACGACAGGGCCAACGTGCCCGCGAGCTGCTTCACCACGTCGAGGTGGTAGGGCAGCGCCACCTTGTCGAGCTCCACCACCAGCCCGGCGGGGCCGATCAGGTAGCCGAGCCGGGCGCCCGCCATCGACCAGGTCTTGGAGAAGGTGCGGGTCACGACGACACCCCGCCCCTCGTCGACCATGCCGAGGGCGGACCACGGTGCGAACTGGCCGTACGCCTCGTCGACCACGACGAGACCGGGTGCCATGTCGGCGACCGCGCTCACCGCTTCCTCGGGCTCGGCCATTCCGGTCGGGTTGTTGGGTGAGCACAGGAACGTGATCTCGGGTGCATGCTCGGCCACCACTCGCCGGGCCTCGCCGAGGTCGAGCGTGAGGTCGTCGGAGCGTTCGCCCACCGCGACCTCGGTCCCGGTGATGCGGGCGATGTGGCTGTGCAATGCGTACGTGGGCTCGAACACCGCGGCGTGCCGGCCGGGACCGCCGTAGGCGAGGAGGATGGTCTGGAGCACCTCGTTGGACCCGTTGGCCGCGAACACCTGCTCCGGCGCCACGCCGTGGTGCTTGGCGATGGCCTCCCGCAGCGTGCGGTACCCGCGGTCGGGATAGCGGTGCCATTCGATCGTGGCCAGCGCCTCGCCCAAGCGGCGGGTGAACGCCGCCGGCGGCGCCGCCGGCGCCTCGTTCGTGTTGAGCCGGACGGCCACATCGACCTGCGGCGAGTGGTAGCCGGACATCAAGGCCAGGTCGTCGCGGGGGGCGAGCGTCATGCCGGCTGCCCCGCCCCGCGCGACCTCAGGCGCACCGACTCGGCGTGGGCGGGCAGCCCCTCGTAGTCGGCCAATGCCTCGACGTGGGGCGCGACCTGCGTCAACCCCTCGGGCGGCACCACCACGGCGTGGATGTGCTTGCAGAAGTCGTCGATCCGCAGCGCACCGGCGAACCGTGCCGACCCGGAGGTGGGCAGGACGTGGTTGGCGCCGGCGAGGTAGTCGCCGATCGACGCCGGGGCCAGGGGTCCGCAGAACACGGCTCCTGCGTGCCGCACCTGCGGCAGCAACGCCTCCCAGTCCTCCACGAGGAGCTCGAGGTGCTCGGGGGCGATGGCGTTGGCCACCGCCAGCGCCTGCTCGGCTCCGTCGGTCAGCACGGCGTAGCCGCCCTCGGCCAGGGTTGCCTCCAGGTGGCGGCGGCGCGGGGAGCGTGGGACGAGCCGGGCCACGGCCTCGCAGACGGCGTCGACGACGGTGGGGTCCCAGCTGACGAGCCAGGCCAGCCCGTCGGGACCGTGCTCGGCCTGGACCAGCACGTCGATCGCTGCGTGCTCGGCCGGGGTGGACGCTTCGGCCACGACCACGACCTCGGACGGTCCCGCGAACGCGGAGGGAACACCCACCAGCCCGAGGCCGGCGACCTCTCGCTTCGCCTGGGCCACGCGCGCGCTGCCGGGCCCGACCACCACGTCGACCGGGCGGATCGACTCGGTGCCGTACGCCAGCGCCGCGATCGCCGCCGGTCCCCCGACCCGGTAGACCTCGTCGGCGCCGGCGACGGCGGCGGCGGCGAGGATTCCGTCGTCGACCGTGCCGTCGGGCCCGGGGGCGGTGACGAGCACGACCTCGGGCACGCCCGCGACCCGGGCGGGCACGACGGTCATGAGCACCGTAGAGACCAGCGGGGCGGCGGCGCTGGGCACGTAGCAGCCGGCGCGGTCGACGGGTCGCACCAGCTCCCGGATCTCGATGGCGCCGTTGCGGTGCACCAGCTCAGGGCCTCGCTGAGCGGCGTGGTAGGCGCCGATGTTGGCGTGGGCGGCCTCGAGGGAGGCCCGCAGGCGGGCCGGGATGCGGTCGAGCGCGGCGGTGATCTCGGTGGATGGCACCCGCAGCTCGTCGACCCGCACCCCGTCGAAGCGCTGGATCAGCGTGCGGAGGGCGGCGTCGCCTCCGTCGCGTACCTGCGCCAGCACGGCGCGCACCTCGTCGACGGGCGGCTCGACCTGGACCGCGGGCGCGGCAGCCGCGACCGCAGGTCGGCGGTCCCGGATCCACGCAGGTCGAGGCGGCGGAGCACGGAGCAACGCTAGCGGCGCGCCGTGGAGCGACCCCATCCGGTTCCGGGTGGTGGACCCGCGAGGGTCCACCAAGGACCTGACCGGAAAGGCACGTCGTCTTGACTCATCGTGGTCAGCGCTGCCGGAGGCCGAGCTGTGTGGCCTGGGCTCACGCTGCAAATGCCGTGCTGTTCTGTCCGCACATGCGGGCCTACCCGCTCGGCCTCTAAAACCAGGCAATGGACAGCGACCGCGCCGAGCTCTCGGCCCTGGCGACCACGCTCGACGAGCTGACGACCCGGATCACCGCCGTCGGGGACCGCTACCGGGGGTCGACCCGGCCCGACGTGGCCGACGGGCTCTACGAGGTCGAGCGGTCGCTGCTGACCGCCAGCCGCCAGCTCGAGCGGGTCATGCGGTCGATGCGCTGAGACCCACGCCGCAGGACGCTGGCCGCGGAACCCGTACGGAACAGGGCACCCTGCCCCCGGGAACAGCGACGGCGCCCTCGCGGGGCGCCGTCGCGGCGACGCCGGGCGGCGGATCCCAGCGTCGCATTGGAACCAGGTGGCGGGAACCTGGTCTTCATCCAAGTTATCGCTCACGGCAGGGCAGAGGGTGCGCGGCCGGGCGACATTTCTTTGCAATGCGTTCACGACTGGTTGTCTTCGGCTCGCAGGGTGCTCGAGCGGCGCGATCAGAACGTGAACGCCGAAGGACAGATGTCCGCCAACACGCAGGCGTCGCACCGCGGCGTGCGCGCCATGCACACCCGCCGGCCGTGCAGGATCAGGCGCAGGCTGAGGGCACCTCGCTCGTCGGCCCGGACCATGGGGTTCAGCTCGAGCTCGACCTTTACCGGGTCGGTCTGCCGGGTGAGCCCGAGCCGGCGTGACAGCCGCAGCACGTGGGTGTCGACCGGTAGACCGGGCTCCCCCAGGGCCACGCTCCGGACCACGTTGCCGGTCTTGCGGCCGACTCCCGGGAGGGTGACCAGGTCGGACAGCTTGTGCGGCACCTCGCCGCCGAACCGCTCGACCAGGGCGGCCGCCATCCCGATCAGGCTGCGCGTCTTGTTGCGGAAGAACCCCGTCGACTGGATGATCGTCTCGAGCTCGGCAGGGTCGGCGGCCGCCAGGTCGGCGGGCCGCGGGTACTTGGCGAATACGGCCGGGGTCACCATGTTGACCCGCTCGTCGGTCGTCTGCGCGGACAGGATCGTGGCCACCAGCAGCTCGTAGGGGTTGGCGTGGTCGAGCGCGCAGAGCTCCGTCGCGGTCCCCGGATACTCCTCGGCGAGCCGGTCCGCAACGACGCGGGCCCGCCCCCTGGGGCTACGCGGTCGACCGCCGCTCATCTCTCCCGACGTCCGCTCATCGCTTGCGGACACTACCGGGCACCCATCGCGCCCCGAGGGTCCCTGGCCTGCTACACCAGCGCCCATGGCACGGCGGTCACCGGCGTTGCCCGCGGCGCTGGCAGCGACGCTGCTCGTGGTCGCCCTCGGTGCGATCCGCCCCGAGCCCGGCGCTGGGGCCGGCGGCGCCGGCGCCCCGGGATCCACGGCGGCGGCCGGGGTTCCGGGCAGGAGCGAGCCGCGCCGGGTCGACGGGCATGCGGCCGCGCTCGCGAGGGCGAACGCGGCGTGGGCGGCTGCACATCCCCGGACGTTCACGTTGGTGGCCACCGGCGACGTCCTGCTCCACACGCCCCTGTGGGACCAGGCGAGTGCCGACGCCGCCTCGGCGGGCTACCCCGGCGGCCACGACTTCCGGCCCATGCTCGCCGGGATCCAACCGCTGGTGAGCGGGGCCGACGTGGCCATCTGCCACATGGAGACGCCGGTCGCCCCGCCCGGCGGGCCGTTCTCGAGCTATCCGAGCTTCTCCGTGCCCCCCGAGATCGCCCCGGCGCTGGCGGCCACCGGCTACGACGCCTGCACGACGGCGTCCAACCACACGTACGACCGGGGTGCCGACGGGGTGCACCGGACCCTCGACGCGCTCGACGCCGCGGGGATCCGCCATGCCGGGTCCGCCCGGACCCCGCAAGAGGCTGCCACCACGACCTTGCTCGACGTCGACGGGGTCACGCTGGCGCTGCTCTCGTACACGTTCGGCTTCAACGGCATCCCCGCCCCCGGCGGCGAGACGTGGCGATCGAACCCGATCGACGAACGCCGGATCCTCACCGACGCCGGCGTCGCCCGGCGACGGGGCGCCGACGTCGTCGTCGTGGCCCTCCACTGGGGCGACGAGTACAACCACGATCCCAACGGACAGCAGCAGGCGCTGGCCCCGAGGCTCATCGGGTCACCGGACATCGACCTGCTGCTGGGCCATCACGCACACGTGGTGCAGCCGATCGAGGCCATCGGCAACGAGTGGGTCGTGTACGGCATGGGCAACCTGGTGTCCAACCAGGGCTCCCAGGGCCCGGACAAGCTGGAGGGGCTGCTCGTGCGGTTCCGGTTCACGGAGCAGCCCAACGGCCGCTGGAGCGTCACCAGCGCGGAGTTCTCGGCGGTGCTCACCGACGATCGCGGGCCGATCCGGGTGGTGGACGTCGGCAAGGCGCTCGCCGATCCCGGCACCGAATCGAGCCTCCGCCCCCGGCTGCAGACCGCGTGGCAGCGCACCGCTGCGATCGCGGGCGCCCGGGGCGCCCCGGCGCACGGGCTGCGCCCGATCGCCCCCTAGACGGCCGAGCGCCCTATCCGCTCAGGTCCTTAGTGTCGGAGCGTGCGAGAACTCGAGGTCAAGCGCCAGCTCTCCGCCGCCGAGATCGAGGCGGTGAACGCACTGGTCCGGGCGGCCGAGCGCGCCGACCGCCACCAGCCCCTTGACGAGCACCGCTTCCTAGACGCTGCGGTCGGCGGGGGCCACGACTTCGCTGGGCTGCTGGCGTGGCCATCCGGGTCCGACTACCCCGTCGCCTACGCCAACGTCATTCGGGGCGACCGGCGCTGGGAGCTCGAGCTGGTTGTCGATCCCCAGCACCGCGACGAGCTCGACGACATTGGCCCCACGATGCTGTCGGCGGCGCTGGACGTGGTGCGGGACGAGGGCGGCGGGCACGTGCACCTCTGGGTGTACAAGCCGACACCGGCGCACGACCGGATGGCCGAGGCGGTCGGGCTGGCCCGCGGTCGCGACCTGTGGCAGCTCCGGCGACCCCTCCCGGTCGGCGAGCCGTACGCCCTGGAGACCCGCCCGTTCGAGGTCGGCAGGGACGAGGAGGCGTGGCTCGAGGTCAACAACCGGGCCTTCGACTGGCACCCGGAGCAGGGCGGCTGGACCCTCGAGGACCTGCGCAGCCGCGAGGCGGAGCCGTGGTTCGATCCCGCCGGGTTCCTGCTCCACGAACGGGACGGGCGGCTGGCCGGCTTCTGCTGGACCAAGGTGCACGCCGACCACGATCCGCCGCTCGGGGAGATCTACGTGATCGCCGTCGACCCGGCCGTCCACCGGCGGGGCCTGGGTCGGGCGCTCGCCCTCGCCGGGCTGGACCACCTCGCCGTCAAGGGGCTCCGGGTGGGCATGCTCTACGTCGACGCCACCAACGAGCCCGCCAACAAGCTCTATGCCGACCTCGGCTTCGCCCGTGATCACACCGATCGCGCCTACGTCGGCGACGTTCCCGGCGGCTAGTTGGGGGCGCAAGGAGCTACCCCACTACCCGGCTCCCACCCCCAGAGCGTTGCCGATCGCGAACGTGATCAGCGCCGGCACCACCGTGAACAGGACCTGGCGGGTGATCGCCCGACCAATCGGCCGGTCGGTGGATCGACCGATGAGCCATCCCACGACCACCGCTGCCAGCACGCCGAGGACCAGCGACGCCACCTTGGCGGCGGTTCCCGACGTCACGAACCACGGGACCAGCGGGACCAGCGCCCCGACCGAGAACGACACGAACGACGACGCCGCCGCCGCCGCCGGCGACCCCAGCCGCTGGGGATCGATGCCCAGCTCCTCGCGCGCGTGGGCCTCGAGCGCCATCTCGGGATCGCTCATCAGCGCCTCAGCCACGTCGCGCGCCTGGTCGGGGGCGAGGCCGCGCTGCTCGTAGATGTCGGCCAGCTCCCGGGTCTCGTGCTCGGGGCGGCGGCGCAGCTCGCGGGCCTCGATCCGCAGCTCCCGCAGCAGGAGCTCGGACTGCACCCGCATGGAGTTGTACTCCCCGGCCGCCATGGAGATGGCCCCGGCGATGAGCCCGGCGAGCCCCGCCAGGCGGACCACCGCCGGCTGGGGATCGGCCCCCGCGACGCCCAGGATCAGGCCCATGTTGCTGACCAACCCGTCGCTGACCCCGAATACCGCGGCGCGCAGCGCGCCGCCCTGGACGTCCCGATGGTGGACCTCGGGATGCGCGGAGGCGGGGTGGGTGCGTCGCCCGGCGGCCGCCCGCGGCCGCGCCGAATCGGCATCGACGATCCGCCAGAACGATGGCACGGACGCACGGTACCGGCGACCGACCCCAGCGAGCGCCGTAGCCTCGCGATCGTGCCCACCCGCTACGACGTGGACCGCGACGCGCTCGCCGGCATCCTGGCCGACGAGCCGCGCTACCGGGTCGACCAGGTATGGGACGGCCTGTACCGGCAGCTCGTATCTCCCGCCGAGCTGACCGCCCTGCCCCGGGCCCTCCGGGCCCGCCTCGACCACGACCTACCGGCGGACCTGTCGGCCGTGAGCGAGTCGATCGACGGCTCGGGCGCGACCGTGAAGTGGTTGTTCCGTCTCGACGGGGGCGCCCACATCGAGACCGTGCTCATGCAGTACCGCGACCGCACGACCGTTTGCGTCTCGACCCAAGCCGGGTGCGCCATGGCCTGCGGCTTCTGCGCCACGGGGCAGGCGGGGTTCGAGCGCCACCTCACCACCGGCGAGATCGTCGAGCAGATCGTCCGCGCCGCCCGGCGGGCCCGCGACGACGGCCGACGGCTGGGCAACGTCGTGTTCATGGGCATGGGCGAGCCCCTCGCCAACTACGACCGGGTGTGGCCCGCCGTCGAGCGCGCGCACGCCGGGCTCGGCCTGTCTGCCCGCCACCTCACGTTGTCGACCGTGGGCCTCGTGCCCGGCATCCGCCGGCTGGCGACCGAGGACCTGCCGGTGAACCTCGCGGTGTCGTTGCACGCCGCCAACGACGGCTTGCGTGACGAACTGGTGCCGATCAACCGCCGCTTCCCGCTCAGCGTCCTGGTGGGCGCCTGCGCCGACTACCTGCGGGCCAAGGGCCGTCGCCTCTCGTTCGAGTGGGCACTGATCGACGGCACCAACGACCGGCGCACCGACGCCCGGGAGCTGGCGGACCTGGCTCACGCGTTGCCGCTGCCCGCCCACGTGAACCTCATCCCGCTCAACCCGACGCCCGGCTACCCGACCCGGGGCACGCCGCCGGACGGCGTCCGCCGGTTCCGCCGCTGGCTCCGGGACCTCGGCGTCAATGCCACGGTGCGCCGCAACCGCGGCACCGACATAGACGCCGCCTGCGGCCAGCTCGCGGCGCCGGCCCGAGCGGCCGTGGGAGCGGGCAGCGGGGTCCGAGACAGGCCGCTCGGGGTCGAGGTCCGGCCGCCTCGGGCTAACAGGCCGAGCGGATAGGCCCGCAAGGGGTCACCGAGCAGTACGGGATTGCAGCGTGAGCCCAGGCCATGCAGCGAGGCATCCGGGCAACGCTGACCACCGTGAGCCGAGAGAACGCGTCTATCCGCGCACGCTCTGAGTCGATCACCGCACCAGAACGGTGACGTCGTCGCTGGCACGGACCGTGTCGACAAGCCTCTCCCCGCGCCGTACCCGGGCGCCCGGCCACACCACCGAGCGCACCAACTCACCGTCCACCCGGGCCCCGGTTCCGATCACCGGCGTGCCGCCGCTGGCGGCCAGGTTCGCGGCCAGGTACCGCGCCGGCGTCCCGCAGTCGAGGCACGGTCCGTCCCAGCGGACGAGGTCGATCTCGCCGGAGTCGGCCAGCGCTCGCCACGACGCCTCGTAGAGCCCCGACGGCACCGGTGCCAACCGCGCCACATCCGACCATGGCATGAGGGCGGCGGCGATGCGGCTGGAGGGCCCCAGCCGCTCGTCGGGGCCGGCCAGCGCCAGCCTGACCCGGGTGCCGTCGGCACCGGCCACGAACGCGGCCAGCGAGCCCGGGCACCAGGTGTCACCGTTGAGGACCAGCGTCGGGCGGCCATCGATCCACGGCCGGAGTAGTCCGAGGGCGCCGGCGGTGCCGAGCGCCTCTTGTTCCTCGACCGAGACGTGGACCCGGCCGTCGAGGTGCGCCTCGATGGCCTCGCGGGCGTGATGGACGTTGACCGCGACGGCAGACGTGGCGGAGCGCGCCCGCTCGAGTGCGTGGTCGATGAGCGGTACCCCCTCCACGGGACAGAGCGGCTTGGGGAGCACCCACGTGAGCGGGCGGAGCCTCGCCCCCTCGCCGGCCGCCAGCACGACCGCGCAGACCTCGGGTGCGCGCGTCCTCGGGGAATCGGGCATCATCGCCATCATGACCATCCCCCCGCGGGGGCTGCGCCCCCGAACCCCATCGTCCCCGGGCTCGCTGGCGCTCGCGCCGTCGACTGGTCCTGAGCTCCGCTCATGACCATCCACCCGCGGGGGCTGCGCCCCCGAACCCCATCGTCCCCGGGCTCGCTGGCGCTCGCGCCGTCGACTGGTCCTGAGCTCCGCTCATGACCACCATCGTGCAGGGAATCGGCGGCCTGCGGGACCTGGTTGGTCAGCATCTCGGCTACAGCGACTACGTCGAGATCACGCAGGACCAGGTGAACCTGTTCGCCGACGCCACCGGCGACCACCAGTGGATCCACGTGGACGTCGAGCGAGCCAACCGCGAGAGTCCCTTCGGTGGCCCGATCGCCCACGGCTACCTGACGCTGGCGCTGGGGCCCCGCCTGGCGCCGCAGGTTACGCGGGTCGAGGGCATCAAGATGGCCGTGAACTACGGCTGCGACAAGGTGCGCTTCCCCTCGCCGGTCCCGGTGGGGTCGAAGCTGCGGCTCGGCATCGAGCTGCTCGAGGTCAGCGATGTCGCCGGCGGTGTGCAGGTGAAGGAGCGGTTCACGTTCGAGGTGGAGGGCGCCGCCAAGCCGGCGTGCGTGGCCGAGAACCTCTTCCGCTACTACGAGTAGCCCGCCCGGGCCCCGTCCTGAGGCCCGCGGTCAGGCCGAGAGGCGTGACCGCACCGCCGCCCACCCGGGCAGCGACCGCACGCTCGCCAGGTCGGGCTCGCCGTCGAGCAAGCCCGGGGCATGGAAGCCGGCGTCGACCGCCACCTCCACCCACCGCAGCGCCTCCTCGGGCCGGCCCGCCCGGGCCCATGAGCATGCGACCTCGAACGCGGTTTGCGGAGGGCTCTGGGGGCCGGCAGCGAAGACCTGCTCTCCGACCTCGGCCGCCGCCTGGAAGCGCTCGGCGTAGTGCAGGTGGGTCTGCAGCCCGCTGGCCGCCTCCACACCCGACCGGCCCGAGGCCACCAGCCGCGCCGCCACCGGCACCGCACGGCCCCGGTCGGCGAGCAGCGTGGCGGGTACCAGGTTGGGCGGGCCTCCGGGATCCTGGCTGTAGGCGGCCTCGAACAGGTCGTCGGCCATCTCCAGGGGGCCGGTGAGCAGGGCGATGCTTGCTCGCAGGAAGGCGTTCCCTCCGCCTCCGGCCTGGCGCGTGATCGCCGCCGCGCGGTCACCCTCGCCGGCGCGCAGGGCATTCCACGCCCGGGTCTCGGCCTCCGCCGTCGAGGCGCCCGGCGACAGGTCGGGCAGCGCACTGGCCCCGGGGGGCCTGACGACCTGCAGGTTGGAGCTTCCCCTCCGTCTCATGCGGCGGCCGAAGCCGCGGCCCGCCCCGGAGCGGGTTCCCCCTTCCGGCGCATCGACGTCGAACACGCCGGTGCGCTGGCCGGCACGCAGCTCCTGGAAGTTCATGTAGGCGAAGAGTCCGAAGAACAGCAGGCCGAACAGGCCGATGAACGACGCCCGGAAGGCGAGGAACCCGGCGACGATGGCGGCCGCGATCGAGAGCTTGCAGGCGTTCTCGAAGCCGACCAACTCCTCGGCCACGTGGCCCCCGTCGAGCGGCCTGATCGGCAGCAGGTTGAACACCGCCCACCAGATGCTGACCCACTGCAGGTAGTAGAGGACCGGCGCCCAGCTGAAGAATCCCTGGTCGAACGCGTAGTCGATGCGCTGCCGGAGACCCCAGTCGGTCTCGTAGAAGACGAACCGCGCGGGTATGCCGAGCACTAGCAGCTGCGTCAGCGCACCGGAGAGGCTCACCAGGATCGACTTGGGCTTGCTGAGCACCCGCCTGCCACCGCCGGTGGGCACGGTGAAGCCACCGAAGCCGTGCAAGACGATCGCCGAGCGCTGCCCCAGCAGCCGGTAGGTCAGGGCGTGGCCCAGCTCGTGGACGAGCACGGACACGAACACGATCACGGCGAAGGCGAACACCACCCACAGGGGCTCGAGACGGATGCCGAACAGGAAGGCGACGACGACGAAGAACGGCTCGACCCGCACCGGGATGCCGAAGATTCGGAAATGCGCCCTGGCCACGGAGGCAGCGTAGGCGCCAGCGACCCCTACGATGCGACCCGTGGCTCGGGCCCCCCTCTCGAACGCGTGGCGGTCACGCATCGCATGACGTCGATGACCACCGCCAGTTCGGATCTTCCCCAAGGCGACGCGAAGGTCCGGGCGGTGCGGGACATGTTCGACGCCATCGCCCCCCGCTACGACCTGGTCAACCGCATCATGACGTTCCGCATGGACGTCGGTTGGCGGCGGCGTGCAGTGGGGTCGCTCGCCCTGCGGCCAGGGTCCATCGTCCTCGACCTGGCCTGCGGGACCGGCGACCTGTGCCGCGAGCTGGCGTCCACCGGGCTGGTTCCCCTCGGGATCGACCTGTCGTTCGGCATGCTGGCAGCGGCCCGCACGCGCGCCGCGCTGGTCCAGGGCGACGCACTGCGCCTGCCCGTGCGGGCGGGGTCGGTCGACGGGGTCACCTGCGGCTTCGCGCTGCGCAACTTGGTGGAGCTCCCGCCGTTCTTCGCCGAGTTGGGCCGCGTGCTACGGCCCGGGGGGCGCATCGCCCTGCTCGAGGTGGCGACGCCGACCAACCGCCTCCTGCGCTGGGGGCACCGGGCCTACTTCGGCAGGGTGGTGCCGGTCATCGGCGGCCTCCTGTCCGACGGCTCCGCCTATCGCTACCTGCCCCGCTCGGTCGCCTACCTGCCGGTGCCGGACGACATACGCCGGATGGTCGCCGGTGCCGGGTTCGTCGACGTCGACCGGCGGCTGCTCTCCGGGGGCATCGCCCAGCTCATCCTCGCCACGAGGGCGTCGTGACCGCGCTGCTGGCCCGCACGCGCCGGTTGGACGCGGACGTCGACCTGCTGCACTTCGCCGGGCGCGACGGGATGCTGTTCGAGCGTGGGCGCTCCGGGGTCGCCGGCCGGGGCTGCGCCGCACGCGTGGCGTGGCCCGGCGGCGACCCGGCGGTGGCCGCGCGTTCCGTGGCCGAGGCGCTGGCCGGCATCGAGGTCGACGACGAGGTGAGGTTGCCCGGCTGTGGGCCGGTGGCCTTCGGGAGCCTGCCGTTCAAGCCGGGAGCGCCCGGCGAGCTGGTGGTCCCCGTCGTCGTCGCCGGGCGCGCCGACGACGGCACCCGCTGGATCACCGCGATCACCCCTGCCGAACTTGCGGCGGATACCGAGGCCATGGCGTCGCTTACCGCCGCAAGTTCGGATGGTGGGGGGCCGCTGGCGTCGGCGCGGCGATTCACGGTCACGGCCCAGCGCGAGCCCGAGGACTGGTGCGCCCTGGTCGAGCGGGCCACGAAGGCGATGGCGGGCGGCAGCCTGCACAAGGTCGTGCTGGCGCGCCAGGTCGACATCGCCGCCGACCGCCCGATCGACCGGCTGGCGGTGCTCGAGCGGCTGCGGTCGGGCTATCCCGGCTGCCACATCGTCTCGGTCGCCGGCTTGGTGGCCGCCAGCCCCGAGCTGCTGGTGTCGGTGGCCGGCGACATCGTCCGCTCCCATCCCATGGCCGGCACGGCGCCGCGCGGCGGCGACCCCACCACCGACCAGCGGCTGGCGGCATCGCTGCTCGCCTCGACCAAGGACCGCCAGGAGCACCAGATCACCATCGACATGGTCCACGACACGCTGCTGCCGTGGTGCTCCTACCTCGACTACGAGGCCGAGCCCTCGGTGGTGGCGGTGGCCAACGTCCAGCACCTGGCGACGCTGGTGGAGGGGCGCCTGTCGCAGCCGGCGCCCTCGGTGCTGGAGCTGGTGGCTGCCCTGCATCCCACCCCGGCGGTGGCGGGCTGGCCCCGCGACGAGGCCGTGGACTGGATCGCCGAGAACGAGGGCTTCGACCGCCGGCGCTACGCCGGCACCGCCGGCTGGGTCGACGCCGCCGGCAACGGCACCTGGGCCGTGTCCATCCGCTGTGCCGAGATCGACGGGCCGGCGGCACGAGTCTGGGCCGGCAACGGCATCGTCGCCGACAGCGATCCGTCCACGGAGCTCGCCGAGACCAGGTCGAAGCTCCAGGCGCTGCTGTCGGCGATCGTCCGGCCGTAGTCGCGGGGAGTCTGCGAGTGTCCCTGACGGGACACTAGGACAGCGTCGCGTCGACCGCAGCTGCCACGGCGCCGTCGATGCGGCCGTGGACCCCGACGTTCGCAGCCCGGTCGGTCCGTGCAACCAACACGTGGACCCCGCCCTTGGCGGTTGCCTCGCGCACGGCGGCGCCGACGTCGTCGTCCCGGCCGAGGGCACGGGCGTCGACGCCGAACGCCGCCGCGACCGCAGCCAGGTCGAGGCCGTGGGGCGTGCCGAACAGGGCCTCGAACCGCTCGGGGGGCACGGTCCGGGCCTGCGGAAGGAACGAGAAGATGCCGCCACCGTCGTTGTCGACGACGACGCACACCAGGTCGATCCCGCGCCCGGGGGCACCGAGTAGCCCGTTGCTGTCGTGCAGGAAGGCGATGTCGCCGATCAGCAGTCCGGTCGGCACCGCCGACCCGAGCGCAAGGCCGACGGCCGTGGATACCGTGCCGTCGATGCCGTTGGCGCCCCGGTTGGCCAGCACGGTCACGCCGTGGCGGGGGGCGGCGTAGCGCTCGACGTCACGGATCGGCATCGACGACGCCACCACCAGCCGGGCGCCGTCCGGCAGGGCCGCGACCACGTCCCGGGCGATCGCGGGCTCGTTGGGGGTCGACTCGTGCGCCAGCGCGGATGCCACCGCGCTGGCGGCGGCGTCCGAGGCCGCCCGCCACCGTTCGAGCCAGTCGCGCGGGGCGGCGCCGGCGACCCCCGAGCGCAGCGCGGCCAGCACGCCGGCGGGTGGGTCGTCGATGACCGTCTCCGCCGTCGCCGCCGGGTCGGACCACCCGGGCGCGCCCAGGACGACCTCGCCCGCCCCCGACGCCGCCAGCCACTCGTTGACGACCCGCGACGCGCCGGGCGCGCCGACACGCAGGATCACCTCGGGTCGCAGGCCGTCGGCCACGCGGCCCGAGCGCAGGATGGCGTCGAGGTGCACGACGCCGGTGGCCGCCGGGATCCACGCAGGCGAGCGAGGCTCGGCCAGCACCGGCCACCCGAGTGCACCCGCGAGCTCGTGGAGGGCGGGCCCGTCGATCGCCGCGGCCCCGGCCACGATCACGCCCCGGTGGCCGGCGAGCGCGCGCAGCTCGTC
Source organism: uncultured bacterium (assembly GCA_963717085.1). GTDB lineage: Bacteria > Actinomycetota > Acidimicrobiia > Acidimicrobiales > VFJN01 > DASQUK01. The sequence continues at coordinate 16,208 of CAVQVM010000014.1, forward strand.
GGGCAGCTCCACGCCCGCCGTGGCGGTCGCTGCGCTTGCCGCCGAGCTGGCCGCCACCACCCAGGGCCCACCGCCGCGTCCCGGAGGCAAGGGTCCGGCCGTGCCCACGAGTGGCTCCTGGAACGGAAGGTTCAGGTGAACGGGGCCGGGCCGCGCCACCCGGGTCGCGGCGTACGCCCGCCCCGCGAAGGCGCGCCATCGCGACACCGACCCGGGGTCGGGCACGCCGGGATCGCCGAACCAGCGCACGGCGCGTCCGAACAAGTGCACCTGGTCGATGGCCTGGGGCGCGCCCACGTCGCGCAGCTCCGGGGGCCGATCCGCGGTGCAGGCCAGCAGCGGCACGCCGGCGAGGTCGGCCTCGACGACGGCCGCGTGCAGCTCGGCGGCCGCGGTGCCGCTGGTGGTGAGGACGACCGCCGGCCGGCCGGTGGCGAGCCCCAAGCCGAGGGCCAGGAACGCTCCCGAGCGCTCGTCGTGGTGGACCTGGAGGGCGATCTCCGGCCGCTCGGACAGCGCCAGCGCCAGCGGGGTGGAGCGCGAGCCCGGGCACACGACGGCGTGCCGCACCCCGCAGCGCACCCACTCGTCGACCAGCGTGGCGGCGAACGTGGCCTGCACGTCGGTTGGGGCGGGGGTCTCGTCGGGAGCGACAGTCATGAGCGCAGCCCATGACTGGTCGACCGCGCGACCGCCAGGGAGCCGGGCGACGATGGGGCACGGGGGCGCAGCCCCCGGGGAGGAACGGCCATGCGACATGCAAGCATTCCCCGCCGTGCCGCTCCATGACGAACGCGACGGGTCCGGTCCCCGGCTCGTGTTGCTGCACGGCTTCGGGCAGACCTGCCGTTGCTGGGGGTCGGTGGCGGCGGCGCTCGCCGCGCACCACGAGGTCGTACGGCTGGACCTGCCCGGTCACGGCGACTCCGCCGACGTCGCCGCCGACCTGCCGGCCACGGGGCGGCTGGCGGCCGCGGCCGGCGGCCCCTCGGTCTACGTCGGGTACTCGATGGGCGCCCGCATGGCCCTGCACGTCGCCACCGAGGCCCCCGCGGCGGTGCGGGGACTCGTCCTCGTGGGCGGGACGCCCGGCATCGAGGACACCGCCGCGCGCGCCGAGCGCCGAGAGCAGGACGAGGCCCTGGCGGCCCGCATCCGGGCCGAGGGCGTGGGCTGGTTCGTCGACTGGTGGCTCGCCCAGCCGATGTTCGCCGGGCTGTCCCCGGCCACCCGGTTCGAGGACGAACGCCGGCGCAACACCGCCGAGGGGCTGGCCCGGAGCCTGGAGCTGGCGGGCACCGGCACCCAGCGCCCGCTGTGGCCGGCCCTGCCGGGGATCGATTTCCCGGTGCTGGTCGTGGCCGGCGCGGACGACGAGCGCTACGCCGCCATCGCCCGCCGGACGGCGGCGGCGATCGGGGCCAACGCCCGCGTGGCGCTCGTGCCCGGCGCCGGGCACAGCGCCCACCTGGAACAGCCGGCGCGGTTCCTGGAAGCGGTCGAGCCGTGGCTGCCAGAGGCGACCGGCTGAGGCCCGGGTGCCGCGGGCCGGCGTTCCTGCGTCCCGATTGCGCCCGAAGGAGGAACATCCGAACGCCGATTCAGGCTCAGGCCGTCAGCCAGAGCCCCAGCGCCAGGAGGGCACCGAAGGCGAGCTGGAGCCGCCCGGTCTGGCCCAGCACGGGGACGAGCTCGCCACCACGGGCGCCACCCAGCACGGCGATCACCGGCCGCCGGCCCAGCGGGACCGCCGCCAGGGCCAGCGCCGCCCCGGCCCGCCCCCCCACGGCCGCCACCACCGGCACCATCACCACCGCGCCCACCAGCAGCCCGACGTAGAACCAGCGGGTGCGCCGGTCGCCCAGGCGCACCGCCAGCGTGCGCTTGCCCGAGGCGGTGTCGCCGGGGATGTCACGCAGGTTGTTCACCACCAGCAGCGCCGTCGCCAGCAGGCCGACCGGCATGCTCGCCGCCAGGGCCAGCCCCGACAGGCTCTCCTCCTGCACGTAGGCCGAGCCGGCCGTGGCCACCACGCCGAAGAACACGAACACGAACAGCTCGCCCAAACCCAGGTAGCCGTACGGCCGGGGCCCGCCCGTGTAGAACCAGCCGGCGGCCATGGCCAGCGTCCCGACCACCAGCAGCTCCCAGCCGACGGCGATCGCCAGGGCCAGCCCCGCCACGCCGGCCACGAGGAACGAGGCCAGCGCCGCCCGTTTCACGGCCCCGGGTGACCGCAGCCCCGAGCCGACCAGCCGCACGGGACCCACCCGGCGGTCGCCGCGGTCGGTGCCCCGCACGCCGTCGCTGTAGTCGTTGGCGTAGTTGGTCCCCACCTGCAGGGCCAGCGCCACGATGCCGGCCGCCACCGCCCGCCAGCCAATGACGTCGGCCCGCCCGGCGGCACAGGCCGTGCCCACCAGCACCGGCACGACCGCCGCGGGCAGCGTCCGGGGCCGCGCACCGGCGAGCCAGACCCGCCATCCGACGGGAGCGGCGACGCTCGCCATCAGCTGAGCACCCGCCGCCGGAAGCCCTGGATGCCCACCCACAGCAGCACCGCGGTGAAGGCGATGCACGCGGCGTAGATGACCACCCCGTTCATGTGCGGGATCGTGTCACCGGTCAGCCCCATGCGCACGCCCTCGGACAGGTAGACGAGCGGGTTAACGAGCACCGCCCAGCGCAACCACGGGAGCGGCTCGAGGCTCGTCCACGGGTAGTAGACCGCCCCCAGGAATGTCATGGGCAGCACGAGCAGGCTGAACACGAGCGGCACCTGACGCGGCTCCACGCGGGTGCCGACGGTGAGCCCCAGCGAGGCGCCCAGCACGGCGGCGAGCGGCAGGAACGTCAGCGTCACCGGCCAGTTCACGTCGAGGTGCACGTCGGTGGCCGGGATGACGTAGGCCAGGGGCAGGACCACCATGGCGGCCATCAGGCCCTGGATCGCGCCCGACGTGACCTTCTCGAGCGCCACCCCCTCGACCGGGATCGGGGCCAGGACCCGGTCCTCGATCTCGCGCGTGTACCCGAAGTCCTGCACCATCGGCAGGGCCACCGCCTGGATCCCCTGGAAGATCATGGCGCTGGCGACCACCCCGCCCACCAGGAGCGTGCTGAACGCCGCCTCCGCCGAGGCGCCGCCGGCGCTGCCCACACCCTGGCCGATCTTCGGGAACACGTAGGTGAACACGAACATCAGCAGCAACGGCTGCATCACCGTGCGGGCGATGAACGCCCGCAGGTCCTTGCGGAGCACGACGATGTCGCGCCCGAGCAGCGCGGCGAACGCACGCCAGCTCATCGGCGTCCACGCCCGCACGAACCCCGGCTGCGGCGTGGACGACGCGGGCGGTGCAGTCGTGTCGACGTATGAGGGTCGATTCCGCCGGTCCTCCCGGTGGCGGTTGCTCAACGCCGTGCGTGACGCACGTGGTCCGCGGAATCCACCCTCACTCATTCCCGCAGCTCCCTCCCGGTGAGGTTGATGAAGACCGTCTCCAGCGTGGGCTCCTCGATGTGGACGTCGCGCACCTCGTGGCCCGACCGCTCGGCCGTGGCGATCACGCGGGGCAGGATCCCGTTCCCGCCGTCGACGTAGAGCCGCACCGCACCGTCGACCACCTGCGCCCCGGTGGCGCCCTCGAGGGCACGCAACGCGTCCGCCAGGTTGTCGCCGTCGCCCTCCGCCTGGACCGTCACGACGGTGTCGACGCCGAGCGAGCGCTTGAGGCTCGCGGGCTGGTCGAGGGCGAGGATGCGGCCGTGGTCCATGATCGCCACCCGCTCGCAGAGGTGGTCGGCCTCTTCCATGTAGTGGGTGGTGAGTAGGACCGTCTGCCCGTCGCGGTGGAGCTCCCCGACGACGTCCCACAACCCGAGCCGGCTCTGGGGGTCGAGGCCGGCGGTGGGCTCGTCGAGGAACAGCACCTGCGGGCGATGGAGGATCGCGCGAGCCACCATCAGCCGCTGCGCCATGCCACCCGACAGCGTGCCGACGTCCGCGGCGGCCTTGTCGGTCAGCCGCATCACCTCGAGCATGCGATCGGCGGCGGCGCGGGCCTCGCGCCCCACCATGCCGAAGTAGCGGGCGTGGAACTCCAGGTTCTCCCGCACGTCGAGGGACCTGTCGAGCGTGTTGGTCTGGGTGACGACGCCGATGTGCTCCTTGGCGCGCGCCGGCTCGGCCACCACGTCGATGCCGTCGACGAATGCCCGGCCACCGGTCGGCACCACCCTGGTCGTGAGCATGCCGATCGTCGTGGTCTTCCCGGCGCCGTTGGGGCCGAGCAGGCCGAACAGCTCGCCGCGGCCGACCTCGAGGTCGAGGGCGTCGACGGCCGGCGGCGCCGCGTGGCCCGCGTCCGCCGGGGCCCCGGCGGGCTCGTAGACCTTGGTGAGGGCCTCGGTGCGGATGGCGGCGTCGCGGGTCGTGTCGGGGGCGTCGATGCCACCGACCGTAGATCGCCACCCGCGCCCGTAACCTCCACCCCCGTGCGGAGGCTGATCGTCGTCGAGGCGCGGGGGACCGGCGGGTTCGTCGACCGCCTGCGCCGCGCCTGGAAGGCCGGCGACGCCGTGTTGCCGCTCGATCCCCGGCTGCCGCCTCCCGCCCGCGAGCGGGTCCTCGCCACCGCCCGCCCGGATGACCCCGTCGCCGACGGAGATGCGCTCGTCGTCGCCACCAGCGGCACGTCGGGCGACCCCAAGGCGGTGGTCCTGACCCACGACGCGCTCGACGCCTCCGCCCGGGCCACCAGCCGCCGGCTGGCCGTCGACCCGGCATCGGACCGCTGGCTGGCCTGCCTCCCGCTGGCCCATGTGGGCGGCCTGGCGGTCGTGACCCGGGCGATCCTGACCCGCACCCCGTTGACGGTCCACGACGGGTTCGACGCCGGCAGGGTGGAAGCGGCCACGCGAGGGCCCGGCCGGTGCACACTGGCGTCGCTCGTGCCAACCATGCTGCGCCGGATGGACCCGACGGGCTTCCGCACCGTGGTGCTGGGAGGTTCCGCCATGCCGCCCGACCTGCCGGCCAATGCGGTCGCCACCTACGGGATGACCGAGACCGGCAGCGGCGTAGTTTACGACGGCGTGCCCCTGGACGGCGTCGACGTGCGCGTGGTCGGCGGCCAGGTCGAGCTGCGCTGCCCGATGCTGCTGCGGTGCTACCGGGACGGCACCGACCCCCGCGACGCCGAGGGTTGGTTCCCGACCGGCGACGCCGGCGCCTGGGACGAGACCGAGGGCCGCCTGCAGGTGTTCGGCCGCGTGGACGACGTCATCGTCAGCGGCGGCGAGAACGTCTGGCCCGTCGCCGTCGAGCGGGCGCTGGCGACCCACGCGCGGGTCCGGGAGGTCGCGGTCGTCGGCCGGCCGGACCCCGAGTGGGGCCAGCGGGTGACCGCACTGGTGGTGCCCGTCGATCGAGTCCACCCGCCCACGCTCGACGAGCTGCGGACCGTCGCCAAGCGGGACCTGCCGGCGTACTGCGCACCCCGGGAGCTCGTCCTGGTGACGGAGCTCCCCCGCACCGGATTGGGGAAGCTGGTGAGACGAGCGTTGTGATCCGGCGGGGTCCGCGCCGCTAAGGACGTGAGCGGATGGCTACGTCTTCTGGGCTCACCGTGGCCAGCGCTGGCCCGAGGCCGAGCTGTGTGGCCTGGGCTCACGCTGCAAATCCCGTACTGTTCTGTGCCCACTTGCGGGCCTATCCGCTCGGCCTCTCACAGCCGCCGCGAGCCGACCAGCGCCCCGCCGTCGACCACGAGGGTCTGGCCGGTGATCCACGACGCCAGGTCGCTGGCCAGGAACAGGGCCGCGTTGGAGATGTCCGTCGGGACGCCCAGGCGCCTGAGCGGCATCCGCGCCGCGACCTGCTCCTCGGCCGGCTCCCACAGCGCGCGGGCGAAGTCGGTCTTGACCAGCCCGGGGGCGATGGCGTTGACCCGCACCCCCGGCGCCAGGTCCTGGGCCAGCGTGCGGGTGAGGTGGATCAGGGCCGCCTTGGTCACGTTGTAGTGGCCGATCGCGGGCTCGACGGACAGCCCACCCACCGACGCCATGTTGATGACGACGCCGCCGCGCTCGGCCATCGAGGCCCTCCACGCCTCCTGCACCCACACCACCGGGCCCCGGTAGTTGACCTGCCAGGTCTTGTCGAAGCGGGGGAGGTCAATGTCGACCGGCCGGCCCATGTAGGGGTTGGTGGCGGCGTTGTTGACCAGGATGTCGATGGCGCCGAACCGTTCCATGGTGGCGGCGACACAGGCGGCGATCTGGTCGGGTTCGCCGGCGTTGGCCGCGAACACCGCCACCTCGCCGCCCGAGTCGGGGATCTCCGCGGCCGCCGCCTCCAGGGCCTCCTGCTTCCGCGACGACAGCATCACCGCCGCGCCCGCCTCGGCGTAGACGGTCGCGATCGCCCGCCCGATGCCCCGGCTGGCGCCCGTGACCAGCGCCACCTTCCCCTTGAGGCTGATCTCCATGCGCTGAACGCTACGGGGAGGCGGTGGCGGCGGGCGAGCGGAGCACCAGCTGCGTCTGCGTCACCTTCGCCACCGGCCGGTCGCGCCCATCGGTGACCACGGTCTCGACCACGATCGTCGAGCGACCGACGTGCAGGGGGCGGGCGCTCGCGACCGCCACGCCCTCCCGCACGGCGCCGAGGAAGTTGGTCTTCGACTCGATGGTCGTCGTGCCCACCGCGCCTTCGGGCAGGTTGAAGTACGTGCAGGCGCCGCCGGCCGAGTCGGCCAGCGCCATGATCATCCCGCCGTGGAGCACGCCGTCGCCCGTGCACAGGCCGGGCGCCCAGTCGATCTCGACCCTGGCCTCGGTGGGGCCGGCGGCCGTGGCGCGCATGTCGAGCGTGTCGGCCAGCGGCATGGCGGAACGGAGGAAGGCGGTTGCCTCGTCGGGGGTCATGCCCCCATGGTCGCCGCTCGGGGTGAAGCTCCCAATTACCCGTGACGTAGGCGTTCGGACGAGCCCGCACTCCCCCTACCGTGGTTGCCGTGAACCACCTGGCCGACGAGACCAGCCCGTACCTCCGCCAACACGCCGACAACCCGGTCGACTGGTACCCCTGGGGTGACGAGGCCTTCGCCGCCGCCCGCCGCGACGACAGGCCGGTGCTGCTGTCCGTGGGGTACTCGGCCTGCCACTGGTGCCACGTGATGGCGCACGAGTCGTTCGAGGACCCCGAGATCGCGGCGCTCATGAACGAGCTCTTCGTCAACATCAAGGTCGACCGCGAGGAGCGCCCCGACGTCGACGAGATCTACATGGAGGCCGTCCAGGCACTGACCGGACAGGGCGGCTGGCCGATGACCGTGTTCCTCACCCCCGACGGCCGGCCGTTCTTCGGGGGGACCTACTTCCCGAGCACGCGGCGCGGCGGCATGATCGCCTTCCCCGAGCTGTGCCGCCGGATCGACGAGCTGTGGCGCACCCGCCGCCCGGACGTCGACTCCCAGGCCGGCCAGCTGACGGCAGCCCTCGGCCGCTCGGCGCTGGTGGAGCCGGCCGACGGATCCCCCGGCGGGGACGCCCTCGAAGCCGCGGTCAAGGCGCTCCGCCAGCAGCACGACGACGCCCGCGGCGGCTTCGGTGGCCCCCCGAAGTTCCCGCAGGCGATGAGCCTCGACCTGCTGCTGCGTGCAGTGGCCCGCCGGCCGGTACCGGACGCCGACATCCAGGGGGTGGTGGAGACGTCGCTCGACGCCATGGCCTCGGGGGGGATCTACGACCACCTGGGTGGTGGGTTCGCGCGCTACTCGGTCGATGCCGTGTGGTTGGTGCCGCACTTCGAGAAGATGCTCTACGACCAGGCACTGCTGGTCCGCGCCTACCTGCACGGCTGGCAGGCCCTGGGCCACGAGCGCTACCGGCAGGTGCTCGACGAGACCGTCGGGTACGTGCTCCGGGACCTCCGGCACCCCGAGGGGGCCTTCCTCTCCGCCGAGGACGCGGACAGCGAGGGCGAGGAGGGCCGCTTCTACGTCTGGACACCCGACCAGGTCGTCGCGGCACTCGACGGGGACCGGGACCTGGCCGACGAGGTCATGGCCTTCTACGGCGTGACGCCGGGCGGCAACTTCGAGGGCCGGACCATCCTCAACCGCATCCACGCCCGCAGCGGGGGCGCCGTCGACCTCGCCCGCCCGCCCCGCATCGAGGAGGCGCGCGCCCGCCTGTTCGCCGCCCGGGAGGACCGGGTGCGGCCCGGCCTCGACGACAAGGTCCTGACCGAGTGGAACGGCCTCATGCTGGCGGCGTTGGCCGAGGCGGCCGCCGCCACCGGCCGGCGCGACTGGCTCGATGCCGCCGTCGGCACGGGCGAGTTCCTGCTGCGCTCGCTGCGGCGCGAGGACGGTCGCTGGCTGCGCTCGTGGCAGGCCCGCGGGGGTGCCCGCCATCCGGAGGCCGAGCGGGCGCGCGAGGCCGGGGCCCGAGCGGCCCGCAGCGAAGCTGCAAGAGCGGGAAGCCCAGGCGCGAGGTCGGGCGCCGGCAGGCGTCCGATCCTCGCGTATGCGGCCGACCACGCCGCCCTGGTCGACGCGTTCGTGCGGCTGGCGGAGGCCACTGGCCAGGCCCGCTGGATCGACGCCGCCCGCAGCACCGGGGACGCCCTCCTCGACCTGTTCTGGGACGAGGAACGCGGCGGCGTGTTCACGACCGGGAGCGACGCGGAGCGGCTCGTGGCCCGCAACAAGGATCTGATGGACAACGCCACCCCGAGTGCCAACAGCCTGGCGGCGGTCGCCCTGCTCCGGCTGGCCGCACTCACGGGCGAGGAGCGCTACCGCGATCGCGCCGAGCGGATCATGCGCCTGGCGGGGCCACTGGCGACGCAGCATCCGACCGCCTTCGGCCACCTGCTGGCCGCCGTCGACCTCGCCGTCAACGGGATCGACGAGGTGGTGGTGGCCGGGGACCGCCCCGACCTCGTCGAGGCCGTCCAGAGCCGGTTCCTCCCGGGAGCGGTCCTGGCGTGGGGCGAGCGCTACGCCTCACCCCTGTGGGAGGGCCGCGACGACGGCCGCTCCTACGTGTGCCGCAACTACGCCTGCCGGCTCCCGGCCGAGGACCCGGAGGCGCTGACGGCGCAGCTCCACCCTGGACTTTGAAGATCTTTCGGGCTATCGCCCCGTTTTTTCTTCAGAGACACGGATGACGGTCTTGCCGATGTTGCCGCCGGTGAACAACGCATTGAGGGCGTCGACCGCCGACTCCAACCCCTCGTACACCTGGGTGCGGTATTTCAGCTTGCCCTCGGCCGCCCAGGCCCCCAGTGTGGCCGCCACCTCACCGAATCGATCCCAATGGTCGAGTGACAGAAACCCCTGCATGCGGGCGCGGCGGTTGATCAGCTGGAAGTAGTTCGACGGACCGGGCGGGCGCCCACGCTCGTTGTAGATGGCGATGGCGCCGCACAGGACGATCCGTGCGTGCATCGCCAGGCGGTCGAGCACCGCATCGAGGATGGGGCCGCCCACGTTGTCGAAGTAGACGTCGATGCGCTCGGGACACAGCTCACGGAGCCGGGCGTGCACGTCGTCGGTGCGGTGGTTGATGGCCCCGTCCAGGCCGAGGTCGTCGAGCAGCCAGCGGACCTTGTCGTCGCGTCCGCAGATGCCGATCACGCGGCTCCCCTTGATCTTCGCGATCTGTGCCGCCAGCGAGCCGGTGGCGCCGGCGGCCGCCGACACCACCACCGTTTCGCCCTCCCCGGCCTGGCCGACGTCGATCATCCCCACGTACGCGGTCAACCCGGTGGCGCCGTAGAGGGCGAGGAGCGCAGGGGCATCGACGTTCTCACCCAGCGGCGTCGCCAGCGGGTCGTCACGCACGATGCCGTAGCGCTGCCAACCCGGCAGCGCGTACACCGCGTGCCCCAGCGGGAAGCGCTCGGCGCGGGTGGCCACCACCCGGCCGATGCCGCTGGACCGCACGGGCTCGCCGAGCTCGACCGCCGGCAGGTAGCCCTCGGCCTTGGACAGCCACGTGCGGACGGTGGCGTCGATGCCGATCCAGTCGAGCTCGAGCAGCGCCTCGCCCTCGGCCGGGACCGGCAGGGCAACCCCTTCCTCCAGCTCGACGTCGTCCGCGGCCAGCAAGCCCTCGGGCCGCCGGCGCAGCACCACCCGACGATTGGTGGCGGCGTCGAGGTCGATGGCGGTCTGCAGCTCCACAGCCCGGCGACCGTAGCGAACTTGCGGCGTGCGGAGCTGCCACGGCGCGCCGTTCAGCGGCAAGTTCGTGTCGGGCTACCAGCCGCCGCGGTGGACCACGTCGCCGAGCGGCGGGCGGCCCCGCGCCGAGGACAGCCCGGGCTCGTCGGGCGCCGGCCATCCCACGGCGACCGCGCCCGGCGCCCGCCAGCCGGGCGGCACACCGAGGTGGTCGAGCACGGGCCGCTCGTGGTCGAACAGGCCGTAGAACAGCGCCCCCAGCCCCGCGTCGACGGCGGCGAGCAACAGCGTCTGCACCGCCATCCCCCCGTCGACCCACCAGTAGGGGACGGGCCATGCCACCACGCCGGCCCCCAGCCCGGTGGTCCGCTTGTCGGGCTCGCGATAGCGCTCGACGTAGGCGTCCGGCGACACCAGCGGGACCACCAGCACGGGGGCGCTGAGCAACCCGGGCCAGCGGAACGCGGCGCGCCGGTCGGGCGGCAGCGTGATGTCCCAAACCGCCGCGGTCTCGCCACCCTCCAGGACCACGAACGCCCACGGCTGGGTGTTGCCGGCCGAGGGCGACCGCCGGGCCAGGTCGAGCAGCCGGTCGACGAGCTCCGGCGGTACCGGGCGCGCGTCGAACGCCCGCACCATGCGACGCCGCCGGACCGCGTCGCCGAGCTCCATGCGCCCGGCCGTCAGGCCAGCTTGCGGAGGTCTTCCTCCATGGCCCAGCCGAAGCCGATCAGGCTGTCGCCCTTGCCGGCGTGCAACCCCTCGAACCGCTCGACCACCTCTTGGTCGCTCTGCTCCGGGTGCAGCGTCTCGTGGTCGAACACCGGGGCCGGGCCGCTGCCGTCGCCGCGGGCCACGAACGCACGCTGGTCGTATGCGCTCGCCTCGATGCCGTAGCGCTTGGCCAGGCGACCACCCCAGGCGCGCTCCTCGCCAGTGGCCTTGTGGCCGGACCGGGGCACGATGTCGTTGAGGTTGCGGAAGGCGTCGAACCCGCCCACGTCGCCGAACCGGGCTGCGACCAGCACGTCCTCGTCGGGGAACGCGAGGACGGCCCGGCGCAGCAGGTCCTGCACCAGCGCGCGCAGCACAGTGTCGCGCTTGGAGGTGCGGCGGACCGAAGCCAGGCCCACGAGGACGCACGGCGTGCCGCCGATGCGCTCGAGCGTCGAGAAGGCGAAGCCCTTGAGCTTGGCCTCGTCACGGACCTGTGTGATCAGCACCCACGCCTCGGCCTGCTTCGACAGCGTGCCGATCTCGTGGCTGTACTGGGCTTCCGCGCAGAGATCGGCCATCTCGACCAGCTCAGCATCGCTGAGGGCCGTGCAGTCCTTCGTGTCTACAGCGATCGACATCTCCGGCGTAGCCCCCGTTCTGCGTGCGGCAACAAGCCACTAGTCCAGTCAAACGATGCGGGTCGTGCAACTCCGATGACCGAACACGCGTGCGCGCCTGGAACTAGTGCCGCGTCGGCAACGTTTGCGACGTGCCACGCCGGCCAGATTCACCGTGACCCGCCGAACGCTGCCTGACGCGGCACTAGCTGAGGATTGCCGTGGGGCCCAGCGCCTCCCTGAGCTGGCCCACCAGGCCGTTGGTGGCATCGACGTTCCAGCGTTCGGGTAGCCGAACGACGCGCTGCTCTCCGAGCTGGAGGAGGACCGGTGACTCGCCGGGATGGTCAGCGAGGAGCCGCTTGAGGTGCGCCACCTTGCCCTCGGACAGCAGCTGGGGCGGGACCCGTAACCGCAGCGGCTCGACCTGGATGGCGGCGACCTCGACCACGTCGATCGACTGGGCGATCAGCTTCGGGGCGTCGTCCCGGGTGTCGACCCGGCCTCGCACGATGACGACGGCGTCGTCGGCCAGCTTGTGCCCATGCTCGGTCATGGTCCGGGGAAAGACCATCACCTCGGCCGCGGCCCGCAGGTCCTCGAGGATGAACACCGCCATGAGGTCACCCCGGCGGGTCCACTTGCGCTGGAGCCCGGTCACCACGCCCCCCACGGCCTTGAGGTCGCCGTCGTCGAGGTCGGCCAGCTCGTCGAGCGAGCAGTCCGCCCTGCGCGACAGCGCCGCCTCCGCTCCCAGCAGAGGGTGGTCGCTCACGTACAGGCCCAGCATCTCCTTCTCGAACGCCAACCGGTCACGCTTGTCGAACTCGAGGTCGGGGATGGCGGTGCGCTCGAAGTCGCCTAAGCCGCCCGCAGCGGCGTCGTCGGCGTCGCCGAACAGCGTCATGATCCCCATGTCGCGCTCGCGCCGGCGGGCGAGCGTGTGGTCGACGATCTGCTCGAACACCGTGAGCAGGCCCTTGCGCTTGTGGCCGAGGCTGTCGAACGCCCCGGCCTTGATCAGCGACTCGATCGTGCGCTTGTTGAGGACGGACGAGTCGACCCGCTGGCAGAAGTCGTAGAAGTCGGTGTAAGGGCCATTGGCCTCGCGCTCGGCGACGATGTGGCCGACCAGGCCCTCGCCGACGTTGCGGACCGCCGACAGCCCGAAGATGATGGCGCGCTCGCTCGCGCCGCCGCCGGCGGCGTCATCGGCCGCCCCGCCCGGCGGCTCCACGACCGGCACGAAGTCCGACGCCGAGCGATTGATGTCCGGCACCTCGACCGCGATGCCCATGGCCCGGCTCTCGGCGAGGTAGACAGCCGCCTTCTCCAGGCTCGCCTTGACGCTCGTGAGCAACGCCGCCAGGTACTCCGCGGGATGGTTGGCCTTGAGGTATGCCGTCTGGTAGGCGACGAACCCGTAGCCATACGCGTGCGCCTTGGGGAACGCATAGTCGGCAAACGGCTCGATGATGTCGAACCACGCCTTGCCCAATCCGGCGCCATAGCCGGTGCGATCGCAGGCCTCGATGAACTTTTCACGCTCGGCCGCCATGATCTCGCGGCGCTTCTTGCCCGCGGCCTTGCGGAGATTGTCGGCCTCGGCGAGGGAGTATCCGGCGAATCGCTGGGCGATCCGCATCACCCCTTCCTGGTAGATGCATAGACCGTAAGTGTCGCCCAGCACTTCGGCGGCGTCGGGATGCAGATACTCGACCGGCTTGCGGCCGTTCTTGCGGTCGGCGTAGTCGTTGTGCATGTTCGCGGCCATCGGGCCGGGCCGGTAGAGCGCGACCAACGCCGCCACGTCCTCGAACGTCGTCGGCTGCAGCGAGCGCATCAGCGCCCGCATCGGCCCGCCCTCCAACTGGAACACGCCGACCGAGTCGCCGCGGCGCAACAGCTCGTACGTGGGCTGGTCGTCGAGCGGCACGCGGTCGATGTCCAGCTCGACACCCCGGGTGCGGCGGATCACCTCGACGGTGTCGGTGATCACGTCGAGGTTGCGCAGCCCCAGGAAGTCCATCTTGAGTAGGCCGAGCTCCTCGACGCCGTGCATCTCGTACTGGGTGACGATCGGCGCGTCCTCCAGCGACTGGCCGTTCTCGGGCTTGCGCTGGATCGGCAGGTACTCGGTGAGCGGCTCCTTGGTGATCACCACGGCGGCGGCGTGGATCCCGTCCTGGCGCCGCAGGCCCTCGAGGCCCTTGGCGACGTCCACCACCTGCTGGACATCGGGATCGTCCTCGTACATCTGGCGCAGCTCAGCCGCCATCTTGTAGCCGTCCTCGAAGCGCGGGTCGGGATCGAGGCAGGCGTACAGGGGCGTGTCGCGGCCCATGATCAGTGGCGGCATGGCCTTGGCCACCCGATCGCCGACGGCATAGGGCTGGCCCAGGACCCGGGCAGCGTCGCGCACGGCGGCCCGGGCCTTGATGGTGGAGAAGGTGACGATCTGGGCGACGTGGTCGCGGCCGTAGCGCTCGGCCGCATAGCGGATCATCTCGTCCCGGAAGCGGGAGTCGAAGTCCATGTCGATGTCGGGCATGGAGATGCGCGACGGGTTCAGGAAGCGCTCGAACAGCAGGTCGTACCGGATCGGATCGAGGTCGGTGATGCGCAGGCAGTACGCCACGGCGCAGCCGGCCGCACTCCCCCGGCCCGGACCCACCCGGATGCCGTTGCGCCGGGCGTGGGCGATCAGGTCCCAGACGATGAGGAAGTACGAGCTGAAGCCCATGTCCGCGATGACCTGCAGCTCGTACGTCAGTCGGTCCGCCACGTCGTCGGGCAGCTGGTCACCCCACCGCTGCCTGGCACCCTCGAAGGTCAGCTGGCGCAGGTAGTCGCCGTCGCTGGCGAACTCCTCGGGGAGCGGGAAGGTGGGTAGCTGGGGCTTGCCGAACGCGATCTCGACGTCGGCCCGCTCGGCGATCCACAGCGTGTTGTCGCATGCGTCGGGGACCTCACCGAACAGCGACCGCATCTCGGTGGCCGACTTCAGGTAGTGCTGGTCGCCGTGGAACTTGAACCGGTTGGGGTCGCTCATCAGCGAGCCGGTCTGCACGCAGAGCAGGGCGTCATGGGCAACGGCGTCGCCCTGGTGGACGTAGTGGCTGTCGTTGGTGGCCAGCAGCGGCGCCCCGATGCGCCGGGCGATCTCGATCAGCTGGGGGTTCGTCCGGTGCTGTTCGGCAATGCCGTGGTCCTGCAGTTCGACGAACAGGTTGTCCTTGCCGAAGATGTCCTGCAGCCGCGCCGCCTTGGCGGTGGCCCCCTCGACGTCGCCCTGGAGCAGGGACTGGAGCACGTGCCCACCCAGGCATCCGGTGGTGGCGATGAGGCCGCCGGCGTGGTCGGCCAGCGTCTCCCAGTCGAGGCGTGGCTTGTAGAAGTAGCCCTCGAGGAACGCCCGGCTGGCGAGCTGGATGAGGTTGCGGTAGCCGGCGTTGGTCTCGGCCAGCAGCGTCAGGTGGTAGTAGAGCTTCTTCCCGCCCTCGGTGTCACCACCGGTGTCGTCGACCCGCCCACGCCGAGCCGGGCGTTCGAACCGCGACTCGTGGGCCATGTAGGCCTCGGTGCCCAGGACGGGTTTGATCCCCTGCTTCCGGCACTCCTTGTAGAAGTCGAGGATGCCGTACATGTTGCCGTGGTCGGTGATGCCGATGGCCGGCTGGCCGTCGGCCACGGCGGCACCCACGACCTCGCCGATGCGGGCGGCCCCGTCGAGCATCGAGTACTCGGTGTGGACGTGGAGGTGGGTGAAGCTTCCTCGAGGATGCACCCCGGTCGACTCCCTCCGTCGCGAACCTGCTCGATCAGTTCACCGGCGTGGTCGTCCACAGGGGCCTGTGGACAAATGACACCCGTGTGATTCGCCGAGCGTAGCGCGCCGGATCGGGCCCCGGGAGCGTTACGCGTGGGCTGGGGCAGCTCGGGGATCAGTAGGCCAGGACGCCGGGGGAGGACCCCGCGCCCGCCGGGTCACCCCGGGCGGCGAGCGCGTCCCAGATCGCCCCCAGCGCCGCGTCGTCGTCCGGCGACGTGAGCGACGCGCTCTCCAGATCGGACAGCGGCAGGCCACGGCTGCGGAGGTAGCCGCCGATCCCGATGCGCAGGCGCCGCTCCAGTACCTGGGCACCGGCGCGATCGATGTCGGGGAGCACGACGGCGAACCAGTGCTGCGTCTGGTCCGGCACATGGACCAGGTGCTCGATCACACCACCCGCAACGAACTGGTGACCCAGCTCGCGCAGGAGCGTGACCTGGCGCCGGTACGGCAGCAACGCGAAGGGTTCGTCGGGCACCTGGACCAGGACCAGGGAGAACGGGCTGCCACTGCGCTCGCACGCCGCCTTCTCCGCGGCGATGCGGTCGCACAGGAAGCGCGCGGTCCACAGCCGCGTCTCGGGATCGATCGTTGGCGCCGGCGCCGACGGCGCCACCCGGGCTCCGTGGCGCGGCGGAGCGGGCCGCGGCGGCGGCGGCGACGGCACGGCGTCGTACCACGCCCCGGGCCGCCCGCGGGCGTCGTCCGGATCCGGAACGGCGGCCGTCCCCCGCGGATCGGAGACGGCCGGGCTCCCGTAGGGATCCGACCACGGCGCCGGCGACGCCGCGGGCGGCGCCCACTCTTCACGGCCGGGCCCCCCGACCTCCGGGCTCCCGTACGGATCCGACCACGGCGCCGGCGACGCCGCGGGCGGCGCCCACTCTTCACGGCCGGGCCCCGCGACCTCCGGGCTCCCGTACGGATCCGACCACGGCGGCGGCGACATGGTGGGTGGGTCCGGCGGCCAGCCGTTGGACCCAGGCGTGCGGGCCGGCGGCTCCGATGGCCAGCCGGGCTCCTGGCCGAGTGACCCCAGGGGCGCGGCCCAATCCGACCCGGTCGCGCCGACCCCCGACGACACCGGTTCGGGCTCGGACCACCGGGGCGAGTCGGCGTGGGCCGACCCGGCGTGGGCGGCGTGGGCGGCGTGGGCGTAGGCGTCGTCGGGCGTCGTGACCCAGACCGAGGTCGGTTGCCCCGCCGCGAACGCGTCGTCCCCGGGTCGCTCCCGCTTGGAGAAGGCGCGGCCCCGCGCCACGAGCGGGGAGTCGTCCCACTCGTTGCCCTGCAACAGGCGGTCGACCAGCGGCTGGGCCCGGACCCCCACCTCGGCGGCCACGGCGTACGCGGCCGCTCGGGTGAGCGCCAGCAACCCCACGCTCGCCATTCCGGCGTCGTCCACGTCGGCGGCGCGCAGCGCGAGGTACACGACCGTGGCGACACCGGCGGTCACCAAGCCGGCACTGCGTCCCACCACGAGGCCCGCGGCGAAGACCGGGACGAACAGGAGCGTCGCCACGACCTCGACCCGGTCGACACCGGCAACCACCAGTCCCGCGCCGACGATCGCCACGACCGCCCCGACCGCGAGCACCAGCAGTGCCCGGGCGCCGTGCTCGCGCCAGTGGCCTCTGCGAGCGTTCCCCGCGATCCCCATCGGCGACAGCCTACGTGCCCTCTGACCTGGAAGGGAGGCACACTACCCAGGGAAGACCTCTCCACACGATGGGTGAGCGGTGACCAGGCCCTCCCGACACGTCGTGGACGAGCTAGAGGTACGTGCCCGGGCGGGTTTCGGCTTCGACGTTGGGCTGCGGTGCGCCCGGCGGCAGGCGGCGGCGCATCTCGTCGAGCTGCTGGCGGGCCGCCATCTGCTGGGCGAAGAGGGTGGCCTGGATGCCGTGGAACAGGCCTTCGAGCCAGCCCACGAGCTGAGCCTTGGCGACCCGCAGCTCGGCCTCGCTGGGCGTTGCCGTGTCCGCGAAGGGGTGGGCCAGGCGGCCCAGCTCGTCACGCAGGTCGGGCGACAGCGCCCCCGACAGCTCCGAGATCGAGGTCTCGTAGATCTCCCGCAGCCGGTCGCGGCTCTGCTCGTCGAGCTCGGACTGGCGCACCTCTTCGAGCAGGAGCTTGATCATCGACCCGATCCGCATCACCTTGGCCGGCTGCTCGACGGCCTCGTTGGGCTGCTCCCGCTCCTCGCCGGGCCTCACCACCTCGGGGTGCTCGACCGGGCCGGGAGTCGAGGCGGCGACGGCGCCCTCGTCGGTCGAGGTGGGCGGCGGTTGGCCGGGCCCGGACTCGCCGGCGCTCTGATCGTCGGTGAACGACATGGGGGCCATCCTGCCACGGCCCGCGGCGTATCCCGCACGCCCCGGCGAAACCGCCGGCCGGCCGGTACGGGTCAGCGCCGGGCGGCCAGGAGGGGGACCAGCATCTCGGCCGGGGTCAGCGACCCGTGGCGCCCGACCAGCTCGTAGGGGCCGACGTCCTGGGGGTCGTGGAAGGCGACGTTGGTCCGCGCCACGAGGGCCACGTCCCCCAATCGCGACCGGGCCGCCTCGGTCACCACCGGGCCCAACCAGCCCCCGGCCACGATCTCGTCACGCGTGACCACCCAGGCGTCGGCGCCGTGGTGCTCGGTCGCGGCCTCCCACAGGGCGCCCGCCCGCCCGGGCCGCGCGTGCAGCCACCGGAACCGCGCCTCCCCCGACTGCATCGAGCACTCTCCCAGCACGGCGGGCGCCAGCTCCACGACGTCGTCGCCGGTCACCATCTGGCCGTGGTCCGCGACGACCACCAGGGCGGCACCCGCGGGCAGGCGGGAGACGATGCGGTCGACGACCTGGTCGATCCAGGCGAGCTCGGCGTCGTAGTACTCCCCCAGCCCGTACTCGTGGGCGACCTTGTCGAGCCCGTCGTAGTAGGCGTACACGAAGGGTTCGCCCCGGGCCAGGAGGCCCTCGACCTCGGCGACCATGGTCGCCATCGTGCGGTAGCCCCAGAACCGGGCGGGCTCGAGGTGGGCGCCCGTGAACCCCGAGCGGCGGTACTCGGCCCGCGTCACCACCGGGGGTCGCTGTCCCAGGAACGGGGCCGTGGTCTGCAGCTTGGCGGGCGGCAGGCTCTGGTGCGCGTCACCCGCGGACGTGGACCAGCGCAGGACGTTGAGGACCTCGCCATGGACCGCCATGCGGTAGCCGACGATCCCGTGCTCCCCGGGCGGCAGGCCGGTGGTGATCGAGGTGAGCGCCGTCGCGGTCGTCGACGGCGCCACCGTGGTGATCGGGCCCCCCTCCATGGCCGACAGGGTGGGGGCCAGGGAGCGCCGGGCCGCGAGCTGTTCCCAGCCCATGCCGTCGAGGACGAACAGCACGACCTGGCGCGCATCGACGGCGACCCCCGGAAGCCAGCGCGGCGCATCGTCGGGGTGTCCGAGGAGCGCAGGCACGACGTTCGTCACGCAGGCGCCGCCGTAGTCAGGTAATAGGGGTTCGTGGACCACGCCTGTGCCTTTCCGGGGTCCACCGTAGCCAGCCCGGCGCAAAGCGGTCAGGGGCGTTCAGGGCGTCTCCGCCCGGTGCGCACTACGCCCCGCACAGTCCAGCCCGACCCCGGCCGCCACCCCTAGCGGCATCGGTCGGTGACCCCTAGCGGCATCGGTCTGCGACCGACTCGTTACGCTCGCGGCATGAAGGTGTCGACCCGCGGTGACTACGCCAGCCGGGCACTGCTGTCGCTGTCGCTGCACGCGGGCGAGGCGGGCCCGACCTCGGTCCGGGACATCGCGGAGCGCACCGGCCTACCACAGCCCTACCTCGAGCAGATCCTCCTGGCGCTCAAGGGGGCGGGGCTGGTCCGGTCCAAGCGGGGCGTGGGCGGCGGCTATGTGCTGGCGCGGGAGCCCGCCACCATCACCCTGGGCGACATCGTGAGCGCCGTGGACGGCCCGATCGCCGTGGGCGACTTCGGCGAGCCCCACCAGAACGGGGCCTGCGACCACGAGGGCCAGTGCGTGCTCCTGGCCATCTGGGGGGTGCTGGGCGAGCACATGCGCCGCCACCTCGACGAGCTCACGCTGGCCGACATCGCCCGGATGGCCCGCGGCGAGCGCGACTGGCCGGTGGTCGAGCCGGTCGACTGACGAACTTGCGGCGGTTAGCGCTGCCATGGCGTCCCCACCACCGCAAGTTCGGACAAGGGTTCGGGCAGGGGTCGGACAGGGTCAGCGCAGCGTCGCCAGCACGGTCGCCAGGTCGTCCGGCAGCGGGGAGTCGAACGCGAGGGGCTCGCCGGTGACGGGGTGGTCCAGCGCCAGGCGCTCGGCGTGCAGCCACGGCCTCGGCGACGGCAACGAGGCACGACGGCCGCCGTAGCGCTCGTCGCCGACCACGGGGTGACCGATCGCCGCCATGTGGACCCGGATCTGGTGGGTCCGGCCGGTCTCGAGCGTGCAGCGCAGCTCGGTGACGGACACCGGGTCCGTGAAGCCGCGGACCACCTCGTAGCGGGTGCGGGCGTCCTTGCCGGCCAGCGTCACGGCCATGCGGGTGCGATCGCGGGCGCTGCGCCCCACCGGGGCATCGACCATCCCGGTGGCCGAGTCGACGGTGCCCCACACCAGGGCGTGGTAGCGCCGGTCGACCCCGCGCGCCGCCAACATCGCCACCAGCGCGTCGTATGCGGGCTGGGATCGGGCCACCAGCAGCAGCCCCGACGTGCCCTTGTCGAGACGATGGACGATGCCGGGCCGGTCGGGTTGACCCACGGTGCGGATCTCCGGGTACCGGGCGAGCAACCCGTGGACCAGGGTCCCCGCGTGCTGGCCGGCCCCGGGATGCACCACCAGGCCCGCGGGCTTGTCGACCACGAGCAAGTCGGGGTCCTCGTACGCCACGGCCACGTCGACCGTCGGATCCGAGGCCAGGGCATCCGGGGCCGGCCGACCCACCGCTGCCACCTCGAGCGCATCGCCCACGGCAACGCGGTGGGAGCGGGTGGTGACCGGCCGCCCCTCGACCGTCACACCCCCGGCATCGACCAGCGCCGCAGCCTCCGACCGGCTGCAGCCGGCGACCATGGCGACGACCCGGTCGAGCCGCTGGCCGTCGAGCGCCCGCGGCACCACCGCTACGACGGCCGAAGCCGCCGCTCGTGCCATCGCCGGCCACCGTCCATCCCTCGAGCCTTCGGGGATCGGCGGAATCGGCCCTCGCTCACTTCCCGGGTTCCTCGTCGACCTGGCGCCACTGCGTTCCGAAGAGCAGCAGGGCACCCACGACGATGGCTGCGTCGGCGAGGTTGAACACCGGCCACCACTGGAGGTCGATGAAGTCGACGACCCCGCCGCCCAGGAACCCGTCGCCCGCCCGGACGGCGCGGTCGATCAGGTTGCCCAGCGCGCCGCCCGCGACCAGCCCGATGGCCACCGCCGTCCCCGGCCTGGTGGCGTAGCGACCCGAGCGCAGCAGGACGACCACCACCGCAAGCGCCAGCAGCGAGATCACGGCACCCCGGCCCCGGGCCACGCTGAAGGCGGAGCCGTAGTTGATGACCAGGTTGAGCCGCAACGTCCACACGATGTCGATCGTGCGCGTGTCCAGCGACTCGACCGCCCACCACTTGGTGAGCTGGTCGGCGGCGAGGACGGCGGCGGCGACGCCCATCAGGAGTGGCCATCGCCCCCGTTGGGTGGCGACGACCGGGGTCTGGGCCTCCCCCGTCAACGACCCAGGCCCAGACCCCCGCTCTTGCACTTCACGCACAGCGCTGCGTACGGCAGGGCCCGGAGTCGCTCCTTGGGGATCGTGGTGCCGCATGAGTCACACTTGCCGTAGGAACCCTCGTGGATCTTCTCGATCGCCCGGTCGATCTGCTCGATGGCGGCCCGGGCCTGGGCGGAGAGCGCCAAGTCACGTTCGCGCTCCACGGCCAGTGTGTCACCCTCGCCCGACTCCTCGTCGAACTGCACGTCGCCCGGCTCGCGGTCCTCGGTGAGCGAGTCGGCCTCGGCCTGCAGGCTCTCGGCCTGGTGCAGGTACGTGGCTCGCTCCTCGGTCAGCGCCTGGAGCTGACCCTCGAGGAACTTGTCGAGCGCGGGCGCCTTGCTCGAGCGCTTGGTGGCCCTGGAGCGGGAGGCGGACTTGCGGGCCGGAGCGGCTTTCGTGGCTCGGGGCATGGGGGATCTCGCCGTCCTCGGGAAAAGGGTGCCGGATAGTACGCCGACCCCCGCAGGGGGTCAAGGGAAGGCGTGCAGGATACGGGTGAGGGGGCGGAATCCCACCGCGGCCTACGCTGAGCACCATGCCTTTTGGCCCCGTCGACCCCGGTCTGGACCTGCCCGCTCTCGAGGAGCGGGTGCTGGCCCGGTGGCGCGAGCGCGAGGTCGTCGAGGAGGTGGCACGGCTGCGCAAGGGCGCCGAGCCCTGGATCTTCTACGAGGGTCCTCCCACCGCCAACGGTCGGCCCGGGCTCCACCACGTGTGGGCCCGGGCGTTCAAGGACCTGTTCCCCCGCTTCCAGACCATGCGGGGCCACGACGTCTCACGCAAGGGTGGCTGGGACTGCCACGGCCTGCCGGTCGAGCTGGAGGTCGAAAAGGAGCTCGGGCTCGCCACCAAGGCCGACATCGAGGCGTTCGGCATCGAGGCGTTCAACCAGCGCTGCCGGGAGTCGGTCCAGCGCTACGTGGAGGACTGGTCGGCGCTCACGGAGCGCTCGGCCGTGTGGATCGACACCGCCGACGCCTACTGGACGCTCGCCAACGACTACATCGAGTCCGTCTGGTGGATCATGCGCCAGCTCTGGGACAACGGCCTGCTCTACGAGGGGCACCGGGTCACGCCGTACTGCGGGCGCTGTGGCACTGCGCTCAGCTCGCACGAGGTGGCCCAGGGCTACGAGGACGTCGTCGACCCGTCGATCTACGTGCGCTTCCCCCTGACCGGAGGGGCTGGGGGCGCGGCCGCGCCCGACGCCGACCTGGTGGTGTGGACCACCACGCCGTGGACCCTCATCTCCAACGTGGCGGCTGCCGTCGGACCCGAGTTCACGTACGTGCGTGTCGCCGCCGCGGACGGCGGCCGCGACCTGGTGCTGGGCGAGCGGGCCGCCGGCCGGCTGTTCCCCGACGCCGAGGTGCGGGAGCGGTGGCGCGGCACCGAGCTCGCCGGCTGGCGCTACCGGCGCCCCTTCGAGTTCGTCGACCCACCCCCTGGTCCTGAGGTCGCATCGCAAGATGCGACCGGAGCTCGCGCGGCCCGCCCGCGGAGCGGGCAAGAGCGGGAGGCAAGTCCCCGACCTGAGGTCGCATCGCAAGATGCGACCGGGGCCCGAGCGGCCCGCCCGCGGAGCGGGCAAGAGCGGGAGGCAAGTCCCCGAAGGGAGGGTTGGCGGGTCGTCGTCGCCGACTACGTGAGCGACGACGACGGGTCCGGCATAGTCCACCTGGCGCCCGCGTTCGGGGAGGAGGATGCCCAGGTCGGCCGCGTCGAGGGCCTGCCGGTCCTCAACCCCGTGGACGCCGACGCCACCTTCGACCACACCGTGGCGCCGTGGCAGGGACGCTTCGTCAAGGACGCCGACCCCGAGATCATCGCCGACCTCCGCCGCCGGGGACTGCTGGTGGCCGAGCAGCCCTACGAGCACAGCTATCCCCACTGCTGGCGCTGCGGCACCCCGCTGATCTACTGGGCCAAGACGTCGTGGTTCGTCCGCACCGAGGAGCGACGCGCCGACCTCCTGGCCCAGAACGAGGCCATCACCTGGTACCCGGACCACATCAAGCACGGCCGCTTCGGGCGCTGGCTCGAGTCCAACATCGACTGGGCCCTGTCCCGCGATCGCTACTGGGGTACCCCGCTGCCGATCTGGCGCTGCCGGGGGTGCGGCTCGGACACCTGCGTCGGATCGATGGCCGAGCTCTCGGAGCTGGCGGGACGAGATGTGTCCGAGATCGACCTGCACCGGCCCTACGTCGACGCGATCACGTGGACCTGCACCGAGCCCGACTGTCGCGGCACGGTCCGGCGGCTCCCACCCGTGCTCGACGCGTGGTTCGACTCGGGATCGATGCCGTCGGCCCAGTTCCACCACCCCTTCGCCGACGACGGGCGGTTCGACGCCAGCTTCCCCGCCGACTTCATCTGCGAGGCCATCGACCAGACGCGGGGGTGGTTCTACTCGCTGCTGGCGGTCAACACGTTGGTGTTCGCCTCCACGCCGTACCGCAACGTCGTCTGCCTCGGGCTCCTCGTCGACGAGCAGGGCCAGAAGATGTCGAAGTCGAAGGGCAACGTCATCGATCCCTGGCAGATCTTCACCGGGTTCGGTGCCGACGCCCTGCGCTGGTACTTCTTCGCGGCCGGCCAGCCGTGGACGACCAGGCGGGTTTCCGAGGAAGGGATCCGCGAGTCGACCCGGCAGACCCTCCTGACGCTGTGGAACGTCTTCAGCTTCTTCGTCACCTACGCCGACCTCGACGGCTGGGAGCCCGGCCCGGGCGGGGAGGGCCCCGAGCCGTCGCACGCGCTCGACCGCTGGCTGCTGGGCGAGCTCGACGCCACGGTGTCCGCCGTCACCGACGCGCTCGACGGCTTCGACGCGCTCGGTGGCGCCAGCAGCCTCGCCCGATTCGTCGACGACCTGTCGAACTGGTACGTCCGCCGCAGCCGGCCCCGGTTCTGGAAGGCCGACGACCCCGACGCCCACGCCACGCTGCACCATGCCCTGGTTGTGACCAGCAAGCTGCTGGCGCCCTTCTGCCCGTTCATTGCCGACGAGCTCTACGTGGCGCTGACCGGCGACATGTCGGTCCACCTGGCGGACTGGCCGCTGGCGACCGGGCGCAGCGACCCCGCGCTGGCGGAGCAGATGGGCGCGGCCCGGCGCCTCGTGGCCCTGGGCCGGGCCGCCCGCACCGACGCGAAGGCCAAGGTGCGCCAACCGCTGCGCCGCGCGCTGCTGCTGCACCCAGGGGCGAGCCTCGGGCGCGAGGCGCTCGACGAGATCGCCTCGGAGCTCAACGTCAAGGCGCTCGACGACGTCGACACCCTCTCGGGCCTGATGTCGTGGAGGATCGTGCCCAACTTCCGGGCGCTCGGGCCGCGCCTGGGGCCCAAGGTGAACGACGTGAAGCGCGCGCTGGCCGAGGCCGACGGGTCGGCGTTGCAGCGCCAGCTCGAGTCCGACGGGTTCATCGAGGTGGCCGGCGAGCGCCTGATCCCGGCCGAGGTCGAGGTCCGGGCCGACCGCCACGAAGAGTTCGCGCTGGCCGACGACGGCGGCTGGGCCGTGGCTCTCGACCTCGAGCTCGACGACGAGCTACGGCGAGAGGGGCTGGCGCGCGAACTGGTGCGGAGCCTCAACGACCTGCGCAAGGACGTAGGCCTCGACATCGCCGACCGCGTCGTCCTGGCGATCGACGCCGACGACGCCGTGTGGGCTGCGCTCGACGCGCACCGCGACTACGTGATGAACGAGGTACTGGCGGTGGAGCTGACGCGGGCCCAGGCGGACGGCGCGCATGTGCTCAGCGTCGACGGCCACGAGGTCGCCGTCGCCATCGACGTGGCGTAGCGGGCAGCGGACGATCAGCCCTCGGGTGGGTCGGTCAGCTCGGGATCGAACACTGCCCGGCCCCACTCACTCGGCCGTGTCTCGGGCTCGGGCGAGGCGTCGGTGCCGTTGGCCCCCGGGTCGACGTCGGGCGCCAGCGGTTCTTCGGCCGCGGGCGCCGGCGCCGGGGGCGCAGGCGAGGCGGGTGGCTCGTCGCCCACCGACGTGCGCAGCTCCGACGGCAGCCAGGGGGCACGTTCCTCGCTCCCAATGCCGCCCAGGCGATGTGCGTCGCCCGGCGCCATGAAGGGCATCGGCTGGCTCCACGGCCCGTTGTCGGAGGCGGGCGGCTCCTGGAGGGCCGCGACCTGAGCGCCCGGGCTCCCAGCGCCGTACGGCGCCGCCGGGTCGTCGGGTTCGGGTGGCGGCGCCGGTCGGGGGCCGTATGCCGCCCGGCTCGGAAGCGGCGGGGCCGCGGGGCGGTCGACGTCGGCAAATGCGGGAACCGGACCCGGAGTCAGCTGGGCGTCGTCCTCGACGATCCTGCGCAGCTCGGCGATGCCGGCGCGGATGCGGTCGCGCTGGTCGTCGATGTGGCGGTTCAGGATGTCCAGGTCGGTCCGGAGCGCCTCGCGCTGATCGACCAGACCGTCGAGCTCGGCCTCGACGGACGCCCGGGCGTAGTCGGCACCGCGCCGCGCCTCGTCCTCGGCTGCCATCCGGGCACGGGTAGCTTCGGCCCGGGCCTCATCGATCAGGCGGTTGGCCTCCTGCTTCGCCTCCGTGATGGTGGCGTCGGCAGTGCGCTGCGCCAGCACCAGCGTGCGCCGCAGCGTGTCGTCGGTCTCGTTGACCCCGACCCCCTGGACCGCGGGGCTCGACGCCGGCGCCGCGGACGGCCCCTGGCGCTGGTAGTCCTCGAGTTGCCGCTGCGCATCGAGCAGCCTGGCCTCGGCGGTCTCGGCCCGGGCGCCCACCTCACGCAGGCGCTCGTGCAGGTGCCCGACACCTGCGGCCACACGCTCCAGGAAGTCGTCGACGTCGCGGGTGTTATAGCCACCGCGCCGTGCCTCCCGGAACTCGACAGCGTGGAGCGTCTGCGGGGTCAATTCCATGGCGCGACAGAGTAACGAACCCGGTCAAGGCCAACTGAAGTGCGGGGCCGACGACCTCAGAAGGTGCGCAGATACGTCACGTGGCGCCGCGCCAGCCGTGCTGCCTTGCCGGGAGGCCGTGCTGTGACGCCGGGCCCACGCTGCAAGTCCCCTGCTGTTCCGTTCCCACTTGCAGGCCATCCGCCCGGCCTCTCAGCAGATCGCTCGGTACACGATCTGGCCCACCAGGAAGACGATGATCGGCGACAGGTCGAGCGCCGCCACCCCCATGCGGATCGGTGGCAGCACCGAGCGGATCGGCGCCAGCACCGGCTCTGTCAGCCGGTAGAAGACGTCGTAGATCTGGGCGTAGGTGGTGCCCGGGGTGGGCAGGAACCAGCTCATGATGATGCGGACGAAGATGATGACCAGGTAGAGCTGGATCGCGATGCAGACGATGATCACGGGTCGGGTGGCTCCGGCGGTGCTGGCGAAGACGGGCGGTAGCAGGTTTGCAGATCAGGCTTCGTAGCCCCGCTCGCGGAGGCGGCGCCTCTCCTCGAGCGAGACCTCGACGTCGTTCGGCGTCAGAAGATAGACCTGGTTCGCTACCCGCTCCATCTGGCCACCGAGGCCGTAGCAGAGGCCGCTGGCGAAGTCGATGATGCGACGGGAAAGGTCGCGGTCGACGCCCTGCAGGTTCAAGATCACCGGCACATTGCCCTTGAACTTGTCGGCCACGTCCTGGGCGTCGTTGAACGAGGTGGGGCCGACGACGAAGGGCTTGGTCGTCGCACCGGGCGCCAGCGATCGGAGGACGCCGGCGCGGCCGCGTCCCGTGCGGTCGCCGTCGGACCCGCGGCGGGTCGCACCGTGCTCGCGTCCGGGCGAGACGTCGCCGGTGAGGTCCTCCCCGCCCGTGTGGCCGTGCCCGTTGCCGTTGCGGTCGTCGTGGCGGCCGGGCGCGAGGGTGCGCACGGAGCCGCTGGGCTCGGGGTCACGCTGCACCGTGCCCGACCCGCTCCGCCGGCCCGACGCCCGGGCCGGGCCCGAGTGCGTCGCCACCGACTGCTCGCCGGTGGCGTCGAAGTCGTCGTACTCGTCGTCGGGGCCCAGCCCCAGGTAGAGCATCGCCTTGCGCCACATCGATGCCATGAGTCCTCCACGGCCGTATCCGGTACCTAGTCTCGCACCCCCGCCTGATCGGGACGCGGACCGAAAAGGTCACGGCCGACGCGGACCATCGTGGCCCCCTCCTGCACCGCGACCTCGAGATCGTCGGACATCCCCATCGACAACTCCCACAACCCCAGCCGCTCCGCCAGCTCGCGCAACGTGCGAAATGCCGGCCGGGCGCCCTCGGCGGGACCGGCGGGAGCGATCGTCATGAGCCCGCGCACGTCGAGGCCGAGGTCGACCAGGCCGTCGACCAGCCCGGGCGCCATCGACGGCTCGCAGCCGGCCTTGCTGGGCTCGCCGGAGGCGTTGACCTGAGCCAGCACGGCCGC
The DNA here is from genome assembly GCA_963717085.1 of uncultured bacterium. Lineage (GTDB taxonomy): Bacteria > Actinomycetota > Acidimicrobiia > Acidimicrobiales > VFJN01 > DASQUK01. Next base: position 43,733 of record CAVQVM010000014.1, read on the forward strand.
GCCCGGCGCCCACCGGGCGATCTCCGCCCCGAGGGCGAGGCGATCGACGCTGTGCCACAGCCAGACGTGCGGCGCCGCCTTGCGCACCTTGTTGCGCTGCAGGCGCCCGACGAAGTGCCAGCGCAGGTCACGGTCGCCGGCGCTCTCCCCGAGCTCGCTGGCCTTGCCCACCAACTCCTGCACGTAGCTCTCGCCGATGTCCTCGAGCCCGGCGTCGAGCGCCTCCCGCACGACCTCGGCTTCGAAGCCCTTGGTGACCGCAACCAGGCGCACCACCCGGGGATCCGCGCCCGCCTCCGCGATTCGGTCCCGCACGGCCGCCACCCGGCCGGGGAGGTCGATCGCGGGGGCGGTGCTCATCAGGGGCCCGCCTCCCGTGTGCCGCCCTCGAGCCAAACGACCATGGCCTGGCGGGCGGTGTCGCCGCGCGCCCGGTGCGAGAACATCGGGGGCGTCCCGCACCCGGTGCACCCCAGACCGGCCCACAGGACCTCGGTGTCGGGGATGGCGGCCAGCGCGGACGCCACTGCGGCGGGCATGTCGAGGGCCGGCCGGCCGGATCGGGTCGTCGCCCGCACGCCGTCGCCGTAGCGAGCCGCGACGCGATCGAGGTCCGCGGCGCCGAACTCGTAGCAGCACGGGTGGATGCTCGGCCCGATGACGGCGCGCACCCGGCGGCCACCCGCGCGGCGGACGGCCTCGGCCGCCCCTTCGACGACGCCGGCGACCAGCCCTCGCCAGCCGACGTGGACCGCGGCCACCACGCCCTCGTCGGCGATCAACGCCACTGGTGTGCAGTCGGCGGTCTGGATGGCCAGCGCCGCCCCCGCCCGGGTGGTCACCGCGGCGTCGGCGGACGCGCCGGCCTGCGCGCCGGGCTCGTCCACGACCACCACCCGGTTGCCGTGGACCTGATGCAGCCACGTCCACGGCAACGGCACCAGCGCCCGCCGGCGCGCCACCAGCACGTCGCCCGGTTGGCCGATCGCGAAGTCGCCGTCGGCGGCGCCGCTGAACCGGACGTGGGCCGTCGGACCCGACGGCAGCGCCCACGCCGACGACATCGTCGGCACCACCGCCGTCGGCGCCCAGGCACCCACCGACGATCTCCCCGACTACTTGAGGAACGACGGGACGTCGAACTCGTCGTCGCTATCGAGGTCGAGATCGTCGAGCGACGACGACACCGAGCTCAGCGACCCGGCGGTGTCGTCGAACGACGCCGCCCTCGAGGTGTCGGAGCCGTTGGCGCCCCGTACCCGCGCCGTCCCCTTGCCCGTGCTGTCGTCCCAGCGGTCGAACCCGGCGGCGATGACGGTGACCCGCACCTCGTCGCCCATCTCGTCGTCGATGATCGAGCCGAAGATGATGTTGGCGTCGGGGTGGGCGACGCCGTGAATGACCTCGGCCGCCTCGTTGACCTCGAACAGGCCGAGGTCGCTGCCCCCGGCGATGGTGAGCAGGATGCCGCGGGCGCCCTCGATCGAGGCCTCCAGCAGCGGGCTCGATATGGCGTTGCGGGAGGCCTGCAGGGCCCGGCCCTCGCCCGACCCGTAGCCGATGCCCATGAGCGCCGAGCCGGCGTTGCTCATGATCATCTTCACGTCGGCGAAGTCGGTGTTGATGAGGCCGGGCGTGGTGATGAGGTCGGTGATGCCCTGGACGCCCTGGAGCAACACCTCGTCGGCCATCTTGAAGGCGTTGACCATCGAGGTCTTCTCGTTGGACACGGTCAACAACCGGTCGTTGGGGATGACGATGAGGGTGTCGACCTTCTCCTTGAGGTGCTGGATCCCCTGCTCCGCCTGCACTGCGCGGCGCCGACCTTCGAACGAGAACGGCCGGGTCACGACGCCGATGGTGAGCGCCCCGATGCTCTTGGCGATCTCGGCCACCACCGGCGCACCCCCGGTGCCGGTGCCGCCGCCCTTGCCGGCGGTGATGAACACCATGTCGGCGCCCTTCAGGATCTCCTCGATCTCGTCGCTGTGCTCCTCCGCAGCCTGCCGGCCCACCTCGGGGTCGCTGCCCGCGCCCAAGCCCCGCGTCAGCTCGCGACCGATGTCGAGCTTGGCGTCGGCATCGCTCATGAGCAGCGCCTGGGCGTCGGTGTTGATGGCGATGAACTCCACGCCCTTCAGCCCGGCGTCGATCATGCGGTTCACCGCGTTGACGCCACCACCCCCGATTCCGACCACCTTGATCACGGCCAAGTAGTTCTGCGGATTGCCGGCCATGGGTCGTCCCACCTCCACCTTCGAGGGTCACCGGGGAGAATTCGTCCGGCTCGGAACCGCCATTGCTCCCGAGCAGGGATTGAGAAAGGTACCAAAGACCCGCAGCCCCACCGGCCCCGGCCTCATCCTCAAGTGGAGGTCGATACTTTTCCTCAACCTCTGGTTGCTCTCGCAGCCTACGAACACCTCTGGTGACGGGTCAAGGCCGGACTTCCCGGAACTCGCACATCGAGCAGCTCGAGGCACTCGGTGTCCACGTCGGCCAGGACGGTCTCGACGGCAACGATCTTGTCGTCCAGATCGTCGGTGCTGCCGAACCGGATCTCACCGCCCGAGGCCAGGGCGGCGTCCATGTCGATGGAGACCGAAGCCACCACGCCGGGCAGGCGCTCACGCACCGCGCGCAGGATCGCCAGGGCGTCGCGGGGGTCCCGCCCGAGCTCGTCGCCCTCGGCGATGCGCCCGCGGAGGCCGGTTATCTCCGGGAGTCCTGCGGGTGGCTGGCCGGTGACCTCGAGGACCCGCCCGTCCTCGTCGACCAACGCCACCCGGCCCTCGGCGACCCCGACCATCGCCAGGGGCTCGCGCTCGGTCACGTGGATCTCGACGGTCCCTGGCCAGCGGCGAGCCACCCTCGCCTCCGCAATCCAGGGCAGGTCCTCGACGTGGGCCGCGGCCCGGCCCACGTCGACGCCGACCATCGTGTCACCGGGGCTGATCCCGGCGGCGCTGCGCACGTCGGCGGCGGCGGTGTGGCCGACGCCGTCGATGCGCACGCGGTCGACGTCGAGGAGCGGCGTCTGCGTGGCGACGACGGCCGCGACCAGAACGGCGACGGCGGCCAGCGCCACCGTCAGCCGCTTGAACCGGCGTTTGCGGTGGTCACGGCGCACGGCGATGCGCCGCGACCGCATGCGCGGATCGACGACGACCGGTGAGGCCGTCTTCGCCGCGCCGCCCATCAACCCTCGACCTCTACTCGAGGTTCAGCTTGAGGTTGTTGAGGGTTGGCGAAGCCCACGAGGCGGGTTTCGGGGTGGAGATCGACGCCGGAGTGGTCCCGCACCCGCCGGCGCACCGCCTCCATCAGCGCCCGGACGTCGTCGGCCGAGCCGCCGGGGTCGGCCTGGAAGAAATTGGCGTGCTTGGGCGACACCTCGGCCGATCCCAGGCGCATGCCCTTGCAGCCCGCGGCGTCGATCAGCCGACCGGCCGAGTCGTCGGGCGGGTTGGTGAACACCGACCCGGCGTTCTGGCCGCCGGGCTGGTTGGCGCGCCGCCAGGCCACGATCTCGGCGATCTCCCGCTGCCCCGCCGCCCGGTCGCCCGGCCGCAGCCCCAGGATGGCGGCCACGACCACGTGGTGGGGCGCGACGGCCGACCGCCGGTAGCCGAGCTCGAGCTGTGCCAGCGGCACGACCGCCTCGTTTCCCGGCTGCCCCAGGTCGACGACACGGGCCTCGATCAACGATGCCGCCATGTCGGACCCGTGGCCGCCGGCGTTCATGCGCACGGCGCCGCCGATCGACCCCGGCACGCCGACCGCCCACTCGAAGCCGGTGAGCGCGGCGCGCACGGTGCGCCGCGCCGCCACGGGGAGCGCTGCGGCGCCGCCCGCCTCGACCCGGGTGCCGTCGATGGCGATCTCGGCGAAGGCGGGACCGAGCACCACGGCCACGCCCGGAAAGCCTGCGTCCGCCACCAGGAGGTTCGAGCCCTTGCCCACCACGAGCGTGGGCAGCTCGGTGGCGGCGACCGCCTCGGCCACCCGCCACAGATCGTCGACCGACGACGCCTCGACGAAGACGGCCGCCGGTCCTCCAACGCGATAGGTGGTCAGCGGCCCGAGCGGCACCTCCCGCTGCGCCAGGCCGTCGAGCAGTCGCGCGGCCTCGGCGACCGCCCCGCCGGCCCGGGTCATGGCCGCGGCCTTCCTCGGGCCACTCCCCCGGGCAGGTGCCGGCCGTTCACCGGCGGTCCTCGAGCATCGCCACGATGCGGGGCGCGAGGTCGGTCAGGTCCCCGGCACCCAGCGTGAGGCACAGGTCGCCCGGCCGCAGGACAGCCCGCAGCCAGGCCAGCACGTCGTCGAGCCGGGGCAGCCACACGACGAGGGCCCAGGGGTCCGCGTCCAGCACGGCGTCGACCACGAGCTTGCCCGAGACGCCCGGCCGCTGCGCCTCGCCGGCGGCGTAGACGTCCGTGATGGCCAGCAGGTCGGCGTCGCGGAACGCGTGCGCGAAGCCCCGCCACAAGGACTCGGTGCGGCTGTAGCGATGGGGCTGGAACACGGCCACGACTCGGCGCCATGGGCCGGTCGCCGCGGCCGCCAGCGCCGCCGCCACCTCGGTGGGCAGGTGGGCGTAGTCGTCGATCACGGTCACGCCCTTGGCCTCGCCGCGGCGCTCGAAGCGGCGGGCCACGCCCCGGAACCCCGCCAGCGCCGCCGACCCCTCGGCCAGGGGCACTCCGAGACGGTGGGCGGCGGCGAGCGCCCCCGAGGCGTTGGCGGCGTTGTGCCTCCCCGGCGTCGCCGGGACAACGACGTCGACGGTCTCTCCGGTCGGCGCATGGTGGAGCGCGAAGCGCACACCGGACCCCTCGGGCTCGACCCGGCCCAACCGGTACTCGGCGTCGGTCGACGCCCCGTAGGTGACCGGGTCCTTGGCGTGGGGGACGAGCGCCGCAGCGCCCGGGTCGTCGATGCAGAGCACAGCCGGGCCATCGAGGCCCCCGACGAACCGCTCGAAGCCGTGCCGGAGCGCCGGCTCGCCACCCCAGTTCTCCAGGTGGTCGGGCTCGACGTTGCTCACGATGCCCGCGTGAGCCCCGAGGGCGAGGAACGTGCCGTCGCTCTCGTCGGCCTCGACCACCAGCGGGCCCCGGCCCCCCCAGGCCGCGCTCCGGCCGAACTGCGGCATCGTCGCCCCCACCACGAAGCCCGGCTCCCGCCCCGTGCCCGCGAGGATCGTGGCCAGCAGGGCGGAGGTCGTGGTCTTGCCGTGCGTGCCGGCCACCGCGACGGTGGTTCGCTGGGCGCAGATGGCGCCCAGGGCGGCCGAGCGGTGCAGCACCGGGACACCCCGAGCTCGGGCGGCGACGACGTCCGCGTCGTCGACAGGCGTGGCGGTGGACACGATGACCGCCTCGACCTCATCCCCCAGCGCCGGCGGTCGGGGGCCGGTGGACACGCTGACGCCCCGCTCGAACAGCATCGGCATGAAGGGCGTCGTCGCCACCGGATCGTGCCCACTCACCCGGTGTCCCATCTCCGCCAGGAGCGTGGCGACGGCGCTCATCCCCGCACCGCCGACGTTGCAGACGTGGATGCGGCGCGACCGGGTGAGGTCGAGCTCGGAGCGGCCCGAGGAGCCCGGAGTCGGTTGCCGGTCAGCCACGGGCGTGCTGCTCCACCAGCTCGGCGATCGCGTCGGCGGCGTCGGGGCGCGCCGCCGCCCGTCCCGCCGATGCCATCTGCTCCTGGCGGTGCGCGTCCGACAGCAGGGCGTCGACTTCGGCCACCAGGCGCTCGCCGTCGAGCTCGGCGTCGGGCACCACCACCGCCGCGCCCGCGCGCTCGATGTGGCGGGCGTTGGCGGTCTGGTGGTCGGCCGTCACGTACGGGGACGGGACCAGCACGGCGGGCAGGCCCACGGCCAGCAGCTCGAAGCTCGTGCTCGCTCCCGCGCGGCACACGGCGATGTCGGCCGCCGCCAGCGAGGTGGGCATGTCGTCGTCGTACTCCACGGCCTGGTACCGGAGCGGCGCGTCCGCCGGGATCGGCGGGCCACCCGCGGTGATCTCGGCCCAGTCACGCGACCCGACCACGTGCCGCAGGTGCAGGTCGCTCCGTGCCACCCAGCGCCGCGCGGCGTCGAGCGCGGCGCGGTTGATCCGCAGCGCCCCCAGCGATCCGCCGAAGACGAGCACCACGTGCCGGCCGGGCTCGACGTCGAGCTTGGTCCGGGCGGTGGACGCATCGCGCACCCGGTCGATGGCGAGCACCTCGGGCCGTACGGGATTGCCGGTCACCACGGCCCGGGGCAGGGGCGTGCCCTCGAACGAAACCGCACACGCCTTGGCGAACCGACCCACCAGCCGGTTGGCGGCACCCGGGGCCGCGTTCTGCTCGGCGACGACGACCGGCACGCGCCGCAGGACGGCGGCGAGCGCGCACGGCACGCTGGCGTAGCCGCCGACCGACACCACCACGCGGGGCTTGCGGCGGCCGACCAGCCGCCACGCCCGGCCGAAGGCCACCAGCAGCGCGAAGGCGGAGCGGACGTTCCGCAGGCTCGGCCGGCGCTCGAAGCCGCGTCCGGGAAGCGTGGTCAGCGCGAACCCGGCCGCCGGCACCAGCCGGGTCTCGATGCCGCGCTCGCTGCCCACGACCTCGATCGACGCCGCCGGGTGCCCCCGGTCGGCCAGCGCCCGGGCGATGGCGATGGCGGGCTGCACGTGCCCGGCGGTGCCGCCCCCGGCGATCAGCGCGAAGCACCCCTGCGCGTGGCGACCGCGTCGCATCAGCGGCGACCCGAGGCCGGGGCGCGGGCGGCAGGCTCGTCGCCCGCGCCTGGCGCGCGACCGAGAGCAGCAGGCCACCGGCGGCCATCGTGAACAGGAGCGACGAGCCTCCGGCACTCACGAACGGGAGCGGGACCCCGGTGATGGGAAGGATGCCGATCACGGCACCGATGTTGACGAAGGCCTGCACGCCGAACCAAGCGGTCACGCCCATCGCGAGCAATAGGCCGAAGCGGTCGGGCGCGTGCAGCGCCACCCGGACACCGATGATCACCAGCAGCACGAACAACCCCACGACCACGGCGGCGCCGACCAGGCCCAGTTCCTCGCCGATGATGGCGAAGATGAAGTCGGTGTGGGCGAAGGGCAGGAACCCCCACTTGGCGCGGCTGGCGCCGAGCCCGCGTCCGAAGAAGCCGCCCGAGGCCACGCCCACCAGGGCCTGGATGTTCTGGTAGCCCTTGTCGATGGGGTCGGCCCAAGGATCGAGGAACGTGAGGACCCGGTTGCGGCGGTAGGGCGCGGCGAGGGCGAGCGCGGTGGCGGCGCTGATGCCGAGCGTCGTCCACGCCGCCAGGGGCCCGAGCGGCGCCCCGGCGGCGAAGCACAGGGTCAGCGCGATTGCGGCCAGCACGATGGTGGTGCCGAGGTTGGGCTGGAGCATGAGCAGGGTCGCCATGGCCGCCAGCACGACGACGACGGGGCGCAGCGTGGCTTGGGAGTTGTGCATGAACGCCGCCCGGCGCGCCAGCAGGTCGGCGACCCACACCAGGAGGGCGAACTTGGCCAGCTCGGCGGGCTGGAAGGTGAGCGAACCGATGCCGATCCAACGGGTGGCACCGTTGGCGCCGACGCCGACGCCGGGAACCAGCACCAGGAGCAGGAAGCCGAGCGACACCAACAGGAGCGGCGTAGCGAGCTGGCGCCAGCGGTGGTAGTCGACGCGGGCCAGGGCCACGAGGGCCAGGGCGCCCACGCCCGCCCAGGCGGCCTGCCGGGTCACGAAGTACCACGAGGACCCGTACTCGTCGAGGGCGATGACGGACGACGCCGACATCACCATGACGAGGCCCAACAGGTTGAACACCGCGATCAGGAACGCCAGCGCCAGGAACATCCCTGAACCCGTGGCGCTGAGCCGCGGCGGTCGGGACGTGGGGTGGCGCCGCCGCGCGCCCGCGGCCGCCCGCCCCCGCTCGCGTACCGCGGTGCTCACGGCGGCCCCCGCCTCCCCGCGGCGGCCCCGGTGACCTCGCCCACGGCGCGGGTGAAGTCGTCACCCCGCTCGCCGTACGAGCCGTACCAGTCGAAGCTGGCGCAGCCAGGCGACAGCAGCACCGCGTCGCCGGGCCGGGCCAGGTCGACGGCGGCCCGCACCGCCTCGTCCATCGAGCCGGCGCGGGTCACCGGGCGGACGCCGTCGAAGGCCGCCGCCACCTCGGGCGCCGCCTCGCCGATCGCCACGACCGCACGGATGGGGCCCGCGGACTCCGCCAGGACCCGGAGGTCGAGGCCCTTGTTGCGGCCGCCGGCGATCAGCACGACCGACTCGAAGCCGGCGACGGCGGTCACCGCTGCGTGCGGGGTCGTCGCCTTCGAGTCGTCGTAGAACCGCACCCCTCCAGCCTCGCCGACCAGCGCCACTCGGTGGGGGAGGCCCCGGAAGTCCAGCAGGCCCCGGCGGACGCCCTCGATGCTGGCGCCACCCGCCAGGGCCGTCGCCGCCGCCGCCAGCCCGTTGGCGATGTCGTGCGGCAGGGACCGCCCGAGCTCCTCGACGCGTGCGATCTCGACGGCGTCGCCGCGGCCCTCGCCCGGTCCGGTGAGGCGCCCGCCGGGCGCCGCGCCCCCGACGAGGCGGAAGTCGGCCTCGGCACCCAGCCCGAACGTCACGTGCCTCGCCCGGGCTTCGGCCAGATGCCTCGCCACCACCGGGTCGTCGGCGTTGCCCACGGCGACCTGGTCGGCGGACTGGTCGCGCCAGATGCCCGCCTTGGCCGCCTCGTACGACGCCAGGTCGGGGTGGCTGTCGAGGTGGTCGGGGGCGAAGTTCAGCCACGCCCCCACTGTGGGAGCGAAGCGCTGGGAGTGCTCCAGGCGAAACGAGGACGCCTCGACCACGAACACGTCGGTGGCCGGATCATCGATCGCGGCCACCAGCGGGACGGGCGTGTTGCCGACGGCCACGGCCGCCAGCCCGGACGCCAGCAGCATGTCGCGCACGAGCGTCGTCACCGTGGTCTTGCCGTCGGTGCCGGTGACGGCGAGCAGCGGGCGGTCGTCCCACCACGAGGCGAGGTCGAACTCCGACAGGATCGGCACGCCGGCGGCTCTCGTGGCTGCGAACAGGGGGTGCCGGGCCGGCAGTCCGGGGGCGGGCAGCACGGCGTCGGCGGCCGCCACCAGCGCCGCCAGCTCGTCGGCGGCCGGTGCCTCGATCAGGTCCAGTCCCAGGTCGGCCGCGGCCTCCCGGGCCGCGGGCCCGGCGGCGTCGTCGGCGGCCGCCACGTCGTGCCCGTGCGCCACCAAGGCCCGGGCGACCGCCGCACCGGTAACCCCCAGCCCGACGACAAGCGCCCTCACGCCAGGACCTCGACTCGGCCAACCTGCGGTCCTGACGGCGTTCGGTGCGCGCGCCGGCGGGGGGTGTGGGGGGCAGAGCCTCCCGGCGGAGCCCCCCAACGTCGCTCGAGCCGGCTCTGCCGGTCGAGCGACAGGAGATCGACGCCGCCGACAGGCGGCGACCAAAGTCTCGTTTCGCAACCTCTGGTTGCGGAACGAAACATCAGTCCGGCACCCCGATGGAGACGAAGTCGGCGTAGTAGATGCCCAGGGCCACGGCCATCGACATGATCGCCAGGATCCAGAACCGCACGATCACGGTGGTCTCGGGCCATCCTCCGAGCTCGAAGTGATGGTGCACCGGCGCCATGCGGAACACGCGGCGACCGAAGAAGCGGAAGCTGCCGACCTGCACGATCACCGACAGCGTCTCGAAGACGAACAGCGCGCCGACGATCGGCAGCAGCAGCTGCACGTTGAGCGTGAGGGCCAGCACGGCCAGGCCGGCACCGATCGCAAGCGCACCGGTGTCACCCATGAACACCTGCGCCGGCGGGGCGTTCCACCACAGGAACCCGGTGATGCCGCCCACCATGGCGGCGGCCACGACCGCCAGGTCGAGGGCGTGGTTGATCCCGTAGACCTCGGGGTGGCGGAAGGCCCAGAACGCCACCACCGTCATCGTCAGGAAGGCGTAGATCGACGAACCGGCGGCCAGGCCGTCGAGCCCGTCGGTGAGGTTGACCGCATTCGCGGTGCCGAGGATCAGTAGCACGGCCAGCAGGACCCAACCCACCTCGCCCAGCTGCCAGCCGGGCTCGGTGGCCCGCGTGAAGCTGAGCGTGGTCTCCACGTCGGTCCATCTCACGCAGGCGATCGCAAACCCGATTGCCACTACGAGGAGGCCGCCCATCTTGGCCCGCATCGACAGGCCGAGGTTCCGCTCGTTGCTGACCTTGATCCAATCGTCGATCGCCCCGACGACGGCGGCGCCAGCGATGGCGAGCATGACGAGCACGCCGCTGCGGGTGAAGGCCAGCCCCCCGCGGACGTGGGCGATCCCGTAGCCGAGCACGGCGGCGACGACGATGGCGACGCCCCCCATCGTCGGAGTGCCGGCCTTGGTCGTGTGCCCGTCGGGGACGTCAGCGTGGATGGGCTGGCCCACCTGGTGGGCGCGCAGCCACTCGATCAGGTAGCGGGTCCCGAGGAGCGATAGCGCCAGGCTGATGCCCCCAGCGAGCAGGAGTGAGATCACCGCTCACCGCCACCGGCTCGCGGTACCAACGCTGCCAGGGTCGCACGCGCCACCTCACGGTCGTCGAAGGGGCGGACCGTGTGACCGATCGTCTGCGTGGTCTCGTGGCCCTTGCCGGCGATCACCACCACGTCGCCCGGCCGGGCGTCCGCGACGGCCCGCCCGATGGCGCGGCGCCGATCGGGCTCGACGGCGACGGTGGCGGCCGCACCGGGAGCGATCCCGGCGCGGATGTCGTCGATGATCGCCAGCGGGTCCTCGGAGCGGGGGTTGTCCGAGGTGAGGATCACGTCGTCGGCCAGCCGGGCCGCGACCTCCCCCATGAGTGGCCGCTTGGCGATGTCCCGGTCGCCCCCGCAGCCGAACACGACCAGCAGCCGCATGCGGCCCGAGCGGCCGTGGGAGCTGATCACATGTTCGGCGACCAGCTCGCGGGCGGCCCGGAGGGCCTGATCGAGCGCATCGGGCTTGTGCGCGTAGTCCACGAGGACCGTGAACAGCTGGCCACCGTCGATCGCCTCGAACCGGCCCGGCACGGGTGTCGCCGCCGACAGGCCCCGCGCCACGACGCCGGCCTCGATGCCCAGCGCCTCCGCCGCCGCGCCGGCCGCGACGGCGTTCGTCACGTTGAACCGGCCCGCCAGCGCCAGCTCGACTGGCTCGCCGCGCCAGCGGAACGACGCCCCCGCGGGCGACAGCGTGAGCTCCTCGGCGTCGGCCAGCGAATAGGCGGTGGCCGTGACCCCGGACCCCGCTGCGTCAAGGCGGGCGAGCAGCTCCCGGCCCCGCGGATCGTCGGAGCAGACGACCGCCCGATCGGTGAACCCGGGCGCGAACAGCGCGGCCTTGGCTGCGAAGTAGTCATCCATCGTGTGGTGGAAGTCGAGATGATCCTGCGACAAGTTGGTGAACACTGCGACGGCGAAGCGGGTGCCGTCGACCCGGTGCAGGGCCAGGCCGTGCGACGACACCTCCATTGCCACGGCTCCCCGGCTAGCTCCGACCCCCCGGCCGACCCCAGCTCCCGAGGTCCCCCGATCCCGCTGGGCGGCCAGCATGGCCTGCAGGTCGGTGGCCTCGGGCGTCGTCCGGGCACCCGACAGCGTGCCAATGATCGCGCACGGCGCGAGGCCGGATGCCTCCAACACAGGACAGAGCAGGTGGGTCACGGTCGTCTTGCCCGATGTGCCGGTCACCCCCACCACCACCAGCTCGTGCGAGGGATTGCCCCAGAACGCGGCGGCGATGGGGCCCACCGCCCGGCGGACGTCGGGCACGACGACCTGCGGCACCGCCAGCGGCAACGTGTGATCGACCAGCAGCGCCACCGCACCCGCGGCGACGGCACCGCCGGCGAGGTCATGGCCATCCACCCGCGCGCCCCGCACGCAGCAGAACAACGACCCCGGGGCCACGTCACGCGTGTCGTGCACCACGGCGCGCACGTCGGGGTCGTCGTTAGCGCCACCGCGCCGCGCATCGGGGTAGGCGGCGATCAATTGCCCGAGCAACACGGGGTAGTGCCTAGCCGCCTAGCCGCCGCGGGCGGGAACAGGCGTGGGGGTCGTGGTGGCCGGCTGCGCCCCCGGGGGCGCCGGTGACGTCGGCGACGCTGTCGTCGAGGTCGCGCCCGGGACGGTCGTGGTCGCCGGCGCGGTCGTCGTGGTGGTCGGCGGCAACGCGGGCTCGGCCCGCACCTTCGACTCCTCCAGCGGCGGCAGTATGCCGACCGCCGCGGCGGCCGCGGGCGGCGCGATCCGCATGGTCCGTAGCGCCTGGCGGCCGATGCTGGCGAAGGCGGGCGCAGCGACGTCGCTGGCGTACGCCGACGTCGTCGGTTCGTCGATGACGATGATGATCGACACCTGGGGATCGTTGGCGGGGATGAACCCGGCGAAGCTGGCGACGTAGTGGTAGTTGCCCTGGGCGTCCCGGTAGCCGCCGCCGGGCTGGGGCTTGCGCGCCGTACCCGTCTTGCCGGCCGCGCGGTAGCCGTCGATGGCCGCGGCCTTGCCGGTCCCCGAGGTCACCGCCTGGGCCAACATCTCCCGGACCTGCGCCGCCGTGGTCGGCGACACCACCCGCCGTCCATCCGCGGGCACCGCCGGGTGGCGCTCGCCCTCGGCGTCGAACGTGGCCCGTAGCAACGTGGGCGGCACGTAGACCCCGTCGTTGGCGATCGTGTTGTAGGCAAGGAGCATCTGCATGGCGGTGACGGAGATCCCCTGGCCGATCGGGATCGACCCGATCGACGTTCCGGACCAATTGTCGGGATCGAGCAGAATCCCCGGTTCCTCGTGAGGCAAGCCGAGGGCGGTCCGCTGGCCGAACCCGAAGCGACGAACGTACTCGTCCAGTCGGGGCATCCCCAGTCGCTGGGCGATCTCGATCGTTCCGATGTTGGAGGACCGGGACAGGATCTGGCTCGCCGTCATCTGCGGTGGCAGCGCGTGGGCGTCGGTGTAGACGTGGTCGGCGACGTGCAGCGTGTCGGGCACCTGCAGCTCGGTGTCGGGGGCGACCAGCCCCTCCTCGAGCGCCCCCGACATGGTGATCACCTTGTTGACCGACCCCGGCTCGAAGTTCTGCGTCACGGCCAGGTTGTTGCCCGTGTTGCCGACGATGTGCGTCTTCGAGTCAGTCTCGACGTTCGCCAGCGCCAGGACCTCGCCGCTCCGGGGGTCCATCACCGCGGCCCAGCCCGCCTTGGCGCCGGTGGTCCGGACCTGCTCGGCGAGGATCCCCTCGGTGGCGAATTGGAGGCTGCGATCGATCGTGAGCACGATGTCGTCCCCCGGCTCGGCGGGGTCGATCAGGTTGCGCCCACCGGGGATGGTCCGGCCCTCGAGGTCCCGCTCGACCATGTACTCGCCCGGGTCGCCGGCGAGCTGGTCGTCATAGCGGAGCTCGAGCCCGGCCACCCCCACGTTGTCAAGGTCGACGCTGCCGAGCAGCGAGCGGGCCATGTCGCCCGCCGGCAACAGTCGTGCCGATTCGTCGAAGATCAGGACGCCGGGGATGTCGAGCTCCTCGACTCGCTTCGCCACCTCGTCCTCGACCTGCCGGGCCAGGTAGACGAAGTGGGTGTCGGTGGCGAGCTTGCTCGCCACCTCCTTCCCCGGGAGCAGCAGCACTCGCGCCAGGCTCCGGGCCGCGGCCGCCCGATCGCTGATCACGCTGGGGTCGGCCCCCACGCTCTTCGCCGGCGTCGACAGCGCCAGGTCCTTGCCGTTGCGATCGAAGATCGTGCCCCTCGCCGCCGGCAGCGCGATGGGCTCGATCCGCTGCTCCTCGCCGTAAGCGACGTACTGGTGGGCCCCGACGGTCTGGACGTAGCCGAGGCGCAGCACCACGACCCCGAACAGGAGCCCGAACGCGACCAGGAGGCTCAGCGAGCGATAGCGGGGATCGCCGGGCCGGAGCAGGCGAGGCCCGCGGCTGGCTCGCCTGCTCCGACCCGGAGGATGTGTCCGCGACCGCGACCCGGTCGGCGCGATGCGGTCAGGTGCCGCATGACGACGACCAGAACGCGTGCGGGTACCACTGGGGCTCAACCCGTCGGCTCCAGGTAGCGCTTGACACGGGCGGCGCTCGTGTCGGGCGACTCGGGCGGCGGGTCGTCGGGCAATTCGTCGGTGGGCGCCGGCTCATCGGGCGAGAGCCAGACCGGGTCCCCGGCGGGCACCATGCCCAACTCTCCGGTGGCCTCGCCCAGGATCCGCTGCGGGGCCTCCAGCTCGGCGACCTCTCGCCGCAGCTCCTCGTAGCGGGCCTGCTCGGCGGCCACCTGCTGATCGAGGTCGTCGACCTTGGCCTGCCCCTCGATGAGCAAGGCGTGGCTCACGGCCACGCCGAAGAGGGCCGCGAACAGCAGGATCGTGAGCATCACGCCGGCGCGCGGAGTGAGCCGGAGCGCCAAGTGGGCCCGGCGGTTGGGCGGGACGACCCGGAGGTGCCGGTCGCGGCGGTCACGGTCCCGGGCGGGGCGGCCGCTGGGGAGCTGGGCGACACGGGCGATGGCCATCACGCCACCTCCTGGAGCCCGAGCTTCTCGACCGCGCGCAGGCGGGCCGCGTCGGCCCGGGGGTTGGCGGCGACCTCATCGGCGCCGGGCCGCCAGGCGCCACGGCGCAGGAGCCTCACCGTGGGGTGGACGTCGGGCGGGGTGGGCAGGTGGGATGGCCCGGTCCAGCCGCCGGCGGCCGCCAGCCGGAACCGGTCCTTGACGATGCGGTCCTCACCCGAGTGGTACGCGAGCGCCACGCAGCGGCCGCCGGGGACCAGCAGGTCGATGGCGTCGTCGAGGCTGGCGGGCAGGATGGCGAGCTCGTCGTTGACCGCAATGCGAATGGCCTGGAACGTGCGCCGGGCCGGGTGCCCACCCCGGCGGCGCGCCGGTGCGGGCACCGCGTCGCGCACCACGTCGGCCAGTTGCTCGGTGGACGTGATGGGGCGCGCCGCCACGATCGCGGCCGAGATCCGGCGCGCGTAGCGCTCGTCGCCGTACGCGTGCAGCAGGCGGGCCAACTCCGCCTCGGGGGCGCCGTTGACCAGGTCGGCGGCGCTCACCGGCCGCCCGGGATCCATGCGCATGTCGAGCGGGCCGGGCGCCCGGTAGCTGAAGCCCCGCTCGGGCCGGTCGAACTGCGGGGAGCTGACGCCGAGGTCGAACAGGGCGCCGCTGGCGGCGGGGTGGCCGAGCTCGCCGAGCACCGCCCGCAGTTGGTCGAATCGGCGATGGCGCAGGGTGGCGCGGTCGCCGAACCGCTGCAGGCGTTCCGTGGCGGCGTCGATCGCGTCGGGGTCCTGGTCGAGCCCGACGAGCGACAGGTGGGGATGGGCGTCGAGCAACGCCTCGGCGTGGCCGCCGGCGCCCACGGTGGCGTCGACCACGACCCCCGGGGGGACCGGGGCGAACAGCTCGACCACCAGGTCCACCAGGACCGGACGGTGGACGAACCGGTCGCCCTGGGGTGCCGCCCCGCTCACTGGCGCTCGCTCACTGCGATCCCCATTCGGCGGCGCTCGCCGGGATGTCTCCCCGGGACGGGCTCGATGGGAAGCGGGCGGAGAAGGGGCCTTCCACCGCGCCGGCCGGGGACCGGCGGGCGCGCGGGGCGGCACCCGGGGATAGCTCGACGACGCGGGCGGAGCCGGGCGGGAGTTGCCCTCACAGTTTCAGGTCCCGCGCCGCCTGGCGAACGGCCGTGTCGGGCCCTTCGGGGATGGAGTCCATGCGCCGGTCCCAACGATCCCGCGCCCATACCGCGATCCGCTGGCGGGCGCCGACCACCATGACGGGGCCGGCCAGGTCGGCGAAGCTCCGCAGCGAGCGGGGGACGACGATGCGGCCTTGGGCGTCAGGCTGGACCTCGAAGGTCGCGGCGGAGAAGGCGTCGTACGCCTCCTCGGAGACGAGGCCCAGCCCGATGCCGTCCTCCCAGCGCTGGATGACGGCCCCGAAGCCCTCGGCCGGCCACAGCCCGAGGAAGGCGTCGAGCGGTCCGAGGTAGGCGCCGTCGGCGAGCCGGCCGCGGTACGTCGCGGGCAGGACCAGCCGGTTCTTGTCGTCGACAGAGTGCTCGTAGGACCCCATGAACCAGCGGACCTCGGGGCGCGCCGGAGCGACGGCTGCGGCCTCGACTTGCGGTCCCGGTCCACCAGGGCTCTCCACTTCGTGGGAAATTACCCCACCAAGCCCCACGAGACAAGGCGCGACCGCTCCTTCCGGCGTTCCGCGGCCGCTGGCTACCGAAAGCCGATTGAGTGCCGGGCTAGGCCGGAAGCCGGCGCAGGAACGCGTCGACGAGGGCGGCGGGGCCCTGCCCGGTGCCGATCGCGGCGTCGGCGATGGCCCGGCGGCCCTCCTGGTCCAGCCGCAGCAGCCGGGCCAGCGGGTCCGGGTCCCACCGGCGGTAGGCGGCACACTGAAAGCGGGCCGCCGCCCGCGTGCGGCGCTGGCTGATGCCCACGACTTTGCGGGGCCCGTCGCCACCGGGGACCGTCACCTCGCCGGCCCCGACCGTCGCGAAGCAGACGAGGCGACCCAGGGGCCCGCACGCCAGCGGGCCCTCGTGGACCTCGGTCGGCTCGACGCCGAGCTCCGCCAGGGCCGACTGCCAGGCCCGCCCTAGCCAGTGGGCGGCACGGGCGATGTCGTCGTCCCACAGCGGGTCGCCGGCGGGGAGGATCACGTCGACCCAGGCCGTCTCGCCCGGGAGCACCAGCACGACACCGCCACCCGACCGGCGGTGGGCCACCTCGATGCCGGCCATTGCCGCGGCCTCGCCGTCGACGAGCCGCTCGGACTGCGTGGAGCCCAGCACCAGCGCGGGTGCCGTGGCGTCCAGGACCCACGCCGCCCGGCCGGGCGCCTCCGGCAGCGGTTCGGCGTGGAGGTCGGCGGCCCGCCCGGTGAGCCGCCGCACCTCCCAACCCGGAGGCGGCCCCGTCACCGTCCTAGTGGACCCTCGCGGAGGTCATCGTGGCGTCTCGCCGGCCAGATCCGCCACTGGACATCGTCCTCGTCGTCACCGCAGCCGCTGGCTGCGCCTTCCTCCTGCGTCCTTGCCAGCGACGAATCTGACACGGCGATACATCCACGGAACCTCCGCGAGCGTCCACTGGTGCCCCAGCAGGCACTAGGCAGCGGCGTTGAGGAGGTAGGGCGTCCACGTGTCAGGCACCACGCCGAGCGCGAACGTCAGCCAGCTCGACCCCCGCGGGACGCTCGGCGTCCGGAGCAGCCGCATCGACGTCTCGTGCAGCATGCGGTCGCGCTTGCGCACGTTGCAGGGCCGGCAGGCGGCGACAACGTTCTCCCAGGTGTGGTCGCCGCCGCGGCTGCGCGGCACGACGTGGTCGATGCTCTCGGCGGGCCCGCCGCAGTACTGACAGCGATGGTCGTCGCGGGCGAACACCGAGCGGCGATTCAGCGGCGTGTTCCAGCGGTACGGCACCCGCACGAACCGCCGCAGGCGCACCACGGACGGCACGGCGACCGCGAACCGGGGCGAGTGCATGACCGCGTCGCTGGCGTGAAGCATCTCGGCGGTCTCGCCGAGCACGAGCACGACCGCCCGGCGGTCGCTGACGATGCACAGCGGCTCGAACGTGGCGTTGAGCACGAGCGCCCTGGTCATCGACGCGCCTCCGGCACGGCGAGGACCGACCGCCACCCCGCGGCGGGTGGGCCGGTGTACCCGTGGTTCGCTCGCCGACGCTCGGTCATGTGGCGGACAAACTACTGGTGGCGCGACCCCTTCCGTCGCCACTTCTGCGATGACCGTTGGTCCCGACACCAGCGGAGGTAGGTCAGGAGGTCGTCGGGATCGGGGTCCCTGTCCCCCTCTCCGCCGTAGGCGGTTTGGAGGCGGAACCGTAGGTACTCGGGTGCTGGCAGCGGCAGGAACGGCCTGCGGTGCCACCATCCGGGGGCGGCCAACACCAACGCCTGACGGAAGGCGGTGGCCCACACCGACGGATGCCCGGCCACGGCGGCCATCGCACGCCACGCCCAGTGCGGCGGCATCGCGTCCATCAGGTCCCCGAGCCGAGGCCGAGGTCGAGCCCGAGGCCCCGCCGGCCGACGGCGGCCGCGCCCACGAGCGGTCCGGCGTCGCCCAGCCCTGCGGGCAGGACGCGGGCGCCGCGGGCGAACTCGATCCGGGCCCGCGCATCCAGCTCGGCTTGGGCGGCGTCGAAGAAGGTGGCGCCGTAGCCGAGTGCCACCGAACCGGCCACGACGGCCAGCCGCAGGTCCAGCAGGTTGGCCACCGTCGCCACGGCCCGGCCGACCAGCGTGCCGACTCGCCGGCGGACATCGTCGCCCACCGCCTGGGGGTCGAGGCCCGTTGCCGCGCGGATCGATGGCCCGGACGCCTCCGCCTCGAGGCAGCCCTGCGCGCCACAGGCACAGGTCCGTCCCGCTGGCTCGACGATCACGTGCCCGATGTGGCCGGCGTTGCCGGTCGCCCCGTCGAGCAGGCGGCCGTCGAGCACAATTCCGCCCCCGACACCGGTCGACACCACCATCGCGATGTAGTTGCTGACGCCCCGGGCGGCACCGACCCAGCCCTCCCCCAGCGCCAGGGCCTTGGCATCGTTGTCGATGTGGACCGGGAGGCCGGTCAGGGTCCCCAGCCGCGCCCGCAGCGGGAAGCCCCGCCACGCCGGCACGTTCAGCGGCGACACCGTCGCGCCACCGGGCTCCATGGGCCCCCCGCAGCCGACGCCGACCACCGCCTCGTCATCCCTCCGCACGGCCGAGACCAGCCCCGCCAGCACGTCCCAGAGCTCGCGGGCGGTCCCTCTGACCGGCGTCGGCACCGCCCGCTGGTCGGTCAACACGCCGTCGCCGTCGACCCGCCCGGCGGCCAGCTTCGTGCCGCCGATGTCGACCGCCAGCACCAGCTCCGACATTTTTCCTGCTCCTGGCCCCCAGCTCTCCCGCCTTCGGTACGCCCGCTCGGGCTCGCGGCAACCTACTCGTCGCCACGCGCGGGCCTCGCGCCCGCCTTACGTCGTCCGCGGCCTAACCTGACCTGGCTCACCCAACGACGGAGGGAGTACGAGGCTGTGGCCACCAGCCAAACCGCGGCTGCCCGGGGGGCGACCTTCTCCGATTACTACGACACCGTGATCGACAACGTCGAGCGCGTCATCCAAGGCAAGCGCGACGTGATCGAGCTCGTGCTCCTGTGCCTCGTCTCCGAGGGCCACCTGCTCCTCGAGGACGTGCCGGGCGTGGGCAAGACCAATCTCGCCAAGTCGCTCGCCACGTCGCTCGAGTGCAGCTTCGGGCGGGTGCAGTTCACGCCCGACCTGCTGCCCTCCGACGTGGTGGGCATCACCGTGTGGAACCGGGGCGACGGCTCGTTCGACTTCCGGCCCGGGCCCGTGTTCAACAACGTCGTGCTCGCCGACGAGATCAACCGCGCCTCGCCCAAGACCCAGGCGGCGCTGCTCGAGGCGATGGCCGAGAACCAGGTCACCGTCGACGGGGTGACGTACCCCCTCAGCCGGCCGTTCATGGTCATCGCCACCCAGAACCCCATCGAGCACGAGGGGACCTACCCGCTGCCCGAGTCGCAGCTCGACCGCTTCCTCATCCGCGTGTCGGTGGGCTACCCGGCGCCCGCCGCCGAGCTCGAGATCCTCGAGACGCACGGCGACCACGACGCGTACCGGGACATCGGGTCGGTGATCGGCAACGACGAGGTGATGGCCCTGTCCGCCGCCGCCAAGGGCGTGCACGTCGCCCCCAGCCTCAAGGCCTACCTGGTCGACCTCGCGCAGGCGACGCGCCGCAGCGCCCACCTGGCGCTCGGCATCTCGCCGCGTGCCACCCTGGCGCTGCTCCGGGTCACCAAGGCCCGGGCCGCCTCCCAGGGCCGCGCCTACGTGATCCCCGACGACGTCAAGGCGCTGGCCAGCCCCGTGTTGGCCCATCGCCTGCTGGTCACCCCCGAGGCCCAGCTCCAGGGCATGTCGCCCGCGGACGCACTCGACGAAGTACTGCGCGCCGTCCCCGTCCCCGGCGGGCACTGACCCCGTGACCACCCCACGATGTTGACCCGGCAGGGGTGGCTGGTCGTCTGGGGAGGCGTGGCGCTCGTCGTGCTCGCGCGGTTGCTCGGCATCAACGAGCTGTACGTGTTCGGTGCTGTGGCCCTGGGCCTGGCGGTGTTCTCCGTGCTCTACGTGCGCCTGACGCGGCTCGACGTCGAGATCGACCGCACGGTGCACCCCGCCCGCGTCCATGCCGGCCAGGTCAGTCGGGTGGACGTGCGCCTGCGCAACCTGCGCCGGACCGACACGCCGGTCCTGCGGCTGCGCGACCCGGTGTCGGGGACCGCAGGGGCCGAGCTGCTGGTGCCGCCGCTGGACCGGGGCGCGGCCACGCTCGCCACGTACCGGCTGCCGACGAGCCGCCGGGGGATCGTGCGCGTCGGACCGCTGCGGGTGGTGGTCAGTGACCCGTTCGGCCTGGTGCAGGCGAGCAGCGTGGGCGCCCCCGAGGTCGAGGTCACCGTGTTCCCGGCGGTCGACGACATCCGGCCGGTCCCGCTGACCTCGGGGCACGACCCGCTCGCCGGCGCCATCCGTCCCCACGCGCTGGGCAAGACCGGCGACGACTTCTACGCCTTGCGGCCATACGTCGTGGGCGACGACCTGCGACGGATCCACTGGCCGTCGACCGCCCGCCACGACGAGCTGCTCGTACGCCATCAGGAGCAGCCCTGGCAGGGGCGGACGACCGTCCTGCTCGACGTCCGCCGGGCGGCCCACGACAGCGTGTCGCTCGAGCTGGCGGTCTCGGCGGCGGCGAGCGTGGTCATGGCCAATGGCGCGCGGCACGACCTGGTCCGGCTCGTGACGACCGACGGGACGGATTCCGGCTTCGGCGTCGGCGCCACCCACAGCGAGGCGCTGCTCGAGCACCTGGCCGTGATCGACGCCGCCGGCAGCGCCAGCCTGCGGACCATGCTCGACCTGCTGAACCGCAGCGGTGGCGGCGCGCTGGTGGTGATCGTGGCGCAGACCACGTCGGCCGAGCTCTCCGGCGTGACCCGGCTGCGCCGCCGGTTCGGCTCGCTCACCGTGGTCCAGGTCGACGGCGCCAGCGCGGGCGCCCGCGCCCCGGTACCCGTCGGTGGCTCGGCGACACTGCTCCGGGTCGGGCCCGGGGCTCCGTTCGGTGAGGTGTGGGACCGCGCCATCGCCGCCAGCAAGCCCGGCCGTACCCCTGTCCAGGACGGGCGCGGCACCGGCGACAAGGGTGCCGCGGCGATGAACGCGGTGCCGGACATCCCCGTGGGGGACTCTCGATGAGCGAGCGCCGGCACGGGCACCTGCTGCTGGCCACCGAGGTGGCGCTGGCGCTGGTGACGTTGGCCGCCATCACCGGCATGCACCGCCTGTTCCTCGACGGGTCCTACCGGGGGCCGCTGGCCCTCCAGGCGATCGCCGCCCACGCGGTGGTCGCGACGCTGCGCCGCCGGCGCGTGGCGCTCCTGCCGGCGGCCGCGATCACCGCCGTCGCCGGGATGCTGTTCATCACCTGGACCCGCTTCGGCGACACCCTCGGCTACCTGCTCCCGACCGGGGCGACCCTCAACGCGCTCGGCGACGACCTGGACGCCGCCTGGCGGGTCTTCCAGGACGTGAAGGCCCCCGCCCCGGTGGTCAACGGGTTCATCGTGGCCACGGCGATCGCCATCTGGTTCGTGGCATTCGTGGCCGACTGGGCCGCCTTCCGCGCCCGGGCGGCGTTCGAGGCCCTGCTGCCGGCCACCACCCTGTTCCTGTTCGCCGCCGCGCTCGGCGCATCCGGTGGCCGCGTGGCGTCGGCCGCGGTGTTCGCGGCGGCGGCCCTGCTGTTCGTGCTGCTGCACCGGACCCTCGTCCAGGAGGAGTCGTCGACCTGGGCCGCGAGCCACCGTGATCGGGGGCGCTGGTCCCTGCTCGGCACGGGCGCAGCGCTGGCGGCCGTCGCGGTGGTGGCCGGCGCCGTGGCCGGTCCCCGGCTGCCCGGTGCCGAGGCCGACGCCGTCATCGACTGGCGAAACATCGGCGAGGACGAGCCGACCCGGGTCGTGCCGAGCCCGATGGTCGACCTGCGCA
Source organism: uncultured bacterium (assembly GCA_963717085.1). Lineage (GTDB taxonomy): Bacteria > Actinomycetota > Acidimicrobiia > Acidimicrobiales > VFJN01 > DASQUK01. The sequence goes on from CAVQVM010000014.1 coordinate 65,939, forward strand.
CCCGGATCGTCGAACAACCCAACGTCGAGGTCTTCACGGTGCGCAGCGAAGCGCCGTCCTACTGGCGGCTCACCGCTCTCGACGAGTTCGACGGCCAGATCTGGAAGTCGTCGTACGGCACCGACAACGCTGATGGCGAGTTGCCGCGGGCCGTCGACTCGGCGGCGGACACCGAGTCCGTCCGCCAGACGGTCACGGTCGAGGCGCTGAGCGGTGTTTGGCTCCCCGCCGCCTTCGAGCCGCGTTCGCTCGACGCCGGCGACACCGACGTCGGTTGGGACCAGGACTCCAGCACCCTGATCGTCGACCGCGACGTCCCCACGTCCGACGGCATGACCTACGAGGTCACCTCGGCCATCCCCCAATGGACGGAGGACCAGCTTCGCGGGGTCAGCGACGACGACGTGCCGGCCGAGTTTCGCGAGCAGTACACGGCCCTACCCGACACTCCGGCGCTGAGGACGGACGTCCGGCAGCGAGCCGAGCTCGTCGTCCGCGAGGCGGGCGCAGCGACGCCCTACGACCGGGCAATGGCCTTGCAGGAGTACCTCAGGAGCTCGCGCTTCACCTACGACCAGACCGTCGGACCCGGCGCCGGCGCCGACGCGTTGACCACGTTCCTGTTCCAGACTCGCCGTGGCTACTGCGAGCAGTTCGCGGGAGCGTTCGCAGCCATGGCCCGGACCGTGGGCCTCCCGACGCGCGTGGCCGTCGGCTTCACGTGGGGCGCCCAGGATCCGGAGGACCGCACCCTGTACCGGGTCCGCGGCGTCCACGCGCACGCCTGGCCCGAGGTCTACTTCCACGGCTACGGCTGGGTGCCGTTCGAGCCGACGCCCGGACGCGCCCCCGTCGGGGGCGATCAGTGGTTGGGCCTGCTCCCTGCCGGGCAGCAGGACTCCACCGGCGGAACCGCGGGTGCGGTGACTCCGGGCGCCGGCGAGGGGACCGACACGGGAACGCCGGGCGAGCTGAGCGCCGGCGACGAACAGCGGCTCAACGCCGGTCTCGCCGAAGGTGGCGGCACGGGCCAGGCCGGCCAGGCCGAGTCCGGCCTGCCCGAGGGCGTGCGCAAGGTCGGGATCGGCATAGGGCTGATCCTGGCGGCCTACCTGGTGCTGGTCCCCTTGGCCATCGTGGGCCGCCGCTACGTCCGGCGCCGCCGAGCCAGGAGCCCCGCTGACAAGGTGCGGCTCTCGTGGCGCCAGGCGATCGAGCGGGCGGAGGCTGCCGGCGTCCGGCTGCCGGCGTCGCTCACCGTCGCCGAGACCGCGAACCGGTTGGTGGCGGCGGTGCCGCGTTCGGGCGAGCAGGTCCAGGGCCTGGCGCGCACCATGGAACGGACCGCGTACGCGGAGGAACTACCGACAACCGACGACGTGGCCAACGCGCAGCGCACCTGGAGCTCGGTCAATGCCGAGATCAACCGGTGGGAGCCCCGGTGGCCGCGGCTGTTCCGCTACTTCGACATCCGCCAGCTGCGGCGCCGCGATCGCCGGACCCGGCTCGTCACGCAGCACCACGCGGTCGTGGCCGCGGGTCGCTGAACGAGCGGTCACGGCTCGCGCCGCGGCCGGCGGCGCGGCTACTCGTCGTCGCGTTCTTCGTCGCGGCGGAACCGCTCGCGGACCCGGCGCCCGGCGCCGCCGAGGGCCTCGCGCAGCCCGTTGGCGCGGACCGACTTCGAGAGCTGGTCGAGCCCGGCGCGCCCCAACTTGCGGAGGTTGCGCTCGAACAGCAGCGCGCTGCCGAGCATGCAGACGAAGCCGATGAACGACAGCCAGTAGGAGGTCGACAGGGTGGCAACCAGGAAGACCGCGCCGGCAACCAGGCCCACCACGGCCCACTTCATCCGGCCCACCGTGTGGCGGTAGAGGGTGGTCTCGCTCACCTCACGCGCGAACGATGGATCGTCCTCATAGAACCGCTGTGCGATTTCCTGGAGGATGCGTTCCTCGTCCTCGGATAGCGGCACCGGAACCCCTTGTCGGCAGACCGAACCGGCGCGGACAAGTGTTCCACAGGCCGCCTGGAACGACAACGCGAGGGCCCATGGGAAAATGTTCACTCGGATCGCCGGTCGGCCGCTCCCCGGTCGTTTGGCCCCCACTGCTGCTCGCCCCGGCGGGGCATCTGGAGACCGCGCTCCCCCACCGCCGACGCCGGACCGATGGCGCGGTCGCCGAAGCGCTCGCGGATGGCATCGACCGCCCCGCTCGCTTCGTGCCACGAGGGGCCCCCGAGATCCTCGAAGCTGAGCTGCTGGGCTGCGCCCGCCACCAGGCCCGAGACGCTCACGCCCAGGAGGCGGACCCCGGGCGTGGGATCGACTCCGGCCAGCAGCGCCAGCGCCGCGCGGGCCACCGTCGGACCGTCGTCGACCGTGGTCGGCAGGGTCGACGACCGGGTGATCGTCTGGAAGTCGGCGAACCGCACCTTGAGCGTCACGGTCCGACCGGCCAGGCCTGCGCGGCGGAGGCGCCAGGCCACGCCGTCGGACATGCGCACGGCCTCACGGTTCAGCGTCTCCTGCTCGTGGTGGTCGTGGGCGAAGGTCTCCTCGTGGCCCACCGACTTGAGCTGCTGGTCGGGCTCGACGGGGCGCGGATCGATGCCTCGCGCCAGCTGGCCGAGGTGCCGGCCGTGCGCCGAGCCCAGCGCCGCCACCAGCGTGTCCTCCGGCAGGTCGGCGATGTCGCCGACCGTGCGCACACCGAGCCGCTCGAGGCGATCGAGCGTGGCCGGGCCGACGCCCCCGAGCGCACGGGCGGGCAGCGGGTGGAGGAACGCCAGCTCCTTCCCGGGAGCGATGACCTGCACGCCCTCGCCGACAACCGGACCGTCCATCGATGCCCGCGGCTTGGCCGCCTCCGACGCCAGCTTGGCCAGCATCTTCGAGGGCGCCACCCCGACCGAGCACGTGAGCCCCTCCCGCGTCAGGACCTCGTCCCGGATGCGGTGGGCCACGGTGGCCCCGTCGCCCTGCGAGCGCCGGGCACCGGTGACATCGAGGAATGCCTCGTCGAGGCTGATCGGTTCCACGAGGGGGGTGAACGAGCGGAAGAGGTCCATCACCCGCTCGCTCACGGCGCCGTAGTGCGCGTGGTCGCCGGGCAGGAAAACAGCATGGGGGCACAGCCGCCGGGCCCGGGCGCTCGGCATGGCGGAGAAGACGCCATAGGCGCGGGCCTCGTAACTGGCCGCGGCCACCACGCCCCGGCTCCCCGTGCCGCCCACCACGACCGGCCGCCCCCCCAGCTCCGGCCGGCGCAGCAGCTCGACCGACACGAAGAAGGCGTCCATGTCGACGTGCAGGATCGTCCTGGCCGCTCGCGATGCCGCCGATCCGACCTCGGACTCACTGTGCATGGGGGCCTGCGGCGGGCCGCCCGTCACCTTCGGCTGACCGTGGCCGTCCGGGGATCGTCGCCCTCCACGCAGTAGCGGTACCGCTGGCTGTCGACCGACCGGCGGGACAGCCAGTCCGCCAGCGGCTCGCTGACCCAGAGGTGGCACCCGGCGAGGTGGCCCTCGCAGTCCTCGGCGTCAACGTACGCGGCGTCGACGACGATGCCGTCGGGATCGTCGACGCGGAGGTCGCCGGCGTGCTCTAGAGCCAGGTGTGCCTCCACCCGCAGCCGCCAGCCGAGGCCCGGCGCCTCCACCTCCACCTCGTAGACGGGACCGCGCCAGCGCGAGACGGTCACGCCCGTCTCCTCGGCGACCTCGCGGGTGAGGCCATCGATGAGCGTCTCCCCCGCGTCGATCACGCCGCCGGGCGGGGTCCAATCGTGCTCGCCGCTGCGGCGCCGATTGCGGACCAGGAGCAGGCCGCCCTGGTCGAGGATCAGCCCACCTCCGACCAGCCAATCCCGCATCGGCCCAGTGTGGCACGTCGCCCCTAAAGTGGCTGCGTGCCGGCCCCCGGACCGCCTACCGCAGACGGCGACTACGCGCCCAGCGCCCTGCCCTCCGCGACCGCGCGGGTGCTGGCGTTCGTGTCGATCCTCGTTGGGGGCCTGTGCGGCGGCTTGATCGGGTGGGCCTTCGTCGACCTGACCTACGACGACCCCGGGATCCTCGCCGGGCTCGCCGGACTGGGCGGTGCGATCCTGGGTGCCCTCGGCGTTGCGGTGGTGGCCACGCTGGCGCTGCGCGCCATGGGCGAGTGGCGCACGATCCAGCACCGCCAAGAGGGCTCGCCCCCGGCCCCGACCCACGAGTGGGGCGGCTCGTAACGCTCGCCCGGAAATCGGCGAGCCATCCGGCGTCGACGGCAAGGACGCAGGACGAAGGCGCAGCCGTAGCTGCGGCGAGGACGAGGACACAGCCAGCGGCGTCGGGGGCCGTTGATTTCCGGCGCCGTGTTGCGAGCCGCCCCACTAGCCGACGGGGCGCACGCGGCGCCGTCAGCCGAAGCGAAGGCGGCGGAACGACTCGGCGTGGCTCACGCCGACCTGCGCGCCCGATTCGGCGGTGCGGGTCCGCAGCAGCTCGGCGACCAGCGCAGGATCGCCACCCACCCGGCTCTCGTGGCACTGCACGGCCGCCACCTTGAGCTCGAGCGAGTCGGAGATGTCGACCCACACGTCGGGCTCAAGGGTGCCCGACAGCAGCAGGCCTGCGACCTGGTGCGGCGGGCCGGTCTCGGGGAAGTACAGCGGGCTGGCCGCCGCCGGGGCCACGGCGTCGACGACGGCCCAACCCACCTCGCGGTGGTCGCGGTGGTTGACGTAGCTGTCGCCGAAGAACACCGCTGTGGGGTCCGGACACACCACGATGTCGGGGCGGTGGGTGCGGATCAGCTCCACGAGTCGGGCCCGCAGGGCGAGGTCGTTGGTCACGTCGCCGTCCGGCAGTCCCATCAGCTCGACGCCGGCGAGCCCGAGCACTCCCGCGGCGGCGTCGACCTCCCGCGCCCGCCGCTCGGTTAGTTCCGCGGGGTCGGTGGCGGCATCGGGCGAACCCTTGTCGCCGGCGTTGACCACGACCAGCCGGACGTCGGCGCCAGCCCGCGCCCAGTGGGCGAGCGTGCCCCCGCACGAGACCTCGGGGTCGTCGGGATGGGCGTAGACGGCGAGCGCCCGCGCCGGCGCTTCGTCGAGCAGGGCGGACGCCATCGACCTAAGGGACCCGGTGGATGGCGGCAACCGCCCGGGCGATCGCGGCGTCGTCGATGTCGCAATGGGTCACGAGCCGCACGGTCTGCGGACCAAGCGTCACGGCCCAAACGCCGTCTGCCGCCAGCGCGTCCAGCAGGACCGCCGGCTCGGGGTGCCGGAACAGCACGACGTTGGTCTCCACCTCCTTGGGGACGCAGCCCGAGTCGGGCCAGCGCTCTGCCACCGCCTCGGCCAGGGTGCGGGCGCGGGCGTGGTCGTCGGCCAGGCGCTCCACCATCGTGTCCAGGGCCACGAGGCCGGCGGCCGCCACAATCCCCACCTGCCGCATGCCGCCGCCCAGCCGCTTGCGCTCGACACGCGCCTGGCCGATGAGGTCGGTGGGGCCCGCCAGCAACGAGCCGATCGGGGCCCCCAGGCCCTTCGACAGGCAGGCGGTCACGAGCGTGGCCGGGGCGGCGAGGGTGGCCGCGGTAGCACCCGTGGCCACGGTGGCGTTGAACAGCCGCGCCCCATCGAGGTGGACGGGGACGCCGACGGCGGCGACGGCCTCGAGCCGCTCGAGCGGCCAGGGCCGGCCCCCCGACGCCAGATGCGTGTTCTCCACGACGACCGCCGCCGGGGGCGGCCAGCGGTGCTCGGCACCGGCGACCAGGTGTGCGATCTCTGCGGGGTCGAGGGTGCCGTCGCCGTCGTCGACGACGTGGAGCTGCGCAGACTGGTTGGCGCCGAACGCGCCACCCTCGTGGGTCACGACGTGCTGCCGCCGGCCCGCCACGACCAGCGTGCCGGCGGCGGCCAGGACCCGCAGCGCGATCTGGTTGGCCATCGTCCCCGAGGGGACGAAGAGCGCCTCGGACTTGCCCACGCGCTCGGCGAACATCTCCTGCAGGCGGTTGACCGTGGGATCGTCCCCGAAGCCGTCGTCGCCGACCTCGGCCTCGGCCATGGCGCGCCGCATGGCCGGTGTCGGGCGGGTCACGGTGTCGCTGCGCAGATCCACCGCACCGCGAGCGTCGGGCGGAACCGGGGCCATCGGCGGCACGGTACCGTCGCCCGCCATGGCTGTGGGTACCGGTCCGGTCGCGCTCCTGGACCTCGCCACCGATGCCGCCCACCGGGCCGCGGACCTGTTGCTCGACGGGTTCGAGCGGGCACGCGCCACCGTCGAGACCAAGTCGACGGCCACCGACATGGTGTCAGAGGTGGACCGGGCGTCAGAGCGGCTCATCGTGTCGACGTTGCTCGCCGCCCGCCCCAACGACGGGTTGGTGGGCGAGGAGGGCAGCGCCTCGCCGGGAACCAGCGGCCTGCGCTGGGTGATCGATCCGCTCGACGGCACCACCAACTACCTCTACGGCCACCCCGGTTGGGCGGTGTCGATCGCCGCCGAGGACGACATGGGCGTGATCGCGGCCGTGGTCGTCGACCCCATGGACCGCGACGTGTTCACCGCCACGAGGGGCGGCGGCGCGCGGCGCAACGGCCGGGCGATCTCGTGTTCCTCCCTGGACGAAGTGAGCACCGCGCTCGTGGCCACCGGCTTCGGCTACGCCGCCGAGCGACGGCGGGCCCAGGCGCAGGTGCTGGTCGAGCTGATCCCCCGCATCCGCGACATCCGTCGCATGGGCGCAGCGTCGGTCGACCTGTGCTCGGTGGCCTGCGGGCGCGTCGACGCCTACTACGAGCGGGGCCTCGCCTGGTGGGACCTGGCAGCCGGCGGCCTCATCGCCGCCGAGGCCGGTGCCCTCGTGTCGGCCATCGATGGCGGGCCGGCGGGGCCCGACGCCGGCTCGATCGTGGCCGCCGGTCCCGGCTTGTTCAATACGCTGCGTGGCCTCCTCAGCTCTCTGGGCGCCCATAATGTGTCGTGAGTCACCGAGATGCCAAGTCGTTACCAGATCGCAATGGACTTGCGCCCCGCGCCGTCACGATCCGTGGGCATCCTCGTGGAGATGTCCGCCGCAACCGCTGGGTCGCCCACGCGGCCCTCCGCCGCCGGAAGCGACGATCTCGCCTCCATGCCCGAACCCGAACCCACTGCCATCAACGTCACGTCCGACGGGACCGCAGTCGTGATCGCCGTCGAGGGCGGTCTCGATCAGTCGACCGGCGACGCCCTGATCGACGCCGCCACCGCCGCGGTCGCCACCGGCCCCTCGCATCTCGACATCGACCTGCGGGGCCTAGAGTCGTTCACCGACGAGGGCGCCAGGGCGCTGGTCACCTGCCGGACGCTGGGGTCCGACCTGCCCGGAGGGCTGCACTACCGCACCAGCCGCGGGGCCGGGCGCGACGCGCTGCTCTCCGCGTATCGCGACCTCGAGACCGACAGCCTCGCGGACTGAGCGAACCGCCCTCCGCCCGCCCCGTTCGGCGCGGGCGCGCGAGATGAGGCACCATCATGCCCGTGGGGACACGGATCCTGTCGGTCGAAGACGACGAGCGGATACGCACGGCCGTCAAGCTCGCCCTCGAGGACGAGGGCTGGTCCGTCGAGGAAGCTGACACCGGCGAGGAGGCGCTCAACTCCTTCCAGCGCCAGCCCGCCGACGTGGTGCTCATCGACATCATGCTCCCGGGCATCGACGGCTTCGACGTCTGTCGGGCGATCCGCCGCAACTCCGACGTCCCGATCGTCATGGTGACGGCGCGAGCCGACACGCATGACGTGGTGGCGGGGCTGGAGGCGGGTGCCGACGACTACCTCACCAAGCCGTTCGCGCCCAAGGAGCTGTCGGCCCGGATCCGGGCGCTGCTGCGCCGGGCCCGCTCCACCGACGCCACGGCGACCCACCTCCGCTTCGGCGAACTCGAGATCATCCCCGACGAGGGCGTGGTCCGCCGCGGCGGCGAGGAGATCCACCTGACCAAGACCGAGTTCCGCCTGCTGGTCGAGCTGGCGTCGAGCCCCGGCCGAGTGTTCAGCCGCGAGGTGCTGCTCGAGCGGGTGTGGGGCTACGGCTACTTCGGGGACGGCCGCCTGGTCGACGTGCACGTGCGCAGGCTGCGCACGAAGGTCGAGGCCGACCCCGCCAACCCGCGCCACGTTGTCACCGTGCGCGGTTTGGGCTACAAGCTCCAGGCCTGAACCCAGGCCCGGTGAGGCGCTTCCTCCCCCGTCTGGGACTCCGAGCCCGCATCACCATCGCCTTCGCGGTTGGCGCCCTGTTCATGTCGGTCGTGCTCGCGGGCGCCACCATCGGGCTGACCCGGCGCAACCTGCTCGACCAGCGCGAGTCGGCCGCCACCGCCCAGACCTACGCCAACGCACAGAACGTGCGCAACCAGTTGGAGTCCGACGTGACCGACCCGCTGGGGGTGGTGTCGTCGCTGGTGACGCCGACAGGGTCCAATCCCGTGCTGCTGCTGGAGGGCACGTGGTACCCGCTCAACGCCGAATTCAGCGGCGACAGCCTCCCGGCCGACCTCAGCGAGCTGGTGCAGTCGGGGCAGCCGGCCCGGATGCGCTTCCGGTACAACGACGAGACCGAGCTGGCGGTCGGCGTGCCGCTCGAGTCCGTCAACGGCGCCTACTTCGAGATCGTGTCGCTGGACGAGCTCGAGTCGACGCTCGAGTCGATCAGCATCTCGCTGCTGGCGGCGGCGCTGATCACCACCCTGGCCGGGGCGGCCCTGGGCTGGTGGGCCGCCCGCCGGGTCCTGCGGCCACTGGTCGGGATCCGCGAGGCGGCGCACTCCCTGGCCACCGGTCGGCTCGACACCCGTGTCGAGGCCAGCGCCGACGCCGACCTGGCGCCGCTGGCCGACTCGTTCAACGACATGGCCGCCGCCCTCGAGGAACGCATCCAGCGCGACGCCCGGTTCGCCTCCAACGTGAGCCACGAGCTGCGCTCGCCCCTCATGACCCTGTCGGCGTCGATCGAGGTGCTCGAGAACCAGCGGGACGACATGTCCGAGCGGGCGAAGGCGGCGCTCGACCTGATGGTCGCCGACATCGACCGATTCCGGCAGCTGGTGGAGGACCTGCTGGAGATCTCCCGCTTCGACGCCGGCGTCATGCACCTCGACCTCGAGGAGGTCCACCTGGCCGAGCTGATCATGCAGGCCGTCTCCGCCTCGACCGACGCCGACGTGCCGGTCGACATCGACGCCGACCTGGCCGGCGTGGTGGTGAAGGCCGACAAGCGCCGCCTGGTCCGGGTGATCGCCAACCTGCTCGACAACGCGGCCAAGTACGGCGACGGCGCCACCCGGGTGCAGCTGCGCAAGGACGGAGACAACGTGCTGATCGCCGTCGAGGACAACGGCCCGGGGGTGCCCCCCGAGGACCGAGATTCGATCTTCTACCGGTTCAACCGCGGTTCGCGGGCCGGGCGCCGGCTCGACGTCGACGGCGTCGGCCTCGGGCTGGCGCTCGTCGCCGAGCACGTGCGCCTGCACGGCGGCGAGGTGTGGGTCGAGGACCGCTCCAACGGCGAACAAGGCTCGCGCTTCGTGATCGAACTGCCCACGGAGGCGCCATGAGCCGGCACATAGGCACGGGCCTGGGGGCGGCGGCCCTGGCCGTCGTGACGCTGGGCGTCGTCGGGTGCGGCATACCGACCGACGACAACCCCCGCGCCATCTCCAGCGAGAGCCTTCCCGACGCCGCCGTCGACAACACCACCGAGGCCACCGCGTCCGAGCCGACGGTCGCCGCCCCGATCTACCTCGTCCAGTCACCCGACGACCCGCGCCTGGTGCCCGTCGAGCGTCGCGTACCGGCCGGCAGCCCGGGGGCGGGCCCGGACCCGGCGGCGGTGCTCGAGACCCTGCTGACGGCCACGGCCAACCCCCGGGAACAGGCCGAGGGCATCACCAACCTGATCCCGCAGGACACCCGGTTGGCGTCGCAGCCGGAACTCGCCCGGGGGGAACGCTGGTGGTCGACCTGACGAGTGAGATCTTCGACGTCGAGGGCGAGACCCAGCGGGCTGCGTTCGGGCAGATCGTCTGCACGGCCAACGCGCTCGACGGCGTCCACTTCGTGCGGTTCCTGGTGCAGGGCGAGTCCAGGGAGGTGCAGGCGGATTCGGGCGCCACCAGCGAGCCGGTGACGTGCGCCGACGACTACGGGCGCCTCCAGGCCGAACCCGCCGCCGGGTGAGTCAGCCGAAGAACACCGACGCCACGTCGTAGAGCGCGGGATCGATCAACTTGAGCTCGGCGGTGCCGGCGCCCAGCGGCACCCGGACGATGTCCCCGGCGCGCAGGGCCACCATCGTGGCGAACGCGCCGTCGTGGACCGCGTCGATGGCAGCGATGCCGAAGCGGGTCGCCAGCACCCGGTCGAAGGCGGTGGGTGTGCCGCCGCGCTGGATGTGCCCGAGCACGATGGCCCGGGTCTCGTACCCCGTGCGCTCCTCGATGGCGGTCGCCACCTGGGCGCCGATGCCGCCGAGCCGCGTGTGGCCGAACGCGTCGACCTCGGACGACGATGTGGCCATCGTGCCCTCGATGGGCTGGGCCCCCTCGGCTACCACCACAATCGACGCCCAGCGGCCGCGCACGTGCCTGTGCCGGATGACCCGGCACACCTCGTCGATGTCGAAGGGCCGCTCCGGGACCAGCACCATGGTCGCCCCGCCGGCGATGGCCGCCCACAGCGCGATGTGCCCGGCGTTGCGGCCCATCACCTCGACGACCATGACCCGGTGGTGGGACTCGGCGGTGGTGTGCAGCCGGTCGATGGCGTCGACGCACACCTGGACCGCGGTGTCGAAGCCGAAGGTGAGCTCCGTGGCCGACAGGTCGTTGTCGATGGTCTTGGGCACCCCCACGACGGCCACGCCCTCGTCGGCCAGGCGGGCGGCCACCCCGAGGGTGTCCTCCCCGCCGATCGCGACGAGGGCCTCGATGCCGTTGTCGGCGAGCGTGGCCTTCACCCGCTCGGGCCCGTCGTCGAGCTTGTAGGGGTTGGTCCGCGAGGACCCGAGGATGGTCCCCCCGCGGGGCAGGGTGCCGCGAAACGACTCGACCGACAGCTCCACGACCTGGTTCTCGACCGCCCCCCGCCAGCCGTCCCGTAGGCCCACCATCTCGTCGCCGTAGTGGACCTGGCCCTTGCGCACGACCGCCCGCATCACCGCGTTCAGGCCTGGGCAGTCGCCGCCCCCCGTGAGCATCGCGACACGCATGCACCGACACTACCGACGGCCCGCCGGCCGCCGACGCCCGTCTGTCACCCGGCCGTCCGGCACATGTCCTTGCGGTGAGGGCGCCTACTAGCGTGCGGCGCCGATGTCCGTGGTCATCGCGATCGACGCCGGGACGACGGGGGTGCGCAGCTTCGCCGTGCGGGAGGACGGCTCCCCCGCCGGCTACGCCTACCGCGAGTTCCCGCAGCACTTCCCGCAGCCGGGGTGGGTCGAGCACGACCCCCGCGACATCTGGGAGGCCACCACGGCCACGCTCGGCGAGTTGATCGCCGCGCTCGCCGGCGAGCCGGTGGCCGCCCTCGGGATCACCAACCAGCGGGAGACGGCGGTGGCGTGGGATCGGCGGACCGGCGCGGCCCTGCACAACGCGCTGGTCTGGCAGGACCGTCGCACTGCGGGTCGTTGCGACGAGCTGCGCGAGGCTGGCCACCTCGATCTCGTGCGGGCCACCACCGGGCTGGTGCTCGACCCCTACTTCTCTGCCACCAAGTTCGAGTGGCTCCTCACCGAGGGCGGCGTGCGCGCCGGCGCCGCTGCACCAGATACCGCGCTGGGCACCGTCGACAGCTGGCTGGTGTGGAACCTGACGGGCGGCCCGAACGGCGGCGTCCACGCCACCGAAGCCTCGAACGCCAGCCGGACACTCCTGTTCGACATCGGGAGCCTCGCCTGGTCACGCGAGCTGGCCGAGCTCTTCGGCGTGCCGGTTGCCGCCCTGGGCGAGGTCCGCCCCTCGGGCGGGCGGTTCGGTGTCACCGCCGAGGGCCTGCCCGTCCGCAGTGGCATCCCCGTGTCCGGCGTCCTAGGAGACCAGCAGGCGGCGCTGTTCGGCCAAGCGTGCCTGGCGCCCGGCCTGACCAAGAACACCTACGGCACCGGGAGCTTCGTCCTCATGAACGTCGGCGACGGGTGCCCCGATCCGGTGGCGGGGCTCCTCACCACCGTCGCCTGGACCACGGAGGGCAGGCCCGGAGCCACCTACGCGCTGGAGGGGGCGATCTTCGTGACGGGCGCCGCAGTCCAGTGGCTGCGCGACGGGCTCGGGCTGATCCACGACAGCGCCGAGATCGGGCCCCTGGCGGCCACCTGCAACGACACCGGGGGCGTGGTCGTGGTGCCGGCGTTCACCGGGCTCGGCAGCCCCTGGTGGGATCCCTACGCCCGCGGCACCATCCTGGGCATCACCCGCGGCACCACGCCGGCCCACCTCGCCCGCGCCGTGGTCGAGGCGATGGCGTACCAGACGCGTGACGTGGTGGAAGCGATGTCGGCAGCGTCGGGCCAGACGATCCCGGAGCTGCGCGTCGACGGCGGTGCGTCGGCGATGGACCTGCTGCTGCAGATCCAGGCCGACCAACTGCAGGCCCCGGTGGCGCGCCCGGTCGTGCAGGAGACGACCGCCCTCGGTGCCGCCTACATCGCCGGCCTGACCGAAGGCGTGTGGTCGTCCCCGGAGGAGGTGGCGTCACGCTGGACGCTCGACCGCCGCTTCGAGCCCCACCTGACGCCGGCGGCGGCCGACGTGGGCCACGCCCGCTGGCTTCGGGCCGTCGAGCGCTCGCGTGGGTGGGCGACCTGACCAAAGTCAGGCGGCGTCGCCGAACAGGCTCGCCTCGCGGGGTGGCGGGTCCGGCAGTGGCGTTGTGGCTTCCGACCGGAACGCAGTGCTCGGCCGGCACCGACCTACTTGTGGGCGAGGAGGATCATGCGTCCCGCCGCGGCGGTCAGCGGGCTACCGTCACTTGCGTACCCGTCGACCGTGCGAAAGCCGGCGTCGAGGAGCCAGTCGCGCAACTCGGTGAAGCTGAACAGCCGGGCGAAGAACGACGAGCGCCGTACCCGCCCGTTGCGGATGATCGTCCACTGGGCGTTCGAGCGGCCGGTCAACGGGTCGAAATCGTGCTGATCGATGAGGATTCCTTCGTCGGTCTCTGTGACGGTGGTGGGCACCCAATGCGGGAGCACCCCATCCTTGTGCATCAGCTCGATCAGGAGTCGGCCACCAGGACGCAGTGCGCGGTGCACCTGGGCGAGGACAGCGCGGTTCTGGGCGTCGTCGAAGTAGCCATAGGCGGTGAACCAGCTCACCACCGCATCGAAGCGGTCCGTCCAGGGAATGGCGCGCATGTCCCCCTGCACGTATTCCACGCTCACGCCGAGGCGGTCCGCGTCGGCACGCGCCACATCCAGAAAGAGCGGCGTTGCGTCCAGCCCGGTCACCCGGGCACCCATGCCAGCGAGCCGGTTGGCGATGCGGCCATGGCCGCAGGCCAGGTCCAGGACCTCCGAGCCATCGCCCAGGGCAAGGAGGGTCCAGATCGTCGACGCTTCCTCGTCGGACGTGTCGTCGGCGAGGCGCCCGGCGAAGAAGTGCAGGTAGTCCTCATCGAATAGCCCGTCGATCGGCCACTCCTCGCCCATTGCCCGATCGTAAGGTCTGCCGCCCTGGCCGCCCGTCAACCCGTCGGGCCGAACCGCTCGACCCGGATCCGCTCCACGGGAACGTCGAGGTCGACGAGCAGGTGGCTGGCGGCGTCCGCGAAACCGGCGGAGCCGCAGACGTAGGCAGTGGCGTCGGCAACGATCGCCGGCTCCAGGTCAGCGGGGCCGATGCGGCCCGCGGGCCGGTCGGCGTCGGCTGGGGCCCGGCGGGAGTAGACGATTGTGGCCTCCGGACCCGGCAGCTCGTCGGCGTAGTAGAGGTCGTCCGGGCTCCGTACCGACACGACCACGCGGACCAGGCCCGCCCGCCCGGTCCGGCGGGCGAGGCGCACCATGGCCATGAGCGGTACCACGCCCGAGCCGCCGCCGACGAGTAGCGCCGGGGTGTCGCCCCGCCAAACGAACCAGCCGCCGATCGGTCCCCGGACCTCGATCTCGTCGCCGACCACCACCACGTCGTGCAGGAACGTCGACACCTCGCCGCCGTCGAGGCGCTCCACCGTGACCTCGATCTCGCCGGAGTCGTCGGGCGCAGACGCGACGGAGTACGAGCGGGACGCCGTGTACCCATCGGGTGCCGTCAGCCGGATGATGTAGTGCTGGCCGGCGAGATGGTCCGCCGGGCGTGGCATGGCGAGCCGGAACGTCTTCGCCCGTGGGGTCTCGTCGCGGATCTCCACGACCGTCGCCGTCTGCCAGGGGTCACGCCGGACGCCCATGGCGCCACCATCCCCCGGTCCCGTCCCGGCCCCGGTGTCCGCAGGCGGCACTAGTGGAACCTCGCGGACAACAACAGCTAGTCCCCCTGGTAGCGCTGCTCGAGCCACGGGTCGCCGCGGTCGTGGTAGCCGTTGCGCTCCCAGAACCCCGGCTCGTCGTGGTCGAGCACCCGCAGCCCGGCCACCCACTTGGCGCTCTTCCAGAAGTAGAGGTGGGGCACCAGGAGACGGGCGGGCCCACCGTGGTCCACGGGCAGCGGGGCGCCGTCGACCTCCCAGGCGACCCACGCCCTCCCGCCGGTGACGTCTGCCAGCGGCAGGTTGGTCGTGTAGCCGGTGTGGCTGAACGCCAGGACGTGGGTGGCGGCGGGCAGAAGGCCGGCCGCGTCCAGCAGCGTGTCCACCGCCACCCCATCGAAGGAGATGCCCAGTTTCGACCAGGTCGTCACGCAGTGGATGTCCCCGCTGTACGTCGAGGCCGGCAGCGCGTGGATCTCGTCCCAGGTCCAGGTGGTCGGCCGCACGACGAGGCCCTCGACCGAGAACGTCCACGACGCCGTGTCGAGCCGCGGGGTCACCTCGGCCGTGAGCACCGGCCAGTCGTCGCCGACGTCGTACTGACCGGGCGGCAGCCGTCCCTCCTCCGCCGACCGCCGCCGCCCGAAGAAGCCTCTCGTCACCTTCGCCATCTCGGGTCCAGTCTGCACCGAACGGCGTGGGAGGGGGGAGGTCTCCCTCCCCCCTCAGATCGGCGACCGGTCGCGGGTGGAGGGGACACGCTGGATCCGGCCCCCGACGATCAGCGACTCGGATGGCGGGTCCGGCTGCGGGCGCGGCGAAGCTCGCGCAGCCTCGTGTCGACGACGCGGGCGAGCGCCGCCACCTGCCGCCGTTCCCGCGCCCGGTAGGGCATGCCCTCCCGTCCGAGCACGAGCGCGAGCCCCGCCTGCGGCAGTGGCGCCCAGACGACGTCACCGGCCCCGGATCTGCGCGTCCCGCGGCCACCGGCGCCCTCGGCGGCGCGGCTCCCGGCGAGGAACGCCTCGAGCCAGGCCCGGCTTGGTGCGTCGTCGCTGGCCACGAGGGTGCGCTCGGCCGTGTCCTGGCCCTCGAGGTCGGTGACGGCCACCCAGGCGGCGCCGACCACGCGGCCAGCGTGGTCGACGACTGCGTCGAGCAGCTCGTCGATGCCGTCGGCCCCCACCAACTGGGCGGCCGCCTCCAGGGCGTCGAGCCGGGGATCGTGGCGGGCGTCAGCGACCGGGCGTACCTCTTCCACGGCGACACCGTCGACCTGGCGCACCTCGGCGACCAGCGGGTCGACCAGGCCCGCGGATGGCAGCTCGACCACGAGCTCGTCGACCGCCTGCCCGTTCTCGCGCTCGAGGATGTCGATCCCGACCACATCTCCTCGCACGGCACCGATGCGGCTCGCGACTTGCCCGAGGGCGCCGGGCCGGTCGGGAAGCCACATGCGGATGACGAAGGTCGGCACGATCCGCACCCTACGGAACCACTGTGAACCGATTGTTTCGGCCGTGCGACAGGAGGATGAGGAGCGTGGGGCATCGGGCGTGACCGTCCGCCATGCGGACGGCGTCCGCAGCGGCGATGCGAGCCGGCCGTCGCTGACCGCGAGGTCAAGCCGTCCGGTACCGTTGGCCGCCAACATGGCCAAGCAGCTCACACCCCGGGGCCAGCAACGGCGCGACCAGTTGATCGACTACGCCACCGCCCGCTTCGCCGAGCGCGGCTACCACGACACGTCGGTCGCGGACCTGGTCTCGGGCCTCGGTGTCGGCAAGGGCGTCTTCTACTGGTACTTCGACTCCAAGGAACAGCTCTTCGTCGAGATACTGCGCGGGGCGCAGCTCGACCTGCGCCGGGCCCAGCGAGCCGCAATCGGCGCCGAACGTGACCCGGTGCGCCGCATCGAACTGGGTATTCGGTCAACGTTGGCCTGGATCGACCGGCACCCCGACCACAACGAGCTGATCCGCGTGGCCGCCGGCGACGACCGGTTCCGCCACCACGTGCGCCGGGGCGAGGAGATCGCGCTGGACGATCTGTCCAAGCACGTCAAGGACGCCATCGTCGACCGTGGCCTCCACGACGCCGACCCGGAGATGGTTGCGCAGGCGATCCTCGGTGTGGTCGGCCGCCTTGCCGGGACGTTCCTGCCCGGCCGCGGGGCGCCCGCCGACGCCGTCGCCGACGCCGCCGTGGCCTTCTGCCTGGGCGGTCTGTTGGCTGAGCAGAGTGTCAAATGAGCGAGCGCCAGCGAGCGAATCATCGACACAGTGCACTACTCGCCGTGAAGCGGCGAAGTGGTCATTCGGCGGGAAGGCACGCCGAATGAGCGCGAAGCGTCGCTGACGCGCGAAACTGTTGTAACGCGATTGTCGTGAGTGGGCGGTCACCGCTGGGGGCTGGGACCTCGAGTCGGTGATCGCGCCAGCAGCTTGCCGTGGAACCGCCGACCGAGACCCCGCCACCGAGGCCGCCGAGCGATCTGTCCAGCCTGCATCCCAGGCTGACGGTCCTTCAGGCCGCCACGGACGAGCGCGCCCGGCTCACCGAGCACCTCGCCCGCCTGCTGGTGCGCGCCGCCGATGATGCCCCGACGTCACCCAGCGTGGCGATCGGCCCCGACGCCTTCCAGGCCGCCGCCCGCGAGGCCGCGACCCGGAGGGTCGAGGACCACGAGCGGGTGCGCGGCGAGCTGTCGGCGAAGCTGCGCCGGGCACGCGAGCTGCAGGCGGTGACCGCCAACCGGCGGGACGAGGCCGCGGCCCGCACCCGCCGCATGACCGCGCACCTCGAGGACTGCGACTCCCTGCTCGAACGCGCCGGCGAGCTGACCAATGCCGCCGAGGAGGCCCGCCGCACCCTCGACGCCCGCCGCGACGACATGACGACCGCCCGCGGCAAGCTGAGCCTGGTCGAAGAGCAGCGTGTGGCTGCGGCGCAGATGATCGCCGATGCTCAGGACCAGCTCGGCGACCTGGAGGCATCGGAGCTCGACGAGCCGACCCTCCGCCGTGAGCTCGAGACGGCCCGCAAGGAGCTAGCCGCCGCGGAGGAGTCGCAGGCCGAGGCCGCGGACGCCCTGCGGGCCATGGAGCAGGCGGCGGTCTCGCGGGCCGCCACCCGCGACCACGTCCTCTACGAGCGGGCCAACCTCGTCGCCCGGGTCGAGTCGCCCATGATCGACACCCAGCCGCTCCGAGACGCCCTCGATGACTTCGACCGCGATACCGAGGTCGGCGAGCCCGACCTGGTGGCGCGCGAGCTCGCCCGCGAGTGGCTGGAGGTGGACGGCGAACTGGCGCGCATCGAGGATGCCCTGCCGTCACCGCCTACATCCGACGAGCTCGCGGCCGCGGAACATCGGCTCGACCACATCGAGCGGACCATCGTCGAGATCGAGTCGGCCGGGCGCCAGGGCGAGCTCGTGCCGGGCGCCCGCGCTGAGATCGAGGCAGCCCACGAAGCCGTCCTGGCGGCCGAAGAGGCCCTCGACCAGACCAACGATCCCGACGCCAGCGAGCTGCTGACGAAGGCCCGCGAGCACGAGCATGCGGTGCTGCAGCTCCACGGCTACGAGACCTACCTGGACCTGATCATGTCGGGCCCGCAGCCCGACGGCGACAGCCAGGCCGACCTGCTCGACGCCCTGCGCGTGCGCCGCGTGGCCGAGGACACCCTCGCTGCGCTGCAGGCCGCCGCCGAGCCCCCGGCCATCCTCACCGCCCTGCGGCTCCGGCGTGACCGCATCTACCGCGAAGCCGCCGACCTGCTGGGCTGCGACCCCGGTGTCAACGTCGCCGAGCTGCTCTATGCCCATCCGGTCGTGTCGCCGGCCCGGACACGGGCCCTCGCCTCGGTGCTCGGCACCTACCGCATGAACCCGGTGGGGGTCTCGGTGCGGGAGGCGGCCGTCAGCTGGCTGGTCGAACAGGACCAGGAGCTGATGGCCCGGGGTGAGTGCCGGCGCGAGATCGAGCGCCTCGACCGTGACCTCGAGGCCCTGGACGAGGAAGACGTCCGCGCGGCTGACGAGGCCCAACGGGTGGTGGAGTCGGCGGAGGCCATCGCCGCCGACTTCGACGTGGTCATGCACCGCGTGCGGACGTACGAGGACGAGCTGAACGACCGGGCGACGCAGGACGAGCGGCGGTTGCAGCGGATCGCGGCCGCCGAGCAGCTCCGTGCCCAGATCGCGGCGGTCACCGAGGCCCTCGAGCGGTCCGAGGATGAGTACCACACGTCGCTGGCGGCGGCCGAGGCCGGGGTCACGAGCGCCGAGGCCAGCCTCGAGCGTGCCACTGCGGCACTCTCCGACGCCGTTCGGCGGCTCCGCCGGATCTCCGAGGCACTGCCTCCGGCGCTGCGCCCCAGAGCGGGCGACGACCCGCTCGGCGAGCTGCCTCGGCTAAGAGAAACGCTGGCGGCCGAGGTCGACCGGGCCGAGGTCGCCCTGGCCCAGGCCACCAACGACCTCGAGCGCGCCCGGAGCGACATCGACGAGACCCAGGCCCAGCTGGACGACCACCTCACCGTGGTCCCCGCGGACGACGTGATCGACGACGACCTGCGGCAGGCGGTGCGGGACCTCCTCGCCGGCGCGGAGGTCGCCGTGGTGCTCGACGATCCCTTCGGCGATGCCGAGGGTCTGCGGGACGAGCTGCTCGACGAGGTGGCCGGCGCCGCCCGTGAGCGGCCCGTCGTGCTCCTCACCGACGACCCCGCCACCCTCGGCTGGGCCATCAGCCTGCCCGACGACGTCGGGACCGTTACCCGCCTGTCCGCCCCGCCCGCGCCCATTCCCGACCCGTCCCCCCAGGGCCCTGCGCTCGCCGCCGAGCCCCGACCGGTCGGGTAGCCCAAGGAACGATCTGTGGCTCGACGCATTCCCATCCGACGCAAGCTGGCCGCCGCGCTGGCCATCCCCATCGCCGCGCTGCTGGTGGTGGCCGGCCTCGAGGTGTTGCAGAGCACGCGCGACGCCGATGAGGTCAAGGAACAGACCGACCTCGCCACGGCCTCGGTAGGCCCATCGGGCGTCATCAGCAGCCTCCAGGACGAGCGCAACTACGCCAGCCTCTGGCTCCTGGGCCAGGAGGAGAACGTCGAGGTCCCGGTCGAGAGCTTCGACCAGGCCAAGCGGCAGACCGACGCCGCCATCGAGAGCTTCCGTGCCGACATCGAGAGCAAGGGCGGCGAGGTCGTGGAGACCTACGGCCCGGCGCTCGAGGCGCTCGACGGGCTGACCGAGCTGCGCCAGCAGGTCGACGCCTTCGAGGGTCAGCGAAGCCTCCAGAACACCGCTGTCTCCGACCCCAACTTCGTGGAGTACACCGAGATCATCGCCGGGCTGTTCGAGGCCAACACCCAGGTGGCGCTGGCGATCGACGACCCGGTGCTGCGGCGCGGTGTCGAGCTCACCGACCTGGCGTCGCGCCAGGCCGACGTGATCGCGCGCACCATCCGGTCGCTGCTCCTGGCGGGCGTGACCGGGAACGGCCAGCTCGACGAGTCCACGGAGCTCGCCGAGGCCTCGGGGCTGTTCAGCCAGGTGGTCGCCAACGACGCGCAGGCCCACTCCCTGGGTGCGGGTGTCTACGAGCCGGCGGCCCGCCGGCTCGAGGAGGACAACGACGCCATGGGGTTCATTCCCCTGGCGCAGAAGACGATCGACGAGGCCCCCGGTCCCGTCCCGGTCGTGCCCATCCTCGACACCGTCGACGTCGATCAGAACTCCGGCTGGTATGGCTTCCGCCACCGTGTCGAGGACGTCCTGGTCGACCGCGCCGACGACCTCAACGCCGCCGCCGAGCGGATGCAGATGTGGTTCATCGTGCTGGCCGTCGTGGCAGTCGGCGTTGCCGTCGGCGTCACCTGGTTGGTGTCGCGGTCGATCACGCGGCCGCTGCGGTCGCTGACCGGCCAGGCCACGACGATGGCCGACCACCGGTTGCCGGAGGCGGTGCTCGACATCCTCGACACGCCCCTGGGCGAAGACGTCGAAGTCCCCGAGGTCGACCCGGTCGCGGTCCACACCCGCGACGAAGTCTCCGACGTCGCCGACGCCCTCAACACGGTCCAGGATTCTGCGCTGGATCTGGCGGTCGAACAAGCGGTGCTGCGCCGCAACATCGCCGACTCGTTCGTCAACCTCGGCCGCCGCAACCAGAACCTGCTGGGCCGCCAACTCGACTTCATCACCGAACTCGAGACCAACGAAACCAACCCCGACACCCTCTCCAACCTGTTCCGGCTCGACCACCTCGCCACCCGCATGCGCCGCAACGCCGAATCGCTGCTGGTGCTCGCCGGCGTCGAACCGCCCCGCAAGTGGGCCGCTCCCGTCCGGCTGACAGACGTCATCCGCGCCGCGCTGGGCGAGGTCGAGGACTACCAGCGGGTCACCGTACGGGGCGTCGAACCCGCCACCATCGTCGGCGCCGCCGCCGCCGACCTCGCCCACCTCCTGGCCGAGCTGATCGAGAACGCCCTCGTGTTCTCACCCCCCGACCAGACCGTCGACATCCGCGGCCGCAACCGCCACGACGGTTACACGCTGGCCGTCATCGACTCGGGCCTCGGCATGCCGCCGGCCGACATGGAGGCCGCCAATCGCCGCTTGGCCGGCGAGGAGTCCTTCACGATCGCCCCCTCGAAGTACCTGGGCCACTACGTGGCCGGCAACCTGGCCGCCCGGCACGGGATCACCGTCCACCTGGACAACTCGCCCGGCAACGGGATCACGGCCGCCATCAGGCTCCCGGCCGGCTTGCTCACCACCGACAGCCCGCTCGAGGACCAGCCACCGGTGCGGGCCTCACAGTCGGCGGACGCACTGCCGCCGGCCCCTGACCTCGTGGGCGCGGTCGCTGGCGGGATCGGCCCCGGTTCCAACGGCGCGGCGGGCAACGGGGCGGAGTCGCGGCCGGCGCCGTTCCCACCCGGAGACGCACAGGGACCGGGACCGGTGCCTTCGCCCCCGCCGCTGGCGGCGCGCACGGCCAGCGGCCTCGTCAAGCGCTCTCGGCGGGGCATGCCCGAATCCGAGGCGCCGGCGGCTCCCCTGCCCGCCGGCGATCAGCTCGCGAGCATGAACGACGTCGCCACCGGCCTCACCGGTCGGGCCGGTGCCCCTCCGGCGGGACCGCGGCGCCCGGGCCCTACCGCTCCGGGCTCCTTGCCGCCACGCCAGCCGGCGCCGTCCGACTTCCCCGGCGCCACTGGTCCCGGACGTGGACCGCGTGTCCCGCCCACTGGGCCCCCGGAGGCGACCCGGACCGCCAGCGGCTTGACCCGCCGCGTGCGCGGCGCTCAGCTGCCGACCCCGGAGCCGCTCTCGCTGCGACGGACCGCCCAGGATCCCCGGGCCGGTGACGGCGCCGCGGGATATGGTCACGTTCGTGGCTCCCGCCCCCGCGGCGGCGGCAACGGCAACGGCCGCGGTAACGGGCATGCTGCCGCGGGTGCGCGGCATGATGACAGCTCGGCCAGGGATGTGTACAGCTTTCTGACCAGCTTCACCGCCGGGGTGCAGCGAGGCCTGGACGAGGTCAAGCGGCATCCCGAGAATCCCGAGAATCCCGAGGAGAGTGAATGAGCGAGCACGAAGTGCGAGCGAACCACGAGCACAGTGCTCTTGTCGCCGCGGACCGGCGCCGGGTCGTCGGTACGTCGGAGGCGGAGCGATGAGCCTGAGCGATGAGGCCCGCAACTTCAACTGGCTGCTCAACAGCTTCGTCGACCAGACGGCAGGGGTCACGGACGCCGTGGCGGTCTCCTCCGACGGCCTGTTGATGGCGGCCTCGAGCTCGCTCGACCGGGCGTCAGCCGAGCAGCTGGCGGCCATCATCTCGGGCTTCGTGAGCCTCGGCCACGGTGCGTCGCGTTGCTTCGACTTCGCAGGTCTCGAGCAGATCATCGTGGCGATGCGGCAGGGCTTCCTGTTCGTGTCGTCGATCTCCGACGGGAGCTGCCTCGGCGTGGTGGCCACCCGCAACTGCGACATCGGTCTGGTGGGCTACCAGACCACGCTGCTCGTCGAGCGCGCCGGCCAGGTCCTCACCCCCGCGCTGGTCGCCGAGCTCAAAGCGGGGGTCGTTGCGTGAACGAAGGTCACGACCTGGTGCGCCCGTACATCATGACGGGTGGTCGTACGCGCGCCCAGCGACGTGACCTTCGAGTGGAGACGATGCTCCAGACCAAGAGCGAGCAGATCCCGCCCTACCTGCCCGAGGAACAGCAGCTCCTACTCAACTTGTGCCTCCGAGCCCAGTCGGTTGCCGAGGTCGCGGCACACCTCAATCTGGTCGTCGGTGTCGTGATGATCCTGGCCGACGACCTGATCACGGCCGGGCTGCTCGATGTCCACCACACCGACCCGGTCGAGATCGAACTGTCGATGCTCACCAAGATGATCGAACGAGTCCGGGCTATCTAGCCCGGTTGCCCCGAGAGGTTCCGAGTGCAAACAACCGCCGAGAGCGCAGCCACGCGCATCACATCGGTCAAGTTCGTCATCGCCGGCGGCTTCGGCGTCGGCAAGACCACCTTCGTGGGCGCCATCTCCGAGATCGAGCCGCTGCGCACCGAGGCAGCCATGACGAGCGCGTCGACGGGCATCGACGACCTCAGCCACATCCGCGGCAAGACCACGACCACGGTCGCCATGGACTTCGGCCGCATCACCGTCGACGACACCCTCGTCATGTACCTGTTCGGCACACCCGGGCAGGATCGCTTCGGCTTCATGTGGGACGACATCTGCCTCGGTGCCCTGGGCGCCGTCGTGCTCGTCGATCCCCGGCGTATCACCGACAGCTTCCCGGGCGTCGACTACTTCGAAGCCAACGGGATCCCTTTCGTCATCGGCATCAACGTCTTCGACGGTGCACCCCGCTACCCCGTTCCCGAGATCAGCGAGGCCTTGGGCGTCGCCCCCGACACACCGTTGGTCGAGTGCGACGCCCGCAACAAGGACTCGGTGAAGATGGTCCTGCTCACCCTGCTGGAGAGCCTGGTGGCCAAGGCGCAGGCGCGCGCCACCATGCGCTGAACGTCCCGGCCGTCCCGGATCCTCCCCGATCCCAACCCAACTGGAGATTCAAGTTTGCGACGGGTCCCGATTCGCTTGAAGCTCATGGGGGCGCTGGCGGTGCCCCTGGTAGCGCTGGTCATTGTGACCGCGCTCGAGGTCTACCAATCGGCCGACGAGGCGCGCGACGTGCGCCAGCAGACGGCCCTCGCCGAGGCCTCCATCGGTCCGGCCAGCCTGCTCAGCCTGATCGAGGACGAGCGCAACGCTGCCGCCGTGTACATGCTCGACGCCCAGGAGGCGTTCGCCCTGCCGGTCGAGGACAACGCCCAGGCGCGGGCGGCCACCGACAAAGAGGTGGCCGCCTTCCGCGAACAGGTCGAGAACCTGGGCGGCGAGGTCGAGGCCGCCTACGGCCCGGCGCTCGACGCGATGGACGGGATCGACGAGCTCCGCAATCAGATCGACTCCTTCGAGGGCACCCGCAGCCTGGAGAACATCGGGCCGACCGCCGAGATCTTCGACGCGTACGGCCCGTTCATGGCCCCCTTCTTCGAGGCCAACAAGCAGGTGGCCCTGTCCATCGACAACCCCGAGCTGCGGCGCGGCGCCGAGCTGGTCGACCTCAGCTCCCGCCAGACTGACCTGATCGCGCAGCTGACCAGGGACCTGCTGCTGGCGGCCATCGGTGGCGACGGCAAGCTCAACCAGCCCGAGGAGGTGTCGGCGGTTGCCGGCCGGCTCGGACAGTTGGACACCAACAAGGACCTCATCCAGACCAAGGCGACAGGCGACTACGCGCTGCTGTCGGGGTCGCTGTTCCATTCGCAAGAGGTAAGGGAGTTTCCCGACGTCGTCGAAGCGGCGCTCGAGACCGGCAACGTCGACGTCGACGGTGTCATCCGCTACTCGGCGGGCGAGGACCCCGAAACCTACGGGTACACCGTGTTCCGGGGCGCCGTCACCGACGAGCTGGCCAGCACGGCCGACCAGCTCGAGTCGGACGCGGTTGCCCGGCAGCGTGCGTACCTGGTGCTGGCGGCCCTGGCCCTCGGCGTTGCCATCCTCGTCACTTGGTTGGTGTCGCGGTCGATCACGCGGCCGCTGCGGTCGCTGACGCGGCAGGCGACGGCGATGGCCGATCATCGGTTGCCGGAGGCGGTGCTCGACATCCTCGACACGCCCCTGGGCGAAGACGTGGAGGTCCCCGAGGTCGACCCGGTCGCGGTCCACACCCGCGACGAGGTCTCCGACGTCGCCGACGCCCTCAACACCGTGCAGGACACGGCGCTGGATCTTGCGGTCGAGCAGGCGGTGCTGCGCCGCAACATCGCCGACTCGTTCGTCAACCTCGGCCGCCGCAACCAGAACCTGCTGGGCCGCCAACTCGACTTCATCACCGAACTGGAGACCAACGAGACCGGCCCGGAGACGTTGTCGAACCTGTTCCGGCTGGACCACCTCGCTACCCGCATGCGCCGCAACGCCGAGTCGCTGCTGGTGCTGGCGGGGGTGGAACCGCCCCGCAAGTGGGCGGCGCCGGTGCGGTTGACCGACGTGATCCGGGCGGCGCTGGGTGAGGTCGAGGACTACCAGCGGGTCACCGTCCGGGGCGTCGAGCCCGCCACCATCGTCGGCGCCGCCGCCGCCGACCTCGCCCACCTCCTGGCCGAGCTGATCGAGAACGCCCTCGTGTTCTCACCCCCCGACCAGACCGTCGACATCCGCGGCCGCAGCCGTCCGGCCCGAGCGGCCGTGGGACCGGAAGGCACGGCCCGAGCGGCCATGGGAGCGGAAGGCACGGCCCGAGCGGCCATGGGACCGGAGGGCACG
Organism: uncultured bacterium; assembly: GCA_963717085.1. Classification (GTDB taxonomy): domain Bacteria; phylum Actinomycetota; class Acidimicrobiia; order Acidimicrobiales; family VFJN01; genus DASQUK01. The sequence continues at coordinate 91,272 of CAVQVM010000014.1, forward strand.
GCCCGAGCGGCCATGGGAGCGGAAGGCACGGCCCGAGCGGCCATGGGAGCGGAAGGCACGGCCCGAGCGGCCGTGGGAGCGGACCAGGTGTCCAGCTACACCCTCGCGGTCATCGACTCGGGCCTCGGCATGCCCCCCGCCGACATCGAGGCTGCCAACCGCCGCCTCGCAGGCGCCGAGTCATTCACGATCGCCCCGTCGAAGTACCTGGGCCACTACGTGGCCGGCAACCTGGCCGCCCGCCATGGCATCGGCGTGAGGCTCGATGCGTCGCCGGGCAACGGGATCACCGCCACCGTGAACATTCCGCCGGCCCTGCTCACCACCGAACCGGTCGTCGGGGTCTCGGCCGCGCCGCCCGACGACGGCCGGGAGCTCCCTGCGGGGACGCCCGCCACACCCGAGCCTGTCGGCGTCGCGGCCGTGGCGGGAGGGTTGGTCACCTCCGCCACGGAGGCGGGCGCCGAGGAGGCGGGCGATCCGTGGCGGAACGGCGAGTACCGGCCGGCGGTGACCAGCAGCTGGCCGGCGCCCGTCGGCCTGTCCGCGGGCACCCCGCCGCCCGAGCCCGGACAGAGTCGAACCCAAAGCGGGCTCGTCAAGCGCGCTCGCGCCAACGGCACCGGGCCTGTCGAGCCCGAACCCGGACCGGGCACCGCCGAGGCGGCACCCGTCGTCCCCGGCGCCGACCCCAGCGGGGACCTGCTGGCCGCGCTGCGCCGCCACTCGGCGAACCTCCAGGGCGTCCCGGGCATGGCCGGGCAGCCCCCGTACCCGCCACCTTCGGCACGTGGGCCGCAATCGGTGCCGCCGGCCGGCGCCGCCCCGCCCTCGCCGACCCGCCGCCCGGCCTCGGGGGTCTACGACCCCACGGCACGCCAGGACCGCATTCCCGGAGGCGAGGGCCGGCAGCGCCTTCCCACCCGAGGAGAGCCGCCGATGCGTGGGCCCGACATCGGGGCCGGACAGCCGCCACCGCGCCCGCCGAGCGGGGTCTCGGGGCCAAACGGACCGACCGGACCGGTGCCGGCCGGGGGCACGGACGCCGGTCCCCCCCTCACACGTCGCGTCCGGGGCGCACAGATGCCCACCACGAACCCGATGTCGCTTCGTCGCATGACCGGCGAGCATCCGGTCGCGCCCGGCAGCCCCACGGCGCAGCCACCTGATCGAGCCCAGCCGCCTCGACAGACCCGCTCGGCCGACGACGTCTACAGCTTCCTGACCAGCTTCACCGCCGGCGTGCAGCGGGGCCTCGACGATTCCCGGCCCCCCGACCGCTCAGGCGACGACAACGGGAGCGGCTGAACCTCGCGCTCACCCCAACTTGGTGAGCGACCTCCTGAGGTTGCGGATGGCCTGCTGCGTGCGCTGCTCGTTCTCGATGAGCGCGAAGCGGACGTAGCCCTCACCGCCGGGACCGAAGCCGACACCGGGTGACAGCGCCACCTGGGCCTCCCGCACCAGCATCGACGCGAACTCGACCGACCCCATGTCCCGATAGGGCTCGGGGATCGGCGCCCATGCGAACATCGTCCCCTTCGGGCGGGGCACGTCCCAACCGATGCGGTGGAGGCCATCGATGAGCACATCGCGGCGCCGCTGGTACACCTCCCGCACCTCGTTGGGCGTGTCGGCGGCGTCGTTGAGCGTGACCGTGGCGGCGATCTGGATGGGCTGGAAGGTGCCGTAGTCGAGGTACGACTTGAGCTTCGCCAGCGCCTGGACCACATCGCCGTTCCCGACGAGGAACCCCACCCGCCATCCCGCCATCGAGAACGCCTTGGTCATCGAGTACAGCTCGACTGCACACTCCTTGGCCCCCTCCGCCTGCAGGATCGACGGCGGCTCGAACCCGTCGTAACCCAGTTCGGCGTACGCGTTGTCGTGCACGACCATCACCTCGTGCTCGCGTGCGAAGTCGACCACCTGCTGGAAGAACTCAAGGTCGACGGTGGCCGTCGTCGGGTTGTGGGGGAAGCTCAGCACGATGACCCGCGGCTTGGGCCACGAGTATTCGTAGGCCTCGTGGACACGCTCGATGAAGTTGCCGTCGGTCGACATCGGGATCTCGCGGGCCGATGCCCCGGCAAACAGGGGGCCGAAGATGTGGATGGGATACGACGGCGACGGCACCAACGCCGCGTCCCCCGGCCCGAGCAGCACCCACATCACGTGCGAGTAGCCCTCCTTGGCGCCGATGGTGCTGATGACCTCACGCTCGGGGTCGAGCGACACGCCGAAGCGCCGCTGGTAGAGGTCCGCCAGCGCCAGGCGCAGCTTGGGGATGCCCCGGCTGGCGGAGTACCGGTGGTTGCGGGTGTTGTGGGCGGCCTCGCACAGCTTGTCGACGGCCACCGACGGCGACGGCAGGTCGGGGTTGCCGAACCCCAGATCGATCACGTCGAAGCCAGCTCGCCGGGCATCGATCTTCAGACCGTCGATGATCGTGAAGACGTAGGGGGGCAGCCCGGTGATGCGGCGGAACTCCATTAATTCCCGCTCCTGCTGCTTCGCAGCGGGCCGCTCGGGCCACGCTCGCTCTCACCGTGTTGCCCCGTCACCCTCACCGGACGCTCGCTCATAATGCCCACGGTACATGGGTGGGTTTCGCGGCCCCGCAGCCGATTCCAGCCCTGGTCACCGGGCGGGCCGTCGGGGATCATTCCCCCGTGACCGCGCCCATCGACGTCGTGATCGAGATCCCCCGGGGCAGCCGCAACAAGTACGAGTTCGACCACGAACGCCACGTCTTCCGCCTCGACCGGCGCCTCTTCACGGCCACCGTCTATCCCGCCGACTACGGGTTCATCCCCGACACCCTGTCGGAGGACGGCGACCCGCTCGACGCGCTGGTGCTGCTGGACGATCCCACGTTTCCCGGCTGCTGGATCAGCGCGCGTCCGGTCGGGGTGTTCTGGATGGAGGACGACAAGGGTCCCGACGCCAAGGTGCTCTGCGTGCCCGCCGGCGATCCGCGCTGGGAGCGGGTCTCCGACATCGCCGACCTGCCCGCCCACATGACCGAGGAGATCGAGCACTTCTTCGAGGTCTACAAGGTGCTGGAGCCCAACAAGCACTCGAGCGTGCGCGGCTTCCAGGGCGCCGACGCCGCCACGAGCGAGATCGAGGCGTGCCGCCGGCGGTATGCCGAGGGGCGAGCGCAAGCCCCCGGCTAGGGATCGGTCCGCATCAACCGCCGATCGCCGAGGCCTCCCGGCCGCCGAGCAGCGCGGCGCCGGTGGCGCCGGCCCGCTCTCCCAGGTCGGCCGACACGATGCGCACGTCCTCGCGCTCCTCCGGTGCCATGACCTGCCGCAGGTAGGCGGCGCGCACGGGCTCCATCAGGACCTCGCCCGCCTCGACCAGTCCCCCACCGATCACGACCAGGGAACAGTCGAGCAGCGTGACGAGGTTGCCGACCCCGAGGGCAACCCACCCGGCGAACTCGCGCATCACCTCGCGGGCATCCTCGTCGCCCTCGCGGGCGGCCTGGGTGACGTGTTCGCCGCGCACGTTGTCCGCGTCGCCCCCGGCAAGCTCGACCGCACGTGCGAACTGCCCCGCCTCCGCAGCCTGGCGGCCGAGCCAGCCCAGGCCGCTGCCCGATGCGAAGCGCTCCCAGCAGCCCCGTCGCCCGCAGGGGCAACGCGGCCCGCGGGGATCGACCACGATGTGGCCGGCCTCGCCGCCGAAGCCGTGGGCACCCCGCACGAGCTCGCCGTCGGCGATGATGCCGGCGCCGATGCCGGTGCCCAGCGTGACCAGCACGGCGTCGTCGGCGCCACGAGCGGCACCGGCGAGGTACTCGGCCCAGGCGGCGCAGGTGGCATCGTTGTCGACGCGGATCGGCAGGCCGAGCCTCTTGTCGAGCTCGACCCCGATGTCGATGTTGCGCCGACCCGGCAGGTTGGGGCTCACCCGCAGGCGGCCGGTGCGGTCGATGAGCCCGGCGATGCCCACGCCCACGGAGGTGATCCCCGGGCTCCCGGCCTGGGCGTCGAGCTGCCGTACCACGTCCGCCATGGCGTCGAGGAGCCCGGTCTCCGAGTCCGGCGTCGGCACCCGGGCCTCGCCGAGCACAACGGTGGGATCCTCGGCTCGCAGCGCGACACCGAGGACCTTGGTCCCCCCGACATCGATGCCCGCCAGCAATCCGGCTTCCCGCTCGAACACGGAAGAACGGCGACGGCTCAACGTTCCCCGCTCTTGTCTTCGCCGACGGGCCGCTCGGGCTCCGACGCCGTGTGTCCCGCTCCTGTCGCCTTCTGCGACGGGCCGCTCGGGCCCAGGGCTCGCTGCATTGCTGACGCTCGCTCAGTAGCGGAGCAGGGCGCCGATCCGCCCCATGACGTCGAGGTCGGCGTTGCCGACGCAGATCTCCACCTGGCACGACTGCGCCAGCGCCATCTCGATGGCGTCCTCGACCAGGTCGTCGACCGGCACCATTTCCCCGCGGCAGCCCTTGCAGCGGCGACCGATGGTGGCGAGCGTGTCGCAGCCGGTGCACCGCCAGCCGGGCGCCGCGTAGCCCTTGGAGAGGATCAGTGTGTCCACGCGATGCGCGGCCAGTGCGTCGACCACCGGACCGAGGCCCGCCACCCCCCGGCGTCGAGCGGCGACGGCGGTCCGCAGCCGCTCGACGAGCACGGCCCCGCGACGGCGCTCGACGTCGGCCTCGGCGGCCTGGGCGGCGGCCAGCACCTCGGCGTTGCCCGCCGTGACCGGGACCGAGATCTGCCCGCAGAGCCGCGACCGCAGGTAGGGATGCAGATCCGCCTCGAGCTGTGCCCGGACGTGGGGATCGGAGGCACCGACGATCAGGTGCCGGAAGGGATGCTGGTTCCACACCTCGAACGCCACCCGGGCGGCGTGGCGGACATGCTGCTGGGTGTGGGTCTCCACGACCTGCTGGACGTCGCTGCCCCGGTCGCGCTCGCCGCGGACGCCGAGGTCGCGGGGCACGGCCTCGAACAGCTCGGACCGCTCGGCCAGCTCCCCGAGCTCGAACACGAACATGCGGGCCCGCTGGCGATCGGCGAGCAGGACGCCCATGGGCTCGTGCTCGCGCAGCAGCACCTCCAGCTCGCCCACGGCCGGGACGTGATTGATCACCACGCGGCTGTGGACCGGCATCGGCAGCTCGATGACCTCCCAGAGCCGGTCAGCCGAGCACGCGAAGATCGCCAGCCCGCGGACGCGGGACCGGTCGATGCCGCCACGGACGTACTGCTCGATGCGGCGCAGGTCACGAAACACGGACGGCTGCCCGTCGGCCCGGGCCCGGGCATCCTTGAGCAGGACGTCGACCTCGTGCTCGAGGTCACGCTGGCGGGCCACCCGGCGCCCGTCGACGTCGAGGTAACAGGATGTGATCGGTGCTCGCTCCCCCTTGATCGATGCCAACTCGCGAATCGTGGCTTCGGTCATGGCCGCCACGGCGCCTCCTCGAGCATGGGGGTTCGGCGATCGGTCGACGTCGTGTGCCGATCGTACGCGACGGTCCCGGCCGCCGCTGGGGGCCGTCGGGCTTGCGCTGAGTGCTGCCCGCACCCGGGTCGACGCCGCCGTCACGCGACCGTGATGCGCTCGATCATCGGTTCCGCAACCGCTCCGGAGTCGCCCTCACCGCCGTTCTCGGCGTCGTCATCGACGTCATATTCAGCAGGGGCGGCGGTGGCGCGGTGACGAGCGGCGTCAGCCATCGCGCCCAGCGCGCCCACCAGGGTGGCGATCGCCGCGGGGTCGTCGATCACGTCCTCGGCCACGTCGAGCAGGGCGCGCGCGGCATGGATCAGCTCCCGCGCCGCCGCCTGCAGGTGCTGGATCCCCTCGCGGGCACGGTCCGGGCAGTTCGCATCGGCTTCCATCGACAGTCCCTCTCGGCTCAGCGCGCCTCAGCGGCGGCGAAGGTCACCAGCAGCCGGCCCTCGTGAAGCCGCGCTCCGGCTACCGACCGGCGGCTGAGCGAGTCGGGAAGCAGCAGCGCCCGGCGGTAGGGGCCCACCCGCACGAGCAGCTCCCCGTTGCGCCTGCCCAACTCGAGCTCATCGCGCTCCGTGAACGGCAGGTCGACCTCCAGCACCGTCGCCGCCCCGTGGTGCCTGACGCGCATCGGCTCGCTCGATCCGAACCGCGCCGTCGGGTCCTCGTCGCCGTAGAGGGCGTCGGCCACAGTGCGCAGCGCCTCTGGACCTACGGGTTCCGCCGGCTGCAGCGGGAGCCTCAGCACCGGCACCGGGGCGAAGTCCTCGTCGATGGCCGACAGGTGCTGGGCGTGCAGCGCCTTCCAGCGGGCGAACCACGGGTCGGCGACGTCGTCGGGCAGGATCCGGTTCGCGATCACGGCGTCGACGTGGTAGCCGAAGAGCGCCAGGTAGGTGTGCGTGCGCCTCGCCTCGGCGATGACCAACCGCTCCGGGTTCACCACCAACCGCACGCTCGTCCGCGTGCCGTCCGTGAGGATCTCGCGCACGCCCGCGAGCCGGTCGTAGAACCGCCGGGTCGCGGCGAACAGGTCGTCATCGGCGACGGGCAGCGTGGTGAGGCGGGACATCACCGGCGACACGACCCGGCTCACCTGCCGCCCGATCGGGAACACCCGCTCCATGTAGCGGGCCAGCACGTCGGGCAGCGACAGCAACCGGATCGTCTCGGCGGTGGGGGCGCAATCGACCACCACGACGTCCCAGTCGGCGTCGGCGTGCTCACGGATGTCGGCGAGCGCGAACACCTCGTCCAGGCCCGGTACCACCGACAGCTCCTCGGCCTCGAGCGTGTCGATCCCCGCCCAGCGGAACACCTCCACGAGGTAGCGCTGGATCTCCGCCCAGGAGTCCTCCATGCGGTCCTGGGTGTCGAGCTGTTGGCCCCAGAGCCCGTCGGCGACCGGGGCGACGAGCGGGCCCAGTTCCACATCGAGGGCGTCGGACACCGAGTGGGCGGGATCAGTCGACAGCACCAGGGTCCGCAGCCCCGCGTCGGCGCAGCGCAGAGCCGTCGCCGCCGCAGCGGTGGTCTTGCCGACGCCACCCTTGCCGGTGAACAGAAGCACCCGGGCGTCGCCCGTCGTCCGGTCCCCTGATCGTGCCCCAGCGCTCGGCATCAGTGTTCCAGGTGGTCGCGCAGCTGGCGGAGCGCGCTGTGGACGATGCGGGCCTCGGCCCGCCGCTTGACGAACCCCGGCAGGGGCACCAGGAGGTCCACCTCGAGGTGGTACGTGACCTCGGTCCTGTCGGGGTCGCCGTCGACGGCCCGGAGCTCGTAAGACCCGTCGAGCTTGCGCGTGATGTCGCCCTGGACCAGGCGCCATGCCAGCACGTCGGGCGCCCGCTCGTAGTCGTAGCGCAGCGTGTAGCTGGTGCTCCTCCCCATCGCCGCCGCCCGGAAGGCCACGTCGCGGGGGCGGCCCTCGTCGTCACGACCGACGACCGTCGCCGACTTCAGGTCGTGGGCCCAGGTCGGGTAGTCGTCGAACGCGGTCAGCACGTCCCAGATGCGCTGCGGCGACGCGCCGATGACCATCTGCTGCGTCGCCTGGTCCATGTCGCTGGGCTCCTCCCGGCACGTGACGATGGAACGTGGGGCACGTTAGTGAACGCCGATTCCCCCTGCTGCAGCCCCCGCCCGGCATGGCGGACCGGGTCGGCTGCCTGGCGGAGCGGCATTCATTCGTCGTGTTCGGATGGCTTCGCCGGGAAGCGACCGTGCCGGGCCGCCCACAGCGCCATGAGGCCCAGACCGAGCATCGGGACGAGGACCGAGAACGCCAGCGCCGTGAATGGCCGCACCGCCGCCGCCGTCACGGCCACCACCACCTGCACGCCGAGTGCGCCGCGCAGCAGCCGGGTCACGTCCGGGGGAGCCACGCCCTCGCCGAGGAAGAAGAGCCCGCTCATCGTGATCGTCTCGTGGCGGCTCCGGCCGATCGCCAGCGCGTACGCCCACAGGAAGGCGCCGCATCCCGCTGCGAACAGCACGAGGTCGACGGGAACCGACAGCGGCAGGAACGTGTCAGGCCACGCCGCCGCCAGCGCCGAAGCCACGACGAAGACGCCGGTCGCCCAGATCGCCACCCGGCAGATCAGGTCCCTTCGGGCACCCGGCTCCACCCCGTCGCCGGTGCGATCACCATCGGCCACATCGCCCACGCGTTCGCCGCCGGGTCCGTCGCCAGGTCCGTCGCCCGTGCGATCGTCGCCGGATCGGTTGCCGGATCCCTCGCCAGGTCGGTCGCCGGTGCGATCGTCGTCGGCTCGGCCGCGCCCGGGGCTCACCACCGCGCCAGGACCTCGCCCAGCCGGCCGGCCAAACGGTCGTAGCCGAACTCCGCCACCGTCCGGTCACGGGCGGCGGCGCCCATCGCTCGACGGCGATCGGGATCATCGAGGAGCCCAACCAGCGCCGCCGCTACGGCGCTCACGTCGGACGGACGTCCGACCACCAACCCCGTCTCGCCGTCGGCCACCGCCTCGGCCGCGCCCCCGCTGTCGCCGGCCACCTGCGGCACCCCGCCGGCGGCGGCCTCGATGAAGACGATGCCGAAGCCCTCCTGTTCGAGCCCACCCCAGCGGTTGCGGCACAGCATCGCAAACACGTCCGCGCAGCCGTACAGGTCGGCCAGGTCGTCGTCGGGTACCCGGCCGAGCATCCGCACGGGCGCCCCGGTGCGGGACACCAGGCGATCCAACCGCGATCGATCACGTCCGGCCCCGCCGATCGCCACCACGAGGTCGGGTCGGGTCGGCGCCAAACGCGCCGCCGCCTCGATGAGGACGTCCATCCCCTTGCGGGGCACGAGGCGGCTCAGGCTCACGATCACGAGCCCGTCCTCCGGCAGGCCGAAGCGAGCCCTGGCCTTGGCCCGATGTTCCGGATCGAGCGGCCGGAACCTGTCGGTGTCGACTCCGGGCGGGACCACCGTGACGGGCAGCGACCGCCTCGCCACTCGTTCGGCCTCGTCTGCGGGATACCCACCGGCGGCGATCACCTCGGCCGCGCCCCGCAGCACGCGCCCCAACTGGCGCCGGGTGACCGGCAGCCGTCCCGGCACCGTCACCTCCGCACCGTGGAGCACGACCCCGTAGGGCAGGCGTAGCCGGGGGCCCACCACGCCCACGGGCAGGGCCGGGTCGAGCATGACCAGGCCGGCTCCGGTCTCGGCGGCCAGGGAGTCGATGCGGCGGACCATCGCGCCCGTGGGCAGGAGCATCTTCTGCGTGACGCGCTCGACGCGGAACGGCTGGGCCGCGTCCCAGGCCCCGGCGCCGTCGTGTGGCGTGGTCAGCACCGTGAAGCTGTCGGGAGGTAGTCGGCGCCACAGCTCCCACAGGTACGACTGGATGCCCCCGAGCTTGGGCGGGAAGTCGTTGGTGACCAGGAGGTGGGACACGAGGGGTCCTCGGAGATCGGCGGGGGTCAGCCGGTCGGCGGCCGCACCGAGGTCGGCGCCGCGGGCGCAGGGGACACACGCTCGTCGACCGCCGCCTCGAGTTCGGCTCGAACGAGCGGATCGGGGTCGCCTGCGACGCCGGCTACCTCGGTCAGGAGGTCGGTACGCCCCAGCCGCCGGGCGGCCCAGACGGCATGGGCGCGCACCAGTGGGTCGGCATCGCCCAGGGCCCGGCAAAGGGTCGCCCCCACGGCGGGATCTCGGGGATCGGCGACGTTACCCAGCACTACCAGGGCGTTGCGGCGGAGGTAACGGGCTTCGCGGCGGGGTACGTACCAGCGGCCGTACCGAGCCATGAGCTCGTCGTCGCTGGCCGCCAACATGTCGAGGAGGTCGACGACCGGTTGCGAGCCGGGCGCGGCAGCGGTGGCCGGGTCGACCCGGTCGGTGCGCTGGTTGGGCGGGCACACCTCCTGGCAGTCGTCGCATCCGTAGAGCCGATCACCGAGCGCGACGCGGTGGTCGCGCGGGAACGGCCCGTCGATCTGAAGCAACCAGGCCAGGCAGCGTCGGGCGTCGACCACGCCAGGGGCGACGATGGCGCCGGTGGGACACCCATCGATGCAACGAGTGCAACTACCGCAGCCATCCGCCAGCGGCCGGCCGCGGGTTGCCAACGGTGCATCGGTGACTACCGATCCCAGGACGAACCAACTACCTCGACCCGGCAGGAGGAGGTTGGCGTTCTTGCCGTACCAGCCGATGCCGGCGCGGTATGCGGCCTCGCGATCGACGAGGGCGTTGTCGTCGGCCACGACCCGGCAGCGCCAGCCCGCGACCTCGAGCTCGTGAGCGACGACCGTCAGCGCTGCCCTCAGTGGCGTGTAGTGGTCCTCCCAGGCGTAGCGCGCGACCCGACCCCGCGGCACAACCGGGCGCATCGATTCGGATGATCCAGATAGTCCGCCTTCCGCGGCGGATGACGGCGACGCCACCCGGTGGTAGCTGCGGGCGCCGACCACGATGGCACGGGCGCCTGGGAGCGCCTGCCCCGGATCGGATGACCGATCGGGGCGCCGGTAAGTGAACGCCATGCCTGCGTGCAGGCCGCCGGCACGTCGACGCTCGAGGTGGCGGCGTGTGGTGGCGAACGGCCCGGCCGGAGCGAAACCAATGGCGTCGAGCCCGTGGGCACGCCCCACCGCCACCAGGTCGGCGAGGTGGGGAACACGCCGAGGCGGACGAACGACGACCGTGGACACCGAGTCATCGTGCCGGGCACCCTGCCGCCGGGCAACCCTGGCACCGTCGCCAACGCCCGGCGGTGGCTCAGCCCGTGCGGCGGATGTGGCGCGACGCTGGCAGCAAGCCGGCCTCGGACAGCATGCGGAGGGCCCGTGCCTCCGCAACATCGACCACCACCGCCTCTCCAGGCTCGCGAGAGCAGATGAACGTCACCAAACAGTCGGCGCAGCAGTCGGTGCCCTGCATGGCGCAGTCGTCGCAGTCGATGCGAAGAACGCCATCGCTCGGATCGTGGGAATGGGCCATGGCGAAGTCGTCGCGGCCGTCGCGGTCGATCCGCGGGGCGCCGTCGTTGGTGTCGTGGGAACGGACCATGAACGTCTCCTCGGCTCGGGTCGCGGGCCACGGCCGCCCGGGATCTCGTCACTCCACCCATGCCTCGACGTTACGAACGCCCTGTGACACTCAAGGCCCGATCCGGTGGCCGGGTCCCGACCTGGTGGCCCGCCGGCGACGTTCGCCGGGTCGGGCCAGCCGGCGCGTCAGAGGCCGAGGTCCTCGAGCAGCCGCAGCCAGACCTCGGCGATCGTCGGGTACGACGGCACGGCGTGCCACAGGCGCTCCAGCGGGACCTCCCCCACCACGGCGACGGTCGCGGCGTGGATGAGCTCGCCCACTCCCGGGCCGACCAGCGTCATTCCCACCAGGGTGCGCCGCTCGGTGTCGACCACGACCTCTGCCCGGCCGGCGTAGTCGTCGGCGTAGAGGCTCGCGCCCGCGACGTTTGCCAGGTCATAGCCGGCCGTCGTTACGTCCAGTCCCGCGGCCCGCGCCTGATCCTCCGTGAGCCCCACCGACGCGACTTCGGGGTTGGTGAAGATCACCTGCGGCACGGCCCGGGCATCCGCGGTCGCACACCAGCGGCTCCAGGGCTCGTCCTCGACCTCGGGCTTACCTGCGGCGCGGGCGCCGATCACGTCGCCGCAGACCCGCCCCTGGTACTTGCCCATATGGGTGAGCAGCGCCCGGTGGGTCACATCGCCCGCGGCGTAAAGCCATCCCCCGTCGGTGCCGGTGACCTGGAGGTGGTCGTCGACGTGGAGCCAGCTCCCGGGCTCCAAGCCGACCGTCTCCAGGCCGAGGTCGTCGGTGCGGGGTTGCCTGCCGGCGGCCACCAGGATCTCGTCGCACACACGGGTCTCGCCACCGACCGCCAGCTCGACGGTGCCGTCCGGTCGCCGGATGACGCGCTCGAGCTCCGTGCCCAGCTCGACCGCCACGCCCATGTCGCGCAGCGATCCCGTCACCGCCTCCGCCGCGAATGCCGGGACTGCGCCCAGCAACCGGGAGTCGCGTTCGAAGATGGTCACCTGCGACCCGAACGAAGCGAAGGCCGTGGCCATCTCGCACGCCACCACGCCACCGCCGACGATGGCGAGGCGCGGCGGAGCGCTTGCGGCGCTGGTGGCGTCGCGGTTGGTCCAGGGGCGGGCGTCGGCCAGACCGGGGACAGGCGGCATGGCTGCCCGACTGCCGGTGCACACCGAGACGGCCACCGTCGCCCGGAGCTCGATCGACGTGCCGTTCCCCTGGTCCGCCACCACGCGACGATCGCCGACGAGGCGCCCGTGCCCCCGCACGAGGTCGAGCCCATGGTCGTCGAGCCACGAGACCTGCGTGGCGTCGTCCCAGTCGTGGACGAAGCGATTGCGGCGCGCCAGCACCGCGTCGACGTTCAACGAGCCGGTCACCGCGTCCGTGGCCCCGGCCACGGCGCGCGCCTCGGCGAGCGCCTGCGCGGGCCGCAGCAGCGACTTGCTGGGCATGCAGGCCCAGTAGGAGCAGTCGCCGCCCACCAGCTCCGCCTCGACGACCACCACACGGCACCCGCCACGGGCGGCGCGCTGGGCCACGTTCTCCCCGGTCGATCCCCCGCCGATCACGACCACGTCGTAGGTACGTCCTGCCATACCGCCTCCGTGCGAAAGGGGCCCAGCTGGTGGGCCTCGGTGTCCCGTCGAGTTCAGGTGGTGCCGACGCCCAGCGTGTCGAGCAGCTGACGGGAGTAGAGCAGGTTGGCGCCACCGCGACGAGCGCCCTCGCGGACCCGATTGTCGCTCGACACCACGATCACGGGCCGGCTGGCGGGAAGCTGGGCCACCAGGTCGAGCACCACGTCGTCGGCCTCGACATCGGGCGGGGAGAACCGCATCCGCACACACTGGCGCGCGGGCGCAGGCACGGCGATGCCGCCGCCGTCGACCTCGGCGCCGTCGAACACCACCTCCACCCGGGTTGAGGTACGGGCCGCCAGGTCCGCGAGCAGCGCCACCAGCCGACGACGCTGCTCGGCGGCGGCCAGCTCGGGCCAGCCGGTCATGGTCACGTTGTAGCCGTCGACCACCAGGACGGCGTTGGGGGTGCGCAGCAGGTGCTCGGCGGCGGCGACCGAATCGTCGAGCACGCCGCCGGGCAGCGCCACCGGGGTGCGCCGCACGCCACGGACGGCGGCCTCGGTGACGGGGGGTCCGGTGGGCGCCGGCGCCGGGGTCGCGGGCCCCGGCTCGACGCCGCCGCCAGCCAGCACTGCGGCCAGGCTGGCCAACCCGTCCGCCAGCGACGACGCGCCCTGCGCAGCCCGCCTGAGCTCACGCGCCATCACGTCGAGGTCTGGCCCCGGCGCCGTCGGCCCGACGCCCTCGGGGCCGGCGCGGTCGGGCACGGTTCCCTCGGCTCCTGTCGGGGCCGCATCCGCAACCGAGGTCTCGGGTCTGGGCGCCGCCGCCTCCAGCGAGCGCAGCCGGGCCTTCACGGCCTTCAGCTCGGTGGCCCGGCTGACCAACCGGGCCTCGGCGTCCTTGAGGTTCCGAACGGCGGCGGCCCGCGCCTCGTCCAGGTCGGCAACGGTGGTCTCCAGCTCTCCGACGCGTGCGTCGATCGCCGTCCGGGCGCGTCGCACCTCATCCAGCTCCCGCTGTAGGCGATCGAGCTCGAGGCGGCGCTCCTCGGCCACCGTCTCGGCCCGCGTGAGCGCCGCCTGAGTGGCCGCCAGCCGCCGGGCCGCCGAGCGCTCGTCCCGAGCCTCACGTTGTTCGGCTGCACGGCTCGCACGCCGCTCGCGATCCTCGGCCTCGATCGCCGCCAAGTCGTCGGCCCAAGCCGGCGGGCGGGTGAGCCACAACCACGCCCCGCGACCAACCGCGTCCTCGTCGACCGACGCCGCCACCCGGGCGCGGAAGTCATCGTCCTGATCCACCACGCGTGCGATGGCCGAGAGCGCCGCGGGCGACAGCCTGGCAAAACCCAGGTACGGCCGCAGTGACGGGGGTGGCTGCACGACGGGGTCGGCTCGCAGTCCGGCCCGAGCGGCCTCGAGGGCGGCCTCGACCGCCGGGCGGATCGTCCCCGTCGGGTCGGTCAGGTCTCCCCCGCGGCCTCGGTTGCCCGTGACGTTCTCGCCTCCCACGCGACGAGGGTGCCCTCGACCTCGTGCTCGATGACCGAGATCGATGCGCCGGTGCCGCACCAGCGGCAGGTGACGTCGTCGACCGACTCCTGGAGCACGACCTCGTCCTCGACCTGCAGCTCACCGCCGACCGTGAAGTGATGGAAGGCCCGTGTGCGCCGCGACGTCACCACGTCGAAGCGGGTCTGGTTGCCGCAGGCGGAGCAGCGGTAGCGCGTCGTCACGGGTCACAAGCCTACTGATCCGGTGCGTCCGCCCCTGGCCTACGCTGCCCAGCCGTGCTGACCGCCTTCGTGCTGATCAATGCCCAGCCCGACCGGATCGCCGACCTCGCCTCGGACATCGCCGACGTCGGCGGCGTCGCGGAGGTCTACTCGGTGACCGGCGACCTCGACCTCGTGGCCATCGTGCGCGTGCGACAGCACGATGAGCTCGCCGAGGTGGTCACGCGTCGCATCGCCGCGCTCCCGGGCATCGTCCACACCACGACGATGATCGCCTTCCAGGCGTACTCGCGACACGACCTCGACTCCATGTGGAGCCTCGGCATCGAGTGAGTCAGAGCGGCGGGTCACCGCCCGGGGAGGGTGACGGGCGCGCAGCCGGCCAGGCTTTCACGCGTCCTGTGCGTCGACCGCGTCCACGGCGACGGCGTCGACCAGCCGGGCGATCAGCGTCTCCCAGGGAACGGGATCCGGCCGGTCGAGGTCGATTGCCCCGAAGAGCAGGAACCCCAGGGCCACGGCGTGACAGAACCGCACGATCGACCGGGTGTCCAGCGCAGGGTCTATGGCGCCCGTGCTCTTGGCCTCGTCCACGAGCGCGGTGAGCGACACGGTGCGCTCCTCGATGATCCGGCGCAGCATGCCGGCAACCTCGGGATCACGCCGGCCGGCCACGAAGGCCTCCAGCAGCAGCGCCTGCCCGCTGTCGAACTCGTCGGTCACCAGATGGGCGCCGACCGTCGTCAGGATGTCGGTGGCCCGGCCCTCGAAGCGGCGGTCGGCGAACAGCTCCTCGAACTCGTCGTGCGAGTTCGCCTCCATCGCGGCCAGAAGCAACTGGGCCTTCCCGCGGAAGCGTCCGTAGATGGCGCCGGTGGTGAAGCCCGCCCGCCGCGCGATCTCCTGGACGCCGGCGCCGTCGTAGCCCTTCTCGGCGAACACCTCGGCCGCGGCCGTCAGCAGGCGGTCACGCGTCGGGTCGCCAGAGGGCAGGGCTGCTTCGGACACGACGTCAAATCTACGGCTGCGGCGGCCTCGGCGCCTGCCCGAACGGTCCTCAGCCGTTCGACACCGCGACCAGGCGGTCGAGGGCGGAGGCAGCACCACCGCCGTCGATCGCCATCTGGGCCGCCTGCAGCCCGTCTGCGAGGTCGTCGGCCATGCCAGCGACGACCAACCCCGCAGCGGCGTTGAGGCAGACGACGTCACGGTGGGGACCGGCATCGCCGGCGAGGACCCGGCGAGCGAGCTCGGCGTTGGTGGCGGGATCGCCGCCCACCAGAGCCTCGGTGGGTGCCGGCGTGATCCCGAGCTCCTTCGGATCGACCGGGTACTCCCGCACCTCGCCGTCGCGCAGCTCGACCACCGCCGAGGTGGTGGAGACGGTCAGCTCGTCGAGTCCGTCGTCGCCATGGACCACCAGCACCCGCTCGCTCCCCCGCGCCGCCAGGACGCCGACCATCCGTTCGGCCATGGACGGGTCCGCCACGCCGATCATCAGGCGGCGAACGCCCGCTGGGTTGGCCAGCGGGCCCAGGAAGTTGAACGCAGTGGCGATGCCGAGCTCGCGCCGGGGCGGACCGGCATGGCGCATCGCGGGATGGAAGCGCGGTGCGAAGCAGAAGCCGATGCCCGCCTCGGCCACGCAGCGCGCCACCTCCTCGGGTCCGCAGTCGATCCGCACCCCGAGCGCCTCCAGCAGGTCGGCGGAACCGGTCGCAGACGACGCCGCCCGGTTGCCGTGCTTGCAGACCCGCCCGCCCGCGCCGGCAACGACGAGTGCCGACAGCGTGGAGACGTTGATGGTGTGGGCGCGGTCGCCGCCCGTGCCGACGATGTCGACCACGGGCTCGTCCGGCGCCAGCGTGACCCGCTCGGCCGCCGCCAGCATGGCGTCGACCAGGCCACCGAGCTCGTCGACCGTCTCGCCCTTCATCCGCAACGCGACGATGAACCCGGCGATCTGCGCCGGCGTGGCTGCGCCGTCGAGGATCTCGGCCATCGCGGCATGGGCCTGTTCAGTCGTCAGGTCGCGTCTCGCCGCCAGCGTCCCCAGGACCGCCGGCCATCCGCCGACCTCGTCGAACTCCATAGGGGCGTCAGACTAGGTCTCGCACCCCGCGGGCACGGTCAGGAGGCCCGGCGCCGCTGGCGAAGGATGCGGCGGCGTTCGCGCTCGGTACAGCCGCCCCAAACGCCGTCCTTCTCGCGCACGGTGAGAGCGTGCTCGAGGCACGCCTCCCGTACGGGACACTGAGCACAGACCGCCTTGGCGCTCTCGGCCTCTTCGTCGTTGGCCGGGTAGAACGTCAAGGGATCGAGGCCGCGGCACGCGGCATGCTGGCGCCAGGTCTGCATCATGGTGGCGGGTGGGTCCCCCTATGGCTGAGTTCGTCGTACGCGATCGGCGTCGCAGCAGCGAGCTCGGATCGGAGTCTCTGCTCCCCGGGGGCCGGAATGCAAACCGCGGGGGACGCACCGGCCCGGCACCGGGAGACAGTCGATCTTGGCACTACCGACCGGCCGCTGGCAAGGGTGTTACGCCGCGGCTTCGTGCGGCCTGACCAGCCAGTTCGTGGCGAGGCTCGCGGAAGGCGAACCAAGCGGCCGTGGCCGTGCGGCCAACGACCGTGTGACCACGACCGGAACGCAACGCCGGCCCCGTAGGCTCTGAGCCGCCATGCCCCTCGGCACGTTCGACCGCAACGAGAACATCGCCAGTCTCTCCGAAGGCACCTACGACGTTTTGGTCATCGGCGGGGGGATCACGGGCGCGGGCACGGCGCTCGACGCGGCCTCGCGTGGACTGCGCACGGCCCTGGTGGAGCGTGACGACCTCGCCTCCGGGACATCGTCGAAGTCGTCCAAGCTCATCCACGGCGGCCTGCGCTACTTGCAGAACGGCGACGTCCGCCTCGTGTACGAAGCCCTCCGGGAGCGCCAGCGCCTGCTGCGGAACGCCCCCCACCTGGTCCAAGTGCTGCCGTTCCTCATCCCCGTGTTCGAGGGCAAGGGCGGGATCATCCCCAAGCGCCTCGCCCGGGCACTGGGCTCGGCCATGTGGATGTACGACCTTACGGGCGGCCTACGCATCGGGAAACGCCATCGCCGCCTCGGCCGGGACGCCGCCCTCGCCCACATGCCCACGCTCGGCGACCGCCTGGCCTGGGCATACCTGTACTACGACGCCCAGGCGGACGACGCCCGGCTCACGGTCACCGTGGCCCGCACGGCGGCACTCGACTTCGGCGCCACGGTCGTCAACCATGCTGGGGTCACCGCCATCCTCAAGGACCGCCGGGGCCGGGTGGTCGGCGCCGTGGTCGACACCGGTGGCGGCGCCGGCGGGGGAACCGGCCGCCGGATCGAGGTGCGGGCCAGGACCGTGATCAACGCCACCGGCGTCTGGGCGGACGACGTGCGGGCCCTCGACGAGGGGACCCACCCCCAGTCGATCCGCCCGGCCAAGGGCATCCACATCGCCGTGCCATGGCACAAGCTGCGCAACGACATCGCCGCCATCGTGCCCGTGCCCCAGGATCGCCGGTCGGTTTTCGTCGTGCCCTGGCTCACCCCCGGCGGCAACGGGGACCAGGGAGGCGCCGTGGAGGGGGGCGCCGGCGACGGTCGCGTCACCTACATCGGGACCACTGACACCGACTACGAGGGTGACGTCGACGATCCCCAGTGCACGCCCGAGGACGTCGCCTACCTGCTCGATGCGATCAACCCTGCGATCTCCGAGCCGATCGACGTGGGCGACGTGCTCGGCACGTGGGCCGGACTGCGACCGCTGGTGCGCGACGCCAGCAACAGCCGGACCGCCGACCTGTCGCGCCGCCACCGCGTCTCCGCCAGCGCCGGCGGCATGATCACGGTGACGGGCGGCAAGCTCACCACCTACCGGGAGATGGCGCAGGATGCAGTCGACGCCGCCGTGCGTGCGATGGGGTCCGCCGGCGCGGCCCTCCCCCGCCGGGCCCGGCGCAGCCGCACCCGTTCGCTCGCCCTGCGAGGTGCCGCCGGTTGGCGCGAGGCCTCGAAGCGGGATCCTCACCTGGGCGGCCGCTACGGCGGCGAGGCCGCCGTCATCGAGGCGATGATCGCCGCGGACCCGGCGATGGCCGAGCCGCTCGTGCCCGGTCTCCCCTACCGCCGGGCCGAAGCCGTCTACGCGGCGCGGTACGAGATGGCCACGACCGTCGACGACGTCCTGTCACGGCGCACGCGCAGCCGGCTCCTCGGCCGCGATGCCACCGCCGCGGCAGCGGACGACGTGGCCGCGTTGCTCGCCGCGGAACTGGGCTGGTCGGACGTCGAGCGCGCCGCGCAGGTCGATCGCTTCCGGACTGCTCTGGCGCACGAACGCGAGGCGCCGGGCCTGCCCGAGCACGTGGCCGTCGCCGGGAGCGGATGATGGCTCAGCCCGACGCCGACGTCGGGCCCGATGCCGCGCGGCCCACTGACGTGCCGGCGGCTACCGCAAGGGCCCTGGACGCCTGCCGGGACGCGAGCGCCCGCCTGCTCGCGACGCTCGACGGGCTCGACGACGCGACCGCCCGGCGGCCGAGCCGCCTCCCGGATTGGACCGTCGGCCACGTCGTGACCCACCTCGCCCGCAACGCCGACTCGCACGTCCGAATGATGGAGGCTGCCATGGCGGGCAGGGTGGCCGATCAGTACGAGGGTGGCCTCGAGGGTCGGGCGGCGGACATCGCCGCCGGTGCCGGGCGCCCGGCCGCCGAGCTGGTCGCCGACCTGAACCGGGCCATCGACGATCTCGATGCCACGTGGGGCCGGGTCCCCCTCGAGGTGTGGGCCACCGGGGAGGGCCGCATGGGCAACGGGGAGCTGTGCCCGTGCGCCGAGCTGCCATCCAGGCGCTGGCGCGAGGTCGAGATCCACCGGGTCGACCTGAGCCTGGGCGGGGAGCCGGCGGACTGGCCGGATGCCTACGTCGAGCTGGAGCTGCCCAAGGCCCTGGCTCAGCTCCCGGACCGGCTGTCGCCGGCGGAGCGCGCGACGTTGCTCGCCTGGCTGGTGGGCCGTGCCGAGGCCCCTCCCGGGCTGCCGCCGTGGTAGGCACGCCCATGGCCCAGGACGTGGACCCGTGAGTACGCCCCACACCCTCCCCCCGGCCGGACCGGGTGCGCCCACGCCGCCGATCGCGATCGCCGGCGGCGCCGGCGCGGCCCGCCCCCGGCTCAACGCCAATCGAATCGACGTGCCCGAGGACGTGGTCGAGCGCCTGCGGGGTGCGTGCGCAGAGGTGACGACCGATCGAGCGGTGCTGGCCGACGCGAGCCGCGACTGGTGGCCCCTGGCGATGTCCTGGGCGACCGAGGGCCAGGTGGCAGGGCTGGCGGGTGCCGTCGTCCGGCCCACCGATGCCGACCAGGTCACGGCGGTGCTGGCGATCTGCGACGAGGCGACGTTGCCGGTCACCGCCGCCGGGGGCCGCAGCGGCGTGTGCGGTGCGTCGGTCCCGGTGCACGGCGGGGTGGTCCTCGACCTCACCGCGCTGGCCGGCATCGTCGACGTCGACGCTACGTCGATGGTGCTGGACGTCCGGGCGGGAACCTTCGGCGACCTGCTCGAACGGGACCTGCGGGCCGACCACGGCGCCACGCTCGGCCACTGGCCGCAGTCGGTCGCCCTGTCGACGGTCGGGGGGTGGTTGGCGTGCCGCTCGGCCGGCCAGCTCTCCGGGCGCTACGGCAAGATCGAGGACATCGTGCTGGGGCTCGACGTGGCGCTGGCCGACGGAACCCGCGTCATCACCGGTGGCTGGCCGCGGGCGGCGGTCGGTCCCGACCTCACCCAGCTGTTCGTGGGCAGCGAGGGCACCCTCGGCGTCATCACCGGCGCTCGACTGCAGCTCCACCCGGAGCCACGCCACGAGCGGCGAGGGGCGTGGCTGCTGGCATCGTTCGAGGACGGCCTCGACACGATGCGGCGCATCGTCCAGCGGGGCGCCACCCCCGCGATGCTGCGGCTGTACGACGCCACCGAGGCCGATCGCACGTACGACACCGGCGGCAAGTCGCTGCTGCTGGCGCTCGACGAGGGCGACCCAGACCTGGTCGACACCGTCATGGAGGTGGTGGCCGAGGAGTGCCTGCGCAGCGCCTCGCCCGCCCGGCGCGCCGACGCCGCGCTCGTGGACCAGTGGCTGGCGCACCGCAACGACGTGGCGGCTCTGGAGGCCCTGACCAGCAAGGGGTTCACGGTCGACACCATGGAGGTCTCGGCGTCGTGGACGGCGCTGCCGGGCGTGTATCGCGCCACGCTGGACGCCCTGTTGGCGGTCGAGGGCACGATCGCCGCCTCGGCCCATCAGTCGCACAGCTATTCATCGGGTGGCTGCCTCTACTTCACCTTCGCCGGCCAGGTCGACGCCGACGAGCGCGACGCGTACTACCGGACGCTCTGGGACGCCGGCCAGCGGGCGGTCCTGGCCCACGGCGGCGCCCTCAGTCACCACCATGGCGTGGGGCTCAACCGGGCGCGGTTCATGCGCGAGGCGCTGGGTCCGGCGCTCGACGTCCTGGTCGCGACCAAGCGCGCGCTCGATCCGCGAGGCATCCTCAACCCCGGGAAGCTGGGGCTGCCGTCCCCGTTCGGCGGCATCGAGAATTGGTGAGGATCAATGGCCGAGCGTGACGGATCGATCCTGGTCGTCGACGTGGGCACCTCCGGCGTCCGGGGCGCGATCGTGCGGCCTGACGCCACCCTGGGTGCGGTCCACTACCGCCAGGTGCTCCCGTCTTCGCCGGCGCCGGGTCTGGTGGAGTTCGACGCCTCGGCGATGGCCGACGCCGCACTCGACGTGGCCCGGGCGGCGCTGGCCGAGGGCGAACTGGTGGCGGCGGTGGGCGTGAGCAACCAGCGGGCGTCGACCGTCGTGTGGGACCGGGCCACGGGTAAGCCGGTCGGCCCCGGGCTCGGCTGGCAGGATCTCCGCACGGTCGGTGCCTGCCTGGTGTGGCAGGCCGAGGGCCTGCGGTTCGCCCCCAACGAGTCCGCGACGAAGCTGGCGCACCTGCTCGACGAGGCCGATCCCGAGCGCACCCGCGACCTGTGCTTCGGGACGGTCGACACGTGGATCGCCTGGCACCTCTCGGCAGGTGAGCTCCACGTCACCGACCTGTCCAACGCCGCCGTGACCGGACTCGTGAGAGGCGACGCCTCGGCATGGGACCCGACGGTGCTGGAGCACCTGCGGGTGCCGGAATCGGTGCTCCCGGCGCTGGTCGACACCTCTGGGATCGTCGGGACGGCAGGTGCCCTCCCTGGCGCGCCGCCGCTGGCGGCCCTGGTCGGCGATCAGCAGGCATCGCTCGTCGGGCAGGGCTGCGTCCAACCCGGGCTGGCCAAGATCACCTTCGGCACCGGCGGGATGCTCGATGTGTGTGTCGGCCCCGACCGACCGGCGTTCGAGCGCCAGGGCAAGCACGGAACCTTCCCGATCGTCGCGTGGCGCCGCGAGGGGCAATTGACGTGGGGTGTCGAGGCCGTGATGCTGGCCGCCGGGACCAACGTGGAATGGCTCCGCGACGACCTCGGCCTCATCGCCACCGCCGACGAGTCGCACGACGTCGCCGCGGCCTGCGAGACGGCGGAGGGCGTGATGTACGTGCCGGCGTTGCTGGGGCTGGGTACGCCGCGCTGGGACTACGGCGCCCGGGGCACGCTGCTCGGCATCACCCGGGGCACCGGCCGGTGCCAGCTCGTGCGGGCGGTGCTGGAGGGCGTCGCTCACCTCGGCGCCGACCTCGTCGAGGCCTCCGAGGCCGACACCGGGCTGGCGCTTCCCCGCCTCCGGGTGGACGGTGGGATGAGCGCCAATCCCACGTTCGTTCAGGCGCTGGCGGATGCGACCGGCCGGCCGGTCGAGGTGTCACCCGAGCAGGAGGCCACGACGCTGGGGGCGGGCTACCTGGCCGGGCTCGCGGTCGGCACGTGGTCGGGGTGGGACGACATCGCGGCCCGCTGGCACCCGGCGGCGGTGGTGGAGCCGGCGCGCGCGCTCGATCGTGACCGGTGGCGCGAAGCTGTGGGACGCGCCGCGGGCTGGGAGCCCGACCTCAGCGCCATCAGCTTCTAGCGCCAAAGGGGTGGACGGGATGGCACGATCGGGCCGGACGATCGGGATCGTGGCCGGCGTCGTCGTGGTGCTGGGCGTCGCGGCGTTGGCCGGTTGGTGGTTCCTGCTACGCGACGACGCGCCCCCCGAGGCCGACATCGACGCCGCCGACGAGACCCTCGATGAGGCGGCCACGCCCGGGACCGGGGACGCGTCCTCCGGCGAAGCTGCGGCCGTCGACGGCACATGGACCGTCGATCAGAGCGTCGGCTCGTTCGCCGACTTCAGCGGCACCTGGGCCGGCTACCGCTTCGACGAGGAGCTGGTCGGCATCGGGGGCAATACGGCGGTGGGCCGTACCCCCGATGTGACCGGCACGATGACGGTGGCCGACAGCGCCGTGACCGCCGTCGATGTCGAGGTCGACCTGACGACCCTCGACAGCGACAGCGACCGGCGGGACGGCGCGTTGCGCACCCGGGGTCTGGAATCCGATCGCTTCCCCACCGCTACGTTCCGGCTCACGGAACCCGTGGCGCTGCCCCCGGGGCTGACCGACAGCCAGCGGGCCACGGTGACGGCGACCGGCGAGCTCACGATCCACGGCGTCACCAGCGAGGCAACCATCGAGCTGCAGACGGAGCTGCAGGGCGACGACGCCGTCGTGGTGGGCAGCGCCCCGATCGCCCTGGCCGACCACGGGATCGACCCGCCGACCGGGTTGTCTGTGTTGTCCATCTCCGGCGACGGCACCTTCGAGTTCCAGCTGTTCTTCTCGAAGGGCTGACCGGCTCAGGACGCCTCGTCGGCCGGTCCGGAAACGGGGATGCCCAGCGTCTCGGCGTAGGCCTGGTTGAGGTCGTCCCACCCGTAGTTGCGGGCGTCCTCACCCCGGATCGGACCGAACGGCGTCCCGTCCAGCAGGAGCTCGGTGACGACGAGGCAGATGTGCCAGCCGGCGGCAACCTTGGGCACCCAGTCGCGGTCCTCGATCGTGTGCTGCAGGATGAGCCGGGTCCCCCGCTCCGTCGGTGCCAGCTCCCAGCGCAACAGGTCCTTCCCCCACGTGTACTCCAGAACCGTCGGCGGTTCGGCGCGGCTCACGGTGGCTGGGAGGTCCTCGGCGACATCGCCATCAATCATCGTCAGCGTCGCCTCTCCCGGCCGCCCGAGGTCGCGGTCGGTGGTGAACGGCGACCACTCCCGCAGCTGCGCGGGGTCGGTTAGCGCCGCCCACACCTTGTCCGGCGGATGGTGCAGGTCACGGACGAACACGAGGGTCCAGCGGCCGCCGCTGGGTCGGATCTCGACGTGGGCCAGCGGCCCGGGCTCGAAGGTCGTGCGGTTCATCGCTGCTCCTGACTGTCGGCATGCAGATCGGCCTGGCTGTCCAGATGACGCTCGAGGGCGTCGAGGTGGCGGGCCCAGAGGCGCCGATAGGGCTCGAGCCACTCGTCGAGCCGCTCGAACGGCGGGGCCTCGACCCGATAGATGCGGCGCTGTGCCGCTACCCGGCACGAGACGAAGCCGGCGTCCCGCAACACCTTCAGGTGCTTGGACATCGTCGGTTGGCTGACCGCGAGTGCATCGACGAGGTCGCCGACGCTGCTCTCCGACACGCACAGCTCGTCCAGGATCCGGCGCCGGGTCGGCTCGGCCAGCACGGCGAACGTGTCTGCGGGCACGCTATAATATGCTCTTGTGCGTATATGCCTGTCAAGACGTATACAGAACATCCGGGCACGGTGGTGCGACCGCTGCCGGTAACGTGGTGGTGACGGTGAGCCGGCCGGGTGGCCGCGGCGCCGGGAGGCGTCGAGGAAAGTCCGGACTCCACAGGGCAAGGGTGCTGGCGAGAGCCAGGACGGGGTGACCTGCCGGTTCAGGGCAACAGAGAGCAGACCGCCGATGGCGGGAGGCCGGGTCCACCGGTGACCCGCACAGGCAAGGGTGAAACGGTGCGGTAAGAGCGCACCAGCGTCGGGGGCGACCTCGGCGGCTGGCAACCCCCACCCGGAGCAAGGCCAAGCAGGGGACGCTGGCCCGGCACATGTCCCCAGGTAGGCCGCACAGATGGATGGCCACCGGGGCGGTGACCACCAGGGAACCGCC
>CAVQVM010000015.1:0-432121 GCA_963717085.1 uncultured bacterium
CCGCAAAAGTCCTGCTAGATAGGCCACGATCCCGGCGGACGAAGAAGCCAGTCTAGTGCACCTACCGTTCCAGGTGCACTAGACTCTGCCGCTAGACTGTGCCCGTGGCAGGGGCACCGTTGCGGGAGCGGTTCGAGCGGAAGGTTGAGCGGTCCGGCGAGCACCACGTGTGGCTCGGGGCGCGTGACTCGGAGGGTGCGGGGCAGGTCCGCGTCAACGGCACGTTGAGAACGGCCCGCAGCGTCGCCTGGGAGCTCGAGCACGGACGCCTCCCCGATGGAGCCCGGGTGCGAGGTTGCCGGGACGAGCCGGCGTGCGTGAGGGTCTCCCATCTGGCGCTTATCGCAAGCACGGGGCCGCCCCGCCGTCGCGCGCCGCGGGGTGCGGGTTCCAAGCGAATGATCCGTTCAGGGGTGTGGAAGTTCACGGTGACGGTCGGGCGGTACGCCGACGGCTCGCAGCGCCGAGTGCACAGGACCGTTCATGTCCGCTCCGAGCTCGAAGCGACGCGAGCGCTGGCTCGTTTCGTCACTGAGGTCCGCGACTCGTCGCTCCCGGCCAGCAAGCCCGACCGAGACATCACCGTCGACGAGGCGGTTGAGCAGTTCCTCACCGAACACCTCCAGGGCGAGAGGGGTCGTGAGCAGACCACGATCGAGGACTACCGAGGTGTGTACACGAAGTGGTTCGCGCCCGAGATCGGCACCCGCCGCCTGCGGGACATCGACGAGGCGACGATCGACCGCCTGTTCGGCCATATGCGGCAGGCGGGCCTGAGCTCGTCGCGGATGAACTCGGCACGGAACCTCTACGGGCCGCTGTTCCGGTGGGCTAAGCGGCGGGGGATTGTGCAGCGCAGCCCGATGGCGGAGTTCCAGCTGCCGACGAGCCTGCACGTCGAGCAAGAGCACCGGGCGCCCGAGGTCGACCAGTTGTGCCGCTACCTGGCTGCGGCACTCGCGTTCGTGCCGGACGTGGCACCTGTGCTGACACTGGGGGCCGTGACCGGGATGCGCCGCGGCGAGCTGGTATCGATCCGCCGGTCGGCGCTCGACGCGAAGCACGGGCGGTTGCGCGTCGACACCGCCATCTCGGGCAAGCGGGTGAAGACGACCAAGACTCGCAAGGAGCGTGGAATCTTCCTGGACGCCGAGACGGTCGCGATGCTGCAGCGCCACTGTCAGCAGATGGACGAACGCGCTGAAGCGTGTGGTGTCGAGATCGGCCCGAACGGGTTCGTCTTCAGCCTGGATCCGGACTGCTCCCGGCCGATGCCCGCCGACTACCTGACGCAGCAGGTATCGGCGCTCAAGGAGCACCTGGGGATCTCGAACAAGCAGCCCGGAACCCTCAAGCTGGAGGACGAGGCGTTGCGGCTGTTCCGCCAACTGCCCGCGCCGCGGCGACCGGGCCACACGGGTCCGGCGCCCAAGGGCGGGATGTCGTTCCCCGAGATCGGGCGGCGGCTCGGCCGGTCGCGACGCTGGGCGGAGCTGGCGGTGCGCTCGGCGCTGCGCCGGGAGGCCACAGCGGCGGCCGATGAAGTCGACTACTTCGATGGCTCGATCCTGGCGCTGCGGAAGTTCACGTCTTCGGAGCTGCTCGACGCCGGGTTCAACCTCAGCATCGTTGCTCAGCGCCAGGGCCACGGACCCCAGGTGCTCGTCAAGCACTACGCGAAGGCCCGGCCCTCGGCCGATCGCAAGGCGGCTGACCACTTGGGTCGCGTTGTCCACGGTGCGGTGCGCCGGTCGACGCGGCGTCAGGCCGGCGGTTGAAGCTCGGCCACAGAGTTCTCAATGATCCGTTGGATCCCTACCCGCGGGATCATGATGCGCCGACCGAGGCGGACGGCCGGGAGTTCGCGGCGGGCGACGAGCTCGTAGGCGAACGCTCGGGACACCCCGAGCAGTTCGGCGGCCTCGCTGACTGTCAGGACAGGACGCTTATCCAACTGGACGGACCTCCGTTGTCGTCGTTCCCTGCTTGTCGAACTAGGCCCGTCTGCGCCGAGAGGGTCGCGCCTGCTCCTGCGAGTTCTGCCAGCCCAGGCGCGAACGAACGAAGCCATCACCAGCCGAGTGGTACTCCCACGATCAGACACAGACGGCCTCGATGTCGCACCGCAGTGTTCGCGGGCGCGGGTGTTGGAGGTAGCGCGGAAGATGGCGTCGACGATCTTGGTCACCGCCCGGCTGGCGCCCCCAAGCGACGTGATCGTGAACCTCACCTGGTCACGCTCGGGGGACGGCGGGCAGGTGCCCCGCAGGGGCACCTGCAAGGGTGTGCGCGCTGGGTCTGTGGTCGGGGACGACGGTGGGGGACCCGCGGGGGACCAGGACCGGGCGGCGTCGGGGGACCGGGGGGAGGGTCATGGTTGGAGGCCGAGGCCGCGGGTGAGGGCGGGGCGGCGGTGCTGGAGGTGGTCGGGGCGGGCGGCGATGCAGGCGGAGTCGAGGAACCAGTCGGGGTCGACGGTCCGGTCGGTGTGGGCGAGGGCGAGCCGGTCAAGGTGCGTGCCGAGCAGCCGATCGTGGACCTGGCGGGGCCACTCGGCCGCCCGTGCGAGCTGGCGCCTGTTGAGTGGCGCCACCTCGGTGCGCACGCCGAGCTCGTCGCCGGGCAGCCAGTGGGCCACACCGAAGCCGACGAGGCGTTCGATGGTCCGCCACGTGCGCCCGCTGCGCGCGACCGACGGACCCAGGCCGACGGACTGGCCGAGCTCGCGCAGGTCAACAACGGCTGGTTCGCGTTCGCGCCACAGCACGGGCGGGCGCCGCAGGACCAGCAGCGCGGAGGGCCCGATGACCCCGGCCCAGACCTGTTCGACGTAAGGGTCATCGAGCGTGAACCCGACCCGCCGGACTCTCGGGTTGGGGTGGGGCACGGCGCGGATGACCAGCACCTCGGGCGGTTCTATGCATCACTAGGCCCGCCGGCGCCTACCACCGCTCGCCCTTCCTCGTCGTGGCCCACGTGAGCTGGGCCGGGGGACGAGGGGGTGAACGGCCAGCGTCTCGGGCGACCTGCGGCCCGGGTCTGGGGGGACGACGAGATGAACTCCGGCGGGAACGGTCGGCGATCCACCGGGCGTCTGGGGACGGAGAGGTGAACGAACAGGTGACCGTGCCCGCATCAGGCGCCGGTTCGGGGGACGGATTGCGCCTCCGTGCTGGGTACGGGTCCTGACACGGAGCCGGTGGCGATCAAGTGGCGACAGCGACACCAGCGTCGCTCGAGGTCGCTCCGGTCGCCACGCAAACCCGACGGCAGCTGGTGAGGCGGCGCGGAGGAACGACTTGACGGTCATGTCTGTCCGATTCGCCCGGCACTCGCGCGAACCCGGAACTCACGGCTAGAGGTGTGAGTTGTGCGACGCCCACGCCAGGAGGCCTGGGCGTCGTCGTGGGTGGGCCTCAAGCGGTCGACGCTTCGTGCCAAAGGAGGTCCGAGAGTTCGTCGACGCTGTGGGAGTTTCCGAACGCTGGCCCGTCCGGTTCGAGGGCGAGGCCGGCTTCGAGCGGTCCGGCATCGACAGCGTCGAATCCGAGTCGATCGATGAGCTGGATTACCGCGGCGACGGCGGCGCGGTCGTCGCCGGCCGCGGCGAGGGCGACGCGGCCCGCTGCGCCGCGTGGACGCCTGTCTTCCTCGAACTCGTGGTGGCCGAGCTGATTGAGACTCTTGACGACTCGCGCCGACCGGAAACGTTCTTGTACGGCGACACTGGTTCCGTTGGGCGCGGTGGCGAGTTCTTCGTCGACGCCGTCTATCGGCTCCCAGTAGTTCATTGCGTCGATAAGGGTCTTGCCGGCGAAGAGATCGCGGGGCAGCTCGCGAAAGCGGTGTGTCGGGACTGCGAGGACGATCAGGTCTGCGTGCCGGACGACGTCGTCGGTCCCAACGGCGCGTGCGCCGGGGGCGAGCACGTCGACGGTTAGCGCGATGCGCTTGGCAGACCCCGACCCGGACATGGCGACGTCGTAGCCGGCGGCGATTGCGGCGCGAGCGATCGTCGTGCCCAGCTTGCCAGCGCCGACGATGCCCAGGCGACGCTCGCCAGTCTCCCTATGAGACATGCGATGTCGCGCTATTCGCCGCCGCGGTTTGATCGGCCGGAGCCGGCTGTGACGGAGCCTCCTCGAGGAGCTTACGGACTCGTGGGATCACCTGCTCCCCGTACAGCTCGATGGTCGCCATCCTGTGTCGATGGGGTGATCAGACAGATGATCCCTTCGGTGATCCCGTCGGTCTCGGCGATCGACTTCGCCAAGTCGTCCTTGTGCTGGGTGCGGTTGCGGGTCTTGACGTGATCGAACGAGATCACCGGTCGACCCGCGTCGGTCACCACCTTCCGGGCGTTGTTGGCGATCCGCTCCGTTGTCGCCTTGGCGTACGCGGTGAAGTCCTTGAGCGCCACGCCCTGGGATCACAGGAAGCAGCGTGCCCCAGCGTGTTTGCTCTAACCCATCGTTACCGAAGTGGCCCGGCGGTGCGCGAACACCCCGGGCCCGGACACCAAGGGAGTGCCTTGATGCCAACATCCGACGATAGCGACGCGGTAGACCGCGACCAGGATGACGAACCCACAGTCGAACCCACCGTGGACGAACTGCGGTTGGCCCGCATCGGCGAACACTGCCGGCTGCTCGGCCTCGAGCTCGACCAGGCCGCCAAGGCGTGCGAGCAGTTGGCACCCGAACGGGCCCGGTCGTGTCGGAACGCCATCACCATGTGTTCGGTGATGGCCGGCTGCGGGCCCACGCCCGCCCACTCGACGAACCCGAACCGTGACGCGTCTGGGCCTCCGCCTCGTCGGGTAGGCACCGGCGAGCGGACGGCCCCCTAGGGAACGGCTTTCCAACTGGGAGCCGGGACGGCGGCGCAGCCCCTCGCCTTCGGGTGGGGGGCGGTGTCGCGTCCGGGTAAACCCAAGGCATGACCTGCCCGATGTGCCGCGACGTCGGCTGGGTGCTCGACACCAAACCCAGGGTCGAACCCCTCGGCCTCGAGCTACTGCCGTGTCTCCTGCCCGACTGGCAGTGGTCCGGCCATCCGATCGGAGTGCTGTCGGTCGACGGGCGGTTCCGCGACGTGGTTCGCCATCCGAAGGATGGCAGGGTGATGTCCCTCACAGGGTTCATCGGGCCCGCATCACGGTGATCCGCGGGGGGCGGCGTCGTGTGGTCGCTCAGCCCACGGCGCGATCATTCGGCGTGGCTCCCTCGATGCAGCACCCTGTTCCTCCAGAAGTTCTGATGGGGGATCGGCGACATCGTGGTGTCGTTTGCACTGCTCGAGAACGCGGTCGAGGCGCTGATTGGTTCGCTGATCCTGGAGCATCGCTGGGTCGACGCGATCTCTAGGTGACGGCTCGGACCGCCGCTGAGCCGTCCCGAGGAGCCGGGGTAGGGACGCCAGCTGGGGACGGGTGGGCTTCTCCGGCTCCCCTCGGGTCACTCGTCGGGCATGAGCAAGTCCTTGGTCGCGGTCAGCTCAAGGCGCCGTCGCAGTCTGGGCGACGGGTCTTTGATCCGGAATGCCACTTGGTCAGCAAAGGCAAGGCCACGAGCTCGGAGCAAGGCCGACAGGCCAGAGGAGTCCGTGTACGTGACCCCGTGGAGGTCGACGGTGATCGAGCGCGGTTTGGTGTCGAGCACCTCGAGGATGCAAGCCACAAACCGTTTGGCAGTGGAGTGGTCGAGTTCGCCGTCAACCGTGACAACCGCCCCAGCACCTTCGTGTCTGGCCTCGACACGGAGCAGCTCGGCCTGCGAGGGCTCTACGTCGTCCGGCATCTGATCCCTTGCCCTACCCGGCGGGGAAACGCCGCATACCGCGCTCTTGCCAGGCGCCTACTACAAACGTATGTTCGTGTGCGTGGGTGGTGACTGGCGCCGCGGCTTCGAGTACGCCTGGCAGGAACCCGACCCCGAACCCCACGAGGGGCCGGCCTGACCTGGCGGCAACTCACCCCTCGGCACTGGTCCGGAACCTGGGCCACGAAGATCCGCGGCACCGTCACCCGCGACGGCGACGGCTGGGTCGCGTACCTCCGCCTCGAGGACCCGCCCGGCCTGTCACCCATCACGTGGGCCGGTTCGCGACAGTCGAGGAAGCACAGGTCGCGACCGACGAGGTGTGGGCATCCCGGTAACTCCTCGGTCCGTCGGGTCGGGCGGTTTGCCCGGAAGTTGTTCGGGTAGCCACGCCGAGCGAGCGAGCGGGCGGGCGGGACGGTCCCCTGGTTTCCCAGTGCACCCGGGGGACCGCTTCGCGCCAGGCGGCCCGCCGGATTGGTCCCCTCCCCTCCGGCGGGCCGTCTCGCGTTGCCCTCGGCCTGCGGGTGGGGGACCGCTCCGCGGCTGGCTAAGCCAGCACGAAATTCGCGTCCCACCGAACGGGTATCCAATAGCGGCTGGCGCCGGCTCCCAAGGCATCGCCTTTCCGACCGGGAGCAGGCGCCGGCGCTCCATGGCGGACCAGCACACGAAGCATGAGCCGGTTGGACTTGCCGAGATGGGCGAGCGATTGGGTGCCGAACGGGACACGCTCGACCTCTGGCGCCACCGTGGGCTGCTGCCCGAACCTCGCTGGACCGTCGGCGGGCGGCCTGCCTGGTGCTGGCGGTGCGACATCGAGCCATGGGCGCGGCGGTGGGGTCGGCTCTGAGCGCACGCCGATCGCAGATAGTCGCTCAGTTGGATGGAGTCCGGCTCATCACGACTAGTGCGATGTCGTCTGTCGTGATGGTGTGGCCAACGAGGTGTCGCATGATGTCCGCGGCCACGCGCTCGGGCGCTCCCGGAGATGTCACATCGCGGAGGCGCTCTAGACCGATGTCGATGGACTCACCGCGCCGCTCGATCAAGCCGTCCGTATAGAACGCGGTGACGGTCCCGGGTGCGAGCGTGATCGTCGTCGAGCGGCGTGCCGCGGCGACAACGGTCGGGGTCGCACCTGATGACCGGCGGGATGCTCCTATCGGAGGGCTCACTTCGACATTTGGGAACGTGGCCCGTTGTCCAGGCACCGCGACGACTGGCGGTGGATGCCCCGCCAGAGCAATGGTCAGTGTTTCGTAGGGCGGTGAACTGACGGCGCACGCGACCGTTGCATAGGTGTCCGTCTCGAACTGGTGGACTTTGCGGTCGACAAGGTCCAGCACATGCGCCGGCGACGTGTCCAAGAGCGCGTAGGCCCGTAACGCGCTGCGTATACGTCCCATCAGCACTGCCGCTTGCACACCGTGACCAGCGACGTCGCCGACAACGATCCACAACTGTCCGGAGGGAAGCAGGAAGAGGTCATACCAATCACCGCCGACGGTACGTGCTTCGGCGGGGACGTAACGGGCTGCGAAGCCAAGTCCCGGACAACTCGGCAGCGTCGCGGGTAACAGGCTGCGCTCGAGCAGCCGGGTTGCTGCCCGCTCAATCGCGAGCGCCCGCGTCTGCGTGGCCCCAGCGATCCGATCGGCGGCGACTTGGAGAAGTTTGATGTCCTCGTCGCCGAACGATCGGTTGCTAAGCCGCCCCACGTGAAGGACACCGAAGACGTCGTCCCCGCTCATCAGCGGAACGCCGAGCATCACTTTGATGCCCCGTTCCCACAGGAGCGGATTCGCGACTGTCGTCGCGTCGACGTGATCCAACCGCACTGGTTCCTTCGTTGCGGCGACACGTCCGGCGAAACCGGTGCCGAGCGGAACCCGTACGCCCTGGCGAACCTCGTCCTCGATGCCACACGCCGCTCTGGCGACGAGCATCTCGGAATCGGCATCGAGCATGAGCACGGCAGCCGTGTCGACATCAAGAATCTCGCGCACCCGGCCAAGCAGCTCCACGAGAAGGTCATCGACATCAAGGCGCGTCAGCGTGGTGTCGGTGAGGGCCTCCAAGTTCTCGAGACGCAGTGTGCGGATCGTCTGCGCCGGCCTGAGCCTGAGCACACTCCGACCGTACCGGACAGCCTTTAGGCGGTCACCGGTCACTCCGCACGCGACCGGGGGACGTCGGCGTTCGCCAGACTCGATCCGTCACCGCCCCGGCCACCAATAGGTCGACCCCGGCGGGGGTCCAACATTCCCCGCCTGGGGCAACCAACGCAGCAGTCCCCTGTGAACGGGAGGACAACCCCGGGGGCCGCCACGATGATTGGGTGCAGGGCCATCTACGTGGACGTCCGCGGACGCAAGGAGATCCCCTCCGGACCCTTCGCTCCCGGCCAGCCATGTCACTCCGACCGGGTCGACGTTGACACCCACTCGGTAAGTCCCCCGTTCCTGCGAGATCACAAGAAATAGACAGCCAGGGCCTGGGGCGCGCAGGCCCGGCCACTCGACGAAGCGCCCCGCGACATCTTCAGCTAGCCGTCGGCCGTCTGTTGCCGCCCCCTCGGGCTACGGGCCGCGGGGCCGGCGCCCGGTTTCAGTCCTCCAGGAGCACGTCCTGGAGTCCTGTGCGTTCAATGAAGCGGCGAACTGGGGGCGATGGGTCACTGATACGGAAGCCCACGCCTGCCTGGGCGGCTTCAGCACGGGCACGCAGCAACGACTGCAGTCCAGACGAGTCCATGAACGACAGACCTCTGGCGTCGACGACGATCGACCGGGGCTGGTTCTGAAGCACGGCTGCGACGCACGCCGTGAACCAGTCGGTCCCGCTCATGTCGAGCTCGCCCTCAACGATGATGACCGGCTCGGTGTCGTCCCCTGTGGCTTCAGCACGGAACGGTCCGTCCGTCCAGGGCTGGGCGTCGTCCGGCATCGCTGACTGCCTGCCCGCGGCGTAGGGGAACCAAACGGCAACTCGGGCCCGGCGCTTGTTATCACTCGTGCAACAGCAGGCAGCTGGCGCAGCGGCTTCCAGTCCGCCCAAATGCAACCCGACCCGAACCGGAGGGGCCAGGGCTCGTGTGGCGCGAGACCGGCGCCGCCCATTGGTCCGGATCGTGGGGCAGCCAACCCGAGGCACGGTCATGCTCGAGACGTCGGCCCCACTGGTTCGCGTACCTACGGCTCGAGGACCCGCCGGGTTGTCGCCGATCACGACTGTCGGCCGGTTCGACACGCTGGAAGCGGCGCAGCTGGCGACCGACGAGGTGTGGGCGTCCCCGTAGCGGGAGAAGGGTCCGGCGCTATCTCTACGTGTCCGGCTCAGACCCGAGCCGTGAAGCCGGCCTCGAGCTCCCGGTATCCCGGCCGCCAGTTGACCGGCCACCGAGTGCGCTGACGTTTGCGCTGAGCGCGGTCGGGGTAGCACACATCTGTCACGGAAAGCGACACGTGGGATGAACGGTCCCCCGACCTCTCGTCGGGGGACCGTGTCGCGTCACTCGACCGATAGCAGGTCCTCGAGCCCGCACATCTCAGCGATGCGGCGAAGCGGCGGCGAGGGTTCACTGATCCGGAATGTCACGCCGGCCTCGGTGGCCGCGTCACGGGCACGCGCCAAAGCCATCAGCCCAGACGAATCGACGAACGTGAGCCCGCGAGCTTCGACGGTGATGGACACCGGGCGAGCCTCGACCGCTTCACTCACGTGTGCCCAGAACACCTCGGTGCCGGTCGTGTCGAACTCGCCCACAACGATGATGACGGGACCGGCGCCGTCCTGCCGGGTTTCGACCTACAGCACGTCTTTGGGGAGGGGTTCCACGTCCGACATATGGACCTCCTGACCGCGACACCCCCTGGTGCGGCGCCAAACCGTCGCGCACCCACTACATCCCGTCAATCGATCGTGACGACCTCGACGCGACAGGAGCCCGCGGCCGACAGCGCATTCGTGGCGGGGGCTCCGCGGGGACATGGGAGGTTGCTCGGCCCTCAGGCTATTGCACGTGTCCACCGGTAACGGCGGGAGAGGCCGACGCGACGTCCATGTGAACGGCTCAGACCGGTGCTGAGCCGTCCCGAGGAGCCGGGGTAGGGACGCCAGCTGGGGACGGGCAGCGTCCCCGGCTCCCCTCGGGTCACTCGTCGGGCAAGAGCAAGTCCTTGGTCGCGGTCAGCTCAAGGAGCCGTCGCAGACCGGGCGACGGGTCTTGGATCCGGAAGGCCACTTGGTCAGCAAAGGCAAGTCACGAGCTCGGAGCAACGCCGCCAGGCCAGAGGAGTCCGAGGACGTGACCCCGTGGAGGTCGACGGTGATCGAGCGCGGCTTGGTGTCGAACGCCTCAAGGATGCAAGCCACAAACCGTTCGGTAGTGGAGTAGTCGAGTTCGCCGTCAACCGTGATGATGACCGCAGCACCCTCGTGTCTGGCCTCGACACGGGGCAGCTCGGCCTGCGAGGGCTCTACGTCGTCCGGCATCCGATCCCTTGTCCTACCCAGCGGGGAAAAGCCGTATACCGGCCCCCACGCTCGGTCGTCGGTGCTGCCGCGTGCGGGCCCCGGTGACGCCGCGGTGCCCGCGGCGTACAGTCGTTTCGGCGGCCCGGTCGGGGTGCCCGCACGCCCGCCCGCCCCGGCCGGCCGCACACGCCAGCCCCTCGGCGTACGAGTCGACCAGCGAAGGGAGAGCCTGATGCCCCGGATCTCCGACTTTGCCGTTATACGCCGGGATTCCTTACAACTTCAGCCGCAGGATGCCGACGGTAACTTGCCCTTCGACTTCTCCAAGACGTTTGACTTACCCAACGTGAGCGAAAGCGACGACGATTTCGCCATTCTGAGCTTCATGGCGAATCCGTCGAGTAATGCCGACCTCAGGGTGAGATTCTTTCTCGATGATACGCCCGTCCTGGATCAGAAGTTCGAGACGGATCCGCAGCGGGCCTGGCATGAGGTACTGCCCGTAGGCGTCTTGCAACCCCCCGTCCACCGATTCCGGTTGGAAGTGCTACCTGGAGGAACGGGCACGATTCGCTTCTCGAACATTGTTCTCTGGTATCAGGCGAACATTCCTTAGACATCACGGTTGTAGGTGCTGAGCGCACCGTGGCGACTAGGGCCTCAAGCAGCTTCCGTGCTTGTCGTGGGGCGTCGTGGACGTGTAGGGCCCGCACACTCACGCTGGCCCTCTTGCCGACCACTCTCTACAAACGTATGTTCGTGTACGTAGGTGGTGACTGGCGCCGCGGATTCGAGTACGCCTGGCAGGCACCCGACCCCGAACCCGAAGAGGGCCCGGGCCTGACCTGGCGGCAACTCACCCCCCGGCCACTGGTCCGGCACCTGGGAGACGAAGATCCGCGGCACCGTCACCCTCGACTCCGAATGCTGGGTCGCCTACGTGCGGCTCGAGGACCCGCCCGGCCTGTCGCCGATCACGACGGTTGGCCGGTTCGCCACGGTAGAGGCGGCGCGGGTGGCGACCGACGAGTTGTGGGTAGCGCGATGACACCGAGGGCAGATGATCTGGCGCGGTGCCGTCCCCGATCGGCAACCGGGGGTGCTCCTGTCCTGAGGATCTGCCCCCCACGCAGCCTGCCGACCCTAACCCGACGACCAGGAACACACTGCCGACGAGCAGCGCGGCCATCTGCGCACGAGTCATGTCGTGATCGGCGGTTTCGTTTCCGGCATGGACGGTAGCTAGATGTGGCGGTTTGCTGGATCAGGAGGTTCGAGGATGGCGGACAGGAATAGTTGGGCTCGTGCTGCGCACGACCTCGGGCTGGCGACGTGGTTCGGGGGGTCGTTGATGGGAGCGGTTGGGCTAAACCCGGCGGCCAAGCAGGCGTCCAGCGCCAACGAACGGCTTGACGTGGCCAGCGCCGGGTGGGCTCGTTGGACGCCGGTCAACGCGATTGGAATCGCCGCCTATACCGTTGGTGGGGCGGTTCTGACGTGGGCGAATAAGGGCCGGCTGGCGGCTCAGTCAGGCGTGGGAAGGGCGACCATGGCGAAGGACGCCGTCTCGCTCGTGGCCCTGGCCGCCACCGGTTACTCACGGGTCCTTGGGCAGCGGTTGATGGACCAGGAGAAGGTCCCGGCCAAGGACGGGACGACGCCCGTCGAGGACACGCCGCCCGACGTCAGGAAGATCCAGCATCAGCTGAAGGTCCTCCAGTACGCGATCCCTGCACACGTCGGCGCGTTGATCGCCATCAGCGCGGTCATGGGGGAGCAGCAGCGCACTACCCAGGTGGCCCGAGGGGTGGTCCGCCGCCTGCTGCGCACCGCCTCGTGAGCCGGTCCGGCCCACGACGTCAAGCTCGGCACGTCGCGCCGCGCCCGGATACCACGCCCGAGCGGACGACGAGTCCGCCGAGGAACCAGACGAGAGGGCCGAGGAGGCCCAGGAATACGACACCGACGCACCGGGGCTGGGCATCGTCCGCAACAATGAGATCGAGGACATCCCCGAGCCGAACGAACCCAGTTGAGGTCGAGCGTTGGCGCCGTGACCTCGCCGTCAGGGGGGCGGGTGTTGTCAGGCTTGCTTGCAGCGACGGTGCCCGGGGCCGAGCTGTAGGTGTTGTCGTCAGGCGGTTTGTGTGCCAGGGGCCGGGAGCGGCCGCCGCCTGCCGGCTCCTGTCAGCTGGGCCGGCGGTGACGGTGCTCGACCGCCGGCAGCTGGTCGACCGTCACGGCCATGCTCACCAGCCTCGCAGTGGGGGGCCGGCCCTGATGGTCGCCGCTCGCAATCTTCCTTCTCCACCTTCGCAGCGAGCTTGGAAGAGGCCCCGGAGTAACGCTCGGATCAGCGGGTGGCGGGCCCCCTCTGCCGCCCCGCCCCTCGGCAATCGCTCGGGCACTCCTCAGCGATCGGCCGGGGTCCGACCGTTTGCTCTCCCGGCTCCTGGGAAGCGAGGGCGGCGTCCAAGGACCCACAGGATGACGAGGAGCGTGAGATGAGCGAGCAGCACCGGCCGACTTCCAGTGAGGCGGCACGGGATGTCCCGGTGTCCGGAGATCCGCTCGCCCCGCCACGACAGGAGCAGGGCCAGGGGCAGGCCGGCGCGTCGGCGGGTGACCGGGCCCGTGAGGCGGCGTCGACCGGTAAGGATGAGGCCCGAGAGGTCGCCTCGACCGCGAGTGAACAGGCCCGCAGCATCGCGTTAACCGCCCAAGGTGAAGCCAGAGATGTGGTCCGAGGGGCCAACGAGCAGGCCCGGCGGCTGGTGGGCGACACTCGCCGGGAGCTGCGCAGTCAAGCGAACACGCAGGTCGACCGTCTGGCGCAGGGGTTCAACGACCTCAGCCGGCAGCTGCGGTCGATGGGCGAGAACGGCGAGCCGGGTGCGGCCAGGGACATGGCCCGTGAGGCCGGGCTGCGCACGCAGCAGATGGCCGAGCGTCTCCGCCAGGGTGGGATTGACGACGTCCTCGGCCAGCTGCGCAACGTTGGCCGCAACCGGCCCGGTCTCTTCCTCCTGGGCGCGTTCGGGGCGGGGCTCATCGCCGGACGCGTGGTACGCAACCTGGCGCAGGAGTCGAGGGGGGGCAACGGGTCGTCCGACGTGTCGACAATCGGCGCCGGTGGAGCTCACAGCCGCTCGAACGAGGCGGGTTTTGAGGAGCCGATGGCGACCCAGGCGGCCCCCGTCACACCACCGGCGCCGGATTACGGGACGCCGGCGCCCGTACCGACGGAGTCGGCGCGACCAGGAACGACGGGGCTGACATGAGCGCGGATGAGTCGAACCGCCCGACCCCCAGGATCGACCGCCCGGACGACCCGTCGAAGCCGATCGAACCCGACCAGTCGCTCGGGGAGCTCCTCGGCCGCGTGTCCCGGGACTTTTCCCAATTGGTATCGACGCAGGTCCAGCTGGCCAAGGTCGAGATCCAGGAGGAGATCGCCGCCGCGGGGCGGGGTGCCGGCATCCTCGCCGGCGGGGCATTCTGCGCCTACCTCGCCGTCGTTCTGCTGTCGTTCGCGGCGGCGTGGGGCCTGTCCGAGATCATGCCGGAGGGTTTGGCGTTCCTCGTCGTGGGAGCCGTCTACGTCGTGGCCGCAGCCGTGCTGCTCCCCAAGGGCAAGAACAAGCTGAGCCAAGTCCGACCCATCCCCGAGAAATCGGCGGAAACTGTGAGAGAGGACGTGCAATGGGCCCGCAAGCAGATGAGCTGAAGTCCGACCTGGAACGCCAGCGCGAGGCGCTCGGCGACGACCTCGAGGCCGTCGGCGACCGGGTGAGTCCGAGCCGGGTCGTGGAACGCCGCAGGGCCGCCGTCCGACAACGATTCGGCCGCATCCGCGACAAGCTGATGGGCAGAGCCGACAGCGCTCACAGCGGCATGACCGATGCGGCCAGCACCGCGACCGAAAATGCCGGCGAGGCCGGCCAAGCCGTCAAGGACCGACTGTCCGCCGCCCCGCAGGCCGTCACCTCGGCAACCGAGGGCAGCCCGCTGGCGGCGGGAGTGATCGCCTTCGGCGCCGGCCTGCTCGCCGCCAGTCTCGTGCCGGCCACCAAGCAGGAGCAGCAGGCCGCAGAGCAGCTCAAACCGGCTCTCGATGAAGCCAAGGACGAGGCCAAGTCCATGGCGCAGGAGACCGCGGAGCACCTGCGTCCCGAGGCCGAGGACGCGGTTGCCCGGGTGCGCGAGCAAGCGTCGAGTGCTGCCGAGACCGTCAGGGACGAGGCCAGCAGTGCCGCCCAGGAGGTCAAGACCGACACCACTAGCGCCGCCGAAGGCGTCAAGGGCGCGGCCAAGGGCCTGCCGCGCTGACCCTGCCGGGTCCGGCGAAGACGAGTCGCCGGACCCGACATGCAGAACGGGGCTCGGGGGGTTCCATCCCCAGCGGACGCCCTGGCCAAGCACGGTGGATGATGCAGTGCATCCGCTCACGGTGGCCGCGCCGGTGGGCGGCGCACGGACTCGTCCCCCGTTGGCCTGCAACAGGTCGACCATCCAGTACCACCCATAGGCGGCCTCGATCACCACCTCGGGATCCGGGCCCGCCTCTGCCACCGCCGCCGCGATGGCCAACGGATCATTGGCGACCCGAGCGGCCGAGAGCTTCTCGCCCGCCGCGCTCACGCGCGATCACCGACCGGCGGCGATGAAAGTCGATACCGACGTACTGTCGATCCATAGGGGCCTCCTCCTCTTCGTCACAGGGTTGGTTGTGAGAAACCCCGAGTCTGGACCGACTCGGTCCCTCACCGGGAGCGGAGGCCCCGCTCCTTCATCGCATCAGTTCTGGCGCGATGTGGCGTCTCCGATCGGCACTTTGTGGGCAGTCGCCCATCGAAGGAGCCAAGCCTGGAAGAGATCACCAGGGTGGCCAGAGATGGTTCACGGTAGGCGTCTGGGCTAGGCGACTGCCGGTGTGAATTTGAGACGGATCAATGCGTGTTTGGACCCCTCAAGACCCGGGCAGCCATGTCGCAACAACCACCTAGTGTGCATTGCTTGGTTTGCGCTGGTCGGGTTCTCCGGAGCTCACGTCCGCTCTTCCGAGCGAGTAGGAAGAGGACCCCGGCATGCCCGAGAGCCATCGATCATCACCGCACGCCGGTGCCGCTGTCGTGGGCCGCGTCATCACGGCGCTGCTCATCGTGTCGCCTGTCGCCGCCATCGCGGTTTCCGTCCCGCTCCTATGGGGCCACGCCATCCATCTCCGCGACGTCGTCCTCGCCGCGATCCTCTACGCAGTCACTGGGCACGGGGTGACCGTCGGCTTCCATCGCCTCTTCACCCACCGCGGGTTCACACCAAAGCGGCCGCTGAAGATCGCGCTCGCGGTCGCCGGCTCGATGGCGATCGAGGGCTCGGTCGTCAGCTGGGTGGCCAACCACCGGCGCCACCACGTCCACAGCGACCGGTCCAACGACCCGCACTCGCCCCACACCTCGCGCCACGGCGTCCTCGGACCGGTCCGCGGGTTCCTGCACGCCCACGTGGGCTGGATGTTCGACAACGACACCACGGCGCCCGAGCGCTACGCCGCCGACGTCCTGCGTGACCGCGACCTCACCACGGTCAGCACGTTCTTCCCGCTCTGGGCCGTGGCCTCGCTGGCGTTGCCGTTCGGCGCTGGCTGGCTCTGGTCCGGCTCGCTGATCGGTGGCCTGACCGCCTTTGTTTGGGCGGGGATCATCAGGATGGGGTTGCTCCACCACGTGACCTGGAGCGTGAACTCCATCTGCCACATGTTCGGGGCGCGCCCCTTCGCCACCGACGACCAGAGCCGCAACGTGCGGTTCCTCGCCCTCGTCTCGTTCGGCGAGTCGTGGCACAACCTGCACCACGCCTACCCTGCCTCCGCCCGGCACGGGGTCGGGCGGGGGCAGATCGACTCCTCGGCAGGGATCATTCGCCTCTTCGAGAAGGCCGGGTGGGCCACCAACGTCCGGTGGCCGACCGCCCAACGGCTCGCCACGCTGGCCGCGAGTCCGGCGACCCCTGCGCTCGTCCCGGCCGACCGGTAGGACCCTGAATCCCAAGCTCCTGAGCGATTACGTCTTCGACAAGCTCCGGCTCCCTCGACTGCACCTTCGCCGAGTTCGAAGCCACGACCCGAGGAGGCCGAGATCATCGAGGAGCACGTCGTCGACGACACGGGCTCGCTCAAGGTACTCGTGCTCGGCGCCGATTGGACACGACCGCTGCACCTGGTCGTCGTGGTCGACGGGCGACGCCAGGAGGAACGGATCGTGATCGTGTATGAACCCGACCCCGATCTCTGGTCGCCTGACTACCGCGGGAGGCGCTGATGCGCTGCCAACGATGCGACCAACGAGACCGGCGGCCGGTCAGGCGAACCAAGCTGGCCGAGCGCGCGACGCGCACCGACGGGGGGCGCCAGACAGCTTTGACCGCTCCCGTCGGGGGCGCTGGCTCGACCTACGTTCCCTCGACCGGCGTCATGTCGCCGCGCGCCTGCGCACCCTTCCGCTCCACGAGTCGTGCCGTCTGCGGCCGTAGTTCTGTCGCGCCGTGCGCCTTGGCGTAGCGCCGAACCGATTCTGGAGCCGGTACCGACGCCACTGGCGCACATGCGGCTCGCTGGTCCCGCGCGCGGTCTCGACCTGGTCGCCGTGCGTTCGGTTCGCCTGCGAACGAACGTGGAGGGCCCTCACAGCAGGCATAAGGTGCGGAGCGCGGACATCACAAGGTTTCCCTACCCGGCGATCGGGGATGTGTGCGGTCCACTGAGGGTTTGGTGACGCGGGGTGGTGTCGGTCATCAGGGTCCCTGGGTCGTCCCTTCGGCGATAACGGTCCACGCCGATGGTCGCGGGTGCATCCTCAGTCGGCGATGGCGATGCGGTAGCCGCCGTCGTAGGCAGGGAGACGGCGCAGGTGTCCGTTGCGCCCGTCCCAGGCGCCCGATGCGAGATCGGCGGCGAGCCGCTCCGATCCGCGCTCGCGCGCCTCGGGCGGGAGAAGCGCGAGCCAAGACATACCGGCTTGCATGTCGGGGTTGAGGTAGGCCTCGGGCCGCGCCCAGAACGCGGCACCGAAGCCGTCCACGCAGTCGTGTGGCACGAGCACCGGTCGGATTTCCCGGACCCGTAGGGCCCGGCGTATGACGTCGTCCCCGGGCGGATTCTGCTCGGTGGGGACATCGAGGGCCTCCGGGAAGTACTCGAGCGCCCAGAAGCTGTGGCTGCGCAGCGGCTCGAAGAAGAACACGATCTGACGCCGCGCGATCCGCCTCAGTTCGCCGAGGCCGGCCTCGGGCTCGGTCCACTGATGGATGGTCAACACCGCCATCGCCGCGTCGAACGCCGTGTCCGGGAACGGCAGGGCCTCGGCGACAGCTCGCACGACGCGCCGAGTCCGTCCCCGGCGCTGCCGGAGCATCGCCGGCGAGGGCTCGACCGCCACGACCAGACGATCGCTCGGCTCGTAGTTCCCGGTACCTGCCCCCACGTTCACGACCGAGCGGTTCCCACCGAGGCACGAACGGATCTCCGCGGCGATCCTCGGATCCTCGCGCCTGGTCTTCGAGTACGAGCGCCCGAGTCTCTCGTAGAGGGGATTGTGTGCGGTCACCCCTGCACGATCGCACGCCACCGGCCAGATACACCGCACCCAGCGCTCTGGGACACCCGGGAGGCTCGCGGTGGGCTGTTGTTGTCCCGCCTCGGCGCGACAACCGGGAGCCGCCGGTTGTCGCGCCGACAAGGGTCGGGACTGCCTGCCGCTAGCAGCGACAGGCGGCATCGAGCCGGCGACGGCGGTCGTCGGTCGGAGCCGCAGGCACCGAAGCAGGAGCCGGCGAGCCGTGTGGATCTTCGACGTCGACGCCCTCGTACCCGAGTTTCGCCTCGTGGCCTGGCTCGGCCGCTCAGGCCCGCCGGTGCTCGGCGCCGTGGCGCGGGCCGGGCCGTGGGCGCCGGATCCGCACGGCGACGTCGGTGATGTTCGGTCGGGGTGGCGGTTCGCTGAAGCCCACGTGCAGCGGGGGTCGGGCGGGGCCGAGCCTTCCGTGGTCCTCGCCCGCGATGCGGACGCAGCCGTCGTGGATCCAGCGCCAGGCCCTGGCCTGGTACCACTCCTCGATTCCGATCGGGCTGGTGCCGTGGACCTCGACGCCCATGAGCCGTCGGGCGACGGGCCCCTCGACCCACCTGGTGAACCACCACGGCCGGGGCAGGGGGAGGCGTCGCCCGCCGCTCGCGGCCAGGTCGACCTCGAGCGGACCGGCGCGCAGCTCCAGCGAACACGGCGTCGCCGTCCACCGGAAGGGCACGACCTCGATCCGGTCAAAGGCGTAGATGCCGGCGACGTAGTCGGCGGCCCGCTGGTCGGGCGCCAGGAGCGACCGCGTGTCGTCGGGATGGGCCCACATGACGTCAGCGAACGCGCCGATGGGTGACCGGTGCCACGCCCCGACCACGATCCGGTCACCGGACGGCAGTCCGACGGCGCTGATCGTGCCACGCAGGCGCTCCTCCGACGACGCCCGTTTCGGGCTGAGGCAGCGCCCGAGCGTAAGGAGAACGGGTCGACCGAGCGTCAGGACGGCTCGAGTCGCGCCCAGCAGCGCTGGAGGAGGTCGCTGCCGGTCATCGCGGCGAACGCCGACAGCGTGACCCGGGTCGGGCGAGGGGCGAGGAGAAGGGCTCCGGTGAGGGCCGTGTCGATCCACACCGACAAGCAGAACGGGCAGGTCACGAGCTCTCCGACCGCCCGGCGGGTGCCACGGCGCTGGGGCTGCTCGAGCCGTGTCCCATCGGGTTCCTCGACCGGTTCGGTGAAGGGTGCCCGCAGCGGCTCGGTCACCTTCTCCTGGGTCCCGAGGCGGGCGAGCTT
Source organism: uncultured bacterium (assembly GCA_963717085.1). Classification (GTDB taxonomy): domain Bacteria; phylum Actinomycetota; class Acidimicrobiia; order Acidimicrobiales; family VFJN01; genus DASQUK01. The sequence goes on from CAVQVM010000015.1 coordinate 19,166, forward strand.
GTTGGTGGCAGCGGCCAGGACGATGACGTCTCGGGCCTCCACCGTCGGGGTGCTGTCCCGGCGCCGCACGAGGAGGGCCAAGCCGGCGACACCGGTCAGGTAGGTCCCGATGAATGCCGCGTACCACCGCCGGGGCGGCGACGGCGATGAGAACGTGGATCGTCACGGCGCTCGGCTTCCCCGACCGAGCCGGGTCAAGCAACGGCTACATGGCGGCGCTGGCGCTGGCCTCTTCACGTCGGGCATCGACGCGCTTCATGAGCGGCGCGGCACTGACGCCGTGCACGAGCACCGAGACGAGGATCACGAACGCCACGATCGCCCAGAGCTGGTCAGCGTCGGCGAACTCGGCCTCGTTGAGGGCGTGGGCCAGGTAGTACACGGAGCCGATGCCGCGGATGCCGAAGAAGGCGAGTGCCCATCGCTCACTCTGGGGCATGGTCGTGCGGAGCAGCGCGAGCCATCCGACGATCGGTCGCACCAACAGTACGACGGCGAGGCCCAGGGCGGCTCCTCGCAGGGTGAGCGGCGCCAGGGCACCGTCGACGACGGCGCCCCCGAGCAGGACGAGCAGTGCAGCGCTGACCAGCCGTTCGATGCTCTCGGACGAGGCGTGGAGCACCTCGTGGTACTCGTGGTCGCGTTCGTGGTGGCGGAGGACGTAGGCGGCCACGAAGACGGCGACGAACCCGTAGCCGTGGCACAGCTCGGCCACGCCGTAGACCAGCAACGTCGTGGCGAGCGAGACGAAGCCTTCCGTCGACTCGGCGATCCTGCGGGTCGTCGGCAGCCGGAACAGGACCGCCCCGACGGCACGGCCCCCCGCGAGTCCGACGGTCAGCCCGATGCCGAGCTTCAGGAGGACGTCGTCCAGCACCCAGCCGCCGAGCCAGCTCCCTACACCGGCCGACCCGGCGGCGGCCATGGCGATGGCGGCGTTGGTGAACGGGAACGCCAGCCCGTCGTTCAACCCGGCCTCGGAGGTCAGGCCGAAGCGGACCTCGTCCTCGGCCTCCCCGCCCGGAGGCCCCACCTGCACATCTGCGGCGAGGACCGGGTCGGTGGGCGCGAGGACCGCGCCGAGCAGGAGCGCGGCGGCCGGGGCGAGCCCGGCCGCCCACCAGCCCAGGATGGCGACGCCGGCGATGGTCAGCGGCATCGCCAGCACCAGCAACCGCCGGGTCGTGCGCCACGACGCCCACCCGATGGTCCGGTCGATTTTCAGGCCGGCACCCATCAGCGACACGATCACGGCCAGTTCGGTCATCCGTTCGACCACATCGCCTTCTGCCAGCGGGTCGGCGGTGGGGAGCCGGAGCGGCAGAGCGAAGACCGCCATCCCGAGCGCGACGTAGACGATCGGGAACGACAGCGGCCGACCGGCGAGGAGCAGAGGCAGGACCGCCGCGCCCAGGATCGCGGCGCCGACGAAGGCCAAGGTGAGGATGTAGGAATCCACCGCTTCCCGCTACCCCGTCGAGCAGCCACCATCGGGCCTTTGCCGTCGGTTATGACGCCGGTGACGGTGATCCCGTACCGGCGAAGAGCGCCGATGGTCGGCGCTTCCGGACCCGAGCGGCGGGCTGCCCGTCAGGCCGGGTCGGGCGACGACGACATTGTCGGCGTAACGACGGGTTGCCTCGTCGAAGGCGCCGCCGCAGGTGACCAGGACGAGGTGGGGTGGGCCGGTGGCGGTGAACAACTCGGCCGGTAGGTCGCTCTTGGGGAAGGCGCGCCGTGAGGTCACCCGGTAGAGGTGGCGGCCGCCGAGTGGGTCGTCCACCACGATCTCGTCGCCGAGGGCGAGTATGTCGAGGACAGCGAGGACCCGACGGGGTTGTGTTCGGAATCGACGTGGCCCGCCGGCACGACGGACCCGTGGAGGGCGCCGACGTTGCCGAGATGGTCGGGAAGCTGCAGTTCACCGCCGGGGAGGACACCCGCCGGCACCACCCGTCCGGTGGCGCCTCGGGCGGGGAACGTCAGGCAGGTCGGGCGCAGGCCGGCGGCGGCCGGGGGGACAGCGGGGGGAGCCGTCACCGCGTCGGGCGCTCGAAGCCCCGGCCCGCCCGGAGGTCACGGTCACGTCCGCGTCCGCCTCGTTGGCCACGGCCGCAGGACCGGGCGCCGAGGCGACAGCTTCGGCGTCCGGTAGAGACCACCGACCGGAGCACCGCTGTCGTGACCGGTCAGCGGGACGACGGCCGGGCAGGCGAACCCGGGCAGCATCGTGAGCCCACCGGCCCCGTACACCCGGCGCTCGGCGGATGCGGCCCCGTGCTCGTCACCATGCGGAGGGGCGGGCCGAGGTGGTCATGCCGCGGAGCGGGCCCTCCCGGCGGGCCACCAGGCCGCCGACGAGCAGCGCCACGCCGGCCAGCGCCACCGGCAGCGCGGCCCGGCCCTCGTCCGAGGCCCCTGCCTGGCCCCCGGAGCCCCCGGCACCGCCGATGGCACGCCGTTGCCGCCGGCCGCCGCGTTCAGCTCGGCCTTGGTGCTGTTCGACCACAGGGGTGGCCGCTTCGGCGAGGGCGACGCCGGTGGGGTCGGAGCCGTTCTCGACCTGGGCCTGAGTGGCCGTCAGGGTCGTCTGGTGCGAGGCCTGCTACTGGGATCCAGGCCGTGTCGAAGGTCTCCCGGTGTTGGCGGTCACGGCAACAGTCGTGGTCGTTGGCCGAGGGTGGCGTAGGGGGCCGGTGCCGGACGTGAACGTGGCCCCCGGCCGGCTACGCCCTCGCCCGCCCTTCTCGCCATCTGTACGAGTCTGGGTTTCAGAATGTCCCAGAGTCACCCGGGACGCGTCGCGCTGTGCCGTTCCGGCTGACGACGGCCCGGTAGATCAGCAGGGCGACCACGGCACCGATGATCGACCCGAAGAAGCCAGCAGGCTGGAACGCGCCCTCCTCGAAGTCTTCATTGAAGATCAGGTAACCGAGAAAGCCCCCGATGAACGAACCGACGATGCCGAGGACGACTGTCTGGGCGAACGACATGGGATCGCGGCCAGGGACGAGCAGGCGGGCGAGGTACCCCGCCACAATTCCGACCAGGATCAAATAGAGAATGAAGCCAAGCATTGGTCGTGTCTCCAAGGTTGTTTGGCCGCCGATACGGCCGGCACGCAGGTAGTTACCCTCCACGCCGAGTCGTATGCGTCTGGCGATGCGGGACACCACTCGTGACACGCCGAGAGCCAGAACTTCCCGCGCTGTCTGGTCGTACCCGGAATCACCACGTGAGTTCGAGTATCAGCCGGACGTGGCCGGCTTCTTCTGGCGATGCGATCGGCTGCGAGACGACCCGCTGTGTGCTGACCGGCTGCGAGGCGACCCGTTGCGAGGTGACCGGCTCCGGGACGCTTGAGCGTGCGATGACCGGGACGACTTCCCGTCGTTGCCAACGGGTTGAGAGGCAACCTGACCGACCTCGACAGCAAGCCGCTCCGCCTCGCGCCCCGCTTCGGCGGCGGCCTCGAGCGCCGCCTTGGAGGCCTTGTCGGCGAGGTCCTTGGCCCGGGCAAGTTCTCGCGTCGCTGCAGCCACGGCTTGCTCCGCCCGCTCGCTCGCTCGCTGCTGCGCCTGCTCTGCGTCGGCATCGGCCTTGGCTCGTGCGGCGGCGATCGCCTTGTTGGCGTCCTGCTCGGCGCTCTGACGTTCTTGGGCGACCCGCTCGTCGGCCGTGCGCTTGGCCTCCCTGACCCGTTCGTCCGCTAGGCGCTTGGCGTCCTTGATCCGCTCGTCTTCCTCGCGGCGCAAGGTAGCGACCGGTCCGTCGACCTCCCTACGTACTTGATCGACCTGCCGGCGGACCTGTGCCTTGGCGTGGCGCTCGGCGTCGGTTGCCCGCTGACGGGCGGCTCTCGTGATGCGCTCGGCCTCGTTGGCAGCCCGTTTGGCCTCCTCGGTCAACTTCAAGGCCTTGTCCTCGGCCGCACGAGCTTCCTCCGATGCGCGGTGGGCTGCGTCGATGAGTGCCTCGACCGAACCGTTGTCGCTGCCGACTCTCGGCACGGCGTCGACGACGGACCGTCCGGCGTGCGTAATCGCCTCGCCCACGCTGGTCCCCGCGGCGCTTACGGCATCGGCCGCTCGGTCCAGCGCCATCGTGGACGATCGCTGCGCCTCGCGTGCGAGCCAAGCAGCGTTGCTCGGCATGTCTTTCAGACCGGTCGTAGCCCGCGTCCTCAACCATACGACGGGATGGTGCTGGGTCATGGCCGCCTCTCGATTTGCCGAGCCGCGGATGGCTACCCGCGTCGCGGCCGCCTAAACGCCCAGCGTAGGGGTCGCGTCCCGGGGGCGCCGGCCACGCATCCCGCGAGGCTGCCGGGGCTGTCATGGTTGCCGTTCTGTGAGGACGCTGGGGTCCGTCCGTCGCCGCCCCAGCTATCCCCTTCCCCCGGCTTTCGTACGGCTCATCACCGGTCTGAGCCGGACACGTAGAGATCGCCCCGGACCCTTCTCCCGTTACCGGGGACGCCCACACCTCGTCGGTCGCCACCTGTGCCGCCTCGACCGTGTCGAATCGGCCGACAGTCGTGATCGGCGACAACCCGGGCGGGTCCTCGTGCCGGAGGTAGGCGACCCAGCCGTCGCCGTCGCGGGTGATGGTTCCGCGGATCTTCGTGGCCCAGGTGCCGGACGAGTGGCGGGGGGTGGTTGCCGCCAGGTCAGGCCGAGCCCTCGCCGGGCTCGGGGTCGGGTGCCCGCCAGGCGTACTCGAGAGAAACGTCGGCTCGATCCGCACGATCGCCGTCCGCCTCCCATCGGCCAGCGGCTTGAGCCCAGGGTCGAGCACCTTGAAGGTCATGGCGACAGCGTGGATCAGCTCGGCCCGGCCGACGGCGAGCACGCTCCAGCCGGGTTCGGTCCGCCAGTTGGTAATCGTCGACCTCGAACGCGATCGCTGCGCCGTCAGCGGCGGCCGACATCTTGGAGCCCGGCGCAGTCCGGAACACGATCAAACCGTCGATGAGCCGGTAGCTGACCGGTCTGCGTTCTGCTTCGGCGCGGACGCGAACGAGGGAACTCCGCGCGGTCGCTTGCGGGCCTCCTGGTCGTGGCGGCGCCGAGACTCAGCTAAAATCCGCTTAATATGACAGAACTCGACGAAGATGTGGTGCTGGACCTGTCTGAAGCGGCTCGTGAGTTGGGTGTGCACTACCAGACGGCGTACCGATGGGTGCGGGAAGGGGCGCTGCGGGCGGTCAAGGTCGGCAAGAGCTACCGCGTGCAGCAGCGCGATCTCGACCGTTTCGTGCAGCGCCGCGAGAGCGGCTCCGCGCCCCGCCCGATCCACGTGCGCAACTGGGACCACCAGATCGACCGCCTGCACGAGGCACTGCGCCGCGGCGACGAGCGGTCGGCGAGCGATCAGGTCGATCGGTTGGCCAACGGCGGGGTGTCGCCCGTGGAGCTGTGTGACGACCTGTTCGCGCCGGTGTTGCGCCGGATCGGCGAGGAGTGGGCCGCGGGCGCGGCCACGGTCGCCGACGAGCACCGGGCGAGCGCCATGTGCGAGCGGCTCCTGGCACGGCTGCCGACCCGGCGCACCAGGGTGCGAGGGACCGCCGTCGTCGGGACCCGGTCCGGCGAGCGTCACGCCCTGCCAGCCCTGATGGCCGCGATTGCGCTCCGCTGGGACGGCTGGCGCGTCCACCATTTGGCGGCCGACATCCCGCCCGACGACTTGGCGGCCTTCGTCGAGCGTGAGCGGCCCGACCTCCTGGCGTTCTCGGCCACCATGCCGGCGGCCCGAGCCGGCGCCGGGGCGCGCCGGTCGGCGCAGGAGTTCGGCATCCCGGTGCTCATCGGCGGGGCCGGGCGGCGGTTGGACGAACTTCTCGCCTCTGCTCGGGTGGTTTTTAGTCAAACTTAGTACTATCATCTCCCGACGACGAGACGCTTCCTGCGTCGCGTGGCACACGAGCATCAAACGAAGGAGATGAACATGGCACTTCCCCGTTGGATCATGGGAACCGTCGCAGTGGGGGTGCTCGCCCTCGGGGCGGCAGCCTGCGGCGACGACGACGGCGCTGCGCCGGAGGAGCCGTCGACCGCGACGACCGAAAGCCCGGCCGAAAGCGGCACGTCCGCCCCCGAGTCGCCGGCCACCGTGGTCGACGTGGCGGCGAGCAACGACGACTTCTCGACCCTCGTCACCGCCGTCGACTCGGCCGGCTTGGCCGAAACCCTCAGTGGCGATGGGCCCTTCACAGTCTTCGCCCCGGTGAACGACGCGTTCGCGGCCCTGCCGCCGGGCACGCTCGACTCGCTGTTGCTCCCTGAGAACCAGGACCAGCTGACGGCGGTCCTCACCTACCACGTGGTGCCCCAGGAGGCGATGTCGGACGACCTGAGCGACGGCACGACCGTCACGACCGTCCAAGGCCAGCCGCTCACCGTCGGCGTTACCGACGCCGGCGTGACGCTGACCGACGCTACCGGCAACACCGTGTCGGTCGTCCAGGCCGACATCGAGGCGGGCAACGGCGTCGTGCACACCATCGACGGGGTGCTCATTCCTGCCGCCGGCTGACACGCCGGTCGACATCCGAACCACGGGCCGCGGGTCGCCGGGCTCCCCCCGGCGACCCGCCGCGTGATCATCCAGTTCTACAGCGTCGACGACGCCGTCGCCGCTTACGAAAGCCCCACCTCTCAGGAAGCCGCAAACCCTCGGCGACTGCGCCGAGCGCCAAAACTCCATCGCCGCGCTGACACACGTCGCCTCCGACGCCTGACGACACCCCGACGAACGCGAATTCCCGCTCACAGCACGTTCTCGGTGCCCCCGGCAGCACTCGAACCTGCGACGCGCCAGATCAGCCGTTCCGGACGGGCGGCTACTGCTGGTGGCTGGCTCGGTGGCGAACGGGACGGTCGGCACGCGCCCTGCTGCGCTTGACCATCGGAGCGCATACCTTCTGCTGCCATACCATGTGACGGTGGTCCTCGAGCGGGGAAACATGCCCGAGAGGGGCGGATGACGACCGGCGGTAGAGCGAGCTCGTCGGCCTGCCGGTCGAGGACGAGGCCGACCACCGCCTCGGCGTCGTCCATGATGTCGTGGCCGTCCAGGCGGGCCCTCCGACCGGTGGTCTGAGGCCGCGGCCTCCGGGCCCGCCCGCACGACGATCAGATCGTCGTGCGCCCGCATCGCGGCGTCCGCCGGCTGACTGCGGGGCCTGTGGGCGACCATCGCTTGAGCTCCTCGCCGAAGCGCAGGAGGGTCCGCAGGCGCGTCTCGTCGCCGTACACGTCGCGGCGGGCGTGGTCGACGACCATCGGCACGATGTACTCCTCGACGAACGCGAAGATGTGGCAGTAGCCGTGCCGCGGATTTGGTTCAGCGTTCCGCTTCTCGTCGTCGTTCAGGCCACCGATGGCGCTGACACCGGCGATCCGGGCGGGCAGGACGGCTTGGCGAAGTCGAACTCGCGGCCCTGGAAGCAGTTGTCGACCGTCCAGGCGTTCCTCACCGAACCTTCCAGGCAGGTCTCTAGCTGTACTCGTGGGTCAGCATGGCTGGGTCCCCTTCCTCTTTGGGTTGTTAGTTGTGGTCGGCGGTCGTTCGATCGATCGACCGAACCGGCCGTTGTTGGTGGCACTGGTGCGGATCAGGCAGTCATGGCGGGCGATCAGACGAGCTCGCCGTGGCCGGGCTCCTGCCGCCGACTGGCCTGAGTTCGGCGCCGCCCTGGCGAACCTCACCAGGGACGAAGGGTGGCGGTCGCTCGCTGTCGGCGAGGAAGGGGCCGCGCTCCAACTGCGACGGGCCACCGACGACGATCGCCCGGGATCTACGCGGTCCGGTACCGGCCCTGCGACGCCTGAGCACCACGCCGGGACGGGTCGTCGCAGCGGATGCCAGCACTCCGGGCTCGTCGTTGTCGACCGACCTGGGCCGACTCGCGGCGTGCGGCAACAAGCGGGACCTGGTGCCCGCGGCCCCCGAGCCGGGCCGGAAGGCGCCCCTAGGCGCTGAGCCGGCCGCGCAGCTCGCGTTCGTAGAACTCGAGGAACCCGTCCTGATCGGGGCCGATCTGGGTGATGGCGACCTCGTCGAAGCCGGCCTCGGCGTAGGACCTGACCGCCGCGACGTAGCGCTCCGGATCGGGGCCGTAGGGAACCCCCTCGGTCGCCGCCTCCTCGGTGACGATCGATGCAGCCTGCTCGAAGTGCGCCGGCGTCGGCAGGTCCTGGCTCAGCTGGCCGGGGATGCCGCTCGTCGGCCACAGCTCATAAGCGAGCTTGCGGGCGTCGGCCTCGTCGGGGCCCCAGCACACCTTCAGGGCCCCAAGGGCCGGGCCGGTACCGCCCGACTCCTGGTACCGCTCGGCCATCTCGGCGTCGGGATGGGTCGTCATCCAGCCGTCGCCGATCCTGGCCGCCACCTCTAGCGCCTTGGGCCCGAACGCCGAGACGATCACCGAGATCGTGTCGTCCGGGGTGGTGTAGATGCGGGCTTGCTCGACGGTGTAGTGCTCGCCCCGGTGAGTGATGGTCGCGCCCGTCCACAGGGACCGGATCACCTCGATCGCCTCGGTGAGCATGTCGAGGCGGACGTCGGCTGCCGGCCAGCGGTCGCCGAGGACGTGCTCGTTGAGGGCCTCGCCGGTGCCCACGCCGAACCGGAAGCGTCCCGGCAGCAGGTTGGCGGACGTCGCCGTGGCCTGGGCGATCACCGCGGGGTGGATACGGATCAACGGGCACGTGACCGCGGTCGTGACGGTCAGCTCCGTGGTCGCGGCAATGGCACCGATGACGGACCACACGAACGGCGACTGGCCCTGGCGGTCGATCCAGGGGTGATAGTGATCGGAGATCCACAGCGAACGGAACCCGGCCGCCTCGGCCCGGCGCGCCACGTTCACGAGGGTCCGGGCGTCGTGCTCCTCGCTGGAGAGGGCGTACGCGATCTGGGTCATGAGCAGCTCCAAGGCACCGTCACGCTCGGTGGCTACCCTGCCCGGGTGCGCCTACACCTGGACTTGGGCGAGCTGACCCAGGATGGTGGCACCAGGAGATGCTCCGCAGGGCCTGCGACCAGTTCGAGGCTGGGTTAGGCACCGGCTGCGGCCTGGTGCCCGGCCACGAGGAAGTCGCCGGCGCCGTCCTCGGCACGTCACCGCTCACGGCGCTGCTGCTGACCAGCATGATCGAGTGGTTGGTCCTCGACCAGGTCTGCGATGGTGGGCATGCCGCCCTTTCTCTTCATCGGGTTGGGGTGGCACGCACGGCCGGGAGGGTGGGCAGGACATGGAGTAGGCCTGTTGGCGCAGGCGCCTCTGACGTCACGTTCACCCGACCGGTTTGTGCCATCGCGCAGAGCCCGCTCACTCGGTCGACAGATCAGTTCGAAGACACCCGAAGGGTCCGGCCGCTCAGAGGGTCAGACCGAGTGAGTGAGACCCTGCCCCGGCTTCCTAGACCACCGGCGCAGCGGCACGCCCAATACTCATCCCTGGCGCTCGGTGTGTATCCGGGGACATCACCTCGACCCACCGGAGCCCGCTAACCGCCGATGGGTGCTGAATCGCGGTCGTCCTGGCGTCTCGTTGAGACTGGCGCCTAGCGTCGGTGAGGATGAGTGATTACGGCGAGATCGACCCGAGAGCTGGGCTCGGCGACTGCAGCTGCGGTCATCCCGTCGCCGACCACGAGTGGACGTCGGACGGGTCTCCGATCTGTTCGGAGGGCTGTGAGTGCACGGATCTCGGGAGAGACGCCCAGGCGTCCGAGGGCGATCCGGGGGTCCGGTAGTACCCGGATTGTTGCCCGCGGCGTCCGCCGCGTAGGCCCGAGCGGAGCCTGGGACGCCCGCCCATTCTCCGGCATGTCCCTGCCCCGGCTCCTCGGGACGGCTCAGCACCGGTCTGCCGTCCACCTAGAGATCGCGCTGGGCCTGTCGCCTGTTACTGGGGATGTCTTGGACGTGGAGTCAGCAGCCTTGGAGCTCGCGGACTTGGCTTCGGCGCTCCAGGAACATTGAGGGGGCGCGCCAAGCGCGCTGAGGCTCGGGGCTTGGACTCATCGATCTCGTCCAGCGCTTGACGCGCCGCCTCCACGTCAGCTGGCAAACGACGGCGCCTGGCCCAGGCCCGGGGAATGCGGGGCAGCGCCATGCGAAGACCCACCCGCGAGGCGGCACCACCTCGCATGGCGCCGATCATTCGGCGGGCGACGACGGACCACGGTCGGCGCAGCACCGCCACCAGTACGGAGTTGCGGACGACGAGCGCGCTCCGCTGGGCGACGTCCCGGATGGGCGAAGGATGATGGTGGGCGACCACTGCCGGCACGTACGCGAGGGCCCAGCCCGCAGCGGCCAGGTCGAGCGCGACCCGCTCCTCCTCGCCGGCGAAGAACACCACGTCGTCGAAGCCACCGCAGGCCAGGAACGCGTCCCGGCGGACCACGGCGCCGCACGCCATAAAGCCCAGCACGGCTGGCCCCGGAGATCCCGCGGCAATGCCGAGCGGAGCGGTCGCCATCTCGGAGCATGTGGGGTCGAGCCGCTGGGACCCTCCCACAAGCACTCGTGCGGCCAGCACGGCGACCCGGGGGTAGGCGTCAAGCACATCAGCAGCCAGAGCAAGCGCCCCGGGCGCCCACCAAGAGTCGTCGTCGGCGAAGGCGACGTAGGGCGTGCCAGCCCGGGCGACGCCGATGTTGCGGGCCGGCGCCCCTCGGTTGGCTCCCATTTCGACGACCTCAATCCGTGGATGGCGCTCCCGGACTGCTGCCGCAGTGCCGTCCACCGAGCCGTTGTCGACCACGATCACCTTCACCTCGTGGCGCGGCAGCGAACGCACCAAGTCGTCGCGCCGGTCCCGCGTGGCGACAACGATCGTAACCCGGTCCTCCCCCACCACGGCCGTGTACCCCATTGCTGGCGGCCTGTATTCCTCCGCAGGAGTAAGGGAACAACGTCATCGTGGCCTCCATCGGCTCTCCCGGCCCCGGCCGACGCCGCGACGGCCGGCCGGTCCTGCGACACCGCAGCGCCCTGGAATGGGAACCACGCTACGGGGTAGGCGAGGACCGTGACGGGGCTGCACGATGACGGGATCGGGCGTGCGACTATCGGACGTCGGCTTGAGCTGTGCGTCGTTGGTGACGCCCTGCTGGACGTCGACTGGAACGGCACCGTCGATCGGGTGTGTCGGGATGCACCGGCACCCGTGCTCGAGACCCCCGCCGAGCGGGCGCGCCCGGGCGGCGCAGCCCTCGCCGCCGTGCTGGCTGCCGCGTCCGGCGCCCGGGTGACGCTGGTGACGGCGCTGAGCGATGATGCCGACGGACATCGGTTGGCCGACCTGCTAAAGGGTGCCGCAGTCCGGATCGTCGACCTTGGTCTCGACGGACCCACCCCCGTAAAGCTCCGGTTGCGAGCCGGGGACCAGTCCATCGCGCGGGTCGACAAGGCGTGCTCACCCATCGTGCCGCCGGGCCCCTGGTCAAGGTCAGCTCAGGCCGCAATCGCGGGAGCGGATGCGCTGCTCGTCTCCGACTACGGGCGTGGAGTCGCGGCGCTGCGCGAGGTCACCGCCGCCGTCGGTTCGTTTCCTGGCCCGACGGTGTGGGACCCGCACCGCGACGGGCCTGTGCCGCCCATCGCCACGACGCTCGCGACGCCCAACCACGTCGAGGCCCATCATCTCGCCGGCCACGCCGGCCCGCCGCCCGATCGGTTGCCGGAGGTGGTCGCCCTCGCTCGCAGCCTGACCGCCCAACTCGGGTGCAGAACTGCAGTCACCGCCGGCCTGCTCGGCGCGGTGGTGACCGACTGCGGGTCGGCGCCCACGGTCGTGCCCACTGCTCCCGTCCGCGGCGACGCATGCGGGGCAGGTGACCGCTTTGCGGCCAGCGCCGTGCTCGCCCTCGCCAAGGGCGCTTCCCTGGTGGCCGCCGTCGAGCGAGCCGTGGCAGACGCCCGAGCCTTCGTCGCCAGCGGCGACGAAGCGGCGATGCGCGGCGGTAGTTCGGCGACACCCACCGCCCATGATCCGCTCGCCCGCTTGCACCCCGTTCCTATGGCCGCGGCGACCGACGCGGTGGCCACCGCTGCTGCGGTGCGAAGGGCCGGTGGCCTCGTAGTTGCTGCCGGCGGCTGCTTCGACGTGCTCCACACCGGTCACGTGCGGTTGGTCGAGGAGGCCCGGCAGCTGGGGGACCACCTCGTCGTCTGCCTAAACGGCGACGACTCGGTGCGGCGGCTCAAGGGACCAGGGAGACCGCTCAACGTCGCTGAGGACCGAGCGATGGTACTACTCAGCCTGGCGTGCGTCGACGCCGTGATCGTCTTCGATGAGGACACCCCCTGCCGGGTCCTGCGGGCGCTGCGCCCCCACCTGTTCGTCAAGGGAGCCGACTACCAGGGTGTCGACCTCGAAGAACGTGAAGTACTCGCAGAGTGGGATGGCCAGGTCGTGCTGTTACCCCTTGTCGGCGGACGCTCGACGACCCAGCTAATCTCCGCCGCCGCCGATGCGGCGATGTGACAGGTCAGTCTCGGACTCAGCAGTCGAGCCCGGCCGGCCCTCTCAATCGGCAGGTAGCCGGGACGCCAACAGCTGCTTGCCCTGCTCTGCGCCCTTACGGCTTTCGCCCTGCGCTCGCCGGAAGAACTCGGCCAGTTCCTCGTCGCCCTCGCGCTCGGCGTCCTGGACATAGGTCTCGAGACGAAGCGCGTTGCTGAGGCAGGCCTCCGTGAACCAGATGATGTTGTAGTCCTTGTCCTTGGTACCGGTGATGGTGCCCGTCTCCGCAGTGCCCATGTGACTCATCCTCCGTCAGTCGGTTCTCGTCTGCGTCGGTACCCGCCACGCCAGGGGCTACACGGCTGAAGTCGTGTCGGCAGGTTTCGTCGGGCTCCGGATGTGGTGTCTGCAGAGTGGGTTGAGAAAATTGCCGCGCATGACAAGCCCAAGCCGAGATGTACCGGGCGAGAGACCCACCGATAGGGAGCACGGCGAGATCGTTGAGCCGCCGAACGGCACCGTCGACGAGTGGTTCGGCCAGCAGGTGTCTTGCGACGAGGAGATCGTCGACGTCTCCTTGACGAGGCCCGTGGCGATGGTGAGGAAGCCGAACGCCGGTTCCCGAGCGCAGCCACGAGGACCGGCGGGGCGTCCCGCCTGACGGCTTGAACCCTCGACCCGCGGGGGCGTTGCCGAGCACTCTTGCTCAGACGGTGCCTTTGCCGACGGCCGGCCGCTGCCGTTCGATAGGCACCGGGAGGCCGACCCCGGGGCTGGTTGCCGCGGAGGCCGTATCCCTTGGTCGTTGCCGGGGTAGCTCCCCGACGTGGAGGACTTTCCACCGGTCGACGGGGTCCTGTGCGACCGGGACGGCACACTCGTGGTGGACGTCCCATACAACGGCGACCCCGACCGTGTCATGCCGCTACCGGGGGTTGCATCGGGGCTGGCCCGACTGCGCGCCGCCGGTGTCCGGCTCGCGATCGTGTCGAACCAGAGTGGGGTGGCGCAGGGTCTGCTGACACCGGCCCAGGTCGAGGCTGTGAACCGGCGGGTGGTCGAGCTGCTTGGCCCATTCACCGCGGTGCTGTGGTGCCCGCACGCGCCGAGCGACGGCTGCGCCTGCCGCAAACCAGCACCGGGATTGGTCCATCGGGCGGCACGCGCCCTGGGCGTCTGCGTCGAGCGGTGCGCCGTCGTCGGTGACACAGGCGCGGACGTCGCCGCCGCCCGTGCCGCCGGCGCCCTCGGCGTGCTGGTACCCCGCGCGCGCACCCGCGCGGCCGAAGTGGCTGCGGCCGAGCGAGTTGCTGCCGACTTCGGCACCGCCGTCGACTCGCTGCTGGGTATCGACACCGACGGCGCAAGGAGCGACCCCGAGGGGCGGTCACGGTGACCGGTGCCGTGCTCGTGGCGCGATCGGACCACTGCGGCGACGTGCTACTGGCCGGACCGGCGGTGCGATCGGCAGCGGCGTCGGGGCGTCCAGTGCACCTGCTGTGCGGTCCCGGGGGCCGGGCCGCAGCCGACATGCTCCCGGGCGTGGCGTCGGTCATCGAGCAGCGGGTGCCATGGATCGAGCCCGACCCCATGCCCGTCCGGGAGTGCGACGCTGCGGCCCTCGTCAGTCGCATCCGCAACCTTGGCGTCAGTCACGCCGCCGTGCTGGTCTCGTCGCACCAGAGCCCGCTGCCGCTGGCCCTGCTGCTGCGCTGGGCCGGCGTGACGCAGATCGCTGCTGTCAGCCATGACCACGCCGGTTCCCTCCTCGACGTTCGGGTGCCGGGCGATCCGGACGTGCACGAGGTCCTGCGTGGGCTGCTCGTCACCGAAGCGCTGGGGTTCCCCTCGGTCGCCGACGACCGATTGGTGGTCGACCTCGGCGACTGTCCGCTTGACGACGTCACGCGGGCCCAGGTGCATCGGAGCCAGTCGTTCGTGGTAGTGCACCCCGGTGCCAGCGCGGTGGCGCGCACGCTGTCTCCAGCCCAGTGGCGCGACGTCGTCGCCGCCGTCGCCGCTACGGATCGGCGGGTGATCGTCACGGGTGCTGGAGAAGAAGTGCGTCTAACCGCCTTTGTCTCCGGGAATCACCCTCGGGTGTCGGATCTTGGAGGACGGTTTACTCTGCAGCAGCTCGGTTCCCTGCTAGCCCAGTCCGAGACCCTGATCACCGGCAACACGGGCCCGATGCACCTTGCCGCGGCCGTCGGCACGCCCGTCGTCGCGGCGTTCCCGGCGACGGTGCCCGTTGGGCGGTGGCGGCCGTGGCGTGTCCCGCACGTCATCCTCGGGGACCAGAGCGTCCCGTGCGCCGGATGCCGCAGCCGCACGTGCCCGTTGGAGGAGCAGGCATGTGTCAGCTTGATCGACGGCACGGCGGTTGTGGGGGCGCTCGACGAGCTGGGCTCGCTCTGCGCCGTGGGGCCGGTGCCGTGACGGGTCTGCGCGTCGAACTGGTGTCGGAGCACGCCAGTCCGCTGGTCACGGTCGGCCCAGCCGACGCCGGCGGACAGAACGTGCACGTCGCCGCCCTGGCCACGCACCTCGCGGCGTTGGGTTGCACCGTCACCGTAGTGACGCGGGCCGACGCGCCATCACTGCCACGGCGCGTGGCGATGGCGCCCGGTGTCCAGGTCGAACACCTGACGGTGGGACCTCGGCGGCCGGTTCCCAAGGACGCGTTGTGGAACCACATGCCCGCGTTCGCCCGTCAGCTTCGCCGCCGATGGCAGGCGGCCCGGCCGGACATCGTGCACGCCCACTTCTGGATGTCGGGATGGGCGTCAGAGCGGGCCCGGCGCGGCATGGCCAGTCCGCCGCCGCTGGTGCAGACCTTCCACGCTTTGGGCGCGGTCAAGCGTCGGCACCAGGGCAGAGCCGATACGAGCCCGGCGGAGCGGTGCGGCATCGAGGCTGAGCTGGCGCGAAACGTCGACCACGTGGTGGCCACCTGCATGGACGAGGTCAGGGAGCTGACGGCCCTGGGTGGTGAGCCCGGTCGGATGACGGTTGTGCCATGCGGCGTCGACCCGCGCGCCTTCCGACCGAGCGGCCCGGCCGCACCGGCCCGCCACGGCGGCTACCGGATCGTGGTGGTGAGCCGGCTCGTGCCCCGCAAGGGCATCGACGACGTGGTGGCCGCCCTGCCCTCGCTACCCGGCACCGAGCTGCTCGTGGCCGGCGGTCCGCCCGCCCACGCGCTCGCCGAAGACCGCGAGGCGGGGAGACTGGCGGCGATCGCGCGCCGCCTCGGCGTCGAGGACCGAGTGCAGCTGCTGGGGACGGTCCCCCGGGCCGATGTGCCCGCCCTGCTGCGATCAGCCGATCTGGTGGCGTGCGTTCCCTGGTACGAGCCATTTGGCATCGTGGCCCTCGAGGCGATGGCGTGCGGGGTCCCCGTGGTCGGCAGCACCGTCGGCGGCCTGCTCGACACCGTCCACCATGGGCGCACCGGCCTGCTGGTACCACCGAAGGACCCGCGGGCCGTTGCCGCTGCCGCTGCGCGGCTGCTCGGCAACCCGTCCCTCTGTGCGCGCATGGGCGCCGAAGCGGCCGCACGGGTGCGCCAGGAGTACACGTGGCCGCAGGTGGCGAGTGCCACGCTTGACGTCTACGGGCGGCTGGTGGCTGAGGACAACAAGGCGGCCCCCTTAACGGGGCGCGACTGGGCCGCGCTGGCGTAGTCATGGCGGCCACCCGACAGCTGCGTTCGCTCGGTGAGCACCTGGCCGTGTCGACAGAGGGACTCGCGTCGCTGGCTGGGGAGCTCGGCCGACTCGAGCGGTGGGGCGCATTCCTGCGCGTCCGGCTCGAGCAAGGCGGCCGGTTGCTGGTCGCAGGCAACGGGGGCAGCGCTGCGCTGGCCCACCACCTGGCCGGCGAGCTGGTCGGGCGGTACGACCGCGAGCGGCCGCCCTTCAGCGCGTTCGCCCTCTGCGCCGACACGGCCGGCCTGACCGCCATCGGCAACGACTACGGCTACGACGAGGTGTTCGCTCGCCAGGTCGACGCGCATGGGCGTCCCGGAGACCTCCTGATCACCCTGTCGACCTCGGGACGTAGCCCCAACCTGCTGCGGGCTGCCGACTCGGCCCGTACACGCGGGCTGATCAGCTGGGGAGTGACCGGCCCGGCCCCCAACCCGCTGGGCAACGTCGTCGACGATCTGCTGGCGATCCCGTGCCCGGATGCCCCGTGTGTCCAAGACGTGCAGCAGGTGGCCGTCCATCTGCTGTGCCTCGCCTTCGAGCAGGGTGGTGAACCAACGCACATCCAGCGCCCCGGGGTGTGCTGATGGCAACGGTCCTTGGCATCAACGCCGTGTTCCACGACCCCGCCGCCGCCCTCGTCGTCGACGGCGAGACACTCGCGGCCGCCGAGGAGGAGCGGTTCAGTCGCCGCAAGCACGGCAAGGAGCCGGTGCCGTTCTCGGCCTGGGAGCTGCCGGTCGACGCAATGCGCTGGTGCCTCGGCCACGCCGGGCTGGAGCCGGGCGACATCGACGTCGTCGCCTACTCCTACGACCCCGACCTCGCCCCACGCCCCCGACGGGACATCACTGATGACGACTGGGAAGGCCTGCGGACTCTCTACGTGCGCCGGGTCCCCGGCTTCCTGGCCACCGCACTGCCCGGCCTCCGCACTGAAACCATTGACTATGTGGCCCACCATGTGGCTCACGCGGCATCGGCCTGCGTGGCCGCCCCCGATGACACATCCGCGGTGCTCGTGCTCGACGGTCGGGGTGAGGTTGCGTCCCATCTCGGTGGGCGCTGGCGCAACGGCACACTCGATGTGCTTGCCGGCCAGCGGCTCCCCCATTCGCTGGGCCTGCTCTACGAGGAGGTCACCGCCCACCTGGGCTTCCGCCGCTCGTCGGACGAGTACAAGGTGATGGCACTCGCCAGCTACGGCGACCCCGATCGGTTCGGTCCGGTGTTCCGCGAGCACGTGGCTGCGACCGGGAACGGCGGCTTCGCCGTGCGGCCGATGGACCTCGGAGCGCTGGCCCCCGCCCGGCGGTCGGGCGAGGGGTGGACCGGCGTCCACGCCGATTTGGCCGCCGCCATGCAGGTACGCCTGGAGGAGGTCGTCCTCGATCTCGCCCGCTGGTTGCATCAGCGCACGGGCGAGCGCACGATCACATTGGCGGGTGGTGTGGCGCTGAACTGCGTGGCCAACGGCCGCCTGGCCGCCGAGGGCCCATTCGAGCGAGTGTGGGTGCAGCCGGCGGCCGGCGATGCCGGCACCGCGCTCGGCGCGGCGCTTGCTGCGGCTACGAGCCGGGGACAGACATGCACACCCCTTAGCAGCGTCGCACTCGGCCGCGGGTGGGGAGAGGGCGAGATCGAGGCGATCCTCAAGGCCGCCGACCAGCCCTACGAGCGACCCACTGACCTGGCCGGCACGGTCGCAACCGCACTTGCCGGCGGGGGCGTGGTCGGGTGGTTCCAAGGGCGCAGCGAGTACGGGCCACGCGCACTGGGCCACCGCAGCTTGCTGTGCGATCCCCGCCAGTCCGAGAACCTGAACCGAATGAACGCCATCAAGGGCCGCGAGGAGTTCCGCCCTGTCGCGCCCATGGTGCTGGCCGACCGGGCCGCCGAGATCTTCGACGGCGTCCAGCCCAGCCCCTACATGCTCTTTGTACATCGGGTGCGCCCAGAGTGGACGGACCGCATCCCCGCGGTCGTCCACGTCGACGGCACCGCTCGCATCCAGACGGTCGACGCGGCGGATGAGCCACTGGTCGCCGCGATGCTGCGGGCGTTCGAACGGTCCACTGGTGTGCCAGTCGTCGTCAACACCAGCTTCAACACCGCGGGCCGCCCCATGGTGGACACGCCCCAGCAGGCGCTCGAGTGCTTCGGCTCGGGACCTATCGATCTGCTGGCGCTCGGCCCCTTCGTCGTACGCCGGACCCGTGGCTGATCCGCCCGTCGATGTCTCCGCATCGGGGCGGACCAAGCCATCACCAGCCACGATGAACAGCGCCACCGCCACGCACAGTCGACCGACCGCCGCCGGTCCGCCCGGTGTCGACGTGGTGGTGCCCACTGTCGGACGACCCGCGTTGACCGGGCTGCTCTGGCTTCTCTCACGCACGCTCCCAGCGGATGGCACCGTCCTCGTGGTCGACGACCGCCCGCTGAGCACAGCGCCGCTGGCACTCGGGCTGGATGACGATCGCTTGCGTGTCGTTCGCTCCGGCGGGCGGGGGCCGGCCGCCGCCCGCAACGTGGGGTGGCGCTCGACGAGCGCGCCTTGGGTCGCGTTCGTGGATGACGACATCGAGCCCCCGCCCGGGTGGGTGCAGGGTCTGCTCGACGATCTCGTGAGCGCCCCACCGGACGTCGCCGCCGTGCAGGGTCACGTCGAGGTGCCGCTGCCTGCCGGGCGGCGACCGAGTGATTGGGAACGCAATGTTGCCGGCCTCGACGGCGCCACCTGGATCACCGCGGACATGGCCGTGCGGCGCGCCGCGCTCGAGGACGTCGACGGGTTCGACGAGCGGTTCTCCCGCGCCTACCGAGAGGACACGGATCTGGCTCTGCGCCTGCTCGATGCCGGCTGGCGCCTGACGCTCGGCGAGCGCCGTGTCAGCCATCTGGTGCGCCCGGCGCCGTGGTGGGTGAGCGTGCGGCTCCAGCGCGGCAACGGCGACGACGTGCTGCTCGAACGCCTGCACGGCCGTGGCTGGCGGCGCCGCCTCGACGTTGCCCCTGGTGCTCTGTCGTCCTACCCGGCCACGACGGCTCTCGGTGTCGTCGCCCTCGCGGCGCTTGCCGCCGGTCACCGCAGAGCCGCCGCCGTGGCGGCCGCCGCCTGGGCAGCCCGAACCGTCCGGTTCGCCTGGCAGCGCGCCGTCCCGGGCCCCCACAGCGTCGACGAGCTGGCCGCCGTTTTCGCCACCAGCGTCGCCATCCCGCCGGTGGCCTGCTACCACCGGCTCCGCGGCAGTCTGCGATGGCGGGCCGTCGTCCCCCATGCCCCGCGCAGCCGGAGGCCGATTCCGTGTGACGCATGACTTGCGCGCCGCCAAGAGGCTGACGATGCCGCAGACCCTCGTCGTCGCCCTCGCGTATCAGCTACACGCGGCCATGGCGGCCGTCTCGGCCGGGGACGTCAGGTGAGGCCGCTCCGCATCCTGACCTGGCACGTGCATGGCAACTACCTCTGGTATCTGGCGCACGTGCCGCACGAAATCGTGCTACCGGTGCGTCCGGGTCGCACGCACGGCTACGGCGGCCGGGCCGGGGCGTTCGCATGGCCCGACACGGTGAGCGAGGTGCCCGCCGACCGGATCGGTGACGTCAACGTGGACGTCGTCGTGTATCAGGCGCACGAGCACTGGCTGGTCGACCGCCACGAGGTGTTGTCTGCCGAACAGCGCGCGGTGCCACAGGTTGTCGTCGAGCACGACCCACCCCGGAGGTCGCCCACGGACACCCGCCACCCCGTCGACGACCCGGGGGTGCTCATCGTCCACGTCACCGCATTCAACCAACTCATGTGGGACTGCGGCGCCACGCCCACCACGGTCATCGAACACGGCGTGGTGGTGCCCGAGGGCGCCAACTACAGCGGTCACCTCGCCCGGGGTATCTCCGTCATCAACGACCTCGAGGCGCGGGGGCGCCGGCTCGGTGCTGACGTGTTCGCACGAGCCCGCGAGCGGGTGCCGCTCGACCTGGTCGGCATGGCCTCCGAGCACATCGGCGGGCTCGGCGAAGTGCCACCCCCTCATCTGGCCCGCTTCCTGGCCGCCTACCGCTTCTACTTCCATCCGGTGCGCTACACGAGCCTGGGCCTCTCGCTGTGCGAGGCCATGAGTGTCGGGCTCCCCGTCGTGGGTCTGGCTACGACCGAGCTACCGACGATCATCGACGACGGCGTGAACGGATTCGTCGATACAGACCCGGAGCGTCTTGTCGAGGTGATGCACACTCTGCTCGCGGAACCCGAACTGGCGCGCGCCGTCGGCGAGGCTGGGCGTGCCACCGCTCGCGAACGCTTCTCGATCGACCGCTTCGTGCGGGACTGGGATGCGCTCCTTCGCGCCGTCTGCGGCCCCACGGGGGCGGACGCCCCGGCCGGCCCCGGAGCATCGGTTCTCGGCGGGACGCCACCCGGGTAGACGCCCGGCATGAACGTTGAAAATCCCTTGCGCGCCACCACCACCGGCCAAGAGCTCCACGACCTACCCATCATCGTCACAGGTGGGTCGTCCGGGCTCGGAGCGGCCGTCGCCGGCCACCTCCTGTCCGCCGGCGCGGCCGTGACAGTGCTCGACCGCCGCGCCGCCGCAGCCGGTCTACCGACCCTGCAGATCGACCTGGCCGACGGCCGAGCCACCGAGGAAGCGGTGCACCGAGTTGCCGAGGAGGCCGGCCGACTGTGGGGCGTTGTGACCTGCGCCGGTGTCGACGTGCCTGGTCGGTTCGACGAGGTGAGCTCGGAGGACTGGGACCGCGTCGTCGCCGTGAACCTGCTCGGCACGGCGGCGGTGGTGAGGGCAGCCGTGCCCTACCTGCGCGCGGCACGAGGGCACGTCGTCACCGTGGCCTCGACGTTGGGACACCGCGCCGTCTCGGACGCCACCGCCTACTGCGCCAGCAAGTTCGGAGTCGTTGGCTTCACCCGGGCGCTCACCGCCGAGCTGCGCGGCGAGGTCGGCGTCACGATGCTGACCCCTGGAGGCATGCGGACCGCGTTCTTCGACGATCGCGACGAGCGCTACAGGCCGCCGGCCGAGCTCGAGCTGTGCGACCCGCGCCACGTCGCCGACGCCGTGGCGTTCGCGCTCACCCGGCCACCGGGGTGCGAGGTCCGCGAAATGGTCGTCACGCCACCCGACGAGACCTCATGGCCCTGAGGCACACGTCGATGTGCCTGGCCTCGCGCCGGGCACCACATCCCTCGGGTGCGAGACCAGGTCAACCAATGTCCTCGGCCAGGAACGGGCTTCCACCGCCACACCGTCGCGCGTACCCCGAACGCGGCGCCTCGCCACTGCCGGGCTTGGGAGCAGCCCCTGTGCGAGGCGCGCTTGTCGCCTACCCGGACCAGCGCTCCAGTTGCTCGTCGATGGCCTTGACGACCGCATAGACATCGGGCCAGGCCGGCGGCGGATCACCGCTCACGACACGGTGGAGGTAGCCGTCGAGCGGTGCCCACCGTTCGGGCTCAGCAGAGCCGATCACGACAACGCTGGGGACGCGCACAGCAGCGGCCACGTGGGACGCGCCGGTGTCGTTCGTGACAACCAAGCGCGCGTGCTGGTACAGCGTTCCGAGTACGCCGAGCCCTGTTCGTCCGGCCAGGTCGATCGCCCCGCCGTGCATCAGATTCGCGACGGCATGCACCAGGCCGGCCTCATCCGCCGATCCCGTCATCACCACCACAAGGCCGTGATCGACCAGATGGTCGCCGACCTCGGCGAACCGCGCCGGCGGCCACCGACGATCCTGACGAGACGCGCCCGGGTGGAGGCACGCGAAGCTGCGGCCGGCCAACCCCGCCTCATCGATCAACAGTGCCGCGGTCCGCCGCTCGTCGTCCGTCACCGGGAGTTCGAGGTCGAAGCCGACGGGAGGACATCCAGCGGCGCCAACGACGGCCAGTGTTCGGCCGATCTCCGGTGCGTCGTCGGGATACTCGATCGATGTCCCCGGCGGGAGCCAATGATCGGGCAGGTGGGCAGTGACCTGGTGGCGGGCCCCGAAGAGCGTCAGCAGTGGATTGGTCACGATTCCGCTGCCGTGGATCTGGAGCGCGAGATCGAAGCGTTTGCCCTGCGCACGTTGGAGGAACCGAACCGCGGCCGTCGGGTCCGGTGCTACCTCCGGCAACCCGGCGATGCCCTCAACCAACAGCAACTCATCGATAAGGTCCGCGTAGCGTGCCACGAACCACGCGCTCGACGGCAGCCCCGCCAGCGTGAGTTCAGCATGCGGGTACGCGGCGCGGAGGGCCCGCAGAGCAGGAACTGCACACAGCAGATCGCCAACACCGGGCAGCGCCCTGAGCACGACGATGCCCGGCTCGGAACACAGCGCGTCGGCGCCGGCCATGACGTCACTCGTTCCCCGTGGGTATGCGGTCGATACGATCATCACGCAGCGCTCCTGCGCAGTGTTCGCACCGCCCCAACGGCAACCGTGTGGCCCCGGCCTGCCCTTCCTCGGGGGGCCGTTTCGTGCGCGGGGCCTCGCGCCACCAGGGCGTCGACTGCGGGGTTCGTCGTTCGTCAGGCGGCGGCACGTCATACAAAACCGAGAGGGTCGTCGTGAGTGAGCCTTGAGAAGGGGCGCTTGATCTCGTCGTGCTGGTCCCGGGTCTACTGGACGATGTCGTTCTCGCCGGTGAGAAAGGGGCGCTTGATCTCGTCGTGCTGGTCTCGGATCTATTGGACGATGTCGCTCTCGCTGGCGGTGGTGGCCATAGTCGCCGCTGGGGGGCTACCTCTGCCCGCCGGGGCGAAATGTTGGCTCCGGGACGTGTGGGGTAGGGATGGGGCATGGCCGACCAACCGGTGCGAGAGTCACGAGAAGACCGGCCCGACCCCCCGGCCGAGCCCGATGTCGGCGCGGTTCCTGGCGGCTCCGGATCGGGGTTGGCGGCGAGCGATAAGGCCCAGAACGGAGAGACCGTTCTCGACCCCGACCGGGAGTCCGAAGACCCTGCGGCGGAGATGGGAGATCAGATCGACCGGCTCGAGCGTCATAGCCGGCGGACGATTTCCCCCGCTCACCCCGAGTCGCCGCCGCCGCCCGACACTCCACCCGGGTGACGGTGGTTGGTGGTGGTCCGGTCAGTCGAAGAGTGCCTTGATGCGGGCCATCATCTCTTCGGCCTTCAACGCCAACGACGAGGTTGGTCCGCTGGTGGCTTGGAGGGAGACCATCTGGCAGCGCATGTCTTGCGCCCAGCGGAGGTGCTCGTCTTCTTGTACTTCGACCTCGTCGATGGCCGTCTGGAAGGCGTCGCGCACGTCGCCGTCGGGCAGGTCGTCGACCATGCCGGCCAGGCATGACCAGTTGGCGTGATCCTTGACCTCGGCGAGCAGAACGGCATCGAGCATGACGAGCTCCTGGGTCATGAGGTCCACCGAGCCAGTCAGGAGGAAGGTTGACTCGAGAAGGCCGATGCCGGCTTTCTCCGTGACGCGGGCCGCGGGGCTGATGTAGCCGGGATCGCCGCCGAGCCCGGAGATGAGGCCCTCGAGGGTCTCGACGTGCTCCGTGGTCTCGTTGCCGAAGTGCTTGTACCGCTGCTTGAGGACGGGGTTGTTGGTGCGGTCGGCCACGGAGCGATAGAGCTGGGCGCCGCAGCGTTCGTGGGCCAGCATGTCGCTGAGTAGGTCGGCGACGAATGGACCGTTTAGTCCGGTATTGGCCAGGAACGCCTCGTCCTCGTTGGGCATCATCGTGCGGGCGGGGTCGACGTAGGTCATCTCCTCGGGCTTGGACCGGGCGCCCGTGGCGGCGGTGGGGGTCAGGGTGGGCATCGTGGGTTCTCCTGAGTTAGCTCACGTGCTGGGGGCGAAGGTCGGCGACGGGGTGGTCGCCTTCGGTCTCGTCGCGGTACTCGCCGCCGTCGTGGCGGGCCTGATCGATGATCTGCTCGGATGGGGCGCCACCCTCGTTGACGGACGCTTGGTAGGCGAAGTACCGGTGGTCGCTGGGCAGCTCATCGACGCTGACGTAGTCGGTACCGTCGGTGCGCAGGTCGATCTGGTCGGCGAGCACCTGGCGCACGTAGTCCTTGTTGGGTTCGAAGGTCACCGGCGTGTCGGGCAGTGAGGGTGGCAGCAGCTCGGCCGGGTCACGGCCCTCGTAGCGGCGCATGAAGTCGCAGGCCACCTGGAGCTGGCCGATCTCCATGTCGCAGTTGAGCTCCCACATGGCCTTGATGCGGCGGTCGGTCTCCTGCTGGTGCACCGACCAGTAGAGGTAGACCTCGTTGTATTCGTGGAACACCCAGTTGGCGATCCACGAGTCGAGCGGGTCGAGCAGCGATTCGTAGTGGGTGACGTGCTGCTCCTCGATGAGCGCGATCTCGGCGTACAGGCCCCGGGCGATCGGTTCGATCCAGTCGGTGCCGTGGTTCATGTAGAAGTTCATGGTCTGCTGCTCGCCGGCCACGATGGTCATGACGTGCAGCCGCGATAGCGGGTCCACGGCGTGGGTCTCGAAGTGGGGGCGGACGTCGTCGTGGGGATGGCGGTGCTCGAGGACGGTGGGCCGGCCCGGCATGACCTCGGTGAGGTGCTGGGTGATGGCGTCGGCCTTGCCCCCGTAGAGCAGGTCGTAGAGGTTGGCGTAGCGATAGAGGTGGTCGAAGTCCTCCAACAGCGCAAAGTCCAAGGCCTGCTTGAGCATGGGATCGGGCTCGTGCCGCGCCAACCACGCAGTCAGGTCCACCGCTACCTGTTCGTAGCCGAGCGTGGTCTCCAACGGCGTCTGGTCGCCCGGGTTGAGGCCGTTGACCGCCTTTTGCTGCTGGGCTTCGACGCGGCGGCCCATCGCCAGGGCCCGCTTGAGCTCGGGGTTGTCGGTGTGGCGGGCGAACTGATGGGAGAACAGGATCGACTCCACCTCGGTGCCGTTCATCAAGATCACCCGAGTGCGCGTGTAGGGATCGACGGTGTGCTTGTCGAACGGCGTGACGTTCAGCTCCGTCCAGTTGCGGAACTGCTCGTCGACGGGGATCCCCGTTTGTTCGAGCGGATTGAAGGCCATGTCGATTCCTCCATTGGCGTGGTGCTCGGCTGCGGCCCCTTGCTTGCCGCCGCCCGCTGGTCCAAACCGGTAGTCGGCTTGACGGACCGTCCCGTGGGTAGGTCTCACCCCGTGGAACGTGTGGTGCTAGTGACCGGCGCGGGCTCGGGGATCGGCCTGGCGGCCACGCTGGAGGCCGCCCGGTTGGGCTTCACGGCGGTGGCCGCGGTCCACCGGGACGATCAGGCCGACACCGTGCTGTCGGCGGCCCGCTATGCGGGGGTGGGGGTCGAGGTAGAGACCCTTGATGTGACGGACGACGAAGCGGCCCGCCACGTGATCGACCGGCGCGAGCCCTGGGGTCTGGTGAACAACGCCGGCCTGATGTGGCCCGGATTGTTGGCGGAGCAGCCGCTGGAGGACGGGCGTCACCACCTCGATGTGATGCTCCTGGCCCCCATCCGACTGGTGCAGCTGGCTCTGCCGGCCATGCGCCGGCGGGGCGAGGGCCGGATCGTCAACGTGTCGTCGATCGCCGGCGACGCCAACGGCCCGATGCTGGGTTGGTACGAGACGACCAAGCGGGCACTTTCCACACTGAGCGACTCCTTGCGTCCCGAGCTGGCCGCCTGGGGCATCGACGTGGTCGTGGTCGAGCCCGGCCCCTTCGCCACGCCCATCTGGGACAAGGCAACGGCACGGCTTCGGGAGGCCCGCGCGGCCTCAGCCGAGCCCAAGGTGTATGACCGGACCATCGAGACGATCGACGACCTCGCTGGGCGGGCGGGCGACACCGGAGAGGTGGCGCAACTGGTGGGGAAAGTGCTTAGGGCCGGGCGGCCTCGCTTCCTCTACCGCGTCGGCGCCAGCGCCCGCCTGGTAGCGGGCCTGGGGCGGGTGGTACCCACCAGCGTCAAGGACCGGTTCACCCGAGCGGCGACGGGTCTGTGATGGCCGTCGTCGCGCGTGTCATCGGCGCCCCACCGGACGCAGTGGCGGCGGTACTCGCGGATCCCCGCAGCTATGACGGCGTCGTGGTGGGCAGCAAGCGGATCCGCTGGTTCGACGCCCGCTGGCCCGAGCCGGGAACGCAGTTCCACCACAGCGTGGGGTTCGGCATCCTGCACATCCGCGACGGCACCACCGTCATGCGAGACGAACTGCCCAGCCGCCTTCTGTTGGCCGCCGGCATGGGCCCTCTGGGTAAGGCCGAGGTCGACTTCACCCTCACGCCGACCGACGGCGAGACCCGGGTCGAGATGCGGGAAGAGCCGGTGTCAGGACCGCTCAAGGCGCTGTGGTCGCCACCCTTGGCCGCCGCCATGCGGGCCCGCAACACCCGAGCGCTGCGGCGGTTGGAGAAGCTGTCACGAGCTCGGGCGGCCGTGCGGGCGGTCGATGCAAGAGCGGGCGGGCCAACGGCCGGATGAGGAGCGCACTGATCGAGCTGATCATCGTTGCCGCCGTCGGGGGCGTGGCCACCCTGGCGGCATGGCCGCTGGCGCCGGGGCGGCAGCGCCAGCGGAGCCGCGGGAACACGAGCCGGTGACCGAACCGATGTCGTCCCGCGCCGCACTCATGCCGGGGGTTCGCTCACCAGCACGCAGGATGTTGTCCGGTGATATTCGACCGCTCGGGCGGGTAGCGGGCTGGCGTGCGGCTCCGGCAGTTGCTCCTCGTGCCTCTCGCTCTCGCCCTGGTTCCCCTTCTGGGGGTCGGCGAGGGCGACGACCCCGTGTCGGCCACGGCCGACGCCCTCGGGCATGAGCGGACTGCTGGAAACGCTCGGCGCCTGCAACCGTCCGAACGCCCCACCCGACCACGGTGCAGGTCATAGGCCTCGAGCCAGAGCATGCACAGGTGGTTGAGCGACGCCCCAAGCCCGACGACCCGACCGCATCATCGAGGCCGGCGGCGACGATTGCAAGGGGGGTGGCTCGCGGCCCAGCTCAACGGTCCCAACAAGTGACAGCGCAGGTGCCGCACCACGTGGCGCAACCGGGGGTAGCCCACCACGACGAGGCCGGCCGGGACGCGATTGGCCCCTGGCGTTCGGGTAACCACCGAGCCGACGGTCCCAGGCGAGCGGGAGAGGGACCGCCATCACGTCCGCCCGCCTACCTACGGTCGGGTTGGGCGCGGGTTGGGTAGCCACCACCGACGGCCCGCCGGGTGGTTCCCCCTCACTGGCGGGCGGTCTCGCGTCGGCCACCTGCCCTGACGGGTTCGGGTTGTCAGCCGCGTCGTGACTCAGGTCGGTCACCGTCGAAGCGATCGCCGTATGGCTCAGGGGTGCCGGCCTTGGCCAGGCCACGGCTCACGATGTACGCGACGGCCACCCACGAGATGTACCGCCAGCCCTCGTTCGCCCCCAGGTCGGCGTCGGCCACGTAGGTGGCGATCAAGATGGCGACGACGACGGCGAGCATCATGACGAACTCGGTCGTCTTGAACCCCGCCTTCGTTTCCGTGAACGTTCTGCCCTGGCCGAAACGACCGGCCCGCCGTGCCCCTTCGCCGGACTCGAAGTCCGCCCGAGTACTCGCCATGGTTACCTCCTGAAGCAACTGATCGGCTCCTGAGGGTTCCCGTCTTTCATGAGTCCAAACGCGGTTGCGGCTGGATGCCAGGGCGTCTTCCGATCTGACCGCCATTCGGCGACGCGCTGTCGCCAGGACCGCCAACATCAACCTCAGGTAATGGCATCCCACCTTCACGATTGGGACGGCCGTCACAAGCGCGTCGAGGACGACAAGGCATAGCCCGTTAGGTGTCCTGGTAAGCCCCCAACCGAGCCACGGACCGGCGGCCCCAAGCGCACCGGGGGGACAGCTTCGCATCGCGTCGTCACTCGTCGGCCGCCAGCGGTTCCTCGACCCCACCAAGCTCAGCGACACGCCGCAGCGCAGCAGCGTGCAACGTGACTGTCCGTTCCCAGGTTGGGCGTCTGGGTCCTCGTCCCCGGGGGTGGGGCACCTTGGCGGTCGGCGGATGGCCGACAGCCGGCCGCGCCTTGTGGCTTGGCCAGCATGTTTGCTCGTCCGGTCATGCCATGGGCGGGACTACCCTGAGCCATTGTGAGGCGCCCCGCCGAGGCGGTCCCTGGGGATTCGTTGGCGTGGCTGCTCGCGACGGCGCATCACCTGCCCCCGGCCGAGTTGGCGGGGGCCGTCGCCCAGGCGTTGGCGCGGGTTGGTGTTGTCTCGTCGTGCCTTTTCCTGGCTGACCACGAACAGGTGTCGCTGCAGCCCTTCGGGCAAGCCGCTGAGGCAGCGCAATCATTTCGGATCGACGGGACGGTCGCGGGTCGGGCGTTTGCCCTCGAGATGACATGCACTGTCTCCACCGACTGCGGGGTACGCCTGTGGGTTCCGGTGGTGGACGGCACTGCTCGCCTTGGCGTCCTGGGGGTCGACATCACTGCGGAGGATGCCCGCGACGCGCAGACGCAGAGGTCGGTGGAGCACGTGGCATCCCTCGCGGCGCAGCTCCTCGTGACCAAGAGCGACTACACGGACGCCGTGGAACTCGCTCGGCGCAACCGGAAGATGTCGCTGGCCGCCGAACTTCAACGGGCGACACTGCCACCCATAACCCTGACCACGTCCCGAGTCATAGTGACCGGGATACTGGAGCCCGCGTACGAGGTAGCCGGCGACAGCTTCGACTACGCGCTCAACGCCGACGTGCTCTACGTCGCCATCATCGATTCGGTCGGCCACGACATTGAGTCGTCGGTCATCTCCCAGCTGGTGAACGGAAGCCTGCGAAACAGCCGCCGCAACGGCCGCAGCCTTCCCGAAGCCTACGGCGGAGCCAACGAGGCCCTGACCACGGTGTTCCGCGAGCTCACCTTCGCCACCGCTGCGTTCGGCCACCTCGACCTCAACTCCGGCCGGTTCAGCTGGGTGTCCGCCGGGCACCCGCCTCCGCTCGTCGTCCGCGGCGGCAAAATGGTCCACGAAGCTGACACCGTTCCAGCGCTGCCGATCGGCTTGTCAGGCGCGGAACCGACGGTCAACGAGCTCGCCCTCGACCCCGGGGACATGCTGCTGCTCTACACCGACGGTGTCGTTGAAGGTGGAGCGCGGGGCACCGAGCGCTTTGGCCTGGATCGACTCACCGACTTGCTGTCCCGGAACCTGCTAGCCGACCTGCCACCCGCCGAGACGCTGCGTCGGCTGGTGCGTGCCGTCCTCGACCACGCCGCCCACGAACTCCGCGACGACCTCACGATGGTACTGGTCGAGTACCGGGCGGGCGCCACGAGCTGATCCGGACCTGACAACTCCGAGGATGACTCCGACCGGTCGGTGTTGGGTATCGACAAGCGGGGCTTCGCCTCGGCGTACGTGCGTTGCGTCGCGACGGACAGCCCGAGCGACCGCCGCTGCCTTTCGGGGCGCTCCGCCCTGGCAGGCTGTCCCCGCTGGGGCCCATCGCTGACGGCGGCGCCGACTACGGAATCATGACCTACGCATCCGTCGTCGCATGGCCGACAACTGTGGTCCAGCCCGGCACCGTGACGAGGCCCACCGCTCCCAACCGGTTCGCGGCTCGACACGTCCACGCCCCCAAAAGGGCGCCGGCACCCGCCACGTTGCCCGCACGATCCTCAGTACAGAACTCCGAGGCGCGAGATCAGCAGATCGGTATTAGAGCTGGAGCGTTGCTCGCGCCGGGTTGATCGAACGGGGGACGCTTCTCTATTCACACGAGAACGGTCGTTCTGGTCGTCTCCATCGGCTCAGTCCCGGGCGCAGATCGCCGATCTGTTTGCGTCGTGAGGCGCGGCGAGCCGTCGCGACGTGCGCCGATCGGCGCCTAGTGGTCCGTCGCGGATTTGTTGACGTGGGCGAGGGCTGCTCTGGCGGGTCGGACTTTGGCGAGTATCTCTTCGGCGGTCTTGGTCCACACGAACGGGGCGGCGTGTTGGTTCCAGTGGTCGGTCCAGTCGTCGATGGCGTCGATGAGGTCGTTGACGGACTGGAACGCCGCTCGGCGGAGGCGACGGTTGGTGATCTGGCGGAACCAGAGCTCGACGAGGTTGAGCCACGAGCTCGATGTCGGGGTGAAGTGCAGGTGGACCCGGCGGTGGCGGGCCAGCCACGCCCGCACGTTGGGGTGGGTGTGGGTGGAGGAGTTGTCGACGATCACGTGCACGTCGCGGCCGCGGGGCACGCTGGCGTTGACCATCTTCAAGAACGCCAGGAACTCGCGGTTGCGGTGCCGGCGCTGGCACAGCGTCATCACCTTCCCGGTGGCGACATCCAGCGCGGCGAACAGGTTGGTCGTGCCGTGCCGGCGGCAGTCATGGGTCATCGTCGCGGCCCGCCCGGGCGTCATCGGCAGCGACGGCTGGGTGCGATCCAAGGCTTGCACCTGAGTCTTTTCGTCGACGCAGAACACGACGGCTCGCTTCGGGGGATCCAGGTAGAGCCCGACGATGTCGGTGAGCTTGTCCTCGAAGGCCGGGTCGGTGGACACCTTGAACGTCTCGACGCAGTGGGGGCGGATGCCGCGGGCCCGCCAGATCCGGGCCACGGTGTCCTTGCCGATCCCGAAGCGGTCTGCCATCAGCCGGGTCGACCACTGCGGCTCGTCGCCCGGCGGCGCCTCATGCAACGTTGCGTGCACCACCGCGGCGGCGACCTCGGCTCGCACCGTCGGCTTGCGGCCCCGACCCGGCGCGATCACGCCAACACCGGCCACGCCCGCCTCGGCGAAACGCGCACGCCAGCGCCGCACCGCGTTCGGCGTGGTGTCACAGCGACGTGCGATCTCGTTGTTCGCCACACCCTCCGCCGCCAGCAACAGCCCTCGACGCCTGCACCACCGCCCGATGCGGCAACGACGACGACCGAGCCATCGTCTCCAACGCCACCCGCTGCTCATCGCTGAGCTCCAACCCGGGCACCGACACCGTCAACATGCTCGCACCCTACCCACTGCCGCTAATTCAGCGACGGACCACTAGGGTGCTCAGTCGCCGCCGCTAGTGGAGGAGTGTCTGGAGGTCAAGCGTCTCCCGGAGGGTGATGCCCTCTGAGGTGATTTGGAACTCGCGTACGGTTGATATATGTGATGCACCGCGGGTCTTGAGAACGGTGAGCGCTCGCTTCATCTCGTTTCCGCTGTGGAGGTGTTGGAGCAGGACGACATTGTCGGCGACGTGGGATATGCCAAGGTCTCCGAGCCGTGTGATGCGGAAGAGTTCGGGAACCTCAAGAGTGAAGAGGATGCTGATTTCGGCACGGGCGAGTCGTTGGACGAGGGAGTAGCAGAACTCCCTGAATCGCACTGAATCAGTGGCAGCGAACTCGAGATCGTTCAAGCTGTCGATCACGATCCGGCGAGAACCGGTCTTGTCAATGCAGTCGAGGACGTCGTAGACGAGTTCGTCGATGAGTACGTCGACGGGCGAACGGTCCATCACCGTGATCATGGGGTTGGCAGTTGACCAGCCGAAGCCCTCGACGATGCGCGTCAGCTGGGACCGCGATTCCTGCAGAGTTACGAGGATGCCCGGTTCGCCGCGGGCTGCGCCGGAGTAGAGGAAGTGCAGGCCCATGAGAGTCTTGCCGGCACCCGAGGGGCCGGCGATGAGAGTTGCCGAGCCGGACCAGTACCCGTCGCCCAGCGCCTCGTCGAGGGCGGGGATTCCAGTCGAGAGTCGTTCGGCACCGGGTTCGAACGCTGAGTCGTCGCGGGTGTCGGCTAGGCGCGGGTAGACGGTGAGACCGTTGCTGGAGAGGCGATACGAGTGTTCGCCCGAAGCGAAGTCGCTGCCTCGCAGCTTGAGGACGCTCAGGTAGCGGATCGATCGCTCACCCGTATGTTTGGTGGCGAGATCGATGACCGCGTCGGCGACGCCAAACTCCGGCGACGCGATCGCGTCGGTGGCGGCGTATTCGCCGATCCATAGTGACGAGATCGCGAGGGCGGTGAGGCGACCGGCGAGTTCGTGGAGGAAGCGGCGGAAGTCCGCCTCATTGCCGGCAAAGGCCTTCAAGGCTTTGAAGCTGTCGATAACAACTACGCCGGGACGGTGCTCCTTGAGCAACATGTCGACGCGATCCAATGCTCCGGGTAGTCCCTCCTGGTCGAGGACTGACCCGAGCTCGTCGTAGAAGACCGATCGCCCTACCTGCCCGGCGTCGAAGAACTGCAGCGACTGGCCGTAACGCAAAAGCTTGTCGAGCGGTTCCGAAACGGTCGACAGGTAAAGTCCTGGGCGTTCCGCGGAGGCGTTCGCGAATACGCACCGCTCGGCGAGCAGCGTCTTGCCAGTCCCAGGAGCGCCGATCAACAGTGTTATTGAGTTGGGGACTAGGCCGCCCCCGAGGATCGTGTCAAGCCGGTCGTTGCCCGTTGAAAGTCGTTCCATCAGGACAAAGATGCCCGGTCACGGCCTGTTAGAGCGCTCGAACCCAGGAGGTCTCGGACGGTCGAGACGAACTGCAGCTGTTCGAGCGGCTTTTGGAGAAACGCCGTGGCTCCCGCTGCGAGGGCGTCGTCGTGGACTGCGAGGGGGGACACCGCCAGTACGGGCTTCTCGTCCTGTGCCAGCTGCCGGCACAGCTCCAACCCGCCCGTCATCGCCACCTCCACGACCGCGAGGCTCGGTCGACGCTCGACGAAGCTCCGCTCCGCGTCTGCGGCGTTCGAAGCCAGGCAGACCTCGTACCCCTCGGTCCGCAAAAAGTACTCGCAGAGCTCGGCCGCGAAACGGTCCCGTTCCGCGAGCAGAATCAGCACGAGAACATCCCCAGTGACGCCGACATCAGATGGCTGACCGAGCTGTTCCCCCAGCAGGCGATGCGCGTCAGCTGCGCTGGACCCGTCGTCCATACTCCGGAGGACGAACCGCAGCTGCTCAACCTGATCCCGGGAAAATAGACGCTGCGAACCTCGACTCCGCGCCGGAACGACCACTCGATAGCGCTCCTCCCAGGCTCGCAGTGTCGCCGGCTCGACCCCGAGCATCCGCGCCACTGCCCCGATCGAATAGACGGGACGGCTTGCCGAAGGCTCCGCAGTCGACAGCGCCAGGGCATCACGTGGTGTCGCTGTCCCCCTCATGAGGCCGCGCCATCTCGACTTCATGCGCTCGCGCCATTTCGACGGATATGCAGTTCTGTGTCGAGCTCGACCATCTGCATGAGGCGAAGCACCGCACGGCTCGGCTCCAGCACGACCAGCTGGGCCCCGCCCGCCGCACACTGCTGGTGCGCCCTCACGAAGGCCCCCAACCCCGCCGCGTCGATAAAGTCCACCCCCGAACAATCGAGCTCAACGTCACCATTCAGGCACGCCAATGCCGACAGGAGTCGAGGCACACCTGCCAAGTCAAGCTCCCCGTGCAGTCGCACCACTGCCGGACTCAAAGCCTCGACCTCAACCATGAACGCGTCCCCGCCCACGGCCCCTCCACTACCTCGACATAGGTTCAGCCACACCTGTGCGGTACTTAGACAAAACCTCGACGACTTCGAACGTAGCTCGCTGGAAGGGGGCCGTCAACTTCGGATGCAAGGCCCAACGCCGGGTAGCGGAAACCCGAAATGAGACCCGTGAGTGGAAAGCCCGAGGCCCAACGCCTGAGCCTTGCCCTCGCGTCCTCCAGCGATGCCCCCAGACAAGCCCGCCAGGCGATCAGTGAACTCCTTGCCAGATCAGGCCGAACCGACCTGGGCGCTGACGCCGCCGTGCTCGTCAGCGAACTCGTCACCAACGCAGTGCTCCACGCCAGCGGTCCCATCACCATCTCCGCCGCCTACCTCGACAGCATCCTCCGCGTCGAAGTCCACGACACTGACACCCAGCCACTACCCGCCCTCCGCAAGCCATCCGCCTCAGACAAAACCGGACGGGGACTCCACCTGGTCGCCCTACTCGCAGACCGATGGGCGATCGTGCCAACCCCAGCGGGCAAGACCATCTGGTTCGAGATCACCTGAGCGCCGACCGCCTCGTCCGCTCGGCTTGAGCCCCTGACGAGCCGCCACTCAACCCCATGAAGCCCTCCAACCACCGCCCCCGCGCCAAATCGCCCGCCCACCGCCCACTACCCCGATCACCGCCCGGTAGGCGGTCGCCGTGGCGACAGCCCGCTCGGCGACAGATGCGCCGTTCTGGCGCTACGCACCATGGCCGCCAGCCCAGACGAAGCGACAAACGTGAGCCCGCGATAGCTGGTCGGGGTCCTGGAACGGGAAGCTCCACGAACCATTACCGCCCACGCCGACGTTGGCTCGCCTACGTGCGGCTCGAGGACCCGACCGGCTGACGGACGAGGGGTGGGCGGCGAGGTGACCCACGCCGATCGGCAGATCGGTGTCGGCCGAGGTCCGTTCCCGGGCCCTACATCGAAGCGGGCGGTGGCGGCACAGCGACCTCGACACTGGCGGCCGCGGTCCGTCGCGAACTCGCTGAAAACACAACAGCGTGACGGCGTCATGGCGCCGGGTTGAACGCCTGGCGGAACCGCGTGAACGTGTCCTGACTGGCGTGCCAGCGTTGCTCGCGGGTTTGGAAGTACAGGGCGTAGGCCCGACCCGCCGTAACGATGTTGAGGTTGCCTGCGTGGAGGACGGTGCCTCCGGCGCGGTAGCGGAACTCCCACATGGCGGCGTTGTAGTCCCGGTAGGGGAAAGGCTCGATGCGCAGCTCCTCGTAGCCCTCGTGTCGGTTGGCGAAGTACTTCGACTGCTCCTCCCAGTCGGCTACGGGATCTGGCTTGGGGTCGGGGGTCCACTCGACGAGCAGGTATGTACCAGTGCCGGGTTCGCGGATGAAAACCGTGTGGGCGCGGGAGCCAAGCGCAACCTCCCAGCCGGATGGGTGGGCGATGCTGTACGCGCCCTCAGGATCGGCGAAGACGATCCAGCCGTCGGGGACCTGCGGCCCCGCGGTCGGCGGCCTGGCCTGTGCCGCACCGATGTCTGTTGTGCTGGTTGTCGCCGTCGGGTTCGTTGTGCGCACGTCCGTCGTCGCGGTCGTCGGTGCTGCAGTGTGGTCGGCAGCCGTTCCGGCGTCGCCAGCTGTGTCGGCCGTCGTCTCGGTCGCGGCCTTGTTGTCGGCAGCCCCATCGGAGTCGCCATTACCGCCAGTTTCCGAGGTCGGCAACACCGCCAGCGCGAGAACTGCGAGTCCCCCCAGGGCGCCCCCCACGAGCATCACCAGCCGGACCCAACGGCCGCCGGAAATCCCCGATCCCTTGCGTTCTGGCCTCGGCCGCCGGTTTGTGAGCGGTGGTCCAAGTGCCTCCCGACGGCGCTCGCCTGCGCCATTGAGGGCTGGCGCGCTAACCGTGACGCCAACGCCCATTCCCGTCGTTGTGGGTGACTCTCCGGCTTCGCCGGACGCGCCGCTGGCGGCCTCGTCTCGCGTCGTCACTACATCATCAGCATCAGCAGGCACGGTGTTCCCCGGCTCCCTCGCCGTCGGCGCGGCAGCATCTGCCCCGGTGTTGGCCGGCTCCCTCGCCGTCGGCGCGGCCGCATCTGCCCCTTCGTCGCGGGGGAAGGCCCTTGTGGTCGGCGCTTCGCCGGTATGACGTTTGCCGTCATTGAGCTCGCTTGAGACACAAGTCACAGGGCCCGTATGCACGGCGGCGGAGATTGAGACGTCCCGCACGGTTGCCACGGGCTCTGCGACGCCCTGGACTTGGCTTACGGCAGGGTTACAGGCCGTCGCACCTGAGACATTGTGGCCTGCAGGTGGCTGCTCCGCCGCGGGCCCTGTCGCGACGTCGCCCGCGTGACCTCGTCCCGTGCTGGGGTTCGATGCGTCGCCCCCCTCCAGCGCCCCGCTTGGGGCCGCCGTGAGGATGGGGAAGACCTCCGTCTGGTCGGCATTACCGGAAGAGGAAGAGGTGTCATCGATGCCGACAGCTCCGGCTCCGGCGGCCGTGGAATCCAATGGTGGCGGAATGCGCGGTGTGCGGTTGAGTGGTTGTGACCGGCGCGCTCCCCGCAGGGCCCGGCGCAATTGACCCGCCGTCGGGCGCTGCCCCGGTTCCTTGCGCAGGAGCCGGTCGATGATGGCGGTAAGCGGCCCAGCACGACTGGGCTGGCGGCGCTGGCCGTGCACGACAGCAGTCGCCACCGCGATAGGCGATGTGCCGGGAAAGGGCGAAACCCCCTCCACCGCGAAATAGAGAGTGGCGCCGAGGGCCCATAGGTCGGCGGGCGGCCCCACCGGGTCGCCTCGGGCCTGCTCGGGGGCCATGTAGGCCGGCGACCCGATGATGTGCCCGGTAGCGGTGAGCTTCGCGTCGTCACGAACGCGGGCCACACCGAAATCGGTGAGTTTTGCTCGGTCGCCCGCCTCAACGAGGACGTTGGCCGGTTTCACGTCTCGGTGGACCACACCTACGGCATGCGCAGCGCGGAGCGCGTCCAGGACGTCGATCCCAATGGTGGCGGCGCGCCGGTGGCCGAGTGGACCTTGGTTCGCCACCATCTCGGCGAGGCTGGGAACGTCGACCAGCTCCATGACCAACCAGATCGAACCCCGCTCCTCGACCACATCGAACACGGTGACCGCCCGCGGGTTGCTCAGCCGGGCGGCGGCGTGAGCCTCCCTCATGGCCCTGGCGCGGGTGTCCCCCGCGGGTTCAGGACTCGTGTCGAGCCGGATCTGCTTTACCGCGACGTGGCGGCGGAGCCGGAGGTCCTCGCCCCGATAGACCGTCGACCGCCCTTGGCCGATCGCCTCGCCCAAGGCGTAGCGGCCCGCCAAATGATGACGGTGTGGCCCGGGTCTCCTACCCGGCTTCGTGGACTTCACTGGGTCCAGCTACCCAGGCTGACAACACCCGACACCACACAGCGGACCTGCCGCCCGAGACATCGACGCGTCTATCGGCGCGGCGCGAT
Source organism: uncultured bacterium (assembly GCA_963717085.1). Taxonomy (GTDB): domain Bacteria; phylum Actinomycetota; class Acidimicrobiia; order Acidimicrobiales; family VFJN01; genus DASQUK01. The sequence goes on from CAVQVM010000015.1 coordinate 56,257, forward strand.
GACCGGGAAGCGGGTCCCTGACACCAGGTCGGCGAAATTCTCGGATCCTTCGTTGCGCTCGATGCCCGTGGCGTCGAGACCGGGCTCGGCGATGTGCTCAGGTGCGACTTCCTAGTAGGCCGAGCCGGCGGGGCGCACGGCGGAGGGCGGTCGGAACCGGCTCGTGTCGCGTCCAGGCGCTGCTCCACCATCAGGAAGCCGATCAGCGGCCCGGTCACGATCAGGAGCAGTGCCAGCGGTCCGGACAGCTGCGTCGCGACGGCGAGGACCGTGCCCGTGACCAGCCCGACCGCGGCCCATCCCAGCTGCCGGGCCCGGAAGCCGGTGACGTCGAGCGGCGAACCGATGCGTTCGAGACGCACCGCCAGGGGTTCGGTCACGCTGACGGCCCGTGCCACCCGCTCCCCCACGGCTCGTGCCAGAGGGCCGATCACCTGTCCGAAGGTCTCCGCGGACACCAGGATGCTGGTGCTCCGCGCCGCCGTCCCGCCGGGGACGTACGGCGCCAGGCGGTCCGCCAACGGCCGCCGCCGGAAGCAGCGGACGTGGCTCAGCAGGAGCGTCGATCCCGCGAACAGCGCCAGCGCCGCCACCACCAACAGCTGCGTCACTGCTGAGTCCGAGAGCGCTCTTTAGGGAGCCCTTTGCCTACCTACCGTGCGCCTGCCAAGTGGCACTCGCCACTCACAAACTTGGCGTTTAGGCGACCCAAAACTGGGAAGCTTGTCGGCACAACAACAACGGGAGAAACAACACAAATAATGGTGACTACTCACACAGACCTCGACACAGATGTGGCGAGGCGAGATCGCAAGGACCTCGACACAGGTGTGGCGAGGCGACGAGCTGATAGTAACGGGCAGCGCAGAACATTCACGGAAACCAAGCTTGGTTTCAAAACGACGGAATTCATGTTGGCGATCGCTGCGATCGTCGCGATCCTCGTCGCCGCCTACGTCGCCGACGCAGACCTCGGCGCCAACGAGGGCTGGAAATACATGTCCTGGGTCGCGGTCGCGTACATCGTGAGCCGCGGGCTGGCGAAGCTCGGTACCCGCGAGCCGTACGCTGAGCGCTTCAACCAAAACTGATCGGACGGAGCGACTTAGTCGCTCAACTCCATAGTCGACATAATCCCCTTACATATTCCCGGCCCGGCCGAGCGGAGCATGCCAACCAGCACTGAACCTTTCGGCTGGGCTGAATCGCGCCCGAAACGAGCTTCCGGCCGGGTTGGTCTGGCCGACCGTTTGACCGCAGCTCCGGGTCCCGGCACCCGCGGCGTGTGAAGCCGCTGCACCAGCAAGGAGGTGAGTGATATGACCAGACTGGCCGAACGTCTCGGATATCTCTGGCAGCGCTATGTGGCAGGGCATGACCCGCGGCCCTTCAAGCGCGAGCCCTAGAGCGTGCTTCGCCCGCCCCGCGCTTCCACAAGGTCACCGCCGGCACGCCGGCCCTATTGGCTCTGGCTGTTGTCGTGCGGATCGCAGACGTTCGGCGACCGTGATGGTTGCGGGCTCGGGCAGGACCGGGATGCGCAGGCGAACCGAACCACGGAACGCTGACAGGCGTCGGGTCCGGCTGCGGCCTCGACAACAACCGCCGATCCACTGACCCGGTGCTGGGCCTCGGCCGCAGCGTCATGGGCCCGCAGCCGCCGACTCACCAGCCGCCACAGCTTCGGCGGCACGCTGTTCCTCTTGGGGTCCTGCAGTCACAACGTCACCTCGCGTATCGGTCAGTGATCTCACGGCCGTCGGTCGACCACGGATTCTTGACCCGGGCCAGCTTCGGCTTCGCCCACCTGCCGAGCGCCTCCCGGATCTTTGATCTAGTCGCCGCCCCAGCCGGGCCTAGCCCAGAACCGATCGGGGGCGGCGACTGCTCGCCGGCGAACCGGGCCGGAAGAAGATGCAGAAGACCCGCGTCGACGAGTGCTTTACGTTCCATACGGGCCGCTTCGAGGTCCTGTTGAGCAACACCTCGGACGCCAGCTGCTCCCGGGATTTGACCAGCGTCGACGGTCGCCAGGATCGAAGGGGACGCCACGGAACGCGTACTCCTGCATCCGCAGGTGCATCCAGAGGTCGCGTTCGTCTTCGGCGCGGCCGCGACGTTCGTCGACTTCGCGACGATCACGGGCGGCCTCGGCGGCTTCCATACGTTGGATCTGACGCCAGGTCCGCTCTACAAGCGGCCGCGTAAGCGCCACCGCACCGACTGCGGCGCCGGTGGCCACGGCTTTCCACATCCTGTCTTCGTCCACGACATCCTCCTCATCCCGGTCACAACAGCGGGTACCCGTTCGACTACGACGTCGTGCACCAAACTCCCAGCGGTGCAGCTACGACATCCCGGTGTGCGTCTACGGGTTTCAGGGCCCGCGGCCCAGCTTCTTAGTGTCGCGGTGCTCCAGGAAGGGCTCCTCGTCGGGTGGCAGCCCAGCTTCGATTTGGCGTCCACGCTCGAGTTCGGCATTGAGCTCGGCGCCCAACAGCACCCCCAGGTTCGTGATCCACAGCCAGACGAGGAAGATGATCACTCCGGCAAGCGCTCCGTAGGTCCTGTTGTACGAGTCGAAGTTGGCCAGATAGATCGTGAACCCCACCGACCCGGCGACCCAGATCACGATCGCCAGTACGGCCCCGGGGGTCAGCCAGCGAAAGCCGGGGTGCCGCACGTTGGGAGCAGCCCAGTAGAGCAAGGCCAGCAACAGTGCGACCAGAACGATCGCCACCGGCCATTTCGCCACGTTCCACACCGTGACTGCCGTGTCATCAAGGCCCAACAGATCGCCCGCCTGGCTCGCAAGGTCACCCGTCACGACCACGGCCAGGGTGGCTGCCACCAAGGCGATCGCTAGAACCACCGTCAACCCCAGACGTACAGGCAACTTCTTCCAGATGGGCCGACCCTCGTCCACCTCGTAGATCACGTTGGACGCCCGCATAAAGGCTGCGATGTAACGGGAAGCCGACCACAGCGCTCCGGCCACGCTCACCACGAACAGCACCCCAGCGGCACCCTGGCTGCGCTGCAGGTTCTCGACCGCCGTGATCACAGTGTCCCGAGCGGAACCGGGCGCCAGCTCACGCAGGTTGTCGATCAGCGGTCGTGTCGCCGACTCGCCGAATAGACCCAGGATCGACAACACGGCGAGCAGCATGGGAAAGATCGACAGCAGGGCGTAGTACGTGAGGCCCGCGGCGAGGTCGGTGAGGTTGTCGCGCGTTGGTCTCCCGCACGGTCCTGCCGAGGGTGCCGATCCACGATCGGGCTGGCAGCTCTGCCGGACCCGCCGGGGCCCGCTCTTCATCGACGTGTACTGCCGGATCGTTCATAGCGAGGTGATGCCCACCTGCTATCCGAGCGGATACCGGCGAAACCACCGAACACGGCCCGACCCTCGACGCGGGTAGGGACGGTCATAATTCTCACGACTCGTTTGTACGAGCCATAGGAACGGACAGGAGAAGACGATGCGAGTCCTGGGGGTTGTGCTGGCCGCCTTGACGCTGGCGCTTGTGGCCTGCGGAGACGACGACGATGACAGCACCGCCGACACCCGCGATACCGACACGACCACCGAACCTCGAGACGACGACACGGCCGCCCAAGGCCGAGACGAGTTCTGCGCTGCGCTCGACCGGGTAGACGACGCGGCGGTTGCCGATGACGAGGAGGCGATGCGCAGTGGCTTCCGGGCGCTGTTCAACGCCATCGCGGAGACCGGTGAAAACCAGCTCCGCGCCATGGTAGACGACCTCCGAAATGCCGAGGGCAGCGCGGAGTTCACCGACGCGCTGACCGACGCCGCCAACTACTGCGACTAGACCCGCACGCGTAGGTACGGCTTCGACTTCCGCACCGACGATCTGACCTCGGTGTTGAACCCATCAAAGTGACGGGTCTTCGGTTTAGCCGGCGAGCTCCTCCACAGTGGCTTCAACAGTCAGATCGGGGCCGTCATAGCCCGTGCTGTTCACAGCCGTGGAAACCGGTCGTGCCACGAGGAGATCGGCGGGTGCCGGCACGAGCAGTTTGGCGAGGGCTTCGGTGTCGTCGTTCGTGGGATCCAGCCAGGTGTCCCACGCCTCTGGTGGGAGGATGACCAGCATCGTCGTGGATCGGCTTCGTCGTCTCGTTCGGGTCCGTGGTGATGATCGTGACGGTACGCAACGGCTCACCCTTGCGTTCCGGGCCTCGCCATTCCTCCCACAGTCCCCGCGGGCGCGATCGATTCGCCGTCGCTGCGCTCGAGGTAGTACGGCTGCTTATGCCTCCCGCCTGGCAGCTTCTTCCACTCGTAGAATCCGTCCGCTGGCAGGATGGCTCGCTTCCGCTTGAACGCCGACTTGTAAGCGCCGGACCTGGTGACGGACTCGGCCCGTGCGTTGATCAATGCGGTTGCCGATCTTGAGGTCCTTCGCCCATGCCGGCACGAAACCCCAGCGCACCAGGTCGACCTTGCGGGCTTCGCCGTCGTCGAGGACGACGTACACGTCCGAGGTGGGCGTGACGTTGTAGGAGGCGTTTTGGATCGGTCCTTGCGGTGTCCCTCGGTGCTTCTCGCCGGCGCTCGACGCCGCACGGTTGACTGCGGGCCGGGATGGCTTCCGGCGTTTGAGTCGTCGGCCTGTCGCTGTCGTCGTTGCGTGCGAGGTCAGTGGCAGTTGGAGGCGCAGCGGCGATCGTCGGGCTGGTAGGAGCGGATCGCGCCAGTGCTGTCGGTGTGCACGGCGCAGCAGGCGGTGAGGAGGTCTCGGAGTTGGTGGCGGCCACGCTGGACGCGTGATTTCATGCCGGACACGCGAGATGCCGGTGGCGGCGGCCGCCTGTTGGTGGGTTTCGCCGTGGAGATCGACGCGGGTAAGGGCGTCCCGGTAGATGGGTGGGAGCTGCTCGACGAGGGGTTGGAGGCAGCGTGCCAGCTCGCGGGTGGCGTCGTTGGGTCCGCTGTCACCGACCTCCGGTTCGGTCCAGCGCTCGTCGGCGGCGAGCAGTGGCTGGTGTCGCCGTCGCAGGCGATAGTGGTCGATCACGGCGTTGCGGGCCGCCCGGTAGAGCCAGCCGGTCGGGTTATCGACGGTGTCAAGAGCTCCTCCTGCCAGGCAGCGGGTGAGCACGTCTTGGGTGATGTCGTCGGCGATGTAAGGGTTATCCACCCGTCTGGCGATGAAGGCTCGCAGCCGGGCTGTGGTCTCGGCCCAGCCGGCGTCGAGACCAGGGTTCGGTCGAGTTCGGGGTGGGGCGGGCGCGTCCATCGGTCATCTCCCAGTGTCGACAGTACTGACGAACGACCTCGCCCAGGGACGCAACCGCGACGAGGTTGCGTCCATTCGGCGCTCTGAACGTCTTTAGTGAGCGACACCGTGATGTCGGCGCCGCTGCCAGACGGCGACGACGATCCCAGCGACCGTTGAGGAGACGATGATGACCACGAGCAGAGTGCAGCTCGCCCTGAATGTGACCGACTTGGAGGAGGCGACCCGGTTCTACCGCGACTTCTTCGGGGTTGAGCCGGCCAAGCGGCGGGCGGGCTACGCAAACTTCGCGATCGCCGACCCGCCGCTGAAGCTGGTGTTGTTCGAGAACCCCACCGCCACCTCGGCGCTCAACCATCTCGGCGTCGAGGCCGCCTCCACCGACGACGTGGCCGCCGCCGCGGCCCGCTTCGCCGCCGCCGGTTTGGCGACCACGATGTCCAGTGAGGAGCGTTGCTGCCACGCCATGCAGGACAAGGTGTGGGTCAACGCACCCGACGTCCCCCACGGCGGCTGGGAGTTCTACACCGTGCTCGCCGACGACCCCGAGCCGGGCGCCGACGACGACACCGTCGGATGCTGCACCAGCGATCCGGCGGCGCCCGCCGGCGCCTGCTGCGCGACGACATGAGCCCAGATCCGCCAATGAGCGGAACCGGCTCTGGAAGTCGACTCCCCGAGGTACAGCCGCGGCTCCGGGTGGATCGGGTTGTCGATGCGGCCGGACTGCGGACTGGGAGCAGGTCGTTGCCTACGGCTTCCCGGTCGAGGACCTGCAGGGTCGGGCCCTGGACTACCGGGTGAGGTCTGACGACCGCCGGCCCTGACATGTGCCAGGAGATGGCACGGGCATGTCACGCCTCAGCAGCATCCCCCAAGCACGGCCGGCGCCGACAGCTTCCGGTCAGTCAAATAGCGGAAGGAAACCATGACCACCCAAGTGAGTGAGACGAACACGTGCCTCGAGGCGGTGCGCACGTTGTCGCCCGCCATCGTGGCTCGCAGCGAGGAGATCGAACGCGGTCGGCGGGTGCCGCCGGACCTGGTTGAGGAGCTGACGGCGGCGGGCTGCTTCCGGATGCTGGTGCCCCGCAGCCACGGCGGGGCCGAGCTCGACGTGCCCGCGGAGATGCGGGTGATCGAAGAGCTGGCCCGGGCCGACGGCTCGGTCGGGTGGACGGTGATGATCGGACGCTCGGCGCCGGTGTTCTTCGGGAAGCTGCCGCGCGAGACCTTCGACGCCCTGTACGCCGCGGGCCCCGACGTCATCCTCGCCGGCACGGTCAACCCGACGGGCGTGGCCACCCCGGTCGACGGCGGGTTCCGGGTCACCGGCCAGTGGTCGTTCGCCAGCGGCTGCCAGCACTGCCACTGGTTCATCGCCCACTGCATCGTGGACGACGGCCGCCAGCCGCCGATACGCATGATGGTGCTGCCCCCCGCCGACGTCGAGATCAAGGACACCTGGTCGGTGTCGGGCCTGTGCGGCACCGGAAGCCACGACTTCGTCGTCAACGACGCCTTCGTGCCGGCCGAACGCAGCTTCGTGCTCTGGGACGAGCCGTGCCTCGACGTCCCGCTTTGCGGATACCGGAGCTGTCGCTCGCCTCGCTCACCGTCGGTGCCGTGGCGGTCGGCATCGCCCACGGCGCCCTGGGCGAGGTCACCGACCTGGCCACCGGGAAGGTGCCGCTGTTCAGCGACGGGACGTTGGCGTCGAACCCGCTGTTCCAGCATCAGCTCGCCGACGCCGACGCCCAGCTGCGAGCCGCCCGCGCCCTGCTGTACGCCGACGCCGAGGCGGCGTGGGCGACGGCCGTGGCCGGCACACCGTTCACCCCCGAGCACCGGGCCCGGATACGGGCCACGGCCACGTGGGTGACCACGACGGCCGCGTCGGTGGTCGACACGGCCTATACCGCCGGCGGCGGAAGCTCGATCTACTCCAGCAGCCCCCTCCAGCGCCGCCTGCGCGACATCCACGCCCTGACCCAGCACTTCGCGGTCAAGCTCGACACCTTCACCAAGGCGGGCGCGGTGCTGGCCGGCCAGGACGTCGACCTCACGTTCCTGTGACGAGCCGTAGAAGCAAACGGTGAACCGGCGCTTTCCACTTTCAGGGGATCGAGCTCGTCGTCCCCACCCGAACTCGACAAATCCTGGAAACGCCAAGGAGCACACATGCCGGTAACGACAATCACATCCGCCGACGGAACTAACTTGGCGGCACGCCACTCGGGCCACGGTTCGCCCATGGTGCTCGTGCACGGCGCCAACGGAGACCTCGATACCTGTGCCCTCATTGAAGGACTGCTGGCCGAGCGCCATTCCGTGTGGGTCTACTCCCGCCGGGGGCGAGGCGGCAGCGGCGATGGGCCCGACTATGCCCTCGAGCGCGAGGTCGAAGACGTGTTGGCCGTCCTCGCCGCCGCCGGCGACCGCCCCCACCTGCTCGGACATTCTGGCGGAGCGGCGTACTGCCTCCTAGCAGCCGTGCAGCGGGCGTCGTTGCGTTCGCTCGTTCTCTACGAGCCCCCCTGCACCTCGACCGCCTGGACACAAGCATCGTCGACGACATGCAGGCCGCCCTGGACGCCGGCAACCCGGACCGCGCCCTCAGATGGTCCTCCCCGCGGTCGGCGTCGTCGATACAGAGGTACAGGTGCTCCGATCGCTGGAGCCGGTGTGGGAGAGGCTCCGAGCGGGCGTCCGCCTCGTCCCCCGCGAACTCCGAACCGGGTTCGAGGCAATCGACATGCTGGAGGCGTTTGACCCGCCGGACATCCCGACGCTTTACCTTTTCGGAGAGGCAACGGACGCGTCAATCTTCCCGACCCCTGACGAAGTTGCCGAACTGTTGCCCAAGGCGCAGCTCCACGGGCTTCCGGGGCAGCGGCATCTCGCCTTCGCCTTCGACCCCACGTCGGTCGCCCAGGCAGTCCTGCATTTCACGACCGCGCACGACGGTTGAGCGTGTTGGACGAACCGGTCTCGAACGACCGGAGAGCGCCCGCGATCGCCGGAGCAGAACGACGGCTCTCGTGCGGGCACGAAGAAGCGCCTCTCGTTGGAGAGTTCGCGGCAAGGAAGCCTCGGCGATTGATACAGATCTGCCTGATGGAGGATCTGGGCGGGCGTTGAGCGTGTGCTCGTAGCGTCCTCGGGTCTCGGTCGGCTGGCTCTCGAACTGCCTGCTGCTCGCGTGTCGGGTTGGCTTCCGAACGAAGCGCCAGCCGGCCGAGGTCCGGTCACGGCGTGGCTCGAAAGAGGCGAGCAGCACCTTCATCAGGAGTGCCCGTCGTGACGCCCACACGCGTCAACGAGGAGGACTTCCATGACGGTGATCATCGGGATCGACCCGCACAAGGCGACCCACACGGCGGTCGCGATCGACCGCGACGAACAACCCATCGCCACGCTGCAGGTGGTCGCTGATCGAGGCCAGACCCAGCGGCTGTTGGCCTGGGCGGCATCGTTCGGCTTCGAACGGACCTGGGCGATCGAGTCGGCCGACGGGCTGGGCAAGCTGCTGGCGCAGCAGCTGCTCGGCGCCGGCGAGCACGTTGTGGATGTGCCGCCGACGTTGTCGGCGCGGGTCCGGTTGCTGGGCTCGACCAAGGCCGCCAAGAACGACAGCAACGATGCGCTGTCGACGGCCATCGCCGGGCTGCGGCACTGCGGGCTGCGCACGGTCGGCGTCGAGGATCACACACGCGGTGATCCGCTTGTTGATCGACCGCTACGACGGCCTGGTGTCGGCCGCGGACCCAGGCCGCGTGCCGGCTCCACGCCGTGCTGCGCGAACTCATCGCCGGCGGCGCACCCAGGCGATTGTCGGCCAATCGGGCCGCCAAGCTGCTGCGGAGCGTCCATCCCGCTGGTCTGGTCGCGGTCGAGCGCAAACGGCTCGCGGTCGATCTACTGGCCGACGTGCGACGCCTCGACCGCGACATCGCCGCGACACGGTCACGCATCACCGACGCTGTCGACGGACGTCCAAGACGACCCTGCTCGAGCTGCACGGCGTCGGACCCATCGTCGCCGCCTTCATCCTCGGCCACGTCGGCGACCCGGCCCGCTTCGCGACCCCGGAACGGTTCGCGTCCTACAACGGCACCGCCCCGATCGAGGCGTCGAGCGGCCCGCGCAAGCGGCACCGGCTCAACCCGCGCGGCAACCGCAAGCTCAACCACGCCATGCATCTCATCGCGGTCACCCAGATCCGCAACGACACCCCCGGCCGCGTCTACTTCCAACGCAAGCTCGCCGAGGGCAAGTCGAAGAAGGAAGCCCTCCGCGCCCTGAAGCGGCGCATCAGCGACGCGGTCTGGCGCCAACTCCAAGTCGATCTCAAGCTTCGCTGAGCAGCGGGCCCGGGAGGACAATCAGGGGCGACTCTGAATCCAGCGTGGCCGGCTTGCACCCTGACACCGGCACTTCGGATCAGTCACTCCCGGACCCGACCACCACGCTACGCCCGACCGCCACCGGGCCGCTTCAACGCGCCCACGCACACCCTCTTGACACAAAGAGGCTTCGATCTCGCGCCCAGGCGTTCTGTGCTAGCGGTCCGATAGGCGGCGGGTACACGGATCGGGCAATCGGTACGCGCCTCGCGCCGCCTACCCGGCGTTCGGAGACAGCCTGGCGTCGCCTCGGGAGGACGTCGTTATGGGGCGCTCGCGGAGCATCCTGTGCTGCTCGCGAAAGGTTACGCGTTGGTGGCGGTGGTCGAGCAGGAGGGGAAGACGGTGGCGGCGACGCCGATGACCGCGGCGATGAACGGTACGAGCGGCCCGGCGCGGTAGCCATCGAGAAACTCGGCGGGCGACCCGCTGGATCCGGCGACGGCGTTGATGACGGCGCCACCATGGCGACAACGAGCGCGCCGCCGAACTGGGACGACGTATTGCGACGGGGGCAGGGCGGCCGATGCGGGGAGCGCACCGGACGTCGCCAGCGCCGCCGCGGCGCCGGCGAGCGCGGCCAACGCTCGGCCGCGACGGCGGGTGGGGCGAGCGGTCGAGCTCATTTGCCGTTCCTTCCGAGAGCGTGTGATCCCACGTCGGGTCCCGCACGTCGCCCGGGCCGATCCGACGGGGCCACGCTCAGCCCGGGTCCCGCCCCGCCGAGCCGCGCCCGGGCCGAGGGATCGCGGTGTCAGGCCGTCATCAGCCGCGGGAGCTCGGGCAGCGTCTCGGGCGGTGAGCGGTGGACGGCACTTGGGGACATCCCGACCGTACGCTTGAACGCTCGGCTGAACGCGGCCTCGGACTCGTAGCCCAGCCGCGCCGCCAGCTCGGCGACCGGCACGTCGTCGTGCTGGAGCCAGTCGAGTGCCACCTGCATGCGCCATCGGGTCACGTAGCGCATGACCGGCTCGCCCACGAGCTCGGTGAAGCGGGCGGCGAAGGCCGAACGCGACATCGCCGTCGCCCGCGCCAGCGATGCCACCGACCACGGCTGCGCGGGATCGCGGTGGACGAGCGACATCGCCTGGCCGATGCGCGGGTCTTGCAGCGCGCCCAGCCAGCCGGTTTGGCCTTCGGGCTCGCGGGCGATCCACGCCCGGATCGCCTGGATCACCAGGATGTCGGACAGCCGGGTGATGACCGCTTCACCCCCGGGTCGCAGCGCGGTCGCCTCGGCGGCGATGAGGCGCAGGGTGGCGTGCATCCACTCGGTCTCGGGCACGGGCGTCGGGCCGCTCGTCGTCTCGACGACGATCATCCGCGGCAGCAGCGCCACCAGGTTGCGCGCCGCGGGATGGCCGAACCGCACCGTGCCGCAGACGAGGCTCGTCGCCGCTCCTCCGCCGCCGTGCCGGAGCACCGCGTACCGGTCGCTCATGTAGTCGTGGGGCAACGCCTCGACCCGGGGCGCAGGCGCGTCCGGGTCGCTGCGGATCCGGTGGCCCTCGCCGTGGGGCACGAGGGCGAAGTCACCCGGCCGCAAGCGGCGTGGCTCGGTGCCCTCGACCTCGAGCCAGGCGCCGCCGACGTTCACGACGTGGAACCACAGGGAGTGCGGTTCGGGCGCCAGGGTCAGGCCCCAGGGCGCGCTCAGCTCCGAGCGGACGTAGAAGGTGCCGGACATCCGGAGCACGTGCAGCGCCTCGCCCAGGGGATCGGGTGTGGCCCACGGGTCCTCGCCTCGCATGCCGCCAGTGTGCCGACCGGACCCGCCGTTCGTCCATGGCGGCTGGACGATCGGTCATGAATCAGCGACGCACAGGCATTGTTCGGCCGGCGCATCGCCCTCAGAGTGGACGCAAGCAAATGATTCGACTCACGAGAGGACCACGCAGATGATCACCGTCATGGGATCCACAGGACCGACCGGCGGCGCCACCGCCCTCCGCCTGCTCGAGGCCGGCGAGCACGTCCGGGCGCTCGGCCGGTCGGCAGACGGCTCACCGCCCTGCGTGACGCCGGGGCCGAGCCGTTCTCGGTCGACGCCAGCGACGCCTCGGCGCTCACCGAGGCGTTTCGCGGTGCCGACGCCGCCTACGTGCTGCTGCCGTTCGCACCGGAGGTGCCCGACGGGTACGCCCACATGGCCCAGCTGGGCGAGGCGATCGTCACCGCCATCCGGGCCGCTGGTGTGCCGCACGTCGTGGCGGTGAGCGCCGTCGGCGCAGACCTGCCCAGCGGCACGGGGTACCTCACGGGCCTGTACGCCCAGGAGCAGCGTCTGCAGACCCTCACCGACGTGGCCCACGTGCTCGCCCTCCGCCCCGGCTCGTACTTCGAGAACGCGTACGGCTGGTTGCCGGTCATCGCCGAGGAGGGGGTCATCGCCGACTCCGTCGCTCCCGACGCCCCGCTCCCGATGATCGCGACCCGCGACGTCGGCGCCGCGGCCGCGGCGGCGCTGCGGTCACGCGACTGGACCGGCTTCGCCGTGCGCGAGCTGCTCGGGCCCCGCGACCTCACCTACGCCCAGCTCGCCCGCATGATCGGCGCCGCGATCGGCTGGCCCGACCTCGCCTACGTGCAGCTCCCGGAGGACGACCTGCGGGCCGCCCTCGCCGCTGCCGGCTGGTCGCCCGACGCCACCCGACTGCAGGTCGAGATGAACCGGGTGTTCAGCGACGGCAGCGTCGCCGCCCGAGCCACCCGCACGGCGGGCTCGACGACGCCGACGCGGTTCGAGGACTTCGCCGCCACCGACCTGGCGCCCGCGTTCGCCGCGCTCGTGGATGACGACCAGTGACCGGTGACCTCATCACCGTCGGGACGGTCGCCGCCGCGGTCGCGTCCGCCCTCGTGGCCGGGGTCATGTTCGCCTTCTCGACGAGCGTGATGCCTGCCCTCGGGCGGCGGCCGGCCCCCGAGGGCATCGGGGCGATGCAGGCGATGAACTCAGCCATCCTCAACCCGGCGTTCGGGCTGGCGTTCGGCGGAGCGGCGCTGCTGTGCGCGGCGCTAGCGGTCACCGCGCCGTTCACCGTCGACGAGTCCCACGCCCTGCTGCGGGGCGTGGGTGCGGCGCTGTACGTAGTCGGCACGTTCGGCGTGACGATGGCGATCAACGTGCCGATGAACGTCGAACTCGATGCCGCCGACGCCGCAGCGCCGGAAGGTACGGCGGTCTGGCGCCGGTACCTCCGCCGGTGGACGGCGTGGAACACTCTTCGCACGATCCTCGGGGCCGCCGCCTCGGCGCTGCTGGTGATCTCGCTGGTGTGAACCTGGCGGGTCGGCATGCGCGAGTGTGAGCCGGCAGGGAACCACATCAGGCGTGCCAGACCGGCCGCCTGGGCGGCGCGGCAGTCTCATTGGGCAGGCAATATTCCGAACGTTCAGGCAATTGCTTTCCTTGTGAGCGTGCTCGACCTCACGCCGGATCAGTTGCTGTCGACAACTCGGGCGGTTCGTAAGCGTCTGGACTTCAAGCCCGGACGGAGGGTTCCCAGGGACCAGAACCTCACTGGGATCGTTGGTAGCGCAAGCACCGGGCGACCGGCCGCGTGCGTTCGCCCTCTTGACTGACGGCCCGCACCGCACGCCCATAACGACGGACAGGGGCGCTCCCCCGTGGCGATCGACGTGTCCCAGAATGCGCGGCCGGCCCGCTCGCCCTGCGTCCCCAAGGTGCCGTTCGGGGACGGAATACCGCGCCCATATCTGCCAGTGAGACTCGGGATATGTCGTTGATCGGGGGGTCCACCAGCTCGATGGGGGTGGTGGATACGGTCAGCGGTTCCTGCGGTCGGGTCTGACTGGGGTTGTCGCACCGAGGTTGGTTGGGTGCTTGTCGACCCGGCTGTGGGGCTGGAACAAGGCACGCCCCGTTCCGGAGGGTGATCGAGCTCGCTGTTAGCCGCAGCGTGCTCGACACGGTCTCCTTCCCGGGACGTGCGTGCCACCCCTTGACCACTTGGAGAGAGAAGGGATGGCCATGCCCATCGTAGAAGCGCGGCGTCCGGTCACCGGTGGTATCGACACCCACCTGGATGCTCATGTTGCTGCTGTCGTGGATGTCAACGGCGGTGTGCTGGGGGTCGAGTCGTTCCCGACGACCACCGCCGGGTTCGCCGAGCTGTATGACTGGCTCGTCGGGTTCGGTGAGATGGAACGGGTCGGTGTCGAGGGCACTGGTGCCTACGGCGCCGGTCTTGCTCGCCACCTGCGGGGTCGGGGGCTCGAGGTGATCGAAGTCGATCGACCCAACCGTCAAGCCCGCCGGCGGGCCGGGAAGTCCGACCCTGCCGATGCCATCGAGGCTGCTCGAGCCGTGCTCGCCGGGCGGGCCACCGGCATTGCCAAGACCGGCGACGGTCCGATCGAAGCGATGCGGTCGTTGTTGATCGCCAAACGATCCGGTCGCGAGGCACGCATCACCTGTCTCAACCAGCTCCGCCACCTCGGTTTCTGCGGTCCCGATGGCCTGCGAGAAGCGTTTCGCGGGGTTCCCCGCAAAGCGCTGGCCGCACGGGCCGCTGGGCTGCGACCTCGTGCCGGCAGCGACGACGTCACCTACGCCACCAAGCTGGCGATGCGCACCCTGGGCCGGCGGGTGCTGGCCATCGAAGCCGACAACACCGAACTCGACACCCTGCTCGCCGACCTCGTTGAGACCACCGCTGGGGGGCTGCTCGCCGTCCAGGGTGTCGGCGTCGACACCGCCGCCATCCTGCTCGTGGCCGCGGGTGATAACCCCGAGCGGATCCGAAGCGAGGCCGCGTGGGCGCACCTGTGCGGTGTCGCACCCCTGCCGGCATCGTCAGGCAAACTCACCCGCCATCGACTCAACCGGGGCGGGAACCGTCAAGCCAACCATGCGCTGTGGCGGATCGTGTTCACCCGCTTGGCATCCGATCCCCGCACCCACGCCTACGTCGAGCGCCGTCTCAACCAAGGACGCTCCAAGCCCGAGATCACCCGCGTGCTCAAGCGCTACGTCGCCCGCGAGGTCTACCGGCACCTCCCCCGCGCCTGAGATCTGGGGCGGCGGGCCTGGCCCGATATCTGCCTGACGCCGACCGGCTGTCCTTCGAACGATCTGCCGGCCCGCCGCCCCAACCTCATCACCGGAAACGCATGGCCTGATAAGAGCTCGCCCTCCACGCCGAGTGGCCCATCACTGGTCTGCCAGCAAACCCGGAGCACCTTGACAACCCATAGGAGCATCGATCGGCGCGCCGCGTCGTTCTGTGCTGCCCGCCTGGCAGGCGGCGGGCGTCGGGGTCGGGCATTCTGGCGTGCCGGCACGGGTCATGGCTCGCACCCGTAGGACGGTGGCCTCCGGCCGTCGATCGCTGGCCTAGGCGTGCGCCGTCGAGCCGGGTTTGTCCTCCACTTCGGCCAACTCGGCGGCGTGTTCCTCGATGTGGCTCGTCAACTCCTCGACCTCGTCGGCCTGCGCCTTGACGTCCCCGGCCGCGACGCCTCTCTCGCCGGCGTCGGCGTGCACGACGAACTCGACAAGGAGGAACAGGCTCACGTCGTCATCGGTTCGCTTGCGTCCCACCTTGAATGGCTTGTCGATGACCCGGAGCAGCCGGAGCAGGTAGACGAAGAAGAACGACAGGAACCCGACAGTCACAAGCGATTGCGCAACGCCGCCGAAATCCGTGACCGTCACGACACCGAGAATGATCACCACGAGGCTGACGATCATGGCGTAGGCCGACGGCAAGAACTCCTCGCGCTGAAGGTGGTACACCCGCAAGATCGCCTTGCGCAGCCCGGCCTGTGACAGGCGCAGACGGACGATGTAGGTGGGGGGACGTCCGTGTTCTCCAGCTCGAGGAAGGACTCGGACAGATCCTCGATCGCTTGCTGACACTCACGGGTGTTACCTGCGTCGATGTCGGCCCGGAGCGTTGTCACCACCGCGATCAGCCGTTGGCGCAGGAACGCCATGTGTGGCTTACCCCAGACGGCGTTGATCGACTCGCATTCCCGCAGGATCGCGTAGAGCTCGGTGGCCAAATCGGCGGGGGCACGGTCGGCGTCCTTGTAGTCCGAAAGCGTTCCGGCGACCACAAGACCCATCACGAACACGCCGCCCGCGACGATGCTCGGCGTGAGCGGGCTGAGCGACATCCCGTCTGCACCCAACGCGAACAGCACGGCTCGCAGACCGACGATCGCTCCGACGATGACCGCCGTATCGAACGCCACGCGATAGTTACTGACGACCTTTGCTGGCGACCTTGCGCAACACCCTCGACCTCACAAGCGCAACGCCCCACCTTAGACGAGCCACGAAACGGAGGCCGGCTGGTACCGCACCAGGCACATGCGGCACTGGAGGTTGCAGGCACCCGTGACCTCGACTTGTAGGTGCCGGAGGACGGGAACGGGCGCCGAGGAGTCGGCCGGGGCGGGAGAGGCGGTCGCGGCCACGATGGGGGTTGTCCCCTCTTTCGTCCTGAGGGATACGGGGAGGACCGGGTCACGATCGTCGTCGCCACGCGGGACCGGCGTTGCGAGCTAGAGCGTTTCGCTGGCGCACGACGAGGCGAGAGTGATCGTGATCGGCAACGGCTCGGTCGACGGGACGGCGGCCGCTGTCAGGGAACGCCACCCAGGGGTCGACCTCATCGAACTGGGAGCCAACCGGGGCGCGGCCGCTCGCAATGTCGGCGTGGCCCGGGCTGGCACGCCCTACGTCGCCTTTGCCGACGACGACGAGTGGTGGGCGCCCGGGGCGCTCGCGCGCGTCGAGCGCTGGACGAGATCGACCGGTCTGCTCCTCGGCGCTTGGCCCGGTGGCCGGTGAGCAGCACCGGACAATCGTGAGTCCCCTCGAACCGGGCCGGCGGGACCCGTTCGAGGTCTGGGGGCTGAATGCGCTCGCCTTGTCCGCTTGGAGCAGCCGGTGGATGGGTACGAGGTGCTCGAGACAAGGTGGACGGCTGCGTCCGGCCGTCTTCCACCGGAGGGATGGGTGTGGCTGTCGTCGTCACCGTAGTCATCAGCACATTGATCACCGTTGTCGTGCTGGTGATGGCAGGGTGGTCCGCCGGTCGTCCGCGGTTGCCAGGTAAGCGCGAGGACCGGTGGGGCCGTGGCGGTGGCGACCCGTGGCATGGCGCTCCGCGGCCGGAGGTCGTGGATCGGCCAGCGGGCGCCGACGCCGAGGCCACCGCCGCCGAGCAGGTACGGCAGACATCCGCCCGGAGACCCGGATGATTGTCTTCGGCGACGGCAAGGGCCCACGCTTCATCGGTGGCGGCCGCGGCTGCCTGATCATGTTGCTGGTGTCGATCGCCCTTTCGCTCGTGCTGACGGTCGTGGTCAATCTCCTCCTCTGGTTGCTGTGACACGGTCCGGCGTCTGGCCCGCCGGTGAGGACCGGGTCAGACCGCCGGTGTGGGACCGCTCAAGCGTCCACGGGATCACCAGCTGCGGAACCGCTCCTCGATGGAGGCGAGTCGCTTCGTGTAGGAGCGGTTCTCGTGTAGTGGCCCATTCACGTGGAAGTGGTGTCCCGGGTGACCTTGGTCAGCTCAAGGAGGCGGGGAGTGTCCATCGAGATGTCTGTCGATCCTCGGTTCGTGGAGCTACGGGCCACCGGGGAGCGCGCGGTTCGCAACGCGCTGGTCGAGGATTTCGCCTGGCTGGCCAAATACTGTGCGGCCCGGTTCGCGCACCGAGGGGAGCCCCGGGACGACTTGGTCCAGGCGGCTTTGGTTGGCCTGGTCAAGGCCGTCGATCGGTTCGACCCGGGACGCGGGGTGGTGTTCAGCACATTCGCGGTGCCGACGATCATGGGCGAGCTGCGCCGGCACTTTCGCGACAAGACCTGGCCGGTGCACGTGCCACGCCGAGGCAAGGACCTGTACACGGCGGTCGGCGCGGTGGTCGACGAACTGACCGCGGCGCTGGGCCGGTCGCCGTCGGTCGCTGAGATCGCCGAGCGCGCCGACCTGACGATCGAGGAAGCACTCGAGGCGCTCGAGATGCGTAGCTGCTACCGAGGTCTGCCCCTCGAGCCACGGGACGAAGACGACCCCCCGGCAGTCGTCGCATTGTCGGAGATCGACAGCGGCTTCGAGTCGGCGGAGGCCCGCAGTGTGGTGTCGTCGCTGCTGCGCACCCTGCCGACGAATCGAGACAGGCTCGTGATCGAGCTGAGGTTCCTGCACGGTCTCACCCAGTCGGAGATCGGCGCCCGCATCGGCGTCAGCCAGGTGCAGGTGTCGCGACTACTGCGAGCGAACCTCGAGCGCATGCGGCGGACGGCGACCCAGCACTGCCAGGTCGGCCGCGCGGCCGCGACGGTTCGGCCACTCACCCCGCGGGAATGAACCGCGTGTTGCGTTGACCAGTTGAGGAGACAGCCGATAGGGGACGCGCCATACTGCCGATCGGTGTGCGTCCGGGGACATCACCTCGACCCACCGGAGCCCGCTAACCGCCGATGGGTGCTGAATCGCGGTCGTCCTGGCGTCTCGTTGAGACTGGCGCCTAGCGTCGGTGAGGATGAGTGATTACGGCGAGATCGACCCGAGAGCTGGGCTCGGCGACTGCAGCTGCGGTCATCCCGTCGCCGACCACGAGTGGACGTCGGACGGGTCTCCGATCTGTTCGGAGGGCTGTGAGTGCACGGATCTCGGGAGAGACGCCCAGGCGTCCGAGGGCGATCCGGGGGTCCGGTAGTACCCGGATTGTTGCCCGCGGCGTCCGCCGCGTAGGCCCGAGCGGAGCCTGGGACACCCGCCCATTCCCCGGCATGTCCCTGCCCCGGCTCCTCGGGACGGCTCAGCACCGGTCTGCCGTCCACGTAGAGATCGCGCTGGGCCTGTCGCCTGCTTCTGGCGATGCCGTGGACCTGGAGTCCACAGCCTTGGAGCTCGCGGACTTGGTGTCGTCGCTCCAGAGCACGAGCGCCGCCCCTCCGGCCGTGGCGGCCAGCCCAGCCACGACAAGCCGATCGAGGTCCGCGCCGGTGCGGGTAGATCGGGTCGCCGGCAACGTCATCCCAAACCTGCACTGCTTCCCGCATGACGTGATCAACGCCTACCGGGCGAGCTTTCGCGTAGAGCCGTTCCCCGACGCGGAACCGCCCCCAGACCCGTAGGCCGAGTTACGCGGGCGCCAAACTCCGGCGACGACCACGAACGGGGACGCACTCGGCGGACTGCACGGCGGACTATGTGCAAGTCAGCGGACGGAAGCGCACGGAGTGGACGGCTCGACGGGGTCTCCTAAGGGGTGAGTTCACGGTCTGCCAGCGAGCCCGACCGTAGCGAGCCGCTGGTGCTTATCTGGGTGCCTAACGGGTGCTTATCCGAGCGAACTAGACACGACGTCATGGACTGGCGAGACGACAATGTCCTACTAGACGGACTGAATGGCACCGACTGGACGATCACGACTCACCTTTGGAGCCGGTTGTTGCAGGTTCGAGCCCTGCCCCCCGAGCCAGAAGAATCCGGGCTGGTGAGGGCGGCGGCACGTGGTGGACGCGGGCGGGCACTGATGCAGGTCGCGGGTCCCCCGGGGGTGTCACGACCCCACGAGCGCAGGGCCGTGCGTACGCGGCCAGGGTCGTGTTGAGTGAGGGCTATTTCGTGCGCAACCCCCAGCCGTAGGGGAACGCCGGGTGGTAGTCGCTGTCGCCTACGTTGATGGGCTCTTGGGCGGCGCTGGCCGGCCAGGTGTGCGACAGCTTGCCGGTGAAGGGCTGGTTGCCGAACAGCACGTCTGCGACGCCCTCACCCTGCGAGCCGGGCAGCCAGGACGCCACCAGTGCGTCGATCTTTGCCAGCTGTTCGGGTGCGATCACCTGCGGACGGCCGGACACGACCAGGACGACACACTGACGGACTGCGTCGCACACCGTGTCGATCACCGCGGCGTCACCAGGCTGCAGGTCGAGGCTCTTGGGCTCGCGCAACACCCCGCCGTCCTCCGGGTCGAAGCCCCAGCGCGGCCCGCCGATGTCGCCGAACCCTTCCGAGTACGGCGTCTCGCCTACAACCACGATTCCGACGTTGGCGTCGCCCACGGGCGCAGTCGCGTCCTTGCTGTAGGTCACCTGCGCGTTCGGTGCGACCTGGCGAATCCCGTCGAGGATGGTGTTGCCGGGGATCCGGTGTTGGCCCGAGGCGCCCTGCCAGCTCAGCGTCCAACCGCCGGCCTGGTTACCAATGTCGTCGGCGTTGCGACCGGCGACATACACGTTGGCGTCCTCCGCTAGCGGCAGCACCCCCTGCGAGTTCTTCAGCAACACCTGGGATCTGGCGACGGCCTCGCGGGCCAACGCCCGGTGCTCCGCCGATCCGACGTCGTCCAGGTTCGACCGGTCGGTGTACGGGTGCTCGAACAGGCCGACCTCGAACTTCTTGGTCAGGATGCGTCGTACCGCGTCGTCGATCCGGGCCATGGGCACCCGGCCGGCGTTCACCTCGTCGAGAAGGGTGGTCTCGAACGCCGGGCTGGAGAACGGCTCCATGAACATGTCGGTGCCGGCGTTCACACCGGTCCGCACCTGGGTCGCCCAGTCGCCGGGGATCTGGTGGATGCCCTCCCAGTCCGAGATCACGAACCCGTCGAACCCGATCTGGTTCTTGAGTACGTCGGTGATCAGCTCGCGGTGCGCGTGCATCTTGAGCGGGTTGCCGATCCCGTCCTCGGTCCAGTCCACGCTGGAGAAGGACGGCATCACGGTGCCCGTCTTGTGCCGTCGGACCGCGGCGACGAACGGGGCGAGGTCGATCCGCGCGAAATCCTCCCGGCTGGTGATCGTCACGCCCTGGTCGATCGTGTAGTCACCGGCCGCGGTGTCGAACTCGGTGTCGCCATCTCCCGCGTAGTGCTTGGCCGTCGCCAGCACGCGGTCGTTGTCACGCAGGTCGCCGGTGTTGTTACCTTGGAAGCCTCTGATCCCGCTGCTGAGCCGGGTCACCAGCCGCGGGTCCTCGGAGAAGCTCTCGTAGGTCCGGCCCCATCGGGCATCCCTCGCCACGCACACGCATGGCGCGAACGACCACTGCGGGCCTGTCGCCCGGGTCTCCTCGGCGACCACGTGCTCGATCCGCTCGATCAGCTTCGGGTCACCGGTCGAGCCGAGGCCGATGTTGTGCGGGAAGACCGTGGCCCCGTTCAGGTTTCCGTGACCGTGCACCGAGTCGACGCCGTACAGGATCGGGATCTGCAACCGGGTCTGCAGCGCATGCTCTTGGAACATGTCGACCATGTCGGCCCAACCGGCCGGCGTGTTGTCCGCCGGCACCGAGCCTCCGCCGGACAGCACCGCGCCGAGCATCAGGGACGTGACCTGCGTCGGATCGTCGGTGACGGCGCCGCGCTCGGCCATGGTCATCTGGCCGACCTTCTCCTCCAGCGTCATCCGGCCCATCAGGTCCTCGACCCGTTTGGCGACGGGCAGGTCGGGGTTCAGATACGGCGCACCGGACTGGCGGAACGTGACCCGGCCCTGCCCATGGGTCGGGTACTCCGCCGTAACCGCATTCGGTGCGGCGCTACCGGCTGGTGCGGCGGCGCCGACCGGCGTGGCCAAGCCGGTGGCGAGCAGTGCGAGCGGCGAGCGACGCGAGCAGCGCCATGCGGCAGCTTCGTAGACGTGAGCGTGCACGGGATCGCATGATGTCTCCTTCGGGCGTTAGGAGATGTGAAGAGCGGTCTCGCCCCCTCTGCCATTGCCGTACCCGATCGAGATGGGGTGTGTAACCAGTTCCTTCGGGTCGTGCGTCAAACAAGGCACTGTTTTGCGCTCGGCGTTCCAACGGATCGGCCACCGAGCTCGCCCGGCAAGACATCTCTCGGTCGGTGACTTGGCCTCATTAGGCTCAACGCGTGTTCGCCTCGCTGAAGCAGGACGAGCTCGCCGACGTGGTGGCGTTCATCGCGGCGCAGCAGGCGCACGCAGACCACCGCATCTCGTATGTCGGCAACGGTGCGACCGGGATCGCCGCCGAGCTTGGCGGCCTCAAGCCGTCGTGGGGGACAACCGCCCGGGTGCTGCGTGACGGCGCGCGCATTGTCGGCGTGGTGATTGTCGAATGGGACGATGACCTCGGCCGGGCATGGATCCTCGGTCCGTGGGTCGTGGACGACGGCGAGGGGTGGATGGCGGGCGCGGGCACGCTCCTCGATGCCGCGCTCGCCCAGCCACCCTCCACGGTGACCCGCTACGAGATGTCCGGCGACGTTGCCAACCGCCGGCTCGCCGGTCTCGCTGCCTCGCGGGGGTGGACGCCGACCGAGCCGCACCACCTCCTCGTGGTGGACGCCGCCGTCGTCGGCGCCTGGCCAGCAGGTGGGGGCCGCCAGACGGCATCGCTGCGTGCCGCCAGCCGCGACGACATCGGGGCCATCGCGGCGTTGCACGACGTCGAGTTCCCGGACACCCATACCTCCGCCATGCAGCTCGTCGACGGCCAGCTCGACGGGTCGCGGATCGTGCTGGTTGCCGACGATGGGCACGCTGGTGTCGTCGGCTACGTCGCCGGTGAGGTCCACGACGACGGCGAAGGGTTCATCGACTTCGTCGTGGTCGACCCTGCCACGCGCGGCGCCGGCATCGGCCGGGACCTCGTCATGACCGTCACTCGCCGGCTCCTCGATCGATCGCCGCTCGGGCGGGTGAGCCTGACGGTGCAGCACCACCGCACGCCGGCCCGCAGCCTCTACGATCGACTCGGCTTCCGCTCTGACGAATCGCTTGTCGCCTACCGGTCATGGACGTCGTGACAGCGGCAGACGGAGAGGGGCGGACGACGCCGCCCCTCCCGATTCCGCTCTGAGGGTCCGCTAATTCGGGGTGTTCCTCACGTCGACCTTCGTCTTCGAGAGGAACAGGACCGTGTGGGCTGCAGCGTCGGACATCTGGTCGAGCGCGACCAGACCGAGCCCCGGCGCGGTGGCGCCAGGACCGGAGTCCGTACCCGCGAAGGTGTCGCAGGCCGCGTGGTAGCAGGGATCGAGCTGCGCGTCGGCGATGCCGCCGTACTGCACGACCTGCTCCGCCGTCTTGGGCACCTCCGCACCGGTGAACAGCCCGCCGGCCGGAATGCCCTCGGCGATGAACGGCCCGTAGTCGGACCGGCCATCGAAGGCCGTGGGCTCGTTGACCAGTCCCTGGCTGGCGAAGTAGTCGACGAAGACGTCCTCGATGAACCCCGAACCCGTGGGTCCCTCGGGGCCGGCCGTCCCGTCGCCGTCATAGACGAATCGGGCGAAGTTCGGCGAGCCGATCATGTCGAAGTTCAACATCGCCAGGATGTCGTCCTTCTCGTCCTGGGTCAGCCCTTCCACGTACTTGGTCGACCCGACGAGCCCGAGCTCCTCGGCGCCGTACCACATGAACCGCAGCTTGTTGCGCGGCGTCCGACCCTGGGCGGCGAAGACCTCGGCGATCTCCAGGATCCCCCCCGAGCCGCTGCCGTTGTCGTTGATCCCCGGCCCTTCGGGCACGCTGTCGAGGTGCGCCCCGATGACCACGGTACGGCTCGGGTCGCCGCCGGGGGTCTCAGCGACCACGTTCACGCTCTCGCCGAGGTCCTCGAGGACCTCCGTCTTGACGCGGGCGACGGTCCCGGGGTCGTTGAGGTCGACGCCAACGGCGAAGCTGGTACCCACCCCGGGGATGTGGACGCCTTCGGCGCCCAGCGGGAGGTTGTTGGGAACTGCCGTCCGGCCCGGCTGTCCCTCGTTGAACAGGATGATCGCCGAGGCCCCCGCCTCCTGGGCCATGGCGGCCTTCTGGACGTAAGGGCAGGTGCCGCGCTGGATCAGCGCGATGTTCCCAGCGACAAACCCTGCGAAGTCCTCCACCTCACACCCGCTGGTCGACGTGTTCGGGTCGGCACCGGGCGGAAGCACCAGGTCGACCCCTTGCACGGGAGCCGTCACGTCGCCGCTTCCTGTGAACGACACGAAGTCGCCGTCAAACGCCGGTCGCGACCCCGCCACGAAGACCTGGGGCTCCGGAGCGGTCTCCTCGAGCACCGGTGCCGAGCCTTCCGTGAACGCCTCGACGTAGGTGAACTCGTCCAGGCTGACCTCGTACCCGGCGGCCTGCGCCCGCTCGACGATGTAGTCCACCGAGGCGTCGTAGCCGGCCGTCCCGGCCGCGCGGTTACCGCCGTTGGCGTCGGCGATCTGCTGGAGCGCAAGCTGGTGCTCGCGGATGCCTGCGACCGTAACCGCCTTGCGAAATCCTCGGCTCTCGTCGATCGGATCGGCCGAGGCGGATGTCGCCCCGACCACCAGCACGACAGCCGCGAGCACCACCAGTGATGCCCGCTGTGCGATTCGTCGACCGCTCATCCCTCCCCCTCTCCGGCCCCGGAGGAGCCGCAGCTCTGCCCTCACCTGGGCGTCCAGGTGACACCGCCTCCGTGTGCCACCGTGGGCGGCAACCTAGCCTCCGGGACCGAGGCTCGCCGTGGGTCGTGCGGTCCGCGTGGCGGGATCGTGCTCAACGGCGAGACGAGCGACATGACACATTTCCAGCAGGTCCGTGATGACCGAGCGTGAGGCGACCATCCGACGGGCGTTGCCGTCGCAGGCCGACCTGAAGGCCCGTCGCGAGCACTGCTCCGTCGACGGGCGATTGCTCGCGTCCCTGGGGGCCGCGGTCGGCCACCAGATCCGCATTCGCCGCACGGAGACCGAGTACGGCTTGTACACCGTCAGCGAGTGGCGGGACGAAGACGACGCCGATGTGGTCCGCCTCGGTCTCACGGGGCGCCGGCGCCTGGGGACTGACGACCCGTTCGACGGCGCGGTCGTGCTCCCGGCGGCCGATCCGACCTTGTCGGACGCCGCCGCCGAGGCCGCCGATGACCTCGTGGAGCGCCTCGACGACGACGGCGAACACCGAGGACTGATCGTGATCGCACCCCACGGCGGCGACATCGAGCGCCACACGGACGAGCAAGCCGAACACGTCGCGTCACGCCTCGCCGCGTTCGGCGTGAGCTCTTGGCGGTGCAAGGGGTGGAAGGACCGCCGCCCCGACCGCACCGGCGGGGCGGCGGAGTGCTGGCACACGACCTCGACCGACATCAACCCGTCCAGCTTCCCCGGCCTCGCCTCGGTCATCGATCGTGGGTTCACCCACGCCGTGGCGTTCCACGGGTTCGACGAGGCGGAGATCCTGATCGGCGGCACGGCACCGGCGGCGCTGAGGGAGGAGATCAAGTGCGCCATCGAGGCGGCCACCAGCGGCTCGGGCATCTGGGTACGCATCGCGACGCCCGACGACGAGTTCGGCGGTGACGACCCCTGCAACATCGTCAACCGCCTCACCGACCGCACCGCCGGAGGCATCCAGATCGAACAGTGCTTGACTGCCCGCCGGGTCCACGGAACGGCCATCGCCAACGCCGTCGCCGCCGTCTACGCGCGCAGGCTCCCCAGGCCCCGTCCGCCATGGCAACAGAGCCTCGACGAGCTCATCGGGTGGGTCCGTGGTGCGGCCCGGCGCGTGCTCGACTGGGGTTCGCGGCAGAGGCGCTGATTGGGGTCCGGTGCAGGCCGGCGTGCACGACCGCCGGCGCGAGCCGCAGGGCGTGTCGGGGGGCGTCGCTACCATCGCGGGGTGGATCGTGAACGCTTCCCCGGGCTCCGTGACGACTGGGTCCGGCTCGACGGCCCGGCCGGGACCCAGGCCCTCGACGACGCCATTGAGGCCGCCGCGGCCTGGTGGCGGTCCGGGGACCCGGCCAACGCGCACGGTCCGTTCCCCCAGGCGGCCGCCACCGATGCGCTCGTGTGGTCGACCCGCCAGGCGTGCGCTGAGCTCCTCGGCGGCCAGCCGGAGGGCATCGCCTTCGGCGAGTCGATGACCTCCATGACGATGCGGTTCGCCGCCGCCGTGGGCCGGACGCTCGGTCCCGGTGACGAGGTCGTCGTGACGCGGCTCGACCACGACGGCAACGTGAGGCCGTGGATCGTTGCGGCCGAGCGCGCGGGCGCCACGGTGCGCTTCGCAGAGACCGACCGCGACACGCTGGCCCTCGAACCTGCGCACGTCGCCGCGGCCCTGTCCGAGCGCACCCGGTGGATCGCATTCACGGCCACGTCCAACGTCACCGGCACGGCCCCCGACGTCGCCGCCATCTGCCGTCTGGCCCGCGACGCCGGAGCCCACACGTACGTCGACGCCGTCGCCGCCACCCCGCACCGACAGGTCGACCGCCGGGGCTGGGGCGCCGACGCCGTCGTCTGCTCCGCCTACAAGTGGTACGGACCGCACGTCGGGGTGTTGAGCGCCGACCCTGCCCTCCTGGCAGGCCTGCATCCGGACAAGCTCGTCCCTTCCCCCGACACCGTGCCCGAACGCTGGGAGCTCGGCACCCTCCCCTTCGAGCAGCTCGCGGGGGTGCGGGCCGCGGCCCGGTTCATGCTCGATCGGGTCATCCCGCACGGCTGGGTCGAGGAGCAGGTACTGGGCGACAAGCTCGATGCCGGGCTGCGGGCGATCGACGGCGTAGCCGTGCTCGGCGAGCGCCGCCCAGGCGACGCCCCGACCCGTTGGTTCACGGTGGCCGGGGTCGAGCCCGAGGACACCGCCCGCCGGCTGGCCGAGCACAGGGTCGCGGTGTGGAGTGGCACCAACTACGCCTGGGAGATCGCCCAGTGGCTCGGGCTGGGCGACGCAGGGGCCGTGCGGGCCGGGCTCGTCCACTACAACGACGCGACGGACGTCGACCGCCTCCTCGATGCCCTCGCCGGGTAGCCACGCCATGGGCCCGGGCCCGGCTGCGGGACGGGGCCTGCGGATCGGCGTGCAGCTCCCCGAGGTCGAACGGCACGTGCCGTGGGCCGAGCACTTGGCGATGGCGCGCGCCGCCGAGGACGTGGGTTTCCACTCGGTGTGGGTCGGTGACCACCTGCTGTACCGCGCTGATGGCCGCGAGGCGCGCGGGCCCTGGGACGCCTGGACCATCCTCGCCGCGATCGCGGCGACCACCGAGCGCGTCCGGCTCGGCCCGCTGGTGGCGTGCACCGCGTTCGCGGCGCCAGGCCTGCTCGCGCGGAAGGCGGCGGCGGTCCAGGAGATCAGCGGCGGACGGTTCGTGCTCGGGCTCGGCGCCGGCTGGAACGAGACGGAGTTCCGCGCCTTCGGCCTTCCCTTCGACCACCGCGCCTCGCGCTTCAGTGAGTCGTTCGAGATCATCCGGCGCCTCGTCGCCGGCGAGCGGGTGACCTACGAAGGGCGCTTCGAGCGCGTGCACGACGCCGTGCTGCTGCCGCGGCCGGCCGCCCGCCCTTCCCTGATGATCGGCTCGACGGGCGAACGTGTCCTGCGCACCGCGTTGCCACACGTGGACGCGTGGAACGTCTGGTACGACCAGTACGGCAACACGCCGGAGGGGTTCGCCGAGGAAAACGCCCGAATCGGCCGGCTCGTTCGGGAAGCCGGTCGACGACCGTCCGACGTCTTACGCAGCGCCACGGTGTTCGTCACGCTGGATGGCGGCGGGCGCGACCGACCTCACACGCAGGACGTGCGTCCACTGACCGGCCCGCCCCCGGCGATCGCCGCCGGGCTGCTGGATCTGGCCGCCGCCGGCGTCGAGGAGGCGATCCTCGTGGTGAGCCCGATCTCGGAACACTCGATACGGACGCTCGGCGAGGTGATCGCCACGCTCGACGGCTGACAGCGCCCGGTGCCGCTCAGGGCCGCGGCCGTCGCTTGCCCGGGTACGCGTGATGCCGTCAGGCGACCCGCTGGAGCAGCGTGCCGGTGCCGAGCCCACCACCGCAGCACATGGTGACGAGCGCGTGCTCGCCGTCACTGCGCTCGAGCTCGTGGAGCGCCTTGGTGACGAGGATGCAGCCGGTCCCGCCCAGCGGGTGCCCGAGGGCGATGGCACCGCCGTTCGGGTTCACCTTCTCCATGTCGGCACCGCAGGCCTGGGCCCAGGCCAGCACGACGGACGCGAACGCCTCGTTGATCTCGACCACGTCGATGTCGTCGAGGCTCAGGCCGCTCCGGTCGAGCAGGCGTTCCGTGGCCGGGATCGGCCCCTCGAGCATCAGCACCGGGTCGCAGCCGACGAGGCACGTGTGCGCGACCCGCGCCCGGGCCCGCAGCCCCAGCTCCTCGGCCTTGTCCCCGGCCATGATCAGCACGGCCGCGGCGCCGTCGGCGATCTGGGAGCTGGTCCCCGCCGTGTGGATGCCGTCGTCGCGGGCCACCGGCTTGAGGCCGGCGAGCGCCTCCAGGCTGGTCTCGCGCGGCACCTCGTCGACAGCGAACGTGACGGTTTCGTCCAGCCGGCGACCGCCGTCGTCGACCTGCACCGCCTCGATCGGCACCACCTGGGTCTCGAACCGGCCCTCCTCGAGTGCCCGGCGGGCCCGGAGCTGCGACTCCAGCCCGAAGTCGTCGGCGTCGAGGCGGCTGATGCCGTACTTGGTGGCGATGCGCTCCGCGCCCTCGAACTGCGACGTGAACTCGTAGTGGGCGGCGTAGCTCCGGTTCACGGGCTTGCCGTGGCCGGCGGCGGCGCCGTCCATGGCGTTGGCTCCGAGGGGGACGGTGCTCATGTTCTCGACGCCGCAGGCCAGCGCGATGTCCTCGGCGCCCGAGCCGACCAGGCCCACCGCCAGGTTGAATGCCTGCTGGGACGACCCGCAGGCGCTGTCGACCGTCGTGCAGGCGACCGCTTGGGGCAGCCCGGCGGCCAGCCAGGCGTTGCGGGTGACGTTGCCGGACTGGGCGCCGACCTGGTCGATGCAGCCGCCGACGACCTGACCGACGCTGCCCGGATCGACCCGGGCGCGATCGAGCACTGCGGACTGGACCGGCCCCAGCATGTCGAGGGGGTGGGTGCGGGCCAGCGTGCCGTTCTTGCGGCCGACCGCGGTACGGGCGGCCTCGACGATCACGACCTCGCGCATCGTGTGCTCCTCCTCAGGGGTTTGCGATTCCTTACACTTTATTCAGCGGATCAACGGGTCCCGGGGCAGGCCCAGGATGCGCTCGCCGATCTGGTTGCGCTTGATCTCCGACGTGCCCCCGGCGATCGACAACGCCCGGTGCATGAGGACGAGTCGGCCCGACAGCGCTCCCGGCCCGTCGAGGAACGCGCCCTCGGGCCCGGTCAGCTCGGCCAGGATCGCGGCCGCCTCGTGCCCGTTCTCCGACAGCACCAGCTTGGTGACGTTGCCCTCGGGCCCGGGGCCGCCGCCGGCGACCGCCCGATGGGCGCTCCGCAGGTTGAGCCCATCGGTCGCCTGGCTGCGGGCGACGTAGCGACCCACGCGGCCGGCACCCCCGGACAGCCGCTCGGGGTGGGCGTCGAGCGGCCCGATCAGCGCCGCACCGGGGACGGCTGCGCCGCCCTGTCCGCCGCCGATGCTGACGCTCTCGTTGCCGAGCGTGGCGCGGGCCACGGTCCAGCCGTCGTCGACCGGCCCCACGACGTCGTCATCGGGCACGAACACGTCGTTGAAGAACACCTCGTTGAAATCGGACCCGCCTGTCGGCATCTTGAGCGGCCGCACCTCGACGCCGTCGGCCTCCATGTCGATGACCATGGTCGTGATGCCGTTGTGCTTGGGTGCGTCGGGGTTGGTGCGCACCGTGGCCAGGCCATGCCGGCTGAGGTGCGCCCCGCTGGTCCACACCTTCTGGCCGTTCACGAGCCAGCCGCCCTCGACCCGGGTGCCACGAGTCTTGATCCCGGCGGCGTCCGACCCAGCGTCCGGCTCGCTGAACAGCTGGCACCAGACGACCTCCTGGGCCAGCGCCGGCCGGACCCACCGGGCGACCTGGTCGGCGGAGGCGTGCTCGATCAGGGTCAGGATGATCCACGCGGTGATGCCGTAGTTCGGCCGGCTGACGCCGGCGGCGCCGAACTCCTGCTCGATCACGAGTTGCTCGACTGCGCCCGCGGCCCGTCCCCACGGCCGCGGCCAGTGCGGTATGACGTACCCCGAGTCGATGAGCGCCCGGCGGCGATCGTCCTCGTCGAGGCCGTCGAGGCCGGCGACGAACGAACGCACTTCCCCGCGGAAGGCCTCGGCCTCCGGCGGCAGGTCGACCGTACGCTCGCGCCGCACACCCCCGCGGGTCAGGTCCGTGACCGCCAGCGCGGCGGCCTCGGTATCGACGATCGCACCGATGGCGGCGGCGCGCCGCAGGTAGAGGTGGGCGTCGTGCTCCCACGTGTAGCCGATGCCGCCGTGCACCTGCATGTTGAGCTGCGCGCACAGGTCGGCGGCTGGCACGGCCAGCGTGGCGGCAACCGCCGCCGCGTAGCTGAACTCGTCGCCCGCGCCCGCGGCCGCGCGGGCGGCGTCCCACACGGCCGCGGTCGCCAACTCGGTCGCCACCAGCATGTTGGCGCAGTGGTGCTTGACGGCCTGGAACGTGGCGATCGGGCGCCCGAACTGCTCCCGGACCTTGGCGTACTCGCTGGCCGCCTCGGTGCAGGCCCGGGCGACACCGGTCGCCTCGGCGGCCAGGATCGTCCGGGCCAGGTCGAGCAGGACTGCGTGGCCCCCGGCCACCACGTCGGCCGGGGCGCCGTCGAGCGTGACGCGCGCGGCCCGTCGCGTGGGGTCGAGGTTCGGATGCGCCTCGACGGTCACACCCGGGTCGTGGACGTCGACGACGGCGACGTCGGCTCCGACCGGGACGAGCAGGACGTCGGCCAGCCCGGCGCACAGCACGACCCCGGCGGCCCCGTGGGCGGCCCCGCCGCGGATCTCGGCGTCGCCGCCCAGCGCGACCGCACCGATTGTCGTTCCGGTAGCGAGCCCGGGCAGGAGGCGTTCCTGCGACTCGGCGGGGGCGGCCGCGGCGAGGACGGCGCTGGCGATGACGGTGGGGACGAATGGGCCCGGGGCCACGGCGCGTCCCAACTCCTCGACCACCACGACCAGCTCGGGGAGCCCGTAGCCCGACCCGCCCTGCGCCTCGGGGATGTGCAGCCCCAGCCAGCCGAGGGCGCACAGCTCGTCCCACAGCTCGGGTCGATCCTCGGTCGGCGACTCGAGGAGCTGGCGGGCGGCGGTGGTGGCCCGGTGCTTGAGCAGGAAGTCGGCGGCCGTGTCGGCGAGCGCCCGGTGGTCTTCGGTGATGGCGATCGACATGGCTAAACAGTAACCTCTATTCGGCTCACGATCCCGATGCGGCGAGCGCGGGGCGGGGCTGGGCAGCGAACCGGCGTTCGAAGGCGCCGGAGTCCGTCACATCCGAACGCCGGTACGGGTTCCGGACGCTGATTCACTCGGTCCGGAGGATGTGGCGCGGCGAGATCGCGGAGGAGCCCGCCACGCCCGAGGCCTACACGGGGCCCACAGGGGTCGTTCAGTGACGGAAGCCCTCGCCGGCCCCCGTGCTGGGGAGCGGCGCCGGCAGCCGCTCGAGGTACTCGACGTGCCGGCGGAGGTCGGCGATGAGCATGTCGGCGAGGTCGCGGGAGACGCCGTTGCGGATGACGATGCGGAGCGCCGCTAGGTCCTGCCGGTTCTCGGGGAAGGTGTACGCGGGCACCAGCCAGCCCCGGTCACGCAGCCGCTCGGAGATGTCGAACACGGAGTAGGGCCGTTCGCTCCCGTCGAGGGCGAACGCGAAGACGGGGAGCTCGCTGCCGTCGGTGATCAGCTGGAACGGGCCGATCTTGGCGACTGCGTCGGCCGTATAGCGGGCCACGTCGCGAGCGGCCTGTTGCACTCGCCGGTAGCCGTCGAACCCTAGGCGCAGGAAGTTGTAGTACTGGGCCGCGACCTGGTTGCCGGGCCGCGAGAAGTTCAACGCGAACGTCGGCATGTCCCCGCCGAGGTAGTTGACCTTGAACACCAGGTCGTCTGGTAGCGCGTCGGGGTCGCGCCAGATGACCCACCCGACGCCGGGGTACACGAGCCCGTACTTGTGGCCCGAGGCGTTGATCGACTGGACCCGCGGCAAGCGGAAGTCCCAGGCCAGGTCCGGGTCGAGGAACGGTGCGATGAAGGCACCCGACGCCCCGTCGACGTGCACCGGCACGTCGAGCCCCGTGTTGGCCGCGAGCCGGTCGAGCGCCGCGCAGATCTCGGCGACCGGCTCGTAGGACCCGTCGAACGTCGAGCCCAGCACCGCGACGACACCGATCGTGTTCTCGTCGCAGTACTGAACGGCAGGGTCGGCGGTCAGGTGAAAACGGTCGCCGTCCATGGGGACCAGCCGTGCCTCGACGTCCCAGTAGCGGCAGAACTTCTCCCAGCAGACCTGCACGTTGGCGCCCATGACCATGTTGGGCCGGTCCGTGGGCTTGCCGGCCGCTCGCTGGCGCTCCCGCCAGCGCCACTTCAACGCCATGCCGGCGAGCATCGCGGCCTCGCTGGAGCCGGTCGTCGACGTGCCCGTGGCCTCTTCCTCGTCGGGCGAGTTCCAGAGCCGGCTAAGCATGTTCACGCAGCGCTGCTCGAGCTCCGCGGTGCGCGGGTACTCGTCCTTGTCGATCATGTTCTTGTCGAACGTCTCGGCCATCAGCACGCGCGCCTGGGGCTCCATCCACGTCGACACGAACGTCGCCAGGTTCAGACGGGCGTTGCCGTCGAGCATCAGCTCGTCGTGCACGATCTGGTAGGCGGTCTCCGGAAGCATCTCCGTGTCCGGGATGCTGTTGCGCGGAGCTTGCGTCGCCTCCCCGCCCCGCGTGTAGACAGGGCTCACGGACAAGTGAGTCGTGTCGTGGGCGAGCTTGCGATGAAGTGCCATGGGTTCGCCTTCCGCTGAGCCTGGAACGACCGTACGGAGCGACAGCGCCCGCCACGTCCCCCCATCGGGGTGAATTCCCGCGTCCCGCCCCACCAGGACGGGTTGCGTAGCATCGCCGCGGTGATCGGCGACCTCCCCCACTAGCCATGCGCGCCTGGCTCTCGAGCGTGCTCCATGCGATCGCCCGCCTCACGCGGCTCTTCGCCCTCACCGTGCTCGTCACACCCATCTTGTTGGTCCGCAACGTGTTCGGGCCCACGGTCGGTCCGCGGGTACTGCGCTGGTACTTCGAGACCTGCGGTGGCGGCTACGTCAAGGTTGGTCAGCTGCTGGCCACGCGCTACGACCTCCTGCCGCCTGCGTACACCGAGGAGCTCGGCAAGCTCCTCGACTCGCTACGTCCGGTGCCGACCCCCAAGATCATCGAGGAGATCGAGCGTGGCTTGGGTCGCCCGATCTCTGAGGCATTTACCTCGTTCGAGACCGCTCCGCTGGCGACGGCATCGTTGGCGCAGGTCCACGGCGCGGTGCTCCCCGACGGCGACGAGGTGGTCGTGAAGGTGCTGAAGCCGGGGATCGGCGACCGGGTTCGTGTCGATCTCCGGTTCCTGGGGTTGAGCGCCCACGTACTCGACCTGCTTCCCGTCCTGCACGGCCTGGATGTCAGCGGTTTGATCGAAGAGCTCTCCCGGACCGCCATCGAAGAGCTCGACCTGGGGCGTGAGGCGATGTACACGGCCTTCCTGCACGAGCGGATGGCCGCCGATGCGATCGCCCACTACGCACCCCAGGTGCACCGCGAACTGTCGAGCCGCAATGTGCTCACCATGGAGCGGGTGCGGGGCGTGACCGTGCGGGAGATGCTCACCGCCACCACCAACGGCAACAGCGGCATTCTCGACGTGTGGGCGGCGCGGGGGATCACGCCCCACCGCACCGCGGTGATCCTGCTGCGGTCGGTCCTCGAGCAGACCATGCGCTATCGGACGTTCAACGCCGACCCTCATCCCTCGAACCTGATCGTCAGCGATGGCGGCACGCTCAACTGGGTCGACTTCGGGGCCTGCGGCTGGCTCGACGAGCGTCAGTGGGAGCTGCAACTACGGCTGAGGGAGGCGATTGCCAACGAAAGGGTCCACGGCGCCTACCTCGCGCTGCTCGAGGGCATGGAGCCGCTGCCCTACCGGAACCTCAGCCGGTTCGAGCAGGAGATCAAGCGCATCATGAGCGATTACCTGGTGGCGTCCCGCGACCCGAGTGCGCCGCTCGCTCAGAAGAGCACCGGCGCGCTCCTGGTCAAGACCTTGGCGACCCTTCGCCGCAACCGGCTACCCACAACGTCGAGCGCCGTGCAGCTGTACCGCACGATCGTCGTCGCCGACATCGTGATGCTCAGCCTCTATCCCTCGATCGACACCCGGGGCCACCTCCGCCGGTTCATCTACGACCTCTCCATTGACATGGCGCAGACGACGGTGAGGGAGTCGCTGACATCTCCGTACACGGCGTTCCGGGTGGCTCGTGCGCCGGGCGCTGCGGCGGACACCATGGAATGGCTGGTGCGAAGGTTGCCCGACATCGGCCGGCAGACGTTGCGCACGCTGTCGGCCGGCGAACGCATCATCCCCTACACACTCCGGCTCCTGCGCCGGGCCTCGGTGCTGGCCGTCATCGGCGCCCTGGGGCTGGCCGTGATCAAGCCCGACGTCTCCTCGGAAGGTGCGCTCGGGCGGTTCATCTTGCGCACCGCCGACAACCCCTGGCCGGCGGTCACCATCGGTGTGCTCACCGCCCTGATCCTCAGCTCGTTCATCCGCAGGATCGAGGACTGACGCGGGCCGCCCTGGGGCGTCGCCGGCTACGCCTTGCGGCTTCGGGCCGTCGATTCCGCCGCGTTGGCCGCGTTCGCCTTGACGTCCATCGAGCTGAGCCGCTGCGCGACCAGGTTGGCGAGGCGCTCGTAGTCGAGCTCGTCGTTGGCGCCTGCCTGTGACCGCACGCTCAGCCCGTCGGACATCTGGCGGACAACGGTCGCGAGCTCGTCGAGCAGGCGCGCATTGGCGCGGATCACGCCGGCGACCGAACGGCCCATCAGGTCGGGGAATCGGTTCGTGCCCTCGAGTTCGTGCGAGAACGCCTCCGATGCCTCGGTGAAGCCGTCGACGACACCGCGCGTGAACCGCGTCGGCATGTCCTCGTCGAGGCGGGCTGCGTAGCCTTCGCCCATCGGATCACTCTCGGGCGCGGTGCTGGTGGACATGCTCGAACCCCCGTCGCGGATTTGAGGCCAGGTTTTGAGTCAAGAAGCGACCCGGCGTCTGCACATCGCCCACACCGGGTGATTCCGGACCGATTGACCGGCACCACGATACGGCTCGGAACATGCCGTGCGCCGTTCATCCGGATCGGGTGATGTCAGCGCCCGACCCGTGCGGCACCATCGACGCGATCACTGGCCCAAGGAGGCTGAAGTGGAATCTGTGCGAATTCGCAGCGGTTGGGTGACGTTTGCGGCGGTCATCGCCGCCATCGTTGGCGTCTTCAACATCTTGAGCGGCATCGCGGCCATAGCGGAGGACGACCAGACCGAGGCGCTGCACGAGGTGCTCTTCGGTGTCAACATAACGGCGTGGGGATGGTTCTGGCTGATCATCGGCGTGCTGCAGCTCGTCACGTCGTGGCTGATCTACCAGCGATCCGTAGTCGGTCAGACGCTCGGGCTCATCTGGGCCTTCATCGTGGCGGCGCTCTCGGTGTTCATGATCTTCGTCGCTCCGATCTGGGCGCTCGTTGTCATGGCGCTCAGCGTCACGATCATCTGGACGCTGACGGCGTTCCCCGAGGACTTCGACGAAGCCTGAGGTAGGGCTCACGGGTCAGAGGTAGCCACCGGCCTTCCCGTCGGTGGTGCGGCAACTGGGTGGGCTCCGGGGTCCTCGGACCCACCCGGTTGTGGCGGTCGCCGGTTGCGCCAGCACCGCGCCCGGATGAATCGCGGGCCTGACGAGATCGTCTCTGAGCGCCCGAATCGTCCACTGTGGGTGATGCGCACGCGGCGGGTGTCCTGCTGACTGGCAGTCAAGGCGGCACGAGAGGAGTGCAGGATGACCCTGGGTATGGCATCACGGGCGGCCCTCGTGAGTCTTCTGGTGGTGGCGGTGGCGGCTTGTGGCGACGACGACGACGGCGGGTCCTCGTCCGCAGGCGGCGCCGCCCAGAGCCTCTGCAGCAGCCTGCAGAGCCTCGACTCGACGGTGGACGAGATCAAGAAGGCTGACGCAGACCCGGAAACGACCACCGTCGGCGATGTCCAGGACGCGCTTGGCAAGGTGAAGTCCGACCTGCAGGACGTGCAGACGTCTGGGGCTGACCTCTCGTCGTCGCTCAAGACAGCGCTCCAGAGCGCTTTCAACAGCCTCGAGGACTCGCTCAAGGATCTACCGAGCGACGAGACGGTGGCCGAAGCGGGCTCCAGCGTGGAGAAGGAGGTGAACGAGCTCGAGACTGCATGGACAAATGCGCTCAATGCGCTCAACTGCTCGTCGAGCTCGTAATCGTGCACCAAGCGCCCCGAGCCGGGGAGGCAGGCCGTGAGGGCTGAGCACGAGGATCTCCTGCGGAAGCTGGCCCTCAATGAGGAGGGCGTCCTGGCGTCCCTGCTCGGCACCGAGCTCATCGACAGCGAGCCGGCCGGGCTGGCTGCGAAGACCGCGGCGCTGGTCCGGCTCGCCGGGCTCATCGCGGTCGGGTCCGCACCAGCCACCTATCAATGGTGCGTCACGAGCGCCCTGGCGGCCGGGGCCAGCGACGCGGAGGTGGTGGCGGTGCTGGCGGCGCTGGCGCCGATCGTGGGCAGCGCCCGGGTGAACTCGGCGGCACCGGAGGTCGCGCTGGCCATCGGCTACGACCTCGACCTGGACGACGGGTGAACGGCGGATGACCTGCCGCTGAACGCCGTGCGTGCCGCGGCCGGCGCCCATTGAAGCCTTCTGGCGTCCGACTTAGCCTGCGTGAAGTGGGCGTTGTCGAATCCCCCGGCGCACCGGCCGCGCAATCCGACGCGGCCAACTGGTTCGGGCCGTCGTACCTCCTGGAGGAGTCGAAGCTCCGGCCTCCGACGTCGCGACCGGGCTCGGTACGCCGCGCCGGCCTGCTCGATCGGCTGCGCGCCTCGCCCGATGCACCGGTGGTCTCGGTCGTCGGCCCGCCCGGGTACGGCAAATCGGCGCTGCTGAGCCAATGGGCCGAGGACACCCCGCGGCGCGTGGCGTGGGTCTCGATCGAGGACGAGGACAACGACCCCGCCGTGCTCCTGGCATATATCGCCGCGGCCCTCGACCGTGTCCAGCCGATCGACGTCGACGTCTTGCGGACCCGGGCTCCACCGGGCACGTCGGTGGCGGCGACGGTCGCCCGTCGCATCGCCACCACCATGGCGGGGATGGTCGATCCGGTCGCGTTGGCGCTCGACCACACGGACCTGCTCCACAACCACCAGTGCCGCGACGCCATCGCCGAGCTCGCGGTCCACGTCCCCGCCGGCGGCCAGCTCGTGCTCGCCTCCCGGGGCCAGCCGCCGGTCCCGTTGGCGAGCCTCCGCGCCCGAGGTTCGGTCGTGGAGATCGGTGTCGACGATCTGGCGATGGACGAGCCCGAGGCGCGCGTCCTGATCGAGGGTGCCGGTGTCGAGCTGGCGGACAGCGAGCTGGCCGAGCTCGTCCTGCACACCGAGGGATGGCCGGTCGGCCTGTACCTGGCCGCGCTGGCGCTCAGGTCCGGCGGCGGACGCCCCACCGCGGGGCTCGCGTTCAGCGGCGATGACCGCCTGATGGTCGACTACCTACGGACGGAGCTGCTGTCTCGCGTGCCGCGTGGCCGCATGTCGTTCATGACGCGAACGTCGGTGCTCGAGCGCATGTGCGGTCCCCTCTGCGACGCCGTCGTGGACGGAACGCGCTCGGGCAGGCTCCTGGAGGCCCTGGAGGGCTCCAACCTCCCGATCGTGCCCCTCGATCGCCGGCGGGAGTGGTACCGCTACCACCGGTTGTTCCAGCAGTTGCTTCGTGCCGAGCTGAACCAGCGCGAGGCCGACGTGGTGGCCCAGCTCCATGCCCGCGCCGCCGCGTGGTACGAGTCGAACGGCTTCCCGGAGATGGCCATCACCCACGCCCAGGCGGGGGGCGACGCCGACCGGGTCGCCCGCCTGGTCACCACCTGTGCGCTGGCCGCGTATGCCGGGGGCCGCCTCGAGACGGTCGATCGTTGGTTCCAGTGGTTCGACGACCGCGGGTTGATCGAACGGTATCCATCGGTCGCGGTCCTCGGCGCCGTGCTCCGAGCGGTCATGGGCCAGCCGGCCGCGGCCGAGCGCTGGGCGGCCGTGGGTGAACGGGCGTCGGTCACGGGAACGCTCCCGGACGGCAGCCCGCTCGACGCCTGGCAGGCCCAGCTGCGCGCTTTTCTGTGTCGCCACGGTGTGCGTCAGATGCGACGGGACGCCGAGCTGGCACGGGACGGTCTGGCGCCCGGGAGCCAGTGGCGGGCGTCGGCGCTGGCGCTCGAAGGGGTCTCGTGGCTGCTCGACGGTGAGCCCGAGCGTGCCGATCCGATCCTGGCGCGGTCGGTGGAGGCCGGGCTGGACGTGGGTGCGTTGCCTGCGGCCGCAGCCGCGCTCGCCGAACGTGGCATCGTGGCGATCGGGCGCGGCGACTGGGCCGATGCCGAGGCTCTGGCGGAGCAGGGCCTCGCCATCCTGCGGGACGGGCTCCTCGACGACTACGGACCGGGCACCATCGTCCATGCCCTCATGGCCCGGACCGCAGCTCACCGCGGTGACCTGCCGCGCGCGGGAGCACCTCGGGCACGCCGCTCGCCTCCGGCCGCAGCTCACGTATGCGATGCCCTCGTTCGCGGTCCAGACGCTGCTCGAACTGGCGCGGGGCTACCTGGCGCTCGCCGACGCCGCCGGCGCGAGGGTCGTCCTGCGGGAGGCCGGCGCCATTCTGCGGCTCCGCCCCGACCTGGGCAGCCTCCCCCGAGAGGCCGCCGAGCTGCGGTCCACGCTCGACAGCCTCCACGTCGGCTCCGTGGGGGCGTCGTCGCTCACGACCGCGGAGCTGCGCCTGGTCCCGCTGCTGTCGACCCACCTCTCGTTCCGCGAGATCGGGGACCGCCTGCACGTCTCGCGGCACACGGTCAAGACGCAGGCGATCTCCGTCTACCGGAAGCTCGGCGTCTCGTCACGCAGCGAGGCCATCGAATGCGTCCGGGCGATCGGCCTGCTGGCGTAGGCGCCCCCGGGGTCCACCAGGCCCCGCGGCGCCAGATCGCTTCATCCCGTCGGGGCGATGTGACCGGCACGCTCGTCGGCGTCCAATGATGGCGTGGCCCACGAGACCGCGGGTTGGACCGACCCCCCGGGGTTGGACGAGCGGACGGCCGCGCTGGCCTGCCTCGCCGCCCTGGTGGCCATGCATGCCGGACCCACGTCGTACCAGCGCTGCGTGGATCGCGCGCTCGCCGCCGGCGCGAGCGTCGACGACGTGATCGACACGTTGAAGGTCGTCGCGCCCACCGTCGGGCTCGCCCGCGTGGTCTCGGCGGTGCCGAGCCTGGCGCTCGCACTCGGCTACGACATCGACACCGCGCTCGAGGCCGTGGACCTGCCTCGACCGGACGAACAGGGTGGATTCTGACCGCTCGGCCGTCTCATTCCTCCGGGGCGCTGTCGGCCCCCGGCGTCTGCCCTTGCCAGCCCCTGGGCCTCCAGACCGTCACGATCTTCCCCACCGCGGTGATCAGGAAGAGCTGGCCGAGGAGGGCCTCGAGAACGGCGAAGCTCTGGCCGGGATTGCCGGCCGGGACCAGGTCGCCATAGCCGGTCGTGGTGAGGGTGACGAAGCTGAAGAACAGGTCCTGGCTCATGGTCCCCTCGCCGTGGCCCCCGAAGAAGGGCGCGTTCTCCACGGAGCCCAGGAACCGGTACGTGAAGGCGAAAGCCATCCCGATCAGGAGGTAGGCGGCGAGCGCTCCCAGCATGGTCTCCTCGTCGACCTGCCGCCGGTAGGCGATGTGGCGCACGATCGAGATCGGCGCCACGACGTACAGGATGCCCGAGGTGATGAACACGAACGAGCGGAGACCCGACTCGTTCTCGGAGAACAGGTTCGCCACCGCGCCCACCGCCGCCACGACCAGGATGACGTTCGACACCGCCAGCAGGCCTCGTCGTGCTTGGGAGGTGTGGAGGGACAGCCGCACGGTGGCGATCTGGACGAACAGCACGATCGACCCGGCCCATCGCGCCGACAGCGTCACGGCCAGGATGTAGGTCGTGATGATCATCAGCAGCACCAGCCCGTAGCTGTCCGTCGACCGGAACGAGCGCAGGAAGCGCCGAAGGGCGCGCGCCTGGCGCTCCTGCTCCGCGGCGTCGTTCGTCGGCCTCGGCATCCGACCTCCCTTCATCGTCTGGGCCGTCGCGTGCCGGACACTAGTGGGGTGGCTCGTAGCGCCCGCCCGGTAACCGGCGAGTCAGCGGTGCCGCTGGCCGGCGGTTACCGGCGCTGTGTTGCGAGCCACCCCGCTAGGCGTGCGCCAGGATGCCGAGCTCGTGCATGCGCGTGATCGCTTCGCTCCTGGACGAGACGCCGAGCTTGCGGTAGACGGAGATCGCCTGCGTCTTGACCGTGTGGCGCGAGACGTACAGGCGGTCTCCGATCTCCCGGAACGTGAGGTGGGTCTGGAGGAGCGGCAGGAGCCGGAGCTCGGCGGTCGTGAGCGACGAGGCTCCCGGCGCCCCTCCCCGGATCGTGTCGAGCGTCTGCCGTAGGTCGGCGGCCTGGCGCGGCAGGTCGCCGAGCCTGGGTCGCTGTCGGAGTATGTCGTCGATCTGCCGGAGGACCGCCCGCCCGCCGGCCGGATCTGCGAGTGCGACGTACGCGCGCCCCATCTCGAGCAGGGCCTGAACGGACACCACCGGTAGGGCGTAGGAGAGCAGCCGCCTGAGGCGGGCGGCCCGGGTGGCGAGCTCCTGTCCTCGTGCCACGTCGCCGCTGTGCAAGGCGACGCGGGCCATCCAGGCGTAGACCAGTGCGCTCGTCCAGTAGTCGTCGAAGTGGCCCTCCTGCATGACCGCCTCTGCCTGGTCGGCGAACGCCTTGGCCTCGACCCAGTCATCGCGCTCGACGGCGACGATGCCACGTGTCGCTAGCACCACGGGCACGAAGGGAAGGACGCCCGCCGCGGTGGCGACGTCGAGAGCGTGGGCGAGGATCGCGGCCGCGCTGTCGAGATCCCCGTCCAGCAGATGGGACACACCCTCGGCGTGGAGCATGGTCGCCCGGTACGGACTGGACGGGCTGAGACCGCGCAACGCGACCTGTGCGTCTCG
Organism: uncultured bacterium; assembly: GCA_963717085.1. Taxonomy (GTDB): domain Bacteria; phylum Actinomycetota; class Acidimicrobiia; order Acidimicrobiales; family VFJN01; genus DASQUK01. Next base: position 97,063 of record CAVQVM010000015.1, read on the forward strand.
TCGCATGGCGTCCACGCCGTCTCGCGCCAGGAGCGCCCGCAGGTACGCAACGGTGCCCTCCACCGTGTTCCCGTCGTCGAGTGTCCCTCCGGATGGCGCGCGTTCGGCCGCCGCCGCCCAGCGTTCTGTTTCCGCCGGCCGGCCCATCAACGCGAACATCAGCGCACCGTGCACTGCGATCCCTGGGTAGCGTTCCACCAGGCCCTGGTCGTCGAACCACTTCATCCACCGCAACACGGTGTCGGCCCTGCCGCTCGCCCACACCGCGTTGGCGACGTCGAGGGTCACACGGGCGACCCGGTCCGCGTCGCCAGCGGACTGTGCGTGATCGATGGCGGTCTCCGGCATGCCGTTCGCCTCGAACCACGCCGCCGCCCGGACGTGGAGCTCGGGGACGAGCTCCGGCTCACGCCGCCGCAGCTCCGTCGACAACAGCTCGCGGAACAGGTGGTGATAGCGGTACCACTCGCGGCGATGGTCCACCGGCAGCACCAGGAGGTTTCGGTTCTCCAGCTCCTCGAGGGCACGGCTCGATCCCGTTGCCCCCAGGGTGGCATCGCACAGCGGACCGGACATGCCCTCGAGGATCGACGTGCGGGTCAGGAACGACGCCTCCGCAGGCGAGACCCGATCGAGGATCTCGGAGCGCAGGTAGTCACCCATGAACCGGTCGTCTCCGGTGAACGTCAGCCCCGTGCCCGTGTGCGGGCTGCCTGATGTCATCGCCAGCGCCGCCAGGTACAGGCCGGCCGGCCAGCCCTCGGTGTGCCGCACCAGCCCGCGCACCTCCTCCTCACCGAGCTCCACGCCCGCACCCAGGAGCAGCGCCGGCGCCTCCCTTTCGCCCATGGCGAGATCGTCGACGCCGATCTCCACGATGCCGCCCTGGGCGCGCAGGCGCGCCGTGGGGAGGGGCAGCCCGTCGCGTGAGCCGATGGCGAGCTGCGATCCCGGCGGGAGACCGACCGCGAGCTGGGCGATCGCGTCCAGGCACTCGCGGTTGGTGATCACCTCGATGTGGTCGAGGACCAGCGACACGGGCTGGCCGAAGGCGGCGATGGCGGATACCAGCAGCAGGGGCACGGAGACCGCAGCGGCGGGGGAGGTGAGCGCCCGGAACACCGCCGGGCTGATCCGCTCGATCCGGTCGATCGCCACCGCGATGTAGGTCAGCAGGACCGCGGGATCGTTGTCGCGGACGTCGGCGGACACCCACGCGACCCGCGGCTCCCTGCGCTCGGCCCACTGCGACAGGACGGTCGTCTTGCCGTAGCCCGGCGGGGCGACCACCGAGATGACCGGCGGTTCGTGAGCGCGGGCCAGCCGGTCGATCAGGGTCGCCCGGGGAACGATCCCGGCGCGAGCCACCGGGGCGCGGAGCTTCGACTCCGACAGCTCGAACGCCGGCTTCGGCGGAGGGTGGCGGCCCCGCTTCGAGGTCCGGGGTGGTCGGCCCGGGGCCCGCGTCGACACGCCGAGAGCGTACCGCCGGCGCCGCTCACCCAGCGTAAGGGCCGGCCTCCTCCCGGGCGCCCCTGCGGCTCGGCTGGTGCAGGCCCAATCCGCCCGGTTCACCCCGTCGGGACGATGCGGGCAGGGGGCGGGCATGCCTCCATGGACCCGTCCCCCAACGGACGGTCGAGGCCGATGACCGACGACACGATGCCAGGCGTGGGCGAGACGACAGGGGAGGAGGACACCGCGGTCGGCGCCGCGTCGCTGGCCGACACTGCCCCCACAGGTTCGGCGGGGTGAGCGATCCCGACGACCTCGACCGCGACCTGTCCGGAGCCGGCCAGGGCGACACGCGACCTTCCCTCGTCCCCCACGAGTCCCGCGCCCCCATCCTCGTCGCCCTGCTGGTGGCGATGGCCCTGCCATTCCTGATGCCGGCGGGCTACAGCCCGGGGGCGAGATGGCTCCTGCCGCTCGTGGAGGGTGCGCTCCTCGTGGCCGCCCTTTCGGTCGACCCGGGCGGAACCGACAGGCGGTCGGCGCACTTGCGACGCGTGCGCATCGGCATAGTCATGATCATCGCCTTCGGGGCGGCGTGGGCCACCAGCTGGCTCGCAGTCGATCTCGTGCGGGGCGAGAACGTCACCGATAGCGCCGGCGAGCTCCTCGCTGCCGGATCGCTGGTCTGGCTCTACATCGTCATCGCGTTCGGCTTCGTCTACTGGGAGCTGGATAGCGGCGGTCCGGGCCGGCGAGCGCGCCAGGCGCCGCGCTACCCCGACCTGGCGTTTCCCCAACACCTCAACCCCGACGTCGCGCCGCCCGGCTGGCGCCCGTTGTTCGTCGATTACCTGTACCTGGGGTTCACCGACGCCATCGCGTTCAGCCCGACGGACGTGATGCCGCTCGCCCATTGGGCCAAGCTCACGATGGGGCTGGAGTCGGGCGCCTCGCTCGTCATCCTCGGCTTGGTGATCGCCCGGGCGGTCAACATCCTTGCCTAGACGCCTGCCGAAGACCCTCGCCGCGTTTCACCCTGTCCGGGCGATGCGCGCGCCGGCCTGGCGCGACACGGTGCCTGCGTGGACGCAGGCTCGGACTCCGTGGGCGACGCCACGCCGACCGACGACGAGGTCGCTCGCCTCGTCGAGGAGCAGAACCGCCTCCAGGCCGAGGTCGACGGCCTGCGCGCCGAGCTGTCGACGACGCCTCGGCGGCGGGCGGTCCGCACGCGGGGCGTCGTAGCCGTTGCGCTCGTGGTGATCACCTCGATCCTGGTTACGGTCTCGGTCACCGCCGTCTGGGCGCGCCGGAACGCCCTGAACACCGATCGCTACGTGGAGACGATCGGCCCCGTCGCCCAGGACGTACGGGTGCAGCGGGCGCTGGGGCGGTACATCACTGACCAGGCCATGAGCGCGATCGACCCCGAGGAGCTCTTCAAGGAGGCGCTGCCGGAGCGCGGGCAAATCCTCGCTGCGCCCCTGACCAGTGCTCTGCGGGGGTTCGTGAACGACCGGGTCAACGCGTTCCTGGCAACCGACGAGTTCAGCCGCCTGTGGGTGCGGATCAACGAGGTGGCCCACGAGCGGGTGGTCGACGTCCTCAACGGAGACCTCCCGCCCAGCCTCCAGGTCCAGGGCAACGATGTCGTGGTCAACGTGATTCCGGTCATCGACGAGGTGCTCGCCCGGATCGGCGAGGCGTCGCCGGAGATCTTCGGCCGAACGGTCAACCTGCCCACGGTCACGGTCGACGAGATCCCCGAGGACGCGATCAAGAAGGTCGAGAGCGCCCTGGGGCGGGACCTGCCGGACAACTTCGGTCAGTTCACGGTGTTCGACGCCAGCAAGCTCCAGCAGGTGCAGGACACCGTGGCCCTGTTCAACAAGCTCGTGGTCGTGGCGGTGATCCTGGCGGTCGTGCTGTTCGCCCTCACCCTGTGGGTGTCGCCGCGCCGCCGGCGCACGCTGCTCCAGCTGATGGTGGGGATCGCCCTGGGCATCGTCATCATCCGCCGGCTGGGGCTGCGGTTGGAGGACGACGTCGTCGAGCTCGTCAAGCCGGAGAACCGCGACGCGGTCCAGGTCATCGTGGGGGCGTTCGTCTCGAGCCTGCTGGACGCCACCGCCTGGATCCTGGGCATCGCCGCCGTGGTCGCGGTCGTCGCCCTCCTGACCGGGCCCTACGGCTGGGCCAGGGCGCTACGCCGGGGAACCGTGTCCGGAGCCCAGGCAGCGGCGGGTGCCGCCCGCTCCGCGATCAACCGCCAGCCCGACGATCCCGTCGTCGCGTGGGTGGGCGCACACCGGGAGATCCTGCAGGCGGGCGGGATCGTCGTCGGCATCCTGGCGCTGCTCCTCCTCGACCTGTCGTGGATCGGCCTGTTCGTGCTCGTGGCGCTCGTGATCGCGTACGAGCTCGTGGTGCAGCGCCTCGCCGACATCGGGGCCGGCGGCGTGCCCCCGGAGGAGGGCCCGGCGGTGCCTTCGGGAGGGGGCCCCGCCGTCGAGCCTCAGTGAGCCCGCGCTACTCGCGTCACGCGTCACGACGCGGGCGTGGAGGCGCCGGTGGCTCGCTGGGAGTCCACGCTTTCCTCGGGAAGCAGGCTCCGCTGGTCGAGCACGAAGAGCAGGACGAGCGACGGCACGATGACGACCGCCGCGACGCCGAAGACCACCAGCACCGTGGCCAGCGTGGCGGACGGAGCCGCGGCCGCCGACACCTTCAGGCTCGTGGGCAGGATGTACGGCCACTGCGCCACTCCCCAGGCCCAGATGATGCTCGCCACCGCCCCGGCGGCGAGCACGCGCGCACCGCGCTGCGAGTGCCGCAAGAGCAGCACGAGTGAGCCGATCCCACAGAGCGCGGAGAGCACGACGAGCGGGAGCGCACGGGCCGTGAACCCGTCGAAGACGTAGCGGGCGTCGGACCGGAGCACGAAGATCCCGGCGAAGGCCACGACTCCGGCGGCGACCGCCGCCACCACCGCTCGTTGCTGGAAGTACTCCACCATGGAGCCCTGGCCCAACCGGCGGGCGTCCCAGATGAGGTACACGGAGGCCAGGTAGGCCCCGACCGTCACCGCCAGAATGCCGCCCACGATCGACGTGGGGTTGACCCAGCTGGACCAGGGATCTCCCGCCTCGCCCCCGGCCGGCACCCGGCCGGACGCGATCGCACCCGCAATCGCCCCCATGCAGTACGGCACGAGGACCGAGGAGAACGCGAAGACCGCGCCCAGCGCGCGCCGTTCGGACGTGCGGAAGAGGCTCTTGCGGAAGGCGAAGCTCGCCCCGCGCAACACGATCCCGAGGGCGACGAGGGTGAGGGGAACGAAGAGCGTGAGCGTGATCGACTCGAAGGCCTCGGGGAACGCGGTCCAGAGCACGACCAGAGCGAAGATCAACCACACGTGGTTGGCTTCCCACACGGGGCCGATGGAGTGGTCGATGAGCGCGCGCGGTCGCTCGCCCCGGTCCGCTCCGCCGGCGACGAGGTCCCAGAACCCGGCCCCGAAGTCCGCGCCGGCGAGGACCGCGTAGGCACTCACCGCAGCGAACAACACGACGGCGACCGCGTCATCCACCGACGGGCTCCTCTTCCTGCGTCCTCTCGGAGGGCAGCTCGCGTGGACCATAGGGGGCGTCGGTGTCCACGAGCTCGGCTTGCCGCCGGAACCGCCGGCTCATGCTCCGCAGCACAAGGACCACGGTCGTCGCCAGCGTGAGGTAGATCGCCGCGACGACGATGAACGTGATCCAGACGCCCTCGTTGGTCGTGGCTGCGTCTTCGACCTTCATGTAGTTGTGGACGATCCAGGGCTGGCGGCCCACCTCGGTGACCACCCACCCCGCCTCCATGGCCAGGACCGCGGCGACACCGGCCCCCGAGGCGATCCAGAGGAACAGCTTCGACCGCGGCATGTCGCGCCGGAAGATCCACGCAAGCCAGTACCACGCCGACAGCAGGAACAGGAGCGTGGCGAGGCCGACCATCACGTCCCACGCCAGGTGGACCGTGTTGACCTCCCGCGTCGTCGGTCGCTCGTCAGCCGGGACGGAGTCGAGCCCTTGCACGACGGTGGCCGTGCCGGTGCTCGGGTCGGACAGCCACGAGGCGAGCCCGGGGATCGCGATCCCGCCGGTCACGTTGCCGTCGGAGTCGATCCGCCCGAGCAGCGTCTCGGGAACATCGCTCTCGGTCTCGGGCACGAGCTCGATCGCCGCGAACTTGGTCGGCTCGTTGTTGTAGACCCAGCGCGCCAGCGTGTCGCCGACGAACATTTGGACCGGCGTCGCGAGCGCGGCGACGGTGAAGGGGATCAGGAAGCCGAGCCGGTGGTACCGATCCCGGCGGCCCTTCAACATGCCGACCGCGTAGACCGAGGCGACCATGAAGCCACCGACCAGGTAGGCCGCGACGAGCATGTGCGACGCCTCGTAGGGCCAGGCGTCGTTGAAGATCACCTTGAGGGGATCGACGTCCGTCACCTCGCCGGAACTGTTCAAGGTGAACCCGGCCGGCTCGTTCATCCACGCGTTGGCGGCGACAATCGAGAGCGTGCCGCCGATGCCGGCGAGGACTATCGGCACCCCAGTCCAGAAGTGCGGCCATGGCCGCAGCCGCTTCCAGCCGAAGATGTAGATCGCGATGAAGATCGCCTCGATGAAGAAGAACAGTCCTTCGACCGCGAACGGGATCCCGAACGCGGCGCCCCAGGTGCCCATGAACTTCGGCCACAGGAGCCCGAACTCGAACGTGAGGACCGTGCCCGTGACGGCGCCGACGGCGAAGGTGACGGCCATGTACTTCGACCAGCGCTGTGCCAGCAACAACGCGTCCTGGTCGTCCCGCTTGATCGCCCGCCAGTTGGCCACCAAGGTCATGCAGGCCCAGGACACCCCGAGGGGGACGAGGATGATGTGGCAAGCGAGCGTGAACGCCATCTGCGCCCGCGCCCACGGCACGGGATCGACCGCCAGCATGTTCCCTCCCCAGAGGGACAGCCCGCTCATGCCGTGGCGCCCATCCGTTCGAGCAGGTGATCGCCGACGCGGAGGGAATTGGCCATTGCCGTGAGCGCCGGGTTCACGGCGCCGATGCTGGGAAAGAAGCTGGTATCGACGACGTACAGGTTGTCGACCTCGTGCGCGCGGCAGTCAACGTCGAGCACCGAGGTGGAGGGGTCGGTCCCGAACCGGCACGTGCCGGCCTGGTGGGCACAGCCTGCCACGGGGATGTCGGTCTTCAGGTAGGCGTGACGGGGGATGAGGTGGTCCGGGTGCATGCCGAGGTGGCCGAGCATCGACTTGAGCTGGTGGTACAGGCGGTCGCTGGCGGCCTGGTTTCCCACCTCGTAGCTGAGCCTGATGCTGCCGTCGCGTTCGAGGGTGACGCGGCTCTCGGGCCGGGGCAGGTCCTCGGTCGACAGCCAGAAGTCGACGGCGTGGGTGGCGATGTCGCTGAGGACCCGGGTGGGCGCGAGCTTCGTCTCGAGCGGCTTCTCGCCCCGATACATCTCCTCGGTCGACTTGCCGACCATCTGGATGTTGCCCATCGGGAACTCGAAGTCGTCGGTGCCGAAGTAGAAGTCGTTGACGCCGAGGGTCTTCTGGAAGACCGTCGGGTTCGGCTCGTGGGAGAGGGCCAGCACCGCCTGGCTGTTGTGGAACACGAAGTTGCGCCCGACCTGGTCGGAGCCGTTGGCCAGGCCGTGGGGGTGCTGGTCGTTGGCCGACGCCAGCAGGAGCTTGGCGGTGTTGGCGGCTCCGCAGGACACGACGACGATGTCGGCGCCGAAGGTCTGGCGCTCACCGCCGTGGTCGACCTCCACGCCGGTGACGGCGGTGCCCGAGGGGTTGGTGTCGAGCCGCACGGCGGTGGCCTGCCTCAGCAGCGTGACGTTGGGGTGCTCCAGCGCCGGGCGGACGCCGTGGACCTCGGCGTCCGACTTGGCGTGCAGCGGGCAGGGGAAGCCGTCGCAGAAGCCGCACCGCACGCACGTGCTGTACGGCATGTTCGCCTCGTCGAGCATCACGCCGCACGGCGCGTGGAACGGGTGAAAGCCGGCAGCCGCGAGGTCGTCGGAGAGCTGCTGGATCCGTGGTTCGTGCGAGAGCGCCGGGTACGGGTACGGCGCGCTGGCCGGCGGCTCGGTCGGGTCCTCGCCCCGCGCTCCGTGCACCTGGTAGAGCTGCTCGGCCAGCGTGTAGTAGGGCTCCATGTCGTCGTAGGAGATCGGCCATGCGGGCGAGAGGCCGTCGTGATGGTGCAGCTCGCCGAAGTCCTCTCGGCGCAGGCGGTACAGGGCGGCGCCGTAGAGCTTGGTGGCGCCGCCCACGAAGTAGTGGATCTGCGGTTGGAACGCCTTGCCCTTCGCGTCGTACCAGGTATCCGGCGATATGTAACGGCCGTCGACGAACACGTCCTGCGCCGACCAGTTGTGGGGCTCGCGCGGCAGCCAGTCGCCGCGTTCGAGCAACAGGATGCGCTTGCCGGAGGGGGCGAGGTGCCGCGCGAGCGTGCCGCCGCCGGCGCCGGTGCCGATGATGATGACGTCGTAGTGGTCGCCAGAGGTCATGAGCGCAGCTCCTTACCGGTCGACCGAGCGATCGACCCAACAGAGCCCGCTCGCCTAGTCGCCGCGAGACGGGCGGGTAGTTGGGTCGACAAGCCAGGGAGCCGGGCGACGATGGGGGACGGGGGCGCAGCCCCCGAGGAAACGCTGTCACGTGAGCTCCTTCAGCCGCTCCAGCAGGATGATCCGGGCCGCCGCCTCGATCAGCGCCAGGTGCGAGAACGCCTGGGGGAAGTTGCCGAGGTGGTGGGCCGTGTCGGTGTCGAACTCCTCGGCGTACAGCCCGAGCGGGGAGGCGATGCGCAGGAGGCGATCCATGAGGTCGCGGGCGCGCTGCTCCTCGCCGATGACCGCCAGGGCGGAGACCAGCCAGAACGAGCAGATCAGGAACGTCCCTTCCTTGCCCGACAAGCCGTCGTCGGTCTCGTCGGTGCGGTAGCGGAGGACGAAGCCGTCGTCGGTCAACTCGTCGGCGATGGCCAGCACGCTGGCGCGCAGGCGCTCGTCGTCGCGGGGCAGGAACCCGAAGATCGCCGCCAGGAGCGTGGAGGCGTCGAGCGCGTCGGTGTCGTAGTGCTGGCGCAGCACCCCCCGGTCGTCGAGGCCGTGTTCCAGGATGTCGGCCTTGATCTCGTCGGCGGTCGCGCCCCAGGTCGCCTCCTCGTCGTCGTCGCCGCGGATCGCCGCCAGCTTGCACGCCCGATCGAGCGCCACCCAGCACATGAGCTTGGAGGACACGTAATGCTGGGGCTTGCCGCGGGCCTCCCAGATGCCCTGGTCCGGGTCGCGCCACACGTTCGTGGCGCACTGCGCCTGCGCCTGGACGAGCGGCCACAGGCCCCGGGGCAGGCGTTCGCTGCGCCGGGTGTGCAGCAGGATCGAGTCCAGCACCGCGCCGTAGACGTCGTTCTGGCGCTGGTTCCAGGCGCCGTTGCCGACGCGCACGGGGCGGGCCCCGGCGTAGCCCGACAGGTCGTCCAGCGTCGACTCGGTCAGGTCGCGGCGGCCGTCGATGCCGTACATGATCTGCAGGCCGCCGTCGTCGACGCACTCGAGGTCGGTGACGAACTGGATGAACTCGTCGGCCTCCCAGTCGAGCTCGAGGTAGTGCAGCGCCTGGAGGGTGAACGTGGAATCACGCATCCATGTGAACCGGTAGTCCCAGTTGCGCTCGCCGCCGGGCGTCTCTGGCAACGACGTGGTCAGCGCCGCCACGGTCGCCCCGGTCGGCATGTAGGTGAGGCCCTTGATCGCCAACGCCGACCGCTCGAGGGCCTGCCGGTAGGGATGATCGGCCGCCCACGCCCGCCGCAGCCACCTCCGCCAGAACTGGGTGGTGGCGTCGATGCACACGTTGGCCTCGGCGACGTCGGCCGGTGCGGCCAGACCCGCGGCCCACGACAGCGCGCAGTACACCTGGTCGCCCGGGCGGAGGACATGGCGGGCCCTGACCCGGCCGCCCTCGATGCCCAGCGCCATGTCGGTCCGCAGCCTGATGGTCAGGCCGGCACCGGAGGCATCGGCGACATGCCGGTCCTCGCCGGCCAGCGTCCATGACGCCGCCGTGCGGCCGTAGTCGAACACCGGCTCGCAGACCAGCTCGAGCTCGACCTCGCCGCCTATGCAAGTTGCCACCCGCACCAGCGTGTGGTCGGCGTCGTCGTCGGCCGGGGGCCGCGTATGGGGGGTGACCTCGTCATCGCCCTGGCGCGGCCCCATCGTCAGTGCGTCGCGGACGACGACCCACCCCCCGGGCGCGTTCCAGGTGGTCGAGAGGATGTTGGTCCCGGGCTCGTATGCACGCATCGTCGGCACGTTGATGCCGAACGGCGCCAGCCGGAAGTAGCCCGCCTCGCGATCGAGCAGGGTGCCGAACACGCTCGGCGCGTCGAAGCGCGGCACGCACAGCCAGCCGACCCCGCCGTCGGGGGCGACCAGCGCCCCGGTGTGGCAGTCGGACAGGAACGCGTAGTCCTCGATCGGTGGGAACGGCGAGGGCATGGCGGCGCTCTGGCGGCCCTGCGCGTCGGTCGTGGTGGTGCTCATGACGCCACCCACGGGTGATGCCACACGCCGTGGCCGGCCACGACGTCGTCGGCGGCGGACGGCCCCCACGATCCCTGCGGATAAGGGTGGACCGGAGGCGGCGCATCCAGCAGCCGCTGCATGATTCGCCACGTCTCCTCGACGCCGTCCTGGCGTGTGAACCGCGTCCTCTGGCCGACCATCGCCGCGTGGAGCAGCACCTCATAAGGCGTCGCGCCCTCGCCGCCCTCCTCGGAGAACTCCATGTCGAGGTTGATCGTCTCGGGGCCCGGCGCGTTGGCGCGGCGGGCGTCGACGCGCAGCCTGATCCCGGTGGACGGGTCGAGCTTGATCACCAACTGGGCCGGCTCCGGTGCCCGGTCGCCAGTGAAGCCGAAGCCGAGCTTGGGCGGGCGCTTGAAGAGCAGCCGGACCTCGGTCTGTGTGGCCGCCAGGTGCTTGCCGGTGCGGATGAAGAACGGGACACCCGACCAGCGCCAGTTGTCGATGTCCAGTCGCAATGCGGCGTACGTCTCGGTGGTCGAGCCCGGGGCTACCCCGGGGGTGTCCAGGTAGCCGTCGTACTGACCGCGCACGTAGTGCGCGGGGTCGGCGGTCTCCACGGCGCGGTAGGCGGCGACCTTGCCGTCCTGGATCGTCTGGGGGTCGCCCCCTGCGGGCGCCTCCATCGCCGTCGCCGCGACCACCTGCATGAGGTGGTTGACCACGACGTCGCGCAGCGCGCCGACAGGGTCGTAGAAGTGGCCGCGATCCTCGACCCCGAAGCTCTCTGCCATCGTGATCTGGACGCACTCGAGGCTGTTCCGGTCCCATACCGGCTCCAGCATCGTGTTGGCGAACCGGAGGTAGAGGATCTCCTCGATGCCCATCTTCCCGAGGAAGTGGTCGATCCGGTAGATCTGCGACTCGTCGAGGTACTGGTGGAGCTCCGCCGCGAGCGCCCGGGCTGAGTCCAGGTCGTGCCCGAACGGCTTCTCGACGACCACCCGCGCCCTGTCGGTCAACCCGGCGTCGGCCAACCCCTTCACGACGGTGCCGAACAGGAACGGCGGGATCTCCAGGTAGAAGACCGGCTGTTCGGCGCCCTTGATCGCCGTGCCGACGCGTCCATAGGTGGCCGCGTCCGAGAAGTCACCCTGGACGTACGAGAGGCGGGCGGCAAAGCGGTCGAACACCTGCTCGTCCAGCTTCTCGCCGGTTCCCACGATCGACTCGCGGGCGTGGTCGCGCAGCTGATCCTCCGTCCAGTCGTCGACCGCGACGCCCACGATCGGGCACGTCAGCAGCCCGCGTCGCTCCAGCCGGTACAGCGACCGGAACGTCATCACCTTGGCCAGGTCGCCCGTGATCCCGAAGATCACGAAGACGTCAGCCGGCTGCGGGCCGGCGCCTTCCCGGCCGTTGCGCGTTGCCATTGTCGGCTCCTCTCGCTCAGGGCTGGTCGGTTCGCACCGAGATCCGGCTGGGGCGCTCGTGCGTGAACGCCGCCCACGTCCAGTCGACGGCGGCCCTGGTCCGGTCTTCACCGGTGGACAGGAGGGCCAGGTGGACCCCACCCCATGCCAGGAACGCAGCCCGCCCCTTGAGGGTGCGCCCGCGGCGGGTCTGGACTACGGCGGCCCCCCGACCGATCGTCGCCATCGTGCCCTTGTCGTGGTACTCGAACGGCTCGGCATCCTTGCCGGAGACCAGGCGGGCGATGTTCTCGCCGGCGTGCTCGCCCGCCTGCAGCGCGACAGAGCCGAGCTGCGGCAGGACGTCGTTCGTCTTGGCGTCGGTGATCCACGCTATGTCGCCGACAGCGAACACCTCGGGATGGCCTGCGACGCTGAGGTCCGGTTCCACCGGGACGCGGTTGCCATGCTGCAGCTCGACCCCGAGCAACTTGACCAGTGGGCTCGCCTGCAGGCCCGCCCCCCACACCAGCGTGTGCGCCTCGATCACGGTTCCCGACTTCAGCGTGACCCGCGTTGGCTCAACCGACGCGACCACCTCGCCCAGCATCACCTCGACGCCGCGGTCCTCCAGCGCCTTCTTCGTGTAGGAACGGATGTCGGAGCGGAACATCGACAGGAGTGCCGAGCCGGCCTCGACGAGGACGATGCGCGCCTGGTCCTGCGAGATCCCGGGGTAGTCCTCGGAGAAGTTGCTGCGGTACAGCTCGGCGAGTGCCCCGGCGCTCTCGATGCCCGTGGGTCCACCGCCGACGATCACGATGTTGACGGCGCCGTCCTGCACCAGGGCCGGATCCCGGTCCGCGTCCTCCCACTTCCCCAGCACGTGTTCCTTGAGGCGCACCGCGTCGGCGAGCGTGTACATGGGAAACGCGTGCTCTTCTGCGCCTTCGACACCGAAGAAGTTGACCCCGGCGCCCAACCCCAAGACGAGATAGTCATAGGTCAGGGGTCCCATCTCGGCGAACTGCACCTCGCGTCTGGCGAGGTCGATGCCGGTGACCGAGGCCTCGTGGACGGCGACGTTCGGCTGTTCGTGGAACAGGTCGCGCAACGGATGGCCGCACGCGGAGGTGTCCATCAGGTCGGTGGCCACCTGGTACAAGAGCGGCTGGAAGGTGTGGTAGTCGTTCTTGTCGACGACCGTGAGTTCGACCTCGGCCTTCTTGAGCTTCCGGGCCGCACCCACGCCGGCGAAGCCACCGCCGAGGAGGAGCACGTGCGGACGCGCGGTCTCCCCACGAGCCGGATCCGTCGTCGCGCCGCTGGGAGGTGACGCCATGAGCTCACTCCTGTTCTCGCATCCGAGATGACGCTATGGCGGGGTGTGCCGCCCAGCCTCCCCCCATCGGGATGAAATCTGGCGGCGCCATTGGCTCCGATCGGGAGTGATGATCCAATGGCGTGGCGATGACGCCAACCAGCGAGCCCGGCGCCGGGGTGACCATCTCATCTGGTCCCCTCGACGCGACCTTCCTGCCACAGCTCGGGATGCTCGGCAGCTCGCTCCGCCACCGCGGCGAGGATCTCCTTGCCCTGCCGGGAGGGCTCGACGGCTACCGCCGGGGGAATGTCACGGGGCTGCCGCTCCTGGCGCCCTGGGCGAACCGCCTAGGCGCGCGCCGCTACGAGGTCGACGGGATCGTGGTGGACCTCGACGGCCTCGATCTCACGACCGACGAGCACGGGCTCCCGATCCACGGCACCATGACGGCTCAGCCGGGCTGGGAGGTCATCGAGCTGAGCCGACGTTCGTTGACGGCCAGGTTCGACTTCGGTGCCCACCCCGACCTCCTGGCCTCGTTCCCCTTCCCCCACGAGATCCGCATCGAGGCGTCGGTCGATGCCACGACGCTCCGGGTGGACACGACGTTGGCGCCGACCGGGGACCGGTCGGTGCCGGTCTCGTTCGGCTACCACCCCTACCTGCGCCTGCCCGGCGCCCGGCGCGAGAACGTCCGCCTCCGGCTACCAGAACGCCGGCATCTCGAGCTCGACGAGCGCCAGCTCCCGACCGGGCGGGCCCAGGTCGAGGAAGCGGAGGACGAGCCCGTCGGGACCCGGAGCTTCGACGACCTCTACGAGCTCGGCGACGATCGGCAGTTCGCGTTGACCGGCGCTGGGCGGCGCCTCGTCCTCGAGCTCGGGGACGGCTACGGCCACGGCCAGGTCTTCACGCCGCCCGCGGCCGAGTCCGTCTGCCTCGAACCGATGACGGCGCCGGTCAACGCCCTGCTCGACGGGACCTGTGCGCTCGCCCCGCCCGGCACCTCGTTCACGGCCGGCTTCTCGCTGCGCGTCGACGACGAGGATTGACCCGTCCGGCAATCACCCCATCGGTGTGATGTTGGCTCGCGCGGCGAATGCGACGCTCGTGGTGTCGGCGGCGTCACCGGCCGGCCGCCCGACGCTGCGCGAGGAGCCGCGATGTCCAAGCCGTTCCGGGGCACGATCAACATCGATCGTGCGTTCACTTGGAAACTTGCCGGGGGTAGAGGCGATATGCCGAGCCGGGGTTCTTCGAAGTGCCAGGTAGCTGACCGAGACGGTCAACTCGGTTGCTGGCGCCCGTGGCGGGGTGGGAGTTCAGCTCCGCTGAGGTCCGCGTCGTGAGCATCTCATCCGGGCCACCCGCGGCACCGCCGGTCACCCAGAAGCGGGAGTTCTGGGTCCTGATGGGTTACGCGGTGGTCCTGGGGGTGTTCGGCGGGGTCGCCGGCCTGGTGTTCATCGGAGTGATCGACCTCGGGGGCGAGTGGTACAGCGATTCCGATTCGGGCTGGTTCGGCGGGCATTGGTGGTGGGTGGCGATCGCCGCGGCGGCTGGTGCCGTGGTCGGGCTGCTGCGCCGTCTGACCCGCCTGCCCCAGGAGGTTCCTGGCCTGTTCGAGGACCTGCAAACCGAGCACGTCGACCCGGGACTGGTGCCGGGGATCGTGGCCGTCTCGACGGTGTCGCTGATCGGTGGCGCGAGCCTCGGCCCGGAAAAGGCGCTGGGCGCCATGGGCGGCGGGGCGGGAAGCTGGCTCGCGCAGCGAAGGGCGCTCGGCAAAGAGGACTCCCAGGTGAACACCCTGGCCGGCTTCGCCGGCGCCTACGGCGGGCTGTTCTCCAGCACGGTGATCGTGGTGCTGCTGATCCTGGAGGTCGCCCGCCCGGGCGGGCAGCGATTCGCCAAGGCCCTCGCCGCGGAGATCGTGGCATCGAGCGTCTCGTTCGGCATCTACTTCGCCATCGCCGGCGCCGTGTTCGTGGACAAGTACGAGGTGCCGACCTACAAGTATGAGGACTGGCAGCTACTCGCCGGGGTCGCCCTGGGTCTGTTCGCAGCCCTGATCGTGACGCTGCTGGCTGGGTTCATGATGGCGGCGGCGCGGCTGTTTGGCCGGCTCAAGGCCCCGGCCATCGCGAAATCAACGCTGGGCGGCCTGGTATTCGGGATCGTCGGCGTGGCACTGCCGCTGACGATGTTCTCCGGCGGCGATCAGCTCACGACCGTACTCGATGACGCGGGGACCCTGGGCCTGGGTCTGCTCGCCGCCATCTTGATCGCCAAGATGCTCACCTTCGCCGTCAGCCAGGGCAGCGGCTTCGTCGGCGGGCCCATCTTCCCCTCCCTGTTCATCGGCGGAACCGCCGGAGTCCTCGTCAACGAGGTCATCCCCGACGTGCCATTGGGACTGGCGTTCACCTGCCTGCTCGCCGCTGTCCCCGGGGCGCTCGCGCCCGCGCCGTTCTCCATGGTGCTGATGGCCGCCTTCCTGACCCAGGTCGGGGCGCTGCAGACCGCACCCATCCTGATCGCCGTCGTCACCGCCTTCCTCACCATGGAGGCCGTCAAGTACATCATGGCCAGCCGCAAACAGGCCCGCGCAGCCGCGGCGAAACCAGCAGCCCCGGCCTGAGGGTGATCTGGCTGACCGTCAAGAAAGGTGAGATCAAGCGCGGCATCACCCCGTACGGGGGAAAGCCGGCGGCCGTCGCCCAGCTGCGGTGCTTTGACCCTCAGCCCGCCGTCACCGGTTGAGTGGCCATGAGGATGGTCCCACCGATCAGCCCGACGACGGCCATCCCGAGCAGGCTGGCGCGGGCGCGCACATAGCTGAAGCGTTCGGAGATCGCGGCGAAGAAGAGCGCCGCGGCGAAGAACAAGGTCGCGGCGGTGTAGGTGTCGGAGAAGTTGTTGGCGTCCTCGCCCTCCTTGAACTTTGCCTCCGCACGAGCGTTGAGATCCTTCGCCTCCTGGTCGTCAGCGAGCCGGTACTCGGGCATCGCCAGCGGGCTCGGCGGGGCGTCCGTGTTGGTGAACGGGTCGAGGGCGATCCACGCCGCGAATGCTGGCTCGAACTCGTCACGGAACCGCTGGCGGTAGAAATTGGCCAGTTCCGTGTCGCCGTCGAGCGTGGCATCAACGAAGTTCTCGAACACGCTCAGGTCGCCCAGGCGGAACTGGTTGGCCTCGGTGTGGTTCTGCGAGGCCTCGGTGCGGGCCGCGGACGCCTGGGTGTAGTTGCTCGACTGGATGCCGTCCCACAGCGACGCCTGGTAACCGCTCCAGGCTGTGGCCAGCGCCGTCAGCGCGAGGAGCACGGTGGCGATGATCTCGAACCGCCGTTCGCGCCCGCTCACCTCGTCCGTCTCGGAGTCCCCGGGCGCGGTCTCTCCATCCGGTGCATCGCTCACCGGGGAAGACTCGGTCGGCGGATCGCTCACCGGGGGGCCCCTCGCATGGTTGGCGATGACATTACGGGTAGCCGCGTCCTATCCAGGGGATGAATCAGCGCCGGCACCTGAACGCCCGCTGACACGCGGCGGCGGCATCGCCCGCCGGATTCAGCGGACGCTCAGCGGGCTCCCAGCATCATGCGAGGCCGGAGATCGAGCTCGACAACCCCGAGCGAAGAAAGGGACGACGGCATGTACCTCCATCACCCCCGAAGAGTCACGCATCGATCCCCGCGCCCGCTCCGGCGGCCGCGGCGGCTGCTCGGCGGCTGCCTGGTGGCGGCGCTGGCCGCGGCCGCGTGCAGCGACTCCGGCGGCTCCAACTCGGCCGAGCAACCTTCGACGGACGCTGCGCCGGCGTCCGACCCGCCGACCCAGCCCACGGCAGCCGACAGCCAGCGGGTCGACCTCGTGGAGCCGACGTTCTCGGTTCCCACCACCGTGGACAACCCACTGTTCCCGATCAGTGACCTCCACTCGGCCATCCTGCTGGGCAACGACGAGGGCAACCCGCTCCGGATCGAGACCGTGCTCCTGCCCGAGCCCAAGGTTGTCGACGTGGGCGGCGAGAAGGTCGAGACGCTGGTCTCGCAGTTCGTCTCGTACCTCGACGGGCGCATCCACGAGGTGGCGCTCGACTGGTATGCGCAGGACGACGCCGGCAACGTCTGGTACTTCGGCGAGGACGTCTTCAACTACGAGGACGGGGTCGTCGCCGACACCGACGGCACCTGGATCGCCGGCGAGGACGGGCCGCCGGGCATGATCATGCCCGCCGACCCCGAGGTGGGACAGGCCTACCGGCCCGAGAACATCCCCGACCTGGTGTTCGAGGAAGTGACCGTCAAGACCCTCGACCTCACCGTGGATGGACCGCGCGGCCCGGTCACCGGTGCGATGGTCGGCACCGAGAACCACCTGCTCGAGGGGAACTACGAGGACAAGACGTTCGCGCCCGGCTACGGCGAGTTCACCTCCGGCGTCGGGGCCAACCTCGAGGCCCTCGCCCTCGCCGTCCCGACCGACGCCCAGCCTGGCGGCGTGCCCCCCGAGCTCGAGGCCATCTCGCAAGGAGCGACGGAGGTCTTCGCCGCCGCCGACAGCGGTGACTGGGAGGCGGCGACGCAGTCACTGGACGCGATGACCGCCGCGTGGGAGGCCCACCGGGGCACTGGCACCGTGCCCCGGCTGCTGGACGTGCAGATGGGCCAGGCTCTCGACGCATTGCGCGGCAACGCGTTGATGCCGGCGGTCGACGACCGCAACCGGGAGGGTGCCCGCAACGCCGCGCTCGACGTCGAGATGGCGGCCCTCGACCTGGAACTGCAGTACCGGCCGCCGACCGAGGTCGACCTCGGTCGGTTCGACGTCTGGGCCAACCAGCTCGCGATCGACAGCGCCAGCGACGAGGCCGACGCCGGACAGGTCGCCGGCGACGTGAGCTCGCTCGAGTGGATCTGGGACCGCATCGCCCACAGCCTCGGCCAGGCCGATGTGGACGAGGTCGAGAGCCAGCTGACCGAGCTCAGGGCGGCCGCCGACGACGAGGACACCGACGCCGCCGCCGAGGCGGCGCCCCGGTTGGTCGAGTCCGTCGCCGGCCTGCAGCTCACGAGCTGATCGATCACGCGCCAGTGCCCCGGCACCGGTACCGGGGCACTGGCGGAAGACTGCGTCTGGGGGCTACCGGAGCGTGTCGTTCCCCTGCCCGGTCGCGGTATCAGTTGCCGTCCCGGTCGTCGTTCCGGCCGTCGTTCCGGTCGTCTCCCCGGTTGCCGTTCCGGTCGTCGTTCCCGTGCCGGACCCGCCCACGACCCTGGCCTTCATCGTCTGGAACTCGGCGTCGGTGATCGTGCCCCTGTCGCGCAGGTCCGCCAGTCGCGCCAGCTCGTCCGCTGCGCCCGTGCCACCGGGGCCCGCCGTCGAGCGGATGTAGTCGTCGAGCTCGGCACGAGCGTGCCGCTGCTGGGCCGCCGACCGCTCGGCCATGCCCTCACCACGGGCGATGAGGTACACCAGCGACCCGATCAGCGGGAAGATGATGAGCGCGACGACCCAGATCGCCTTCGCCCACCCCGAGAGCTTGTGGTCCCGGAACAGGTCGCTGATGATCATGATGAAGACCCAGATGAACAGGATCAGGAAGAAGATCCAGATCGTCGTCCAGATCAGGTCCCCCAGGCTGACGTCGGCAAGGACCATGGCCACCTCCAGTTGCACGGCACCCACGGTGCCTCCTACGGCAACGGAGCAACATCGCCGGCGCGCTGTCCTCACCCTCGACGGGTGGTCCTCTGTACGACGACCGGTCGCCGGTCGCGAACCGGCCGGAGAGGGGCGCTTCCTGTCTACTGTAGACTTCTATTCTTATATATCTAAGGCGCGGCAATCTCCGGAATCGCCGAGCAATCGCACCGAGTACCGCCAGGAGGGGCTCTCGCATGGGTGACGCAACGCTCGACACGTCGGACGTCGACCGCTGGGTGGGCGTCCCGCTCGGCGGTGGGTACCTCAAGGATCCGGTCCACGTCAACGACATCCGGCGCTGGGCGCAGGGCATGCAGAACCCCAACCCCCTCTACTACGACGACCGCTTCGCGGCCGAGGGTCGTCTCGGGCGCATCGTGGCGCCCCAGTCGTTCGCCGTGGCCACCGACGTCGGGCACGGCGCCACGCCGGCCATCCAGGGGACGATCCCGGGCTCGCACATGATCTTCGGCGGCGACGAATGGTGGTTCTTCGGTCCCCGCATCGAGCCCGGCGACCGCCTCAAGGGCGAGCGGATGCTGTTCGACTACCGGGTCACCGAGACCAAGTTCGCCGGTCCGACCATGTTCTCCCGGGGCGACACGACCTACATCAATCAGCGCGGCGAGATGGTCGCCAAGCAGCGGTCCACGTCGATCCGCTACCTGGCCGAGGAGGCGCGCCAGCGCGCCCAGTTCAACGAGAAGGACGACCCGGAGTGGAGTGACGACGCCCTGGCGGACATCGAGGAGCAGAAGTTCGCCTACTACTCCACGTTCCGCGGCCACGACAAGGTCCTGTGGAAGGACGTGAACGAGGGGGATCGCCTGCCGACGCGCCCCATCGGGCCCCACACGCTGATGAGCTTCACCACCGAGTGGCGGGCCTTCAACATGAACATCTGGGGTGCCGCCGACTATTGGGGCGTGTCGACGACCGATGCGGCTGGCTGGCTGCCCGAGATGAGCCGTGACCCCCGCCAGGCTGCCATCGATCCCACGAGGGCCGACGGCCTGTACCAGGGTCCGTCCCGCGGCCACGTCCAGCCCCGCTACGCGCGGCTCATCGGCATGCCCCGCGGCTACGGCTACGGCGCCACGATGGGCGCCTGGATCCTCGACTACCTCACCAACTGGTCGGGTGAGTGGGGTGAGATCGTCCACTCGAATGCCCAGTACCGCAACCCGGCGTTCACCGGGGACGCCACGTTCCTCAACGGCACGGTCACCGGCAAGGACATCGACCCGAGCACCGGGCACCACCTCGCCTTCGTCGAGTACACCATGACGAACCAGCGCGACGCCGTCATGGCGAAGGGCACCGCGGAGATCTCGCTGCCCAACGAGTGACCCGATGCCAGGGACCGAATCACCGTCGATCGGTGAGCTGCCGCCCGTCGGCAAGGTGCCGAAGCGGATGCGGGCCCAGCTGATCCGCCAGGACCGCTTCGGCGACCCGCGGACCGCGTTCCAGGTCGAGGAGGTCGACGTCCCGCCGCTGGCCCCCGACCAGGTCCTGGTAGCGGTGATGGCCGCGGGCATCAACTTCAACAACGTGTGGGCGGCGCGCGGCCTGCCCATCGACGTCATCCGCGTCCGCCAGAAGGCGGGCGAGCCCTGGGACTTCCACATCGGTGGCTCGGACGCATCCGGCATCGTCTACGCCGTCGGCGAGGCAGTGCGCGACGTGGCCGTCGGGGACGAGGTGGTCATCCACCACGGCTGGTGGGACGCCGACGACCCGTGGGTCGCCGCCGGCAAGGACCCCATGCTCGCCCCGTCGGCTCGGATCTGGGGCTACGAGACCAACTTCGGCTCGTTCGGCCAGTTCACGGTCGCCCAGGCGCACCAGTGCCTGCCGAAGGCGCCCCAGCTCTCGTGGGAGGAGGCCGCGGCTGCGACCCTCGTCGGCACCACGGCCTACCGGATGCTCCACGGCTGGCCGCCGAACACGCTCCAGGCCGGCGACCCGGTGCTGGTCTGGGGTGGATCTGGAGGCCTCGGAACGCAGGCCATCCAGCTGGCGGTGGCCGCGGGCGCCCGACCGGTGGCCGTCGTGTCCGACGAGGAGCGGGGCGAGTACTGCAAGAAGCTCGGCGCAGTCGGCTACGTCAACCGCCAGGAGTTCTCGCACTGGGGCATGGCGCCGCACTGGGAGGACGCCGACGGCCAGAGGGAGTGGACCGGCGGTGCCCGGGCCTTCGGGGCCAAGGTCTGGGAGGTGCTGGGCGAGCGCCGCAACCCGACCATCGTCTTCGAGCATCCCGGCGAGGCGACGATCCCCACGAGCATCTTCGTCTGCGAGGCCGGCGGCATGGTCGTGGTCTGCGCCGGAACCACCGGGTACAGCGCGGTCGTCGACCTCCGCTATCACTGGGTGCGGCAGAAGCGACTGCAGGGATCGCACGGGACCAACGACGAGCAGGCCCGCGCCTACAACGACCTGGTGGTGAGGGGAGTGGTTGACCCCTGCCTCGGCAAGCTCTACCGCTTCGAGGAGATTCCCGACGCCCACGACGAGATGGAGCGGGGCGTCGACGTGTTCGGCAACCGGGTGGCGCTGGTCGGCGCCCGCGAGCCGGGCCTGGGGAGGAAGTGATGGGTGGCGGGTATCTCGGCCTGCCGGTGGCCGCCGGCGACCTAACGCACGGCCGGTTCATCGCCCAGGTGGCCGAGCGTTATTCCGGGAACGAAGCCCTGGTCTTCGGCGACCGACGGCTCACGTACGAGCAGCTGCACGCCGAGGTCCGGGCGTTCGGGAAGGGGCTGCTCGCCCTGGGCGTCACGAAGGGGTCGAAGGTTGCGGTGATGCTCGGCAACCGCCCCGAGTTCGTGGTGGCCGCCTATGGGGCCACCCTCGTGGGCGCGGTCGCCGTGCCCGTCAGCACTCTCGCCGCCGCCGACGAGCGCGACTACATCCTCGGGCACTGCGACGCCTCGGTGCTCGTCACCCAGGCGTCGCTCGCCGACCGGCGATTCGTCGACGAGCTGGTCGCCGACCATCCGGGCATCGGCGACGCCGAGCCCGGACGCATCGCGGTCGCCCGCTTCCCTCACCTGCGTCGGATCGTGTGCGTCGACTCCGCTCCCGGGCCCCGCAGCGTCGAGGGCTGGGACGCCGTGGTCGCGGCGGGCACGTCGGTGGACGACGCGGTGCTCGACGCCGCGGCCGCCAGCGTCGTGCCGAGCGACGACGCGCTGATCATCTACACGTCCGGCACCACCGCCCACCCCAAGGCGGTGCTGCACCGGCAGCGGGGCCCGGTGGTGCAGAGCTGGCGCTGGGCGGAGCAGCTCGGGCTCGATCCCTCCGATCGGGTCTGGAGCCCGTTCCCGTTCTTCTGGACCGCCGGGCTGGCGTTCGTGCTGGGCGGGACGCTGGCTTCCGGTGCGTGCTTCGTGTGCCAGGAAGCCTTCGACGCCGGCGAGGCGCTCGAGCTGCTGGAGCGGGAGCGGATCAGCACGGTCCACACCTTCCCCCACACGGCCGCCGCCCTGGTGGAGCACGAGGACGCCCACAAGCGGGACCTGTCGTCGCTGCGGCGGGTGGCGCAGGACAGCGCGCTGCGGCGCCTGGCGCGGATCGAGGGGGATCCGGGCGACCCGCGGGCCGCGTACGGCCTGACCGAGACGTTCACCATCTGCACCTCGATCCCCTCGAACTCGCCGCTCGAGCTGCGGGAGACCACGCACGGCGTGACGTTGCCGGGCATGGCGATCCGCATCGTCGATCCCGACAGTGGCGAGCCGCTGGGGGTAGGGGAGACGGGTGAGATCGCCGTGAAGGGCGTGACGTTGATGCGCGGCTACTACAAGGTCGCCCCCGAGGAGTGCTTCGACGACGACGGCTGGTTCCGGACCAAGGACTCCGGTCACCTCGACGAGGCGGGCTACCTCCACTGGCACGGGCGCCTCTCGGGATTGATCAAGACCTCCGGCGCCAACGTGTCCCCGGCCGAGGTCGAGGCCGCGGTGTCGAGCTGGGGCCGGCTGAAGCTGGGGAGCGTCGTGGGAGTGCCGCATCCGCGGTTCGGGGAGGCGGTCGTGCTCTGCGCCGTCCGCAGCCTGGACCCGGTGTCGGCCGAGGACATCACCGGCCACCTGCGGGGCGTGCTGGCGTCGTACAAGGTGCCCCGGCAGGTGCTGTTCTTCGGCAACGAGGAGCTGACCTACACCGGGAGCCAGAAGGTGCGGCTCGAGGACCTTCGGTCGCTGGCGGCGCGGCGCCTGGCGGAGGCCGACGACGAGTGGGCGCAGTTCCTGCGCGAGGAGCACACGGAGCTGATCGCGGCGCCGCTCGAGTGACGGACGTCCCGGACGGCTCGCCGACCGCCGTCGTTACCGGCGGCGGATCGGGCATCGGGGCCGCCTGTGCAGCGCGCCTGGCCGAGGCCGGGAACATGGTCGTGCTCGTGGGCCGGCGGCCGGAGCCGCTCGCGGAGGTGGCGGGACGGATCGGCGACGCCGGCGGCGTGGCGCGCGCGTTTCCCGCCGACATCCGCGACTGGGACCGGCTCGGCGAGCTGCGCGAGGCGATCGACGGCTGGTCGGGCCGGGTCGATGCGCTGGTTAACGCGGCCGGGGGGCAGTTCCATGCGCCGGCGGAGCGGCTGACACCCAACGCCTGGCGGGCGGTCGTCGACACGAACCTCACCGGCACCTTCTTCGTGTGCCGCCAGCTGCACCCCCTCCTGGCCCGCTGCGGTGGCGCCATCGTGAACGTCGTCGCCAGCGTGTGGCAACGGCCGTTCCCCGGCATGGCGCACTCGGGGGCGGCGCGGGCGGGGGTCGTCGCCCTCACCCGGACGCTGGCCCTGGAGTGGGCGGACCAGGGCGTCCGGGTCAACGCCCTGTCGCCCGGCTTCACCGACACGCCCGCGTTCCGGTCGCAGGTGGGCGACCTGTCGGGCCCGGCCGCCCGCGTCCCCCTGGGCCGGGTGGCGAGCGCCGAGGAGGTGGCCGACGCCGTCCTGTTCCTGGCCCGGTCCACCTACACGACCGGCGAGGTCCTCACCGTCGACGGTGGGTTCCAGTTGATGTGATCGGTCCCGGTGCGGCACCGATGAGTTGTGCCGCATGGCAGCGTCCTACCGGCGGAATCCAACGAGGCAGGTGAGGTGGTCGTGAGCGAGATCTCCGAGCGGTACCGGAGGGTGGCGGGTCAGTTCACCCAGCGGGTCGAGGCGGTTCCCGACGACGCCTGGGACAACCCGGCGCCCTGCGAGGGGTGGGTGGCAAGGGACGTCGTCGGGCACCTGGTGGAATGGCTGCCGGCGTTCTTCTTCGAGCGGTGGGGCATCGACGCTTCCCCGATCCCCGCGGTCGACGCCGACCCGGTCGGGGCATGGCACGTCGTCGACGGCGCGATCCAGGCGGGCCTCGACGATCCTCAGATCGCCGGCCGCCGCCGCGACACCCCGATGGGGCCGGCGACGTTCGAGGAGACGATCGACACCATCTGCACCGGCGACGTCCTGGTCCACACCTGGGACCTGGCGCGGGCGACCGGGCTCGACGAGACGCTCGACGCCGAGGAGGTGCACCGGTACCTCGCAGGCTCGGAGCCCTACGAGGAGCAGATGCGCCAGTCGGGCCACTACGGCCCCCGGGTCGAGATCCCCGACGGTGCCGACGAGCAGACCAGGCTCATCGCGTTCACGGGCCGCCTCCCGTAGGCCCGTGCCCACACCCTCCGGTCACGGCACGGCGGTGTGGTCGAGCCCGGAGTGGCGTGCGCATGCCGTGTCGTGGCTCGACGAGCGGCTCGCCAGCGCCGGCATCGAACGGCGCGGCGACGTGGAGCAGCCGCACCTGGCGCCGTGGGCGACCGTGCTGAAGGTGCCGACGACCGCCGGGGTCGTGTGGATGAAGGCCGCCGGGCCGGGCACGGCGTTCGAGGCGGGCCTGTACGAGCTGCTGGCCACGACGGTGCCCGAACGCGTCCTGACGCCGATCGCCACGGATCCGGCGCGTGGCTGGATGGTGCTGCCCGACGGTGGCTCGCCCCTCGGCGAGCGCCTGACCGGCGCCGACCTGGTGGAGCCGTTGGTGGCGGCCCTGGCGGACTACGGCCGGATGCAGCTGGACCTGGTCCCGCACGTGGACGGGCTCCTGTCCGTCGGGGTGGCCGACATGCGGCCGGCCGTCATGGGGGAGCGATTCGAGCAGGCGCTCGCCGCCACCGGGGCGGACCTCGACGACCGGACCGCGAATCGATCGATCCACCGGCAGGTGGCGGCCATGGGCGAAACGGTCGCATCGTGGTGCGAGCGGCTCGCGACTTCCTCCCTGCCAGCGAGCCTCGACCACAACGACCTTCATCCGTGGAACATCCTCGGCGACGGCGCCGGCAACGTCAGGTTCTACGACTGGGGCGACAGCGTCGTGGCCCACCCCTTCGCCGCCATGCTCGTTCCCCTGGGCTTCGTCCAACGCCTCCTCGGGGTGGACATCGATGATCCCCGCTTCGCCGACGCCCGGGATGCCTACCTCGACGTGTTCGGCCCCGTCGCCCCGGGCGAGGACCTGGCGGCGACGCTCGACCTCGCCTGTCGCGTCGCCAAGATCGCGCGGGTCCTCACCTGGGACCGGGCCGTGCGGGCCGCACGGGACGAAGGCCAGGAGGTCGACGAGAACTGGACCAGCGCGCCCATGGAGACGCTGGCGTCGCTGCTCGACGACTCCTATCTCGGGGGCGCATGAGCCGGCATCGGCGACACTCAGGCGGTCCTAAGGGCTCGAGCGGATGGGCACGTCGTCTTGGCTCACCGTGGTCAGCGCTGCCGGAGGCCGAGCTGTGTGGCCTGGGGTCACGCTGCAAATCCCGTACTGTTCTGTGCCCACGTGCGGGCCTATCCGCTCGGCCTCTAGGCGTCCCTGGCGGTGAGCTCCCAGACGTTGCCGTCGGCCCCCCGAAAGTGCAGCCACGCATACCCGCCCCCGCGCTGGACCGGCCCCAGGACGTCGACGCCGGCGGCCCGCAGCTCCGCTCCGGCGGCCTCGATGTCATCGACCGCGAAGCCGACGACGGGCCCCGTGGTGAAGTGCACGTGGTCGGGCTCGTCGGTCGTGAAGACCTCGACCGTGTCGCCGTTGTCGAGCCCGAACACCGTGACGCCCGGGAGCTCGTGGCTGCGGCGCAGCCCCAGGTGCCGTTCGAACATCTCGACCGTCTCGGCCCAGCGGTCGGTGCGAGTGCCGACCCAGGCGATTCCGTGCACATGCATGCCTTGCTCCTCCTGTCGCGTGGTGGCAACGCTGAGGCCATGGGACAGGTAACCATTCGGGCGCTCACCGACGCGGACCTGCCGTGGGCCGAGCGCCTCCTCAGCGGCTTCGGGGGGCGGCTCCAGGTCAGGCTCGGCTCGGTCGTCGACCCGCTCGCCTGCCCGGGGCTCGTCGCCGAACGGGACGGCCAACCGGTCGGCATCGTCGCCTACGACCCCGACGGCGCCGACGTCGAGGTGGTGTACATCGAGGTCACCGCCAAGCATCAGGGGGTGGGGACCAGGCTGGTGGATGCGGTGGAGGACCGCACCGGGGCACAACGCCTCTGGCTCGTGACGACCAACGACAACCTCGACGCCCTCCGCTTCTACCAGCGCCGAGGGTTCCGCATCAGCGAGGTTCGGCCGGGTGCTTCGGACGAAGCCCGCCGAACCCTGAAGCCCTCCATGTCCGAGGTGGGCAACTTCGGCATACCCATTCGTGACGAGATCGTGTTGGAGCGCCTGCGCGGTTGACGGTCGCGGTTGACGGCGTCACTCCCGGCTGGACGCGGCCCAGAGGTTGATGTCGGCGTCGATGGCGTACTTGTCGATGGCGTCGAGCTCCGCGTCGGTGAAGACGAGGTTGTCCAGTGCCGCCACGTCGGCCTCCAGCTGGGCGACGCTGCTCGCGCCGATGACCAGCGAGGTCATCCGGCGGTCGCGCAACGACCACGACAGCGCCATTTGGGCGAGGCTCTGCCCCCGCTCCTCGGCCAGCTCGGCCAGCGCCCGCACCCGGGCGAGGTTGTCCTCGGAGATCATGTCGCGGCTCATCGCACCGCCGGTCGCCACCCGGGAGTCGGCGGGGATGCCGTCGAGGTAACGGTCGGTCAGCAGGCCCTGAGCGAGCGGCGAGAAGGCGATGCATCCCGCCCCCACGGCCTCCAGCGTGTCCAGCAGGCCGTCGTCCTCGATCCAGCGGTTGAACATCGAGTACGACGGCTGGTGGATCAGCAGCGGCACGCCGCGGTCGGCGAGCAGCGCGGCCGCCTCGACTGTGCGCGCCGACGAATAGGACGAGATGCCCGCGTACAGCGCCTTGCCCTGGGTCACCGCCGTCGCCAGCGCCGACATCGTCTCCTCCAGCGGCGTGTCCGGATCGAAGCGGTGGGAGTAGAAGATGTCGACGTAGTCGAGGCCCATGCGCCGGAGCGACTGGTCGAGGGACGCGAGCAGGTACTTGCGGGACCCGCCCTCGCCGTACGGGCCGGGCCACATGTCGTAGCCCGCCTTGGTGGAGATCACGAGCTCGTCGCGGTGGGCGGCGAAGTCGGTGGCCAGCATCCGGCCGAAGTTCTCCTCGGCGGCGCCGTACGGCGGGCCGTAGTTGTTGGCCAGGTCGAAGTGGGTGACCCCCAGGTCGAAGGCCCGGCGGCAGATGGCCTGGTGGGCTGCCAACGGACGATCGTGCCCGAAGTTGTGCCACAACCCGAGCGAGATCGCGGGCAGCGTCAGCCCGCTGCGCCCGCAGCGGCGGTAGGGCGTGACCTGGTAGCGATCAGCCGAGGGGATGTACTCCATGGCCACCATCGTCGTCGTCAGACCTCCCAGCATGGATGTGGAGCTCTGGGATCGTACCCAGCGGCCCTCCCAACCGGCGTGGTCCGGTGTTGGTGCCGGCCGCGGGAGGGGCGAACCCAGAAATTCGGCCGGTGAGGCATTCTTAGCCGGTGGTGACAGGCGACCGCGACCATGTTGGCGGACCGCTCTACCGCGGTGTCCCCTACGACTACGGCGCGGTCGCGCCACCGGGGGCCGTGTTGTTCACCGCGGGCGCCTGCCCCCTCGGCGCGGACGGGCGGGTCACCGCGCCGGGGGATCACCGCGAGCAAGCCCGGATCGCGCTGGCCAACCTCTTGGCCGTGCTCGAGGCCCACGGGGTCGGACCCGAGCACCTCGTCCGCACGACGATCTACGTCGTGGGCGATCGAGACGACCTCGTAGAGACGTGGGACACCGTCTCTGCCGGCCTTGCTCCGTTCCGCCCTCCGAGCACCCTGGTTGGTGTGACCGTCCTCGGATATCCGGACCAGCTCGTCGAGATCGACGGCATCGCGAGCCTGCCCTGAGTACGCCTGGCGGCACGGGGTTCGCGCCGGTGTCCGCCGATGCTCGCTCACCGTCGGGGCGTGCCGAGCCCCGGCGCGTGCCCAGCCGCGCACGAGCGGTGCACGTTTCAATCGAGACGCCTGTCGCATAGGGTCGGATCGGCCCGACGTCAGGAGGGGCGCGATGAGCGTCTACACGATCCCCCCCGATACTCCGAGCTGGCAGTTCCCGGCGACGTCGACGACAGCGTTCGACTGGTCCTACGACGAAGGGCGCGAGCAGCTGCTTCGGCTCTACGACAAAGGCACGCGGCGTCAGTGGATCGGCAGCGACCGGCTCGACTGGTCGCTCGAGGTCGACCACGACAACCCGCTCGGGATGCCCGACGAGGTGATCGCCATCCACGGGACGCCGTGGTGGGAGCGCATGACCGACGCCGAGCGGGCCGAACTGCGACGCCACCAGCAGAGCTGGCAGTTCTCCCAGTTCATGCACGGCGAACAGGGCGCGCTGATCTGCGCCGCCAAGATCGTCCAGACGGTGCCGGACATTGATTCGAAGTTCTACGCCGCCACCCAGGTGGTCGACGAGGCCCGCCACGTAGAGGTGTATTCGCGGTACCTCCACGAGAAGCTGCAGCTCGCTTACCCCATCAATCCCCACCTCAAAGCGCTTCTGGACGACGCCCTCACCGACCAGCGATGGGACATGACCTACCTGGCCATGCAGGTGCTCATCGAGGGGTTGGCCCTCGCTGCCTTCGGGCTGATCCGCAACCAGGCCACCGACCCGCTGGGCAAGGCGCTCAACGCGTACGTCATGCAGGACGAGGCCCGCCACGTGACCTTTGGACGGCTGGCGCTGCGCGACTACTACCCGCAACTCACCGACGCCGAGCGCGACGATCGAGAGCAGTTCTGCGTCGATGCCTGCTATCTCATGCGCGACCGGTTTCTCGGCGAGGAGGTGTGGGACAACCTCGGGCTGCCTACCAAAGAGGTGGTCGCCTACGTCGATTCGAGCGAAATCCTGCGCATGTTCCGCGGCTTCCTCTTCAGCCGCATCGTTCCGACGCTGCGTGACATCGGGCTTTGGGGTCCTCGAATCCGCGACGCGTTCACCGAGATGGGCGTGCTCGGCTTTGCGGAAACCGACATCGCCATGATGATCACCGACGATGAGCAGCAGGCCGAGCGCCTTGACGCCGAGCGGAAGGCCGCGATCGACGCCACCGCCGCGCTCGGGGCCGACGGCTGACGTGTAACCATCATCGCGTCGCGCGGAATCGGCGTGTCCCGGTGATCGACATCCTGAGCGGCTTCGTCGAGGAGCTGCGCGCCGCCGGCGTGGCGGTCGGGATCACCGAGCACGTCGACGCCATGAGGGCGGTGGACGCCGTGTCCCTCAGCGAGCGGGCGATCGTCCGGCGGGCCCTGGGCTCCACGCTGGCCAAGAGCCGGGCCGAGTGGGTCACCTTCGAGACTGTGTTCGACGCCTACTTCACCGTCGACTCGCACGATCCGGACGCCGACGACGCGTTCGAGCGGCGCGTCGAGCGGGTGGTGGCGCAGGGGGACGGTGCCATGCTGCGGGCGGTCGCCCGGGAGGCGGTCCGCCGCCACGCCGCCCTCGGGAGGCCCCCCGGCGGGGTTCATTACCACCTGTTCCGCACGCTCCGCCGCATCGGCTTCTCGACCCTTCCCGAACGGGCCCTCGCCGTGGTGGCCGCCACCAAGGCCGGCGGCGACGATGCCGGCGTCCTGACGCCGCTCGAGGCGCAGCTCGCGCGGCGCACGGTGGCGCTCCGAACGGAGCAGCTGCGCGACGAGATCGAGTCCGAGATCCGGCGCCGCTTGTCGTACACGGGTCGCGACCACGCACCCGCCGGGCTGCTGGCAACCCAGCTCGAGATCCGCCGGGCCTCGGCCGCGGAGCTGGACCAGATCCGGGCCGCGATCCAGCCGCTCGCCCGGCGGCTGGCCGCCCGGCTGGCGAAGACCAGGCGCGCCGCCCCGGGCCGGCTGGACTTCCGCCACACGATCCGGCGCTCGCTGGCCTACGGGGGCGTGCCGCTCGAGCCGGTGATGCGGGGCCGCCGGCGGTCGTTGCCCGAGATCATGGTGCTGGCCGACGTCAGCCGGTCGGTGGCCGACTTCAGCCGCTTCACCCTCCAGCTCGTCTACGCGCTGAGCAGCCAGTTCGGCAAGGTCCGCTCGTTCGTCTTCGTCGACGCCATCGACGAGGTGACCGAGCAGCTGCGCGACCGGCGCGGCATGGCCGAGGCCGTGCGGGCCCTCGGCACTGGGGCCGGCATCACCCGCTTCGACGGCCACTCCGACTACGGCCACACGTTCACCGACTTCTGGCGCCGCTGGGGCGCGGAGGTGACGCCGCGCACGACGCTCATCGTCCTCGGAGACGCCCGCAACAACTACCACGCCTCCCAGTCGTGGGTGCTGGGCGAGCTGCGCCGCCGCGCCCGCAAGGTCTACTGGCTCAACCCGGAGCCGGTCTCGTCGTGGGACACCGGTGACTCCTTGATGAGCGAGTTCGCGGCCTTCACGCACGACACGTTCGAGTGCCGCACCCTGGACCAGCTCGAGCAGTTCGTCGAGCGCTGTTGCTGAATGATCGGAGCAGCCGTCAGTAGCGCGGCGACCACTTGCTGGTGCGCAACAGCCGGCTCTCCCACTGGTCGCGGTAGCGCAGGCCGCCGTGCATGTACCGGCCCGGCCACACCTCGGGGTCGTAGTCCTCGGGCTCGGAGATCAGGTTCAGCAGGAGGCCGTAGTTGAGGACCTTCTGCATGAGCATCGCCTCCGGCCGGTAGTGGGTGCCGTGGGCCACCTGGAAGCAGGCCTCGATCTCCAGGATGCTGTGCTCGGGAGGCATCGCCCGCATGTGGCGGAAGTACTCGTGGTCCCAGAACCGGATGTAGTCGTCGAGTGGCGCCGACGGCCAGCCCGTGTCCTCCATGTACAGCGACAGCTCGTGCTCGGAGCCGTCGACCGGGACCGCTGCCAGGTCGATCTCCTGGAGCGGTGACCAGTAGACGGGCAGCAGCATCTTGCCCTGGACCTCGTGGCGCAGGGCGCCCACGGCGCGCGACCAGTCCAGCAGGTCGCCACGCCGCAGACGCTCGGCCAGGCGCTCATAGGCGGCGCCGTCGCGGATCGCGGTGATCGTCACCACCCGGTATGACAGGCCACTGCCGTGCGCGTGGTTGAGGTACCACAGCAGCCGGGCGTCGTCGTCCCGCGCCAGCAGCTTCATCCAGCCGTCGCGGTAGGCGGCCTCGAACTCGTGCTCGTGCTCGCCGGCGACCGAGTGCAGCTCGTGCATGAAGAGCATCGCCTGCCCTCCCCCTCCTCAGCGTCTCCGGTGGGGCTGCGCCCCACACCCATCGCCACCGGGCGAACTGGCGCTCGCGCCGTCGGTCAGCGTTGCTCGCTTCGCTCGCACCTCAGTTGAGCGGCGACCACGACGCCGTGCGCAGCAGCTTGCTCCGCCACTGGTCTCGGAACTCGAGGGCGTCGTGCATCCAGTTGCCCGGTCGCGCCATCGCCTCGGGCATGTCGGTGGTCAGCAGCCGGACGAGCCCGGACATGTCGTGGACCTTCTGCATCAGCGTGACCTCGGGGTAGCGGCCGGCGCCCGGCATGGTCTGGTACGCGGCCTCGATGCTGATGAGCCGGTGGGTGGGATCCGACCCCAGCATCTTGGTGTAGACGGCGCCGGCGGCGGCGATGTACTCCTCGGCCTTCCCGCGCTTGGGCCACATGGTGTCCTCCATGTACAGGGCGGGGTCGTGGCGGCGCCCGTCGGTGGGCACCGCGGCGAGGTCGACGTCGAGGGGCGAGAAGTCGAGGGCCATCAGCAGGCGGGCCTGGACGTCGTGCCGGCAGGAGTCGACCTCCCGGGCCCAGTCACGCAGGTCGCCGTGCTGGACCCGTCCCGCGAGGCGCTCCCAGGCGGCTCCATCGGTCAGGGCCGTGACCGTCACCACCTGGTAGGAGGGGCCTGTGCCATGGGCGTGGTGCAGGAACCACAGCAGCCTGGCGTCGCCATCGGCCCCCAGCGGCTCCATCCAGCCCGCCCGAAAGGCCACCTCGAACTCCCCCGCCTTGGCGCCCGCGACCCGGTGCACCTCGTGGAGGAACAGCATCCGCGCAGTCTCCTTCCCCGGGGCCCGAGCGCGCTAGGGTGGCTAACAGTCAAAAGATACATCAGATAGTCCATCTCAGATAGGAATCGCGAGGGGGACGGATCGTGTACCCGCGGGTCCATGCGGCCACGAGCCCGGACAGGGCCGCGCTGATCATGGCCGCCAGCGGCGAGGTGGTGACGTACCGCGAGCTCGACGGGCGGTCGTGCCGGCTGGCGCGACTGTTCTGGGACGCTGGGCTGCGCGCCGGCGACCATGCCGCCATCTTCATGGAGAACCACCCCCGCTACTTCGACGTCGCTTGGGCGGCGCTGCGGTCGGGCCTGTACCTGACACCGGTGAGCTCGTACCTGACCGCCGACGAGGCGGCGTACGTCGTGAGCGACTGCCAGGCGCGCGCCCTCGTCACGTCGGCACCCGGCGGTCATGGACGTCGCCGTGTTCGGCGTGCCGGACGACGAGCTGGGCGAGCAGGTCAAGGCGGTGGTGGAGCCGGCCCCCGGGGTCGCGGCCGGCGCGGAGCTGGAGCGCCAGCTCATCGCCTATTGCCGCGAGCACCTGGCGGCCGTGAAGTGCCCCCGGTCGATCGACTTCGCCGCCGAGCTGCCCCGGCTGCCCACGGGCAAGCTGTACAAGCGGCTGCTCCGGGACCGGTACTGGGAAGGGCGGGAGACCCGGATCTAGAGGTGCGGATCTAGAGGTTCGGCACTAGTGGAGGGCACAGCGTGGGCATGAGCTATCAGGAACAGACCACCCTCATGACCGTGGCGAACCGCCTGGCCATCGGTGATCTCACCGCGCGCTACAACCGGGCGTTGGAGACCGGCGACCTGGACACGTGGATCGGCACGTTCGTGCAGGAGGGTGTGTTGCGTGGACCCGGCGAGTCGTTCGCCGGCCATCGGGAGCTCATCGGGTTCTTCCGGGCCGCCCCGCCCGACCGCATCCGGGTCACCACCGACGCACAGGTCGAGGTGGACGGCATCCACGCGCGCCAGGAGTGCCGCTTCCTGACGCTCCGCCCCGGCCGGAACGGCGGTGCGCCGGAGGTGGAGGCGGTGGGGCGGTACCGCGATGTGCTGATCTACGAGCGTGGGCGCTGGTACTTCTCGACGCGCGAGGTGGTCGCCGACCTCAGCCCCGCGTCCTGATGCGCCTGTCGATCGTCACGCCGGTGCTGACCCGCGTGCCGGGCGCCCACGCCCGCTGGGAGGAAGAGGCGGGCATGGCCGAACTGGTGGAGGTCGCCCGGGCCGCCGATCGGCTCGGCTACCACCACCTCACGTGCAGCGAGCACGTTGGCATCCCCACCCAGGCGGCCGAGGTGCGGGGGGCGACGTATTGGGACCCGCTGGCGATCTTCGGTTACCTGGCGGCCGTGACCGAGCGGGTGCGGTTGGCCACCTACGTCCTGGTGCTCGGCTACCACCATCCGCTGGAGATCGCCAAGCGCTACGGGACCCTCGACGTGGTGTCGGGCGGCCGCCTCATCCTGGGCGTCGGCGTGGGGTCCCTGCGCGAGGAGTTCGACCTGCTCGACGCGCCGTTCGCCGATCGCGGGGCACGCGCCGACGATGCCCTTGTCGCGCTGCGGGCCTCGCTGTCGCAGGAGCGGCCGGCGTATCACGGCCGCTACTACGGCTACGACGGCTTCGTGGTCCGCCCGTGCGCCCTCCAGCCCCGGGTCCCCCTGTGGGTGGGCGGCCGCACCCGGCGGTCGCTCCGGCGGGCAGTGGCCCTGGCCGACGGCTGGGCGCCGTTCGGCGTCTCGGCGGCGCAGGTGGCGGATTGGCTGGCCGAGGTCGAGCTGCCCGACGGGTTCGAGGTCGTGATCAGCCCCCAGCGGGCGCTCGACCCGACCGACGGCGCCTCGGCGTGCACCGACGCGCTCGGGGCGCTGGCCGCGGCGGGGACGACCATCGTCGCCGCCCGGGTGGTGCACCACTCGCTGGCGCACTACCTCGAGCAGCTCGAGGCGCTTGTCAGGTGCGCGGGGACACGGCGGGAGGCGCTGTGAACCGCGTCGAGGTCGGGTTCTTCTCGCTGTCGGGGCCGGGCGGGTCCGACGACGACGCCGGCGACCGCGCGTACCTGGCCTGGCACCAGCTCGACCACATGCCCGAGCAGTACCAGCTGCCGGGGATCGTCCACGGACAGCGCTGGATGTCGGACGATGCCTGCCGAGCGGCGCGGTACGTGGCTTCCGGCGCGTTCGAGGACGTCCACCACGTCGTGCTGTACCTGATGGGCGACCCGGTCGAACAGACGCTCGACGACTTCTTCGACCTCGGGAGCCGCCTGGCGCACCTCGGGCGCTTCCCGCGCGACCTCCCCCGGCGGTTCCTGGGGGCGCTGCGGCTCCTTGACGCTCGGGCGGCGCCGCGCGTGCTCGTCTCCGCCGAGGTCGTTCCCTTCAGACCGAACCGCGGCGTCTACCTGATCGTCGAGCAACCGGGCGATGGCGACCGGATCGATCCCTACCTGCGCTGGCGGCACGACGAGCACCTCGACCGGCTGGTCACCGCGCCCGGGGTCGCCGGGGCATGGGTGTTCGCCACCGCCGCCCGCTATCGGCGGGGCCGGTACACCGAGGGCGACTACCGGATCACCGTCTGCTACCTCGACGGCGACCCGGGCGAGACGGCCACCGCCCTCGGGCCGCTGATGGACGAGGCGTGGCGCGACGCCCCGGTCACGCCGTTGTTGGCGGCCCCGTTCGCCTCCCTGGTTCCATGGGTCTGGCCGGATGGCGTCTATCAGTCATATGAGTAGGAAGACAGCCAAGCCTCACCTGCGCATCGTGTTCCAGATCGGCAACTCTGGGCGGCCCTGCGTGTCCCCTCTACCGCGTGGTCCCGTTCACGCGTCACCATCTACGCCGTGCGAGAGGACGAGGCGCCCGCCGGAGCGCAACAACGGGAATGGATCCGCCAGACCAGCCTGGGGCACGCGGAAAGGCAGTCATGTCACTGCCGCTGGCTCGAACACTCCTCGGAACGGCGGGTCGGGAGCAACCAGTCGCCCCGTTGACCCCACGGCCGAGCACGAACCACGGCCGCTCGCGAACGTGATCTAGGGCGGCTCTCGCTCGGGGTCCCGTCCTTTTGATGGACCGGCCGGCTGCAGCGTGTGCCGCCGGCCGGTCGGGCGTTCAGCCTGACGATGCGCGGAGCGCGTTGACCATCCCCGCGCCGAAGAACGACGTGTTGCCGATGCCGCCGGTGCAGTGACGCGGGTCGTCCGCGGGCCAGTCGGTCGGGCACAGGAGCGGCGTGGCCGAGCGGCGCACCGCGGCGGCGACGGCTCCCTGGCTCCAGCCGGGGTGACGTTCGCGGACCAACGCGGCCACACCCGCAGCGTGCGGCGACGACATCGAGGTGCCGCTGACCCACACGTAACGGTTCGTGCCGTCGAGCACGGCCCGGTTCGCGTCGGCGAGCGCCTCCCACTGGCCGGACTGGTCGGTGCTCGACCAGCCGGAGAGGACCCGCCCGAAGGTGGTGCCCGGCGTTTGCGCCGCGTCGCCGCCCGGCGCGGTGACCTCGACCGGCGAGCCGACGTTCGAGTAGCTCGCGAGGGTCGTCGGGCCCACGGCCGACACGGTGATCACACCCGTGATCTCTGCCGGCGCCACCCGGCAGTTGTTGCGCACCTCGCGCTCCACCGCCGAGTCGGGCGGCCAGTCGGGGCTGATGTCGTCGATCGTGGGATGGCCGAGGTCGTCGGACTCGTTGCCCGCCGACGCCACGATCACCACGCCCCGCTGCTGGGCGTAGCGTGCGGCGTCCTCGATGTCCTTGAGGATCGCCCGCTGCTCGGCGTCGTTCTTGCAGAAGTACAACCACGGGTCGGCGAACAGGCTGAGGTTCACGACGTCAAGGCGCTGATCCCCGGCGTACCGCAGGGCGGCGGCCACCGAGTCGGCGAAGCAGAACCCTTCGATGGTGCACGCCTTCAACGCCACGATCGTGGCTTCCGGGGCCACGCCGACGACACCGATGCCATTGTCAGCCCCCGCGATGATCGTCGACACGTGCGTGCCATGCCCATTGAGGTCCTGGACGGCGGACTTGTTCGAGCAGTCCCCGTTCGCTACCTCTGCCGGAGCGGCGGTGGGCGTGTCGGAGAAGATGAACGAGCACGACCGGGTGAGGTCGAGGTTGGGCACGACATCGGCGTGCGTGGCGTCGACGCCACTGTCGATCACGCCGACGCTGACGCCGGCGCCGGTTGCCTGGGCGTACGACGCCGGACCGGCCTGGACGGCACGCATGCCCCACTGGCAGGCCGACAACGGCTCGACACCTGGACCGACCCCGAAGAACGCTTCGCATGCTGCCTCGGCCGCTGCGGCATCGATGGCGGCATCTGTGCCGCGTGGTGTCGGCCGACACCGCGGGAGCGATGCCGAGCACGGACGTCGCCACGACGATCGCCAAACCAATCCGCACCTTCATGGCGCACCCCCTCCTGCCGCCCGCACATCGAGCGTCCCGCCGCGCACGGTACGCCGGGGCCACTGGGCGCGCAATGAGTCACACCTCGCCTGTGACCCGGAAAAGCCTCAACGGCCAGCTGTCGTCCTTGCCGGCCGAGGCTGACTCAACTGCCAGCATCGCCTCCTTCAGCGCCGCGAGGCGACCGTCAGCGTCGCCCGGCAGCGCCGCCAACGAGCGGCCCGGTCGAGGCGGACTGCCACGTCCGCGGACGCGGAGTGTTGGTTTCAGGGATCTTGGGCTCCTTCCTGGGCCGTGACCTCGAGCTCCACCCGAGGTCGTCGGTCCGTTCGTCCACGCGGTCCAGCGGCCCGGCCAGGTGTGGGCGCCTCGGTGACGGCCGAGACGCCCACGACGCCCCCGCCGACAGCACTCGCGGCGGAGGCTCTTGGACAGGGGTAAGTTGTCCAGCTCTCAAGCTACGCCCGTGTCCACTCGTAACGGCGGCCCTGGCTGACGTGATTTCTACGTGGACGGCTCAGGCCGGTGGTGAGCCGTCCCGGGGAGCCGGGGGTAAGGGGCGTGCCGGGGACTGGCTGGCGTCTCCGGCCCCTCTGGGATCCGGATGATCCCGTGACAGCGTGTCGTCGCTACGCGACCACCTGCGGGCGTGAGGGCTGGCCCTAGGCAGAAACCCTCTCCCGGGGGCCAGCCCTCACACCTGGCGGCGTGTCATGCCCGTCGCCGGACACGGGGCGCTGAGACCCGGAGGACATCATTGGCGTCCCCAGAACATGTCCTCCGGACGTTCGGCCGTTACAGG
This sequence comes from uncultured bacterium, assembly GCA_963717085.1. Classification (GTDB taxonomy): domain Bacteria; phylum Actinomycetota; class Acidimicrobiia; order Acidimicrobiales; family VFJN01; genus DASQUK01. Next base: position 134,310 of record CAVQVM010000015.1, read on the forward strand.
ACGACGCCTCGGGCGGTCGACGCGTTCGGGTTGCTCGTCACGGCCCGAGAGTGTGACGACCCAGCTCGCCAACGCGGTCGTGAGGGGTACCGAGGCCACCAGACCGATGGAGCCGACCAGGGTCTGGACGATTTCGACAGCGAGGGTTTCGGTGGTGAGGATCTCGCCGATGGCTAGGCCCGACTGGGAGAACAACAGCAGTGTCGGCAGCGCCGCTGCTGTGTAGGCGAGCACCAGAGTGTTGACGGTTGATGCGATGTGGTCGCGACCGATGCGGATTCCGGCCGAGTAGAGTCCGCGGGCTCCGACCTGGGGGTCGCTGTGGTGGAGCTCCCAGACGGCGGACACCTGGGTGATGGTTACGTCGTCGAGGACTCCCAGGGCGCCGATGATCGTGGCCGCCAGCAGCAGGCCGCGGAAGTCGAGTTCGGGGGCAAATGCCAACAGGTTGACTGCCTCGTCCGACGCTAGGCCGCTGAGGTGGGTGGCGGCCCCGAAGGCGGCACCGAGGGCGGCGGTCAGCAGCAGGCTGGCGATCGTGCCAACGAGGGCCACGGTGGTGCGGTCGCTGACGCCGTGGGCGAGGTAGATGGTGCTGACGGCGATGACAATGCCGCCGGTGAGAGCCACCCCGAGCGGCGGGGCGCCTCGCAGCAGCGCTGGGAACACGAACGCGAGCAGCACAACCACGGTGATGCCGATGCCGGCGAGTGCCAACAGTCCTCGCAGCCGTCCCAGTGCCACGACCGCCACCCCGAACACGATGGCGAGGATCACGAGTGGCTGCCGGCGTTGGACGTCGGCGAACGAGTAGCGGGCGGCGGCGTCGACGTCGGAGCCGGAGTCGTTGAGGACGATGTCGTCGCCCACCACCAGCTCCGCCACCGAGGTATGCGACGCCACGTCGGCTTCCAACGTGGCGAAGGTCCCCTCGTCGGGCCCGTTGGATAGGCGTGCGCTCACGCTGTTGCACTCGGCGTTGGGATCGAAGCTGCACGGACCAATCTCCGCGGTAGTGACAGTGGCATCAACGCGATCGCCATAGCCGAGGACCTCCCGGTCGACGGCCGGGTCGCCGCGGGGCCACCACACAGCGATTCCCACGATTGCCGCCACGACCAGGACGGCCACGACACCGCCCATGGCCCGACGGACCGCTGGCGCCTCCAGCTCCCGGCGCCCCAGATCGTCGTCATGGCGGTGGTGATGCCCGTGTGCCATCGGGCGAGTCTCTGCCCTCGGGAACGGCCGCGCCAGGCCATGCCGCTCGCGTGCGGCGCACCGCGGTTCACCCGCGACAAAGCCCCCGCCGACAACCACTCGCGACGGGGGCTCCTCAGGACAGGGATGAGTTGTCCGGCGCTTACGCTCCTGCACCCTCACCATGTCCAGGGGTGCGCATATTGCCCTGATGGTTGTGTGAGCGTCGGCGGCGCCGGTGTCGATGTCGATCCATCCGTCCCCCAACGCGGACACTCCTTGTGTGAACGACACCACGGGCCTACGGTCGTCGCAGCAGGCTCAAGGCGGACCTGTTGGCGGGTGCTCCGTCACCTCAAGGCGTTCCGAACGGCGGGTGGTCAGCGATACAACACGCCGCATCGGACGCGCACTGCCGGAGGAGGACCAATGACGAAGAGAAGCAGGATCGCCGCCGCGGGTGGTGTCGCCGCGGCGGCAATGCTCCTGGCGGCACCGATGGCAACCGCGGCTCCCAAGAAGGGAAACCAGTTCTCTGTGACGTGTCCCGGTCTCGGGACCTTCGACGTTGTCACGCCCCCAGGAAACGGGGCGTTCACGCCGGCTTTCGGACCGCAATCGCCCGTGTCCATCCCGTACCACATCACCGGTACCGTCACGGTCAACGGGGTCATCGTCGACGAGTTCGACGACATCAAGCCAGCGCCGGTGCCATCGAGCGCGATCACGTGCACCTTCGAGGCCAGCTTCGAGGACCAGGGAGCCGACGTCACGATCGCCGGGACGGCCGTCGTGGTGCCGCGGCCCAGATAAACCCGATCTGGAGCGGCCTTGGGCGCCAACGGCCACCGGGTGAAGAGTCCAAGAAGCGACAGTTACCGGGGTCAGCGGGGTGGCCGGGCACCCGCTCGTCCTGACCCGTTCGCCTGACCCGCCGGCTGGGCCAGGCGTCGGGCCGTCCCGGGACCCACGTCGAGCTCGCACGCCAAGATCGGCAGGCATGTGGCCTGCCACGACCGACGCTCGGCGTCGGCCCGGCCGCTGATGGTCAGTCGAACCGGTCGAACCACGCGGTGTCGAGGATTGGCGTCATCATCCCTCGGTGACTACCGACATCTACCGATTCCCTCTTGGGTAGATGTCCTGGTCAGGGGACAGATGGCGATAGCTACCGACACCCTGAAACGATCATATGATTAGGAAGACAGCCAAGAAGCGGTCGGGGGGCCGCATGGACGCACGGATGCTGGTCATCGACGCCGACGCCCACATCAACGAGCCGGTCGTCCGCCTCGACGCGCCCGACGACGAGCTGGCGCCCTGGCGGGCGCTGGCCGAGCGGCACCCGGGCTGGCAGCGGGCGGGCCGGTCGGGGGGCCGGACGGTCAGCCTGATCGAGGGCAAGCTGTTCCCGACCCAGGAGGGACCGGGCCGCGGCGTTCCCATCGAGTCGGCGATGCATCCACTGGCCGCCGACGGGGCCCTCCATCTCGATGCCCGCATCCGCGACCTCGACAAGGAGGGCATCGACGTCCAGGTCCTGTACGGCGGCCTGAGCATCGGTGCCACGACGTTCGAGGACCCGGCCTTCGCCCTCGACTTCTGCCGTGCCTACAACGACTGGCTCGTCGGGGTCTGCGGCCGGCATCCCGACCGGCTGCGGGCGGTGGCGATCGTCCCCCTGCAGCATCCGGACAACGCGGTGGCCGAGCTGGGGAGGGCGGCCGATCTCGGCATCGTGGCCGTGATGATCCCGCCAATGGTGGGCACGCGGAACCTCGACGACCCGGCGCTCCAGCCCTTCTTCGAGGCAGCCGCCGGCCTCGGCGTCGCCGTGGGCGTCCACAGCGCACCGGGGATGAACCTGCCACTGCCCGGCGCCGAGCGGTTCGACAACTACGCGCAGGTGCACACGCTGTCGTTCCCAGTGGACCAGATGGTGGCGTTCACCGCGCTGGCGATGGGCGGAGTGCTCGACCGCTTCCCCGCGCTGCGTGTGGCGTTCCTGGAGTCGGGCGTCGGCTGGGTCCCCTACTTCGTGCACCGGATGGACGAGCACCGTGAGAAGCGAGGCGACATGGTCCCGGCGATGACGAGCGACCCCCGCGACTACATCGAGCGGGGCCAGTGCTTCTTCGCCTTCGAGTGCGAGGACCGGCTGCTCGAGCCCTACGTCGAGCACCTCGGCCCCGACAGCCTGGTGTTCTCGTCGGACTATCCCCACTGGGACTGCGACTATCCGGGCACGGTCGAGACCGCACGGGCCAACGCCGCCCCGCTGGGCGACGACGTGCTCGCCCGCATCCTCGGGATCAACGCGGCGCGGTTGTACGGGCTCGACGGCCACGCGCCCGAACCCATTGCCTCGGGTTCCCGGGCGCCGAATCCCGCGAGCCACGGCTGAGGCCGGCGCCAGGGGGCCTCGGGACAGGTCATGGGCACCGAAGCCACGGGCTACGACGTCCCCGTCGGGACCTACGAGGACGCCCAGGCGATGGTGGGCACGACGACCCCCGTGCGCTTCGGTGAGATCGCCGTCAGCGCGCCGATGATCCGGCACTACGCGGCCATGGTCCGGGACGCGAACGCCGCCTACTGGGACGACGACTTCGCCGAGCGGCACTGGGGCGGCGTCGTGGCTCCGCCGGGCATGCTGATGACCTGGCTCATCCCGCTCGAGTGGAAGCCGGGCGGTGGACGGCCGGTCCCGTTGCTCACCGCCCGCGTGCCGCTGCCCGGCGACACGTTCATCAACGTCTCCAACGACGCCGAGCACTTCGTCCCGATCCGGGTCGGCGACCAGCTCAACGTGGTTGAGGAGCTGGTCGACGTCTCGGAGGCCAAGCGCACGAGCCTGGGCACCGGGCACTTCGTCACCACGGTGTCGACGTACCGACGTCAGGACGGTGAGGTCGTCGCCCGAACCACCAACGTGCTCTTTCGCTTCTCTTCGGAGGACGCCGCATGATCCCGGGAGTTTCGTACGACCAGCGCTACTGGGAGGACGCGGAGGAGGGCTCGGCTTTGCCGCGTGTGGACGACGAGATCACCTATCGCCGCGTGATCATGAACCCGGCTACCACCTGGGACTACTTCCCGGGCCACCACGATCCCGAGTACGCCCGGTCGCAGGGCCAGCCGACCATCTACGTCAACACGATGCATTTCCTCGGCTTCGTCGACCGCTTGGCGACCGGGTGGGGCGGCCCCCGGAGCTTCATCGCCCGGCGGAAGATCTCGATGCAGCGGTCGATCTACGCAGGCGACACGATGGTCGGCGAGGGGCGGGTGGTGCGCAGGTACATCGACGACGCGGGCGCCCGAGTGCGCTACCTGGTCGACCTCGAGCTGACCGTGAAGAACCAGGACGGCGAGCTGTGTTGCCCCGCGACCGTCACGCTCGAGCTCCCCGTCCGGGAGCCGCGGGAGCCGGCGTGATCGCGCTCTCTCGGGGGCTGCGCCCCCGGACCCCATCGCCGCCCGGCTCCCTGGCGGTCGCGCGGTCGGCCGGTCAGGAGCTGCGCTCATGACCGCCGGCGCGCCGGGGGCCGAGCGGGCGGTCGAGCGGGAATCGGGGTTCGACCTGCCCATCGGGACCTACGAGGAAGCCCGGGCGATGATCGGCACCCGCACCGAGGTCGAGTTCGCCACCCACGACGTGGCGTGGCCGCTGATCAAGTACTTCTGCGCGATGGTCCACGACGGCAACGCCAGCTACTGGGACGACGAGTTCGCGCGCGACCAGTGGGGCGCCGTCGTCTCGCCCCCGGCACTGCTGATGACCTGGGCGCTGGCGCCGGACTGGCGTCCCGGCAACCCGCGGCCCCGGCCGCTCCTCGCCGGCCAGGTGCCGTTGCCCGGTACGACGGTCGTGAGCGTCGGCTGCGACGCGGAGTTCTTCCGGCCGATCCGGGTCGGCGACCGGCTCAACGTCGAGGAGGAGCTGGTCGACGTCTCGGAGCTGAAGCGCACCCGCCTGGGTGAGGGGCACTTCCTCACCACCGCCGCCACGTACCGCCTGGGCGACGGAACGCCGGTCGCCCGCTACAGCCACCTGCTGTTCCGCTTCACACCGGCCGGCGACGACGACAGCGCTTGAGCCGACGATGGACTTCGGCCTCACCGAGCGGCAGCGGGCATGGGTCGGGGAAGTGCGCGCCTTCCTCGACGATGACTTCGGCCCGGCCGAGCGCGAGGCGGTGCGCCGCGGGGGAGGAGAGTGGAGCGGCGACGTCATCAGGGACTTCCGCCGCCGGCTGCTCGACAGGGGCTGGCTGTGCCTCATGTGGCCCGAGGAGCACGGTGGCCTCGGCCGGTCCCTGGTCGACAACCTGCTGCTGATGGACGAGCTGGCCTATGCCGGGGCGCCCGCCATCGACATGACGGCGGCCTCGGTGGCGCCCACGATCATCCGCTCGGGCACGCCGGAGCAGCAGGCCCGGTGGCTGCCGGCCATCAGGCGCGGCGAGGTCGAGTTCGCCATCGGCTACTCCGAGCCGGATGCGGGCAGCGACCTGGCGTCGCTCCGCACCACGGCGGCCCTGGACGGCGACGCGTGGGTGATCAACGGCACCAAGATCTGGAACACCGGCGCCGAGTACTGCACCCACGAGTGGCTGGCCTGCCGCACCGACACCGATGCGCCCCGGCATCGTGGGATCTCGGTTCTGATCGTGCCGCTCGACACGCCGGGGATCGACGTCCAGGGCATCACCACCTGGCGGGGGATGCGCACCAACCAGGTGTGGTTCGACAGTGTGCGCGTGCCCCGCGAGAACCTGGTGGGCGAGCGCGATCGCGGGTGGGCCTACGTGACCCAGGCGCTCGACTTCGAACGGGTGGCGATCGGGATCACCGGTGGCCTGCGGCGGCTGCTCGACGACCTCACTGCATGGTGCCGTGACACCACGGTCGACGGCGAGGCGCTGGCGGCACGCCCCGACGTGCAGCGCCGCCTGGCGGAGCTCGCCGTCGACATCGAGCTGGCGCGGCTGCTGAACCACCGCGCCGCGTGGCTGATCGACGCCGGCCGGCCCGCCAGCGCTGAGGCATCGATGACGAAGGTCTTCACCACCGAACTGCACGCGCGGGCCTCGTCGGTGGCCCTGGACCTGCTGGGGCCCGCCGGACAGCTCGATCCCTACGACGCCCGGGCGCCGATGGCCGGCCTCGCGCAGCTGATGTACCGGGCCGCGCCATACCTGCGGTTCGGTGGCGGAACGAACGAGATCCAGCGCGACATCGTCGCCCAGCGCGGCCACGGTCTGCCGCGATGACGGACCTGGCGCTGTCCGCCGAGCAGGAGGAGCTGCGGGCGGCGGCACGTGCCTTCCTGCGGCGTGCGTGCCCGCCCGAACTGGTCCGGCGGGCGGGCGCGGCCGGCGGCGACGGTCACGATGCGGACCTGTGGCGGGGGATGGCCGAGCTGGGATGGGTCGGCCTGGCGTTCCCGGAGGCCGTCGGTGGCGGCGGCGGAAGCCTGCTCGACCTGGCGGTGGTGTACGAGGAGGCCGGTCGCGCCCTGGTGCCGACCACCCTCTACTCGACGGTGGAGGCGGCGCTGCTGATCGACCGTGCCGGGGGCGAAGCGCAGCGCGCCGCACTGCTCCGCCCCGTCCTCGCCGGTGAGCGCATCGCCTCGCCCGCCTACCACGAGGACGGGATGTGGTCGTCGCCCGATGCGCTGGCCACGACGGCGGCGGTCGAGGGCGAGACCGTCGTGGTCGATGGAACGAAGCTGTTCGTCCCCAACGCCGGCGTCGCCGACGACCTCGTGGTCGTGGCCAGGGATCCTGCGGCGACCGGCGGCGGGGCCGTCCGGCTGGTCGTCGTACCCACCAGCGCAGCCGGCGTGCGCCGGTCGAGCCTCACGACGTTCGCCCACGATGCCCAACACGAGGTCTCGTTCGGGGCGGTGCGGCTCCCGGTGGACCGGGTGCTGGCGGGCGCGTCCGCGGGTTCCTGGTCAGTCCTGGAGGAGGTGCGTCGTGTCGCCACCGCCCTGCAATGCGTGGAGATGGTCGGCGGCGCCCGGGCTGTCCTCGACCTGACGGTGCGCTACATCACCGATCGGGTCCAGTTCGGTCGCCCGATCGGCAGCTTCCAGGCCGTGCAGCACCACATGGCCGACCTGTCGACCCGGATCGATGCCGCCGGTCTGGCGGCGTGGCAGGCCGTGTGGCGCTGCTCCCTGGGCAGCGACGCGAACGCAAACGCGGGGGGTCTGGAGGCCGCGGTGGCGATCGCCAAGGTGGCCGCGGGTGATGCCTACGTCGAGACCACGCTCATGGCCCACCAGCTGCACGGTGGCATCGGGTTCACGGTCGACCACGACCTCCATCTGTGGTCCGACCGCGCCCGGGCGGCGGCGCTAGCGTTCGGCACGCGTGAGGACCACCTCCGCGCCCTGGGTTCGCTCGTCGCGCGGGCGCGATGAGTTTGGCGGCCCTCCTGCGTCTATCGCAGTTGCACGCCAATCGGAAGGAAGTGTCGTCATGGGCAAGGTGGTCGTCTCGCAGTTCATCTCGGTGGACGGCGTCGTCGAGGATCCCGGCGGTTCCGAGAGCTGGGAGCGCGGTGGTTGGGCCTTCCAGTTCGACCGGGGCGACGAGGGCAACAAGTTCAAGCTCGACGAGGTCATGGCCAGCGACGCGCTGCTGCTTGGGCGGGTGACGTTCGAGGGCTTCGCCGAGGCCTGGCCATCGCGGACGGGCGAGTTCGCCGACAAGTTCAACGGCATGCCCAAGTACGTCGTGTCCACGACGCTGAAGGACCCCGAGTGGAACAACTCCACCGTCATCGCGGACGACGTCCCGGCCGCCGTCGCCAAGCTGAAGCAGGAGATCGATGGCGACATCCTGGTCAACGGCAGCGTCCAGCTCGTTCAGGCGTTGGCCGAGAGCGGCCTCGTCGACGAGTACCGCTTCATGGTGTTCCCCACCGTCCTCGGTGGCGGCAAGCACATGTTCGGCGAGACGCCTGCCGCCACCGCCCTGAAGCTGGTGGACGCCAAGCCGGCCGGCGAGACGTACATCCTCATCTACGAGCCCTCGCCCCAGGAAAACGACGCCTGACCCGACCGGTCGCGCTCCCTATGGTCGGAGCGTGCCGGCCAACGACCTCGGTAGCGTCGTCGCCCACTACGAGGCGAGCCGGGAGCAGGAACGGCTCGTCGGCGGCCTCGTAGAGCTGGAGCTCGTCCGCACCCGCGAGGTCCTGGGGCGCCATCTCCCGCCGCCGCCCCGACGCATCCTCGACGTCGGGGGCGGCACCGGCGTGCACGCGGCGTGGCTGCTGCGGGACGGGTACCGCGTGCACCTGGTCGACATCACCCCAGGGCACGTGGAACAGGCGGAGGACGCGCTGGCCGGGCTCGGGCTCACGGCCGAGGTCGGCGACGCCCGGCACCTCGCGGCGCCCGATGCCAGCTTCGACGCGGTGCTCGTGCTCGGGCCGCTCTACCACCTGGTCGAGCGCGCCGAGCGCGTGGCCGCGCTCGAGGAGGCCCGCCGGGTCGTCAAGCCGGCTGGGCTGGTGGCCGTCGCCGCCATCAGCCGATTCGCCTCGCTGATCGACGGGCTCGTGCGGGAGTTCCTGTTCGAGCCCGAGTTCCGCGCCATCGTCCGTCGCGACCTCGCCGACGGCCGCCATGCCAATCCTGACAACCGCCCCCACTGGTTCACCACCGCGTTCTTCCACCACCCCGACGAGCTCCACGAGGAGATCACCGACGCCGGCCTGGAGGTGGTCGAGCTCGTGGGCGTCGAGGGGATCGCCGGCTGGCTGCCCCACCTCGACGCTCGCTGGCGGCGGGACGCCGACCGCGAGACGATCCTCGAGGCGACACGGCTGATCGAAGCCGAACCCTCCCTCCTCGGCCTGAGCGCGCACCTCCTGGCCATCGCCAGGCGGGGCGAATGGTGATGCTCGACAGCCCGGGCTCGGCGACCTAGCCGCCGGCCAGTTCCGCCGGCGTGATCCCCGGGGGACCGAGCACGACGTCACCGAGCTCGGTGCTCACGGACAAGCCGCCGCCCCACTAGGTGCCGGCGAGCGACTCGCGGCGGCGCCGCAGGAACTCGCGCTCGGCGGCGTTCTCGGTGAGGGCGATCCCCGCCTCGTACGCCAGCGCCGCCTCTCGGTCGCGCCCGAGGCGCCGGAGCAGGTCGGCGCGGATGGCGTGGAACAGGCGGTAACCGCCGAGGTCGAGTCCTTCGACGAGGGTCAGCGCCGCGGCGGGGCCATCGACCTCGGCCACGGCGACCGTGCGGTTGAGCGCCACGACCGGGCTCGGAGCGATCGCCATGAGCTGCTCGTACAGCTGCAGGATCTGCCACCAGTCGGTGTCGGCCTCGGCTGGCGCGTCGCTGTGGACGGCGTTGATCGCGGCCTGGACCTGATAGGGGCCCGGCTGGTTGCGCCGCAGGCACTGGCGGACGATCGCTTGCCCCTCGGCGATCAGAGCCCGATCCCACAGGCCGCGGTCCTGGTCGGCCAGCAGCACCAGGCCCCCGTCCGGCGTGGTGCGGCCGGCCCGTCGGGACTCGACCAACAGCATGAGCGCGAGCAGGCCCATGACCTCGGGCTCGTCCGGCATGAGCTCCGCCAGTTGCCGTCCGAGGCGGATGGCCTCGGCGCAGAGGTCGTCGCGAACGAGCTGCTCCCCGGAGCTCGCCGCATAGCCCTCGTTGAAGACGAGGTAGACGACCGCCAGCACCGCGCGCAGGCGGTCAGGTAGGTCGGCGTCGCTTGGCACCCGGTACGGGATCCCGGCGTCGCGGATCTTGGCCTTGGCCCGGACCAGGCGCTGGGCCATCGTGGCCTCGGGGACCAGGAACGCGTGGGCGATCTCCCTGGTCGTGAGCCCGCCCAGTAAGCGCAGCGTCAGGGCGACCTGCGCGCCGACGGCGAGCGCCGGATGGCAGCAGGTGAAGATCAGGCGCAGGCGTTCGTCCCGCACCGCACCCTCTTCGAACGGCTCGTCGGCGGCGCGCAGCAGGGCTGCCTGTGCGTGGCGATCCTCGCGCGATGCCTCCCGCCGGAGTCGGTCGATCGCCCGGTTGCGGGCGGTGGTGATGATCCAGCCCGCCGGGCTTGGCGGCAGTCCGGTCGACGGCCAGCGTTCCACCGCCGCCGTGAAGGCGTCCTGGACCGCCTCCTCGGCGACGTCGATGTCACCGAAGACACGGACCAACACGGCCACGGCGCGCCCGTACTCCTCGCGGAAGACACGTGTGATCTCGGAAGCGGAGAGGGCCTGCACGCCCGGGTCAGTGTTCGCCCTGGAACGGGCGCACCTCGACGGGGAGGGTCGTCGCCCGGGCCGCCTTCCTGCCCCACTCGAGCGCCGCGTCGAGGTCGGGGGCGTTGACGATGCAGCAGCCGCCGATGTGCTCCTTGCCCTCGGTGTAGGGGCCATCGGTCATGAGCACGTCGTCGTCCTGGACCCGCACGACCGTGGCCGTGCTCGCGGGGTGGAGCCCGCCGGCGAAGACCCACGCGCCGGCGGCCCTCAGCTCCTCGTGGAAGACATCGAGGTCGCGGGAGATCCGGTCGAGGTCCACCGACGGCGGAGGATCTCCGTCGGGTTGGTAGATGCTGAGCAGGTACTGCTTCATGGCGGATTCCTTCCCTCGTTGCCGCCGGCGCCGGACCGGCGTCTCTCACCCTTCATACGAACGGCTTTCCGCCAAATCGACAGCGGACGGGAGTTTCTGAGCTAGTGCCGCACTAGCCGACGAGGACGCCCGGGTTCAGCAGGCCATTCGGGTCGAGGGCCCGTTTGGCCGCCCGGAGGGCGGCGGCGAAGAGGTCGGGGCGCTGGCGGTCGTAGGCCGGGCGGTGCATCCGCCCGACCGCATGGTGGTGGGTGATCGTGCCCCCGGCGGCGACGACCGCCTCGGAGGCCGCTTCCTTGAGCTCCGCCCACTGCTGCCCCTCGCCACCCGGTCGGCCCATGCCCGCGAACGTGTAGTAGGGCGCTGGCCCGTCGGTGTAGACGTGGGTGAACCGGCAGCTCAGGAGGCCGCCGCCGCACACCTCGTCGAGCGCCCGCCCCAGCTTCGCCCGCACCTCGGCGTCGAAGTCGGGCCAGCGGTCCCAGGTGATCGCGGTCTCGAAGGTGTCTGTCACCAGGCCGAGCCCCGTCATGGTGTTGAGGTCGAAGCCGACGAAGCTGTCGCGCCAAGCACCGACCGCACCGCCGCGACCGGTGGGCGTGCTGGCGTCGGCCGTCCTGATCTCATCGTCGGCGATCTCACCACCGTGGTCCCGGGCGAGGGCGATGGCGGACTCGATGTTGGCGCGCTGGGACACATCGGCGGACTCGAAGCCCACGATCACCAGTGCGGTGCTCCCGTCGAGGCCGGCGCCCCGCTGGGCTTCGACCGGATCGAGGATGCGAAGGTTGGCCGGCCACAGCTTCGCCTGGACGATGGCCCGGACGGCCTGCCAGCCTGCCTCCCAGCCCGAGAAGCGCACGCCGCCCGAGGCGCGGAACGTGGGCCGGGGCTGGAGCCTCAGCCAGGCCTCGGACACGATCCCCAACGTGCCCTCGCTGCCCAGCACCATACGATCCGGGCTCGGACCTGCACCGCTGCCCGGGAGCCGGCGCGACTCCCACCAGCCCGACGGGGTGAGCATGCGCACGGACTCGACGAAGTCATCGATGTGCGTGTGGTTCGTGGCGTAGTGGCCGCCCGAGCGGGTGGCGATCCAGCCCCCCACGGTCGACCACTGGAACGACTGCGGGAAGTGGCGCAGCGTCAGGCCATGCGGGCGCAGCTGGTCCTCGACGGCGGGGCCCAGGGCCCCGGCCTGGATCCGGGCGGCCCGGGACGTTGTGTCGATCTCGAGCACCCGGTCCATGGCCGTCAGGTCGATCGTCACGACGCTCGCCGCGTCGGCGGGCGGGTTCACGCCCCACACCACCGACGACCCGCCACCGAACGGGACCACGACGTGGCCGGACACGTCACACCAGTCGAGGACTGCCTCGAGCTCGGCCTCGTCCGCCGGATACGCGACGACGTCGGGAGGCGCGTCGAACTGGCCCCGAAAGGCCCGCAGCCGGTCCGTGTACGCCATGCCGTACGTGTGGCGGGCCCGCTCCCACCGGTCCGTTGAACACACGCCGCCGAGCGCGTCCGGCACCGCGACGCGAGGCCCCCGCAGCTCGGCGTCGTCGATCGGGACCGCGGCCTCGACGCGTGGCTCGACGCCGTAGTGGCGGGCCAGCGCCTCGGCCAGTCGGCGTCGCTGGTCGTCGGTCGGTTCGTCGGCGGCCAGGCCCCAGCCCCACAGGCTGCGCCGGCCGGAGGCGTTCCACCGTTGGGTTGGTCGTCCCCCCTGCACGCCACCAGGATCGAGGATCCCGCGCCGCGACGAAAGTCGTCCGGTCACGGGTGACCCGGCGAGGACCGCCGGAAGCAGCGATGCTGGGGACCGTGCATCCGCGCTGATTGGAGGCAGGCATGGCTCATCCCCTCGACATGCTCACGGCTGACGAGATCACCCGCGCGGTCGAGGTGCTGCGGGCGACGGGACGCGTCGGCGACGACGCACTGTTCGCACACGTCCTGCTGCGCGAGCCCACCAAGGACGAGCTGGCGCGCTGGAAGTCCGGGGACCCGATCGACCGCGAGGTGCGTGCACAGATCGTTCCCGGTCCCGGGTTGACGCTCGTCGAGGCGGTCGTGTCGCTCACCCGGGGCGAGGTGCGCGAGTGGCACGAGGTCGAGGGCAGGCGGCCGGCGTTGCTGCTGACGGAGGCGCTGTACGCGATCGTCACCACGAAGGAGCATCCCGAGTATCAGGCGGCACTCGAGCGGCGCGGCATCACCGACCTCGAGGCGGTGCAGATCGACCCGTGGCCGGCCGGGACGTTCGGCTACGAGTGCGAGGAAGGACGACGGATCGCGCGCTGCATCTCGTTCCTGCGTGCGGACGCGACCGACAACGGCTACGCCCGCCCGATCGAGGGCGTGATCGTCCACTTCGACCTCGGGAACAACGAGGTGATCGAGGTCATCGACCATGGCGTCGTCCCCCTCCCGCCCAACCGTGCCAGCTTCTGGGTCGAGGATCATCCGGCGCTGCGCACCGACCTCAAGCCGATCTCGATCTCGCAGCCGGACGGCCCGAGCTTCACCGTCGACGGCAACCTCGTGCGGTGGCAGAAGTGGCAGTTGCGCGTGTCGTTCGATCCCCACGAGGGCCTCGTCCTGCACCAGGTTGCGTACGAAGACGACGACGGTCGAGTTCGCCCGGTGCTGCATCGCGCGTCGATCGCGGAGATGGTCGTCCCGTACGGCGATGCCGGCCCGCTGCACGGTTGGAAGAACGCGTTCGACGCCGGCGAGTGGGGACTGGGCCGGATGACGCAGTCGCTGGCGCTCGGTTGCGACTGCGTCGGCGAGGTCCGCTACCTCGACGCGACGCTGGCGAACGAGCAGGGCGAGCCCTGGGTGATCGAGAACGCCATCTGCATGCACGAGGAGGACTACGGCATCCTGTGGAAGCACGTCGACCTGTTCAGCGGGCGCGGCGACGTACGCAGGAGCCGCCGGTTGGTGCTGAGCTTCATCAGCACCGTCGGCAACTACGACTACGGCTTCTTCTGGTATCTCTACCTCGACGGCAATATCCAACTCGAGGTCAAGCTGACCGGGATCGTCTCACCGATGGCGATCGAACCGGGGACGCAGCCGGAGTTCGCGAACGTCGTCGCGGAGGGTGTTGCGGCACCACACCACCAGCACCTCTTCTGTGCCCGCCTCGACCTCGACGTCGACGGGTCCGTCAACGAGGTCCACGAGGTCGACGCAGAGCCGCTGCCGCCCGGCCCCGACAACCCGTGGATGAACGCGTTCCGCGCCAAGGCGACCCGGCTCGACAGCGAACAGCGCGCGCAACGCCAGATCGACCCGGCACGGTCACGCACCTGGCAGATCGTCAACCCGCAGTCGCGCAACGGCCTCGGCCAGCCCGTCGCCTACCGGCTCGTGCCGGCCACCACCACCCCGACGCTGTTCGCACACGCCGACTCGTCCATCGGCAGGCGGGCCGGGTTCGCCCGCCACAACCTGTGGGTCACGCCCTACGACGATCGGGAGCGTCGGGCGGCCGGCGACTATGTGAACCAGCACGAGGGCGGCGACGGCCTGCCGCGCTGGACGGAGCGAGACCGTTCCCTCGTCGATGCCGACGTGGTGGTGTGGTACACGTTCGGCGTCACGCACTTCGTGCGGCCCGAGGACTGGCCGGTGATGCCGGTCGAGTACTGCGGCTTCCTCCTCACCCCGTTCGGGTTCTTCGATCGCAATCCGGCGCTCGATGTGCCCCCCACCGAGGAGCACTGCGCGCACCCGGCCGACTAGTGTCCTGCCTCAGAAAAGGCTCGCGATTTCATGATGGTGGGCTTAGCCTCGTGGTATGGCATCGAGGGGTCGTCCGAAGGCCGAGCTGGTGTTGACCGAGACCGAGCGCCAGACCTTGGTGCGTTGGGCGCGGCGGCCCAAGTCGCCGCAGTCGCTGGCGCTGCGGTCGCGCATCGTGTTGGCCTGCGGCGACGGGCTCGACAACATCGTGGTGGCCGGCAAGCTGGGTGTGAATCAAGCGACCGTGCGCAAGTGGCGAGGCCGGTTCATCGCCCGCCGCCTCGACGGCTTGGTGGATGAACCCCGGCCGGGCGGCGCCGCGGCACGATTACCGACGACGACGTCGAGCGGGTGATCGTCAAGACGCTCGAGGAAAAGCCGGTCAACGCCACGCACTGGTCGACACGGGATCTGGCCAAGCATGTGGGTATGTCGCCAGCGTCGGTCGGCCGCATCTGGCAGGCCTTCGGGCTCAAGCCGTGGCAGACCGACACCTTCAAACTCTCCGAGGACCCCCTGTTCATCGACAAGGTCCGCGACGTCGTCGGCCTCTACCTGAACCCCCCGGACAAGGCCGTCGTGCTGTGCGTGGACGAAAAGACCGGCATCCAAGCCCTCGACCGCACCCAGCCCATCCTGCCCATGCGGCCGGGCCAAGTCGAGCGGCGAACCCACGACTACAAGCGCCACGGGATCACTGACCTGTTCGCCGCGCTGAACCTCGCCACCGGCGAGGTGATCCACCGCCTGCGCCCCCAACATCGAGCCGCCGAGTTCCGCAAGTTCCTGCAGGCCATCGACCGTGCCGTCCCCGCAGAGCTCGACATCCACGTCGTGTTGGACAACTCCTCCACCCACAAGACGCCGGCCATCAACCAGTGGCTCCTGCGCCACCGCCGCTTCACCTTCCACTTCACCCCGACATCCAGCTCGTGGCTCAACCTCGTCGAGCGATGGTTCGCCGAGATCACCAACCGCATGCTGCGCCGCTCCGCCCACCAATCGGTCAACGCCCTGGCCGCCGACATCAACCAATGGATCGCCAACTGGAACGACGACCCCCGCCCATTCGTCTGGCACAAGACCGCCGACGAAATCCTTGACACCCTCAACCGATATCTGCAACGAATCTCTGAGGCAGGACACTAGTGCCCCAGCAGGCAACATTGGCGACCTGCCACGACGGCCAGCTGACGCCGCTCGCTGCGGCCTCGGCCTCGCATTCTCTGGTGAGTGCTTCGGGCTGCGTCCTTGCGAGCGACGCCCCTGGCTCGCCGTGACAGGCCAACGTTGCCTGCTGCGGCACTCCCCCGGCCCGCTCAGCCACCCGCAAGGTCGATCAGGTCCGTTTCCGGGCCACCGATGCGGTGCTTGGCGACGCGCTCGGAGGGCGTGTGGGGGAGCTCGGACCGGAACTCCCAGTAGCGGGGCACCTTGAAGCGGGCCAGCCGCTGGGCGACGTGCTCCCGCAGCTCCCGGGGTGAGGGCGCCGCGCCCGCGACGGGCACGACCACAGCCCGCAGCTCCTCCCCGAGGTCGTCGTCGGGCATGGCAACGACGGCACACTCGAGCACCGCGGGGTGGCTGACCAGCACCCCCTCGACCTCGGCGGCGGCGACGTTCTCCCCGCCGCGACGGATCATGTCCTTGATGCGTCCCCGCAGCGTGAACCGGCCCCGGTTGTCGCGGATCGCGACGTCGCCGGTGTGGGCCCAGCCGCCCGCGAAGAACGCCGCCGTCGCCTCGGGATTCTCGTAGTAGCCGTCCATGAGCCCGAGGCCGCGCACGACGAGCTCGCCCTGCGTCCCGGGGGGCGCCTCGACCCCGGCCTCGTCCACCACCTTGGCCTCGCAGTGGCTCATGACGCTGCCCAGGCTGCCGGTGCCGACGAGCTCGTCGTGGTCGTCCTCCAGCACGGCCAGGTTCAGCCCCGTCTCCGTCATCCCGAACAGCTCGTACCACGGCACGCCCCAGCGCTGTTCGATGGCGGCATGGAGCTGGGGAGGGATGGCGGAGCACGCCACGTGGCTGAGGCGATGGGTGCGGTCGTGCTCGGCGGGCGGCTGCTTCAGCAGGAGCACCGGCATCGCCGCCAGGCAGTAGAAGGTGGTCACGCCCCAGTCGGCGACGGAGCGCATGAACGTCGACGGGTGGAAGCCGTCGAGGATCACCAGCTCGGCGGCGGCCCGCAGGGCCGCCACGACGTTCCAGAGCGGGTCGATGTACGAGAACGGCTGTCCGCTCAGCAGCACGCTCGACTCGTCGAGACGCAGCACGTCGGCGGAGGACTGGCCGATCTGCTGCCAGAAGCGGTGGCTGAGCATGCAGCCCTTGGGAAGTCCGGTCGTCCCCGACGTGTACTGGACTCCGGCGAGGGTGCCCGCCGGCACGTCGGGGGGTGGCGCGCCGCGGCCGAGCCCGGCCTGCAACCAGTCCGGCCGTGACGCGTCCTCGACGGCGACGCGCCGGTCGATCCCGGCGATCGCCGCCTGCACCGTCGCCGCGGTGGTGTCGTCGGCGATCACCAGCCGGGCGCCGCTGTGGTCGATCAGGTGGCGGCTGTCCAGCGGTCCCGACCGGCTGTTCACCGGCACCGCCGCCATCCCCGCGGAGGTGACGCCCAGCCATGCCACCGGGTAGCGCAGCGAGTTGCGCATCATCAGCGCCACCCGGTCCCCCGGTCCGAGGCCTCGCGCCGCCAGCAGGGTGCGCACGGCGGCTACCCGAGCCGCTAGCCCCCCGAACGACAGGTTCTGGCCGTCGCCGAATCGCAGCAGCACCCGGTCGCCGTGCTCCGCGGCGCGCCGCTCCACCAGCTCCCCGAGGGTCCAGTCCAGGTCGGCGGCCCGTCGAAGGTGGGCGGTCATGACCGCCGGTCGCGGAAGGCGGCGGCACCGGCGGTGGCGATGCCGGCGTCGAACACCTCCATGGCGGCGATGGTCTCGCGCGCCATCGCCGCTTCCACGGCCGTCGGGTCGGGACGCATCAGCCGCAGGTGCCATCGGGTCGCGTGCCCCTCGGCGGCCCACGCCCGCACCGTGTCGACCGCCCGCTGCATCGGATCGTCGGCGATCTCCGTCAAGAGCCCGACGCGGAGCGCCTCGGTGGCGTCGGTCCGCCCGCCTGCGAGGACGAGCGGCAGAGCCTGCGTTCCCATGATGCGGGGCAGCAGGTAGGTCGAGCCGTTGGAGATCGTGAGGCCGATGCCGTTCTCCGGGAAGTAGAAGGCGGCCTCAGGCCCGCCGATCCGGGCGTCGCACGCCAGCGTCAGCTCGGCGGCGCCACCGACGGCCAGGCCGTTGAGGGCCGCCACCACCGGTACCTCGGTGTCGAGCACGGCCCGCGTCATGTCCTGGAAGCCTGCGATCAACGCCTCGAAGCCCCCTCGGTCCAGGTCGGCCGTGGCGTCGAGGTCGTCGCCCGCGGAGAAGGCCCTGCCGGTGCCGGTGAGCACCAACCCGGCCGAATCCGCGGCGAGGCCGCGAATCCCCTCGGCGACGGCGGGGAGCATCGCCGGCGTGAGGGCGTTGAGCTTCGCCGGGCGGTCGAGGCGCAGCACCGCAACGTCGCCCGCCCGGGCGGACACGAGATGCTCGCCGGCGGGGCGCCAGTCCAGGTCGACCACCGGGCGATGCTATGTCGCCCATGACACAATGCCCCGGCGTTCGGGTCTGGGAGGCACCGCGATGCTGATCCTCTCTCACACCGAGGTGGAAGTCCTTCTCGATCTTGATCGCCTCGTCGATGCGCTGGCGGTGGCGATGGTCGACCTGAGCCGGGGTCGCGCGTCCACGCCTCCCCGGGTGGCCGCTGCGGTCGCCGACCGGCGCGCCATGTTGGCAGCGATGCCGGCGTTCCTCCCGTCGCCGGAGGCGCTGACCGCGAAGCTCGTGAGCGTGTTCCCGGAGAACACGGCCCGTCCGACGCACCAGGCGATCATCTGTTGCTTCGACCCGGCGAACGGGGCCCCGCTCGCCGTCATGGACGGAACGTATGTGACCGCCGCTCGCACCGCGGCCGGCTCGGTGCTGGCCACACGGCTGTTGGCTCGCGAGGGCGCGCGCGTCGTGTCCGTGATCGGGGCCGGCGTCCAGGCGCGCAGCCACGCCCTGGCCGCGGCCCTGCTGCCCGGTATCGAGGTCGTACAGGTCGCCGGTCGCGATCACGCCAGGGCGAAGGCGCTGGTCGACGACCTGCTCGAGGCGGGGACGACGGCGGCGGCACTCCCGTCGATCGAGGACGCGGTCCGCTCGGCCGACGTCGTGTGCGCCGCCACCCACGCCGACGGGCCAGTGGTCCGCCGGGAGTGGCTACGTCCCGGCGCCCACGTGAACTCGGTCGGCTACAACACCGCCGGCGAGGGCGAGGTCGACGTCGAGACGATGCGCGACGCGCTGGTCGTGGTCGAGTCCCGCTCGGCGGCCCTGGCCGCCCCGCCGGCCGGCGCGGTGGAGCTGGCGCGGGCGATGGAAGCGGGCGCGATCCACGCGGATCACATCCATGAGATCGGCGAGATCGCGGCGGGTGACCGTCCGGGCCGCACCGACCGCGATCAGCTCACCCTGTACAAGTCGGTCGGAGTGGCGGTGCAAGACGCCGCGGCGGCCGGGTTGATCTGGGACGCGGCTCGCGCCCGCGGCGTCGGCACCGAGGTCGAGGTCTGAGGCCTAGCACCGTGTGCCAGCCGGACCGCCCGGTCGTCAGGTGGGGACGGCGGGGCGGGCGCTCCGGTCGGTGGCGCGGGCGATCGACGAGCCGACGGCCCGGGGATCGGCACCGAACGCGGTCATGAGATTGCGCGCCCCGGCGGCGAGGCAGGGGAGTGCCCGGTCGGATGGCAACAAGCGCGCGAGCTCGAGCGTCACCACCCCGTGGACGAGCGCCCAGAGCTGTGTCGCCAGGCCGACGGGGTCTGCGGGATCGAACCGCCCGGCGTCGATGCAGCGCCGCACCGCGGTGACGAGCTGGCCGAACGTCTCGAGGCCGGCATCGGCGTCGGCCTCGTCGACAGGACCGTCCATGAACATCGCCTGGTACAGGTTCGGGTTCTCGATGGCGTTGCCGTAGTAGGCCGTGCCGAGTGCCCAGACGTCGGCGACCGGGTCACCGGTGGTCGCCACGGCCGCCTGCCGACCACCCAGCCTGGCGAAGCCCTCGCGCCTGATCTCGCGTCGCAGCTCGGTCATCCCGCCGAAGTGCGTGTAGATCGCCATGGTCGAGGTGCCGACCTCGTGTGCCAGGCGACGGAGTGTGAGCTTGCCCAGGCCTTCGGTGGCGATGATGCGGGCGGCGGTCTCCAACAGCGCCATGCGGACGCCGGGGTCGGCAGCTCTCGGGCTCATGGTTGACAGCATGCCATAGCAGTGCTATCGATTCTTGCCATAGCATCGCTATGGAAGGAGCGTGGGATGGCGGGAACCCGCAATCGCTACCTCGAGGGCAACTTCGCACCCGTGCACGAGGAGATCACCGCGACCGACCTGGAGGTCACCGGGACGATCCCGGACCACCTGGACGGTCGCTATCTGCGCAACGGCCCGAACCCGGTCGTCGCCCCCGACCCGGCCACCTACCACTGGTTCCTCGGCTCCGGGATGGTGCACGGCGTGCGCCTCCGCGACGGCAAGGCCGAGTGGTACCGCAACCGCTGGGTGCGCTCGCGCGAGGTGGCCGAAGCGCTTGGTGAGCCTGCGAAGCCGGGGCCAGACCCCGCCGGTCCCGACTTCGCCGCCAACACCAACGTCATCGGTCATGCCGGCCGCATCCTCGCCATCGTCGAGGCCGGGTTCGTGCCCTACGAGCTCACCGGTGAGCTCGACACCATCGGGCCGTGCGACTTCGACGGCACGTTGCCCGGCGGGTACACGGCGCATCCCCACCGCGACCCCGAGACCGGCGAGCTGCACGCGGTCTCTTACTTCTTCGGGTGGGGCAACAAGGTGCGGTACTCGGTGACCGGCACCGACGGCAGGGTCCGGCGGACCGTCGACGTCGAGGTCGCCGGCAGCCCGATGATGCACGACTTCTCGCTGACCGCCGGGCACGTCGTGATCTACGACCTGCCGGTGACCTTCGACCTCGACTTCGTCGCGAAGGCCGCGCCCGGCCCCTTCGGTCGCGCCAGCCGCTGGCTGGCCTCGCAGTTCATCGGCAAGCGCCGCATCCCCGACCGGCTGGCGGCCGCTGCCATGGGCTCCGGAGGTGACGGCTTCCCGTACGCATGGAACCCGAATTACCCGGCGCGCGTCGGCGTGATGCCCCGCGCCGGCGACGGGAGCGACGTGCGCTGGTTCGACGTCGAGCCCTGCTACGTGTACCACCCGCTCAACGCGTACGACGATGGCGGCGACCGCATCGTCCTCGACGTTGTCCGCCACCCGCAGATGTTCGCCTCCGACCGGCACGGCCCCAACGAGGGCCCACCGACCCTCGACCGCTGGACGGTCGACCTGTCCGGCGGCAAGGTGATCGAGGAGCGGCTCGACGATCGTGGCCAGGAGTTCCCCCGCGTCGACGAGCGCCTGACCGGCCGACGCCACCGCTTTGGCTACGCCCCGGCCGTCGGCACCGACGCCGGGGACATCGACCTCACCGGCGCGCTCCTCAAGCACGACCTGGTGGGGGGCCGCAGCGAGGCGCGGTCGTTCGGCCCGACCCACCGGGCGGGCGAGTTCGTGTTCGTGCCGTCGAGTCCGGATGCCGCCGAGGACGATGGCGTGCTGATGGGCTTCGTCCACGACGACCTGTCCGGCCGGACCGACCTCGTGCTGCTCGACGCCGGCACGCTCGAGGACGTCGCCCGTGCCCACGTGCCGGCAAGGATCCCGTACGGGTTCCACGGCAACTGGATCCCGGCCTGACGTTGCCGTTGGGGGCATGCCCCAATCCGACATCGGCGGCAAGCTCATCCGCCGCAAGAACGGCTACTCAGGCCGAGGGCTGTAGATCTCGATGAGGTTGCCGTCGGGGTCGTAGACCATCGCGTAGCGGACGCCCCAGGGGGCATCCCACGGCCTGCGGTCAACCTTGTAGCCGAGCCCCTTGAGCTTGGTGAACAGCGCATCGACGTCCCGGGCGGAGTCGACCTGGATCCCAAGCGCCACCCTGCCATGGGGCGCCGGCCGATAGTCCGGCGCATACAGGTTGGCCCACTTCGTAAGGTCCCAGTAGATCTGCAGTCCGCCGGGCAGCTCCAGTTCGACGTGGATCTCGGCGTACGCGTCGACCGGGAACTTGAACCCCAGATGCTCGTAGAAGGTGAGCGACCGAGCCATGTCGTCGACCACCACGCAGATGAAACCGGGACGAGGGTTCACGTGCTGATGGTCCCCCGGCTAGAGCCGTAGTTCAAACTCGAGCGTCCGTCGCGGACGTGCGCGTGGCAAGGTGCACCGGCTCGTCGACGCCGTCGGCACCGGCGTCGCCGACGACTGGGCCAAGCCCCCCGACTACTACTGACTGACCCTCGAGCAGGTCGCCAAGGCTCTCGAGCGCCCGGCTGGATCGTGTGGATCCCGCTCACGGCTGACGGTGCTGATCGGCAGCTTTCTGTGCATCGTGGCCAAACGCGGGGCGCCTCCGCCGCCCGCGGGAATCCCTTGCTACGCGACGGTTAACGCCGTGGGCGCACATTGATCCCTGGCGGGCAGCAGGGAGTTGACCCGTCTGACAGTCGGCGGAAGGCGGTACTCCTATGCGACGACCCGGAACTCTCCTGGCCGCGGCCGTGGTAGCGGCGGCTCTGAGTCTTGTAGCGCTGGTTGTTCCGGCGACTGCCGTCGGTGCGGACGCCGAACAGACCGTGACCATATTGGTTAACGAACCGGCCACCTGGGACTTCGACGATCCCTGCACGGGCGACGCTGTTCATGGCGACGGACTCGAGTCCGGTGTCGTCCGGATCACCGAGCTCGGTGACCGGGGCCACCATCTTCGGGTGAACGTGCGCGGCGTGGTCGATCTCTACGACAGCGACGACAACTTCGTCGGCACGTGGACGTACCAGCTACGGGTCGGAGACCAGTTCCCGCCCGACGGGCAAGGAGCCGTCCTGATTATCGCCGTCGGGCCGCTCGAGTACGCCGACGGCCACACGGCGATCGTTCAGGTGCAAGAGCACCGGGTCTTCGACAAGGGAGACACCCTGAAGCGGGAGTTCTTCAAGGCCACGTGTGGCGGAAAGTAACGCCCAACGTCATCGTTCCGAACCCGGTGCACGCTCCCGGCCGCCACAAGGACTGAAGGGCTCCCATGTTCGCCATGTCCGCTAGCGGCTGGATCGTCGCTGGCGGCGTCATCGGGATGCTCGCCCTCGTGTTCGTGCTCGCCCTCTGCCGAGCCGGCCCTTCGAGACAACGGTGAACAATGGTCGCCGGCCAACGCCCGACCGCTATGCAAGCGGCATCACTCTCGACAATCCCAACGAACAAATCCCCCAAAGTGGAAGCACCAAAAGTAAGTGACTGAACGGTAACGACGGTGCTCTGACCGCGACCTTCGCGAACATACGTTTGTACTAGGTGGGTGAGCAAGAGAGGAGGCGGATACCGTCGTCGGATGGCGCACATCCGTATCGGCGATAAGAGCTGGAATGTCACTGACGACTCGGAGACGGTGCTCCGCCACCTGACCAACAGTGAGACCTACGTGGGGGAGCTCACGGGCAGTAGCGGCGCACTCGTAATCTCGTCCACGTTGAACTGGGCGGTCGTCTCGGCCAAGCAGCCGGCGGTCGACCCCGGCACCAGTGCCTTCTGACCGAGGCACGCTGCACCGCACGAGCCGCCGGCCTGGGCCAGCGCCGTCGGCAAGGTGGGGCCGGCGTACCGGACGTCCGCCGTGACACGCTCATGACCTAGTGCCAGTCACAAGGGTTGTGGAACCTCGTGCTCGTCTGCTCCGGCATCACCACCCGGCCTGTGCTCGAGTGGTCCGCCGAAATGACCCGGGCGACCGCCACGGCGCCGTGCCTAGGCTCGGGGAATGCGCCGATGTTGACGCTGGCTGACCGGCCACCATGCGGGCGCCGTCGCCCGTGCGCGTGGGCCTCCCGGGCGAAGCGTGTCCCCAAGAGGAACGCATTCGCCCGCTTCAGGAGGTCCATTACGCATGCCATCGACAACCGAGGTCGTGCCGCTCGCGCCCGACCATCTTGATCAGCTCACGGGGCTCCTCAACGCCCATCTCGACGCGGTCGTCCCCGGGTTCGCGCTGCCGGCCGCCTACCTCGCCGAGCGCCTGACCCGCGACCCCGGGGAGGCGATCGTCGACCCCTGGGTCGTGCGCCGCCGCACCCTGGTTGGCGTCGAGCGCGATCGTGTCGTCGCCGCGGCCCACCTGTTGCGGTACGGGGCGACGGCCGAAGTCGGTCCCGCCTTCCGCAACGTGGGCGAGGTCGCATGGCTTCTGGCCTGGCCGTCGTCCTGCGAGGCGGCCGACGCCGTGCTGGCGGCCGGACTGCGCCAGCTCGGGGACTGGGGCGCGGAGGCACCGTGGCTCTGCACCGGGAGCATGTTCGTGCCGACGGTGTCGGGCATCCCCGATACCTGGCCCCACATCGCCGCGATCCTGCGGGGGGCGGGCTACGCGCCGGAGCCCGAGCGCGAGGAGTTGCTCTACGGCGGCCGCATCGACCACCTCGACCCGCCGCCGGCGCCGCCGATAGAGGGACTCGTGGTCGCCCGCCGCATGTGCGACTTCGCCCCCCGGTTCGCGGCGGAGCTCGCCGGGGAGACCATCGGGCTGTTCGACGTCGGCTCCGACGTCACCGCCGGTGGCGTGCTCCCTGCGCTGGCGGGTTGGGCCGATCCCTGGAACCTCTGGGTCGACGAGCAGCACCGCTCACGGGGCGTCGGCTCGTGGCTCGTCCGCTCGGCGGTGCCGTACCTGCGCCTCGGCGGCTGTGACCGGATGCTCGTGACGGTGGCCGTCGAGGACGAGCGGGCCGGCGCCGGGCGGTTCTACGAGCGGCTGGGCCTGGTGCGCCTGGCCCGGCTCGACCGGGCCTGGAGGACCGCGGGCAAGAGCGAGCGGACGTAGGGCCAGCTCACGCGGGGCCTATCCCGGCTCCACCTCGCCGATGTCCTCGTGCCACAGTGCCGGCTCTGCGGTGATGAACTCCCGCATGAGCTGGCGGCACTCGGCCGAATCGAGCACGACCAGCTCAACGCCCTGCTGGCGCAGCAGGCCCTCGGCGCCGAGGAAGGTGGCGTTCTCACCGATGACCACCCGGCGGATCCCGTAGAGCAGGATCGTGCCGGCGCACATGAAGCACGGCGACAGCGTCGTGAACATGCTGGCCCGCCGGTAGGTGGCCGCGGGCAGCCGTCCGGCGTTCTCGATCGCGTCGGTCTCGCCGTGACGGATGGCGCTGCCCAGCTGGACCCGCCGGTTGCGCCCGGCGCCCAGGACCCGCCCGTCCGCCACCAGCACGGCGCCGATCGGTATGCCGCCCTCGGCCCGCCCGAGCCGCGCCTGCTCCAGCGCCATCGCGAGCCAGCGCTCGTCCTCATCAGCGGCGCCCGGCCCGCTCATCCGGGTGCACCGAACAGCGCCGTGACGACGTCGGCAGCGGAGTCGGGGGCGTGGACCTCGAGCGCGACGCCACGGTCGTCGATCACGATCGCGAACCCGAAGAACCGGCAGCAGCCCTGCTCCGCGTCGGCCAGGCGGGCGATCTCGGTGACGGACGTTCCCGGCGCGAACTCGAGCCGGACGCCGTCGTCGAGCGGCAGCCGGGCGGTCACGCCCTGGAGGGGCCCGCCCGTCTCGCCCTCGCCCGCCAGGAGCGCCCTCCAGTCGGCGAGCCGGCCGGCCATCTCGTCGGGGCCGAGCGTGCAGGCGATGGGCGGGTCGTCGCCGTCGGCCTCCACGGCCAGCGGCGCGGACACGCACGTGGCGATGGGCGGGTCGTCGGCGGCGCATCCACACTCGTCGTCGCACGGCCCGACCGGGCGGTGGCGATCCAGCGCCGCCGACGCTCGCCGGAGCTCGGCGGTGAAGGTCGTCAGCTCGGCGATCCGGGCCTGCGCCTCGGCGACCTTGGCCTCGACCATCGCCCGGAGCCGCACCTGGACGGGTCCGCACTCGCCGCCGTCCCAGGCCTGGGCCAGCTCGGCGATCTCGTCGAGGCTGCAGCCGAGCCGCTTGGCCCGGGCGATGAACCGCAGGCGCTCGACCGCGGCGTCGTCATACAGCCGGTATCCAGCCGCCGATCGCTCGGCCGGTGGCATCAGCCCGATGTCCTCGTAGTAGCGCAGGGTGGCAGCGGTGAACCCGCTCCGCTCCGCCACCTCGGCGATCTGATACGTGCTCACGCCGCGACCCTAAGCCTTCCAGTCGACTTGAAGGTCAAGGGCCCCGCCGCCGGCGTTCCGATGGATTCCGCCAGAGTAGTAATCTTTTATATGAAGGCCCGGTGGCCTATGATCGGGCCGTCGATCCACGCTTCGAGGGGGCCATGATGTCGCTGGTCATCGATGCCGATGGGCACGTCGAGGAGAACCTGGCCGAGCTCGTCGGCGCCATCCCGGCGGCCATGCAGCCCCACGCCATGCGCTTCGTGTCGGTCGCCGGCGGCCACGTCACCTACGAGATCGAGGGGCGGCTCTGGCGGTCGAAGTACCCGTACCCGGGGGGCCTGCAGAACCACGTCTCCGCCGGTGGGGAGCGCCGGGAAGGCGGCCGCGACCCCAAGGTCCGGCTCCAGGTGCTCGAGGACGAGGGGATCGACGCCGCCGTCCTCTACCCGAGCGTGGGGATGATGTTCGGGCTCCTCGAGAACCCAGATATCGCCGCCGCCCTGTGCGCCGCCTATAACGACTGGCTCGCGGGTTACTGCTCCACCGATCCCGACCGCCTCGTCGGCGTGGCGCTCTTGCCGCAGCAGGATCCTGCGCTCGCCGCTGCCGAGCTGGAACGGGCGGTCGACGGGCTCGGCTTCGTCGGCGGCGTCATCCGCCCCAACAAGGTCGGCGGCCGCACGGTCGACCATCCCGACTTCGACCGACTCTGGGAGACCGCGCAGGGGCTGGACGTCCCCGTCGGGCTCCACGAGGCCTACCTCTCGGGCATCGACACCGTGGGGGTCGACCGCATGCCGAGCTACGCCGGCTGCCACGTCGTCAGCCACGTCTTCGAGCAGATGACCGGCATGCTCGTCACCACCCTGGCCGGCATCTTCGAGCGATTCCCCAACCTCCGGATCGGCTTCCTGGAGGCTGGCTGCGGCTGGGCGCCGACGTGGGTCGACCGCATCGAGGAGCACTTCGAGCTCGCACCCGAGGACTTCCACGGCGGCGACCCCAAGGGAAGCATCAACCGCCGGTCGTGGCTGACCTTCGAGGTCGAGGAGCCCGGCCTGGAGGCGACCCTCGGGCTCGGCTGGGCCGACAACGTGATGTTCGCCTCCGACTACCCGCACCACGACGCCGTGTACCCGGGGGCGGTGAAGCACGTGCGGGAGCGGGGGCTGGCCGAGGACCTCGAGCGCAAGATCCTCGGCCAGAACGCGCTGCGGTTCTACGGCCCGCGGCTCCAGGACATCCTCGACCGGAGGTGAACGACATGACCACCGTCGAGAGCGGCAAGCCCACGCAGATGAAGGCCATGAAGGTCAGCAAGCCCTACGCGCCGGCCCTGCCCGAGCTGGCGCCGGCGCAGGAGCTCGCGTTGCTCGCCCGCTGCCTGTTCTCCGAGGGCTACGACGACCACCTCGCCGGCCACATCACCTACAAGCAGCCGGACGGCACCTTCCTGGTCAATCCGTTCGGGCTGACGTGGGACGAGCTCCGGGCGAGCGACGTGATGCGCATGGACGCCGACGGCAAGGAGCTCGACGGTCCCTGGACGATCACGCCGGCGATCACCCTGCACGTCGAGCTGCACAAGGCCCGCCACGACGTCGGCGTGGCGATCCACAACCACTCCCGCTGGGGGACCATCTGGGCGGACATCGGACGTGCCCCCGAGGTCTACGACCAGACCAGCGCGCTGTACCACGGCGAGGTGGCGGTCTACGACGAGTACTGGGGCGCCGTCGACGATCGCCGCAACGCGCAGGCGGCCGTGAAGGCGATGGGCGACGCCAACGTCGGGCTCCTCGCCAACCACGGCGTCCTGGTGCTGGCCAGTGACATCGAGCAGGCCTACCTGCGGGCCATGTCGTTCGAGTGGCGCTGCCGCCAGGCCTGGCACATCGCCGCCGCCGGGGGCGGCACGCCGATGAACCGTGACGCGGCCCGGAACTACGGCGACTTCTTCAACACACACCAGTTCACCGGCCTGTTCGAGTCGATGGCCCGGCGCGAGCTGCGCCGCGATCCCACGATCCTGGACTGACTGAGCACGAGGGGGACCGCGCAATGGACGGGAACGGTCGGGTCGCGCTGGTGACGGGGGGCGGGCGGGGGATCGGCCGGGCCATCTCCGTCGGCCTCGCCGAGGACGGCTTCGACGTGGCGGTGAACTACCGCCGTGACAAGGACGCCGCCGACGAGACCGGCGCCGAGATCACGCGGCTGGGGCGGCGGGGCGAGTCGTTCCAGGCGTCGGTCGACTCGCTCGAGGAGGCGCAGGCGATGGTGGACGCGGTCGTCGCCGGCTTCGGCCAGCTCGACGCCGTCGTCCACAACGCGGGGGTGACCAACCGCGGCCGGACCGTCGCCGACACCGAGCTCGCGGACCTCGAGCGGGTCATGGGCATCCACGCCTTCGGAGCCCACCACGTCTGCCAGCTGGCGGTGCCCCACCTGCGCTCGCGGCCGCGGGGCGACGTCGTCCTGATCTCCAGCCAGTCCACGCAGAGCTTCGACCCCAACTCCGCTCCCTACACGATGGCGAAGGCGGGCCTCGAGGCGCTGGCGTTCACACTGGCGCGCGAGGAGGCCCGCAACGGCATCCGCGTGAACGTCGTGGCCGGCGGCCTGGTCAACACCGAGATGGGGCGCCGCGTCGCCAAGGGCGCCCTCGGCGTCGACGACATCCACGACCTCGACCGCAACGTGCCGCTCGGGCGTGTCTGCGAGCCCGAGGACATCGCCTCGGTCGTGCGCTTCCTCGTCTCGGACCGGTGCACGCTGGTGACCGGGCAGCGGATCGCGGTCGACGGCGGCGGCTTCGGCCGCTGAGGGAGGAAAATGCCACGTGTGAACGAGAGCCAGCCGGCCTCGCCGTTGGCCGTGTCGTCGTATCGCTACCCCGCCGGATGGTTCGTGGTGGCGTGGTCGTCGGATGTGGCGCGGGGGGACGTCAAGCGGTTGCACTACTTCGGGAGGGAGCTCGTCTGCTTCCGGACCGAGGGGGGCGAGGTCTCGGTGCTGGACGCCTACTGCCAGCACCTCGGCGGGCATCTGGGCGTCGGTGGCCACGTCGAGGGCGACGACATCGTCTGCCCCTGGCACGGCTGGCACTGGCGCGGCGACGGCTCCAACGCCCTCATCCCGTACTCGAAGGAGCGGTGCAAGCAGAACGTCCGCATCCAGTCGTTCCCGGTCATGGAGTGGTGCGGCATGGTCTTGATGTGGTTCGACCGGGACGGGCGGGAGCCGACATGGGACCCGCCCGACGTGCCCGAGCTGGAGACCGATGACTACTACCCGCTGCACCCGCACTCGCGCATGTTGAACCGGGTCAAGGTGCACCCGCAGGTGATCGTCGAGAACGCCGCCGACCCGTACCACATCCAGCCCGTCCACCACGGCGATCAACCAGCGCAGACCACGTCGTTCGAGCTGCACGAGAACCACCTCCACGCCACCGTCGCCGTCAACTACGGGGGCGCCCACGAGGCGACGTGGCTCACGCCCGACGGCCCCGTCGACGGGACCGTGGTGTACGACACGTACGGCCTGAGCATCGGCTTCGTGCGGTTCCCGGCCGAGGTGTTGGCCTCGGTACAGATCACGGGCCACACGCCGGTCGATGAGGACTACACCGACTACTACTTCACGATGGCCTGCATCCGTGAGCCCGGCGACACCGGCGACAAGCCCACGGGCAGGGCCGCAAGGTGGATCCAGCTCCAGCAGGAGATCATCAAGCAGGACTTCTTCACCTGGGAGAACATGAAGTACCTGCCCAAGCCCAACTTCGCCGTCGAGGAGGCAAAGGACTACGCCGCGCTGCGGCGCTGGGCGCAGCGCTTCTATCCGCCCGACACGCTCCCGTCCGACGGCGCGCCGGCCGGCACCGGCGGCCGGGAAGGTTCGTGATGGGCGGGGCGTGGACGGTGGGCGAACGCCTGACCATTCCCTCGGTCCTCGACGAGCAGGCACAGAAGCGGGCCGACCAGCCGCTCCTCCACATCCTCGACGAGCCGGTGACGTACGCCGAGATGCGTTCCCGCGCGGTGTCGAGCGCCAACATGCTGGCGGCCTCCGGCATCGAGTCCGGCGACCGCGTCGCCATATACATGGGGACGTCGGCCGAATGGATCGACGTCTGGTTCGGTGCCGCCTATCTCGGGGCCGTGGCGGTGCCGGTCAACGCCGCTTACCGCGGGGACTTCCTGGCCAACCAGCTCAGCGACAGCCAGACCAAGGCCATTGCCGTAGACGCCTCGCTGGCCCAGCAGCTGCTGGCGGTGGCGGCCGATGTCCCCAGCCTGCGGACGATCTTCGTCCGTGCCGACGGGGATGACGATGCTGGCGGCGACATGCCCGCCGCCCCCGACCGCATCGCCGTGCACCCGATCAGCCGGCTGCGTGAGGGTGACAGCGGCGAGGTGGCCGGCGGGGCGGGCCCGGCGTGGAACCGTCCCGGCGCCATCTTCTACACGTCGGGCACCACCGGTCGGTCGAAGGGCGCTCTCGTCACCCAGCACTACCTGCTGTCCGCGGCGCAGACCATGGTCGACTGTTGGCAGCTACAGCCCGGCGAGACCGTGTACGGCCCGCTGCCGCTGTTCCACCTGAGCGCGATCGGCACCGTGCTCGGCCCCATGCTGGCGGGCGGGACCGGCGTGCTGGAGAAGGTGTTCAGCGTCACCAACACCTGGGACCAGGTGCGGCGCTACGACGCCGCCGGCATCGCGCTCGCCGGGGCGCTGGTGGTGATGCTGTGGAACCTGCCCCCGGACGAGAGCGACAAGGACCTGCCTATCCGCTTCCTGTCCGCAGCGCCGGTGCCCAGGGAGATCTACCACGACATCGAGGAGCGCTACGGCTGCCGGATCGTCACCGTCTACGGCACCACCGAGGCGTTCCCGCTCACGTACGCCGGCGTCGCCGTCGACAACCCGCCGGGTGCGTCGGGCCGCGCCAACCCCGGGTTCGAGGTGAAGATCTTCGACGACCAGGACAACGAGGTGCCGGCCGGGACGGTGGGCGAGGTCGTGTGCCGGCCCCGCCGGCCCCACACGATGTTCGAGGGCTACGACGGCAGGCCCGAGGCGACGCTCGAGCAGATGCACAACCTCTGGTTCCACACCGGGGACCTGGGACGGTTCGACGACGACGGCAACTTCACCTACGTCGACCGGAAGAAGGACGCCATGAGGCGGCGCGGCGAGAACATCTCGTCGTTCGAGGTGGAGCAGGCACTGCTGCGGCACCCCGTGGTGGCCGAGATCGCCGCCATCGGCGTGCCCAGTGAGCTGGGCGAGGACGACGTGATGGTGTGCGTCGTGGCGAAGCCCGGCGAGGAGCTGGAGATCGTCCCGTTCATGGACTTCTGCCGGGAGCGGCTGCCGTACTTCGCCGTCCCCCGGTACGTGGAGGTCTGCGCCGACCTGCCCAAGAACGCCGTCGGGCGCGTGCTCAAGCACGAGCTCCGGGCGCGCGGCGTCACCGATGCCACCTGGGATCGTGAGCGGGCCGGCTACGTGGTCCGACCCTGACGGGCCGCTCGCCGGGCTGCGCGTCGTCGAGCTGAGCGAGCGCGTCGCCGGCGCGTACTGCGGGAAGCTGCTGGCGGACGCCGGCGCCGACGTGATCAAGGTCGAGCCGCCCGGCGGTGACCCGCTGCGGCGCTGGAGCGCGAGCGGGGCGGCGCTCGACGGCGACGGTCCGCTGTTCCGCTACCTGGCGGCGGGCAAGGTGCTCCACGCCGCCGACCCACGCGACGCGCTCGGCGGCGCCGACGTCATCGTGCTGACGGCGACCCCCGCGGGCGCGGCGCGCCTGGGCGTCGACGTCGACGCGGTCCGGGCGGCCGACCCGGCCGCCGTGCTGGTGACGATCTCCGACTTCGGCTGGACGGGTCCGTGGGCGGAGCGGGCGGCCACCGAGTTCACGCTCCAGGCGTGGTGCGGTGCCACCGGGTTCCGCGGCGTCCCCGAGCGACCGCCGGTGTCGGTCGGGGGCGGTGTGGGGGAGTACGTCGGCGGCGTCTGTGCGGCCGCCGGGACCCTGGCGGCGCGGCGGCGCGCGGCGGCCACGGGCGCCGGCGACCACGTCGACGTGTCGCTGCTGGAGTGCATGACGCTGGCGATGCAGGCATTCGAGTGGCTGCACGTGCGCCTCATGGGCCTCCCGTCCTTCGCCCGCTCGATCGAGGTGCCCTCCATCGAGCCGGCGAAGGACGGCTGGGTGGGCACCTCGATGGTGACGGGCCAGCAGTGGCAGGACTTCGCGACCATGGTCGGGCAGCCCGTGTTGGCCGAGGACAAGGAGCTGGGGTACCAGCTGGGGCGGTGGCCCCGCCGCCGCGAGGTCTACGACCTGATCCACCCGTGGTTCGCAGAGCGGACCGTGGAGGAGATCGTCGAGACCGCCAGCCTGTTCCGCATCCCGATGGCGCCGCTCGGCAACGGTGCGTCGATCCCGGGCATGGACCACTTCGTGGAGCGTGGGGTGTTCCGACACAACCCGGCCGGCTTCCGCCAGCCCCGGCCGCCGTGGCGGCTCTCCCCGCGTCCGGTCACACGTGAGACGCCGGAGCGGGCCTCCGCACCGACACGATGGGGATTGCCGCTCGACGGGATCCGGATCGTCGACCTCACGGCGTTCTGGGCCGGCCCCTCGGCCACCCACCTCCTCGCCGCCCTGGGGGCCGACGTGGTGAAGGTCGAGTCGATCCAGCGGCCTGACGGCATCCGCTTTGCCGCCAGTCCCCCCGCGGGCACCGAGCGCTGGTGGGAGCACAGCTGGCTGTTCCACGGCGTGAACGTGGGCAAGCGATCGGTCACGCTCGACCTGGGTCGCCCCGAGGGCGTCGACCTCGCCAAGCGCCTGGTCGCCGGCGCCGACGCCGTCGTCGAGAACTTCTCGCCCCGGGTCATGGAGGCGTTCGGCCTCGGCGACGACGTGCTGCACGAGGTGAACCCGCGGGCCGTGGTGGTGCGCATGCCGGCGTTCGGGCTCGGGGGCCCGTGGCGGGACCGGGTCGGCTTCGCGCCCACCATGGAGCAGCTCTCGGGCATGGCCTGGCTGACCGGCTACCCCGACGGTGCCCCCATGGCACCCCGTGGGGCCTGCGACCCCCTGGCGGGCATCCACGCGGCGTTCGCCCTGATGGCCGCGCTCGCCCGGCGTGACCGGACCGGCGAAGGCGGGCTGCTCGAGCTGCCCATGATCGAGGTGGCCCTCAACGTCACCGCCGAGCAGGTCATCGAGCACGACGTGAGCGGCGTCGTCCTCGAGCGAGAGGGGAACCGGGGGCCCGCGGCCGCACCCCAGAACGTCTACGCCTGCCGCGGCGAGGAGCAGTGGGTGGCGTTGGCCGTGGCCGGCGACGACCAGTGGTCGGGGCTGCGGCGGGTGCTCGGCGATCCCGCGTGGGCGGCGGATCCGGCGCTGGCGACGCATGGCGGCCGGCGCGCCGCGCACGACCTGCTCGACCGGGAGCTGTCGGCATGGTTCGCCGGTCGCGACCGCGACGCCGTCGTGGAGGAGCTCGCCGCCGCCGGCATCCCGGCGGCATCCGTGGTGCTGCCCCCCGACGTCGTCGACAACGTGCAGCTGCGGGCGCGGGCCTTCTTCGAGACGGTCGACCATCCCCACACCGGGCCCACGGAGTACGCGGGCCTGCCCTTCGCCCGGCTGCAGGGGGTCGACCGTTGGTGCCGCCGGCCGGCCCCCACCCTCGGACAGCACAACGACGAGGTCCTCGGCGGCGAGCTGGGCCTGACCGCCGAGGAGCTCGACCGCCTGCGTGTGTCCCAGGTGATAGGCGACCGGCCCGTGGGCCTGTAGGAGGAAGCGGGATGGCGGATCTCGGGTTACCGCTGCTCGCGAAGCACTTCGCGTAGCGCCCGAGGTCCCCCCGGCCCGAGGCAATGACGAACGCTGCGGCACGCGCGAGGCAATGACGAACGGATGCCGGTCGCTATTGCCTCGGGCTCGGTGGAACGTTCGCTATTGCCTCGGGGGCCGCCGCGGTCCCTACCCGAGGTAGGCGTCGGGGCCGCGGCCCGGCGAGGGCGCGAGGTGCGACCGCAGGCCCGTGATGTTCACCCGGTGACCGCCGTTGGTGGCGAGCACGTACCGCTGCGACTCGTCGAGGTGCTTGCGGGCGGACCGGTGCGCCAGCTCGCGATTCCCGGCGTCGATGGCGTCGGTCAGCCGGGCGTGGGCCCTCAGCACCAGCTTGCGCAGCTTGACCTCGGGGTAGTGGCCCTCGGCGTCGATGGTCTCGGCCCATTGCGACTCGAGCGATGACCACAGGGTCTCGAGAGTGCCGACCAGCAGGATCATCGTGGTGTTGCCGCACGACTCCACCATCTCGTCGTGGAACTGCCGTGCGAGGCGCGTGAACTCGGGCCCGTCGTCGAGCTGGGCCTCGGCCTGGTCGTTCAGCTCGCGCAGCCGGGGCACGACGGCCTTGGCGCGGTCGTCGCGGGCCGCGCACAGCGCGGC
This sequence comes from uncultured bacterium, assembly GCA_963717085.1. Classification (GTDB taxonomy): domain Bacteria; phylum Actinomycetota; class Acidimicrobiia; order Acidimicrobiales; family VFJN01; genus DASQUK01. The sequence goes on from CAVQVM010000015.1 coordinate 168,679, forward strand.
GCAGTCGGGCTCGAGGATGCGCAGGGCCTCGGCGAGGTCGGCCAGGTCGACGTGGTGGGACTGCATCACCAGGCCGAGCATGTAGGCGGCGTTGCTCGCCTTCGGGGCGTGGACCTCGGCGCCGCCGATGTTGCCCCTGCGGACGCTGATGAGGCCCTCGGTCTCGAGGATGCGCATCGCCTCGCGGATGGAGGGCCGGGAGACCCGGAACTCGTCGAGCAGGTCGTCCTGCTTGGGGAGCAGGTCGCCGTCCCCCAACTGGCCGTCGACGATCCGCGCTCGGAGGATGTCGGCCACCATCTCGGCCACGCGCGGCTGGCTCAGTTGCCGCGTGCGCCCCTGGAATCGGCCGTCCATCACCATGTGGGCCTCTTCATCATTTGAAAGGTTTACACATCACGCGACGAGCCCCGCGAATTCGTCCTGCAGGCGCCGCAGCGATCACGCCCTGCCCTTACGATGACCGCTGCATGACCTCTGCCACGACTGACGCCGCGGCCACCGGAGCCACGACCAGCGTCGAGCGCTACCTGGCGTGCCTGGCGGCCCACGACTGGCACGGGCTGGCGGCGACGATCGCCGACGACGGGCTGGTGCGCGACGGCCCCTTCTGCGACATGGTCGAGGGCAAGCAGGCGTACGTCGACTTCCTGCGGGGGATCATCACGTCGCTGCGGGGCTACGAGCTGCGGGTCGGCCGGGTCACGCACGCTTCGGACCGGCTGTCCTACGTGGAGCTCAGCGAGACGTTCGAGGTGGACGGGCAGCCGACGACCTACCCGGAGTGCATCGTGTTCGAGCGGGACGAAGCCGGCCTGATCGGCCGCGTCAGCGTCTTCATCAAGCAGCCAGGGGGCGACGCGCCGGTCGAGGGCGGACGCGCGAGCTGAGTGCGCCCGGCCGCCGACCCGCCCGCCGTCCTGAACCACCTCGGCCGCGACGCTGCGAACCGGATCGTCGCCGCCGTTCCCGGCACGCGGGTGGTGCACGTGCCGGCGGACCGGTCCGTGCCCGACGACGTCGAGGGCGAGGTCCTGCTCACGCTCCCGTGGGGCACGCCGAACCTTGGTGATGTGGTGGCGCGCGGCGTGCGCTGGGTGCATTCGCTGTCGACCGGCGTCGACAAGTTCCCGATCGATGCGCTGCCCGCCGAGGTGACCCTCTCCTGCAGCCGCGGCGCCAGCGCCGTGCCGATCGCCGAGTTCGTGCTGGCGGCGATGCTCGCGTTCGAGAAGCAGCTGCCCGACGTGTGGGTCCACGAACCGCCGGAGCACTGGTCCATGGCCGACCTCGGCGGGTTGGAGGGCCGAACGCTGGGCCTGATCGGCGCGGGCGGCATCGCCACCGAGGTGGCGCGACGGGCGCTGGCGTTCGGCATGCGGGTGTGCTTCGTCCGGCGCACGGACGCCCCGGCGCCACTGGCGGGCATGGAGCGGTGCGGCCTCGCCGAGGTCTTGGCGGCCGCAGACCATCTGGTCGTGGCGGCGCCGTCAACCCTGGCGACGCAGCATCTCCTGGGCGCCGAGGCCCTGGCCGGCGTCAAGCCCGGGGTCCACGTGATCAACGTCAGCCGGGGCAGCCTGATCGACCAGGTGGCGCTGGTCGAGGCCCTCGACGACGGGCGGCTCGCGAGGGCCACGCTCGACGTCGCCGACCCCGAGCCGCTGCCGAGCGGCCACCCGCTCTACGGTCACCCGCGCGTGCGGCTCAGCCCCCACGTCTCGTGGTCGGCACCCGGAGCGCTCGGCCGGCTCCTGGACAGGTTCATCGACAACCTGCACTCGTACGTCGCGGGCGAGCCTCTGGCCGGCGTCGTCGACCGCGTGGCGGGCTACTGAACCGGGAGGACGGCCATGGACGAGCACGACCCGGGCGAGGTGGAGGAGGCGTTCCGGCACCTGTGGCGGGTCGGCCCCGTGGGGGAGGACTGGGCCGCGCAGGCGGCGCTGTTCACCGCGGACGCCGTGTACATCGACCACTACTACGGCCGCAGGACGCCCGCCGAGTTCCTGACCTGGTGCACGCAGCTCATGAACGAGGAGTACCCCGAGATCTACACCGTCTACGAGTGGCACGTCGTCGACGGGAACCGGGTCGTGGTTCACATGCAGAACCGGCGGGACAACCCCGAGCCGGGCGGCGGGCCGTTCGACTTCCCCGGCATCACCGTCTACGAGTACGCCGGCGGCGGGCGCTGGTCGTACGAGATGGACTACTGGGGTGTGGCCGCCGCCGTCGCCGCCGGCCGCGCCTACCGTGACGCCGCGGCCCGCTTCGATCCCGACCACCCACAGAAGCGGTCGCGGCAGCACTGGCCGACGACGCCCGACTGGGCACACCCGCGGTGAGCGCCGACTAATTCCTCGTCAGCGGCCCTGCCAGACCGGGGGGCGCTTCTCGGCGAACGCCCGCGGCCCTTCCTTCGCGTCCTCGGTGGCGAACACGCGGTCCGTGTGCCGGGCCTCGTTGTCGAACGCCTCGTCGAGGTCCAGCGACAGCCCCTCGATCGCCGACTGCTTGGTGGCGAACACGGCAAGGGGGGCGTTCTCCGCGATGCGCCGCGCGTAGTCGTAGGCCGCGGGCATGAGCTCGTCCGCGGGGACGACCCGGTTGAGGATGCCCATCGTCAGCGCCCGCTCGGCGTCGATCATGTCGGCGGTCAGCAACAGCTCCATGGCGTGCGGGTACGCGATCTGGCGCAGCAGGCGGACGGTCGTGCCGCCGCCGGCGAACAGGCCCCGCTTGGGCTCCATCACCGCGAAGCGCGCCGCTGGCGTGGCCACGCGGATGTCCGTCGAGCCGAGCATCTCCATCCCGCCGGCGACGCACACGCCGTTCACCGCGGCGATGATCGGCTTGTAGATGGGAAATCGGTGCAGGACGGCGTGGAGGGCGTCCATGTGGTCCCAGCCGTCGGGACGGTCGAGGGTCCCCGTCAGCTCGGGGATGAAGCTCTTGAGGTCGGCGCCGGTGCAGAACGCCCTGCCCGTTCCCGTGACCACGGCCACCCACGCCGACTCGTCGTCCCGGAACCGGGTCCACGCCCCCAGGAGGGCGCGGAAGTGATCCATGTCGAGGGAGTTGTGCGCCTCGGGGCGGTTGATGGTGATGGTGACGACGTGGCCGTCCTGCTCGTAGTCGATCGACATGGCCAGCCTCAGGACCGCTCAACCGACCGCTCGGCCGACCGGGCGGCCTTGAGGGCTGCCGCCTCGGGCATGATCGGCTCGGAGGCGAGGGGTCCTTCGGAGGCGGCGCGCAGCACGATCTCCGGCAGCACGACGCTGGGGTCGAGGCGGTCGAGGAACGCGATGACGTCGGCGACGTCGCGTGACTGCAGCACGTGCATGGGGAACGTCACCCGGTCGAGCATGGGGGTGTCGACCGGCGCCGGCGCGATCACGTGGACGTTGATGCCGTCGCGGGCCACCTCGGCGGCCAGCGATTGGGCGAAGGCGTTGATGCCCGCCTTGGAGGCCGAATAGGCCGATCGGCCCTTCATCCCCTGGAACCCGGCTGTCGACGAGACGAAGACGATCCGCCCACCCGGGGGCATCTTGGGCAGCACGGCTGCGGTGGCCACGAACGCCGAGCGCAGGTTCGCCCGGATGACGCGGTCGAACGTCTCGGGCGCCTCCTTGCGCACGAACGTGCCGTCCAGGATGCCGGCGGCGTGCACCAGGAAGTCGACGCGGTCGACGGCCGCGACCACCGCGGCGAACTGCTCCTCGTCGGCGCAGTCGGCCGCGACCCAGCGGGCACCGAGCTTGTCGGCGGCCTCCCGCAGCGGATCGGCCCGGCGTGCAGTCAGGACGACGTCGTATCCCGCCGCCGTCAGCGCCTCGCCGCAGGCGAAGCCGATGCCGCCGCTCCCCCCGGTGACGAGCGCCACCTTGCTCAATGTTGTTCCCGGCTCTTGCTGCTGCGCAGCGGGCCGCTCGGGCTCCGGCGCGTCGCTCTTCCGCTCCCACGGCCGCTCGGGCCGGGCTCGCTCTCTCGCCCTGCGGGACGCTCGCTCATGACCCTCCTGTCACCCGTTGTGGGCGGACCTTGCGGTTGCGCCGGCATCGAACAGGCTGTCGAACCCAGTGTGGTCGATGGCGGCCATGAGCTGCTCGGTGGTGGCCTCGAGCCCGGCCGTCAGGCGCAGGAGGGGTTGCGCGTGCCGGCTGAGGATCGACAGGTCGTGCTCGTCGCAGAACCCGATCGCCCCGTGGAGCTGGTGGCACGTGCGCAGCACGGCGTGGGCGCTCTCGAGGGCCTGCGCCCGCAGGGCCAGGGCGTCCACCAGGCGGTCGAGCGGCGCCAGCCATAGGCGCCACAGCGTGAAGTGGGCCAGCTCACGCAGCGACTGGACGGCCACGGTGGCGTCGGCGATCTGGAACTGCACCGCCTGGAACCGGGCCAGCGGGCCGCCGAACTGGTGGCGCGTGTTGACGTGCTCGACCGTGAGCTCCAGTGCACGCTCGAGGGTGCCGAGGGTCTGCCAGGCGGTCAACGTGAGCAGCATCGGCACGTCGACCGGCTCGGGGTCCGCCGTCGTGGAGGCGGCCATGTCCACGACGAACGGGCCCAGCTCGGTGCCCAGCGGCGGGCCCTCGGGCCGCCCCTCCCACACGCCCCCGGCGATGGCGGCCAGCCGCCAGCGCGGGAACAGGTCGCCGTGGTCGGCACGGGGCAGGACGGGGTCGACGAGCGCGACCGGCTGCCGGTCCCGCGCCGCCGATGCCAGGACTGCGATCACGGGGTAGGGCAGCGCGCAGCGCCCGGCGACCCGGCAGAGCTCGCCGCCCGCGAGTGCGGTGTCGAGGTCGTCGGCCACCCGCAGGTCGAGTGCCCCGAGCAGATCGAGCAGGGGAGCGACCACCTCGACACGTAGGTCGGGTTGCGCCTCGGCGCGGCGCGCGAGGTCCACGCCGCCGGCATCGGTGAACGCCCGCCCGGCCGCGGCCCCGAAGTCGATCGCGATCTCCGGCAACTCGAGGTTCATCAGGCCTCGCCCGCCAGGGCCGCACGGGCCACGAGCATCCGTTGGATCTCGATCGTTCCCGATGCCACCGTTGCCGCCTGCGCGTACCGCCAGTGATCCTCCACCGCGCCGTGGAGCACCGGGTGCCGGGTGTGGCCGTCGTCGACGGCCTGGGCCGCCAGCGCTTCGAGCAGCACCTCGGCCACCTCCTGGTCGCAGAGCGTGGCCGCGATCCGGGCGACGCTGGCGTCGGCGTCGTCCACGATGCCCCGGGCCTGTGCGTCGACGACCCGGTAGGCGAGGACCATCGCCGCCCGGGTGTGGACGCGCGCCCGTGTCCAGCGGGCCCGCAGCGCCCCGGGGAGCCCGGCCCAGCGCTCGCCGAGGGTGTCGCGGAGCAGCGTGAGCAGCCGGTCACAACGCGCATACCGGGCGATCCCGATCCGCTCGAACTTGAGCGCCTCGCGGATGACGCTCCAGCCCTGGTCCACCGGGCCGAGGACGTTGTCGGGCCCGACGCTGACCTCGTCGAGGAACAGCTCGTTGAGGTGGTGGGGGCCCAGCAGGTTGGGGATCGGCCGCACGGTGATGCCCTGGCTCTCCATCGGCACCAGGAACATGGTGATGCCGTCGTGCTTGACGGGCTTGACCGCCGTGCGGGCGGCGAGGATGCACCATTGCGCCATGAGCGCGTAGGACGTCCAGACCTTCTGGCCGGTGATCCGCCACCCGCCGGAGCGGTCCGGCATCGCCCGGGTCGTGAGCGAGGCGAGGTCCGAGCCGGCGTCAGGTTCGCTGAAGCCCTGGCACCAGATGACGTCGCCCGCGGCGATGGCGGGGAGGTGCAGCGCCTGCTGCTCCGGCGTGCCGAACCGCATGATCGCGGGGCCCACCCAGTTGATGCCCATGTACTGCGGGCCCCGGGGCTCGTGGTGGGCCCACATCTCCTCCCGCACCACCGTCTGCTCCCACACGGAGCTGCCGCCGCCCCCGTACTCCGTGGGCCAGGCCTTAGCGAGCAGACCTTCGGCCGCCAGGAGCTTGCAGAATCGCTGGGTGATGGCAAGATCCTCGGGATCGTCGGTGAAGGCACCCAGGAATCCCTCGGGCAGGTGCTCCTCGACCAGCTGGCGCAGCCGCAGCCGCAGGCGCTCAGCCTGCTCACCAAGGTCGTAGTCCATGCTCCGCCCCCTAGCGGTGCGATTCGGCGACAGCTGTTGGATCCGCCCCTCGTCGACCGCCAGTGTAGCTAACTTCAGTATCATACATAAGATAGTCTCGCCCATAAGGCGAGTGCGGCAACGAGGAGAGGTGACATGGGGGGATCGGCCGGCGCGACAACGGGCGCAACGCCGGCGCTGGACGCGGCGCGGCGGATGTCGCACGGCGAGCAGCTCGCCCGCATCGCCCGGAAGTTCCCGGAGCGGGTGGCGTTCGTGTGCGATGAGGATTCCCGGACGTTCCGCGAGATCGACTCCCGCGTGAACCGGCTCGCACGCGGGCTGGGGGCTCGCGGCGTCGGCCAGGGCGACCGGGTCGCCGTCCTGATGGGCAACAGCATCGAGATGGTCGAGGCGATCTTCGCCGGCTGGCGGCTGGGGGCGATCGTCGTGCCGGTCAACTTCCGGCTCGTGGCGCCGGAGGTCGGATACGTGCTGGGCGATTCCGGCGCCCGCGCGGTCATCGTCGACGAGGCGTTGCTGGCACTGGTGGATGCGGTGCGGCCCTCGTTGGCGACACTCGACGCCGTCGTGGTGCTGGGTGAATCGAAGGCAGACGCGCCCGCTGGCGGCGGGGCCCGGGTCGAGAGCTACGAAGACATGCTCGCGGCCGAGTCTGACGATCCGCTCGAGGTCGACGTGCCGGAGCAGGCGCCGGCGCTGATCATGTACACCTCGGGCACCACCGGACGGCCCAAGGGCGCCCTGCTGACCCACTTCAACGTGGTGATGCAGACGGTCAACTCGATGATCGAACAGGGCATCGGCGGCCACGACGACGTGTGGTACGCCAACCTGCCGCTGTTCCACATCGGCGGGCTCGTCGGCATCCTGCCGTATGTCATGGCGGGCGGGAGCTCGGTGATCGTGCGGTCCGGGCAGTTCGACGCCAAGGCCGCGGTGGACGACCTCGAGCGCTACCGGGTGACCGGATGCGTCTTCGTCGGGATGCAGTGGGACGAGGTCTGCGACGTCGTGGCTGCGGGCGACCGCGACCTGCGCCTGCGCCGGGTGTCGTGGGGGGCGGCGAACACGCCCGTCCATGTGCTCGAGAAGATGAGCACGACCCTGCCCGGGGTGCCGATCTTCAGCTTCTTCGGCCAGACGGAGATGAGCCCGGTGACGTGCGTGCTGCACGCCGAGGACGCCGAGCGCAAGCGGGGCTCGGTCGGCACACCCGTCGTCAACGTCGAGGCGCGCATCGTGGACGAGCGGATGAACGACGTGGCGACCGGCGAGGTGGGGGAGATCGTGTACCGCGGCCCGACGGTCATGCAGGGCTACTGGAACATGCCCGACGCCAACGAGGAGGCGGTTTCGGGCGGGTGGTTCCACTCGGGCGACCTGTGCCGCATGGACGAGGAGGGCTACATCTACGTCGTCGACCGCCGCCACGACATGATCATCTCGGGCGGCGAGAACATCTACTGCCCGGAGGTCGAGGCCGCGATCTCGGCGCATCCGGGCGTCGCCGAGGCCGCCGTCATCGGCGTGCCCCACCCGCGCTGGGGCGAGACCCCGTGCGCGGTGGTGGTCGCCGCCGACCCCGTCGCACCGCCCACGGAGGACGAGATCATCGCCTGGTGCCGGGAGCAGCTGGCGTCATTCAAGAAGCCCACGTCGGTGATCGTCGTCGACGCGCTGCCCCGCAACGCCACCGGCAAGGTGGTGAAACCCGCGCTGCGCGAGCAGTACGGCGCCTGAGCCCTCCCGGTGCCGGCCCGGTGGGCCGGGACCGACGCCGGCGCAGGCTCCGAGCTCGGCCGATGAGATCGGCCGCCGCCGGACGTCATATCCGAGCGATGGCTACGTATGTCCTGATCCATGGTGCGGCGTCGGACTCGTGGTACTGGCACCTCGTCGTCCCCCGGCTGCGGTTGCGGGGCCACGACGTGGTGGCGCCCGACCTGCCGTCCGACGACGACTCCGCCGGGCTGTCCGAGTACACGGATGCCGTCGTCGACGCCATCGGCGACCGCGCCGACCGCGACGATCTCGTGGTGGTCGCCCAGTCGCTCGGTGGGTTCACGGCGCCGCTGGTCTGCGATCGGGTGCCCGTGCGGCTGATGGTCCTGCTGGCGGCGATGGTGCCGCGGCCCGGGGAGAGGCCCGCCGACTGGTGGGCCAACACGGGATTCGAACAGGCGAGGCGGGAGCAGGCGGAGCGTGAGGGCTGGGCGAGCGACGCCGAGCGCGACCCCATGCTCGAGTACTTCCATGACGTGCCGCCGGACGTGGTGGCCGAGGCGTACGCACGGGGCGAACGGGACCAGTCCGGTACGCCGATGGAAAAGCCGTGGCCGCTGGCGGCGTGGCCCGACGTGCCGACGACGTTCCTCCTGTGTCGCGACGATCGCTTCTTCCCGGCCGAATTCATGCGCCGCGTCGTGCGAGAGCGCCTCGGCATCACGCCCGACGAGATGGCGGGGGGCCACCTGCCGGCGCTGGCTCACCCCGACGAGCTCGTCGAGCGGCTCGAGACCTACCGGGCCGCGATGCGACGCAGCTCCGGGCTTGACCCTGGTCCGCTTTCCTCCTAAACATACATAGGATGGGCGTCGTCGAGAAGGTCCTCGACAACGAGGTGCCCTCGTGACCTCGTCGGACCGCACGCCGGTGATCGTGGGGATCGGCCTGAGCGACGGTCCGGTGGCGCTCCGCGACCTCGTATCCTCCGCGATAACCCGTGCGCCTGTCGGGGGCTCGACGACGAGGCCGAGCTCATCGCCACGCTGACGTGAACCTGACCTAGAGGTTGAGGGTGATCGCTGACTACCTGGCGGCACCGTGAGCCTGCGAGCCACCGCGCCGCCGAACCCGCCGGAGCTCGTCCGGGCGTGGCGCGATACCGGGCGCCTCACCGGCGAGCGGATCGGCTGGTGCCTGGACCGTGCCGCCGACCAGTGGCCCGCCCGCGGGGCGGTGGTCGCGGGCGACGCCACCCACTCCTTCGCCGACCTGCGGACGCGCGCCAACGCCGTGGCCGGGTCGCTGGTGGCCAGCGGGGTTGGCCAGGGCGACGTCGTGACCTGGATGCTGCCCAACGGCGTCGACGCCATCGCCGTCGCCGCCGCGGTCTGGCGGATCGGGGCGGTCAACAACCCGGTGGTGCCGATCTACCGCGAGCACGAGCTCTCGTTCGTGCTCGACCAGCTCCGCCCCGCCGCCGTGGTCACCGCCGACGAGCACTGGGGGCGGCGCCACGCCGCCGAGTTCGACGACGTCCTCGCCGCCCTCGGCCACCGCCCCGGCGCCCGGCTCGTATCGGGAGCCGCCGCCGGCTGGCAGTCGATCCACGAGCTGTCGCCGGTGCCGCACCTGCCAGCGGCGGTCGAGCCCGCCCCCGCCGACGAACCCTGCCTCGTCCTTTACACCTCGGGCACGACGGCGGCGCCCAAAGGCGCGGTCCACAGCAGCGCCACGCTGCTCCAGGAGGTCCGGTCGATGCAGCGGGAGTGGGCGCTGACGTGGCGGGATGTGATGTTCATGGCCTCCCCCGTCACTCACATCACCGGCCTGCTCCAGGGGCTGCTCGTGCCCACGGCCGTCGGTGCCCGCTCGGTGCTGGCCGACGGCTGGGATCCGGAGAAGTCCGTCGACCGCATCGAGGCCGAGGGCGCCACCTACATGGCCGGCGCCACGCCGTTCCTCCAGGGCGTGGTGGAGCAGTACGCGAGCCGGGGCGTCGCCCGCCCGGCCCTCCGCCAGTTCACCTGCGGGGGGTCCGCGGTCCCGCCCCACCTCGTCGAGGAGGCCGACGCGCTCGGCATCGCCGCCCACCGGGCCTGGGGGATGACCGAGTTCCCGACCACGACGCTGGCGGGCGAGAACGATCCCCTGGAACGGCGGGCGCACACCGACGGCCATCGCGCCGAGGCGGTGGAGGTCGAGGCGGTCGACGAGGACCGGCGGCCGCTCCCGACCGGCGCCGAGGGCGAGCTCCGGGTGCGCGGGCCCGAGCGCATGCTCGGCTACGTCGACGCGGCGCTGAGCGCCGAGGTGGTCGACGGCGGCGGGTGGTTCTACACGGGCGACCTCGGTGCGGTCGACGATGCCGGCTACGTCACGATCACCGGGCGCCGCAAGGACATCATCAACCGGGGTGGCGAGAAGTTCAGCGCCCGCGAGATCGAGGACCTGCTGGCCCGCCACCCCGAGGTCGCCGAGGTCGCGGTGGTCGGCGTGCCGGGCGGCCGCCTCGGGGAGCGGGTGTGCGCGGCGATCGTCGCCCGGGACCGCCATGCCGCCGACCCCGGCGCGCTGCGCTCGTTCCTCGAGGCGCAGCGCATCGCCCGGCAGAAGATCCCCGAGGAGTTCCTCATCCTCGACGAGCTCCCCCGCACGCCCGCCGGCAAGGTCCAGAAGTTCCTCCTCGTCGAGCGGTGGGACGGCATCAGCTGATCGGCTGGCGCCGCTCACACGTCGATGAACCCCAGGGACCGGTTGATGCAGTTGAAGTCCCGGGGCGCGGCGAAGTGGTCGACGTTGCGCAGCGTCACCAACTCGGCGTCGGGGAGCGCGCCCACCAGCCGATCGGCGGGTCCCGAGAAGTCACGGTCGCCGAGGACGACGAGCACCGGGCTGGCCACGCGCGCCAGGTCGTCCTCGGTCAGCGGCCGGTCCGGGCGGCGCAGGAAGGCGGCCAGCGCCTGCGGATCGTTGCCGGCGGTCCGCGCCAGGCGCACGAACAGCTGGACACCGATGTCCTCCGCGGCCACCTCCTCGCCCGACTCCAGCGCCCGGGCCAGCGGCTCCCGGTCCTCGACCCCGAACAGGTTGTCGCCGACACCGATCACCACCAGTTTGCGCAGGCGTCCCGGGTCCTCCGCCGCCAGCCCCAGCAGCAGGCGGGCGCCGGTCGAGAACCCGACGGCGTCGACCGGCGCGTGGGGCGCGATGGCCTCGGCCAGGGTCCCCTGCACGTCGGCGAACGCCGCGGGGTCGGTCGTGGGCGGTGATTGGCCGTGGCCCGGTAGGTCGACTCGCACAACCTTCCTGCCCGCGTCGGCCAGCAGGTCGGTCCAGCCGTTGTGCTCCCAGCCGTGCGCGAACGACGAGGCGAAGCCGTGCACGAGCGCTACCGCGGGATCGTCGGGCATGGGCCGACAACCCTAGAGGACACCTCGTCCCACCCAATCGATCGGTCGGGCCTTGACTTCGAGCGCGCTCCACCCCGCAGCAACGGGACCGTCGGGCTGCAGTACCGCCGGCACCGCAAAACCGGCGGCCGACACGTACGACGAGTGGCAATCAGGCGAGCGCCGCTACCTGTCCGAGGGGTCCATGGCCCAACTCAATCCAACCAGGGGTACCGGCGCTGAGTGCGCAGCCCCAATCTGCCGTCGAGACGCATCCATCCGTCGTTCTGAATCTTTCCGACGGGTCGCTGGCCGCAGCGTGGCTAGGGCGCCGCCGCGACACCGGCAGCACGCAGGGTCTCCGCGAACTCATCCGGCACGGTCACCTGCCAGTCGTCGTCTTCGAGCCGGGTGCCACTGACACGCATCTCCACGGCCTCGCGCGCATAAGAGAACCGAAAGATCCAGATGTCGCCCTGATCAACGATCTCGAGAAAGCCCTGCTCGGTCTCACGGCCGACCGTGCCAACGCCGAGCCAACCGTCACGGTCCGCGTCGGACACCTGGACATGCGCTGGCCAATCATGCGGATTGTCGATCGTGACCTCATCCACATAGGCGGGCAGCGGCAGAGCAGACGCCGCCACCAACAGCGCCACGACCACAAACGGGACAGTCACCAAGTATCCGATGAGATCGGTCCCTCCCACCGACCGCGGCCCCCGCACCGCCACACGGCTAGTCACGACATCACCGCGGCGACGACGCCGCCCAACACACTGCACCGGCGCCTCGCACCGGCCGGACCCGCGTGGTGCTCCTGCTGGCGACAGCGACACGGATGGAAGCTGTCGCGCCGCGACCCCGTGCCCGGGAACACTTTGCGGCCTCCGTCGGTTAGCCGCCCCTCATTACGGCGCCCGACTCGACGTTCGCAATCCTGTTCGCGTCCGCCCGGTGTGAGCATTACGTACACGACGCTGGGCTCCTCGCCTCGACCCCGACATGGACAGAGCCCAACCGCCACTTACCGAACAAACGCCCGCACCCCGAGCTGGGGACGATCGCAGGGAAGCACGCCCTAGCAAACGCGCTCACCTGCGTGCGGGAGTGACGCGCTACAGCCGATCGGCGAAGGACGCAGGGCTCAGGGAACTACGAGCCCTGGCGGCGCGCGCAGCGCCGCACGCGCTGCTCGCCGCGAAGGAGACGCGAACCAGCGATCGGGACGCATCAGGTACCACCAGCTCCACGCCAGCGACAGCAGCCCCAGCCCCAACGCTGCGCCCACCAGCTCCGCTTTCGAGAAGCGACGGGCGGAGAACAGCTCACCATCGAGAGCCGTCCGGGCCCGAGTCACCAGCGACAACCCATCAGTGGGTGCTGCCGCGATGACCACCTCTGCGGCTCGCTGCCCGTGACGATCGACCGGGCCGCCCCCTGGGGTCTCGGACCGCTGAACCAGCAGGGCAGCAAGCACTACGGCGAGAAGGCCTGCCACAGCCAGCCGGCAACCGATACCACGCATCCCGCACCGAAGCTACCCGACACAGCACCAACCTCGTCCGAATCGGCCGGGCCAGGGGGCTTGTGCTGGTTCCAACGTGTCGCTGGTTCTGCCGCGATGGCGCGCTCGCTCTGAGGCGGGTGCCCTGACGCTCGGCTCACAACCCGAGTTCGACGCCAAGGCTTCGTTCGACCCGTTGGTCGCGGTTCCGCATTGCGACCTGGTCGAGCCGCTCGATCAGCTCGATGTGGCGGTCGAGTGGTGCTGGCGATGCGGCCCCGAGCACCAAGTCGTGGAACGGATGGCCGAGCGTGGCTGGGTGACGCAGACCCGGGTCCCACGCGAAGGCAAGGCGGGTCGGCCTACGGTCGAGGTCGTACGGGCCGTTGAGGGTGTCGGCGACATCGGGTGCGATTGGTAGGACCCACGATCCGATTGCGTAGAGCTACCGAAGACGGCCGGGCCATCGATTCGTACAGTCCGACGATGGCCAAGACTCCCTCAGGCACCAGAAACAATCGACGACGCGCGACAACGGTCGCCAGAAGCCTCAGCTACCGGGCCCTGTACTTGGGCCATGAAGCCGGTGGCGTCGTGGCCCCTCTGGGCGACGTAACCACCCTTCTCCGACCACACCAAGCCCACAGACACGAACACTAGTTCGTATTCGGCCCGCGGTCACAGCCCCCTGTCTACTGCCGGTCGAAGCTGGCCCAGATCATGTTCACCGTCGACCTGGCCGACGAGCTCGCGGGGCGGGGCGTGACCGCCAATGCCCTGCACCCCGGCACGTTCATGCCCACGAAGATCCTGACCCACGCCGGCGTCGACCTGCTCACCCGTTGGACCAGGGTGTCGACGCCACCGTCGGGCTCGCGACCGACCCAGGGTTGGACGGTGTGACCGGTCGCTACTTCGACGGCCGCCCAGAGTTCCGGCCGAACCCCCAGGCGGGCGATGCCACCGCCCGCCGGCGGCTGCGCGAGCTGTCCGACCGCCTCGCGGGGCTGGCGGTACGGCGGGGCTGACGCCGCGTTCGTCGCGGCACTGGGGCCACGCGGCCCTAGCGTGGAACGACCATGACCGAGCCGGCGTCCCCCGCTGTCTCAGCCCCCACCGGCGCCACGCCACCGGCAGCCAAACGGGTGCCGGTGGAGCGACGCCTGCACGGCGAGACGGTCGTCGACGAGTATGCGTGGCTCCGCGACCGTGACGACCCCGAGGTGATCGCGCACCTCGAGGGCGAGAACGCATACCTGGTGGACGTGCTGGCGCCCACGTCCGACCTGCGCCAGACCGTGTTCGAGGAGATCAAGGCGCGGACGCAGGAGACCGACCTCACGGTGCCGGTGCGCAAGGGCCCGTGGTGGTACTACGGCCGGACCGTCGAGGGCCTGCAGTATGCGATCCGTTGCCGGCGTACGGACGAGGACGACGCCTCCACCGAGCAGGTGCTGGTCGACTTCAACGAGGTGGCGGGCGACGGGCCCTACCTGGACGTGGGCCACTTCGAGGTCAGCCCGGACCACCGGATGGTGGCCTATTCGGTCGACTCCGACGGCGCCGAGGTCTTCACGATGCGGTTCAAGGACCTCGACACCGGGGAGCACCTCGCCGACGAGATCCCGGGCACGTACTACGGCGCGGCCTGGTCGGCCGACAGCGGCACCTTCTTCTACGTCACCCCCGACGAGGCCCGGCGCCCCCATCGGCTGTGGCGCCACCGCCTCCGCACGGAGGTCTCCGCCGACGAGCTCGTCTACGAGGAAGAGGACCGGCGGTTCTTCCTCGGCGTGCATCTCAGCCGCAGCGAGCGCTTCATCGTGCTCGGCCTCGGCAGCATGGTGACGAGTGAGGTGCGGGTGCTGCCCGCCGATGACCCCACCGGAGAGTTCAGCGTCATCGAGCCCCGACGCGACGGCGTCGAGTACCACGTCGATCACCAGGCCGACCGTTTCCTCATCGTCACCAACGACCAGGCGCTGGACTTCCGGCTCGTCGAGGCGCCGGTCACGAGCCCCGGCCGGGAGCACTGGCGGGACGTGATCCCCGACGTGCCGGGCACCCGGATCCAGGCGGCCGAGGCGTTCGCCGACCATGTCGTCGTGCACGTGCGCCGCGATGCCCTGACGGGGCTCAGGGTCATCCGGACGACCGACGGTGCGACCCACGACGTCGAGTTCGACGAGCCCGTGTACACCGTGGTGGCGTTCGGGGACAACCCCGAGTACGACTCGACCGTCTACCGGTTCCACTACACCTCGCTGGTGACGCCGGCGTCGGTCTACGACTACGACCTCGACGCCCGCACGCGGACGCTGCGCAAGCGCCAACCGGTGCTGGGCGACTTCGACCCCGGCCGCTACGAGTCCATCCGTGAGTGGGCCGCCGCGCCCGACGGCACGTCGGTCCCGCTGTCGCTGGTGCGGCGGCGTGATCATCCCCAGGGGCCGGCGCCGACGTTGCTGTTCGGCTACGGGGCCTACGAGGCGAGCATGGACCCCGGCTTCTCCATCGCTCGGCTGTCGCTGCTCGACCGCGGTGTGACGTTCGCGATCGCCCACGTCCGGGGAGGGGGCGAGATGGGCCGCAGTTGGTACGAGGACGGGAAGCTGCTGCGCAAGCGCAACACGTTCACCGACTTCGTCGCCGCCGCCGACCACCTGATCGCGCGGGGCTACACCAGTCCCGGCCTGCTCGCGGCGCGGGGCGGTAGCGCCGGGGGGCTGCTCATGGGGGCAGTGGCGAACCTGGCGCCCGAGCGGTTCCACGCGATCGTCGCCGAGGTGCCGTTCGTCGACAACGTCAACACCATGCTCGACCCGAGCCTGCCCCTCACCGTGACCGAGTGGGAGGAGTGGGGCAACCCGGTGACCGATCCCGAGGCCTACCGCTACATGCGGTCGTACTCGCCCTACGAGAACGTCGACCGGCGCGCCTATCCCGCCATCCTCGCCACCGCGGGCCTGAACGACCCGCGGGTCTCGTACCACGAGCCCGCCAAGTGGGTGGCCCGGCTACGCGCTGCGTCCACCGGGGGAGCGCCGGTGCTGCTCAAGACCGAGATGGGCGCCGGGCACTCGGGCCCGTCGGGCCGCTACGACGCGTGGCGCGACGAGGCGCTCGTCCTCGCGTTCGTGCTCGACCAGCTCGGCGCCGCGGCCGCAAGTGCCCACTAGTGCCGCGACACTGAGGCAACGCTTGCGACGTGCCACGCCGGCCAGATTCGCCTCGCCGTGACCCGCCGAACGCTGCCCGACGCGGCACTAGCTTTGCGGCGGGATGCAGATCGTCTATGTCGCTGGGGACGCGCGTCGCGAGCTGGACGTCCGGGTCAACAATCCCTCCGCCACCGTGGCCGATCTCGTGCGGGCCCTCGACCCGACCGCGGGCGACGACCGCACACTGCTGATCGGCGACCGGCCGGCCGATCCCGACTTCGAGCTGGGCGAGGCTGGCCTCCACGAGGGCGCCACCGTGCGCCTCGGGCGTGCGGTAGCGATCACCCGTCCCGAACATGCGGCGGTTGGCGCTGCCCTGACCCCGGTAACCGCCGCAGGTTCGTCGGAGTTGGTGGTGGTGAGCGGACTCGAGGCGGGTCGGCGATTCCCGCTGATGCCGGGCACCATGGTGCTGGGGCGCGCGTCGGGCTGCGACGTCGAGCTCGACCACCCGACGGTCTCGAAGCGCCACGCGCAGCTGGCCGTGGGCATCGCTGGTGACGTCACCGTCGCCGACCTCGGGTCGCACAACGGCACGTGGCTGGGCGGGCTGCCGGTGGTCAAGCCGGTCCCGCTCGATGACGGGGTGCCGGTGCGGCTCGGGGCGCTCGAGCTGGAGCTGCGGCCGGTGGAGGACGGCGACCGGCCCATCGCCGTCGACCCCGTCCGCCACGCCAACGCCGCCGGGACGATCCCGTTCAACCGCCCGCCCCGCCCGGCACCCCCGCCGCCGCCCCCCGACATTGCCTCGCCGGCGCCGCCGAAGACCGGCCAGGGCAAGGTGCCCCTGTCGCTCATCGCCATCCTGACGCCGCTGATCTTTGCCGGCGTCATGTTCGCGGTGACGCGGTCGCCGCAGTTCCTCATGTTCGGACTGCTCACCCCCGCCATGGGGATCGGCAACGCCGTCGATGCCAAGCGGAGGGGACACCGGTCGGATCGGGGGGAGAGCGAGCGCTTCCGCCGCGAACTGAGCGGGTTCCGGGGCCGGCTGGCGGCGCTCGCCGACGACGAGCGGCGGCGGATGCAGCTCGCCTATCCCGACCCGGCGGAGATCATGCGCCGCGTCGAGCTGCCCAGCACCGCGCTGTGGGAGCGCCGGCCGGCGCACCCGGATTTCCTGCGGCTGCGCGCCGGTGTCGGGGACGTCCCGTGGTCGGCCCCGGTGGCGCTGTCCGGGCTCCGCGCGGACGCACCGGAAGAGCTGGCCGCGGCGCTGGCCGAGTCCGAGGTCCTCCGCGGCGCCCCGGTGCCCGTCGACCTGGCGGCCGGCGGGGTGGTCGGGATCGTGGGCGACCGCGCTGCCGGCCTGTCCCTGGCCCGCTGCCTGGTGTGCCAGGCGGCGGCCCTGCACGGCCCGGCCGACCTGCCGGTCATGATCCTGTCCAGCGCCGAGGGCGCCGCCGCGTGGGACTGGTCCAAGTGGCTGCCGCACACCCGCGACGCCAGCGGGATCGGGCGCATGCTGTCGCACGACGCCGAGCTGTCGACCCGCCTGGTCGAGGCCCACCTCAGGCCGGCGGGCGGGCGCGAGCGGGCGGATCGCTCCGAGCGGGCCGTCGGCCCCACGCTGCTCGTGGTGGTCGACGACGAGTCGCTGACGGAGGGCCGCAAAGCACCGACCCGGAGCCTGCTGCGCAGTGAGGGCCGGTTGGTGGCGGGCGTCGTCATCGCCTCGACCGTCGACCGGCTGCCGGCGGTGTGCACCACCGTGATCGAGATGACCGATCCCGACGGCCGCGCCGATCTCGCCCTGCCCCAGAAGGGCCAGCGGATCGGTGGATTCCTCGCCGCCGGCATGGCCGACGACGTCAGCCGCGACTGCGCCCGGTCGCTCGCCCGGTTCGAGGATCCCGAGCTCGACCTGGTGGGCGTTGGCCTGCCGGCGTCGATCCGTCTGCTGCCGCTGCTCAACCTCGAGGACTGCACGGCCGACGCCGTCCTGGCCCACTGGAAGGCGGGCGGCATCGATCCTCCCCCCGCCACCCCCATCGGTATGTCCGAGGCCGGCGTGTTCGGGGTCGACTTCGTGGCCGACGGGCCCCACGGGCTCGTGGGTGGGACCACCGGCGCGGGCAAATCGGAACTGTTGCGCACGCTGGTGGCGGGGCTCGCCGCCAGCGTCGATCCCGACCACCTCACGTTCGTGCTCGTCGACTTCAAGGGCGGCAGCGCGTTCGACGAGTGCGCCGTGCTGCCCCACACGGTCGGCATGGTCACCGACCTCGACCAGCACCTCGCGGAACGGGCGCTGCGCTGCCTAGAGGCCGAGCTGCGCCACCGCGAGCGGGTCCTGCGCGACGCCGGGGCGGTCGACCTGACCGACTACCTACGCAAGGGGATGCCCGAGGCACTGCCGCGGCTGCTGGTGATCATCGACGAGTTCGCCACCCTCAAGGCCGAGCTGCCGGAGTTCATCGACGCCCTCGTGGGCGTGGCCCAGCGGGGCCGCAGTCTGGGCGTGCACCTGCTCCTCGCCACGCAGCGCCCCCAGGGTGCGATCAGCGACAACATCCGCGCCAACACCAACCTGCGCATCGCCCTCCGAGTCCAGGAGCGGACGGACTCCACCGACGTCATCGATGTCCCAGACGCCGCCGGCATCCCCCGGACCGCTCCGGGGCGGGCCTACGTACGCCTGGGGCCAGGCGAGGTGGTGGCGATCCAGACGGCCCTGTCCACCGGCTCGCGGCAGGAGGCGGCGCTGGCACCGGTGGACGTGGCGCCGTTCGTCTACGGGCCGGCGCCCAGGCCGGCCAGCTCGCCACCGCTACCAGGCCTCGGTGCGGCGCCGACCGGTGGCCGAGCCGACGCCGACCTCGACATGGAGGGTGACACGGACCTGTCGGTGCTGGTCGCCGCCATCCGGGACGCGTTCGCCCGGACCGGCCGCCCGCAGCCGCGCCGGCCCTGGCCCGATCCGCTGCCCGGCGACGTCGACCTCGACCAGCTGATCGATCGTGCGTTGGAGGACGCGGGCACCCAGCAGCCACCGGGGTTCGTGCCGCTGGCGCTGGCCGACGACCCCGACGCCCAGACCCAGTACCCGATGGGCTGGTCGGTGGCCGACGGCAACCTCATCGTCTACGGCATCGGCGGCAGCGGCACGACGACGACGCTGTCGAGCCTGGCCCTGTCGCTAGCGCGGTTGTACCCGGCCGACGACGTCCACATCTACGGCCTCGACTTCGGGGCCGGGGAGCTGGGCGCGCTCGAGCGGCTGCCGCACGTCGGCGCCGTGATCGTGGCCAACGAGCACGAGCGCCAGGCCCGGCTGATCCGCCATCTCCGGGCCGAGCTCGACCGCCGCCGGCAGCTCGGCCCGAGGGCGCCCGAACCGAGCGCCCGTGGCCCGAGCGGCCCGGGCACGGAGTGGCCAAGAGCGGAAAGCATGCTGGCCCTGCGTGACGAACCGCGGATCGTCACGCTCATCGACGGCTGGAGTGCCTTCGCCGCCGAGTACGGCGACCTCGCCGGCAGCGCGGTGTTCGACGCCTTCGGCCGGGTGTTCGCCGATGGGCCCGAGCTGCGGATGTACACCGTGGTGGCCGCCGACCGCGCCACGGCCGTGCCCAGCCAGCTCGCGTCGCTGGTCCGCCAGCGGATGGCGCTAAGGCTGGCCGACGCCTACGACTACAGCGGGTTCGGCGTGCGCTCCACGGCCGTGCCCGAGATGGTTCCGGGGCGGGCACTGCTGGCCGGGACGGGCCACGTGGTCCAGGTCGGTCGCCCGGCCGGGGGACTGGCGGCGGCCGCCGCCCGGGTGGCCGCGACGGCCACGGCGCCGACGGCCGCGGCCCGCCGGCCCGATCCCATCGCCAGCCTCGCGACCGCCGTCCGGCTCGACGAGCTGGCGGCGCCGGCCCGGCTCGGTGAGAGGCCGTGGTCGATCCCGATCGGAGTGGCCGAGCGCACCCTGTCCGCCGTCGGCCTCGTGGTCTACGAGGGCGAGCACGCCCTGATCACCGGGCCGGCCCGATCGGGCAAGAGCACCGCCCTGCTCACCGTGGCGGCCGCCTCCAGAGTCGCGGGGCAGGACCTCGGCGTGATTGCCGTCGCCGGGCCGCGCTCGCCGTTAGCCGGCGACGCGTCGATCGACGAGGTGGTGGCGCCGGGCGCGATCGGGGACAAGCTCATGCCGCTGGTGGAGCGCGCCGGTGACGACGGGCGGCTCGCGCTGGTGCTGGTAGACGACGCCGAATCGGTCGACGACTCGGGCGGCGTGCTCGAACGGCTGTCGACGTCGGACCTCCCTGGCCTGCTGTTCGTCGCCGCCGGCCGCAACGACGGCATCCGCACCGGTTACTCGCACTGGACCCGGCCGCTGCGCCGGTCGAAGCTGGGCGTGCTGCTCCGCCCGGACGTCGACCTCGACGGCGACATCCTCGGCGCCTCGCTGCCCCGGCGGGCGCCGGTGGCGATGGTGCCGGGCCGGGGCTACCTCGTGAACAGCGGCGAGGCCGAGCTCATCCAGGTGGCGCTGCCGGGCTGACCCCCGGCGAACCTGCCGCGAAATTGGTGGCCCCAGCAACCAATCCCGCGGCAGGAAGCGGCTAGCCGGCCCCGTCGATGGTCGACAGCGTGCCGGTGCCGGCGTCGAGCACGTAGACATCGTCGCCCGATGCGCCCAGAGCCACCAGCGCCGAGTCGCCGCCACGGCGGAGCACCAGCTCGAGATCCCCGTCGTCGCCGATGCGCCACACCTCGTTGGTGAACGTCAACACGAGCAGGCCGTCGTCGGTGGCCACCAGATCGCGGGTCTCGATGTAGGAGTCGCCGGCGGACGCGCCCTCCGACGGGGGCTCGACGGGGTTGCCCTCGTCGTCGCGCTCCACGGACTGCGTGAGCCGCTCGGGCCCGCCGCCG
The DNA here is from genome assembly GCA_963717085.1 of uncultured bacterium. GTDB lineage: Bacteria > Actinomycetota > Acidimicrobiia > Acidimicrobiales > VFJN01 > DASQUK01. The sequence goes on from CAVQVM010000015.1 coordinate 189,540, forward strand.
GGCGGCAGCTCCACGATCTGGCCGTCGAGCACCTGGTCGTCCACGTAGTAGACGGTGCCGTCGGGCGCCACGGTCAGCGGGCCTGCGAGCGCGTCGTCGGCCACCTCCCCGACCCTGCCGTCGGCGTCGATCGACACGACCTGCAGCGCGTCGTGGTCGGCCACGAACACGGTGCCGTCGGCCGCGGCGGAGAGCGCGCTGAGCTCCTGGACCGCCGGAACGGCGCCGTCGTCGACGCTGCCGTCCCGGTAGCGCACCAGGATGCGGCGGTCAGGGTCCGTGGCGAAGAGCGTCCCGTCGTCGCTGGCGGCGATGCCGGCGACGGTCGACACGGCGTCGAGGCCGTCCGCCTCCGCCAGGCCGTCGCCCGACACCTGGAGCACCTGGCCCTCGCCGGTGGCCACCCACACCATGCCATCGCCGGCGGCGAGGTCGACCGCCTCGGACAGATCGTCACCCTCGACCACGGTCTGGAGCGTGCCGACCTCTTCGGCATCGTCGCCGTCGTCGGAACAGGCGGCCACCATGGCGGCCCCGAACACCAGGGCCACCATGGCCAACGGGAGTACCGGCTTCGACCGGAACGGGCGTGGCATCAGCGATGTTCGAGGCTGTCGATGACCTCGTCCATGCGCTGGCCGGCGGCGGTGCGGTCGCCCGATATGGCGTCACCCACGGGGTCCGAGTTGAGCCACTCGTTGTATGCCCGTTGCTCGACCGCGCTCATCTCCGCGTACGGCTTGATGGGCCGCCGGTCGCCGGTCGTCCCGTCGGCGAAGAAGTCGGTGTCCATGCCTGGGGAGGCGCTGCTGCCGAGGGACGCATTGGTGGCGTCGATGACCTCGGCCGATGTCCACGTGCCCCTGACCCCGTACTCGTAGGCGGCGGTCGCGCTCGTGAGCTCGGCCCTGATCCCGTCGCGGACGTTGGCCATGTTGGCGTAGTCCTGGTCCACGGCGCCCTCGAGGCCCGACATGCCGAAGTTGTCGATGGCCTGATCCAGGGCGAAGCTGCCGATGCCGATAGCGGAGCTGGCGGTCTGCCCCGCGACCGGCACCAGCCCGACCACGTCCTTCACCAGGCCGACGCCGTCAAGGAAGCTCTGCCGGGCGGCGATGCGGGCCTCGGTGGTCTCGACACGGGCGTTCTCGTCGGCCTCGGTGACCAGTCCCATGAGGCCGCCGATCTGGCGCGACTCTCCGCCGAAGCCGTCGCCGGTGTCCGAGCCGAGGGTGTGCTGGACGAACTCGAGGCTCCCCCGGTAGACGGAGTTGGCGGCGTCGTCGTCGGCCATCAGCACCTTGAGGAAGTCGTGGGCGTTGTAGAGGCCCTGCTGGGCATTCGCGTCGACGTCGCCCACGGCGGAGGGCATGACCTCGTGGGTACGGTCGGCCAGCCGGTCGATGTGCGTGCGAGCGCCCTCCCCGAGGGTCGGCAACAGCTGGTCGAAGTGGACCTCGTCCTGGCCGCCCACGGTGTCGACGACGACCTCGAACAGAGCGTCCGACTTCGCCGAGTCCCAGTGCTGCAGGCCGTTGTCGACGACCGCGGCCAACGCGTCGCCCAGGACGGGATCGATCGTGTTGGGGCTGTAGCGGAGCAGCATCTCCATGTTGGTGGCGGTGCGGCCCGGGTAATAGATGGTGCCGTCGCCGGGGTTCTTCATGCCCAGCCAATCCAGGGACGCGTCCTGGTTGGCGCCGAGCGCATCGAGGATGTTGATCTCGGCCGTCGAGTCCTCGAAGCCCCACGGGATGCTGTTCATGTAGCCGGTCGGCGTGGCGTCGTGAGCCAGCAGGTAGTCGAGCTGCCGGTTGGCGACGTCGACGAGCACGTCGCTGGGCAGGGCGGCGCTCTTCACGAGCAGGCTGTAGTGCAGGTTGTTGGGCTGGTCGAAGTCGTCGGGCTGCCAGAATTCGGTGAACTCCCGGACCCAGTCCTCACCCAGCCGATCACCATCGGCGAGGTTTTGGTTGTCCGGGTCGTGGCGGTCGATCCGCGGTGTGGCCGCTCGCGTGTCCATCGCGGTGGTGAGAATGGTGGCGAACGGCATCAGCCGGTCCTGACCCCACCCGGGGCTGTCGCCGTACTCGCCGCCGGGCCAGGCGGCCTCGATGAGCGCCGGGATGCGGACCAAGCCGTCGACGCCCATGCCCTCCACGAACGTGACCGCGAAGGCGGGATCGAACTGTCCCCGCGTCGCCCGCGCCGCCAGCCCGGCGAGCTCGTCGGCCGAGATGCCGTCCTCCATGGCCGCGCGGATGTCTTGGGTCAGCTGGGTGGCGGCGGCGATGGCCGCGTCGCGGTCGGCGTAGCCCACGTGTCCGAGCCGCAGGACCGACTCGTCGCCCATCGACAGCACCAGCGCGTCGAGCTGTTCCTCGCTGAGGGGGCGCTCGCCGAGGTTGTGGTTCGCCTGGAAGAAGGCGTTGGCCACGTCGCCCGCGAACTCGTCGAGGTGGTGCCAGTCGCCGACGAGGTCGGTCAGCGTGGCGTCCGGCTCGCCGAGACCCGGCAGGTACGGCGAGCCGCTGCGGCGCAGGCCGGCGAGCGCGCCGGCAACGCCGTCTGCCCGATTCTTCAGCGTGGCGACGAGCGCCAGCCCGTCGCTGGAGTAGCGGCCGAGCTTGAAGGGATTGGCGCTGCTGGTGGCCATCAGCGTCCCTTCCGCTCAGACCGGGATGTTGCGGCCGGAGCGCCGCGTCGCGGATGCCGGCGGATCGGGTTCCAGCGCCGCGTGGTTGTAGCTGCGCTGTGCCTGGTTGGCGCCCTCCGCGCCCGACACGATCGATGACGCCAGCGTGGTCAGCGTCTCCTTCAGTCCCGAAGCCGTGCCGGTGATGCGGGCGTAGGCGCCGTCGAACTCGTGGCGGTAGGCGCCCTCCCAGTCGACGATGGTCGGCAGCATCGTCGACCGCGAGTCGAGCTGGGTCCCGAGGATGCTCGCCGCGGAGTTGAGTGCGGTCACCGCCGCGGCCGCATCCGCCCACGGAAATTCGACGACGATGGCGCCGGCCACCGCCTCGACCCTTGCCGGCATCTCGGCCGCCATGCGTTCCTCCCCATCACCGCAGCCGCCCGCCCCAGCGAACGGCGACACATTAGTTGACCCGCGCGGGAGCCCAGCGACTGCTGACTAGTGTGTCCGCCGGCGGGCGCCTGGCTGGGACGAGCCGACCCTGGGGGGTCGGCGTTGCTGCAACCACAAGGGAGCCGACAATGACGCAGGGTGTGGTCAAGTCCACGACCGAAGCGATCCAGGCCATCGACAACATGAAGAGGACGATCAACGGTGGCCTGCTCGACAGCATCAGCACGTTCGTGAGCCACGGCGACAGCCTCAACCCCGAGAACTTCGCCGGTGGATCGGCCGATGCCTTCTACGCCGAGTGGCCCGACACCAAGCGTGCGCTGCAGACCGCCATCGAGCGGCTGACGATGATGAGCGACGACATCATGACCGTCAACACCAACATCCAGACGGCGGGTGGTAACCAGTAGCCGGCCGACGGTCGGCGACTACGAGCTCGAACGGCAGATCGGAGTCGGCGCATCGGGGACGGTGTGGCGGGCCCACAGCCAAGGTCCGATCGCCCGGGTCGTAGCGCTCAAGCGGCTGGGGGTCGGTGGTGGCCCCGTCGAGCTCGAACGGCTCCGGCGAGAGGCCGCCCTCCTCACCGAGCTCGACCATCCGCACATCGTGCGGGTGCTCGAGGTGTTGCGCGACGGAGACGGCCTCGCGCTGGCGATGCAGTTCGCGCCCGGCGGATCCCTCGACGACGTCCTGGCCCAGCGCGGCCGACTGGCACCGGGTCAGGTCGTCGCCGTCGCCGCTCCCGTCGCCGACGCCCTGGCGTCGGCCCATCGGCGGGGCATCCTCCACGGCGACGTCAAGCCCGCCAACATCCTGTTCACGTCGGACGGCGAGCCGCTGCTGTCGGACTTCGGCGTGGCCCGGACCCTGGGTGGCCGCACCAGCGACCAGGTGAGCGGCACCGCCGAGTACGTCGCCCCGGAGCTGCTCGACGGCGCCCACCCCGACCCGCGTGCCGACGTCTATTCGTTGGGCGTCGTCTGCTACGAGGTGCTGGCGGGGCAGCCGCCGTACACCGGGCCGGTGCCGTTGGCCGTGGTGCGGGCGGCCGAGATGGGCCGGCACCTGCGGCTGGAGAGCCTGACGCACGTACCCGAGCCGTTGGCTGTGGTGGTGGAGCGGGCCATGGAGCGCGATCCCGAGCGGCGCTTCGCCTCGGCGGACGACCTGGCTCGCGCGCTCCGAAGCACCGTCCCGGCCGACGACATCCGGCTGCCGGAGCCGGCGCCCGGCGGCGCCGACGGCGGGGAGCCACCGGGCGTCACCCGGACCTTCGGTCCGCGCCCTCCCTGCCCCGAGCCCGAGGCCGCACGCCGTAGGCGGGGCCGGATCCCGGTGCTGGCCGCGGTCGGCGTGGGCGCGGCCGGCTTGCTCTTCCTGGTGCGGGGCCCCCTGTCGTCCGACGACGACGGCGGGCCCGACTGCGCGGCGGACGACGCGGCCGCCGCGCCGGCCGGCCGAGGCGCGGTCGAGGTGGAGGGCGACCCCGAGGGCGACGGCTGCCCGACGGTCGGCGTATATCGCGCCGAGGCGGTCGCCGGCAGCGAACGGATGGTGCTGAGCATCCGCATCGACGGCGACCGCCAGCGGATCGCGATCGGTCAGCCCGGCGACCAGCTCGTGCTCGGCGACTGGAACTGCGATGGCGTCGACACGCCCGGTCTCTACCGGACCGGCGCGGGTGACGTGCAGTACTTCGATGCCTGGCCCCGGGTGGAGCAGCAGCGCTACCAGCCCGATCGCACCGAGCCCGCGGGGCCAGGCGGGAGCGCATCGCTCGCCGAGGGCGACGGCGACCGCTGTGACCGCATCGAGGTGGCATCATCTGAGGGCGTCTCATGATCGAGATCGGTTGCTGGGGGATGGTGACGCGCACGTGAGTGCCCACTTGCTCGATACGCCGCATCGGTGGTCGGATGCCGGCCGTGGACTCGCAGCGCTGGTCGGCGTGGCGATCCTCGTCGTGGGGGTGCCGCTGGCGCTGGCGTCGTTGGTGGGCTGGCCGCTGCCCACCGAGGTCCCCACGCTGTCGCAGATCGGCGACGCGCTGAGCGACACCTACATCCCCGACGAGTTCCTGGTGAAGGCCCTAGCGGTCGTCTGCTGGCTGGTCTGGATCGAGCTCGTGGCGTCGCTGCTCGTCGAGGCCGTCGCCTATGTGCGAGGCCGTAAGGCCGGCGCAGTGCCGTTCGCGGGTGGGCTGCAGCGGGGAGCGGCCCGCCTGATCGCCACCGTCGCGCTCCTCGGATCCCTCCTCGCCAGCAAGGGGCTGTCGGGCTCGGGTGGGCTCGGGCTGCGGGCACTGGCCCCTCCGACATCGCAGCCGCTGGTGACGTTGGTGGCCGACGAGCGGGACGATCCCGACGAGCGGCTGGGTCGGGCCGGTGCGGCGGTCGGCGCCCGCCTGGCGCCGGCCCCGACATACGAGGTGCAGCGTCGCGACACGCTGTGGGACATCGCCGAGCGACACCTCGGCGATCCCTTCCGCTGGCAGGAGATCTTCCGGCTGAACCAGGGCAAGGTCCAGCCCGACGGGCGCTACCTGACCGACCCCGACCTCATCTATGCGGGCTGGCGGCTCGAGCTCCCCGACGATGCCGGCGGGCTGGCACCGGCGGCCCCGCCGGCCCCGCCGGCACCGCCCGTGCCTGCCCCCGACATCGCCAGGCCCACCGCCGACGAGGGCGGCATGGTCCTGCTCGACGACGGGCAGGACCGCGAGGACACGGAGGACGCCGAGGTGGTCGCCGACGCCGTCCGGGTCGGTGTTCCCGAGGCGCACGACGACGACGGCGGCATGGTGCTGCTCCCCGACGACGGAGCGCCGGTCCCGCCGCCCGCACCGCAACCGCCGGGCGAGCAGATCGCCGCCCACGAGGGCTAGGAGCCCGACACGATGGCCTCGACGACGCTTCCCTCCCGCCCGACCCCCGGCGGCCCGGGTCGGCCGGCGCCGGCGCTCGTTCCCGGCGGCGGACGTCAGCGGCGCTGGTCCCTGGCGTTGCTGGCGGTCCTGGTGACCGTGGCATCGGCGCTGGGATTCGTGGTCTTGTGGATGAACGCCGGTGGCCGCGAGCCGGTCCTGGCGCTGCGCCGCAATGTGACGGCCGGTCAGACGATCGAGGACGACGACCTACAGGTCGTGCGCGTCGCAGCCGACCCCGGCATCGATCCCATCGCCTCGTCTGGGCGCGACGACGTCGTCGGTCGCCCCGCCGCGGCCGACCTGCTGGCCGGCACCTTGCTGGTCCCGCAGGCGATCGGCACGGCCAGCGGGCTGGAGGCCGGCCAGGCGGTCATCGCCGTGCCCGTGTCGCCCGAGGAGTTGCCCGCCGACCTGGAGGGGGGCGACAGAGTCGTCCTGCTTCGGTCGTCGACCAACGCACCGACCGGCGACGCGCCGGCGGCCGAGACGATCGGCGACGGAACGGTGATCGCCATCCAGCGCGACGACAGCGGATCCACCGTGCCGGTGTCGGTGCGGGTGGCCGAGGGCCTGCTGCCCGAGATCGCCGCCGCCATTCAATCCGACTCGATCACCGTGGCGCAGGCGGCGTCCTCCTGACGCATGGCGTATGTCGCGTTCGCCTCGGCCAAGGCGTCGCCGGGGGTCACCACCACGGTCGCCGCCCTGGTGTCCACCTGGCCGCGGGATCGTGACCTCGTCGTCGCCGAGCTCGACCCCGCCGGGGGCGATCTGGGAGTCCGGTTCGACCTGGCCACCGAGCCAGGCCTGGTCACCTTGGCGGCCGCCGGGCGCCGTCAGCTCGATCGCTCCACGTTGGTGGGCCACACGCAGCCGCTGCCGTTCGCCGACCGGGTGGGGGCCGACGGCGACGCCCAAGGCGCCGTCCGCCGTGTGCTGGTGGGCCCGGTGGCGGCCGATCAGGCCGGTGCAGCCCTGGCGGCGCTGCGGGGTGTGCTGCCCGGGGTGTTGTCGTCGCTCGGCACCGACGTGTTGGTCGACTGTGGCCGCCTCGACCCGGGCTCGGCGGCGCACGACGTCATCACCGAGGCCAATCTCGTGGTGGTCGTCGCTCGGCCGGTGGTCGCCGAGGTCCATCACCTGGCCGCCAGGCTGTCCGGCCTGCGGCCCAAGGCGCTGTCGCTGCTGCTGATCGGCGACCGCCCCTATTCCGTTGCCGAGGTGGCCGGCGCCGTCGGCGCCAACCCGCTGGGAACGCTGCCGGTCGACGACCGTGCTGCGGCGGCACTGACCGTCGGCCGGTCCGACGGGGCGCGGATCCTGCGCCGCTCGCGGCTGCTGCGCGACGCCAGGGCGGTGGCGGAGGGGCTCACCGGCTGGCTGCCGCCGCTGCCGCACCGTCCCCCGGTGGAGGTGCCCGCGGCGCATGCGCCGGTGACCGGCCCCGTGGACCAACCGGCGCAGCCGCGCCGTCGGCGTCCGGACACGGTGCCCGCGGGCGCGAACGCGCCACGGCCCAAGCACTTCCGCCGGGAGCGCGACGAGGAACGCCAGTGAACCCCGAGCACAAGGCGCTGGTGCGGGAGTTCCGCCGCGAGGTCGCGGACGAGCTGACCGAGCGCCTGCGCGCCGACGAGCTGGCCGAGCGGGCGCGGATGTCGCCGGCCGACCAGCGGCAGTTCGGGCGGCAACTCATCAACCGACGCCTCGAGCGTTACGCCAAGCAACAGCTGGAGCAGGGCCGGGAGCCGCTGACGTTCGAGGACGAGACGGCGCTGGCGCAGGCGATCCACGACGCCCTGTTCGGGCTCGGCGCGCTGCAACGGTTGCTCGACGACGAGTCCATCGAGAACATCGACGCCAACGGCTGCGCCGACGTGTGGGTCACCCACGCCGACGGCACCAAGGACCAGGCCCCACCCATCGCCGACAGCGACGACGAGCTGATCGACACCCTGCGCATGACCGCCGCCCGGGTCGGCCTGACCGAGCGACGCTTCGACACCGGGTCACCGTCGCTCAACCTGCAGCTCCCCGACGGCAGCCGACTGTTCGCCGTCATGGCGGTCACGTCCAAGCCCTGCGTGGCCATCCGGCGCCACCGCTTCCCCAAGGTGTTCCTCGACGACCTGGTGGGCCTCGGGTCGATCGACGTGGCCCTGCGCGAGTTCCTGTCGGCGGCCGTGCGGGCCCGCAAGAACTTCATCATCTGCGGCGGCGTCGACGCCGGGAAGACGACGCTGCTGCGGGCGCTGCTCAACGAGGTCGGCCCCGACGAACGGATCGTCACCATCGAGGACAACCTCGAACTCGGCGTGGACCGCTACCCCGACCTGCACCCCGACGTAGTGGCGCTGGAGGCCCGGGAGGAGAACGTCGAGGGCGAGGGCGAGATCGACCTGGCCACTCTCGTGCGCTGGGGCCTGCGCATGAACCCCGACCGGGTGATCGTGGGCGAGGTCCGGGGCCACGAGGTCATCCCCATGCTCAACGCCATGAGCCAGGGCAACGACGGGTCCATGTGCACGGTGCACGCCAACTCGTCGCTGTCGGCGTTCAGCAAGCTGGCGATGTACGCCGTGCAGGCGCCCGAGCGGCTCAACCTCGAGGCGACCAACCTCATGGTGGCGAACGCCATCAACTTCGTCGTGTACATCGCCATGTCGCCCGGCAGCGAGGGCGAGGGCGGTGTGCGGCGGTACGTCTCGTCGGTGCGGGAGGTCGTTGGCGCCGAGGGCCCGCTGGTGGTGTCGAACGAGATCTTCGTGCCCGGCTACGACAAGCGGGCCATCCCCGGGTCGCCGCTGCGGGACAGCACGCAGGGCCAGCTCGCCGAGGTGGGCTTCGACGCGTCGGTCCTGCTGCGCCCGGACGGCTGGTGGAACTGAGTCTCTCGGCGGGCGTCGCCCCGGCGCCAAGAAACCCTCAGCCACCCTTGGGACGCGGGCGGTAGATCGCCGTGTGGACGACCTGCGCGACCACCCGGTCGTCACCGGTGAGCAGGCCGACGTCCAGCTCCACGAACCGGTGCGTCTTGCGCTCCCACTCCCGTGAGACCGTGGCGCGGGCGTGGACGACGTCGCCGTCGTGGACGAGTCCGTGATGCTGGACGACGGACTCGACGTGGATCCAGGGCCCCAGCCGCACGTTGGCCGACAACACCCGGTTGGCGTCGCGCAGCAGCCAGCCCGGATGGGCGATGCCGTGGTCGGTGTAGAGCGCCAGGCTCTCGCCGATCTCGGCGAGATACTCGGCGGCGTTGTCAGCGTGGAAGCCGTGCGTGGCGAGGGTCAGCGCCGTGCCGGGAGCCAGGCTGGTGGGTGACGCCTCGGGCGGGTCGTCCGCCTGACCGACCGCCGCCCTGCCGCCGCCGGGCCGCGGCGGCACCGTGTCCTCGGGCAGCTGCGCCTCGCCGCTGGCGCGGACGGCGCCGTCCGGGCCCCGCAGCTCGAGCGCCATCCGGAGACCGGCCGGGGATGGTCCAACCTCGCCTGCCACGACGACGACGACCTCCTCACCCTCGTACACCGGGCCCAGGAACCGGGCCTGCATCGAGCCCCGTTCCAGCCAGTCGAGGCCCCACGCCGCGGCGGGCGGATGGGTCATGTACGCATACACGTCGACGCCAGGCACGAGGCCGCCGGTGAACCCATAGCGACGGGCGACGGCGTCGTCGTGGATCTTGTTCGCCGACGCGGTCGCCGTATTCCTGGCCACCACCCGGTACTCATCGACGGTCGTCATCGGCGCCAACCTAGGCGTCCAGAGGGCGCGGTCGTATGTGCGCGGGCGAGAGTCGGAGTGGGTCTAATATTCCGGCCGCACGCGAGCTATCGGCAGCTGGGGGCGGGCGCTGGGTCCCGACGCGTGTGGGAGGAATCGAGGAGTGGGAAAGCCTGGCGCACCCGTGACGCTCGCCGCGCTGACAGCCCTGGCTTTCATGGTCGCGGGCTGCGGAGGTGGCAACGACAGCGCCCAGGCCGTAGGCGAGACCACCACCGCCGACGACGAAACCACCACGAGCGAGGACCCGCGGGACGTGCTCGAAGCCGACGTCGCTCGCCGCATATGAGGCCAGCTGGAACGACTTCATCGAGGCCGGAAATCCGCCGTCACCTGATGCCGAGTCTCTTGCGGATCACATGGCCGGAGACGCGTTGGATGTGACCCGCAACCTCTTGCGCCAATACCACGCGGAGGGCGTCGTTCTGCGGGGATCCTTCGAGGTCGATGCAGTCGTCACCGAGTTGAGCGAGGACAGCGCCGTCATCGAGGACTGCGCGCTCGACCAGCTCGAGGTTGTCGTATCTGAATCCGGAAGGGTTGCGGAAGGACACGACGACGAGCGCGACGGGTTCGTGGCGGAACTGATCCTGGAGGGTGGTTTGTGGAAAGTGATCAGCCTGACCGACGACGACCAGGTGTGCGGCTGATGCGCTCGGCGCTTTGCCTTGTGAGCGTGGGCGTGGCGACCGCTCTTTGGTCGTTGACCGTTCTGCCCGCGGCAGCCGATGAGGGCGGCGGGCCCAGCAACAGGCGTGCCACGGCTAGAAATAACGGCGACTCGGCAACCGGTACCGCCGAAGACAGCGTGCCAGCCATCCCGGCCAGCAACGGCGGGGGCGGCGATGGCGGTCCCAACTGCACGAGGTCCGATGGCACGCCCGACTACTTGCGCTACGGACCCCGACTGTTCTCCACGATGGAGGAGCAGCGCTCTCTGTACCACCCGGACGAGCAGCGGCCGGGTGAATGGCTCCACCTGTACTGCGGCGGCGAATGGCTCGACTTCGTCTTCCTGCCCGAGGAGCAACAGGTCGATCCCACGACCCTCGCCCGGTCGGTGACGATCAGGCCGTCAGCACCGGTGCTGCGCACCAGCCCGGGTAACGAGGACCACCTCGTGAACGTCGAGGCATGGTTCTGGGCGGAGATGTGGGAGGGAGTCTCCGAAACGGCGACGGCCGGTTCGGTCACGGTGAACGTCTCGGCCGTGCCGACGTCTCTCATCGTCGACCCGGGCGACGGCACGGCCCCGTTCACCTGTCCCGGGCCGCAGCCCGTGTACAACCTGAACCTGCCGGCGAGCACTCAATCCTCCAGCTGCACACATACATACCTGCGCGCCGGCAACTACACGGCGACGGCGACAGTCGTCTACGACGTGGCGTTCACGTCGAACGTCGGCGTCAACGGAGGCCTCGGAACGATCGAGCCGAGCTCCACCGCGGCCCTCGCCGTCGCCGAGGCGCAGGCCATAAACACCAAGGGCTGACCGCGCACGATGTCGATGATCGCTGGGCTGCTGGGGGCGTTGTGCGCGGTGGGTGTCGTCACCTTCGTCGTGGCGATGCGGCCGGTGGCGCGCGGCGAGGTGCCCTCTCGCAGAATCCGCAAGAGCGCTGCCGAGTCGCTGTCGAGCCAGTTCGAGCACTTCACGCTCCGCCTCGCGCTCGGGGTTGCCGGCGCCGTGGTCATCGGCGCCCTGACCCGGTGGCCCATGGCGGCGCTGCTGTGCGGCATAGCCGGGTTCATGGCGCCCAGCATGCTGGGGGGCCAGGCCGCCCGTAAGGCGCAGCTCGACCGCATCGAGGCCGTCGCCGCCTGGGCCGAGATGCTGCGAGACACGATGGCCGGCTCGGGCGGCCTCGAGCAGTCGATCATCGCCACCGCCGGGGTGGCGCCCCTGCCCATCAAGCGCGAGGTCCTGCGCCTCGCCGCACGGCTCGAGAGGGACCGGCTAGCCCCGGCACTGCGGGAGTTCGCCGAGGAGATCGACGATCCGGCGGGTGACCTCGTCGTCGCCGCGCTGGTGCTCGCCGCCGACAAGAGCCCCAAGCGCCTGGGCGACCTGCTCGGTCGGCTCGCCCAGTCGGCACGCGCCGAGGTCAACATGCGCCTCCGGATCGAGGCCAGCCGGGCCCGCACCCGCACCTCGGTCCGGGTCATCACCGTCTTCACGGTGCTGTTCGCCGTCGGCCTGCTGGTGTTCAACCGCGACTACCTCGAGCCGTACGACAAGGCCGTCGGCCAGCTGGTCCTGGGGCTGATCGGTCTGTGCTTCGCCGGCGCGTTCCTATGGCTCGCCCGGTCGTTCCGGTTCCAGGACGAGGAGCGCTTCCTGCGCATGGAGTCGTCGGACGCGTGATCGTCCCACTGCTCCTCGGCGCGTTCGTGGGGCTCGGCGCGATCGTGTCGTGGCGGCTCCTGTTCCCGTCGCCGCCCCCGCTGCAGGCGGCCATCGACCGCCTCCAGCGGCGGAACCAGCTCGTCCGGATCACGGCCACCGACCAGTCCGACGGGATCAGCGAGTTCCTCGGGCGGACCGTCGGCGCGTCGCTCGGCCGCATCCTGCGCAACCTGGGGTTGCGCCTCGACTCCCTCGAACCCGACCTACGCCTGGTCGGGCGCAGCCTCGACCAGCACCTGGCCCAGAAGGTCGTCCTCGCGTTCTTCGGCCTCGCCCTTCCGGCCGTCGTCTCGGCCGTGTGGACCGTGGGCGGGTTCAGTGTGCCGCTGACGTTTCCTGCGGGTATCGGGCTCGTGCTCGGGGTGTTCTTCTTCTTCGCCCCCGACATCAGCCTGCGGAGCGAGACCGAGGAGCGCCGCAAGGCCTTCAAGCAAGCCCTCGGGTCGTTCCTCGACCTCGTGGTTATCTCGCTCGCGGGCGGAAGTGGGGTCGAGAGTGCACTGCGGGACGCCGCCAACGTCGGCCGCGGCTGGGCCTTCGCGCAGCTCCGCAACGCCCTGGAGGTCACGGCCCTCACCGGCGAGACGCCGTGGGCGGCGTTGGCCCGGCTCGGCGAGGAGGTGGGCGTGACCGAGCTCGTCGAGCTGTCGGCCACGGTGTCGCTGGCCGGGACCGAGGGCGCCCGCGTGCGCGATTCGCTGGCCGTGAAGGCGGCGTCGCTCCGCGATCACGCCCTGGCCGAAGCCGAGGCCGAAGCCCAGTCAACCACCGAGAAGATGGCGCTTCCGGTGGTGCTGCTGTTCCTCGGGTTCCTGATCCTCATCGGCTATCCGGCCGTAGATGCGGTCGTCAACAACCTCTGACCGACAACGGAGGAGACATCACCATGTTCTTCGTCATCACGTCGCTGATCTCGGTGCTCTGGCACCGGCTGCGGGAATTACGCGACGACGACCGCGGCATGACCACCGAGACGATGATCATCACCGCCGCCCTGGCGGCGGCGGCGCTGGCGGCCGTCGTTCTCATCGCCGGTGCCATCAACAACAAGTCGCAGGACATCAAGAACGACATCGAAGGCGCACTCGCCTTCCGCTGAACCAGTGCGTGCCAGGCGTCTCGGCAGCGACGAGGGCGCTACGACCGAGCTCGTCATCGCAGCGCCCGCCTTCCTGTTCATGATCATGCTGATCGTGCAGGCCGGGCTCTACTTCCACGCGTCCAACGTCGCCAGCGCCGCCGCCCAGGAAGGCGCGCGGGCGGCGACGGTGCAGGGCGGTTCCATCCCCGAGGGCCGGCAGGTGGCAAACGACTTCGTGCAGACGCTGGCGCCGCGGCTGCTCGAGGACGTGGAGGTCGACGGTCGCTACGTCGACGGCGGAGAGCTCGTCCGCATGACGGTGCGCGCCGACGTCACCGAGGTGTTCAAGCTGCCGGGCGTCGACCTGGACTTCACCGTGCAGGAGACGTCCGAGGGCGTCATCGAGCGCTTCCGGCCCGCCAGCGAGGCCCCGCCCACCGACACGCCATGAACCGGGGAACGGGGGATCGCGGGGTGGTGACGACCGAGCTAGTGATCGTCATGCCCGTGCTGATCTGCTTCCTCTTCCTCGTGATCGCCGCCGGGCGGCTGACCGACGCCAAGAGCGACGTGGTGGGGGCCGCCAGCGACGCCGCCCGCGTCGCCTCGCTGCAGCAGTCCGCCGGCGCCGCCCGGGCCCAGGCGCAGGCCGCCGCAACCGACACCGTGTCCGGCGAGAACCTCAACTGCAAGGACGGTCCCCAGGTCGACACCGAGTTCCTTCCGAGCGGCGACTTCGAGCGCGGTGCGACTGTCCACGTGGAGGTGACGTGCACCGTCGACACGCGCGACCTCACCTTCATCGGGCTGCCGCTCAGCGTCACGCTGTTCGAGGAAGCCTGGGAACCGATCGACGCCCACCGGAGCCTGTAGTGCACGGCGCGCATCGCTGCCGTGGCCGTGGCCGGGGAGACGAAGGCGTGGTGACCGCCTTCGTCGTGATCTTCGCGGTCGCCCTCGTCTTCGTGAGCGGCCTCGTGCTCGACGGCGGCCGGGTCCTCGCCTCCAAGCGCGAAGCCAACAACCTGGCCGAGTCGGCAGCCCGGGCCGGGGCCCAGGCGATCTCCGACGATGCCGTCCGCAGCGGCAACGCCGTCATCCTCGACGGACCCGCAGCCGAGAGTGCCGCCTGCGCCTTCCTCGGCCGCGCCGGTCAGCCGTGCGGCGGCGGCACGTTCGTGCGCACCGACGGCAACGAGGTCACCGTCACAGTTCGCAGCTCGGTCAACCTCCTGCTCCTGCCGGTGGGGACGCAGACGTTCAGCGTCGACCGCAGCGCATGCGTGGTCAGGGGCATCACCGACGTGACCTCGACTTGTTGACCGGCCGGTCCTAGCGCTCGTAGCGGCCGAGCAACGAGCCTTGCGCGAGCTCCACGCCGTCCAGCGAGTCGAGGAGGTCGTCGGCCGATGCGCCGGGGGTCAGGTCGAGCGGTTCCGACGCCGCGAACAGCGTGAAGACGTAGCGGTGCGGCCCGTGGCCGCGGGGCGGTTCCGGCCCGCCCCACCGAGCCTCCCCGAAGTCGTTGAGACCCGCGACCGAACCCGGAGGCACCTCGCCTTCGTCGATGGCCGTGATCGTGGGATCGACGCCGGCCAATACCCAGTGCGTGAACAGCCCACTGGGCGCATCCGGGTCCTGGCACAGCAGGGCGAGCTCCTGTGTTCCGGGCGGGACGTCGCTCCACTCCAGGGGTGGCGACAGGTTCTCGCGATCGTGGGCGAAGCGCGCCGGCAGAACGTCGCCGTCGTCGAACGCCGGGCTGGTCAGCTCGAGCCGCTCGAGCGGCCCGCCGGCCTCGCCGGGCAACGGATCGGGCGTCTGGGGGTCACGGTCGTCCGGCATGCGGGCGCGCTACCCGCCCACGGAATCGGGGAAACGCAGACCCGTGGTCGGCCCGCAGCGCGCGTTCGGTGGGCGCGGGCGCTACAACAGACGCATGAGCGAGCGTTCGCTGTCGGCCATCGTCCTTGCAGCCGGTCAGGGCACGCGCATGCGCTCGGCCCGTCCGAAGCCGCTACACATGCTCTGCGGCCGCCCCCTGCTGCGCTACGTCCTCGATGCCCTGGACGAGTGCGACGTCGACCGGGCGGTCGTCGTCGTGGGGTACGCCGCGGACCTCGTCACCAAGAAGTTGCAGGAGAACCCGGGACCGGTGCCGCTCGAGTTCGTGGAGCAGCGGGTGCAGGCCGGCACCGGAGATGCGGTGGCGGTCGGGCTCACGGGCATCCCCGAGGACGACCTCGACGCCCTCGACCAGGACGACGGCGACGTGCTGGTCCTGCCCGGCGACACGCCGCTGATCCAGTCCGCCACCCTGGCTGCGCTCGTCCTCGAGCACCGGCTCTCGGGCGCGGCCTGCACGCTGCTGACGGCCCGGATGGACGACCCCGACGGCTACGGGCGCATCGTGCGCGACCGCGACGGGCGCGTCCGCCGGATCGTCGAGCACCGCGAGGCCAACGAGGCCGAGCTGGCGATCGACGAGATCAACACGGGCATCTACGTGTTCCGGCGCGGGCTGCTGGCCCCGGCGCTGCGGCGTATCACGCCCGACAACTCCCAATCCGAGCTGTACATCACCGACGTGATCGAGGTGCTGGCCGAAGCCGGCCACCAGGTCGTGTCCCTCGTCGTGGACGATCCCGACGAGACGCAGGGAGTCAATGACCGAGCCCAGCTCGCGGAGGCAGAGGCCGAGCTGCGCTACCGCACCAACCAACGGTGGATGCGGGAGGGCGTCACGATGGTCGACCAGTCGGCGACCTACGTCGACGCCGGCGTCACGCTCGCCCCCGACGTCACCCTCTTCCCGGGCACGGTGCTGCAGGGGACGACGACCGTCGGCGCCGGTAGCGACATCGGCCCGTACACGCGGCTCGTGGACACGCGGGTGGGCGAGCGTGCCGAGGTGACCGAGAGTGTGGCCCACCTCGCCACCATCGGCGACGACGCCGTCGTGGGCCCGTATGCGGTGCTCGAACCCGGTGCGCAGGTCCCGTCGGGTGGACGCACAGGGCCGTTCTACACTTCGGGTACGACGTAGCCGGTGGGGAGCCCGGCGCCCAGGTCCGCAGCGGAAGGTGGTCATGGAGCTCGTCACCAAGAAGAGGCTGCACATCGTCTCCGGGCGGGCCAACCCGCCGCTGGCGGTGGAGATCGCTGATTGCCTCGGCGTTCAGCTCGGCGAGCCCAACTGCACCGAGTTCGCCAACGGTGAGATCCACTGCCGCTTCAGCGAGTCGGTCCGCGGCATGGACGTCTTCATCATCCAGAGCCACGGCGCCAGCGGCACGATGTCGATCAACGACACCATCTTCGAGCACCTGCAGATGGTCGACGCCGCGAAGCGGGCCTCGGCCAAGCGCATCACGGCGGTCATGCCCTTCTACGGGTACGGCCGACAAGACCGCAAGTCCGAGGGCCGCGAGCCCATCTCCGCCAAGCTGATCGCCAACATGTTCACCGTCGCCGGCGCCGGCCGCCTGGTGTCGGTCGACCTGCACAGCGGGCAGATCCAGGGTTTCTTCGACCAGCCGTTCGATCACCTCACGGCCATGCCGGTGCTGGTGCAGCACCTCGAGAAGAACCTGGGCGAGGACCTGGTCGTCGTGTCGCCCGACGCCGGGCGGGTGAAGGTGGCCGAGCGCTACGCCAACGCCCTCCACGCCGAGCTGGCCATCGTCCACAAGCGGCGGATTCGGGGGGCGAAGAATGCGGTCGAGGCCAAGCAGGTGGTCGGCAACGTCGCCGGACGCACGTGCGTGATCATCGACGACATGATCGACACGGCCAGCACCCTGGTAGCGGCCGCCGAGGAGCTCGTCGAGCAGGGCGCCCGGCAGGTCTGCGCCGCCGCCACCCACGGCGTGCTGTCCGGACCCGCCGTCGACCGGATCAAGAACTCGGTCATCGACCGCGTCGTGGTCACCAACACCCTTCCGCTGCCGCCCGAGAAGCAGATCGACAAGATCGAGGTCCTGTCGATCGCCAAGGTGATCGCCGACACGATCGACGCCATCTTCGAGGACACGTCCGTGTCGGAGATCTTCGGCGGGGCCAACCAGGCCTGACCCGGTTCGCCGCGGAGTGCCGCTTGGGGATCCGAGCGTCCTGACCGGTAGCCTCTACCGGTCCAACACGGTTCGATGCGCTCCGGCGCGACGTCAGAAGTAGGAGACTCCGATGGCTGACGACATCATCCTGGTGGCCGAAACCGGCCGACCCACCGGCTCCCCCGCATCCCGCCGCCTGCGGGCAACCGGCAAGGTCCCCGGCGTCCTGTACGGCCGTGGCGCCGAACCGGCTCCCATCAGCGTCGAGTGGCGGGACCTGCGCAGCGCACTCACCACCGACAAGGGCCTGAACGCCCTGCTGACGCTGAAGATCGGCAGCAAGAGCACCAAGGCGATCGTCAAGGAGATGCAACGCCACCCGGTGCGGCGTGACGTGCTCCACATCGACTTCCTGGCCGTCGACGTCGACAAGCCCATCACCACCGACGTGCCCCTGGTGCTGGAGGGCGAGCCCGAGAAGGTGATCCGCGACGACGGTGTCGTCGAGCAGATCGTCAACGTGCTGATCGTGACCGCCAAGCCCGACGCCATCCCCGGTCACATCGCCGTCGACGTGTCCGATCTCGAGATCGGCCAGCAGATCACGGTTGGCGACCTCCAGCTTCCCGCGGACGTCACCACCGAGGCCGATCCCGAGGAGACCATCGTCACCGCCAAGCTCACCAGCCTTGCCCTCGCCGAAGAGGAAGAAGAGGAAGAGGGCGAAGAGGGCGAGGAGGAGGAAGGCGCCGAGGGCGAGGGCGCCGAAGGCGCCGCCGGCGAGGGCGGCGAGCGCGAGTCCGGCCGGCGTGGGAGCGACGGCGGCGAATAGGTCCCCTCGGGACCCTGACCGTCCATGTCGTTGTTCGGACGACGGGGTGCTGCCGCCGAGCGCCGCGGCACCCCCGCCGACCTACTCGTCGTCGGGCTGGGCAACCCCGGTGGTGAGTACGAGCACAGCCGCCACAACGTCGGCGCCGACGCAGTCGCGCTCCTCGCCGAGCGTCATGGCGGGGTGCTGAAGCGGTCGCGGGAGCGGGCGCTGGTGGCCGAGGTCGGCATCGCCGACCGGCGGGTGGCGCTGGCCTTCCCCCAGACGTACGTCAACCTGTCCGGCGAGTCGGTCGCCATGCTGGTCCGTCGGCACGGCATCACCGACCCGGAGCGGCTGGTCGTCGTCCACGACGAGCTCGACCTTCCGTTGGGTCGCGTCAAGATCAAGCAGGGCGGTGGATTGGCGGGGCACAACGGGCTGCGCTCGATCAAGGCGCACCTGCACACCGACGACTTCCTGCGAGTGCGCATCGGCGTCGACAAGCCCCCGAGCAAGGAGCAGGGTGCGAACCACGTGCTTCGACGGGTGTCCAAGCGTGAGCGCGTCGAGCTCGACATCGCGGTGCAGGAGGCGGCCGACGCGGTCGACGCGATCCTGGCGGACGGCGTCGATGCCGCCATGAACCGGTTCAACACCCGGGACACCCCGGACTGACCCGCCTCAGGAGTCGGCCATCACGGGGTTGGGGGCGTCGCGGAGCTCACGGGCTTCCGCCCGCCGTTCGCCGAGCCACCACTGGCGCAGGATGATGCCCGCCACCACCAGCGTGAAGAGCTCGCCGATGCCCCAGAACAGCCCCGCCGCGGTGCGCTGGTCGGACAGTCCGGGATAGGCCTCGGGCGCGATCGGCGAGCCCGCGCTCAGCAGCGCCAGGCCCACCACCGCGTGGAACGGCACCGCCGCCAAGAGGATCAGCAGTCGGGCGCCGAACGGCGGCCGGTGCGGCAGCGGGTCGACGCCCACCAGCACGGCGAGGAACAGGGTGCCCGTCAGCACCACGTGTGCGTGCACCAGCAGGTGGACGGGATCGCTGCGCGCGGCGACGTCGAGCAGCGGGGTGAGGTAGATCGCCACCAGCCCGCCTCCGAACAGGCACCAGGCAACGACGGGATGGGTGACCACGCGCGCCGGGCGACTGCGGAGTGCCGTGCGCAGCGCCTGGCGGGTCGGGGGTCGGGCTGTCTGCAGGGCGAGCGTCAGCGGCGCCGACAGCACGATCAGCAGTGGCACGGCCATGCCCAGGAGGGTGTGCTGCACCATGTGGACCCACAGGCGGTCGCCCTCGAACCGCCCGATGCCCGACTGGGTGGCCACGATGGCGGCGGCCAGCGCACCGGCCATCGCCGCGCCTCGGGCAGGTGACCAGCGCCGGCCCCGTCGGGCGAGCCGACGCACGCCCACCGCGTACAGCACCCCGGTCACCGCCACCAGCACCAGGGCGGCCGGATCGATCTGCCAGTGGAAGGCGAGGTCGGCGGCGCTGGGCCCGGACACCGTGCCGACCGTATCCCCGCTCACCGTTCCTGGCGCCGATCGATAGCTCTGGAATGTCTCACCCCACCCGTACCGTCCGGCTATGACACGACACTGACCGGGCCATCGCGGAGCGTGCCCAGAAGTCGCTCGGCCTCCTGACGACTCGGCAGCTCGGCGCGTTGGGCGTTTCCCGCCAGCAGCGGCGGACGCTGCTGGCGAAAGGCGTCCTGCTACCCGTTGGCGGCGGCGTCGTGCGCCACGCCGCCTACCCCACGTCGGGCGATCAACGCGTCCTCGCCGCGGTGCTTGCCGCGGGCGACGGCACCGTCGCCTCGCACATGTCCGCCGCCGCGCTCTGGCGGCTCGACGTCGTGGCCCCAACGGGCGCCGAGGTGGAGGTCACAGTCCGCCGCCCTCGGCACCCCCGCGCGGTGCCGGGCATCGTCCATCGAACACTTGACCTCGGACCTGCCGACGTCGAGCCGCGCCAACACATCCCCCGCACAACCGCGGCGCGGACACTGCTCGACATCGCCGGGCGCCTCGGCCGGTGCGAGCTGGAGGCTGCGCTCGACGATGCCGAACGTCGTGGCCTGGTCTGGCGGCCACACCTGCGCTGGCGCTGCGAGGAGCTCCGCCGGCGCGGCCGGACAGGCGTTCCTGCCCTCGAAGACCTGCTCGACCGGACGGAGGGTCGTCCGCTCGGCGACAGCTGGCTCGAGCAGTCCGCGATCCGCCACATCCTGGATGCTGGGCTGCCAGTCCCCAGGGTGCAGGTCAAGAAACGCAAGGCGGGTGGCGGCCTCGCTCGGGTCGACCTGCTCTGGGACGACGGCAAGCTCGTGGTCGAGCTGGCCGGCCACCGGACTCACAGCACGCGACGGCAGCGCCAGTCCGACGCGGAACGTGCGGCTTGGCTCGGGCTCGAAGGCTGGACCGTCGTCGAGTTCACGTACGAGGACGTCGTCGAACGGCCCGAATACGTCGTCGAGATGATCCGGGCATACCTCCGGCGGACGCCTTGACAACTTCCTGGCGCCGTTTTGGTTGCTGGGCAACCAATCCTGCGCCCGGAACCGTGCGAACCGTGCCTGGCACGGCCTCGGGAATCGCATCACCGTTCGTCGTGAAGCTGGTACAAACGTCGGGATGTCGGTGACGGCAGAGCCGACGGAGCCTGCGCAGGCGCCTCGAGAGCCCTGGGCACCGTCGACGCTCGGCGTCGGCGTCATCGTCTGGCTCGCCTCGGAGATGATGTTCTTCGCGGGGCTGTTCGCCGCCTACTTCACCCTCCGATCGGTGAACGAGGTGTGGCCGCCCGAAGACGTCAAGCTCGAAACGGTCCGCACCGCCCTCGCCACCGCGGTGCTGGTGGCCTCGAGCGGGACCATGCACATGGCGGTCGCGGCGTCGAGGCGCAACGATCGCCGCGGCGCCGTCACCTGGCTGGCGGTCACCGCCCTGATGGGCACGATCTTCCTCCTGAACCAGCTGACGGAGTACCTGCAGGCCGACTTCCACCTCGACGACCACGCCTACGGCTCGGCCTTCTACCTGCTGACGGGCTTCCACGGCCTGCACGTCATCGGCGGCCTGGTGTTCATGGGCGCCGTGGCTGTGGTCATCTCGGGGCGGTCACGGGCACCGGCGCACCAGACGGTCGAGGTGTGCGGCTACTACTGGCACTTCGTCGACGTCGTGTGGGTGGTGATGTTCTCCACCATCTACGTGCTCCGGTGAGACGTCCGCGTCTCCCGCAGGTGCTCGTGGCCCTGCCGCTGCTGGTCACGGCGGCCGTGACGCCGGCGTTCGCCGGCGCCGGGGGCGGCACCAACGGCGGCCCCAGCGGCGGCCCCGGCGACGACGAGCTCATCGCCGAAGGGCGCGAGCTGTACGAGACCGGCTGCTCGAGCTGCCACGGCCCCGACGGCAGGGGTGTCGTGGACGAGCAGGGTGAGCGTGGGCCCTCACTGGAGAACGCAGGCGAGGCGGCCGCTTACTACTACCTGTCCACCGGCCGCATGCCGCTCGCGAACAGCGAGGAGCAACCCACGAACAAGGATCCGGCGTACGGCCCGGAGGAGATCGATGCGCTCGTGGCGTTCGTCGGCACGCTCGGCACCGGACCGGACGTGCCGGACGTCGACCCCGAAGCCGGCGACCTGGCACTCGGTGGCGAGGTGTTCCGGGCCAACTGCCAGGCCTGCCACGGCGCCGCAGGCACCGGCGGGGCGCTGAGCTACGGCCGGGCCGCCCCCCGCCTCACGTCGGCGACGCCGAAACAGATCGGCTCCGCGGTGCGGGTGGGGCCGGGGGAGATGCCGGTGTTCGGCCCAGACGTCATCGATGCCGACGAGCTCAACGGGCTGGTGCGGTACGTGGAGTACCTCCAGGACCCCGAGGACCCGGGCGGCCTGCCGATCGGCCGGACGGGGCCCATCCCCGAGGGCTTCGTGGCCTGGCTCGTCGGCATGGTGGCGCTGCTGGGCCTCGTAGCGTGGATCGGCACCCGCAGCCCGATCCGCCGGACCCGCGGGAGCGAGCCGTGACCGATCCTCAGGGCACGGACGAATCCCCGCCGGTGGCCACCGAGCCGCCGCCGACGGCCGAAGACGACCTCACGCGCCGCGGCGCTCGGGTCGAGCGGGCCGCGGCTGGGAGCTTCCTGCTGGCGATGGCCGCCGGCATCGGTCTCACCGTCGTCTATTGGGAGGGCGGGCAGCCACAGGCCGAGGGCATCCTGCTGGCCGTCGTGCTCGGCGGGATCGGGGTCGGCATCGTCCTGTGGGCGAAGCACTTCATGCCGGCGGAGGAGGTCGCCGAGGATCGTCACCCCATGGAGTCCAGCGAGGAGGACATCGCCGCCTTCGCCGCCGACTTCCAGGCCGGCGGCAGCAGCCTGCAGCGCCGGCGCGTGCTGGTGGCGACCGCGGGCGGGGCGTGTGCGGCGCTGGGGGTGGCGCTCCTGTTCCCGATCCGGTCACTGGGCCCGCGCCCGGGGCGTGGCCTCAAGCAGACCGCGTACAAGGGCGGAAACATCCGGGTCGTGGACGAGAACGGGATGCCGGTGGACCCGCGCGACCTGCCTGTGGACGGGTTCATCACCGTGTGGCCGGACGGGCACACGGACGATGCCGATGCGTCCACGCTGCTGATCCACTTCCGGAGCGACCAGGACTTCCAACCCGAGGCCGGCCGGGAGGACTGGACGGTGGACGACATCGTCGCCTACTCCAAGATCTGCACCCACGCAGGCTGCCCCGTGGGCCTGTACCAGGCGGCGTTGGGGCTGCTGCTGTGTCCCTGCCACCAGTCGACGTTCGACGTCATGCGCCACGCCAAGCCGATCTTCGGGCCCGCCGCCCGGTCGCTGCCGCAGTTGCCGCTCGGCCTCGACGGCGACGGCTTCATCATCGCCACCGGTGACTTCTCCGGCCCGGTCGGCCCCGGCTTCTGGGACCGGGGGCGGTGACGCAGATGAGCGAGCAGCCCACGCCCCGCCCGGCGCGCCGGTCCCCCGAGCGGTTGTACACGCATCGGATCGCACGCTGGATCGACGGCCGGCTGGGAGCCGCCAAGTTCGCCCGCACTGCGCTCAACAAGGTGTTCCCCGACAACTGGTCGTTCATGCTCGGGGAGCTCGCCCTCTACTCCTTCGTGGTGCTGGTCCTCACCGGCATCTACCTGACCTTCTTCTTCGACGCCAGCAGCAACCAGGTCGTGTACACGGGCAGCTACGAACCGCTGCGCGGGGTCGAGATGAGCCAGGCCTACCGCTCGGCGCTCGAGCTGAGCTTCGATGTGCGGGCGGGCCTGGTGATGCGCCAGATCCACCATTGGGCCGCGCTGCTCTTCCTCGCCGCCATCACCGTGCACCTGGCACGGGTGTTCTTCACCGGCGCGTTCCGCCGTCCCCGGGAGATCAACTGGATCATCGGCTGCACGCTGCTGCCGCTGGCCATGTTCAACGGCCTGTTCGGCTACTCGCTGCTCGACGACCAACTCTCGGGGACGGGCCTGCGCATCGTCTACGGGATCACGCTCTCGATCCCGTTGGTGGGCACCTGGGCTGCGTCGCTGCTGTTCGGAGGCGAGTTCCCCGGCCCGGACATCATCCAGCGGCTGTACGTCATCCACATCCTGCTGGTCCCCGCGCTCATCGCCGTCCTCATCGCCCTCCACTTGGCGATACTCGTCCGCCACAAGCACACGCAGTTCCCGGGTCCGGGCCGGCGCGAGGGCAACGTCGTCGGCGAGAGGTTCTGGCCGACCTACACGTTCAAGGCGCTGGGGCTGTTCTTCCTGACCTCGGGGGTGCTGGCGTTCCTGGGGGGCGTGTTCCAGATCAACCCCATCTGGGTGTACGGGCCGTTCGATCCTGCCGAGGTGTCCACCGCCAGCCAGCCCGACTGGTACATGGGCTGGCTCGACGGGGCGCTGCGCATCATGCCCGGATGGGAGATCCGCGCCTTCGGCTTCGAGGTCCCCAACCCCTTCTTTCCTGGCGTCCTGCTGGCCGGCGTGACGTTCGCCCTGCTGTATGCCTGGCCGTTCCTGGAGGCGCGCGTCACCGGCGACCACGCGGAGCACCACATCCTGGACCGGCCGCGACAGCGCCCCGTCCGGACCGCACTCGGCACGGCCACGCTCTCGTTCTACGTCATCTGCTTCTTCGGCGCCGCCGCCGACGTGCTGGCCTCGACCTTTGGCCTGTCCGTCAACGCCGTCCTCTGGACGTTCCGCATCCTGGTGCTGGCGGTCCCTCCGATCGTGGCCGCGGTGACCTACCGGCTGTGCAAGGAGTTGTCCGCACGGGACGGATTGCCGATCGCCTCCCAGGTCACGATGCGTGAGATTCCACGGAGGCTGCTGCGGGGGCGGGCAGCGGAGACGTGACACGACCTTCACCGGGCTCAAAGATGCGCGGTCGCTATTCCGGGTGAGTTAAGCGACAATTGTCACTATGAGGGTCCGGCGCTCCCTCGTGGGCCTCGGTGCGGTGGTGGCCGCGGCGGGAGCGGGCGCGTGCGGGGGATCGGGCTTCCAGTTCGTCCAGAACAACGATCTCGGTGTCTACGCCAAGCTTCCGGGCGACTGGGAGATCTACGACGAGCACGACCTGTTCCCGGAAGACTCCGACACCCAGCTCGAGCGGCGCAGCCAAGGCATGTGGGTGCGGACCTTCGACGGCAGCGACGATCCCAGTGCGGAGGCGTCGACGAGCCCGGGTGGAAGTGACCCCACAGGCATCGTGCAGGTGCGGGCACTGACCCCGGACGAGCGTGAGCAGATCAACCTCGAGCGCGCTGCGGGGCCTGGGCAACCCTCAGGCCGACCCGGTCGCCGCCGCCAGGGCCGACGTGCCCGTGCAAGTGCTAGAGGACGAGCCCGTCAAGTTCGACGGCGGCTACCACGGCGTTCACACCGTTTTCGCCATCACCCCGGAGGGGGGTGGCGAGCTCGTGGTCACCGACCGCACGGTCCTGCTCGACGCCGCCAGCACGACCATGTTCGTGTTCCAGGTGGCGTGCGCCGAGGACTGCTACCTCGAGACCCACAAGGACGAGATCGCCGACATCGTCGACTCGTGGACTATCCAGGAGAACGATTCATGACGCCTCATCCCGACGGCCAGCAGGTTCCGGTGCCGACCGAGGAGGAGAGGCGGGGGCTACCGGCGCCCGGCTACCACGGGGCGGGGTCGGGGGCCGAGGCGGAAACCCGCAAGCCGCTGGCGTGGTGGGACCGCATCAAGTTCCTGTTGCTCTTCTTCCTGCTCTTCTGGTTCTTCGTCTGGTCCGACCTTTCCGACGACAACCCGTTCAACACGCTCGGCGACGCCGTCGAGAACACCCTGCGCACCAAGTGGCCGCTGTTCGTGGTGATCGGCATCGAACTGCTCCGACAGATCCACTACCTCGTCGCCGAGCGGTCACCTCGGTATTACGGGTTCTGGTGCCGGATGTTCGAGCGCTGGGAGCGGCGCACCCGGCTGGTCAATGACTGGAACCGTTATCGGATCGCCCGGGTCATCAAGGTGCTGGTGCTGCTTGGCGTGGCCAGCGTGATCCTCGCTGCGATCTACGACGTCACGCCGATCACGGCCCTGTTCGAGCTGCCATCCCGGATCTGGGGGTGGCTCCCCACGGTGTTCCAGCTGCTGTTCGCGATGGTCTTCCTCATCGGCCAGTTCGCGGCCCTGTTCTGGTTCCTGTCCCGCGGCGGCGTCGACACCTACATGCCCGACGAGATCAAGACCCGGTTCTCCGACGTCTGGGGGCAGGACGCCGTGCTCGAGCGGGTCAAGGAGAACATGGTCTTCCTCGACCGGCCGGAGGCCATCGAGGACAAGGGCGGCTACGTGCCGGGTGGCCTGCTCCTGTGGGGGCCGCCCGGAACCGGGAAGACGCTCATGGCCGAGGCCGTTGCCGGCGAGACCGGCAAGCCCTTCGTATTCGTGGATCCCGGTGCCTTCACCAACATGTTCATGGGCGTCGGCATCCTGAAGGTGAAGGGCCTGTTCCGCAAGCTGCGCAAGCTCGCCTTGCGGTATGGCGGCGTGATCGTGTTCTTCGACGAGGCCGACGCCCTGGGCAACCGTGGCCAGCTCACCCCCGGCCCCTTCGGTCAACCGGGCGCGACGCCAGCGCCCGACTCGCCCTGGTCAGTTGACGGATCCGAGCACTTGCGCTGGCTGTCGCCGCAGTCGCAGGCGGCCGTGCTCCAGTCCGCCCTGGCGCCGGCGTCGGCGGACGAGCCAGCGCCTCGCGTCGTCGACCGCATCATCATGGGCGGCATGGGGGGCGGGGGCGGGATGGGCACGCTCCAGGCCCTGCTGTCGGAGATGTCGGGGCTCAAGAAGCCCCGAGGCTTCATCAACCGCATCGTCCGCCGGACCCTGGGCATGCGGCCCAAGCCGCCGCCCAAGTACCGCATCCTCACGATGATGGCGACCAACATGCCGCAGTCGCTCGACGAGGCCCTGTTGCGCCCCGGACGCATCGACCGCATGTACAAGGTCGGCTATCCCTCGAAGGAGGGTCGGAAGCACACCTACGAGGGCTACCTGGCCAAGGTCAGCAACGAGCTGACGCCCGAGGACATCGACAAGCTGGCCACCATCACGCCCTACGGGACCGGCGCGTCGATGAAGGATCTGGTCAACGAGGCCCTCATCTACAGCATCCGGGAGGGACGCGAGGCCATCACCTGGGAGGACGTCATCAAGGCCAAGCACCTCAAGGAGCTGGGCCCGCCCGAGGACGTCGAGTACATCGAGCGCGAGCGCCATGCCATCGCCATCCATGAGGCGTGCCACGCCGTCGCCGCCTACCGCAGCCGCAAGCACCTCATGATCGACCTGGCCACCATCGAGAAGGGCGGCAGCTACCTCGGCATGGTGTCGAGCATCAAGCCCGAGGACCAGTTCACACGGTGGCGCAGCGAGTACGAGTCCGACATCGTCGTGTCGCTGGCCTCGTTGGCGGGGGAGCGGATGTTCTTCGACGGCGACTCGTCGTCGGGCGTGTCGGGCGACCTCGAGTCCGCCACGACCGTCGCCACGTTGATGGAGGGATATTGGGGGATGGGCGAGATGGTCGCCTCCCACGGTGTCACGCACAGGGTGGGGATCGGTGGCGGCGGGCGTCCCGGCGGTGCGGGCGACGACGACCAGCGCGACCTGCTGAAGAGCAACCTCGGCGAGCGGATCGACAGCAACCTCGGCCAGCTGCTCGCCCGAGCTGAGGCGCTGCTGAGCGAGCACCGGACGCAGGTCCTGGTGCTGGCCCATGCGCTCGAGACCCACAAGACGATCGCCGGCGAGGACGTGATCGCCGTGCTCGACGGCAGCCAGGGCCCGCTGATCGACGGGCGTCTCTACCACGAGCCCGGATTCGTGGCAGAGCTGGAGACGTACCACGCGGCCGTCTCGGAGGCCCACAAGGGTCACGAGAAGGTGACGATGCCGCTCCCGAAGACCAACGGACAGACGCCGGAGCTAGAGCCGGAGCTGCCGGAGCCGGTCGACGTCGGATCGAACGGACCGACCCGCCCGGCGAGCCCGAACGGTGGCGGCGTGCCGCTGCCCGGCCAGTCCTTCACCTGATCCGCTCAGAGCTCGACGGCGCGCTGATCGCGGGGGTCGGCGCTGCGTCCAACGTGCGCGACCAGCACCCCGTCGTTGGCCGCCTGGGCGCGGTCGGCGGCGTCGGGCGGGACCGGGAGCGTGACGGTGACCGTGGCCCCCGGCGGCACCGTGACCCGGCGGAATCCCCGGAGGGTTCGGAGCGGCCGGGGATCCGACCCCAGGGGTTCGTCGAGGTAGAGCTGCACGACCTCGTCGCCGGCGCGGGTGCCGGTGTTGGTGACCGGGACGGTGACGCTGATGCCGCGGTCCCAGGTCCGGCGCCCGGTCGGGCGGCCGTGTGCGAACGTCGTGTACGACAGGCCGAACCCGAACGGGAACGCCGGCGACCGCTCGGTCGCCTGCATGAGCCGGTAGCCGTGGAGCGGCCCGTAGCGGACGCTGGTGGCGCCGGGGTCGAACGGCGGTAGCTGCTCGGCCGACCGTGGCCAGGTGCACGGCAGCCGACCCCCGGGGTTGATGTCGCCGAAGAGCACCCGTGCGACGGCGTGGCCGCCCTCCATGCCGGGGTACCAGGCCATGAGGATGGCGCCCACCTGGTCCCTCCAGGCGTCGGTGACGATGGCGCTGCCGCCGATCAGCACCACGATCGTCCGCCGGTTCGTGGCGGCCACGCTCCGGATGAGCTGCTCGTCCTCGGGCCGGAGCGTGAGCTGCTTGCGGTCGCCGCCCCGCCTGAGCACGTTCTCGCCCTCGTCGCGGTGGGTGAAGCCGGCGACCACCACGGCGGCGTCGGCCCTCGAGGCACTGAACCCGGCCGCACCCGGGTCCTCGCCCCGCTGGTACCGGACGTCGATGACGTGGCGCTCGCCGACCGCCTGCAGGCCGTCGAGCACGGTCGCCACCGACGGGGCCCGGACGTGGCTCGATCCCCGATCGCCGGTGACCGGGAGGGCCGCGAGGCGGCCGAACACCGCCAACGACTCGACGGAGCCCGGGTCCAGCGGCAGCACCCGCCGCCACTCGCCGCCCGCGGGCGCGTCGCCGTTGGGGGCACCGGCGAGTCCGGCGGTGTCCTCGTCCGTGGGCCCGGCGCCATCACCCATGTCCTCGGCCTCGGCGATCCGGCCGAGCACCCGGTTCCGGAGCAGCACGGTCGACCGTTCCGCGACCTCGCGGGCCAGCGTCCGATGCCTGGCGCTGGCCACGTGCTCGGGGCCGTACGTGCCGTCCTTCCCGTCGAAGCGGACCTGCTGGCGCAGGATGCGGAGGGCGGCATCGTCGATGCGCGCCGGCGGCACCCAACCGGAGCGCGCCAGCCTCGCCAGCCGCCGGAACCGCAGGCGGAACGGCATCTCGAGGTCCAGCCCGGCGTTAACGGCGTAGGCCGAGCGCACACCGAACACGAAGTCGCTCATCACGAAGCCGTCGAAGCCCCAGTCGCCTTTGAGCACCTCGGTGATCAGGTGGTGGTGATGGCCGCAGTGGGTGCCGTTGACGCGGTTGTAGGCGGTCATGACCGCCGCCACGCCCTCGTCGACGACCCGGCGGAAGTGGGGCAGGTAGATGTCGCGCAGGTCGG
The DNA here is from genome assembly GCA_963717085.1 of uncultured bacterium. Taxonomy (GTDB): domain Bacteria; phylum Actinomycetota; class Acidimicrobiia; order Acidimicrobiales; family VFJN01; genus DASQUK01. The sequence goes on from CAVQVM010000015.1 coordinate 218,865, forward strand.
CGTCGTCGATGCGCACGTCGACCCGGAAACGGCTGTCCTCGATGGAGTTGCAGGCGAAGTGCTTGACGCACGCCATCACGTGGCGCTGGACCCCCCGCACCAAGGCGGCGCCCATCTCCCCCAAAAGGTGGGAGTCCTCGCCGTAGGTCTCCTGGGCACGTCCCCAGGCCGGGTGGCGCAGCAGGTTGACGCACACGCCCGCGAACAGGTTGGCGCCGAGTGCCCGGCACTCGATGCCGATGGCGTCGCCGACGCGCCGCTCGAGCTCGGGGTCGAACGTGGCACCCCGCGCCATGGGGACCGGGAACGCGGTGGCGTGGCCCATGACCACACCTCGGGGTCCATCGCTGAAGCGGATGCCGCCGATGCCCAGCCTGGGGACGGCGCCGGCGACGTACGGCTCCTCGTTGTAGTGGCGGACCAGGCCGATCAGGCCGCTGACCGGGGGCGTGTCGCCGGACAGGAGGTGGAGCTTCTCGTGCAGCGTGAGCTCGTCGAGCAGCTCACGGGCTCGGGAGTCGATGGGGTCGGGGGCGCCGGTCGCGTCAACGATGATGTCGGCGGCTCCGCCGGGTCCAGCACCAGACGTTGGAGGCGCCGCGGTCGCCGTTCCATCCCCAAGCACCGTGGCAGGGTACGCCCAATCGCGGGGCGGCAGTGCGTGCGACCATCGGGGGATGAGCGACCTCTCATCAATCGCGCCGGCCTTCGTCGACATGGCCCACCGCATCGTGTGGGCGACGGTTGCGACCGTCGACACCCAGGGACGTCCCCGCGGCCGGATCATGCATCCCATCTGGCAGTGGGACGGCATGACGCTCACGGGATGGATCGCGACGTCGCCGACCCCGATCAAGTGGGCACACCTCGACCACAGCCCGTTCGTCTCGGTCACCTACTGGACGCCGGCGCACGACACGTGCACAGCGGAGTGCCGCGCCACGTGGATCCTCGACGACGCCGGCCGCCAGGAGGTCTGGCGGATGTTCGTCGAGGCGCCCGAGCCCGTTCGCTACGACCCGGCCAACATGCCGCCGTGGGTCGGCGGTCCCACGTCACCGGCGTTCGCGGGGTTGCGTCTGGAGCCGTGGAGGCTCCGGGTCCTGCCCGGCTCGGTCATGCTCGGCGACGGAGGCAAGCCGCTCACCTGGGCCGCCGACGCCGGCGGCGCCTGACTGGTCCGCGGGGCGTCAGGCGGCGGTCGTGGAGCGCTTGCCGTCGCGCAGCCGGCGCAACGGGGGGAGCTTGGGCGGCGGCTGACGCCGCGGCGGCAGGCTGACGAGCAGGTCGGTCGTGGCCTCGGCGACCCGGCGGACCGCCAACTCGAACGCCTCTTCGGTCTGGGCCGACGTCGACTGCACGCCGCTCACCTTGCGGACGTACTGGCGGGCCGCAGCCTCGATCTCCTCGGCGGTCGCCTCGGGCTCGAGCCCACGCAGGGTGGTGATGTTCCGGCACACGCCGTCGAGCGTAACGGCGAGGGCGTACGTACGTGGCGGGTCAGTGGTGGATCCGTGGTCGTTCCGTGGTGGTTCGGTGGTGGGCACGGATGTCAAAAGCCCTGGTCAGGCACACGATGGACGCAACCAACGAGGAGGACACCATGAACCACTTCGACACCATCGCCCTGGCCGAGCAGCACCGCGAATCTCTGCTGCACGACGCTCAAATGGTGCGGTCGGTCCCCCGCAGCCGCTCCGGCCGGCGCCCGTCGGTGCGGTCGCTGCTGTCGCGGGTCCGCCATTCGTGAGCCGATTACGACCCGCCGGCGGTGGGTAACGTCCGCGGCGCTCGGGACACGCCCCTAATCCTCTGTCCCCAACTTTGGGGGGTGCGTGCGCACTGCGCCGCGATTAAACGGCAGGTTGATGCTGGTGGACCACCCCACCGCGCGGGCCTTGCGACCTCTGCGCGCGCTGGTCTGGGTCGCCGGCGTCCTCGGGCTCGGGCTGATCGTGGTGGTGGTCCAGCAGTTGCTCGCAGAGCCTGCCAGTGCCGACACTCCGGGGCTGGTCGAAGGCGTGGTCGACGCGGTGGACGGCGTCGCCGACCCGGTGCACGCGGCGCTGGAGCCGGCTGAGCCACCGGTCCCAGCGGAGGCGCCGGCACCCCAGGCTCCGAACCAGGTGCCTGATGCGTCCGGACCGGTGCTGGCGTCGCCGGCAGCCGAACCGGTCGCTCCGGTCGTCGAGGCGTTGGCACCGGTCGTGGAACCGTTGGCGCCCGCAGTCGAGGCCGCTGCACCGGTCGTGGAGCCACTGGCGCCCGCAGTGGAGGCGACCGCACCGATCGTGGACGCGGCCGGAACCGTGGCCACGCCCGTGATCGACACCGTGACGCCCGTGGGCACCGGTCGTCGACGCGGTCGTCCCGGTCGTCGCGCCGGTCGTCCAGGCCCTGCCACCCGTGGTCGCGGTCGTCGATTCGGTGGTCACTCCCGTCAGCGGTGTCGTCGGTCCCATCGTCGAGTCCGTGGCCGGACCCGGGCCCGGACCCCCGACCAATCCAACCGACCCGGCCGGTTCGTCGCCCGGCGATGTTCACCGCTCCGACGCCGCATCCGCAGAACGCCCGGCATCGCCGGCAGGCAACGGGGCGCCACCGCCGGTTACCAGCCCCTGGCGCACGACGGGTGCCGACGGCGACGTGCCCATCCCCGTGCTCGGGTCGGCGGCTGATGTCTCCGCCGGCAAGGGCGCAGCGGCGGGCGGCGGGCCACCCGGTCCGCTGGCGTGGGCGGTGCCATCCGCCGCGACCGGTGGGTTGGGCGGATCTGGCTCCGGCGGCGACGGGCCCTCGGTACTCCTCGCCATCATCGCTGGTGGTCTGCTCGGGCTGGGCCCCGCCCGCGGCGGACTGGTGCACGACCGTGCGGCGCGGCTCACCAGCCTCGCCGGCGGCCCTGGGCGCCTTCCCGGCTGATCGACGTCCGCGTCGATCAGCCAGTTCACCCTACGAACACGGGAAGGACTCCCATGCCACTGCAAACGTTCGCCGGCGCGCCCGCCGGCACCTCCGACGGACGGACCGGGCCGTGAAACCGGTCAACGGATCCCTCCGGACCGTCCTCGTCGTCGAGCCCCAGCGCCTCGTGCGCCAGGCGCTGGTGGCGGCCATCGATGCCGCACCGGGGCTGGCGGCGCTCGACGCCATCGCCTCCGGGGCGCGGGCTCGCGAGGGCATCGACGCTGCGGTCATCGCCGCCCGGTCCCTGGGCCACGGTTGGGTCGGCCTACTCGAGGCCGCGACCAACGCCGGCGGCCCGGTGGTGTTGATCGCCGAGCACGGACCGTACGAGCCATCGGTCGACACCCGCGGCATCATCGTCGTGTCCCGCCAGACCCCGCTGCCGGCGGTCATCGCCTGCCTGCAGGCCGGGCCCACCTGCCTCGACGATTTGCCGGTCTGGCACGTCGAGGCGGCGCCCACCGACCGGTTGCTCTCGGTCCGCGAGCGGCAGGTCCTGGGACTGCTGGCGTCGGGCCTGAGCCCGGCCCAGGCGGCTCGGGCGCTCGACATCACGACCTACACCGTCCGGGATCACATCAAGTCCATACGGACCAAGCTCGATCGTCCGACGACCATGTCGGCGGTGCTCGAGGCCATCCGCCTCGGCTTGCTGCGCGTCGAGCAGGCGTAGGGACACGGAGCGAACATCCCCCCACTTGGGGAGTGCCACATGCGCTGAACGTCGATTACTCATGCGACATGGCGGTCGGGGCATCTTGGGCGTGGCCGCCGTCGACGGGCCGCATGAGGTGGTCGGCGGGGCCTCGGGCGGCGGTCCCACCACCGCGGGGCGGGGCCTCGGTGCCGCGGGAAGCACCGGGGCTCCGGACCGCGTCAGCAGTCGTCCGGCCCGCCGTAGCAGACGACCGCCTGGCGCTCGGCGACCGGCACCGGGAAGGACGTGCCCCGGCTCGCGCCGGGCAGCGTGCCACCCTGGCCGTTCGTGGCGCTCCAGGTGATGGCCCAGTCGACGGCCACCGTGGCTGCGTAGGACCCGCTCGGCTGGCCGGCCGACACGTGCTGGTAGGTGTGCTTGCAGTCCGTGGACTGGGCATCGTCGTCGCGCGTGGGGTTGTAGGCAACCCCCGGACCGTCGCAGGTGACGACCGTGCCGTCGCCCATGTCCCAGCGCACCCGGGTGGGCGTCGCCGTGGCGGTGGCCGACAGCCCGGGGACGCTGGCGGTGGCGTCGAGCGTCGCCCAGGACCCGGGTTCGAGCCAGAGCCAGGTCGAGAGCCCCACGAGTTGGTCGGCGCCGATGGCGGGCGACATGGCCGGGTGCGGATAGGGCAGCGGTAGCTCCCGCGACGCCTCGTACGCGAGGTCGGCAGCCAGCACCTGGATCTCGGCGGCGGTCCAACGGGTCCACCCCGTGAACACGACGTCGCCGTCACCGTTCTCGCACCAGCGGTAGTAGACGTGATCGTCGACAAGCGCGGACCCGGGTGGCACCGGCGGTCCCGGCAGCGTCTTGGTCGCGTCGAACTGGGTGGACTCGGAGGGCTCGAACCACGTGCAGTTGACGACACCCGTGGCCCGGCGGCCCGGTTGGGCGGGACGGTCGAGCTCGCTCATCGCGACCACGGTGGGGTTGCCCTGAGCGTCCTGTGTTGCGTCGGCAGTCTGACGTGCTGGGTCATCTGCCCAGCGCGGCTCGCGCAATGAATCCACGAGCGACCGAGCCGACATTGCGGCAGCTAGCCGTCGCACGACTCGACCCCCGGCCACGGCTTCAGATATCTCGCTGAACGCGAGCTTCCAAGTCGCTGCCTTCGAACGACATAGTAGCCGATGACGAGCTTCGTTACCACGTCGTCGTCCATGACCTCGCCGGTCTCGACCTCGTAGACGATCGAGTCGTCAACCTGGCAATCAACGATCTCGACGCTCCCGTCCGGCTGTAGTCTCCGCGGATCTGATGTCATGGCTGCTGTGCGTGCGGGCAGGCAGCCGGACCGCTTCTCCGTTGGCCTGGCGCTCCTCCAGGTTTCGCGTCACGACCAGCCTGTGCTCACCGGTCACAAGCGCTTGCAACTCGCGCGTAGCTGAGGATCGACGGGCTCCGCCGTCGCCTGCATGATACGCGTCGTAGTAGTCAAGAACGCGCCCTCGTCGCTGCTTCTTCCTTCCGTGTCTCTTCATCCAGCGTCGTGGTCGGCGCAGCCGTGGTGCTGCTGGCCGTCGAGCCCGTCGACTCCTCGTCGTCGTCGCCGCCACAGGCGACGCCACCCACCATGACGACCCCTACCAGCGCGGCGATCCACACCCTGTTCACCGCGCCTCCCAGCATCTCACGGAGCGTATATGAGCCAGCACGCCCCGACCGGCGAACCAGCTACAACAGCTCGCGGGGATCGGGGAACTTCTCGTGGAAGTCCTCCACCTCGTGAGCGAGCAGCCGGATCTCGCCGGCGATCCGATAGGCGGGCAGGTCGGCTCGGTCGATCAGGCGGTACAGGTCCCTGATCGACACGCCGAGCCGCTCGGCGGCACGGACCGACGAGATCCATCGGTAGTTGGGGTGCACGGTCCTCCCCCTCCTCAGCGGCTTTCGCCGACGCTGTTGATGGACCGGCCTCGCCGGCGATCCGGTCGGGGAGATGACCGTGCGCCAGACAATACTTCGCGGCGTGCCAACGGGAACCGGGTCTCGACCTTCGAACGTCGTACCCCGCGTGCGATTCGTCTGGAAGCTCGTCGTGATCGCCGGCGCCCTCCTGCTCGCCGCCTGTGGCGCCGACGATCCCGAGGTGACGACGGGCGAGCCGCCGCCTCCCGCCAGCGGCGACCAGCACCCCGCCGACCCGGACGCGGTGGTGTTGAGCATCACCGACGTGGGCGGCTTCGTCCCTTCGGACCGCACCTTCACCAACGTGCCGCGGTTGCTCGTGACCGGCGACGGTCGCGTGATCCAGGAGGGACCGGTCATTGCGATCTATCCCGGCCCGCTGTTGCCCAACTTGCTCCAGCGGTCGATCACCGAGGCGGGTATCCAGCGGCTGATCGACCTCGCCGACGAGCACGGCCTGCTCGGCGATGAGACCTACACGCAACCCGGCAACATCGCTGATGCCAGCGACACCATCGTGACGATCACGGTGAACGGCGAGACGTTCGAGCATCGGGCGTACGCCCTGGGCCTCGGCGGCGGGCCCGACGGTGGCGAGACGGACCCGTCCCGGACGCGTCTATTCGACTTCGTGGTGGCCGCCATGGACCTCGCGAGCGATCCTGAGGCCGACGAGATCGGGCCCGAGGAGCCCTATCGCACCGACTCGTACCTGATCCGGGCCCTCGAGGCCGAGACCACGGAGCCGACCGGTGATGCGCCGATCGACATCGAGCCCACGCTGGTCGATTGGCCCTCGGACGCGCCGGTCGGGCTGGCCGCAGCCGCCGAGTGCGCCGAGGTGCCGACGAACCGCTTTGCCCAGCTGTTCGAGGATGCCAACCAGCTCACCCGGTTCGTCGATGACGGCGTGGCCTATTCGTTGGCGGTCACGCCCCGGGTACCGGGTCGCTCCTGTTCACCCTGATCAGTTCCCGACAGCGGACTTGTAAGCGTACGTGTGTTCGTATTTCGTAGTCGCATGTCGTTGACCGACGCACCCACGAACGGCACGAATGGCATCAGACCGCTGGAAGAGCGGTTGGCCGAGACCGCGGGCCTGCTGAACGGCTTCGGCCGCGTCGGTGCGGCTCACAGGGTGGCGACGGTGGAGTTGCTGAGCCCCGGCCCGTAGTGGTGCCGCAGATCGACTTTGTACTCCAGTGCGTCTATCACCGTCTCGGCGAAGTTGGTTCCGTACAGCTTCTCGCAGGTGTGGAGGCCGCCGGGGCTGAAGACGTTTACCTCCATCAGCTTGTCGCCCACGATGTCGAGGCCAACGAGGAACATCCCATCGGTCCTCAGCTTGGGTCGGACGACCTCGACGATCTCGAGCATGCTGTCGGTGACCTTGACCTTCTCGGCCTTGCCCCCGGCGGTCATGTTCGACCGGAGGTCGGCAGAGCGGTTCACCCGCCGGAACGCGGCGTGCTGACCGTCGCGCATCAGGGGTTCGCCGTTCATGACGAACATGCGGACGTCGCCGTCCGAAGCGTGGGGGAGGACCTCCTGGGCGACGATGTAGCCGTCCCGGGAAATGGCCTCGATCATCTGGTTGAGGTTCGGTGATTCGTCGCTCGAGACGAGGAAGACCCCGGTGCCACCGGATCCCTGCAGCGGCTTCAGGACTGCGCTGCCGCCCATGTCATCGACGAACCGTGAGATCTCTTCGGCATTGCGCGAGATCAGCGTGGCGGGCCGGACCGCCTCGGGAAAATGCTGGAAGTACGTCTTGTTGACGGCATCGGCAAGATTGGCCGGGTCGTTGAGCACAAGGGTGCCTCGCGCGACCATCAGCTGGCCGAAGAGGATGCCCGACGTGACGGCCCACGGCCGCTCGACGACGTCGTCGGCGGGATCGTTGCGCATCATCACCACGTCGAGCACGTCGACGGAGATGCGCTCGGCGATGCCCTTGTCACCGCGCACCTTGTCGAGGTACGAGCTCGTCGACTTGTAGTTGCGCCCGGGGGCTGCCCGCGCCCGTGCGGCGATTGACCCGTCCGCTCGCTGTGAGAAGTCGTCGACACCGATGAGCCACGTCTCGTGCCCCATCCGGTTCGCGTTCATCGCCAATCGGACCGTGGTATACAGCGGGTTCTCGGTCTCGAGGCTGTTGACGACGAAACCGACCTTCATTGGGGGTCTCCGATCAGATCAGCCAATCCCGTGACCGCGCCAGCCTGACGCAGTCGCGCCTGGGCTGCCGGGTCGTCGAGGAAGCGGGGATGCAGCACCGGGTCGTGGAGCAGGCCCCGAAACCTGAGCTGCTCGATCAACGGAGCGTCTGCCAGTGCCATCTTCCCGAGCCAGAGGACGTCGAGATCCCCGCCCGCGCCCAGGTGCGCCATGAGGTCGATCAGACCCCGCAGGTAGACGGCGTCTTTTGTCAGCCCACCCGATCGGAACACTCTGGCCGTGATCGAGAAGGCGGGCACGCGCGACATGCCGGTGTCGATGAGGGCCTGGTGCACATCCGGAAACGATGCGCCCTCGACCATCTTGTGGACCGCGATTACACGGGCGGCGAGCTGGCGCATGCGGGACGCGGTCAGGCCGCCGACCAGGTGCTCGGCGAGCACAGCCAGCCCCTCCTGTGTCTCCTCGTAGCCCGCCAGGCCCGCCGCCAGCAGCCGCAACGGTTGACGTGTTCCGTTCACGTACGTGACGACGTGGGTGCCGATCTCGTGCTGGAGCAAGGCCTTCACCCGGGATGGCGAAAACCGAGCTCTCGATGCGATCAAGACGTCGCCGTGCGCCACCATCACGCTGCTGCCGTCGTCACGCACTTCGACATGCGCGTCGATGTCGGGGCATGCCCGGCGGTAGCGATCCAACTCTGCCTCGGCCAACTGCGCGAACGTCACCGCGTCGAGCGACTGCTCCCCACCCTGGGGCGGCACGACGATCTCGTCGAGGAGCTGCTCCGCCGCGGCGAGCAAGTTCGGGGTCACGGCGCCGTACAGCTCCGTGCTGAGCGGCAGGAAATCGGCCGAGCCCCGGCACCGCAGCATTGCGAGCTGCAGCCCTACTTCGCGGTGCTTGGCCTGCAGGAGATGCGACAGCGTCGCATCCTCCACGGCGTGCGTGTCCACCTTCGCCAACCGGCTGGCGACCACATCGACATCATCCTCCAGCGGGCGATAGCGGAACGCAGGTGGCGTCGCGTCGTCGAGGAACGGTCGTCGCGCGTCGATCAGGTTTACCGGAGTGACGTCCAGGAGGAACCGGTACCCGAGGGCGATATCAGCGAGCTCGCGGTCGATCGCAAGGTCGCCCGCCGGCAGCCCGTGATCGGAGGTCATGCCGGCGCCTCGGCAATCAAGTCCACCAAGCGGGGAACCACCGCCCCGAGCGCTCGCCCGAGCTCGGCAATGTGGTTATCTTCCGGCTCGCCGGTCCTCTCGTCCATGAATAGCTTCTTGAACTCGAGTGCCAGTGCGCATCCCGTGTCGGGGTAGCGCTCGTGGATCCACCGAGCCAACTGCGCTCCGCCGAACCGGACGTTTTCCCGGACGTCCAGTGCATGGCCGTCCACCTGTTGATCGCGCATCTCGTCGATGAACCCATCCACGATGCGGTCCCAGCGCCCACGGACGAGCGACCCCGTGCCGACGTTGAGCTCCGGATTCTCGGCCGGCGGAGCCGGAACGCCGTCGCGCCGATGGTTGTACGAATGGATATCCAGCACGACGAACGGGCCACGGGCCGCGAGGCGGTTCAGCCGGTCCGCGAGCACGGCGTAGAACGTGTCATAGACGGCCAGAGACCGCTCCACCACCTCGGGTGACGGTGGTTGCTTCCACACCTGGAGGCCCCACGCGTCCTCAGGTGCGCAGTAGACGGCGTCAGCCCGCGGACGGTTGAGGTCCACCTCGAACCGGGACCGGTGGACGGTGACCCGGGTCCCCGCCACCGCAAGGCGGTCGGTGAACGGGTCCTCCTCCCGTAGGCGGATCGACGCGTCGACCAGGACGAGGTCAGCCAGCTCGGGCCGCAGCTCATGCCCCGCGTGGATGGCCGTCATCACCACGGGCCCAGGCGCGTCCTGGACAGAGAAAGCCGCCGCGGGTCCCCTCACCGTCAACGCGCTCATCCTGTCGGCTTCCCGAACCACGTCGCGTGAAACGGCCGACACCGGCTCGCCACGTCACGAGCGTGTCGATGACGGCTGCCCCGGTCGTGGGCCCGTCGGTGTCCCCTGTGCGATCACGCCGGGCTGGGCGCGACGAAGCGATCGCGCTCTGCGGGGTCCTCGAACGCGATGACCGCCCAGGCGTGGTCCTTCCCGGCTCGTCGGAGGCCCTCGACCCGGTGGTTGCCGTCCTCCAGCACCAGCTGGCCGTCTCGGTGGGAGGCGATCACCGGCGGGGGTTCCCACCGGTCCTCGATGCGCTCCGCCATGTCCTCGACGTCGTCGCGCCAGTAGTCCTCGTCCACGGGGCACAGCACCGGAGCGTCGGGCGGGCCAGCCAATCGCTGGAGCTGATCCACCGGCACCTGCACCGGACCGAGCCACCAGCAGGGTCGCTCCGAGAGCCTGGCGGCCAGCGGCGCGTTGTCGCTGCCCGGGCTGGCGAGGAAGCGGGCCACCCAGGCGTCTAGCTCGCCACGCTCCGCCGCTTGTCGCGCGGCCTCCACCGAGTACTCGTGATCGTCGCTCATGCCGCGGGTCCTACCCGCCGGGCTCACTCCCGATCCGGCGGGTCGTCCGCCCCAGTCGGCCAGTTGGCGCGAGGCCGAGGAGATGGCTGGCGTCGTTGAAGGAGTGCAGCGTCCACCGGGCGAGCGACGGGTCGTGCTCCCACTCGGTGAGCCCGGTGTTCGTGGGCCGCAGCCGGGCGCCGGTGCCGGGGTAAGGGATGCCGAGGAGCACCCGCATCGACGCCATGATCACCCCCGCGTGGCACACGGCCACCACCGTCTCGCACTCGTAGTCGCGTGCCACCCGCTCGAGCGTCCGTTGCACCCGCTCGTGGAAGCTGTTCCAGCTCTCTCCGGCTGGCGCGAACACTCGATCGGGCTCGGCCTCCATGTCGAACGACCCGTAACGGGCGGCGTACTCGGTCCAGGTCAGGCCGTCAGCCTCACCGGTGTGGAGCTCGCACAGATCGCACTCCTGGCCGAAGATCTCGAGCCCGAGCCCGGGGGCGATGATCGACGCCGTCTCGATGGCGCGGGGCAAGACGCTGGCCAGCAGCACGTCAGCTCGCACCCGGCCGGATTCGGCGAGGTGGTCTCGCAGGGCTTCGGCCTGTGCACGGCCATGCGGCGTCAGCCCGGTGCAGCCCATTCGCCCCCCGACAACCCCATGGAAGCCGGCGTGAGCGTCACCATGGCGAACGAGGATCAGACGCACGCCACCACGCTAGGGGGAATCGCTCCGTGGCCGAGGTGGCGCAGCTCGTCGTGGAACCGTCCGTCACTGTGATCCACGCCAGGCGGTCGACCCACTCCGCGGCGGTGGGCGTGCGCGAGCTCGCTGTGCATGCGCCACCTCAACGCGTCCATGCGTTCCCGGCCGATCCAGCACCACGGCCACCCGACCGTCCCACTCGACGCGGATGTGTCGCAGCCCACCTCGCCCAACACCTCGGTGCTCAGGGCGGCGCGCCGCTCGTCGAGGAACAACACACCAGTCGCGGCGCCGCGCCCCGATACCCGGCCCGTCGCATGGCGGAGATCTCCCTGGCGGCATTCGAAGCGCTGTCGGTCCACCGGCTGCTCGACTCGAACTCGGACACCGACGAGACCGTGGACACGACCCTGTCGCATCGAATGCGCCATGCGGCACCGGGCGCATTCCCGGGGTCTGCACCTTGTCATGTAGATGCGATCAGCATCCGACGCAGAGCCGCGGATCCGCATGTCGATCGCTGGGCCGACGCGCCCGCCGGGACTGCCAAAGCTGAACGCGCTGGCTCAAGTGATTGCATGTCTGTCGACAGTCGACCGTCCCCTGACTCGCACCCATCTGTGAGCGGTGGGTCATCTGACGCTTTGACCGTGGGTCGACCTGGCCGGGCACGAGTCGTCAGAGCGCCGCACCGTGGTCCTGGTACGTGGGGGTTCTGGTGACGCAATTGGTGCCCACGAGCGGAATCGCGTCACCGAACCCCGCTTGGGACCGACCCCCTAGCGTGGTCATCTCACCGTTTCGAGCGCGCCTCGGACCACGGCAGATTGCACCCCTGTGACGATCGTCAACGGCTCGCTCCTCGGAGCAGGCCGAGGGGTACGTTCCGCTGGCTGATCGGACCTGCTGGGGGAGGAACCCAAATGATCGTTGCAGTCGAACCATTGGACGCGACCTGGAAGATGATTTTCTTCGGCGTCGCCGTGGTCCTTTTCGTGTTGGCGGCCATCGGCTACCAGAGGGGCAAGGTGTCGTTCCTGGCGGCCGGTCTGGGGTGCTTCGTCTTCCCATTCTTCTGGGACGCGCTTGCGGCCAGCTGACGATTCGGCGTTCCGGAATCGTCGCGCCGCGACGCCGGGCCGGATCCCGATGTTCTGGGCCATCGGCCTCGCGTTGATCGCCAGTCGGGGCAGCCATGGGCGGCGGACGGCCCACAGGTCTTCGAGTGCCGACAGCGCGCGCAGCAGACTCTGCTTGGCCGCGAGCACCTAGATGGGGCCGGACCGCCGCGACGTTGCCGCGGCGCGCATCACCCCAGGAGCGCCGGCGCCGGCCCGCTCTGACGGCGCAATGGTGCGGGCCGCCCTTCAGTCGGCGCCAGTGGATGCGTGGGGTGCGTGGACGGGCTTCGACTCGGGCGAACCTCGTTGCCGGAGGTACACGCTGAACACCACGAGGGTGCCGACGGCGAGGAACTCGGACTGCCAGTTCTGCAGGGACTCGAACCAGAAGTTCGATCTGAAGAGGTAGCCGAGCGGCGAGACGGTTGGTTCGCCGTGCGCGACCTGTTCAGCGTTGAATGCATGTGCGCCCGTTACGACGTGGCCGGCGAAGGCCAGCGCGAACAACGTCAGCATGGCGATGCTGAGCGAGTGCTCGTAGATGCGGAGCACCCAGCCGCCGCGGCGTACGGGCCAGGGCGCCTCCGGGTCGTCCCGGTGCTCCCGCGGGTCTGCGTCGAGCTTGGGATCGCCGGCCGCGGGCTTGGACTCGGCCGAACCCTTCTGTACCAGCCACGCCGTGAGCAACACGTACACACCCATCTGCAGGAACTCCGACTCCCAGTTCTCGAACGTCGCCTCGCCGAAGTCCGCACGGGTGAGGTACTCGCCGAAGCTGACCGTCGGTTCGCCGTGGGTGCGCTGCTCCTCGTTGAAGGCGCGATGCCCGGACCAGGCCTGGCCCGCCAGCCAGATCACCAGGAAGCCCCCGAGCGCCACGATGGAGAGGCTGTGGTCGCGGATGAACCGACGCATGGTCCTCATCCTGGCTCTCAGGAGCGAGCGGATCAGGACGGTCGGCCTTCACCATCATGGGACGAGCCGTGAGCGGCCGGTGAAATCAGTTGTGCGAGCTCAGCAAGGGGAAGACAAGGGCACCAACCGAGCCAGGAGGGTCTCATGGGCGAGAGCAAGTTCGACGAGATGAAGGGTCGAGCCAAGGAAGCCGCCGGTGATCTCACCGACGATGACGACCTCAAGAAGGAGGGCAAGGTCGACAGGGCCGGCGGCGCTATCAAGGACAAGGTCGACAAGGCCACCGACAAGGTGAAGGACGCCGTCAATCCCGACCGGTAAGGGGGCGCCGCCGTCAGCGAGCACGCCATGCCGTCGGCCTCTTCAGACCGGGCCCACCGGGTAGGGGCCGTCCACGTTGCCGCTCGGGCGACGTGTAGGCGGGCCGCCACTGGGGCATGCCTTCGGGGATGACGGTCGTCGGCTACCACGCCTCACACGAGCAGCACCCGCCGAGCGCTTTGCTGACCGCGGCGCAGGTGGCCGCTGAGGCCGGCTTCGGGGCGGTTTCGTCGTCGGACCACGTGACGCCGTGGAGTCGCGACCAAGGCGAGTCGGGATTCGCCTGGTCGTGGCTCGGCGCGGCAATGCAGGCGGTGGCGCTGCCCTTCGGCGTGGTCAACGCCCCGGGGCAGCGCTACCACCCGGTGATCGTCGCCCAGGCCATCGCCACGCTGGCGGAGATGCATCCCGACCGCCTCTGGGTTGCCCTCGGCTCGGGTGAGGCGTCGAACGAGCACGTTACGGGCGACCCCTGGCCGCCCAAGGCAGAGCGCAACGCTCGCCTGGCCGAGTGCGTGGAGGTGATACGGGGCCTCCTGAGGGGCGACGAGGTGAGTGCCGATGGCCACGTGCGGGTCGACCGGGCCCAGCTCTGGACGCTGCCAAGTCGCCCGCCACCGCTCATCGGAGCGGCGCTGAGCGAAGAGACGGCGGCGTGGTGCGGGGGGTGGGCGGATGGCCTCATCACCGTGCATGCACCCCAGGACCAGCTGCGGCGTGTGGTCGAGGCTTTCCGCACCGGAGGCGGTGAGGGCAAGCCGATCCGGGTCCAGATCAAGGTGGCGTGGGCACCCACCGACGACGAGGCACTGGCCGGCGCGCACGAGCAATGGCGCACGAACGTGTTCGACTCGGTACTGATGGCCGACCTCGAGACCGTGGCCCAGTTCGAGGCGGCTGCCGTGCACGTGCGACCTGAAGACGTCGCCAGAAGCGTCCTCGTGTCGTCCGACGCCAAGCGGCACGCAGCCTGGCTGCACGAGGTCCTCGACTGCGGTGTCGACGAGCTCTTCGTCCACCAGGTGCCCCGAGAGCAGCAGGGATTCATCGACACCTACGGCGCGGAGGTGCTGCCGGAGGTTTCCGAGCCATGAGCATCGCGTTCACAAGTGACCAGTGGTGGAAGAACGGGGTCGTGTACTGCCTCGACGCGCAGACGTTCCTCGACAAGGACGGCGACGGCGTGGGCGACCTCGCCGGGCTGATCGATCGCATCGACTATCTGGCGGGAATCGGCGTGTCCACGCTTTGGCTCATGCCCTTCTACCCGACGCCCGACCAGGACGATGGCTACGACATCAGCGATTTCTACGGCGTCGATCCCAGGCTGGGCACGCTGGGCGAGTTCGTGGAGGTCGTGCGGACCGCCCGCGATCGCGGTATGCGGGTCATCGTCGACCTGGTGGTGAACCACACGTCCGACCAGCACCCGTGGTTCCAGGAGGCGCGTTCCGACCCGGACTCGCCCTATCGCGACTGGTACGTGTGGGCGGACGAACGGCCCGAGGACCCAGACCTCACCGAAACCTTTCCCGGCGACCAGGGCGGCGTGTGGACCTTCGACCGTAGGGCTCGGCAGTACTACCTGCACCGCTTCTACAAGCACCAGCCCGACCTCAACGTCGCCAACCCGGCTGTGCGTGAGGAGATCGCCCGCATCGTCGGGTTTTGGCTACAGCTCGGGGTCAGCGGCTTCCGGGTGGACGCCGTGCCGTTCCTCATCGAGCTCGACGGCATCGAAGGTGCTCCCTCGATCGACCCCCACCGCTACCTGAAGGACCTCCGGTCCTTCGTGGAGCGCCGCCACGGCGAGGCCATCCTGCTCGGCGAGGTCAACCTGCCACCCAAGGACCAGCGGGCGTTCTTCGGCGACGAGGACGGTGACGAGCTCAACCTGGTCTTCAACTTCTCCGTGATGCAACGGATCTACCTTGCGCTCGCACGCCAGGACGCCACCCCGGTCGAGCGGGCGTTGGCCGACCTGCCCGGCGTGCCGTTCGACTCGCAGTGGGCCACGTTCCTGCGCAACCACGACGAACTCACCCTCGACCAGCTCAGCGACGACGAGCGGCAAGAGGTGTTCGACGCCTTCGGCCCCGACCCCACGATGCAACTCTACGGTCGCGGGCTACGTCGCCGGTTGCCCCCCATGCTCGGCGGCGACCAGCAACGCATCCGCATGGCCTACAGCCTGCTGTTCTCGCTGCCCGGCACACCCGTGCTGTTCTACGGCGAGGAGATCGGCATGGGCGAGAACCTCGACGTGAAGGACCGCTTGTCCGTGCGCACCCCCATGCAGTGGTCGGACGAGCCGGGGGCGGGGTTCTCGACCGCCGATGCCAAACAGTTCCCCCGTCCGATCACCGATGGCGAGTACCGGCCGCTCGCTGTCAACGTCGCGGCCCAGCGCCGGGACCCCGGGTCATTGCTCAACTGGTTCGAACGATTGATCCGCCGCCGGCGAGAGACGCCCGAGCTCGGCCTCGGCACGTGGTCGGTCATCGCCAACGACCAACCCGCGGTGTTGGCCCACCGGTGCGACTGGGACGGGTCCACCGTCGTCGCCGTGCACAACTTCGGTTCCGACCCCTGCCGCTTCGACCTGCCCCTCGATGACCTCGAGGATGCGGTCGGCGCCGATGACCTGCTCGACGGGTCTCCCGAGCACTCTCTCGACGGACCACGGCTGCCGTTGACGCTCGAACGCTATGGCTACCGCTGGCTCCGCATCCGGCGCGACGGCCAGCGGCTGTCTCCCTGACGCGATCAAGAGCAGGAGTGCGACCCCGATCGGCCGGTAGCTGGCGAGCACCGGCCTGCCACCCACCCACCGCGTTTAGCTGGCCACGGCTCGGGGTAGCCCGCGCGAGGCCGCGACCCCCGGAGGCAGCCGTGACCAAGCAGAAGCATCGCGTCGTGTGGTTGACGAGGCGGGCCGTGATCGGCCTGCGGGACATGCCGACAAACGCAGTCTGGGTGGCCGGGCGGGCCCGCCGATCGTCCTCGAGCGCGCTGAGTCGGGCGACCGATGCGATGGGCGATGCCGGCAACGCGGTAGGCGGTGCGATCTCCCACGCCGGTCGGTCAGTGGTCGATGCGGTGCCGCTCGTCGGCTCCCCGGACGAGTCCGTTGAGGGACGCCTGACGGAGGCGCGTCAGGCGTCGGAAAATGCTCGTGAGGCCGAAGAGCGGGCTTTGGCCTTGGCTGAGACGGCCAAGCGGGCTGCCGACGACGCCAAGCGCATCACCCAGGCCGCCCGTCAGCGGGCGAAGGAGGCGGTGCGCGACGCCAAGTCGCAGGCCGGTGCCCGCGTCGAAGAGGTTCGGGCCGAGTCCGATGGGGAGGTCGCAGCCACACGGCGCGAGGCGGACGAGCGGGTGAAGGAAGCTCGACGCGAAGCCGACGAACGAGTCAGGGAAGCCCGGCGTGTTGCGGATGAGCGGGTGGCGCGTGAGCGTCAGCGTGCGGGGGAAGACGCCGACAAGGCGGCCGCGGCGGCGCGTGCCACAGCGGACGCCGACGCCGAGCAGGCGCAGCACGAGGCGGAGCAGGCAGGCGAGCGGGCCGAGCTGGCGGTAGCGGAGGCCACCCGGGCTTTGGCTCACGCCAGGCAGCTGGCCGACGAGGCGTCACAGGCGGCGCTTGCGGCTGCGGCGGAAGCCGGGCGCCAAGCTGAGCGCTTAGCGGTCGAGGCCGGTCAGGTCGCATCCGACACCCGCAGCGACACCCGCCGCGACCCGAGACCGCCACGCACCGAGCGTCGCCGGTCGTCACGCCAGCAGTCGGGACGCAGCCGGTCACCGCGGTCGAAGTCGGCCCGCCGGCCGACGGGCCGGGCGCCCAAGCGGGCGCCGACGAAGTCAGCCTGACGCCACGTTGCTCGGAACGGGAGGTTCACACAGATGTTTTTCCGACGTAGGAGCAGGAAGGACCGGATAGTGACGGCGGCGGGCCGCCTGGCGCGGTCCAGGCGTGCACTGGCAATGGCCGCCGGCGTGGTCAGCAGCGTCGCGGCCCTCACGGCTGCGAGCTCGGGCGTGTCGGCGAGACGACAGAAGCAGACCTGATGCGTCGCCGCGGCCGGCGGACCGATCGGCTACCGGTCGTGCGCCGGGGGGACAGGATCATCGATGGGCATGTTCGCGCCCGCCTGCTCGGGCTCCAGCTGTTGGAAATCGACGCGTATGTCGTCGTGGCCACAGCACGCGACGGCACCGGTACCGCGCAGGGTGTAGTTGACCCCAGCGCCCCGACATCCCGGGCGGTGCGCACTGATGGCACTGCTCCTCCCGAGCTAGTTCGTGCCGTGCGCCTGCTCGCCGAGGGCACGAGTGCGCTCGACGACGCCCGCCGGCTTCGTTGACGCACCGGCCGCCCGTTCTCTGCGATAGCTCCGGTTTGCCTCGCCGCGTCTAGCAGCAACGGCGGGCTGGCGAGGCCAGAATGGGCCTCGGCGCCGGCGTTGCGGCGCCCCTCGTGGCGCGCCAGGCGGCCCCGGCGTCCAACCTGGTCACCCAGCACGAGTGGCCAGCAGTACTACCGCGTCCGTGAGCGGGTAAGGAGACCTCGATGGCCGATAGGAGGTCACCGATGGAACTTGACGTACTCGATCTCTATGACCGAGCGAGCTCATGGGCCACAGAGAAGGTCTCCGGCGCCACTGAGAAGCTCGACGCCAAGACGCCGTGCGACGACTGGGATGTGCGCACCCTGCTCGATCACATCCTTGAGACCCAGCGGTACTTCCTGAGCTCCGCTCGGGGCGAGGACGCGTCGCCCCCTAGCCCGACACCGCCTGCGACGCTGAGTGATGACCCCGTGGCGGACTTCGAGGCAGTGCGACGCGACATGCTCCGCGCATACGCGGAACCCGGGGCCATTGAGAAGACCGGTCCGGCGCTCGGCGTGGCGTTCAGCGACCTCCTCGTGCACAGCTGGGACGTTGCCCGCGCCACGGGCCAGCACGAAACGATGCCCGATGGCCTCGCCGCGGCCGCGTACGAGATGGTGCACGGGAAGTTCACCGACGAACAGCGGAAGGGCATCTTCAAGCCAGAGGTCCCGATCAGCGACGATGCGTCCCCGCAGGACCGGCTACTGGCCTACACCGGCCGGGATCCCCGCTGAACTTGACTCGCCCCTGACTCCCGGGGCCGGCGGGTATTCGGGTCGAGCAGCCATCGCCGGCCAGCACCCGATCCAGAGCTGCAGGAGGAACTGCTGGCGGGAGTGCCGCGCTGGCTAGTGGGAGGAACCAGCGGTCGAGGCCGTCTCGCGTGCTGCGCGCCGGGCGGTCTTGGTCGTGCTGCTGGCTGCCTTGTGAGCCGTGCGGCCAGTGGTGGTCGCGCCTCGCTTGGCGGTGGTTGCTGTCCGCTTCGCCGACTTGCGTGCAGAGGTGACCGTTCCCTTGGCCCCGGCCTTTGCGGCTCGTGCGGTGCTAGTGCCGCCGCGCTGTGCCGCACGCACGGAGCGCTCGGCGCCGGCCTTGGCCGATGACCCCGTCGCCCGGGCCGTGCGTGCCGTCCGCTCGCTGGCGCGCTTCGCCTTGCGTGTCGCGTCGATGGCGGCCTCTGTCGCATCCGAGGCACGGGATCGCACCTGTGTGGCCGTGGCGCGAGCCACCTTCGCCCCTCGTGGGGACACTCGGGGCTTGTCGCGTCGCAGCACGGTGGCGATGATGTCGCCGATCGCGGTCACGCCGCCCTGGGCCAAACCGTTCAGCATGTCCGCGATGCGGTCGGCCGACGCCCGCGGCAGTACCCACGACCAGGTTCCCGGGGGGCTTATCAGGTGCCCGGGGGTGCGGGTGGGTCGGGGCGATCTTCCTCGCCGCTGCCATGGCCTCACCGAGTTCGCTCAGTGCCTTACGGCCCAGCTCGTCGCGCACCATCGGGAACAACTCACCTTCCTCCACATCGACGTGCTGGCGCACGTTGTTGATGAGGACCGTGACCTTCGCGTCGAAACGCTCGTCCTCCGGCGCCATGCCGTCGAGCTCGGAGAGCACCCACTTCACGACGTGATGCTCCTCGAGGCTCTCGATGCCGAGGTCGTCGGCATCGGGAACCGTCGCCCTCACGGCCGGGTAGAACAGCTGCTCCTCGATCGCCGCATGCACCGAGAGCTCCTCGATGACACGGTCGACGATCGAGCGCTTCTCCACGAAGGCCCGGTCCCCCGCCCGCTCGAACCGCCTGAACAGTTGCTCCACGGCCTCGTGGTCATCCTTGAGCATGCTTATCGCGTCCATCCGCCCCGGCATACCCACGTAGAGCGCGAACTAACCGCGGTACGTCGGAGCATCGGGGCTCCCGACTGCGGCAACGGAGGGCTCAATCGTTGCCCCCCCTCGTAGTGCGCGGTCCTGACGAGCGGCTTTGGGCACCACGAAGCTGCAGGACACCGATCGACCAAGACCCTGCGCCTCACCGGCGAATCGCCGGCTGATCTCGTGCCCTATCCCCTGACGACTCGTACGAGGGGACGCTCCGAGCGCCGACTCTTCGTCGCGGTCTGCTTGGGAGCCATCGCACCCGTCGAACACCTGGGTCGACAGCACGACGATACGGCGTCGCGAGCCCGACAACGTCGTCGCCACGATCAATTCCGCACGACTAGCCCGACGCGCCGAGTGCAGCTCGTCGAGGGCGGCGACGAACTCGCCGGGGGTGCGGCCATTCCAGGAAGCGAAACGAGACCCGTGGACACCAACGCCCGCATCAACCCAGGTTCCGCCGTCCGAGGGATTGCACAGCTGGTTGTAGCAGCCTCCGCGCAGGCTGGGACGCCCGCGGCCAGACGGACTTGAGACACTGCCGAAGCGGTGCTCCGTTTGCAACAACCCACGCGATCGCAAGCGGCCCGGCAACAAGGGGGATAGAGCGGGCGATCCGAGGGTAAGAATCGCACCATGAGTGCAACCGTTTTGTGGATTATTGCCGCCATCCTTGTCGTGGTCGGCATTGTGCAGCTGGTCCAAGGCCAGCTGATCCTGGGCATCGTCCTGATCGCCGCCGGACTGCTTGTTGGGCCCGGTGGGGTGTCGATCTTCGGAGGCAGTCGGGCCAAGTACTGACGTCGAGCGCGGGCATATCGGCGGTTTGTAGAAATCCTTCGCGGCGTCGACGACCAGCTGAGCCGTCTCGTCGGCGTTGTCCACCGACATGTACATCGCCCATACCGGATCTGGCCCCGGCGCCAGGCTTCCGACGTCCCGGCCGTCAAGAACGAAGACCCACCAATGGGACGCATCCTCGAGCTCCCTAGCGCCGACCCCACCGTCGCGCCCACGGCTCGATGTCGCACCGCCAGCACCAGGCAGGCTGCCCGCCGACGGTCCAGCGGGGTTCGGGCAGCAGCCCGCGGTGCCGCCACACTTCGACCGTGTCTCGTTGGACACCGAGTCGCTCGCCGATCTCGGCAAGTCCAACCGGCTCATGCTTCGTGTGCTGGTCCACCATGGAGCGCCGGCGCCCGCTCCGGGTCGGAAAAGGGCGTTGCCTAAGGGGGAGCCAGCGCCAGCGGCTGTTGAGTACCCGCCCCGATAGGAGGCAAGACTTGGCGGGTCACCCGCCTGCCCTCACGCACATAGTCGCTTGGCGAAGACACGCTGCGACGGTTGCAGTCCCGAGCGGAGCCGGGGACGCCCGCCGTTCCCCGGCTCGTCCCCACCCCGGCTCCTCGGGGCGGCTCAGCACCGGTCTGAGCCGTACACCTAGAGATCGCGGCGAGTCCATCGTCCGTTACAGGGTCGAACCGACCGAGACCGTTGACCGGGTACGGGGGGTGTGGGACGGTTTGGCGCCGCACCTGGGGAGTGCCGCGGGCAGGAGAGGCCTATGTCGGAGGACGCTGAAACCTTCCCGGCCGAAGTCCTGCGCATCGAGGCCAGCCAGGACCGCACCGGGACCACCATCACCCTCGCGGGCGAGTTCGACATGACCGGCACCGACCGGTTCGGGGTGTTCGTTAACGAGGCGCTGGCAGCAGACCCGCGGGCGATCAGCGTGGATGGCAGCGGCCTACAGTTCGTCGACTCGTCGGGGCTGTTGGCGTTGCTGCGTGCTCGGGACGCAGCGGTCGAGGCTGGCGTGACGTTCGCTATCCACCACCCATCGCCTGCGCTTCGGCGGATCATCGAGCTCGGCGGCCTCGCCGAGCTGCTGGCGCCCGAGTAACGAATTCGTGGTTTGGTGGGCTGCCGGAAGGGCAGAACCCACCCACGCAGGAGAACGGGGAAGCCATGGCGTCCGAGCTGCTGCATATCGACACCACGGCCACCGGGACCGAAACCGTCATGGCTATCGCGGGTGAGTTCGACATGAGCACTACCGAGTCGTTCGGCGTCTGCGTTGGCGCCGTGCTCGATCACCACCCCGGGTCGATCACGATCGACGCTCGCGGCGTCACATTCATCGACTCATCAGGTCTCCGGTCCCTGTTGCTCGCCCGTGATGCGGCGGTCTCTGCAGGCGTACCGTTCCGTGTCAGCGAGCCGTCGCCCGAGCTCCTGAACGTGTTCGAGCGCACCGGGCTCCGGCGCCTGCTCCTGGACGATTGACGACCAGCGCCGGCCCCCGGGGAGGGGGAGCCCCAGGGGCCGGCGGGGATCTGGCCCGCCCGCTACCCGACCGACACGGGGCGACACACGGCTTGGTCACGGGACGCGCCACCGCCGAGGCCATCGGCGTACCCCTTCAAAGGGGGTCCATCGATTGCTATGGCGGCGACAGCCATCGGACGGCGTGCGTTCACCTACGACGGACGATCGACATCCGGGCACGTAGGCGGCAGAAGGGGGGTGTCGCATGTCGCACGATGACGAGCCTTCCGAGGCCGAACCACTGCGGATCGAGGCCAAGCGTGAGGGCTCCGAGGCGATCATCGTCCTTGTGGGGGAGTTCGACATCACCGGCACCGAGCAGTTCTGGGCACATGTCAGCCAAGTCGTCGAGGCTCGCCCGGTGTCGGTCACGATCGAAGCCCGCGGGCTCACGTTCGTCGATTCGTCTGGGCTGGCGGCGATGGTGCGGGCGCATGAGGCGGCCACCGAGGCGGGTGTTGCGTTCCGGGTCAGCGAACCGTCGCCCCCGGTCTGCCGCCTAGTTGAGATTTTCGGTCTCGAGAGCCTGCTGTTGCACGAGTGACAACCGACCGTCGGCCCGAACTAGTCGTTTGGCGCCGTGCGCCGGGGGCAGGCAGTTGGCGATGAGTGAATACGGCGAGATTGACCCGAGAGCCGGGCTCGGCGACTGCAGCTGCGGTCATCCCGTCGCCGACCACGAGTGGACCTCCGACGGGACTCCGATCTGTTCGGAGGGCTGTGAGTGCACCGATCTCGGGAGAGACACCCAGGCATCCGAGGGCGATTCGGGGGTCCGGTAGCACCCGGATGGTCGACCCCGGCGTCTACCGCGTAGGCCCGAGGGAAGCCGAGGAACGCCCGCCATTGCCCGGCACATACACCCCCACCCCGACCCTCGCAGAAACTTGGAACGCAACGTAGAGGCCGGTTCTGGGGCAGGGAGGCGGTGCATACCCCTCGTGCAGCCCATCGGAACGAGCAGGCGAGGCGACCTCGACCCTGCGGCTGTCTTAGGGGGCAGCTTCAGCCGTCGTTAAGGTTCGGGACTTACCGTGCGCGGCGGCGTGTGCCGCGCACGGTGGGCGGGTTCGATGCGGTGTGGAGCCGGTCGTCGCGCCAGGAGGGCGAAACCATGAGGCTTTCACGACTGGCTGCGGCGGCGGCTCTGACCGCCGTGGCCTCGATGTCACTGGCCACAGCGGCCTCGGCACAGCCGCCGATCCGAGAAGAGGGAGTGTTTGAGGAGACCTTCATCATTGACGACTTCTGCGAGGTTCCCGGCCTCACGGTGCAGTTGCACAGCACGACCGAGGCTCGCTTCATGCTCGTCCCGCACGGACCGGACGGCCTGAGCTACGGCCTCGAACACCTCAACATCACGGACGTGTTCACGAATCTGGACAACGGCAACGCTGTCACGGGCCAACAGAAGCTCCTGTCCAAGGACCTCCGGGTGACCGACAACGGCGACGGCACGCTCACGATCCTCGGCCAGAACGCCGCAAACGTCGTCGTGTATGGCCCTGACGGCAAAGCCATCGCCAGGACCCCCGGCCAAATTCGGTTCGAGGTCCTGATCGACAACGGCGGCACACCCACCGACCCGTCCGACGACGAGCAACTCGAGTTCCTCGGCATCATCAAGGGACCGACCGGACGCACCGACGACTTCTGCGAAGCCGTCGTGCCGGTACTCCTCGGCTGACCCCTCCCTGGCGGCCTAGAACGCAACCAAGGGCGGCCTATCTGGACGCGAACCGCCCCCCGACCCGTAGGCCGAGGGGCGGCAGGTACCCAAGACGGGCCGCTACTCGTTGTCGAGCAGCCGGGCCAACAGCAGGCCGTGACTCTCGACCGTGTCGGCGACCTCGGCGACATGCTGTGCCAACGCTCGGTCGACACCCTCAGGCGATCGCCGCCACATCGGACCGGATTGCGGTCACCACCTCGGTCATGGTCTCCACACGGGTGACTCGGGCCTCGAGGGCATCGAGCCAGGCGGGTAGGTCTACGGTTTCGTCTGGCATCAGGGGGGCCCTCCTGATGTCCGGCCCCGGGAGGTGTGCCGCCTCGCCGGGGCACTGTGCGTGTTGGGTACTTCCGTCACGCCGTCACACAACGGTGTTCTGCTCCTCGACGACGAGGTCGGCGGATTCGGAAACGCGGAGCCGCCTGCCGACCCATAGGCGAGGACGATCGTCCCGGGGTTGTCTCGTTCGGGGTGGCCACAACGTCCCAACTGGGCGCACAGTTTCGGGGTGGCGACTTGGCTAGCTGCAGTGGAGACGAGGCCCTCAACCGCTGAACCCACTCGAGCCGGCCTAGGGACGCGCAGGGCCAGCGTTCGCCAGACGAGGTGGTTCCACGCCTATCACGAAGGTGACATCGAAGCCGCGTGCGGGCGCCCCGTGGCTGGGCTGACGCCCACTACTGAGGAATTCCTGCGCAGGGGTCCTCCTTGCCCCAGGTGCGACGCTCTCATCGAGGGTGGGCCTACGCGATGGTGAAGCTCAGTGACCTTCGACGGCGGGTAACCCTGACGCCAGACGGCCCGCCGGAGGGGAGGAACCGTCCGGCGGGCCGCTGAACCGCTCGCCTACCCGAACCCGCGTCGGGCCAGCCGCTTCCGTAGGCTGGCGGCAGGAGCCCTGGCCGTTTCGGCGAGCTCGGCCCACATGCTGCGCCAACCGCGGGTCGACGCCCTCGGCGATCGTGGCGACGTCGGCCCGGATTGCGGTCACCACCTCACCTCGGTCATGGCCTCCACCCGTGTCACCCGCTGCTCGAGGGCCACCCCGGGCGGGTAGGTCTAC
The DNA here is from genome assembly GCA_963717085.1 of uncultured bacterium. GTDB lineage: Bacteria > Actinomycetota > Acidimicrobiia > Acidimicrobiales > VFJN01 > DASQUK01. The sequence continues at coordinate 243,593 of CAVQVM010000015.1, forward strand.
GGTTTCGTTTGGCAGTCAGGACCTCGTTTCCTGGTGTCCGATCGAGGCGACCGCGGCAAGGAGGACGGACGATGTCCCAGGTCGAGTTCGACGAGGACATGGCAACGAAGATCGAGGCGCTGTACCGGATCGGTGACGCGGTGCGCCGACGCCGGATCGTGCGCGAGGCGCTGGGCGCCGCCCCCGGCGAGCGCATCCTCGACGTCGGCTGCGGGCCCGGCTTCTACTGCGCCGAGCTGGCAGAGGAGGTGGGGCCGTCCGGGTCGGTGGTCGGCGTCGACTCGAGCCCGGCGATGCTCGAGCTCGCCGCCCGCCGCTGCGCCGGGCACGAGGGCGTGGAGCTTCGCCCGGCAGACGCCGTCTCGCTGCCCGTCGACGACGCCAGCTACGACGCCGCGCTCTGCGTGCAGGTGCTCGAGTATGTCGCCGACCCGACGGCGGCGCTGGCCGAGATGCACCGCGCTCTGCGACCGGGCGGGCGGGTGGTCGTGTGGGACGTCGACTGGGCAACGGTCTCTCTGCACGCGCTGGACGCTGCCCTCACTGAGCGGGTGCTGCGCGCCTGGGACGAGCACCTCACCCACCCCTCACTGCCTCGCACACTCGGGCCTCGGTTGCGCTCGGCGGGGTTCGAGGAGGTTTGCATGCAGGCGCATCCGTTCTCCACCTGCGAGCTCGACCCTGAGACCTACGGCGCGGCCATGCTCCCGTTCATGGGCGCGTTCGTGGTCGGACGCAACGGGATCACCAACGAGCAGGCCCAGGCGTGGGTCTCCGAGCAGCAGCAGCTCGGCGAGCGCGCCGAGTTCTACTTCGCGAGCACCCAGCTCTGTTTCACGGCCACGAAGCCTCGGTCCTGAGGCATCGAACAACCCGCCGTACCGGATCGATCCGGCGTGCGGAGCCTCGGGCCGTCCGATCGCCAGGACTTGAACGGTGGCGGAGCGCGCCCGTTGGGCGACCGGCATCAGGATGACCGAGCTGCTGGGCCGCCCTGTCGCTCGGGACCGACCTGGGCACGTGCCACCGGATTGAGCCGGTGCTCAGCAAGGCGTCATCGCCCTGGGCCCGGCAAACGCCTCGGCCTTGAGCTGCCGATCGCGAGGTCGGGTACTACTCGTCGCCGCTGGCGTGGGTCGGCTGCCACGTCGACGCCCACGAGCGGCCCCGGCGTGTTCTGCGCACCGCCGGGGCACTCGGTTGTGCCGGAAGGGGTCCTGACCTGCGTCCACTACCGCGACTTGGACAACCTCGTGGCCCGTTGCACCGTGCACCATCGGATGGTGCCCTCGGGCTCCTAAGCGTCGATGGCGACTCCGGCCGCCCCGACGGGCTCGCCTTCGCCGACCACCAGGGACGCCAGCTCCGACCGGCGCCACCACGACCACCCCACGCCGACGCCTCCAGTATTGAGGCCGCCCACCGCCAGGGCCTTCATCCGCCCCCAGTGGCAACACCCGCCGGGCGAACCGCTCGACACCCGCTGGATCAGCTGGAACTAGCCCTCACCAGGGCAGCGGCCCGTACTGCGGGTCATCGGGCCCGGCGTCTGCGACCCACAGGTGGCCGTAGAAACTGCCCGTGGGTCCGTCCTCGGGTGTCGGGCACGGCACCCTGTACCGACGGTCAACCGCGAGGAGCTCGCGACCCTCTTGCGGTTGACATCGCGTGGTCGGCGAGGATGCGGCCGACGAGCGGCGTGAACTTGAAGCCATGGCCACTGCAGGCGGAGCCGATGACCACCGGTCCCCGGCGTTCCAGAAGGAAATCCTCAGTCGGGGTCGTGGTGTACAGGCACGTCGCCGGGTGGCGCGGCACCGGCTCGAGGCCTGGTAGCCAATCCTCCACGTAGCGCAGCACCCGGTCGGCGGCCACGGGATCGGGTTCGCTGGGCGGATCGTCCGACGGGTCGGTGACGGGACCGGTCATGTGCTCTGCGACCTTGACGCCCTCACCCGGGCTGACCAACCCGTAGCGCCAAGCGTCCGGCCGATGGTGGATGAAGCTCGGCCATTCGGACACACGCGAGGCTGACCCCGGCCGCGGCGCGAAGTGTTGGATCCGCTCCCGGGTCACCCGCATGGACGGTAGGGGAGCCCGCGAACCCAGAACCGTCGGGAGCCAGGCACCCGCGGTCACCACTGCGGCAGGCGCCGTCCACTCGTCGCCGCCGGCTCGGACACGCACTCGGGCGTCGGTCCAGTCGAGGGTCGCCGGTCCCGTCGAGAATCGAACGTCCGCTCCGTGGGCGGCGGCCCGGTGCTGCAGGGTGCGCACGGTGGCGTCGGCGAGACACCGGCCGGCTCCTGGGCAGTAGACGACGCCACCCTCGAACCGCATGCCCGGCCACCGTTCGTGAGCCGCGTCCGCCGTCAGCTGCGCGTGCTCGACGCCACACGCGGCGATCGCCGAGGCGACGGGCGCGACCAACGCCGGCACCCCATGATCGAGCCCGCCGGTGATCTCCAGCAGCGTCGTGTCGGCGTCGTCCTCGAGCTCACGCCACAGCGGCAGCGCGGCCTGGACCATGCGCACGTACCGAGGATCGGCGTAGGCGTAACGGAAGATACGGCTGGCGCCGTGGCTGCTGCCGCGGGCGTGTCCCTGTGCGAACTGCTCGACGAGCGCCACCGATCGACCTCGACGGGCCAGCCACCATGCCGTTGCCGAACCCATGGCGCCGGCACCGATGACGACGACGTCGACGCGCTGCATGGCTGTCACACCCGCCCAGTACAGTCGCTGTGCCCGGTTCGACGTCGACCACCACAACGGCGTCCTCCACGACCCTGTCCATGTCTGGAGGCTGCCGTGTCCGGCGACGCCGTTTCCTTACCCGACGAGTCCCCGCTCTGGGACGCGCACGACCACCCCGATCGCCCGCTCGATCCCGGGGCGATGCTGTGCTCCTGTGTCACCTGCGAGGCGATGATCGTCACCCAGGCCGAGCGAACATCCGGCATCGGCATCGCTCTGGCGACCCGCTGCGATCGCATCGTGGTTGCCGCCGAGTACCTGGCCGAGGTGATGTCCGTCGACCGCAGGCTCACTCCGTTGCTGTACGTCCGTGACGACTACGTGAAGCGGCTGTACCTCCCGGTGGACGGATGGTGGTTCGTCCCGCCCCGCCGCTGGTGGTCGGAGGCGTGCCACGAGGACGAGGCCGCCGGCGGGCGCCGTCATCCGAAGCACCGGGTCGCCAAGCGCCAGTCCGAGGCCAACCGCCGGCGGTGCCTCGAGGCGGTGGACGCCGCCTCCGCCGCTGCCGGTCCTGTTGTTCCGGTGTCCTTCGTGCCGGCGGCAGAAGCGGTGCGTCCGTGGCGGCGGCAGCCCAGCCACGGCGAGCTGGCCGACCTGACGGCCGCCGGCGCTCGATTGCTCCGCCACGCTCGGCCCCTTGCCGACTGAAGGAGAGGCTCAGATCCGCACGGCACCCGGCCTGCCCCGTAGCGCCGAGGAGACCTCGGTCGGAACGGTCGGTGACGGGTCAGCTCGGTTCGCGGGCAGCTGCCGATGGAGGGCCGGCAACGAGCTGGCTAGCGGGGACCGGACAAGGTGGACCGGGCGTCGATGGCGCCCGGCATGCCGTACACCTCGAACTGGGCGAGCTGCGAGGTCACCGCCGGATCGCCGAGGCCGAGCATCCTTACGTCCTGCTCCGACTCAGCGACGACGACGGCGAGACCCCACGCGCCGGCGGGGTCGGCCACGGGGCCGAACACTATGGCCGTGCCCTGCTCGGTCTGGCCCTGCCAGTAGGCGGCGTGCCGGCCCATGGTCGCGGCCTCGGCCTCGCTCATGTCCCTGTCGAACGTCGGCCTGGGCGGGATCAGCCTGTAGAGGAAGTGGCTCACGGGACCAACGGCTCACCGGTCTCGAGCAGCGTCTTGAGGCCGCTCAGGACGACCATCCAGCCGACACCTGCAACGCTCTCGGCGGTCTTCGGGGCGCCGTCGAGGCGGTCGTGGGTGACTGTCAGCAGGCAGTAGCCGCCGTCCTGCGGTTCGATCTCCCACGTCACGCGGCTGGGTTCCTCGCCCGCGAGGTCCGGGTCATAGAGGGACCGCCATCCGTGCACCAGCCGCCGCGGCGGCTCGAACTCGTACGTCGGCTCGTCGGCCCAAACGCTGCCGTCGGGTCCCTTCGAGCGATGCCCGTCGGAGGAGTTCTCGATCCGCGCCTTGTAGAAGTAGCGCTCCGTGAACTCCGGCTTGGTGATCGCATCCCAGATCGCCTCGGGCGTCGCCTTGATGAACACCTGGTACACCTGCGTGGTCTGGGCGGTTGTCGTGGTCATGAGCTCTCCTCCTCGAGTGCCGTCTTGAGGTCGGCGAGCGCCGTTACATGGCGCTCGGTGTACTTGTCGATCCAGCGGTCATGGATGAGCCGGATCGGTACCGGGTTGAGGTAGTGCAACTTCTCCCGCCCCGACCGGCGCGTGACGACCAGGGCCGCCTCCTCGAGCACACGCAGGTGCTTCATCACGCCGAAGCGCGTCATCTGCAGCTCGGACTCGAGGTCGGTGAGCGTCCGGCCGTCACGCTGGAACAGCCGGTCGAGCAGGTGTCGCCGTGTCGAGTCGGCGAGCGCCTTGAAGACCCGGTCGTCGTCCACGCCGAGGACAATATGTGACCAATTAGTCACATGTCAACCACACCCGGCCGACCCCGGAGGGCATCCGCCCGTGGTGAATAACTGTTATTCTTAAACCGTGCCGACCGCCACCAGGCCCAGTCACGGGATGGCCGGAACGGAACAGGCCACCGCCACGACCACCACCGCTCCCGATCCGTCCGTGCGTGATCGGCTGGTGGCGGCAGCCGCCGAGGTGTTCGCCGAGCGGGGCTACGAGGGCGCCCGGGTCCAAGAGATCGTCCGCCGGGCCGGCCTCAGCACCGGCGCCATCTACACCAACTTCCGCAACAAGGCCGACCTGTTGCTCGCTGCGGTGGGCACCGCCCAGGTCGATTCACTGTTCGCCACCATCGAGCTCGCGGGCGATGCCGCCGATGGACTCCGCCACGCCGGTCACGAGCTGCCGACCGCGCGGCGGGACACGCGGCCGCTGCTGTTCGAGACGATGGTGGCGGCGCGCCGCGATCCCGAGGTGGCGGCGCTGTTACGCAGGCGGTTGATGAAGTTCCGGTCCCTCATGGCCCACGCGGTCGCCGCCGGGCAGCGGGACGGGAGCGTGGCCGCCGACGTCGACGTCGACGCCGCCGCCGAGTTCTGCCAGGCGCTGGGCATGGGCTTCCTGCTGATGGAGGCCGTGGGGCTGCCGCACTCGGACGAGACCGGATGGCGCCAACTCATCGATCGCCTGGTGGACTCCATCACCCCCGGCGACGGGAAGGAGCAGAGCCGTGGCCAGCAATGAGCAGCTGATCGGCCGGCAAGACGTCGACGACCTCGAGGCGATCCTCGCGGTCGCCAACACCGACGTCGACGAGGCCATCCACACCGTGGCCGACAACTCCGACGCGATCTTCACGTGGGACTACGAGAAGGGTGCCCGGCCCGCCCTCAACAAGCTCTACGAGAAGGCCAAGAACTCGCAGTGGAACGGCGAGACCGACCTGCCCTGGGACACGGAGGTCGACGTCGAGAAGTTGGCGAGCGAGATGGGTGGCAACCCAGTCATCCAGCGGTTCCGTGAGGCAGCCCGGATCCCGGGCTCACCGTTCGAGCACTTCACCGAGCGGGAGTGGACCAACCTCGTCATCGAGGGGCAGAACTGGCGCCTCAGCCAGTTCATGCACGGCGAGCAGGGCGCCCTGCTGTGCACGGCCAAGATCGTCGAGAGCGTGCCCTGGATCGACGCCAAGTACTACGCCGCCACCCAGGTGATGGACGAGGCCCGCCATGTCGAGGTGTTCGCCAAGTACCTCGATACCAAGCTCACGGGCCACTACCCGATCAACGCCCACCTGAAGATGCTGCTCGACGACATCATCAACGACAGCCGCTGGGACATGACCTACCTGGGCATGCAGGTCATGGTCGAGGGCCTGGCCCTGGCGGCGTTCGGGTTCATGCACATGCTCACGCAGGACCCGCTGCTCAAGCAGCTCCTGCGCTACGTCATGTCCGACGAGGCCCGCCACGTGGCGTTCGGGGTGCTGTCGCTGAAGGAGTACTACGGCGAGCTGACCGACGCCGAGCTACGGGAGCGCCAGGAATTCGCCTTCGAGGCGGCGGTGCGGATGCGGGACCGCTTCCTGCAGCAGGAGGTGTGGGAGCGCATGGGCATCGACCCGAGGCCCGTGGTCACCTCGATGCTGGCGATCCCGCCCAAGGAGAACATGTTCCAGCAGCTGCTGTTCTCCAAGATCGTCCCGAACTGCAAGAAGCTCGGCCTGCTCGACGCGTCGGGCGGCTGGCTGCGGCGCCGGTTCGAGGAGCTCGGCGTCATCCAGTTCGAGGACTGGGTCGACACCGGCGAGGAGTACGCCGAGCTCGACGAGGTCACGAAGGACCGGCTCGCGGGAATAACCACCGCGAGCTGACCCCTGCGCCTGCTCCGGCGTCCAGCTACCGGCTAGCCGGCAGCCGGGGCTGCGTTGATGTCGCCGATGCTCCCGCCGAGGTCGGGGTGCTCGGAGCTGAACAGCCCCCAGCGGCTGTCCCAACCCGCGACGTTCCACATGTGCATCATCCAGAGGTTGTTGAGCGGGACGAGCCGGCCGCCCCGGGCCTCGCACTGCTCGGGGCTGGTGTTCTCGTCACCGACGACGCCCCCGCCGCCGAGGCACAGCTGGCGATGGATGTGCCAGGGATCGTTGTCACCGGCGAAGCCTGCCGGCGGGCTATCGGGAGTGGTGAAGGCGAGGTAGCTGAGCCCGACGAGGTGGCTGTCGGGATCGGTGCCGTCGAAGAGCAGGATCTCGGGGTTCGCCGGGTCGAACGTGCCATCGAGCAGCGAGCTGTTGAGGTAGTGCGCCGCGATGCAGGGCACGTAGGGGGTGATCCGGCGCCAACCGGCCGCCTCGGCGGCGGCGGGAGTCGAGTACTTGGCGGCGACTGCGTTGGCCTGCTCCACCTGCGCGGCGAGGGTGGTGTGGGTCTCGGCATCGAGCGGCGTGAACGGGACCGGCCCACGATGCCCGTGGCCGGCATTGCCCTCGTTGCCGTAGCCCGACTGCTCGCACGCCGAGGTGCCGTCGGCGGCGATGACGATGTTGGTGTGGCCCTCGACCCCTTCGCCCGCGGCGTGATGATCGGTGCCCCCGGCCATGTCGTGGCCCTCGTGGTCCGCCGTCGCCTCGTCGGCGTGCGAGTGTCCGGACGACTCGCCCCCATGACTGTGCTCGGATGCGAACGCCGGGGCGATCGCCAGCGTCGACACGACCGCCACCGCGAGGCCGCTCGCACCGATCCCCGCCATGCCCACGGAGGGACGGACCGACTGCTGCGCCAGCGCCGGCCGCGCCAGGACCGCCAGCGAGATGGCGACGATGCCGACCTCCAGGCCGGTGGCCAGCCCGTCGGCCAGCGAGATGGGCTCGGGGTCCCAGGCACCGGGGCCGATCGGTACGCCCCAGACCCTGGACATGATCCAGGTGCCGACCACCAGTGCGTTGACGACGGCACCGAGCGCCAGGACGGTCCGGCTCGGGCGGACCATGATCACCACCGCCCAGCTGATCTGGAACCAGGCCACCACGGCGAAGAACGTGCCGTGCATCCAGCTGACGTCGAAGTGCTCGCCGGCGTAGGCGAAGTGGATCACCCCGGCTCCCAGCGAGAACGCCACGAGGATCCAGTGGAGGTACCGCCCTACGGTGCCGTCTTTCGTCGTCATCTGGGCCCCCTGATCAGTGCACGCGGCGTGCAGGAACTGTACCCGAGGGGCGGGGCCCGGTATCCGGCGATCGGATGAAGATCGTCCGAAGTCACCGGGCGGGCCGACAGCGCGCCCAGGGCGGCCACGAAGGCTGCCGGCCATAACATCTGGCGCCATGGATCCCCGGAATCGGTTCCTCCTGTCAGGCCTGGTGGCCGCAGCGGTGTCGGCCGACGCCTGGCGGCCGGTCGACCGATCGGCGGCCACCCCCGGGTCGCCCCTCCAGTTCCTGTCGGGCCTGCCGACGTCGGAGATGCCGCTGCCCACGCTCGGCCTGCAGGCGGTCGTCGGCCTGGCAGCCGCCCGCGGCGGCGGGATCCGGGGCCTCCGCGGCGCGGTCGGTTTGGGCCTGACGGCGGCGTCGTTCGCCGCGCTGGTGGCACTGCAGCGGGAGGCGGGCCGCTCGGACGACGTCCTCGAGCAGGCGCTGCAGGAGGGCCTGGGCGCCGACTACCGGGAGCGGATCTCCGAGCCCTTCAGCCCCCGCCCGGACGTGCCCCTGACCCGCCGGTCGGCGATGCTGTCCGGCGTCGGTGCGCGCCGCCGGTACGCCACCGCCCGCGACGTGTCGTACGGCGACCACGGGCGCCATAACCGGCTCGACATCTGGCGCCGTGCCGACCTGCCCGCCGACGCCGGGGCCCCGGTGCTGGTGCAGGTGCACGGCGGCGCCTGGATGATGGGGGAGAAGCGGGGCCAGGCCCATCCCCTGATGGCGCACCTGGCTGAGCGGGGCTGGGTGTGCGTGACCATCAACTACCGGCTCAGCCCGCGGGCCCAGTGGCCGGACCACATCGTCGACGTCAAGCGGGCCCTCGCCTGGACCAAGGCCAACATCGCGGAGCAGGGCGGCGACCCGTCGTTCGTGGTCATCACCGGGGGATCGGCGGGCGGCCACCTGTCGGCGCTGGCGGCGCTCACGCCCGGCCCGAGCGGCCGTGGGAGCGGGGAGCATGTTCTCGCGGGGTTCCAGCCGGGGTTCGAGGACGCCGACACCAGCGTCGCCGCCGCGGTCCCGTTCTACGGCGTGTACGACTTCACCAACCGCGACGGCTCCGCCGGCCGGGCCCTGGTCCCGTTCCTGGAGCGCCGCGTCATGCACTCCCGCCTGGCCGACAACCGGGTGGTCTGGGATGAGGCCTCGCCGATGAGCCACGTCCGGCCCGACGCGCCGCCGTTCTTCGTCCTCCACGGCGCCAACGACGTGCTGGTGCCGGTGGAGCAGGCCCGGTCGTTCGTGCGCGCCCTGACGAGCCGTGTCCCGCAACCCGGTCGTCTACGCCGAGCTGCCCCGGGCCCAGCACGCGTTCGACGTCCTGCCGTCGGTGCGGGTCCATCACACCGTTCTCGCCGTCGAACGGTTCCTCGCCGTCGTGCGCAGCGAGCATGGCGGCGCTACCCCGGCGGAGGCGGTGATCTCGGACCGGGTCTGAGGCCGAGCGGGTTGCGCGGCGGCGCAGCCCGCCCAGCCAACTTCCGGACGCCCTCCCCGCCCGGAAGCTCCCCGGCTTGGCCTCCACCGGTCCGACACGAGGCGGTGATGTGCCGGACCGGCGGGAGCCGTACAGTGTAAGGAGCGATCCGCGGGATCCAACCTCAGTCGCCGAGGTGTTCCGCCGGGATCTGCCCCATGCGCCCCGCCTGGTAGTCGTCGAACGCCTGGGCCAGTTCGGCACGGGTGTTCATCACGAACGGCCCGTATTGGGCCACCGGCTCCCGGATGGGCCGGCCGCCGAGCAGCAGGACGTCGAGGTTGGGGGCGGCGCTGTCCTGGGTGGTGTCCTGCGTCCCGAGGACCAGGTGGCCGCCGGTCCCGAACACGACCAGCTGGCCGCTGTGGATGGGCTGGCGGGTCGAGCCGACCGTCCCCCGCCCGGCGAGCACGTACGCCAGGGCGTTGAAGTCGGGCGGCCACGGCAGCCGCAGCTGGGCGCCGGGGGCGACGGTGGCGTGGACCAGCGTGATCGGGGTGTGGGTGACGCCGGGGCCGTGGTGGCCGTCGAGGTCGCCGGCGATCAGCCGCAGCACCGCCCCTCCGTCGGGGGAGCGCAGCAGGGTGACCTGACCGCCGCCGATGTCCTGGTAGCGAGGCGGCGTGAACTTGTCGGCCGCCGGCAGGTTGACCCACAGCTGGACGCCGTGGAACAGCCCACCGCTGGCCACCAGCTCGTCCGGCGGCCGTTCGATGTGGAGGATGCCGGCGCCCGCGGTCATCCACTGCGTGTCGCCGTTGGTGATGAGCCCGCCGCCACCGGTCGAGTCCTGGTGCTGGAAGGTCCCGTCGATCATGTAGGTGACGGTCTCGAAGCCGCGGTGCGGGTGCCACGGCGTGCCCTTGGGCTCGCCGGGCGCGTACTCCACCTCGCCCATCTGGTCCATGTGGATGAACGGGTCCAGGTCGGCGCTCGAAACGCCTGCGAACGCCCGGCGCACGGGGAACCCCTCGCCCTCGAACCCGGCGGGCGCGGTGGTGACGGAGCGGACGGGGCGCTCGGTCGAGACTGCGGGGTCGGGCTCCGGGACGGCCGGCAGCGTGAGGGGATCGGCAACGGTGATGGCGGGCATGGTGTTCCTCCTGATCCCCTTCGGTAACAACTTGCGTGTACAAGTATTCCCCCCAGAGGTTACATCATCGCCGGCCACCAGCTCTTGACCTCAAGTCAGCTTGAGGTCTTAGCGTCCCAACCATGGCTCTGGAGCTCAAGATCCTCGTGGGCAGCACCCGCCCGGGTCGCGCCGCCGACCTCGTCCTGCCCTGGCTCGTCGATCGGTCGGCCGCGCACGGTGCGTTCGCGGTCGACGTGCTCGACCTGCGCGACTGGCCGCTGCCGATGTTCGGCGACACCCACGGGGCGGTCATCGGCGGGGCGGGCGGCGGCAACACCGATGCCATCGTTCGGCGCTGGAACTCGACGGTTGCCGCGGGCGACACGTACCTGTTCCTCACGCCCGAGTACAACCACAGCGTCCCGGCCGTGCTCAAGAACGCCATCGACTCGGTCGGCAGCTTCGGGTTCCGCAACAAGGTGGCCGGGTTCGTGGGCTACAGCGCGGGCCCCGTCGGCGGGGCTCGGGCCGTCGAGCACCTGGCGCACGTCGCCATCGAGGCCGAGCTGGTCCCGTTGCGCAACGCCACCTTGATCGCCCAGGTCCACCAGGCGTTCGGGGGCGACGGACGACCCCGCGATCCCCGATCCGACGACCGCCTCACCGTGCTGCTCGACGACCTCGCCTGGTGGGGAGACGCCCTGCGGCGTGCCCGCGACGCCGGCGAGCTTCCCCCGCCGCAAGTCCGGCGGGCGCCGACCCCCACCGCCTGATATAGATCGCCCCGATGACCCGAGTGGGGGGGCGATCGGGCGGGCGCACCATCCTGGGGATGATCGCGGCGCTGGCACTGGCGGCCGGGGCTGCGGCGTGCACCGGCGACGACGCGGACGACGCCGCCGGCGAGGACGCCAGCGACGTCGTCGGCACCGGCGACACCTACCAGGCGACGATCCGCCGGACGTCCGCGGGGGTGCCCCACATCAGCGCCGACTCGTCGGCCGACCTCGCCTTCGGTCAGGGCTGGGCCAGCGGCGAGGACCGCGCCTGTGACCTCGCCGACCAGGTGGTCAAGATCCGTGGCGAGCGGGCGCGGTGGTTCGGCGCCGGCGAGGACGACGCCAACGTCGACTCCGACCTGGCCTGGAAGGCGATCGGCATCTTCGACCGGGGGTCCGACGATTGGGCTGATGCCTCGGACGGCGTCATCGAGCTCATCACGGCCTACACCGCGGGTTGGAACGCCCAGCTCGACGAGGTCGGAGCCGACGGCCTCGAGGGGTGGTGCGCCGGCGAGGAATGGGTCCGGCCGCTGGAGCCCGTGGAGGTCTACGCCTACGCCCGGTCGATCGCCCTGCAGGCCAGCAGCGGGGCCATCGTCGATTTCATCGCCAGCGCGCAGCCACCCGAGAGCCCGGCGGGGACGACCACGTCGTCGCCGGACGAGGCCGCGTCGGCGCCCCTCGTCCCGGCGGCCCAGGACATCGGGTCCAACGGTTGGGCGATCGGCGCCGAGCGCTCGGCCGACGGGGGCGGCATGCTCGTCGCCAACCCGCACTTTCCGTGGGAGGGGGCGCTGCGATTCTGGGAGGTGCACCTCACCATCCCGGGCGAGCTCGACGCGTACGGGGTGCAGCTCTCCGGGCTGCCCGGCATCGGCATCGGCTTCACCGAGAACTTCGGCTGGACCCACACGGTCTCCGCCGGCAACCGCTTCACCGCGTACAGGCTCGAGCTCGTGCCCGGCTCGCCCACCACCTACGTGTACGGCGATGGCCAGCGGGAGATGACGTCGCAGGACGTGACCGTGGAGGTGCGAGGCGAGGACGGCCGGGTCAGCGACGTGACCAGGACCATGTGGTCGAGCCACTACGGGCCGATCATCGACTTCCCCGGCTTCGGCTGGACCGAGGCCGCCACCATCACCTACCGCGACGCCAACATCGACAACGACGAGTTCATCGACCAGTACCTCGGCATGCTGCAGGCCGACGACCTCGACGAGTTCATGGAGGTCCACAGCGAGATCAACGGCGTCCCGCTCTTCAACACCATCGCCGTGTCCGACGACGGGCGGGCCTGGTACGCCGACACGTCGGCCACCCCCAACCTGTCCGACGAGGCGATCGCTGCCTACCGGGCGTCGCTCGAGTCCGACCCGATCGTGCAGATCGCAGCCGAGAACGGGGCCGTTCTGCTGGACGGGTCCGACCCGGTCTACGAGTGGGTCGACGAGGACGGCGCCCGCGACCCGGGCCTGGTGCCCGTCGCCGACCAGCCCATGGTCGAGCGGGACGACTACGTGTTCAACGCCAACGACTCGTTCTGGCTGCCGCACGCCACCGAGACGCTGGACGGCGACTACTCACCGCTCCACGGCGCCCAGCGGACGGCCCGGTCGCCCCGCACCCGGGAGAACGCCGTGGTGCTGGGGGACACGACGACGGCCGGGCCGTCCGGCGAGGACGGTGCGTTCACCCTCGACGAGCTGGCGGCGGCCACCGTGCAGAACCGGGGCTACACCTCGCGCGTCCTGCTGGAGTCGGTGGTGGAGCGCTGCCGCGGGGCCTCGACGGTCGACGTGCCGGCCCAGGAGCCGCCGAGCGGCGGCGGTGCCGGCCCGGCACCGTTGCCGGCCGCCAGGGTCGACGTGGCCCCGGCGTGTGTGGTCCTGGCCGACTGGGACGGCGTGTACGACGTCGACCGGGCCGGGCCGCCGTTGTGGCGCGAGCTGTTGGCCAGCGTCGAGACTGCCGACCTGACCCGCGCCGGGGCCCTGTGGGCCGAGCCCTTCGACCCCGAGCGCCCGGTGGACACGCCGGCCGGGCTGGCCCCGGCACCCGGTGGCGGCGCCCCGGATCCCATGCTGGTCAACCTGGCCCGGGCGGTGCAGTCCCTCGAGGCGGCCGGATTCGCCGCCGACGCCACGCTCGGCGAGGTGCAGTTCGCCTTGCGCGACGGCGAGCGCATCCCCATTCACGGGGGCAACGCCCGGGACGGGACCACCAACGTCGTGGGCTGGGGCACGGACCCATCGATCCTCGATCCCACGCTGCTGGGCACCGAGCGCCAGACGCTCGTGCCGGGCTCGTCGCTCGCGCAGGTCGGCGGGGAGACCGGCTACCCGATCAACAACGGCACGTCGTTCCTCATGGCGCTGTCGTTCACCGACGACGGCCCGCAGGCGCGGGTCTTCCTCACCTACGGCGAGACCGAGGACCGGACGAGCGACCTCTACACGGAGGCGACCGAGGCGTTCTCGGCCAAGGAGTGGCGCGACGTGGCGTTCACCGACGCCGAGATCGAGGCCGACCTGGTCGACACCGTCACGGTCCGGGGCTGAGCTCAGTCCCGGCGGCGCGTCTGGCGGACGAAGCCGGCGATCCCCAGCACCATGAGCAGCGCACCGGGGACGATCAGCCACACGCCGAGCACCAGACCGTTGGCGAGGGTGGCGGCACCGAGGCCGATGGCGAAGGGCCACACGCTCGCGTGCGGCAGGTAGTGCACCACCTCGCCCGGTTGTTCCGGGGCGACCGCCTCCCCGGCCTCGGCCGGCGGGGTCCGTGTCCGCAGCCACAGGTACACGCTGATCCACAGCGACAGCAGCGCCGCCACGATCAGCATGACCGTGCCGCTCTCCTCGTAGGCCGTGCCCCAGTAGATGGCGCCCACCACCAGGACGAAGGCACCGACGGCGAGGAACACCCGCCACGGGACGGCCCGGTCGTCGACCGGCGGCCGGGCCTCGTGACCGCGGGGCCCCTCGGTCCCGGCAGCGGATCGTTCAGACACCGGGCGTCCTCCCGCCGTCCCCGGCGTGGCGCAGGTCCCACGCCGGGCGCTGCGAGCGGATGGGCGGCAGCGGCCCGGCGAAGTTCTCGGCGGGTGGCGGCGAGGTCGTCGTCCACTCGAGGGTCTGGCCGCCCCACGGGTCGTCGCCCGCCACCGCGCCCAGCCGCCCCCGCAGGGTCTGGAGCGCGTTCCACAGGAACGGCAGCGTCGACGTCGCCAGCAGGAACGCGCCGATCGACGAGATCTGGTTGAGCCCCGTGAAGCCGTCGCTGTCGAGGTAGTCGGCCACCCGCCGGGGCATGCCCTCGAGTCCCAGGATGTGCTGCACGAAGAACGTCAGGTTGAAGCCCACGAGCGTCATCCAGAAGTGGACCTTCCCCAAGCGCTCGTCGAGCACCCGCCCCGTCACCTTGGGCCACCAGTAATAGATCCCGGCGTAGAGGGCGAACACCGATCCCCCGAACAGCACGTAGTGCATGTGCGCCACGACGAAGTAGCTGTCGGTCACGTGGAAGTCGATCGGTGCCGCCGCCAGCATCACTCCGGACAGGCCGCCGAGGAGGAAGGTGAACAGGAACCCGAGTGCGAAGAGCATCGGGGTCGGGAACGTCAATCTCCCGCCCCACATCGTCCCTATCCAGTTGAAGAACTTCACCCCGGTAGGCACCGCGATCAACATCGAGAACCCAGTGAAGAACGGCAGGAGCACGGCGCCGGTGGCGAACATGTGGTGCGCCCAGACGCCCACCGACAGCGCGGCGATGGCCATCGTGGCGAAGACGAGCCCGGCGTAGCCGAACACGGGCCGCCACGAGAAGACGGGCAGGATCTCGGTGATCACGCCGAAGAACGGCAACACCAGGATGTAGACCTCCGGATGGCCGAAGAACCAGAACAGGTGCTGCCACAGGATGGGTGCGCCGGCGACGCGGTCGTGGAGGGTGGCGTCGTAGATGTGCGACCCGAGGTGGCGGTCCGAGAACAGCATCACCACGGCCGCCGACAAGATCGGAAAGGCGATGAGCACCAGCACGCTGGTGACGAGCATGTTCCAGGTGAAGATCGGCATGCGGAACATGCGCATCCCCGGCGCTCGCATGGCCACCACGGTGGTGACGATGTTGACGCCGGTCAGGATTCCCGAGAGGCCGGTGAGGGCCACACCGATGATCCACAGATCGGCCCCGATGCCGGGCGTGCGCACGATGTCCGACAGCGGCGTGTAGCCGGTCCAACCGAAGTCGGCGCCTCCGTCGGCGGTCAGGAACCCGCTCACCATCGTGAGCCCACCGAAGAGGTAGAACCAGTACGACAGGGCGTTGAGCCGCGGGAACGCCATGTCGCGGGCGCCGATCTGCAACGGCACGAAGTAGTTCGCCAGGCCAAAGGCGAAGGGCCCCAGGAACAGGAACAGCATGATGCTCCCGTGCATGGTGAACATCTCGTTGTAGCGACCCTGCGACACCACCTGCCGGCCCGGCTCGTACAGCTCCGAGCGGATGACCACCGCCAGCGCCCCACCCAGCAGGTAGAAGGCGAACACGGTGGCCATGTACGAGATGCCGATGCGCTTGTGGTCGGTGCTGGTGAGGAACGCCAGCAGGCCCTGGGCCCGGCGCTCGTGCTCGGGCGGCTCCTCGGCGACGAGCGGGTGTTCCTCGAGCGTGGTCACGAGCCGGAGCCCTCGTTCGCGAGGTCCCCGCTCTCGTCGCCCTCGCCGCCGTCCTGGGCGGCGCGCTGCTCGGCGACCCAATCGTCGTACTCGTCCTGGGACACGACCCGCACCGAGTAGCTCATCTGCCAGTGGGCGAGGCCGCAGAACTCGGCACAGCGGCCGACGTACTGGCCCTCCTCGGTGGGCGTGATGTCGATCTCGTTGTCGACGCCGGGGATGAGATCGCGCTTCGACAGGAAGTCCGGCACCCAGAACGAGTGGGCCACGTCGGCGGCGACGAGCCGAAGCGCGGTCGGCCGGCCCACCGGGACCACCATCTCGGGCGGCTCGCCGGGCGCGCCGGTGATCGTGATGTCCTCGTCCCGGTAGTGGAACTGCCACGACCACTGGAAGCCGATCACGTCGATCCGGGCCGCCGGGTCGGGCTCGAGGTCGGTGACCTTGCGCTCCGTGGCCACGCTGAAGCCGAACAGCACCGCCACGATCACGACGGGCGCTGCGGTGTAGAAGATCTCGAGCGGGATGTGGTAGGCGGTCTGGTCGGGGACCTCGTCGTTGCGCCGGCGGTAGCGCAGGATCACGAAGACCAGCAGGCCCCACACCAGCGCGCCGACGGCGAGGGCGGCGATGAAGAAGCCCTGCCAGAGCGTGAAGATGCTGTCGCCCTGCTCGGACTTGGGATCGGGCGCCCCGAACGACGGGACGCTGCAACCGGCCGCCCCGCTCACCAGGGCTGCCGTGGCGATCAGGCGCCATCGTCCCGGGAGCCGGCGCACCCGGGCGAAGCTAGTCCACCGCCGGGGCTCAACCGTCGGTCCAGCCCGACCCCCACCCGCCCCGCGATGGCGTCGGTCTGAGGACCGACTCGCCAGTCCCTGTAGCGTTGAACCGCTATGACCCCCGCCCCTGCGAACGCAGGGGCGCGTACGGACGCGCCCCTCCACGAGCTGCCGGGCCTGCTCCGCGACGAGCCGGCCCTCGCGCAGGTGCTCGGGCGCGCCTCCGCAACCCTGGCGGTGGCCGAGTCGGCGCGGGCCATCGTCACGGCCGGGTTGGCCGGGCTCACGAGCCGCAGCCCGATCGTGCTGGCGGTCCCCACTTCCACCGAGGCCGAGCGGCTGGCCCACGACCTCGCCGTCTACCTCGGCGACGACGCCGTCGAGCTGTTCCCGGCATGGGAGACGCTGCCCTTCGAGCGCGTCAGCCCCGCGGTCGAGACCATGGGCCGGCGGACACGGGTGTTGTGGCGGCTGCGAGATGTCGAGCGGGCGCCTGCGGTCGTGGTCGCCTCGGTCCGGGCGCTGGTGCAGCGGCTGGGCCCCCACGCCGAGGACGTCGAGCCCGTGGTCGTGCGGCCCGGGCAACAGCTCGACCGCGACGACCTCGTGTCGGAGTTGGTGTTCGCCGGATACCGCCGCGAGGACATGGTGGAGCACCGGGGCGAGGTCGCCGTCCGGGGATCGATCGTCGACGTGTTCCCGTCCACCGCCGACCGTCCGGTGCGCATCGATCTCTGGGGCGACGAGGTCGACCGGCTCACCGAGTTCTCGGTGGCAGACCAGCGCTCGCTCGCCGACCTGGCGGGCGTCGAGATCTTTCCCTGTCGCGAGCTCTTGCCGACGCCGGAGGTGCGGGAGCGGGCGGAGCGCTTGGTCGGGCTCGAGCCCTGGGGCCGCGAACAGTGGGAACGGCTGGCGCAGGGGCTCGTGTTCGACGGCATGGAGTCGTGGCTGCCGTGGCTCACCAAGAGCGAGCACGTGCTGCTGGACATCGTCGGCGACGGTGCCCAGGTGCTGCTGTGCGAGCCCCGGCGGATGCGCGACCGCGCCGCCGACCTGTTGGCGGAGGAGGCCGACCTCGCCGCCACGCTGGCGGTGACGTGGGGTGCCGTGGGCAACGGCGACCGCGGCCGCCGCAGCAGCGCCGGCGCCGGTGCCGTCGCCCGCGGCCTGCCGCGGGCGGGGCGGCGCGTGGAGCAGGCGCACGACCACGGCTTCCCCCGGCTGCACCTCGACTTCGATCGCCTGCTCGCTCACACCAAGGCGCCGGCCTGGCAGGTGGTGAACGTCCCCGACAGCCCCGACACGCCCCAGGTGCTGGCCTCGGGCTGGGACCCGGTGGTGGGCGACGGCTCGGGCCTGGTCCAGCGGCTGGTCGCCCTGCAGCGCGACGGGTTCCGCCTCGTGGTCGGTGCTGATGGCGACGGGTCGGCCGAGCGACTGCGGGATCGGCTGGCGTCGGAGGGTGTCTCGGCCGAGGTGGTGGTGGCGCCGCTGGAACGGGGGACGGTGCTGCGGGCCGACGCCGTGAAGCTGGCCGTCCTGGCCGAGTCCGACCTGACAGGCCGCCGCCGGGCGCACCGGCGGGCCCGCCCCCGGCGGCGCGACACCGAGGGCTTCTTCGACGACCTCAAGGTCGGCGACTACGTCGTCCATCACCAACACGGCGTCGCGCGCTACGGCGGCATGGTGAAGCGGGCCATCGGCGGGGTCGAACGCGACTACCTGCTGCTGGAGTACAAGGGCGACGACCGCCTGTACGTGCCGTCCGACCAGATCGATGGCGTGCGGCACTACACGGGGGGCGAGGCCCCCACCCTCAACCGGCTCGGCGGCGACAGTTGGCAGCGCACCAAGGCGAGGGTCAGGGCGGCGGTGGCCGAGATCGCCCAGGAGCTGGTCGTCCTCTACCAGCGGCGTCGGCGCGAGCCGGGCCATGCGTTCAGCCCCGACACGCCCTGGCAGCGGGAGCTCGAGGAGGCCTTCCCGTACCAGGAGACCCCCGACCAGGACAAGGCGATCGCCGACGTCAAGGCCGACATGGAGGCGTCGGCACCGATGGACCGCCTGGTCTGCGGCGACGTCGGGATTCGGCAAGACCGAGATCGCCATCCGCGCCGCATTCAAGGCGGTGCAGGACGGCACGCAGGTGGCCGTGCTCGTGCCCACCACCCTGCTGGCGCAGCAGCACTACCAGACCTTCAGCGAGCGGTTCGCCGGCTACCCGGTGCGGGTCGAGGTGCTGTCCCGCTTCCTCACGCCCGGGCAGGCCCGCAAGGTGATCGAGGGGCTCGTATCCGGCGCCGTGGACGTCGTCATCGGCACCCACCGGCTGCTGTCGGCCGACGTCACGTTCAAGCGTCTGGGCCTGCTCGTCGTCGACGAGGAGCAGCGCTTCGGGGTGACCCACAAGGAGCAGATCAAGCAGCTGCGCGCCGGGGTCGACGTGCTCACGCTCACGGCCACACCCATCCCCCGGACGCTGGAGATGAGCCTCACCGGCATCCGCGACCTCACCCTGCTCAACACGCCGCCGGCCGAGCGCCAGCCGATCCTCACCTACGTCGGTGAGCAGGACGAGCGGGCCACCGCCGAGGCCATCCGCCGCGAGCTGCTGCGGGAGGGCCAGGTGTTCTTCGTGCACAACCGCGTACAGGACATCGACCAGGCCGCCGCCCGCATCCGCGAGTTGGTGCCCGAGGCGCGGGTAGCCGTGGCCCACGGCCAGATGGACGAGGGATCGCTCGAGCGCGTGGTGCTCGACTTCTGGGAGGGCGACTACGACGTGCTCGTCTGCACCACCATCATCGAATCGGGCATCGACATGCCCACCGTCAACACGCTCGTGGTCGATCGGTCCGACCTGCTGGGGCTGGGTCAGCTCCACCAGATCCGTGGCCGGGTGGGGCGGTCGGGCCAGCGGGCCTATGCCTACCTGTTCCATCCCCGTGACCGGGCGCTCACCGAGGAGGCCTACGAGCGGCTGAAGACGATCGGCGAGGCGACGGAGCTGGGCTCGGGGTTCAAGATCGCGATGCGCGACCTCGAGATCCGGGGCGCCGGCAACCTGCTCGGCACCGGCCAGTCGGGCCACATCGCCGCGGTCGGCTACGACCTCTACTGCCAGATGGTGAACGAGGTGGTCGCCGAGCTGAAGGGCGAGGAGGCGCGCGAGCCCGCCGAGATCAAGCTCGACCTGCCGCTCGATGCGAGCCTGCCCAAGGCCTACGTGCCCAAGGAGGAGCTGCGGCTCGAGGCCTACCGCCGGCTGGCGGCGGTGACCACCGAGGCCGAGGTCGCCGACATCCGCGCCGAGTGGGAGGACCGGTACGGCCCGGTTCCCGAGGAGGCGGCGGCGCTGCTGGACGTGGCCCGGCTGCGGGCCGAGTCGGCCCGGCTCGACCTCCGCGAGGTCAACGTGGTCCGCACGACGGGCTTCGGCGCCCCCACCTGGACCGCCCGGCTCTCGCCGGCGAAGCTCAAGGTGTCCGAGGAGATCCGCCTCAAGCGCCTCGTGCCCAAAGCGGTGTACAAGCCCGACTTGGCCCAGCTGGTGGTGCCGGTCAAGGGCGGGCGGGGTGTCGCCCTCGAGCTCATCGACCTGCTCGAGTCGCTGTTTCCCGCCCAGGCCGCGGCGTAGGCGACCGGGACATGGCCGTGCCGGGGGACGGGGTGATGGCGGCGCTCGACGGGTTCGAGCCGCGCTCCGCCCATGAGGCCGGGGACGTCGCCCTGGTCCGCACCCTGGCCAGCGGCGGTGATCCCTGGAGCCGGTCGTCGCCGGTGCACGTCACCGGATCGGCGATCGTGGTCCACCCGGAGAGCGGGCGCGTCGTGCTCCGCTGGCACGAGCGCATGCAGGGCTGGCTCCAGCTGGGTGGCCACGGCGATCCCGGCGAGAGCGATCCGTTCGCCATCGCCGTGCGCGAGGCCGGCGAGGAGACCGGGCTGAGCGACCTGGTGGCGTGGCCCGACCGGGCCCGACCGACACTCGTGCACGTGGTCGTCGTCCCGGTGCCCGCCGGCCGGGGAGAGCCCGAGCACGAGCACGCCGACATGCGGTACCTGCTGGCGACGGCCAGGCCCAACGATGCGACACCCGAGTCGCCGTCGGCGGCCCTGCGCTGGCTCACGATCGACGACGCCCTGGCCCTGGTCGGCGAGGACAACCTCCGCACGACCCTCATCCGGGTCGCCCAGCTGCTCGCCGAGGGCTGAGTTTCGTGCGGCGCTCCACCGAGTCCCTACGATCTGCCCTCGTGCCGACCCGTCGACGCGTGACGCTGCTCGTCGCTGCGATCGCGGCCGCCGGCCTGGTCGGGGCCGGCTGTTCCGAGCAGTCGGCTGCGGTCCGGGTCGGGGACACGACCGTGTCCCAGTCGGACTTCGAGGCCGAGCTCGACGCCTTCGGCGAGCTGCAGGGCGGTGGAGCCGTGAGGGGGGACTTGCGCGACAGCTACACCCAAGAGTTCGTGGGCGCAGTGCTGGGGCAGCGGATCGAGCTCATACTGGCGGGGCAGGTGTTCGACGAGCGGGGCCTCGAGCTCACCGACGACGACATCTCGGCGCTGGCCGCGCAGGCCGGCGACCAGCTCGACGGCCTCCCGCGGGACCTGCGCAGCTCCCTGATCGAGGATGTCGCGCGCCGATCACGGCTCGTGACTGAACTCGGCCAGCAGGGTTACAACCAGGCGTTGACCGAGGCGGCGGACTCGACCGACATCGAGGTCAGCTCCCACTACGGGTCGTGGGACTCCGACCAGTACACGGTGGTCCCGCCAGCGGGACCTGCGGGGTCGGAGCCGAGCCAAGGATCTGGCGACCAGTCAAGCGGCGGGGGGTGACCGCCACGCCCCGTCCGGCGCTGCGTCCGCGCATCGTCGTCTGCGGCCTGGGCCCGGCCGGGCCCGACCTCGTCACGGCTGCCACGCACAACGCCGTCGCGCGCGTTCCCCACCGGTTCCTGCGCACCGCGCGGCACCCGGCCGCGGGCGTTGTCGGTGAGGCCCCGACGTTCGACCACCTCTACGACGAGGGCGAGAGCATCGGCGCCGTCTACGCCGCCATCGTCGAGGCGCTGGTGACGGCCGCCGCCGAGCGCGGCGAGGTGCTCTACGCCGTGCCCGGGTCGCCGGCCGTGGCCGAGCGCACGGTCGAGCTGCTGGTCGCCGACGACCGCGTCGCCGTCGAGGTGTTGCCGGCGTTGTCGTTCGCCGACCTGGCGTGGGTGCGCCTCGGCATCGATCCCGTGGAGCGCGGCGTGCGCCTGGTCGACGGGCACCGGTTCGAGATCGAGGCGGCCGGCGAGCGGGGACCGCTCCTGGTGGCGCAGTGCGACGACCGCCACGTGCTGTCCGACGTGAAGCTCGTCCTCGGCGACGCGGCCGGCGAGGCTGGCGGCGACGAGGTCGCGGTCACCGTGCTGCAGCGCCTGGGCCTACCCGACGAGCACATCGTCGAGCTGCCGTGGCCCGAGCTCGACCGGGTGGTCCGGCCCGACCATCTCACGTCGCTGTATGTGCCCCACCTGGCCAGTCCGCTGGCGAGCGAGACCGCGGCGTTCGCCGAGGTGGTCCGCCGCCTGAGGGCGGAGTGTCCCTGGGACCGCCAGCAGACCCACCAGAGCCTCCGCCATCACCTGCTGGAGGAGGCCTACGAGGTGCTCGAGGCCCTCGACCACCTCGACGTCGAGGCCGGCGAGGGGTTCGACGCCCTCGAGGAGGAGCTCGGTGACCTGCTGTTCCAGGTCTTCCTCCACGCCACCCTCGCCACCGAGGAGGGGCGGTTCACGCTGGAGGACGTGGTCCGCGGGATCGGCGAGAAGCTGGTCGGCCGCCACCCGCACGTGTTCGGGGACGTCACCGTCGACAGCGCCGACGAGGTGGCGGAGCGGTGGGAGCGACTCAAGAAGGCGGAGAAGGGTAGGGCCAGTGTCATGGACGGCATCCCCGCCACGCTGCCGGCGCTGGCATACGCCCTGAAGGTCCAGCGCAAGGCGGCGTCGCAGGGGGTCGACTGGCGGGCGCTGCTGGAGGGCGACGGCGCGGCGGGGGCGTTGGGGCGGCGCCTGCTCGACATCGTCGACGACGCCCGCACGGCCGGCGACGACCCGGAGACCGAGCTGCGGGTCGCGGCCGAAGTGCTGCGTGACCGCTTTCGGCGGGCCGAACGCAAGTAACGTTGGCCACACCCGTCACAGGAGCCACACCCAGCGATGTCCAGCATCGAGCACATCGTCGGTCGCGAGGTCCTCGACTCCCGCGGCAATCCGACGGTCGAGGTCGAGGTCTACCTCGCCTCGGGCGCCGAGGGTCGCGCGCTGGTGCCGTCGGGAGCGTCGACCGGGCAGTTCGAGGCCGTCGAGCTCCGCGACGGCGCGGCCCGCTACGAGGGCAAGGGTGTGAGCCAGGCGGTCGACAACGTCAACGGTGAGATCCGCGAGGCGTTGATCGGCTTCGACGCCACCGAGCAACGCGAGATCGACACGCAGATGATCGACCTCGACGGCAGCGAGAACAAGGGACGCCTGGGGGCGAATGCGATCCTCGGCGTGTCCCTCGCGGTGGCCAGGGCGGCCGCCGACGAGCTCGCCCTGCCGCTGTACCGCTACGTCGGCGGCGCCAACGCCCACGTGCTGCCGGTGCCGATGCTCAATGTCCTCAACGGCGGCGCCCATGCCGACAACAACGTCGACTTCCAGGAGTTCATGGTCGTGCCGCTGGGCGCGGCCAGCTTCCGGGAGGCGCTGCGCTGGGGCGCGGAGACGTACCACGCCCTGAAGGCCGTGCTGCACGAGCGTGGGCTGTCGACGGCGATCGGTGACGAGGGGGGCTTCGCCCCCGACCTCGGGTCCAACGAGGAAGCGGTGCAGGTGTTGGTCGAGGCCATCGATCGGGCCGGGTACCAGGCCGGCGACGACATCGCGCTGGCGCTCGACGTCGCCTCGAGCGAGTTCTTCGCCGACGGCCGCTACGCGCTGGCGGGCGAGGGCCGGGACCTGTCCCCGTCGGAGCTGGTCGGACTGCTCGCCGAGCTCTGCGGTCGCTACCCGATCGTGTCGGTCGAGGACGGCTGCGCCGAGGAGGACTGGGACGGCTGGTCCGAGCTCACCAAGACCCTGGGCGACCGGGTGCAGCTGGTGGGCGACGACCTCTTCGTCACCAACGTCGAACGGCTGCGGCGCGGCATCGACACCGGCGTGGCCAACAGCATCCTGGTCAAGGTGAACCAGATCGGCTCGCTCACCGAGACCCTGGATGCCATCGAGGTGGCGACGCGGGCCGGGTACACGGCCGTCATGTCGCACCGGTCGGGCGAGACCGAGGACACGACCATCGCCGATCTGGCCGTCGCCACCAACTGCGGCCAGATCAAGTCCGGCGCTCCCGCCCGCAGCGACCGGGTGGCCAAGTACAACCAGCTCCTGCGCATCGAGGAAGACCTCGGCGACACCGCCGCGTTCCGCGGGCGGGCGGCATTGGCGCGGACCGGCGGCGACTCGCCATGAGCCTGCGCCGGCGGAACGACGGCGGGGGCCACGGCCACGAGCCAAAGGCGGCTCCCCGGGTGCGCGGTGCATGGACGACGCCGGCCGTGGTCGTCCGCGCCCCCGACGGATCGGTGGTCAACCGGCCGAAAAGGCCGGCCCGCGGCCCGAGCGGGCGGGCGTCGAAGACCGAGACGGCGCCCGCCCGCCCGCGGGTGGCGCCGACCCGGCGCCGCGTGCGGCCGCCCGGCGCCACCGGCGGCGTCCTGGCGTCGCCCACTCGGGCCATCGCTGCCGAGGTGAAGACGAGCGGCAAGCGTCGCCCCGTCCCGAGCCCGCGCCTCGATAGGTTGGCGCCCGTCGACGAGAAGGCCCGCGAGCGCCGCAACGCCCGCTTGCGATGGCTGGGCACCCGGGTGGGATCGGTCGCACTCAGCGGCCTCCTCGTGTACGCCGTGTTCCCGGTGCGGATGTACCTCAGCCAGCGGTCCGACACCAACCGGGCGCGCGAGCAGCTGGACGTGCTGAGCGAGGAGAACGAGCGGCTGGAGCAGCGGGCCGACGAGCTGCGCGACCCCGAGACCGTCGAGGAGATCGCCCGCCGGGACCACAACCTGGTGATGCCGGGCGAGGAGTCCTACGGCATCATGCCCCCGCCCGACCAGGCGCCCGACGACGACACCCCCTCCGAGCCGGGGGGCTAGTTCCCGCAGTCCGCCTGGCCGACGAGCTCTCGCTCGCCCTCGTGCGCACGGTGGCGGGTCAGCCGGCGGCCGGCCCGGCCGATTCGTTCGATACGGCCGAGCAATGCGTCACGGGCGTGCTCGGCCTCGTCGGTCAGGCCGGTGAGCCGCTCGACGCCCCAGTGGCGGACCACCACCGGGGCCAGGATCTGGTCGTGGTGGACCTGGAAGTCGTAGATCCCGGCCCGGGCGATGGCGCGGGCGTGCTGCTCGAAGTCGACGATCCCGGTGCCCGGCATCTCGAAGCAGCGCACCTGGCGCTCGATCGCCAGGACCATCCCCGACGGATCCAGCTCGATCGCGGCGGCGGTGGCGTCGCGGTAGAAGAGGTGGTGCCGGTTCTCGTCGGAGGCCACCCGCTTCATGACCTCGTAGCCCACCGGGTCGTCGAGCAGCTTGCCGGTGTTGTGGTGGGCGATGCGCGTGGCCAGCTCCTGCAGGGTGACGTAGACGAGGCTGTCGTGGGGGAGGTCGGGCTCGGGCACCTGCCCGCAGGTCACCTGGGCCATGCGGGCCCGCTCGAGCGCCACCGGATCGATCTGCCTGGTCACGGTCAGGTAGTCCCGGATGACGATCGAGTGCCGGCCTTCCTCGGCGGTCCACCGGCGGCTCCATTCGCCCCAGGCGGAATCGCGGCCGAACATGGCCTCGATGGTGCGGAAGTAGTAGGGGAGGTTGTCCTCGGTCAGGAGGTTGACGAACAGGCTGGAGCGCACCGCCGGCGGCAGCGCCGCCTCGGCGGGCGACCACTCCCAGCCGGGCTCGAAGTCCTGGCCGCGACCCCACGGCACGAGCTGGTGCGGGAACCACTCCTTGGCCTGCGCCAGGTGGCGGTCGAGCAGGGTGGCAACGGTTGGCTCCAGCTCGGCGAGCAGGGCGGCGGCGTCGAGCGGCGCGGCGGGCACGGGGTTACCCTACCTACTGGTCGGTAGGCCGTCGAGTCAGTGGGCAGGTGTCCGGGTTTGCCAGGGGGTGCAAACTGTCTCCCGTGGTGGAGTCCGGCGATGTGCGCATCGGTGATGACGACCGCCAGAGGGTGATCGACGCACTCAGCCGGCACACGGGCCAGGGACGTCTGACGCTCGACGAGTTCGCCGAGCTGGCGGGCCGCGTGTACGCCGCCCGCACCCGGCGGGACCTCGACGAGGTGCTCGCGGGCCTGCCTGACGACGTGGAGATCCGCCCGCCGGTCGTCGCCCGCGGCGTGGCGACGGGGCCGGCCGGCGGCGCCAGTTCCTCCGCCACGGTGGGCACGACGCCAGCGGCACCGCGGCGGCGGTTCGTCGCCATCATGGGCGGTACCCGGGCCCGCGGGCGCTGGCGCGCGCCGGGCCAGATCACGGCGTTCGCGTTCTGGGGGGGTGTCAAGGTCGACCTCCGGCAGGCGGTGATCGACGAGCGCGTGGTGGAGGTGACCGCCTGGGCGATCATGGGCAGCGTCGAGGTGGTGGTCCCCGACGGCATCCCCGTCGAGCTCGACGGGATGGTCGTCATGGGCGGCAGCTCGGACCACACGCAGCGATCCAAGGTGCCCCCGCTTCCGCATGCACCCCTGATCCGGGTGCACGCCCGGGGGCTGTGGGGTGGGGTGACGGCCCGCACCAGCCGGCGCCGGTCGCGCTCGTCCGGGCACGGGCACAGGCACACCCACGATCACGACCTCGTCAGCGGCTACCTCGATGGCCACATCGACGACCTCCGGGAGAGCGCCCGCGCGGCCCTGCGGTCGGTGCAGGCGAGCCTCCCACCGCCGCCTCCTCCGCCGATGGGGTCCGCGCCACGCCGCCAACGCGAACGGGCGGCGCGAACGGACGGCGGCCGGTGGTCGCAACCGGCCCAGCCGCCGGAACCGCCGGGCGCGCCGCTCGACCTGCGCGACTTCCTGCCCCGGTTCCTCACCGAGGAACGTTCGGCCCCGCCGGACCAGCGGACCAACGGGCAGACCGCGGCCGAGCCCGCTCGTTCGGCCGACGACGCCCGGTTGCCCCGGGGGACGCTGACCATCCTCGTGACCGACATGGTCGGCTCGACGAAGCTGGCGGAGCAGTTGGGCGACACGCGGTGGTGGGAGATCCTGCAGGTTCACAACGCTTTCGTGCGGGCCCAGGTCGAGAACCACGGCGGCATCGAGGTCAAGGCGCAGGGCGACGGCTTCCTCGTCGTCTTCGCCAGCGCGCGGCAGGCGATCCTCGCCGCTGTCGCCATCCAACAGGCGGCCGCCCGCCACAGCGCCGAGAACCCGTCCCAGCGCATCGAGCTGCGGATCGGGCTGCACACCGGCGAGACCGTCGAGTCCGACGGCGACGTCTTCGGCCAGAACGTGATCCTGGCCGTGCGGATCGCCGACGTCGCGGCCCCCGGCGACGTGTTGGTCTCGGGCCTCACCCACGACCTCACGGCCGCGGCGGGCGACCTGCGCTTCAGCTCCGGCGAGGAGGTCTCACTCAAGGGCTTCTCCGTGCCCTGGCGGGTGCACCGGGTCGCGTGGGCGTAGGGCGGCCGCAACCGACCACGGAAGCCGATCGCCGCGAGGTCGGGCGGCTGCTGGGCCGGCCGCCGCAGGGCGTGTTCGAGGTCGTGCGCCGCCACCCGGACGGCTCGCCGTTGGTGATCCGCAACGCCCCCCTGCTCGACGACGGCACACCGATGCCGACCCGCTACTGGCTGGTGGGGGAGCCCGAGCGCACCGCGGTGTCGCGGCTCGAGAGCGCGGGCGGCGTGGCGCGGGCCGAGGCGGAGGTGGACCCCGACGCGGTCGCCGCAGCGCACGCCCGCTATGCGGCGGAGCGCGACGCGGCGTTGCCGCCCGGGCACGGCGGGCCGCGGGCGTCCGGCGGGGTGGGCGGCACCCGAACGGGCGTCAAGTGCCTGCACGCACACTTCGCCTGGCACCTGGCCGGCGGGGACGATCCGGTCGGGCGCTGGGTCGAGGACCGGCTGCGCGCCGGTCCCGGCAACGGCGACCGCCGGTAGCGTGCTTGGTTCATGAACGCGATCGCGTCGGTCGACCTCGGCACCAACTCGACCCGCGTGCTGGTTGGCCGTCCGACGGGCGCCGGCCTCGAGATCCTCGACCGCCGCAGCACCATCACCCGACTGGGTCAGGGCGTCGGCGCCAGCGGGCGCCTGGCGCCCGAGGCGGTCGAACGGACCCTCGACTGCCTGCGGGGCTATCGCGAGCTCCTCGACCGCCACGGGGTCGAGCGGGTGCGGGTCGCAGCCACGTCGGCGTCCCGCGACGCCGCCAACCGCGACGAGTTCTTCGGCGCCGTGGAGGCGCTGATCGGCACGCGTCCCGAGCTGCTGAGCGGCGACGAGGAGGGGCGCCTCTCGTTCCGGGGCGCCACCGGCGAGCTCGACCCGGCCAGCGGCCCCTTCCTGGTGGTCGACATCGGCGGCGGTTCCACCGAGTTCATCGCCGGCACCGACCGGGTCGAGGGGGTGATGTCGGTCGACATCGGCTGCGTGCGCCTCACCGAGAAGTTCCTGCACCACGACCCGCCGCAGCCTGAGGAGCTCTCCGCCTGCATCAGCCTCACCGACGCCTATCTCGACGACGTGGTGCGGGAGATCCCGGCTGCGGCCGAGGCCCGCACGCTGGTGGGGTTGGCGGGCACGGTGACCACGGTGGCGGCCGTGGAGCTCGGGCTCGAGACCTACGACCGCGACCGCATCCACCACTTCCACCTCACCCGCGAGGCCGCCGAGGACGTCTTTCGGACGCTGGCGATCGAGTCGCGCGCCGATCGGGTCCATAACCCCGGGCTCGAGGAGGCGCGGGCCGACGTGATCGTCGGCGGCTGCTGCGTGCTGGTGGCGCTGTTCCGCCGCCTCGGCTTCGACGAGATGATCGTGTCGGAGGCCGACATCCTCGACGGCCTGGCGCTGAGCCTGTTGGACCCTCGCTAGTGGGGTGGCTCGTAGCGCCCACGACTGGCGAGCGCCGTCAGATCGTCACCTCGTAGAGCGCCCACGGGTCGGGCACGCCGCGGAGCCGGTGCTCGCCACGCGGCTCGAACGCCAGGCCGCAACCCGCCACCAGATCGGTCACGGTGCGCGACACCCAGACTGATCCGGGGTCGGCCACATCGGCGATCCGGCTGGCGATGTGCACGCCGATGCCGGCGACGTCGCTACCGCGCCGCTCGATCTCCGCGGTGTGGATGCCGGCCCGGATCTCGGTGCCGTGCCGGGCCAGCACGTCACGCAGGTCGCAGGCGGCGCGCACGCCGCGGCCGGGGCCGTCGAAGGTGGCCAGCAGCCCGTCGCCGGCGAAGCCGACCAGCTCGCCGCGGTGCTCGTGCAGGCAGCGGGCTGCGATGCTCGAGAACTCGTCGAGCTCGCGGGTCCACCGGGCATCGCCGACATCGGCGGCCGCACGCGTCGACTCCACGATGTCGGCGAAGAGCACCGTCGCCAGGAATCGATCCGACGACACCGGGCCCGGCGACGCGCCGACCACGAACTCCTCCACCGCGGCCAGGATCGGCGCGGTGTCGCCGCTGAACAGGAAGTGGTCGCGGCCCGGCAGCTCGACGAGGCGGGCGTTCGGGATGCCGGCGATCAGGTCGTGAGCGTCGTCCATGCCGCAGAGCGGGTCGTCGTCGCGCTGGATCACCAACGTGGGGACGCTGATGCTGGCAAGGACGCCCGTCACGTCGATGGCGATCATCATCTCGACGAGGCGCCGGGCCGTGCTGGGTGTCGCCGCCTGGCGCTCCAACCGGCCGAGGAACCGGCGTCCCGCCGCCGTGGCGCCCATCGACTCGGCGAGCACCGTGAAGACCGTGCCTGTCCCCCAGGTTCGCTCGAGCCATGGCATGTTCACACGCTCGGGCTGCAGGTACCAGGGATGGCGTGCCCATGTGCCGTGCAGGATCAGGCGCTCGACCCGGTCGGGCTGCGCGGCGGCGAGCAGCACCGCCAAGGACCCACCCTCCGATGATCCGAGCACCGTGGCGCGGTCGATGCCGGCGGCGTCCATCACCGCTCGCACGTCGTCGGCGCGCTGTTCGAGCGGTGGTGCCTCGCCGGGTCCGACGCGCTCGGACAGGCCGCTGCCCCGCTTGTCGAGGACGGTCACCCGACTGAACGAGCCGAGCCGGCGCAGGAAGCGGGCGACCGCGGGATGCTCCCACTGCACCTCGACGTTCGTCGTGAAGCCGGCGATGAGCACGAGGTCGGGACCCTCACCGAACACCTGGTACGCAATGGACACGCCGTCGTTCACCACATAATGGGTGCGGGGCGTGGGCTCGAGCGGGACCTCGGCGTTGGTCGCGCCATCGAGTCGGTGGGCAACGGTCGTGTCCGCTGGGTGGGGGTCGTCGAGCTCCTCGATGGGAGCAACGAAGCGGTAGCCACGCCCGTGCAGCGTCTTGATCACGCGCTGCGCCTGGCCGTCGTCGCCGACAGCCTGCCGGACCTGCTTGATGCGGGTGGTGAGCGCCGACTCCGACACGAAGCGATCGCCCCACACGGCGTCGAGCAGCTCCTCCTTGGTCACCACCCGGTCACGGTGCGCGATCAGGTGCGCGAGGACGTCGAACACCATGGGTTCGACATCGACGACCCGTTCACCGACCCGCAACTCGTACGTGCCCGTGTCGATGACAGCGCCCGCGAACCTGTACCGCACCGGTGCAGAGTGTACGTAGGAGCGACCGCTTTCCCGCTGGGTGTCGGGCCTCGCTACGGTCACGCTTGACATGCCGCTGCCCGACCGCGTGCTCATGGGACCGGGTC
Source organism: uncultured bacterium (assembly GCA_963717085.1). Lineage (GTDB taxonomy): Bacteria > Actinomycetota > Acidimicrobiia > Acidimicrobiales > VFJN01 > DASQUK01. The sequence goes on from CAVQVM010000015.1 coordinate 274,206, forward strand.
CCTCCAACCCCTATCCCGAGGCCGTCGAGGCCCTGGCGCGCCCGATGCTCGGGCACCTCGATCCGGGGTTCGTCGACATCCTCGACGAGACCTGCGCCCGGCTGCGCACCGTCTTCCGCACCTCCAACGCCATGACGCTGCCGATCTCGGGGACCGGCTCGGCGGGCATGGAGGCCGCGTTCGTGAACGTGGTCGAGCGGGGCGATCCGGTCGTGATCGGCGTCAACGGCGTCTTCGGCGACCGGATGTGCGACGTCGCCGCCCGCTGCGGGGCCGAGGTCGTGCGGGTCGACGTTCCCTGGGGCCAACCGGTCGAGCCCGACCGGCTCCTCGAAGCCCATCCGGCCCCCAAGCTCATCGCGGTGGTCCACGCCGAGACGTCGACAGGCGTGAGGACCGACATCGCACCGTTGGGGGCGGCCAAGGGGGAGGCGCTGTTGCTGGTCGACTGCGTCACCAGCCTGGGTGGCATCGAGGTCGACATCGACGGCTGGGGTGTCGACATCGCCTACGCCGGGACGCAGAAGTGCCTGGGCGTGGCGCCGGGCCTGGCACCGCTGACCATGAGCGAGCGGGCCCGCGATCGCCTGGTCCCCCGCAGCCCGAGCTGGTACCTGGACCTGCGGATGATCGGGCGGTACACGGGCCCCGCAACCGGACCGCGGGTGTACCACCACACCGCACCGGTCTCGATGATCATGTCGCTCCACGCCGGGCTGGGCGCGATCCTCGACGAGGGGTTGGACGCCGCCATCGCCCGCCACGCCGAGTGTGGGGAGCTGCTCCACGGCGGCTTGGCGGATCTCGGGCTCGAGCTGTTCGCCGCCGACGGCCACCGGCTGCCCGAGCTGACCACCGTGCTCGTGCCCGAGGCCGTCGACGAGGCGAAGGTGCGGGCCACCCTGCTCGACCGCTACGGCATCGAGATCGGCGGGGGGCTGGGCGACTACGCCGGCCGGATGTGGCGGATCGGCTGCATGGGCCACACCGCGCGGCCCCGCAACGTCATCCTGCTGCTGGCAGCCCTGGCGGAGGTCCTCGGCTGATGCTGCGCCCGGTGGGACACCGATGACGAAGCTGAGCGGCCGGCGGGTCCTGCTGCGCCCCCTCGTCGCCACCGACTTCCCGGCGTGGCAGGAGGTCCGTCGTCGCAACGACGAGTGGTTGACGCCCTGGGAACCGGCCCGCAACCCCGGGCTGCCCGACGTGGTGGAGTCCGCCGAGGCGTTCGCGATGCGCTGCAGCGCCCGCGAGCGCGAGCGTCAGCTCGGCACCGGCTTCGGGTTCGGCATCTTTGTCGACCCGGCCGACCCGGCCGACCCCGCTGAGGGCGGCGGGAGGGGCGGGCGCGGCCGGCGCCGCGAGGAGCGCTTCGCGGGCGAGATCAACCTGTCGTCGGTGCAGCGGGGGCCGTTCCAATCGGCGTACGTCGGCTACTGGATCGACCAGGCCCAGGCCGGTCACGGCTACATGCCAGAGGCGCTGGTGGCGGTCGCGCGCTTCGCCTTCGACCACGTGCGGCTGCATCGCATGCAGATCTCGATCATCCCCCGGAACTACCGCAGCCGGCGGGTCGTGGAGAAGCTGAAGATCCGCGACGAGGGCATCGCCCACCGCTACCTCGAGATCAACGGGGTGTGGGAGGACCACATCCGCTACGCGCTCACCGTCGAGGAGTGGCACGATCGCCGCGACGAGCTGGTGCGTGAGTGGCTGGCATGACCACGCGTGTCCGTTCCCGCCGGCGGGAACGGACACGGCTCGTGGCCGCGGTCCTCGCGGTCGCACTCGTGGGCGGCTTGGTGGCCGCCGTCGTCGGTGCGATCGGCGGTGGCGACGACGACGCCACCGACAGTGCGTCACCGACCTCCACCACGATCGACAGCGGCGGGATCGACGTGTCGGCGCCCGACGGCTGGACGGCCATCCCCGTCGCCGGCCTCGGCTTCGGCATCGCCGTGCCGCCGGGGTGGGAGGCGACGGTCCTGGCACCGGATGTGCTCGAGAGCCTCGAGCGGTCGTCGCCCCGGGTGCCGAGCTTCCTCGACAACGCGCACGCCGCAGCGGAGGCCGGCGCGGTCTTCTACGCCGCCGGCGTCGACGAGGCCGGCCGGGTGGCGGACGTGAAGGTCCGCGCTGTTCCCGGTGCGGGCATCTCCACGATCGAGCAGCTCGAGGACTTCGGCCGCCAGGTCTCCGGGAGTGCCGGCCTCGGCGACGTCCCCGTCGAGGTCGTCGGCGATGCCGAGCGCCCTACCGTGCGGATGCGGTACGGCCTGGGAGCCGCCGGTGGGTCGGCTGAGGCCCAGGGCACCGAGACGCTCGTCGCCGGGCCCGGCGACATCGTGTGGTCGGTCATCGTCACGTCCGAGGACCCCGCGACGCACGAGGCCCTGGCCGAGCAGATCGCCGGCACGCTCGCGTTCGCGCCGTAGCGGACGCCCGGCGTCTACTAGTGGGCGCTCGCGGAAGTTCCGTGGATGTATCGCCGTGTCAGATTCGTCGCTGGCGAGGACGCAGGAGGAAGGCGCAGCCAGCGGCTGCGGGGACGACGAGGACGATGTCCAGCGGCGGATGTGGCCGGCGAGACGCCACGATGACTTCCGCGAGGGTCCACTAACGGTCGCTGGTGCTGATGCGCTGGCGGAGCGCGGCCAGGCGCTCCTGGAAGGCCGGCTGGTTGATCGACCACACCTGAGGATCGAGCTCGCGCTCGACTGCGGCCGCAGCGTCCGTCAGCTGCGTGACGTCGCGCATCGTCTGCTTGATCCGCTCCACCAGGTCGCGGGGGCGCGGGCGGCGGCCGACGCCATCTCCATCGCCAGCGGTAGCAGCTCGTCGTCGGGCACGCACGACCAGGCCAGGCGGGCGCGCTCCGCCTGCCGGCCGTCGAGGACGCGGCCGAACAGCACGAGCGCTGCGGCCGCCTGGGATCCGATCCGCCGCTGGAGCATCCAGGTGTGGCCACCGCCGGGATGGAGCCCGAGGTCGATGAAGCGGGTGTCGAACCGCGCCGACTCCCCGGCCAGGATCACGTCGCACGCCAGCGCCAGGTTGACGCCCGCGCCGACCGCGGCCCCGTTGACGGCGGCGATCGTCGGCAGCGGTGAGCGTCCGACGCGCAGGAACCCCTCGTAGATGCGCGACAGTCCCTGGCGCTGGCTGGACCCGAGGTGAGACAGGTCGGCCCCGGCGCAGAAGGCCGGCGGCGCCCCGGTCACCACCACGGCACCGACGTCCGGATCGGCATCGATGGCGTCGAACGCGGCCACGATCTCGTCCACCAGCCCGAGCGACAGGGCATTGCGGCGGCCGGGGGCGTCGAGTGTGACGAGCGCGACCCGGTCCCTGACCTCGGAGCGGAGCTCAACCATGGCCGGCAGTCTTCCATGAAGGCGATGTGACGGACAGTGGCCGGTTTCATTACATTCCCGTGTCGATATCCACAGGCTGGGGAGCACCACTTGAGAGCGACACGTCGACACGCGCGGCCCGTCCGGATCCTGCTCGTCTTTGCCGCGGCGGCATCGGGTCTGGGCCTCGGCCCCACGGCGCCGCCGACGCAGGCGCTGCCGACCCAGGAGGAGCCCACGCTGCCCCATGCCGGCGACGTGGCGGCCGACGTCGATGTGTTCAAGGCCGACGACGGAGATGTGGTCGACGCCCTGAACAACGTGCACGGCAACCTACGCACGGAGCTCGGGGAGCTGGAGACCGCACGCTCGCAGCTGGCCACGGCCCGGGACCAGAAGGCCAAGGCCGACCAGGCGGTCGCGGCCGCGCAGAAGCGCATCGACGACCTGACCGCGCAGAGCGACGGCGTCGTGGTCGACGCCTTCATGAACCCGCCCGCCGACACCGCCCTCGACGCTATGGGCGCGGCATCGACCGGCGACGCGTCGCTCAAGGCGTCGATCGTCGGCATGCAGCACGACGCGGACGCGTCGATCCTCGCCCGCCTCCACGACGCGCACGAGGACCTCGCTGCCCAGAAGGCGGCGCAGGACGACGCCGCACGGCGGGCGGCCGCCACGGCCGACGAGGCGTCCGCCGCCGTGAAAGACCTGGAGGCGGCGCAGTCCCAGGAGGCGGCGTTCGTGCTGGAGGTGGAGGCACGCCTGGACCAGAACCTCGCCGAGGCCGAGGCACTGGCCGCCATCGACCCGGCGCTGGCGGCGAAGCTCAAGGCGCAGGAGTCGGAGATCGCCACCCGGCTCGAGGCGATCCGCAACGCCAACGAGCAACGCCGGGCCCTCGAGGCCCTGCGCAAGACCCAGGCCCAAGCTGCGGAGCGGCGGGCCGCGGAGGAGCGGGCGGCGGCCGAGGCGAGCCAGGCGGGCTCGCTCGGCCCGGCCACCGGCAGCCTGTCGAACGTGGGCTGCCCCGGCGGCGGCTCGATCACCGTGGACAGCTCGCTGGCCGCGAACCTGTCGGCGCTCCTAGGGGCGGCATCGGCGGCGGGGCTGAACATGTGCGGGGGCGGTTACCGCGACCCGGCCCAGCAGGTCGCCCTCCGCCGAGCCCACTGCGGCTCGTCCGACTACGCCATCTACCAGGCGCCGTCGTCCGCCTGCTCCCCGCCCACGGCCCGGCCGGGCACCTCGATGCACGAGCAGGGCCTGGCCATAGACGTCACCTGCGGGGGCGGCACCATCAGCCGGGGCAGCGCCTGCTTCGGCTGGCTCCAGGGCCACGCAGCCGGCTACGGGCTCCACAACCTGCCGAGCGAGCCCTGGCACTGGAGCGTCGACGGTTCGTAGCAGCCTGCCCTGCCGGCCCCGGCGGCCAGGGTCAGCTAGACCATCGGCAGATGAGCGTCCCGGCACCGACGGTGTACCACCGCTGGCTGGGCTGGCATGCACCGGCCCTCCGACGCCTGTTGGTCGCCGCCGCGGTCGGCGTGGCCGCGGGGCTGGCCCTGGCCACGGTCCTCCCCTGGCGCCTCGCCGTGCTCGGCGCCTGGAACGCCACCGCCCTCACCTTCCTGCTGTCGGTCGCACCGATCATCCTGGGGGCGGACGGGCCTCGTACGCAGCACATCGCGGTGCGCGAGGACATGAACCGTGACGTGGCCCGCCTGCTCCTGCTGGGCGCCAGCGCCGCCAGCCTGGTGGCGGTCGGCTTCGCGCTCGGCTTGGCCCGGCACGAACGCGGCGCGGACCGCGTGCTGCTGATCAGCATGGCCGCGGCCACGCTCATCGTCTCGTGGACGGTCGTCAACACGGTGTTCACGCTGCGCTACGCCCGCCTCTACTACCTGGGCGCGGGCGACGGCATCGACTTCGGCGATCCGAGCCGGCCGCCGGACTACCGCGACTTCGCCTACCTGGCGTTCACGATCGGGATGACCTACCAGGTGTCCGACACGACGTTGCATGCCCGGGGGATCCGCCGCTCGGTCCTCGTCCACGCGTTCCTGTCGTACCTCTTCGGCGTGGTGATCGTCGCCGCAGGGGTCAACGTCGTGGCCGGGCTCTTCGGCTGAGGAAATCTGCGGGCGTTTGGATGGCCGCCGGGCCCGCCCTTGGGCGGGCCATATGACAGACGTCGCGCGATTCGTTACATTCGCCGTGACCTTCGCCGCAGGCTCGGCGTTGGCCTTGGGGAAGCTGGGGAACCTGGGACCGTCCGCACTGGGGAGCATCTTGACGCTCGTCCGCCGCCCGATCGTCACCGTCGTCTTGGCGACCGCAGTCGCGCTCGGGACGACCGTGGCGACCCCGGTGGCGGGCGGCGCGCAGGAGGATCCCGCCCGGGAGACGGAGCAGGTGGCGCACCGCCAGGCCCTGGTGGCGGTCGAGGTCGACATCCTCAAGGCCGACGACCGGCAGGTGACACAGGCGCTCGGCGACATCAAGGCCAACGTCGACGCCCAGACAGCGGAGCTCACCGCCGCCGAACAGGCGCTCGCCGCGGCCAACGCCACCGCGGCCTCCGCCGATGCCGCCGTCGCCGACGCCCAGCGCCGCATCGACGATCTGCTCGCCAAGACCGACCACGTGGTCGTCGACGCCTTCGTCTCGCCGGCGACCGAAACGGCCTTGTCGATGCTCGGCGAGGAGTCGCCGTCGATCGCCAATGTGAAGTGGGCGATCCTCGACATGCAGACGACCACGGATGCCGGGCTGCTGGCCGAATACCACGCCGCCCGCGACCGGCTCCGCGCCGAGAAGGCCAAGCGGGACGAGGCCATGGCGCAGGCGCGGAACCGCAAGGCCGAGGCCGAGGCGGCCCTGGCCGACAAGCAGGCGGCGGTCAGCCAGCAGGCCCTGTTCGCGGCCGAGGTCCAGGCCCGCATCGATCAGAAGCTCAGCGAGGCGGAGATGCTGAAGGGGGTCGACCCGGCGCTCGCCGCGCAGCTCCAGGCCGAGCAGGCGCAGCTGGCCGCCGCGCTCAACGAGCTCGACGCGGAGGTGGCGGCCGAGCTCGCACGGCGGCGCGCCGCCGAGCTGTCCGCGCAGGCGGAGGTCAACAAGGCGGCGGGCATCCAGGACCCGCCGGGCGGTGTGGTGTCGGTGCCGTGCCCGGGCGGGGGCAGCATCCAGGTGGCCGGTGACATCAGCAAGCCGGTCGGGCGCCTGCTCACCGACGCAGCCGAGGCCGGCATCTCCATGTGCGGGATGGGCTACCGCGACCCCGCCGACCAGATCGCCGTGCGCCGCTCCAACTGTGGCACGAGTCAGTACGCCATCTGGCAGATGCCCGCGTCGTACTGCAGCCCACCGACGGCCCGCCCGGGCGCCTCGATGCACGAGCAGGGCCTGGCGATCGACTTCACCATCGGCGGCGGCACGATCGGCTACGGGAGTGCGGCGTACGACTGGTTGAAGGCGCACGCGGCCGACTACGGACTGTCCAACCTGCCGAGCGAACCATGGCACTGGTCGACCAACGGCAACTGACGACCGGTACCTGGCTGCGCCGGGTCTTGGCCGTGGTCCTGGCCGTGGCCGCGTTGACGCCGTCGATCGGCGGGGCGCAGGAGCCCGACCCGGGGGCGACCGAGCAGGAGCGCGACGAGGTGCGGGCCCGCCAGGCGGAGGTCGTGATCGAGATCGATGCCCTGGAGGCGCAGGACGCCGAGGTGCGGGCCGCGCTGGCAGAGATCGAGCGCAATGTCGCCCAGCAGCGATCCGAGCTGGAGCAGGCCGAGCGTGTCCAGGCCCAGGGCGAGGCCGAGCTCGCCCTGGCCACGCAGGCCGTCGCCGACGCCCAGCTGCGGATCGATGATCTGAACGAGCAGGCCGACCGGCTGGTGGTCGACTCGTTCGTCAATCCGCCTTCCGACTACGCGCTCGAGCCGCTGCGGGCGGGGTCGATGACCGACGCCGCCGTCGTCCAGGCGGTCCTGCAGATGCAGGGGAAACGAGACGCCGACGTACTCGAGCGCCTGGCGCAGGCCCACGACTCGCTCGAGGTCGAGCAGGCGAAGAAGGAGGACGCCGCCGTCGAGGCGAAGCAGGCCCAGGAAGCCGCGGCGGGCGAACTGGACGACGTGGAGGCCGCACTCGGCCAGCAGCAGGCCTTCGCCGCCGAGCTCGAGGAGCGCCTGAACGCCCGGCTGGCCGAGGCCGAGTCGCTCCGGACGCTCGACGCCGCCCTGTCCGACCGGCTGGCCCAGGAACAGGCCGCGCTGGCGGCCCAGCTCGCCGCCGCGGCCCAGCCCCCGGCGCAGGATGTGGCGCCGTCGCAGATCGCCCCGGCCCCGGGCGGGCTGGCGACCGTCACCTGTCCCGCCGGTGGGTCCATCACCGTGGCGGGCTCCATCAGCGGGAACGTCCAGGCTCTGCTCAACGATGCCGCCGCCGACGGCGTGATGTTGTGCGGTGGCGGCTATCGAGACCCGCAGGAGCAGATCCAGCTGCGGATGGCGCACTGCGGCACGTCCAACTACGCCATCTACGAGATGCCGGCGTCGCAGTGCAGCCCGCCCACGGCGATTCCCGGGACGTCGATGCACGAGCAGGGGCTGGCGATCGACTTCACGTGCAACGGCGGCGGCACCGTCAGCACCGGCGACGAATGCTGGGACTGGTTGCAGGCCAATGCGGTCGGCTACGGGCTCTACAACCTGCCCAGTGAGCCGTGGCATTGGTCCACCAACGGCAACTGACATTGGCTGAGTAAGGCCGCGCGCTCGCAGCCGGCCGGCACGGTCAATAAGCGTCGGAGAGCCGCGGCGATACTCCCCTTAGCTGGGGAAACGCGCGTTCGATGTAATGCCTTGCTGACACCGGCGACCTGGTTCGTTACATTCACGCCACTTTGTCCGCTCATGGGAAGAGCAGCAAGGAGCAGGGAAGAGCTGTGCGATCAGGGTTCCGTCGCCTCGCGCTGATCACCGCCGTCGTCGCCCTCGGTTCGGGCGTGGCCGTCTGGTCACCGGTGGCGAGCGGGGCCGACGACCCCGACCCGGCCAAGACCGAACGGGAGCGGGACGCCGTCCGGTCACAACGCGCGGAGGCCGACCTGCAGATCGACGCCCTCCAGGCCAAGGACGCCGAGGTCCAGGCGGCACTGTCCGAGCTCGAGGCCAACGTCGCCACGCAGCGGGCCGAGTTGGACGAGGCCGAGCGGGCACACCAGGAGGCCGAGGACGAGCTCGCAGCGGCGATCCAGGCGGTCGCGGACGCCCAGTTGCGGATCGACGACCTCAACCACAGGGCCGACGAGTTGGTGGTCCAGTCGTTCGTCAACCCACCCACGGACAACGCCCTCGACGCGTTCCGCGCCGACTCGCTGTCGGACGCCGCGGTCAAGCAGGCCGTGATCGAGATCCAGGCCGACACCGATGCCGACATCCTCGACCAGCTCGACGAGGCCCACGAGGACATGGAGGTCGAGCAGGCCAACAGGACCGCAGCCGAGGCGGCTGCGCAGGCCCACAAGGACGAGGCGGCCCAGGAGCTCGCCGACGTGGAGACGGCGCTGGCCCAGCAGCAGGACTTCGCCGCCGACCTCGAGGAACGGCTCAACGCCAAGCTGGCCGAGGCCGAGTCGCTGAAGGAGTTCGACAAGGCGCTGTCGGACCGGCTCGTGCGCGAACAAGCGGAGGTCGCCCGCCGGATTCGCGCCATGCAGGAGGCCGCCGAACGGCAGCGGCGGGCGCAGGAGGCGGCGGCAGCCGCGGCGGCGGCCGCGGCCAACCAACCCCCGCCGCCGGTGTCCGACTCACCGCCGCGCACTCCGGCGGCGGCCCCCCCGGCGTCCGTCGTTTCGCCGGCCCCCGGCGGGCTGGCGACGGTGTCCTGCCCACACGGCGGGTCGATCACGGTCGCGGGCTCGATCGCCGGCAACGTCCAGGCGCTGCTCAACGCCGCCGCTCGCGACGGTGTGTCGCTGTGCGCCGCGAGCGGGTGGCGCAGCCCGCAGAAGCAGATCGAGCTGCGGCGCGAGCACTGCGGCTCGTCCAACTACGCCATCTACTACATGCCGGCGTCGCAGTGCTCGCCGCCGACGGCCCGGCCCGGGTCGTCGATGCACGAGCGGGGGCTGGCCATCGACTTCAGCTGCAACGGGGGCGGCGCCATCCGGTACGGCAACGAGTGCTGGAACTGGCTGGCGGCCCACGCCGACGAGTACGGGCTCTACAACCTCCCCAGCGAGCCCTGGCACTGGTCGACCAGCGGCCGCTAGCCGGCTGTCGTCACCGGGGCTAGTCGCGGACCACGGCGGGGGAGTGGCGGAAGAAGTCCTCGACGTCCCGCTCGTAGTGGTAGGGGAGCCGCTCGGCGCGGCCGAGTGCCCCCCGCAGGCGGGCGGCCTCGGCGAACGCGCGCACGGCGCCCGCGGAGGTGGTCCGGTAGTCGAACCCGGCCTGCTTGAGGCGGCGGTTGTCCGCCCCGCGCCCGTACGTCAGCAGCTCGATCAGCTCGGGGGGCAGCTCGACCCCGAGCCGGGCCAGGGGGCCGGCGTACAGGCGCCGGCCGAAGGGCGGGAGGGGCGCCAGCCGCTTGGCGCAGATCGCCGCCACCTCGCTCCACGGCAGCAGCCCGTCGCCGGCCACGTTGAAGACGCCCCCGAGCCGCCGGTCGAGCACGAACATGATGGCGCGCACCACGTCGTCCTCGTGCACGAACTGCATCCGGGGATCGAAACCGAAGACCGCAGGCACCAGCGGGAGCTTCAGCACCCGGGTGATGGGGGTGACGATGTCGGACCCGAGCACGTTGGAGAACCGCAGTGTCGTGACCGCCACCTGGGGGTTGTCGATGGCGTAGTCGCGCACGTACGCCTCGACCTCGATGAGCGAACGCTCGACTCGGTGGCGGGGCGACGACGAGCGCGGGGTGTCCTCGGCGAACCACACGGGATCCCGATACGTCGAGCCGTAGACGAGCGTCGACGACTTCACGACCACGTCGGTCACGCGGCTCTCGGGCTGGCTGGCGGCGGCGAACAGGTTCATGGTGCCGATGACGTTGGTGTCGTGCACCTGGCGGCTGGAGGCCCGAGACGAGTCGACCACCAGGAAGGTGTGCAGGATCGTGTCGACCTGGGTGGCTCGCACGATGCGCGACAGGATGGAGTAGCCCTCGTCGGTGCGGACGAACTCCGTCCGCTCGAGCTCCACCGTGGGCTCGCGGGTATCGAGCCCCACGATCACGTCGACGCTCGGGTCGGCCTCGAGGGCCTGGGCCACGCGGCCGCCCCAGAAGCTGCCGAGCCCGGTGACGAGCACGCGCCGTCCCATCGTGGTTGCCGTCCCCTCGGCCCGGCCCTACCCCGACCAGACCCCGCGGCGCTTGCGGAGCATGTCGTGGAGCGAATCCTGGATGGTCTGGCGGATCTGCTCGGACGCGTCCATGACCCGGCTGCGCGAGTAGCGGGGCCGGTCCGGCGGGACGTCGAAGGTGACGGGATCGAGCACGCGGATGCGCATCTTGGCCGGGAACGGGACGACGATGCCCAGCGGACCCAGCGCCAGCATGTTGGCGGTGACCGGGAAGTAGGGGACGCGCAGCGCCCGGGCGAGCGTGGGGAGCTTGAACAGGATCGGCATCGCCTCTTCATTGCCGATGACGGACATGGGGATGATCGGCACGCCCGATCGCATGGCGATCTGCACGAACCCGCCCCGCCCGAAGCGGCGAAGCTGGTAGCGCTCGGAGTAGGTCTTGCCCGTACCCTTGGTCCCCTCGGGGAAGACCATCACCAGTTGTTGCTGCTCTCGCAGCAGGCGGTAGGCGTTATCGGGATGGGCCTGGACGCCGCCGAGGCGCGACCAGCCCACGTTGACCACCGGCACCCGCTTGAAGATCTCGTCGGCCAGGCCGTAGACGGGCCTCCCGAGGTCGCGCTCGATCCCGTGCATGATCGACGGGGCGTCGGCCGGAATGGCACCGGCATGGTTGGCCACGATGAGGGCACCGCCCTCGGTGGGGATCTTGTCGAATCCCTCCCACTCGACGCGGAACCAGTGGTCGTAGACCGGGTTGTAGATGCGGCGGAGGAGCTCGCGGAGCTGTTCGGAGCGGCCCCACTCGTCCACGTCGGACATCCGGGGATCGTCCAGCCCCGTCGACGTCGTGGCAGCGGCGGCGGGTGGCCGGGTGGTGGTGCTGTGCTCCGTGGGCTCCTGCTCCGTGGCCTCCCGTTCCGCGCCGCGCTTGCTATCGCTGGGGCTTGCCGTCGCCGGGCTTGCTGTCGCCGGGCTTGCTGTCGCCGGGCTTGCCACCGGCGGCCCGGTGCTCCGCGGCCGAGGGCACGGCCACCAGCTTGCGGGAGGTGCGGGCCTTGCGCCTCGACGAGGAGGACGTATGGCTCCGCGGCATAGGGGGACCATGGTAGGCCCTTGTTTGTCATAGGGCGCGAGCACGATGGGCGGTGTGGAACCGACGTCGCTGCGCTTCGCCCGGATCGCCCGGTCGCTCACCCAGGCGGCGCGGCTTCAGGGCGTGCGCCCTCCGACGTTCCGCAGCCCACCGCGGCGTGTGGGGTTGACCCGGACGATCCAGCGCCGGCGCGACGGCGGCGCCACTGTGGCCGTGGTCCTGAGGGGCCGTCCCTGGCCGGCAGTGGTAGCCGACATGATCGAGGGCGTCGTCACCCACAACGGCCTGACGGGCGCAAGGGCCGACCGGCTGCGTACGGCCCTGTGGGCGGCGGTGGCCGACGCGCTCGACCAGGCTGCGTGAGCGCCGGCCCGGCGGTCGTACTGTGCCACCGTGCGCTCGACGCGGATGCTGGTGGGCAGGCTCCTGGTGGACGGCGACCTGGTGAGCCTGGGCTACGCGGACGTGTTCGTGGTCGTCCGCGAGGGTGAGTCCGGCCCGGGCCCGAACGACTGGGAGGTCACGGTTCGCACGCCGTTCGCGCATCCGCTCGAGCCGGGCGTGCACGTCCTCGAGCTCGACGCCCTCGACGGCTCCCGACTGTCGGGCCGGGCACTGCTGCGGTTCAGCGACGGCCGCCGCCACCTGTTCCGCGGCGATGGCGATCTGGTGGGCTATCGGGGGTCGTAGCCTGCTGCTACCGCCGCCCGGGTGGCGGAATTGGCAGACGCGGAGGGCTTAAACCTCTCCGGCCGCAAGGCCGTGCGGGTTCGATCCCCGCCCCGGGCACAGATATCCAACTGGGCCTTCGGTCGCGTCGGTACAGGATCTCCGCCGCGCGACACCGTAGCGATCGTGGCTCCTCGGCCCGACCGACGCGCCGAGCGGCGTCTGCTGCCCGCACGTCCATGTAGGATGGGCCTCCGCCTCCTGCCGGCCTTAGGGGTGTCGACAATGCCGGAGAACCGAGCAGACCGGGCACCGATCGACCGCTTCCCGCTCCGCGACCGCTGAACGCCGCCCCCGGCCGGCACCGGTGGCGATGCCCACGGTCGTCATGCGGCCGCCACCTTCAGCAGCAGGGCGGCGACCGCCTCCGGTTCGGTGATCATCAGGTCGTGGCCGGTGTCGATGTCCCAGAGCCGGCCCGCAGCCCGGGCCGCCTCCATCCGAGCCGGGTCGCGGGTCGCCAACGTCGACGTGCAGACGATCTGGCTCTGGGGAATCGCCCACAGCGCCGCTTCGTTCGTGAGGCGCAGCGGCTGCTCGAAGCACCTCCAGGGATGGGGTGTCAGTCGCTCGTCCATCCATGCGATGTCGTCAGGGTCGGTCACGCCGTAGTGGGGCAGGGGCTCGGTTCCTGGGAACAGCACGAGCTCGACTCCGTCGACCACACGGCCCTGTGCGCGGGCGGCCTCCATCATCGGCCCCGCGATGTCGACCAGCGACTGGCCGTCCACCGGGGTGGCCGCGTCCAGGTACACGAGATGGCCGACCCGGTCCGGGGCCCGGTCGGCCACGCCGGTGATGACCATCCCGCCGTAGCTGTGCCCTACCAGGATCACATCCCGCAGGTCCTCGTAATGCAGCACTCCGACGACGTCAGCGATGTGGGTGTCGAGGTCGATGTCGGGCCGCAGCAGGTGCGAGCGGTCACCCAGGCCGGTCAGCGTCGGCGCGTGGACCTCGTGCCCCGCCGACCGCAGGATCCGGGCCACCGGCCCGTAACACCAGCCGCCGTGCGCCCCACCGTGCACGAGAACGTAGGTCGCCATGTGAACTGTCGCCCCCGTCTAGGCGTGGACTGTGGGCGTGTCGGCCACGGCGGACCTCACCCTCTCGGTGTCCGGTCAGAACTTGGTGTTCGCCAGGAAATCCACGGCCGGTGTGGCGGCCGGGAACGAGCCGGTGATCCCCGAGCTGAAGTAGCCGGCGTCGGTGACCATGGTGATGCCGGTCACCGCGTTGGCGGCGTCGCTGCAGAGGAACGCGAGGGGGTACGCCTGCTCGAGTGGCGTCGACGCCTCGATGCCGAGCTCGGTGCGGTAGTCGGCGCCGAACCCGAGCCAGGTCTCCTCGTTGGCGCGGGCGAGCGGCGTGTCGGTGGGGCCGGGGAGGATGGCGTTGATGCGGATGCCACGCTTGAGGAGGGCGAACGCCTCGCGGGCGACGTAGGCGCTGATCGCCAGCTTGCTCCACAGGTAGTCGGCCTTGCCGTGCTCCTCGGCCCAGCGCGTCGCCTCGTCGAAGTCACGGACGTCGAGGTATTCCCGCAGGAGGTCCAGGTTCGCCTGCCACCCGAAGCCGGCGGCCGACGAGATCAGGCCGATGGCGGAGCCCCTGGGGAGCATGTCGCCGGCGAGGAGGCGGTCGATGAGGTGGCGGTGCCCGATGAAGTTGATCCGCTCGATCCCCGGGGTGCCGTCGGCCACGCCCGCGCAGGAGAACAGCGCGTGGACGGGACCGCCGCACTCGTCCACCGCGGCGTCGATCGACGCCTTGTCGGCGAGGTTGAGGTGGACGGCCTTGACGCCCGGCAGCTTGACCTCTGCGTAGTCCATCACGACGACCTCGGCTCCGGCGTCCTGGACCAGCTCGGCGGTCGCCGCGCCCATGCCGGTGGCGCCGCCGACGACCAGCGCCCGCTTGCCGTCATACCTGAATGCGTCGGACAGGCTCATGTGATCGCTCCCTGGTGGTGATGTCGCTGTGGTGTCGGTCGGTGTTCAGGCCACGATGCCACGGATCCTCGGGTCCACGACTGCGGTCGTCGCCCCTCCGACGACTCGGCGACAAGTGCCGTTTCTATGAGCTGAAACGACGTTCTCCTAGGATGAGTATAGTGTTGACGCCCCGGGTGGATCGCCGTGGGATAGGCCGTCCACCAGGGCATGCAACCCAACGGAGGAGGGGGCGAATGAGTAGTCCGGGGGATGCGTCAGGGCGGAGCGGCGGGCTGGCCCTGCGAGCGCTGGCCGTCGTCGCGCTCGGCGCATTGCTGCTCGCGGCGTGTGGCGGCGACGATGACGACGGCGGCGGCGAGGGCGCTGAGGAGTCGACGGACACGACGGCGGGGTCCGAAGACCTGCTGGGGCCGGAGGACCAGGCGTCGGGCGAGCCCGTGCGCATCGGGATGGTGTCGGACGGCGCCACCCAGGCGTTCGACAACACCGACGAGCTGCGGGCTGCGCAGGCCACGGCCGAGTACTGGAACACCCACAAGGGGGGCGTCGGTGGCCGTCCGGTCGAGGTTGTGACGTGTGAGACGGGCGCCGATCCGGCGGGGGCGACGGACTGCGCGAACCAGCTGGTGGAGCAGGACGTGGTGGCGGTGGCGTTGAGCCAGTCGGCGGTCGCCGAGGCAGTGTGGGAGCCGTTGCACGCGGCGGGCGTTCCGACGATGTGGTTCCAGGGGAGCGGCGAGGCGATCGCGACCGACGACCAGTCGAGCTTCCTGCTCCTCAATCCGGAGACGACGTTGGGGGCCCTGCCGGTCTCGGTGGCGGAGTCCGAGGGGGCCGACAAGATCGCGTTCGTGACCATCGACGTCCCGCAGGCGATCGACGGCCTCGAGGGCCTGTACCCGATCCTGGAAGACAAGGGCATCGACCACGAAACGGTCGCGATCGCGCCCGGTACTGCCGACATGACCTCGCAGATGCAGCAGGTGGTGGGCGGCGATGCGGGCGTGGTGCACGTGGTCGGCAACGACGCGTTCTGCATCGCGGCGTTCAACGGGTTGAACGCGGTGGGCTACGACGGCGCGCTCGCCTCCATCACCCAGTGCATCACCGATGCGACGCGGGAAGGGGTCCCCGGGGATGTGCTGGAGGGGACCTTCGTCACCTCGACCATCGCGTTGGGAGCGGACGACGACCCGACGTTCCAGCTGTACGAGGCGGTGATGGACGCCTATGGCCAGGACGTTCAGGACGTCAATAACGCCACGGCCATGGGCGGCTACGTGGCCATGGCGTCCCTGCTGACGTCGTTGGCGGACATCTCGGGTGACATCACCCCGCCGACGGTGATCGAGGCCATCAGGGCCATGCCCGAGGCGGAATTGCCGGGCGGGGGCGGTGTGATGTTCCAGTGCGACAGCTCCGCCGACCCGGCGCTGCCGGCAGTGTGCACGAACGAGTCGCTGCGCACGCAGCTCGACGCCGAGGGCCAGCCCACCTCCTACGAGGTCGTCGACTCGTCGGAGCTCTTGTCGCAGTAGTCCCTTCCACCCGGGCCGGCCGTTCGAGCGGGCCGGCCCGGGCCTAGAACCTGCTTGGAAGCCCAGAGGAACACGCCGTGGATCACGTCGCTTCTTTGTTGCTCGGTCTCGGCAACGGGGGCGTGTACGCGGCGCTGGCACTGGCATTGGTGATCACCTACCGGGCGTCGGGGGTGGTGAACTTCGCGACCGGGGCGATCGCCCTGTACGTGGCGTACACGTACGCGGGACTGCGGCGGGGCGAGCTGCTCATTCCCGTGCCGGGGCTGCCCAAGACGATGGACGTGGGCGCGGAGTTGGGTTTCGCGCCCGCGGTCGCGATCTCCTTGATCGTGGGGGCGGCGCTGGGCGCGTTGTTGTACGCGTTGGTGTTCCGTCCGCTGCGGGATGCGCCGCCCTTGGCCAAGGCAGTGGCGTCGCTGGGCGTGCTGGTGGTCTTGCAGGGGGTACTGGCGATCCGGCAGGGCACCAACCCGGTGAGCGTGACGGCGATCTTTCCGACCGACCGGTGGGAGCTGGGGTCGGTCGCCGTGTTGGCCGACCGGTTCTTCCTGGCGATGACCGTGGTCGGTTTGGCCGTGGTGCTGGCCGCAGCGCTCCGGTACACCCGGTTCGGGCTGGTGACTCGGGCGGCGGCGGAGTCCCAGACGGGAGCGTTCGTCAGCGGCGTGTCACCGGATCGGGTGGCGCTCGTGAACTGGATGCTCAGCGCCATCATCGCCGGCCTTGCAGGCATCCTCATCGCTCCGGTGAGCCCGCTGACCCCGGTGACCTACACGCTGTTCGTCGTCCCGGCATTGGCGGCCGCGGTGGTGGGCAGGTTCCAGCACGTGATTCCCATCGTCGTGGCAGGAATTGCCATCGGCATGCTCCAGTCCGAGGCGCTGTCGCTCGCGGCGCAGCATTCGTGGCTGCCCCAGACGGGGTCGTTCGAGCTGGTGCCGCTCATCGTCATCCTGGTCGCCCTGGTGGTCGTGGGCGCCGGCATGCCGGTGCGCGGCGGCCTGGTCCGCCAGCGAGTGGGTCATGCCCCCCGGCCCCGCTCGCTCATGGTGCCCACGGTGGTCGGCGCGGCGGTGGGCCTGCTGGCCCTGCTGGTGACCGCCGGCAGCTGGCGGGCCGCCGTGATCGGCACGTTCATCGCCGCGGTCATCGGTCTGTCGCTGGTGGTGGTGACCGGCTATGCCGGGCAGGTGTCGCTGGCCCAGCTGGCGTTGGCTGGCACCGCCGCGTTCACCCTGAGCGGCCTCACCGAGAGCTGGGGGGTCCCCTTCCCGTTCGCACCGCTGCTGGCCGCCCTGGTGGCCGCCGTCATCGGCGTGGCGGTCGGGCTGCCGGCCCTGCGCCTGCGCGGCCTGACCCTGGGCGTGGTGACCCTGGCCTTGGCGTACGCGATCGAGGCGGTGTGGTTCCGCAACGCCGACATCGTCCCCAGTTCCGGTGCCCGTGTCACCCCACCATCCCTGTTGGGCATCGATCTGGGGATCGGCGCCGGCCACGACTTCCCCCGGATCCAGTTCGGCCTCGTCTGCCTGGTCTCGCTCGTCGCCGTCGCCTGGGGGGTCGCCGTGCTGCGGCGTAGCGCCCTCGGCTCGGCCATGCTGGCGGTGCGGGCCAACGAACGCTCCGCCGCCGCGGTCGGGATCAACGTCGTGCGCATCAAGGTCCTGGCCTTTGCGTTGGCGTCGTTCATCGCCGGCCTCGGCGGCGCCCTCCTCGCCTACCGCCGCGGCGTGGTGACCTTCGACTCGTTCACCGCCATCGGCGGCCTCGCCCTGCTGTCCACTGCCTACTTGGCGGGCGTCACCTCGGTGTGGGGGGGCATCAACGCCGGCATCCTGGCGGCGTCGGGGATCGTGTTCATCGCCTTGGACCGCTGGGTCGAGCTGGGCGCGTGGTTCCAGGTCATCACCGGCGTGCTCCTGATCGTGACGCTGATCGCCCACCCGGAGGGCATCGCCAGCGGGGGCCACCGGCTTGCCGACCGCGTCGCCCGCTGGCGGGCGGGTCGGCGAACCACAGACGCAGGCGGCGAGGGCTCGGCGGTCGCCGCCGGTGCACCGGCGGTGGAGGAAGGCGAGCCGGACCTCGGGCCGGCTCTAGAGCCGGCGGCCGCGGGGGGAACGGATCCCGCCCTCCGGGTCGAGAACCTCAGGGTCCGCTACGGCGGTGTCGTCGCCGTTGCCGATGTGTCGCTGCGCGTCGACCGTGGCAGGATCGTCGGGCTCATCGGCCCGAACGGCGCGGGCAAAACCAGCGTGATCGACGCCATCACCGGCTTCGCGCCGGCGACCGGCACCATCGAGTTGGCTGGCCGGCACATCGAGACGCTCGCGCCACACGCCCGCGTCCGCGCCGGGCTCGCTCGCACGTTCCAGCAGCTCGAGCTGTACGACGACCTCTCGGTGGAGGAGAACGTCAGCGTGGCTGCGTTCGGCGGTCGCCAGGCCGACCGGCGGGCCGCCGTTGCCCGGGTGCTGGAGAGCGTCGGGATCTCGGGGCTGAGTGATCGACCGGCCGGCGAACTGAGCCAGGGGGAGCGCCAGCTCGTCTCGATCGCGCGTGCGTGTGCCGCCGACCCGAGGGTGCTGCTGCTCGACGAACCCGCCGCGGGCCTCGCCACCAAGGAGAGCGCGTGGCTCGGCGAGCGGATCCGCGATCTGCGCTCGTCCGGCACCGCCATCCTCCTCGTCGACCACGACGTCGCCCTCGTGCTACGCGTATGCGACCACGTCTACGTGCTCGACTTCGGGGCGGTGATCGCAGAGGGCCCGCCGGACGCGATCCGGACCAGCCGAGCCGTCGCCGACGCGTACCTGGGCGCGATGCACGATGCCGAGGCGGTGTCGGCATGAGCGCGTTTCCTCGGGGGCTGCGCCCCCGCACCCCATCGTCGCCCGGCTCACTGGCGTTCGCGCGGTCGACCGGTCACGAGCTGCGCTCATGACCGCCCGGCTCGAGTGCAGGGACCTGACGGGTGGCCGCGGCGCCACCGTCGTGTTCCGGGACTTCGAGCTCGACGTCGACGCCGGTAGCGTGCTGGCCCTGCTCGGCCCCAACGGGGCGGGCAAGTCGACGTTGCTGCTCACGCTCGCCGGGTTGCTGCCCGCGCGCGCCGGCTCCGTGGCGATCGACGGAGTGAGGCTGCGCAACGGCAACCCCGTCGCCGCCAGCCGCGCCGGCGTCGTGCTGGTCCCCGACGACCGGTCGCTCTTCACGACACTCACCGTCGAGGAGAACCTCGAGGTCGCGAGGCGCCGGAACGGCACCGCGCCCCGCGAGCTCCTCGAGGTCTTCCCGGCCCTCGAGAAGCGCTGGCAACTGACGGCGGGCGCCCTCTCCGGCGGCGAGCAGCAGATGCTCGCCATGGCCCGGGCCCTGATCCAGGAGCCCAAGGTGCTCCTCGTCGACGAGATGAGCCTGGGCCTGGCGCCCCTAGTCGTCGAGGCGCTCTTCGATACCGTCCGGCGCATCGCCAGCGACCACGGGGCTGCGATCGTGCTCGTCGAGCAGCACGTGAGCCTCGCGCTCAACGTCGCCGACGAGGCGGCCGTGCTCAACCGGGGCACGATCGTCCTCCGCGGAGCGGCCGACGAGCTGCGCCACGACACCGAGCGGATCGAGCGCGCCTACTTCGGGGACGTCGAGGCCGCGACCTCCCGGTCGCCGAGCTGAACCCGTCGCCTCAGGATGGCGGGGCAGCGCGGCGCGGCGTCACCGTGACCGAGGGCAGGGAGATGCTCGGCCCGCCCCAAAGCACGGCGTCGACGACCGCGACGAGGTGCTCGACGTCGATCAGCGAGCCGCTCAGGTAGCTCCGGGCCAGCCACTCCTGGCCGACCTCGGCGGCCAGCTCGCTGTCCCACTCGTCGGTGAACCCCGTCCTCGAGTCGCCCTCGCCGCCGCCACAGTCGCCGACGATCAACCGCGTGAAGGCCACGTCCGGGTGCTCGGACCGCCAGGCCTCGACCAGCTTGTCGAGCGCGGCCTTGCTGACCGCGTAGGCACCCAACCCCGGCCACGGCGGCGTCTGGGACGCGCTGACCGACGAGAAGTAGACGGCCGTGCCGCCCGCCGCCGTGAGATGGGGGAGCGCCGCCGCCGTGACGAGCGCCGCGCCGGTGACGTTGGTGTCGAGCACCCGGCGCCACGTGCCCGCATCCGTGTCCGCCAGGCGGGCCAGCGGGCCGATGCCGGTCGTGTAGACGAGGGCGTCGATGCCGCCCAGCTCGGCCGCGGCCTCGGCGATGGCCGAGCGGCAGGACGGCTCGTCGGTCACGTCGCAGGTGATCGCCACTGCCCCGGCCCCCGCCTCCTTGGCGGCGTCGTCGAGCCGGCCGCGTCGCCGGGCGAGCAGCGCCACCCGAGCCCCCCGCTGGGCGAGCCCGACTCCCACACAGCGCCCGAGCCCGCTCGAGGCCCCCACGATCACGGTCCGCACTGTCCGCACCCCCTGAGTGGATTGACTCCGATGTTAGACAACGAGCCCGGCCGCGATCACCGTCCGAGCAGCCCCCGCTCGATGATGTGGGTGGCCGCATCGATCGTGGGGGCCGATCGTCCCCGAGCGCCGAACGCGCCGAGCAGCGCCACCATGACGACGGCCTCGGCGTCGATGTCACCGAACTCGCGCGGCGCCAGGAAGCGGGCCATCCGCCGCCTGCCCCAGTCGAGCGCGGCGCCCGAGTCGGTGGTCAGCATGGCGTCGTGGAGCGAGGCGTCGAGCCACACGCGGATCATGGCCGCCTCGATGGCGTGCGCGGCGTTGTAGCGGCGAAGCCAGCGGCGCAGCGCCGCCCTGTGGGCCGGGCCGTCGGAGCCGGTGCCCTCGGGCATGTCTGCGAACGCGGTCCCCACCCTGCGAATCGCCCGCGCCGCGAGGACCTGTGCGCACTGATCCTTGCTCTCGAAGTAGTGGTAGAAGGCGCCGTGCGACACGCCGGCGGCCGCCACGATGTCGTCGACGCGGGTGCGGTGGTAGCCGCGGGCCACGAACGTGTCCCGCCCGGCCTCGAGCAGCGCCCGGAGCGCCCGCCGACCGGCGGCGTTCAGCGCCTGCGGCTCGCCGTCGTGCTGGAGGGCGCGCCCCATGATGGGGCCGAACTCGAGTGCGGGCGGCCGCCGGCGGGCGGTCGGGCGCGCGTTCACGTCGACTCGGAGGCCGAACAACGTGCGGTGCACGACGTCGGCGAGCGCGTCCTCGATGCGCGGCTTCGGATAGGCGTCGGGGAGGGCGGCGCGCAGGATCGCTGCGTCCTCCAGCGCCCGCGGCAGGCACTCCAGCAGGAGGGCGATCATCGGGTCGACCTGGCGGGGCCGCAGCGCCGTCGTCGCCAGCTTGGACCGGATCCCTGCGACGTTCCGCTCGGCCACGCGCGCCGAGCCGCCCGCCACCGCCTCGTCGGTCTCGGCTGCGGCCTGGAACGCCTGGAAGATCGGCCGATAGCGCTCGTAGGTGTCGGCGTAGCGGGCGACCCACGCCCGGATCGCCGCCCGGCCCGCGACGTCGGGGGTCAGCGTGCCGAGCGCCTCGGTCGACGCGCTCAGCTGCCGCGCCACCTGCCCGGCCAGGTGGCGGAACACATCCTCCTTGCCGGCGAAGTACTGGTAGAAGGACACGCGCGAGCATCCGGCCAACTCGGTGATCCGGCCGACGCCGCACTGGTGGTAGCCCTCCTCGCCGAAGACCCGGAGGGCGCCGTCGACGATGCGTTGCTGCGTCCGGTGCCCGCGGGCGCCGACCCGCGGGTTGCCGGCGAAGGGGGCGCGACGCGTCACGGACGCAGTGGCGTCGACGCCGGAGGGCTGGTCGTCATCGGCGCCGCGTGGGCGGGGCGCATGCTCGGGGGCGGATCGGCGTAGTGCCATCGTCGACGGTCTCGAATGCGGTCGCTGGGAGTTCGGAAGTCGACTCTATTGTTAGCCTGCGGCCAGGCCACGAGGGCCGGTGGGCGGAGCCAGGGGAGGGGGAGAACACATGATCCAGCGACGCCGCCCAGGTGCCGGGACGGCAACGGAGACCCTGGCGGTCGTGACGCTCGTCGGTGTGTTCGTGGCAGGGACGGCGTGCTCGTCGGGCGGGTCCCCGGACGATGACGACGACGCGGGGGACTCGGGGGCGGGAGAGGAGCCCACCGGTCCGATGCCCGGTGCCGACGTGGCCCGCCCCAGCGTGACCGGTCCCGTCACCGGGGGCTCGCGCGACCAGCCGTTCAACGCGATGCCGCCGCGGCTGGCGGAGCGCTACGGGTACGTCGAGGAGGAGTACGTCCTCGAGGGCGAGGCGACCGCGTACCGGCCCGCCGGTGAGCTGGGCGAGGACGGGCGCTGGGCGGTCACCGAGGCGGGCACCGCGCCGTACCGATCCCGCATCCTGGTGCGCCGGCCGGCAGACCCCGACGCGTTCGACGGGACGGTTTTCGTCGAGTGGCTCAACGTGACCGCCGGCGTCGACGGCGACCCCGACTTCGGCCTCACGCATCCCGAGCTACTGGAACACGGCTCGGCCTACGTCGGCGTATCGGCCCAGAGGGCGGGCATCGAGGGTGGTGGCGTGCTGCCGGTACCGGGGGTCGAGGTCCAGGCCCTCAAGCAGTGGGACCCCGAGCGGTATGGCGACCTGACCCACCCCGGCGACCCCTACTCCTACGACATCTTGTCCCAGGCGGCGCAGGCGGTCCGCCGCCCGGGCGACGTCGACGTCCTCGACGGGCTCACCGCGCGTCACGTCATCGCCATGGGCGAGTCCCAGTCGGCTGCCCGCATGGTCACCTACGTCGATGCCGTGCATCCCCTCGCTCGCATCTACGACGGCTTCCTCATCCACAGCCGCGGTGGCGGGGGTGCGCCGCTGGTCGATTCCCCGTCGGTCCTGGGCGAGGGCGTGGCGCGCATCCGCGACGACCTCGACGTGCCCGTGCTGCAGTTCCTGACCGAGACCGACCTGTTCGGGGTGTTGGGCTTTCATCGCGCCCGGCAGGACGACAGCGACAGGCTGCGGACGTGGGAGGTCGCCGGCACCGCCCATGCCGACCGGTCCATCCTCGACTACAACGCCGAGATGGCGCAGGAGGTCGCGGGGGGCGGGTTCGATCTGGTGGCGGAGTGCGGCTCGATCAACGAGGGCTCACAGGCCCACGTGCTCCGAGCGGCGATCGCCGGGCTGCGGGCGTGGGTCGTCGACGGCGATCCCCCGCCCGCGGCGCCCGCGCTCGAGGTCGAGGGCCAGGCCATCGCGCGGGACGAGCGGGGCATCGCCCTGGGTGGCATCCGCACCCCCGCGGTCGACGCCCCCGTTTCCGTCCTGACCGGTGAGGCGCCGCCCGGCCGCAGCGTGCTCTGCCTGCTCTTCGGGGACACCAGGCCGTTCGACGCGGCCACCCTGGCCGCCCTGTACCCGACGCACCAGGACTACGTCGACGCCGTGACCGGGTCGGCCGACGCCGCCGTCGCCGCGGGGTTCCTGCGCCAGGCCGAGGCCGACGACATCGTGGCGGCCGCCGAGGACGCCGACGTTCCCACGTAAGACCTGAGCGGATCGGCACGTCGTCTTAACTCACCGTGGTCAGCGCTGCCGGGAGGCCGAGCTGTGTGGCCTGGGCTCACATTGCAAATCTCGTGCAGTTCTGTGCCCACATGCGGGCCTATCCGCTCGGCCTCTTAGCCCGGTCAGGTCACCGCAGGATGTCGGACTGGGCGCCGACGACGGCGAGGTTGAAGGCGTCCTCCGGCCGTAGGAACCCGGCGATGAAGGCCCTCACGGTGGCCTTGCCCCACGCGGTGACGAACCCCGCATGGCTGCCGTACAGCGCCTCGAGCTGCTCGGGTGTCAGGGGCACGGTGGTGCCAAAGAGGAAGCAGAACTGAGAACCGGCCTGGCCGAGCCCGCTGAGGGTGGCGACGGGGGCGTCCACGGCGGGGGTGCGGATCCCGCCGAGCACGTTGCCGTTGGCGTCGAGGGCGTACTGGATCGGCGCGATGCTGATGGTCTCGAGGCGCGGTGCCCTGGGCGGTGGCGTGCCGCCGGCGACCCATCGGTCGAGGTGGGCGATCGCACTGCGGAGCACGAAGGTCTGGGGCCCCGCGTTGATCGGCGAGGCGCAGACGAAACCCGGGTTCGGCTGGTTCGTCGGGTGCAGCATCGTGTCGAACCACTCGGCGACCGACGATCGTCGTCCCGTGTCCGTTCCGCCCGTCAACAGGCCGTACTGGTCGAAGTGCGCCGTCCCCGCGACCTCCCACAACCGGTACAGGGCGCTGTCGGGCTGGCGGGCCTGCAGCGAGCCGACGTCAGTCTCGGTGTTGAAGACCAGCACCGGAACGTCGAGGTCGTCGCGGATGAAGGTCGGGGCCTGGCCGGTCACCGGCGCCGGCACCGCTGGCGGCTGTGCCAGGGGGGCGCCCCCGGCGCCGCGACTGTGCACCAGGAACCCGTCGTAGACCTGCGCGAGCGGATGCACCGCGTCGATGTAGGTGACCAGGCGCCCGGCCGACTGCGACTCGCCGACGGCGAGCAGGCGCTCGGGGCGCAGCCCACCCAGGAGCAGCTTGGCGTCGTCGCGAATCGCCTGCCCGGCCTGAGAGAACATGTCGTACGAGTAGCTGTCGCCGGGATGCGTCAAGGACTCGTACCGCACCGGATCTCCCTGCGGTGCCGGGCCCTTGAGGGCGTTGAGGCCCACGGCCTGGGCCGAGACGCCGACCCACGCGTAGCCGCGTCGGAGCAGCTCGACGTGGGTGTGCATCCAGTCCGGACTCGCATCCACCCCGCCCGAGACGTTGAGCCACTCGACGACGACGGTGCCGTTGAAGTCCCGCTTGCTGACGGGACGGTTCACCACGACGCGGGTCTTGTAGGTCGCCTGCGACGACGCCTGGACCGTCCAGCGGCCGTCGTTGGTGAGCGTCGACCCTGGCGCCGGCTCATAGGCGTTGGCCGTGCCCGCGAGGAAGAACTCCGACTGCGAGTAGCCGACCGATGCCAGATCGAAGGTCTCTCGACCCACAAGCCGGTCCGCCGGCTGGCCGCTGAACACGATCGGCACTCCGTTGCCACCCGTGACGGGCCCGGTCACCATGGGCGACGCCGTGTCCGCGTGGGCGGCGA
Source organism: uncultured bacterium (assembly GCA_963717085.1). GTDB lineage: Bacteria > Actinomycetota > Acidimicrobiia > Acidimicrobiales > VFJN01 > DASQUK01. The sequence continues at coordinate 299,308 of CAVQVM010000015.1, forward strand.
CGCCCGCCCCGGCGGACAGCATGAGCGCGCAAAGCAGGGCCCCCATCAGACGACGAACCATCGTCAACCTCCCCCTCGAGCTGCAACGATCGGCGATCACGTCTGGGTAGTGGTGACACTAGTGCCACGAAGTTCCGGGATCAACGCCCCCCGCGGGCGCGTCGGTATGCTGCCGGCAGCCGTGGCCGAGACCCCGATCCGTGACCGCAAGACGAGCGAAACACGGACGCGGATCGCCGAGGCGGCGCTCGAGCTCTTCGCGAGCCAGGGCTACGCGGAGACGACGATCGATCACATCGCCGCAGCCGCACACGTCGGCCGGCGCACCGTCTTTCGCCACTTCCCGACGAAGGAGGCGATCCTCTTCGACCACCTCGTCGTGCGGCGCGACGCTGCGCTGCAGCTCCTGCGGGAGCGGCCGCCCGCCGAGGCGCCGCTGGTGAGCCTGCACGCCGTTCTGCGCGAGCTCTGCATCCAGGGATACGACCGCCGGGCCCTGGCGCAGATCCGTGCGGTTCTCGAGACGGATCCTCAGGCCGCGGAGGAGGAGCTGAGCGGCGGGTTCCGGGCGTTCGCAAGGAACCTCCTGGCGACGCTCCAGAGTCGGCCCGGCGAGGCGAGGTCGATCCTCGAGCTCTACGCCCTGACCGTCCTGGCACTCAGCTGGCTCGAGACCGCGTGCGGCATCTACCTGAAGGAGGGCAGGCGGTCCCTGGTCGAGTGCTTCGACGAGACCGTCGCGATCTGCCTGCGGTCCATGACCGACGACCTCGCCCCTGCCTTGCGCAGTGCCATCGACACGACGACGCGTCGGGCGCGAGCACGCGCCTGAGGTTCACGCCGGCGGCCGCAGGCGAGGGAGCACCTTGGCGGCCACGAGCTCGAGGCTCTCCCAGGCGAGCTCGGGCGGGAGGCCGCCCATGAGCGGGTGCAGGCGGAGGGCACCGGTGGAGCGGGCCATCGCCACGCACTCGTCGGGGGTCAGGACGGCGTAGGCGCCGCCGGCGCGCAGGTCCTCCGCGTCGTCCGCGGGCGTGTACCGGGCGATGCCCTCCGCGCTGGCGAGCCAGGCGCCGTAGGAGTTCGTCTCGTGGAGCGCGTGCGGCGCGATGCGGGCCCACGCCCGGTCGGGGTCGTCGGCAACGTGGACGAACAGCGGTCCCGACATCGCCGGCGGTGGGCCGGGATCGCGGCCGAGGTCCCGGCAGGCGGCCTCGTAGACCGGCCACAGCGAGGGGTCGACCGGGACGAAGCCGTCGCCGAGCCGGGCCGCACGGCGGGCGGCGCCGGGCGTCGCTCCGGCCATCAACAGCGCCGGGCCCCGGGGACGGGCGGGCCGGGGCGTCACCCGTACCCGCCGGCCCCGGTACTCGAACTCCTCACCCGACCAGGCGGCGCGGAGCACGGCGACGCCTTCCTCGACCAGGGCGACGCGGTCGGTCATCGCCCTGCCGTACATCGCCAGCTCTTCGGGCCGGTACCCGGCGCCGATCACGAGATCGACGCGGCCGCCGCTGGCCAGGTCCAGCACGGCGAGGTCCTCGGCGAGGCGGATCGGGTCGTACAGCGGCAACACCAACGCCGCGACGAGGACCCGCAGCGAGCGGGTCCGGCCCGTGATCGCGGCCGCGAGCACGAGCGGCGACGGGCAGTACCCGTCGTCGGAGGCGTGGTGCTCGGTCAGGTTCACGAGCTCGAAGCCGTGCCCTTCGGCCCACTCGCTCTGCTCGAGCGCCGCCGCGTACAGCGCACCGGCCGGCGGGCCGAACGCCGGCGCCCGAAGGTCGTAGCGCAGCGACAGCCGCACGCCATCGTCGCTCGTCATCGGGCGCGTCCCCCTCAGTCCGGCCGGCCAGCATCGCGGAAATGTGATTCTGAAATTCGTATAGTAATGCTCTTCGGCCGTCGACCGGAACGGTTCCTTCAGGGGTCGAGCTGGACGGTGACCTCGTGGACGTGTTGGGAAACGGTCTTCTCGCTCCGGGAGATTGATGCTATCGTCAGGCGCAATCCGACCGGAGGACGTGATCGCATGCCTCACTTCGCGAAGCCCGGCGAGGGGTCGTGGACACAGCACTACGGCATCGACACCGGGCCAGTCTCCTACGAGGACTCGATCTCGCCGCAGCACTACGAGCTCGAGCGCGATGCGATCTTCCGGCGGACCTGGCTGAACGTCGGACGCATCGAGCAGCTTCCAAGGGTCGGGAGCTACTTCACCAGGGAGCTCGACGCTGCCCGCACGTCGGTCGTCGTCGTGCGCGACTCGGCCGACGAGGTGCGCGTCTTCCACAACATGTGCCGCCACCGCGGCAACAAGCTCGTGTGGAACGACTACCCACGCGAAGAGACCAGCGGTGTCTGCCGGCAGTTCACCTGCAAGTACCACGGGTGGCGCTACGGCCTCGACGGTGGGCTCACCTTCGTCCAGCAGGAATCGGAGTTCTTCGGCCTCGACAAGTCCAGCCACGGGCTCGTGCCGGTGCGCGTCGACGTGTGGGAGGGGTTCATCTTCGTCAACCTCGACGACCAGGACACCACGCCGCTGCGTGACTACCTCGGCGGGCTCGCCGCGGGCCTCGCCGGCTACCCGTTCCACCAGATGACCCAGGTGCACCGCTACCGCGCCGAGGTTGCCAGCAACTGGAAGCTGTTCATCGACGCGTTCGCCGAGTTCTACCACGCACCCGTCCTGCACGCGAAGCAGTCGGTGGACGAGGAATCCCGCAAGCTGCAGAGCTACGGCTTCGAGGCCCTCGCGTACCAGATCGACGGCCCGCACGGGATGGTGTCGTCCTGGGGAGGCATGTCGCCCCCCAAGGACCTGAGCATGGTGAAGCCGATCGAGCGGAAGCTCCGGAGCGGGCTGTTCGGGCCGTGGGAGGCGCCGGACATCGGGCTGGACGAGCTGCCGCCCGGCCTGAACCCCGCCCGGCACCGGGCCTGGGGGATGGACTCGTTCCTGTTCTTCCCCAACTTCATGGTGCTGATCTGGAAGACCAACTGGGTCCTCACGTACCACTACTGGCCGACGTCCCACAACACCCACATCTTCGAGGGCACGGTGTACTTCGTCCCGCCGACCAACGCGCGCGAGCGCCTACAGCAGGAGCTCGCGGTGGTGACGTTCAAGGAATACACCCTCCAGGACGGCAACACCCTGGAGGCGACGCAGACGATGCTCGAGTCGCGGGCGGTGACGGAGTTCCCGCTGAACGACCAGGAGATCCTGCTGCGTCACCTGCATGCGACCGCGCGGCGCTACGTGAGCGACTACCGGCCGCGGCAGCCCGAAGCGCCGGTGCGGATCTCGGCCGCGTCGTGATCCGGCGAGACGGCGACGTGCCCACCATCCTCCCCGCCGAGTTCGCCGACCTCGAGCCGTTCGCGGACTGGGCGATCCCGACCGAGCGGGCGCGCTACGACAAGCGGATGGCCAGCACCATGGAGGAGCTCCAGGCGTTCTACGACGCGGCGTTCCCCCGGCTGGAGGACGCCATGGCGTACCTCGACCAGTTCGCGATCGACGAGCTGCCCGACGATGCGACGCGCCTGCTGTGGCTGTTCTGCGCGCTCACGACCGCCTCGTTCCCGGTCGAGGTGTGGCGCCAGCCCAAGGTGCCCGACAGCGGCTCGTCCAGCTTCGACGCGGTCGTCGAGCCGACGGTCTGACCGCCCGGTCCTCGGCGGCTCACCGGCCCCGCCAGACCGGCGCCCGCTTCTCCACGAACGCCGTCGCCCCCTCCTTGGCGTCCTCGCTGCCGAACACCAGCGGCTGCAGCTCCCGCAGGCGCTCGGCGGCGCGCGCCGCGTCGGTGACGCCGAGCCGGACGAGCTCCTTGGTCGCGGCCACGCCGAGCGGGCCGTTGGCGGCGATCCGCTCGGCGAAGCCGAGGGCCGTGGGCAGCACCTCGTCGGGCGGCACCACCGCGTTCACCAGCCCCAGCGCGTGGGCGCGCTCGGCATCGATGGTGTCGCCCGTGAGGGCGATCTCCAGGGCGACGGCCAGCGGCACCCGGGTGCCGAGGAACGTGCCGCCGCCGGCGGCGAACAGGCCGCGCTTCACCTCGGGCAGCCCGAAGCGGGCCTCGAAGGAGGCGACGATGAGGTCGCAGCCGAGGAGGAGCTCGAAGCCGCCGGCGACCGCGGTGGCGTTGGCGGCGCCGATCACGGGGACGGTCACGTCGCCGCCGATCAGGCGGAAGAACCCGGCGGTGGCCCCCGCGTCGTCGTCGGTCGGTGAGGCGCCGCCGGCGAAGGCACGGAGGTCCATGCCGGCGCAGAACGCGCGGTCGCCCGTGCCGGTGAGGACGACGGCCCGGACCTCCGGGTCGGCGTCGGCGTCGTTCATGGCCTCGCCGATGCCGCGGATCAGCGCGGCGTCGAGCGCGTTGCGGGCCTCGGGCCGGTTCAGCCGGGCGACGAGGACGTTGCCCCGCCGCTCGCGCACCAACTCCTCGCTCACGTTTGATAGTCCGTCGTCTCGGCGAGCTCCGCCGCCCCCCTCATGAGCTCGAGCACGATGGGGCCGAACATCTGGAGCTTCTCGTCGTCGCCGGCCCGCTGGTAGCCCTGTTCCAGCACCACCCCGAGCTTCCAGCGGGCCAGGATCAGGTAGTAGTCGAGGTCGTCGACCTGGCGGCCCGAGGCCTCCGCGTAGTGCTGCACGATCTCGTCCCGGGACGGCATGCCGTACAGGTCGGCGTAGCCCCGCCCCGAGACATCGGGTGCGTTCGTATCCTCGGGCCAACCCTGCACGACCCAGCCCAGGTCGAGCTTGGGGTCGCCGACGGTGCCCATCTCCCAGTCGACGATGGCGGCGAGCCGCGCCGGCGCGCCGTGCTCGAACATGACGTTGGCGAACTGGTAGTCGCCGTGCATGAGGCCGGGGACGTAGTCGATCGGCCGGTTCGCCCGCAGCCACGCCGCCGCCACGTCGAAGCCGGGGAGCTCCCGGCCCTTGATCCGCTCGAGGAACGCCGTCCACCGGTCGACCTGGCGCTCGTGGAAGCCGTCGGGTCGGCCGAGGTCGTGCAGGCCGCGAGCCTTCCAGTCCACGTTGCCGAGCAGCGCGATGCCCTCGACGAGCTGGTAGGCGAGGCCCTGCCGCGCCTCGAGGTCGGTGTCGAAGGGCGACGGCCAGCCGTCGGTGTTCATCGGCGACCAGCCGTCGACGAAGCCCATGACGTAGAAGGTGCGGCCGAGCACCGAGGTGTCGGCGCACATGCCGATGGCCGGCGTGCAGGGCACGTCGGTGCCGTCGAGCGCCTCGATGATCCGCCATTCGCGCAGGATGCCGTCGTCGCGGTTCGCGGGGGCCGTCGGGGGCGGGATGCGCAGCGCACCGTGCAGCTCGCCGCGGCGGATCTCGTAGATCTCGTTCTGCGAGCCCCCGGACACGTAGCCGGCCTCGATCGGTTCGCCCTTGCCCTGCAGCCCAGCCCCGTCCATCCAGGTCGCGAGGCGATCGACGTCGATCACAGGTTGCCGACCTCGTGCTCGAGGTGCTCGGCGAAGCGGGCTTTGGCGGCCTCCAGCTTCTTGGGGATCCACTCGGTAGGCCACACGTCGTCGCTCGGCTTGTAGTCCCGCAGGACCTGGCGGGCCACCGTGACCTTGTGGACCTCGGTCGGTCCGTCGGCGAGGCCCATGACGCCGGCGGCGTGGATCATGCCGAAGAACGGCATCTCGTTGGTCGTGCCGAGGGCGCCGTGCACCTGCATCGCCCGCCAGGCGATGTCGTGCAGCACGGTCGGCATCACGACCTTGGCGGTGGCGATGTCCTTGCGGACCCGCCTGTAGTCGTTGTACCTGTCGATCTCCCACGCCGTGTAGAGCACGAACAGCCGGAACTGCACGAGCTGCGCGTACGAGTCGGCGATGTAGCCCTGCACGAACTGCTTGTCGGCGAGGGGGCTGCCCTGGGTCTCGCGGCTGAGCGCGCGCTCGCACATCATGTCGAGCGCCTTCTGTGCCAGGCCGATCGTCCGCATGGCGTGGTGGATGCGTCCGCCGCCCAGGCGGGTCTGCGCGATGGCGAAGGCCTGGCCCTCCCCACCGAGCAGCGCATCCTCCGGCACCCGCGCGTCCTCGTAGTGGATCAGGGCGTGCGAGCCCTCGTTCAGCGGCTCGCCCCACAGGCCGACGTTGCGCACGATGTCGACGCCGGGCGTGTCGGTCGGCACCAGGAACATCGACATGCCCTGGTACGGGCTCACGTCGGGGTTCGTCACCGCCATGACGATCAGGAAGCTCGCGGTCTTGGCGTTCGACGAGAAGTACTTCCAGCCGTTGATGACCCACTCGTCGCCGTCCTTGACGGCGCGGGTCTTGAACATCGTGGGGTCGGCGCCCGCATGCGGCTCGGTCATCGAGTAGCAGGAGAACATCTCACCGTCGAGCAACGGCTGCAGGTAGCGCTCCTTCTGCTCCGGCGTGCCGTAGTGGGCGATGATCTCGGCGTTGCCGGTATCCGGGGCCTGGCACCCGAACACGATCGGCGCCCACTGCGAGCGGCCCAGGATCTCGTTGAGCAACGCCAGCTTCAGCTGGCCGTAGCCCTGGCCGCCGAGCTCGGACCCGAGGTGGGTGGCCCACAGATCCTGGCGCCGGACCTCTTGCTTCAGCGGGTCCACGACCTTCCGCCGCGTCCCGTCCAGGGGCACGAACTGCTCGTGCCCCCAGAGGAGGTCGAGCGGCTCGACCTCCTCCCGCACGAACTCGTCCGCCCAGTCCAGCTTGCGCTGGAACTCGGGCTCGGTCTCGAAGTCCCACGCCATCGCATCCTCCCTCCGGGAGTCAGAATAACGTTCTCATGTTCGAGAACTAAATTTCGAGTGCGGAGTCCGGTACAGGTCTCCGGGCCACGCCCATCAGCCGAGCGTGGCGACGATCTGGGGGAGGTCGAGCGACGAACGTATCCCGGGGGCGGCCGCACAGACGGCGGGGATGGCGTTCACGGCCCGGTTCGCCGTGTAGGCGGGCGTCGTGGCCGCCATCCGCTCCAGGGGGACGGGGAACCGCATGTCGATGTCGAGCGGGGCGTCGCCGTCGACCGTGATGCGCCAGCCGGTCGGGCGGAGGTCCCAGGACGGGTCGAGGTCGGGGGAGCAGTACCACGTGGCCCGGAACCGCAGCAGGGGCCTGCCGCCTCGCATGCCCGCCACCGTCAGGCGCTGCGCGGCCACACCGCCGGCCTCCAGCGTGCCGGCCGCGATGTCGAGGGTGCGGCGGGCCGTCGCGACCTCGCCGCTCGCCTCCAGGGAGTCGAGCGGCAGCGACAGCGCCTCTGCGACCAGCTGCAGGGACGGGCCGAACGCCGTTCGGCCGTGGGACAGCCGGCGCTCGTCGAACGCCGCGGGAGGCTTCCCGAAGCCCATCACGTCGAAGAGCAGGCCGGGGGAGTTGCGTTGCGAGAGATCGGCGAACTCGTCGATGGTCAGGCCGTCGAGCCGCCGCTGGATCGACGTCAGCACCAGGGGGACGGCCTCCGAGATGAAGCCGGGGCTGCTGCCCGTGCTGTGGATCGACGCCGCACCCCGATCGCATGCGGCCTCGACGCGCTCGCGCACCGCGGGATCGAGGCTCTCCGCGCGGTGGAACTCGCCCCGGGTGGTGACGATGTTGGCGCCCGACTCGAGCAGCCGGCACACCTCGTCGAACTCGCATCGGGCCGGCATGTACAGCACGCAGTCGGCGCCGACGCCCACGATCTCCTCGATGTCGCGGGTGGCGGCGATGCCGACGGGCCCGAGCCCGCACAGCTCGCCGGCATCGCGCCCCGCCTTGGCCGGCGTATGGACGTACACGCCTGCGAGGTCCAGGGCCGGGTGCTCGATGACGCCACGCAGGGCGTAGGACCCGATGTTCCCGGTGGCCCACTGCACGACGCGGAGGCTCATCGTCCGCCTCCTCCGTCCGCGGTCAGCGACGCCCGGTGGAGGATGTTTGCCGCCAGCCGCATGTGGGCGGCGTCCACGAGCCGGCCGTCCCGCCCGATCGCCCCCACCCCCTCGCCCTCGGCCCTCCCGTACGCCTCCATGGCGGCGCGAGCCTCCTCCACCTCCTCGGGCGTCGGCGAGAACACCTCGTTGGCGATGGCGATCTGGTCGGGGTGGATCGCCCACTTGCCGTCGAAGCCCAGCAGGCTGGCGTGCATGGCGCTGCGCCGGTAGCCGTCCGGGTCGCGGTACATGGGGTAGGGGGCGTCGATGGCGTCGATGCCCGCGATGCGCGCCGCGGTGACGACCTGGGCGCGGGCGAAGTGCCAGAAGTCCCCCGGGTACTCGCCAACCGGGTCGAAGTTCCCGTCGACCCGGGCGTGCAGCGACGCCGATAGGTCGCCGGCGCCGAAGATGAGGGCCTCGAGTCGCTCGCTCGCCCGGGCGATCTCCACCACGTTGGCGAGCCCCTCGGCGTCCTCGACGAGCACCTCGAGCGCGATCCGCCGTTCGAGGGCGAGCTTCGCCTCCAGCTGGGTCAGGAGGACGTCGACCCACCAGACGTCGCGGGCCGAGCGCGCCTTGGGCACGATCAGCACGTCCAGGGCGTCGCGGGCGCCGGTGATCACGTCGATGACGTCGCCGTGGCACCAGGGCGTGTCGAGTCCGTTGATGCGGACGGCGCGGACCGTCCGCCCCCAGTCCAGCCCCGTGAGCGCGGCCACCGCGGTGGCGCGCGCCGCTTCCTTCGCGAGCGGCGCGCACGCGTCCTCGAGATCGAGGAAGACGAGGTCCGCGCCGGATCTCGCCGCCTTCTCGCACATCCGCTCGCTGCCGGCGGGTGTCGCCAGCTCGGAGCGGCGGGCCCGGGGTCGGTGCACGGTCACGCCCTCCCAGCTCGCATCAGACGATGCCCGCCGCGCCCAGCGCGGCGAGCCGGTCCGGGTCGATCCCGAGCAGGCCGCGGAAGACGGCGTCGTTGTCGGCGCCCAGGGCACGGCCGAGGTGCTCGATCCGGCCGGGCGTATCGGTCAGCACCGCGACCGGGCCCTGCACGGTCATCGGCCCGAGGTCGGGGTCCTCGTGGGTGACGAACGTGCCCCGGGCGCGCAGGTGCTCGTCCTCCAGGAGCTGCGCGGCGTCGTAGACCGGCGCGGCCGTGACCTGGGCCGCCTCGAGGACGCCCATGGCATCGTCGAGAGTGCGCTCGCCCACCCACTTGGCGACCAGGTTGTCGACCTCGGGCGCGCGTTCCCGGCGGCGGACGGGATCGATGTAGTCCGGGTCGTCGGCCAGGTCGGGCCGGTCGATGGCGCGGTACAGGCGCACGACGATGCTCGGCGACGCACTCGAGATCGCCAGCCAGTGGTCGTCGGCGGTGCGGTAGGCGTTGCGGGGAGCGCTGGCATCCAGGCGATTACCGACCCGCTGCGCGACGACGCCGAGCTGGTCGAAGGCGAGGGTCTGGGTCTCGATCAGGCGGGCCAGCGGTTCGATCAGGCTGACGTCGACGAGCTGCCCGCCGCCGCCGTGGACGTCGCGGTGGTAGAGCGCCATCATCACCGCGTACGTGGCGGCGAGGGCGGCGACCCCGTCGGCCAGCATGAACGGCGGCAGCGTGGGCGGGCCGTCGGGCTGGCCGGTCACGTGCGCGAAGCCGCTCATCGCCTCCGCCAGCGTTCCGTAGCCGGGCCGGTCGCTCTTGGGCCCGCCCCGCCCGTAGCCGCTGACGTGGAGCATCACGAGGTGGGGATGGACGTCGTGGACCGACTCGTAGTCGAGGCCCCAGCGCGCCAGCGCACTGGGCCGGTTGCCCACGATGAACACGTCGCTGACGTCGAGCAGCCGGTGCACCAGCTCCTGCCCCTCCGGCCGGCGGAGGTCCAGCGTCACGCACCGCTTGTTGCGGCTCACGCTCTTCCAGGCGAGGCCGACGCCGTCGCGGCGGTCGCCCCACGTGCGCATCGGGTCACCGGCGCCGGGCTGCTCCACCTTGACGACGTCGGCGCCGAACTCGCCGAGCGCGGTCGCAACCATCGGCCCTGCAGCGAGCGTCGCGGCCTCGACGACCCGCAGCCCGTGCAGCGGGCCCCGGGCGCTAGCCACGGGACGCCGCCGGCCGCTCGAGGCCGAGGTGGTGGCGCAGCGTCGCCCCGGTGTACCGGTCGCGGAACACCCCCCGGCGCTGGAGCTCGGGGACGACCAGGCGGACGACGTCCTCGTACGCGCCCGGGACGTGCGTGGCGGCGATGACGAAGCCGTCGCAGGCGTCGCCGTCGAACCACTCCTCCATCTGGTCGGCGACCTCGGGCCCCGTCCCGACGAAGCGGGGGCCCTGTAGGAGCGTGGCCCGGTGGCCCGCTAGGTCGGCGAGGGTGACCGTGTCGCCGATGTGCTCGCGGAGGTTCTGCACGAGGCCCCGGATGCCGGACACCGACGCGATGAGCTCGTCGGTGATCGGGGCGTCGAGCCCCAGGCCTGAGAAGTCGTGGTTCATGAGCTCGGACAGCAGGGCAAGGGATGCCTGCGGATCGACGAGCTCGTTGAGGAACAGCTGCTCGCGCTCCTCCGCGTGGGCGCGCGACTCACCGATCACCGTGTAGGCCATCGGCAGCATCTTCACTTGCGCGGGGTCGCGCCCGCGTTCGGCGATGCGCTCCTTCTGGTCCTTGTAGTGCGACCGGGCGACGTCGATGTTCGGGTCGCCGGTGAAGATGAGCTCCGCCCACCGGGCCGCGAAGTCCCGGCCGCGGCCGGAGGACCCCGCCTGGAGGAGCACGGGCCGGCCCTGCGGTGACCGGGGCACGGTGAGCGGGCCCCGCACGCTGAACCACTCGCCGTTGTGGTTCAGCTCGTGGACCTTGGCGGGATCTGCGAACACCCCGGCGGCCCGGTCGAGCACGAGCGCGTCGTCCTCCCAGGAGTCCCACAGGCCCATGGTCGCCTCGAGGAACTCGTCGGCCCGGTCGTAGCGCGCGTCGTGATCGAGGTGGTGCTCGACCCCGTAGTTCTGGGCCTCACCGTCGTTCACCGAGGTCACCACGTTCCACGCCGCCCGGCCGCCCGACAGGTGGTCGAGCGTCGCGAACGTGCGGGCGACGTGGAACGGTGAGTAGTAGGTGGTCGAGTACGTCGCGCCGAGGCCGATCGACCGGGTCGCCCCCGCGACCACGCCGAGCACGATGCTCAGGTCGAGCTTCACCGGCCGCGCCCCCAGCCGGACCGCCTCGGCCACCGACCCCGCATAGATGCCGGGCATGGCGAGGCGGTCGTCGAAGAACATCAGGTCGAAGCAGCCGTCCTCGAGGGTCCGGCCGAGCTTCTCGTAGTAGTTCGCCGTGAGGAAGCCGTGTTCGGTGGCGGGGTGGCGCCACGATCCCGCGTAGACCGAGGTGTTGGCCGCCTGCATGAACCCCACCAGGGACATCTGCCGGTTGGCGGTCCGCCCCACGGCCCCTCCTTCTGAGAACCTGATTCGCACCCTGGTAGAATGAGCTTAGCACCACGGAAGGAGCCCAGCATGGCCCGCCCTCGCACCCCGCAGCCCCCGGTCCACCTGCGAAGCGCCCGGATGCTCGATGTGGACAAGGGCGAGCTGGTGGAGCCGGGGGACCTGCTGATCGAGGACGAGAGGATCGTCGAGGTGGCGCCGAGCGTGGTGCCGGCGGACGCGGTCGTGATCGATCTCGGTGACCTGACGTTGCTGCCCGGGCTGATGGACATGGAGGTCAACCTGCTGCTGGGCGGGCCGGATCATCGCAGCCCGTTGAACGCGGTCCAGGACGACCCGGCGGTGCGCACGCTGCGGGCGGTGGCCAACGCCCGCCGGACGCTGGGCGCCGGGTTCACGACGGTTCGGAACCTGGGGTTGTTCGTGCAGACCGGCGGCCTGCTCCTCGATGTCGCGCTGCAGAAGGCGATCGATCTCGGCTGGATCGACGGACCCCGCGTGGTCCCCGCTGGCCACGCGATCACGCCGACGGGCGGGCACCTGGACCCCACGATGTTCCAGGCGTTCGCCCCCCACATCATGCCGCTGTCGGTCGAGGAGGGCATCGCGGACGGCGTGAGCGAGGTGCGGCGCGCCGTGCGCTACCAGATCAAGCACGGGGCGCAGCTGATCAAGGTGTGCGCGTCGGGCGGGGTCATGTCGCACACGGGCCCGGCCGGCGCCCAGCAGTACTCCGACGAGGAGCTACGCACGATCGCCGACGAGGCGCACCGGGCCGGGCTGAAGGTGGCGGCCCACGCCCATGGCGACGACGGCATCCGCGCCGCGATCGAGGCAGGCATCGACTGCATCGAGCACGGCTCGCTCATGAGTGACGAGACGCTCGACCTGATGATCGAGCGCGGCACGTTCCTGGTGCCGACCACCTACCTCGCCGACGGGATGGACGTGTCGCACGCCGCGCCCGAGTTGCAGGCGAAGGCGGCGGAGGTGTTCCCCCGCGCCAAGGAGACCATCCGCAAGGCGGTCGAGCGCGGGGCCCGCATCGCCTGCGGCACGGACGCACCGGCGATCCCGCACGGCAAGAACGCGAAGGAGCTGCTGGCGCTCGTCGATCGGGGCATGACGCCGCTCCAGGCGATCCGGGCGGCGACGACCGTGGCGGCCGACCTGATCGACGTCGACGACCGGGGGCGCCTCGAGGCCGGCCTGCTCGCCGACGTCATCGCCGTCCCGGGTGACCCGCTGGCGGACATCGGCGTGACCGAGGACGTGCGGTTCGTGATGAAGGGCGGCCAGGTGTACCGCGACGACGAGGGCGCGGCCTGACCGGGGCGCGTTCGACGGCCAGGCGGCTTGCCCGGGTTGCTGTCGTTATTTGGCGATTGTTTGCGCGGTTATTGTTCTAATTCGACTTGTGTGGGCATACGAACACTAGTACGCTATCGGTTATGTCGGGGCAGGTCAGTCACATCCTCGAGGGTCTCGCTCAAGCGATCGACCACCTCGAACTGCCCGTCGACAGTGGCGTGTTGACCGAAGCGTTCGTGTTGGCGGATCGGCTCAACGCCAAGCTGTTGGCCGTCGTGGGCGAGCACGACGCCGCCGAGCTCTGGCGCGACGACGGCGCCACCTCCATTACCGCCTGGCTCCGACACCACACCCGACGGTCCGGACGCGACGCCGCCCACTGTGCCAAGACCGCCCGGCGACTCCAGGAGCTCCCCGTCACCGCCGCCGCCTACCGCGACAGCGTCCTGTCGAGCGGCCAGGTGCAGGCCATCGTCGCCAACCTCAAGGACCGCACCGCGAGCCTGTTCGCCCACCACGAGGCCGAACTCGTCTCCGCGCTCGCCGCGCTGTCGGTCACAGACACGGCGGTCGCGATGCAGGACTGGGCCCGGCGGGCCGAGGCCGTGGTGGGCGACGACCCCGACAGCCCGCAGCCGGAGCGGTCGCTGCACCTGTCCCGCATCCTCGACGGACGCCGCGAACTGTCCGGCAGCTTCGATCCCGAAGGCGGCGCCGTCATCGCCACCGCCCTGCGCCTCGCTGCCACCCGCGACGTAGACGGAGAACCCGCCCGCAGCCCCGCCCAACGCCGCGGCGACGCCTTGGTCGACGTATGCCGCTGGTTCTTGGACCACCAACAGCAACGCAGGGGTGGCCGCCACCGGCCTCACCTCAACGTCGTCGCCACCCTCGACGACCTCGAACGCCGCGGGCAGGCCCGGCTGCTCGACGGGTCGATCCTCGATGCCGCCACCGTGCAGCGCCTGTTCTGTGACGCCGGTGTGCACCGGGTGTTCGTGGCCGGCAGGTCCAGCATCTTGGACTACGGCACCACCACCCGCACCGTCCCCGCCAACCTGTTCAACGCCCTGGTCATCCGCGACCGCCACTGCCGGTTCCCGGGCTGCGATCGGCCTCCCGAATGGACCGAAGCACATCATGTCCGTTGGGTCCTCGACGGCGGGTCGACCTGCCTCGACAACCTCACGCTGCAGTGCTCCCGTCACCACCACCTACTCCACTCACGCGGCTGGCACGCCAAACTCCTCCCCGACGCCACCCTCGTCGTGACCACGCCCGACGGCCGAACACTCGAGGGCCAGCCTCCCAGTCGGCTACCACCTCGACCACCGCGGGAATGAAGCGCGTGGCGAAGCTTGCCACGCAAGCGCCCACGTTCAGCCAAGGTAGGCAAATGGAGCAGCGACCAGAGCATGCCTCACTGAGCCGGGACAGCACAGCATCCGTGCCTCAGCACTGGCGCCGCCCGGTCCTCCTAGCGGTCGAAGCGACATCACGCACGAGACACGGGCCCTACGCTCAAGCGCGCCCCGCCCGACGGCCTACTGAGCAGTCCGGGGTAGCCCTGGGGCCTTCTGCCTATGGCGTCAGGCGCGCTTGTCGGTGCCGATGCCGTGCATCAGCAGGTCCCACAGGTCCTCGGCGGCGCCGGCGCCGTCCGGACGCATCGACGCGCCGCTGATCGTGGCGGAGAACGCGTTGAAGCTGATGGCCTGGATCAGCACGCCGGCGATCCGGCGGTTGGGAAGGTCGGACCGGATGGCGCCAGCCTTGGCGGCCTCGTCGAGCAGTTCCTCGAGCAACGAGACGAGCGGGACGTAGGCCTGGGAGGCCTCCTTCGGGTGCTCGGTGAGGAGCTGCTGCGCGAACACGCCCATCGCGGGCGTCGTCCCCTTCCTCGTCGCCCGACCCTTGGGCACGGGCCGGCACAGCTGGTAGTACTCGACCGTGAATCGATGCAGGCGGGCGAGGGGCTCGTCCTCCTTCGCGATCGCCTCCCGCAGGTGGTCTGCGGTGGAGCGCACCGCCTCCTCGAACAGCGCAAGAAGGAGCTCGTGCTTGCCGGCGAAGTACTGGTAGAAGCTCCGGAGCGACTGGCCCGACCGCTCCACGACCTCCTGGACCGTGAAGTCCTTGCCCGACTCGCTGTTCATGAGGTCGAGCGCCGCGTCGAGGAAGCGCTGCACGCGCTTCTCGGCCCGCGACCGAGCCGGGTCGAGCGACCGTGCGACAGCGAGCTCCCGCCAACTGCCCGTACGAGCGGTCGCCGAAACCTCGGCCGCAGGATCGCTTCGCGCCATGCGGTCAGCGTACTCGGCCGTGAAGCCTATGGCGCGCCATTGGAGAGGCTCGATCTCGACTGCGAAGAGGCATGCTTCCAGGATGGCGCGGCGCGTCGCGTCCGTTCTCACAATTGGAGAACAAGGTTCTGCTAACCTTGCGCCATGGGCGATCTCACGGCCCGCACGCTCGACGAGAACCACGACCAGGTCCGGCGGGCACACGGCTACCACCTCCTCAGGGTCAAGGAGGTCGTCCAGGAGACCCACGACACACGATCGTTCGTCCTCGACGTGCCGGCCGAACTGGCGGACACGTTCGGGTACGCGGCGGGTCAGTTCTGCACGTTCAGGGTCCGCATCGCAGGCGAGCAGCACCTGCGTTCCTATTCGATGTCCAGTGCGCCGGAGACCGACCGCGACCTCACCGTGACCGTCAAGCGCGTCCCGGGCGGTGTGGTCTCCAACTGGTTCAACGACCGGGTAGCGGCGGGCGACGTCCTCGAGCTAACGAAGCCGGCCGGGGCCTTCTGCGTGCGCGACGGCCAGCGACCGGTGGTGGCCTTCTGTGGCGGCAGCGGCATCACGCCGGTCATGTCGATCGTCAAGAGCGCGCTGACGACGACGGTCCGGCCCGTCCGGTTGCTCTACGCGAATCGCGACCTGGCGTCGGTGATCTTCGACGACGACCTGCGGTCGATGGGCGACCGGCACGCCAGCCGGCTGGACATCCGTCTCCACCTCGACACCGACGGGGGCTTCCTCGACGCGGGCACCGTGGCCGAGTTCGCCGCCTCCGCCGCGCCGGGCCTCGACGGTGACTTCTACATCTGCGGGCCGGGACCGTTCATGGACCTGGTCGAGGCGACGCTGCTCGGCGCCGGCGTCGACGCCGGGAGCATCTCGATCGAGCGCTTCGACGGGCCCGGCGTGGCCGCAAGCACCGCGCCCGCCAATGCCACCGGTGTCGAGGTCGCCGGTGTCGAGGTCGCCGGTGCCGAGGTGCCGGAGTCGGTGACCCTGATCCTCGGCGGAAAAAACGTCACCGTCGGCTACCAGCCGGGCGACACCGTGCTCCAGACGGCGCGCCGGGGCGGGCTGCAGGCACCGTTCTCGTGCGAGGCGGGCGACTGTGCCACCTGCATGGCCATCGTGCGCGAGGGTTCCGCCACCATGCGGGTCAACAACGCGTTGACGCCCGACGAGGTGGAGGAGGGGTGGGTCCTGACGTGCCAGGCGCTCCCCCGGGGCCGAACCGTCACCGTCGAGTACGAGGCATTCTGACCTACGTGTTGCGACCGCCGTTGACGCCGATCACCTGCCCGGTGATGTAGGCGGCGTCGTCGGAGACGAGGAACGCGCAGGCGGCGGCGATGTCGTCGGGCCGCCCGGCGCGCCGGACCGGTGTCGCCTCGGCGATGCGGTCCACGCTTCCGCCGAGCAGGCCCCGCTCTTCTGACGCCCGGAGCATCGGCGTGTCGACGAAGCCGGGCGGGATGGTGTTCACCGTGATGCCCTTGGGCCCGAACTCGAGCGCCAGCGCCTTGGTGAGACCGATGAGCCCGGCCTTGGACGACACGTAGTGCGCCATGTACTGCTGCCCACCCTGCGCGCTCGACGACGAGATGTTCACGATCCGGCCCCAGCCCGCGTCGATCATGTCGGGGAGCACCGCCTGGGTGCAGTAGAAGGGGCCGTTGAGGTTCACGGCCAGGATCCGGTCCCACTCCTCGTCGGTGATCTTCAGGAACGGGGTGAAGCCCGGGAGCCCGGCGTTGTTGACCAGCACGAGCACGGGTCCGAGCGCGTCCCGCACCCGCTGCACCGCGTCGTTCACGTGCGCGCGGTCGGACACGTCGACGCTCCCGGGCGCCATCGCCTCGTGGCCCTTCTGACGCAGCTCCCGGACCGCCGCCTCGGCCGCCGCCCCGTCGAGGTCGAGGACCGCGACGGCGTGCCCGTCCTCGGCCAACCGGTGGGCGATGGCGCGCCCGATGCCGGACCCGGCGCCGGTGACGATCGCCGTTCGGCGTGCGGTCACCTCCGGGCCACCTCGCTGGTTCCGAGCTGTCCGTCGCGCAGCTGCTGGCGCAGCCGGAACTTCTGCACCTTGCCGGAGGGGGTGCGGGGGAACTCGCTGACCTCGCAGAGGGACTCCGGCCACTTCTGGCGGGCCAAGCCGGCGGCCGCGAGGTGCGTGCGCACGTCGTCGAGCGTCGGCGCAGGCATGCCGCCACGCACCTGCATCACGGCGGCGGCGTGCTCCCCGAGGCGTTCGTCGGGCGCGGCGACGACGCTGACCTCGGCGACGGCGTCCATCCGGAGCAGGAGCTCCTCGATCTCCTGGGCGCTGATGTTCTCGCCACCGCGGATGATGATGTCCGACACCCGGTCGGTGATGGTGAGGTAGCCGTCGTCGTCGAGGACGCCGACGTCCCCCGTCCGGTACCAGCCGGCGTCGTCGAAGACGGCCGCGGTGAGGTCGGGATCCGTGTAGCCGACGAAGCAGTCTGGCCCCCGGCTCAGGATCTGCCCGTCGCCGTCCAGGCGCAGCTCGACCCCCGGCAGCGCGCGACCGTCGGTGGTGAGCCGCTTGGCCTCGGGGTCGTCGAGCGATGCGCCGGTGATGGACGGGTGTTCCGTGCTCCCGTAGGAGCGGAACACCTTGATGCCGAGGCGTGTCGCGCGCTCGGTGACGGCGACCGGGACGGTCGACCCGCCCAGGCCGGCGAACGGCATCAACGCCAGGTGCTCGTCGGTGAAGTCGGGATGGTCGAGCAGGCTGGTGAGGAAGTAGGTCGCCCCGCCGCCGACGCCGAGCCCCTCCTCGAGCATCATGCGCAGCACCTCGCCCGGGTCCCAGACGTCGATCAGGTTCACGGGCCGGAGCCGCAACAGCGGCACCAGGAAGGCGCTGAGCATGCCGATGAAGTGGCCGACCGGGGCGCCGGTGATCTGCGGTGGGCCGCCCCCGGGGAAGAGATCGTTGAGTTGGCGGGTCTCGCAGCCGATGGTGCGGTGCGAGTGCACGACCCCCTTCGGGTCACGGGTCGTGCCGGACGTGAACGCGACCAGCGCCGGCGCGTCCGGGTCGACGGTGGCCGGCTCGCGGATGGGCTCGGCCTCGAGCGCCGCCTCGAACGGCATCGCCGCGGCCGGCAGCGCCCCGGCGGGTGTCGCCCCCGCCACCAGCCAGAGCCGGGCCCGGTGGCGCGACAGCAGGTCCTCGTACATGCCCAGGTGGTCGACGTGGCCGAACCGGTCGGCGGTCACGATCGCCTCGGGCTCGGTCGCCCGGAGGATGTAGTCGACCTCCTTGGCGCCGTAGAAGTGGACGATGGGCACGACGACGGCCCCGAGGTACGCCGCCGCCCAGAACGAGATGCCGGCCTCCACCCAGTTGGGAAGCTGGCACACGACCACGTCGCCGGGGCCGATGCCCCGCGAACGGAGCGCTGCCGCCAGCGAGCGGGCCGCCCGGTCCACGTCGGCGAAGGTGCCGGACCAGGGGCGCACCTTGGAGCGCACCCGGAACCCGGCGTGGGCCATGCTCTCCAGGCCGTCGGCCACCGTCGCTCCCAGGGTGGCGTCGTTCCACCACCCCTCGGCCCGGTAGCGGTCTGCGAGGTCGCGCGCCACCGACCGCCGCTGCCACCCGTCCCGGCCGACGCTGATCGGCTGCACCACGTCCCCCTCTCTCGACGCTGCGCGTCGACCGTAGCGAACGGTCGCCACGGGGTGCCAACGCGGTTGCCACTTTTCGAGAACTAGATTACCGTCCCGGCCGTGGAGCAGCCGCTCATCGCTGACATCCTCGAGATCGAGCAGCTCCTCGCCCGGTATGCCGCCGGCATGACCAGGGACGACATCGACGCCGTGATGGCCGCGTTCACGCCGGACGGCACCTACCGCGCCTTCGGCGCGACGTACACGCTCGCCGACTTCCCGGCACTCGTGCGCGCCGCGCCCAAGGGCCTGTTCCTCACGGGCACGCCTGCGCTCGAGCTCGACGGCGATGCCGGCACGGGCGTGCAGACCCTGTGCTTCGTCGACCAGAAGACCCACGCCATGCGCATCGGCTACTACACCGACACCTACCGCCGCACCCCCGACGGCTGGCGGTTGCACACGCGGTCGATGACGTTCCTGCGCCGCAGCGGTGCCCGCGACGCCGGCAAGCCGCACGACCCGGCCCGCCCCGAGCCGACCGCCAGCGCGTCGGGGTAGGCCTCGCCCCCATGGAGCTCGACGCGTTCCGGTCGTCCCTCGACGGCTGGCTCGACGGGCACGCCGCGGCCCTCGCGCCGGGCCACGTGGGCGCCGGGACGCTCGACGACCACATGGCCCAGCTCGCGAAGGTGAAGCGGTTCGCGTACGACGCCGGCTGGATGCGCTGGGGGTGGCCCGAGCGGGTCGGCGGGCTCGGTGGCTCGACGCTGCTGCGCGCCTACCTCGCCGAGGCGCTGACGTCGCGGGACCTCGTCGATCCGGGCCTCTATTCGATGACCGAGGTGCTCGCGCCGACGATGATCGACTACGCGCCGCCGGGGCTCGCCGCCAGCATGGTGCCTCGGCTGCTGCGCGGCGACGAGACGTGGTGCCAGGGCTTCTCCGAGCCGGGGACCGGGAGCAACCTCGCGGCGCTGTCCTGCCGCGCCACCCGCACCGGCGACGGCTGGCGGGTGTCCGGCCAGAAGGTCTGGACCAGCCTGGCGCAGTACGCGCAGCGCTGCGTGCTCCTGACCCGGACGGGGCCGCCGGCCTCGGACCACAGGGGCATCACCGCGCTGTTCGTCGACATGGCGACGCCCGGGATCACGGTGCGGCCGATCGTGGCGATGCACGGCCGCGAGGAGTTCTGCGAGGTCTTCTTCGACGACGTCGCCGTGCCGCTCGACCGGACGCTGGGCGAGGTCGGCCAGGGCTGGTCGGTCGCGATGGACCTGCTCCCGTTCGAGCGCAGCACGGCACTGTGGCAGCGGGGCGCGTTCCTGCACCGGCGGCTGGAGCAGCTGCTGGCCGCTGCGCCGCCGGGCACGCTCGCGCCGGACGAGGTCGGCGAGGTCTTCGGGCAGGTCTACGCGCTGCGGGCCCGGTCGCGGGCGACGCAGCACCGGCTGGCGGCGGGGGAGCGGCTCGGGCCCGAGACGTCGGTCGACAAGATCCTGCTGGCGACGGCCGAGCAGGCGGTCTTCGACCTCGTCGCCGCCGCCCTCGCGGACGGCATGTTGGCCGGCGACGACGCCGGCAGCGAGCGTTGGCGCGCCGAGTTCCTGTACTCCCGGGCGGCGACCATCTACGGGGGCAGCGCCGAGATCCAGCGCAACATCGTCGCCCGGCGCCTCCTCGATATGGGGGCCGACCGCTGATGGACGGAGAGGCGCGTGAGCTCTTCGAGAAGGGCCTGCGGCACGCCACGGCGAACCACACGGGCGAGGCGCTCGACGCCGCGCTCGCGGCGCTGGGGTGGCTGGACGCCCTCGCAGCCGATCCCCGCGCCGCGGTCCCGCTCCTCTTCGAGCTCCAGGGGGCCGCCAACGCGACGTCGTCGGCCCTCGACGACGTCGTCCTCGCTGCGCTCGACACGGCACGCACCACGGCGGTCGGGGTCGTCCTGCCGCCGCTCGGGGGTTGGGATGCACCGGGACGGGTGGAGGGCGAGGAGGTCGCCGTGGGCGGGGTCGGTACCGCTCGCCTGCGCCGGCACACGGCCGCCGTCGTCGTCGCCGGGACGGGCGAGGGGCACGTCGCGGCCATCGTCGAGACCGCGCGCCTGGTGCTGCGCCCCGTCGGGGGCATCGATCCCGTGCTCGGCATGGTCGAGGTGGCGGCGGGCCGCGTGCCCCGCCGCGACCAGGCGCCGGCCCCGCCCGCCGCATGGCCGGCCGCGCTGGCCGCCGGCCAGCTCGCCATCGGCCACGAGCTGGTGGGCGCGGCGAGGCAGATGCTGCGGCTGGCCCGCGACCACGCGCGGGAACGCATCCAGTTCGGGCGGCCGATCGCCTCCTTCCAGGCCGTTCGCCACCGGCTCGCCGACACCCGGGTGGCGATCGACGCAGCGGAAGCGGCATTGGACGCGGCCTGGGACGACGGGTCACCGCTGACGGCGGCGCTCGCCAAGGCCATCGCCGGAACGGGTGCCCGCACCGCGCGGCACCATTGCCAGCAGGTGCTGGCGGGCATCGGGTTCACCACCGAGCACCCGCTCCATCGGTACGTCCGGCGGACGCTCGTGCTCGACGGGCTGCTGGGCGACGCCCGCTCGCTGACCCGGCGGCTCGGCGACGACCTGCTCCGCAGCCGGCGGCTGCCGGCGATCCTGCCGCTCTGACCGGCGGTCAGGCGGTCAGGCGTCGCGGTCGCGGGAGAGCAGCCGGTCGAGGTTCGCCCGCATCTCGGGTGAGGTGAACGATCGGTCCTCGGCGGTCAGGGCGAAGTCGAGGGCGGCCAGCACGGCCCGCTCGAGGTGCAGGTTCAGGATGCGCTTGGTGTCCTCGACCGCCCGCGGTGGCAGCTCGGCGATCCGCCGGGCGCACGCCAGGGCCTGCTCGAGCACCTCGCCGTCGGGGCACACGTGGTTGGCGAGGCCGATCTCGGCGGCCCGCCGGGCGGGGATCCGGTCGCCGGTCAGCGCGTACTCCTTGGCGAGCTGGAGGCTGGTCAGCAGCGGCCACGTCACGGGACCGCCGTCCGCCGCCACCAGGCCGACCAGCACGTGAGGGTCGGCGAGGTGGGCGCTCTCCGCCATGTAGACGATGTCGGAGAGGGCGACGATGCTGCAGCCGAGCCCGACGGCGGGCCCGTTGACCGCGGCGACGATCGGCACGCGGCACGAGACCATGCCGGTCACGATCCGCCGCCCGTCGTCGAGGGACTGCCGGCGCAGGTCGGCGTCCTTGGTGAGCTCGTCGAGGTAGTCGAAATCGCCGCCGGCCGAGAACGCTCGGCCGTTGCCCGTGACGACGGCCACCCGGGCGTCGGCGTCGGCGTCGATCCGGGGGAAGACCTCGGCCAGGGCGCGGTGGAGGCTGTGGTTGGTGGCGTTGAGGTGGTCCGGCCGATTCAGCCGGACCACCCTGATCGGTCCGTCGGCCTCCACCGCCAGGCCCTCCGGCAGCTCGTAGGTCATGCCCGCATCATGACGCCGGCAGCCCGAGGATGCGGGTGGCCACCAGGTTGCGCTGGATCTGCGACGTCCCGCCCATCACGCTCTGGGCGCGGCTGTAGAGGTACACCCTCAGCCAGGTGTCGTCGCTGCCGTGGCCGTCGCCTCGCCGCCGCCGATGGCGAGGGCCGCGTGCCCGACCGCCTGCTCGACCGAGGTCATGAGCAGCTTGTCGACCGATCCCTCCGGTCCGTGGGCGACGCCGTCGAGGCGGTCGGACAGCCGCCGGCGGACGTGCAGCCGCAGCATCTCGGACTCGACGATCGCCCACGCGAGGTCGCGCACCTGCTCGGATCCGTACCGGCCGGGGTCGTCGCGCACCCGCTCGGTGAGCTCGTTGACGAGCTTGCTGTAGCGCGCCACGTAGCCGAGCTCACCGGGCTCGCGCTCGTGGCTCACCACCGTCATCGCCAGCTTCCAGCCGTCGCCCGGGCCGCCGACCATGTTGCCCGCCGGGACCCGGGCGCCTTCGAAGACGACCTCGCCGAACTCCTTCGTGATCCCGTTCATCATCCGGAGCGGCCGCCGTTCGATGCCCGGTTGGCGCATCGACACGGCGAAGGCCGACAGGCCCTCGTGCCTGGGCACGTCGCGGTCGGTCCGCGCGAGGACGAGGCACCAGTCGGCGTCGTCCGAGTAGCTCGTCCACACCTTGTGGCCGGTGACGACGTAGTCGTCGCCGTCCGGTTCGGCGCGGGTGCGGAGCGACGCCAGGTCGGAGCCGGCGTCCGGCTCGCTGAAGCCCTGGCACCACCGGTCGCGGCCGTTGACGATCCCCGGCAGGAAGCGTGACCTCACGTCGTCGCTGCCGTGGCGGAGGAATCCCTGCACCAGGTAGCCGAGGCTCGGTCGGGGGGGCGCACCGGCGGCGGCGAGCTCCTCGTCGGCGATCACCTCGTAGACGCTCGGCAGACCCCGGCCGCCGATCTCGGTCGGCCACGACAGGCCGAAGAAGCCGGCGTCGTAGAGGGCCCGGTGCCAGGCCGCCTGGCCCGCCCAGTAGGCGTCGGAGGTCGACGACGCCGGCAGCCCCGGGTTGTTGTCGCGGAGCCACGCCCGCAGGCGGTGCCGGAACGCTGCCTCCTGGGGCGAGTCACCGAAGTCCACGCCCGCCTCCGATCCCGTGGTGGTCGAGCACGCGGGCGAGGCAGGCACCGACGCCCCCGAGGACGTCGCCCGCGAGCAGCGCCCGACGCAGGTGGACGTGCGCCAGGCACTCCCAGGTGTGGCCGACGCCCCCGTGCACCTGGATCGCGGTCTCGCACGCCGCACGTGCGGCGCGGGCGCAGTACGCCTTGGCCACCGCCCCGGCCGCCAACGCGTCGCTCGGCGGGAGCGCGTCCACCGCCCAGGCCGCGTGGAGGGCGACGCTGCGCGACCCCTCCACCGCCACGAGGGCGTCGGCGAGCAGGTGCTGGACTGCCTGGAACGAGCCGATCGGCCGGCCGAACTGGCGGCGCTCCCTGGCGTAGTCGCACGCCAGGTCGACGGCGCCGCGCATCGTGCCGACCAGGTCGGCGGACGTGACCGCGAGGCCGAGGGCCGTCCACCGCGCGAGGTCGGCCCCCTCGACAACCCAGGCCTGGCCGGGCAGGGGATCGACCACCGTCGATGGGTCCAGGGGCAGCGTGGGCTGCGTGAGGTCGATGCGGGAGCCCACCGGCGGCACCCGGCCCTGAGGTACGCCGACCCGTCCAAGGGCGTAGCCCTCGGGGGCGGGCACCAGCACGAGCGCCGCCGACGCCCCGAGAGCGTCGAGGGCCACGGCGCCCGCCGGCAACCCGCCGTCGACCGCATAGGTGGGCTCGGCGAGGTTCGACGCGAACGCAACGGTCTCGGGGCCGGTGGCGGTGGGGGCGCCCGCCAGCCGCCGTAGCTCCGCGGCCAGCGTCGGCCCCAGGAACCCAGCGTCTGCGCGTCCACGTCCCAGCTCCTCGGCGACGATGGCGACCTCGACCCCCGACGCCCATGGTCCGCCGTCGTCGGTCGGGGTCCGCAGCTCCCGCCAGCCGGCTGCGGCGATGGCCGCGTCGAGCTTCGCGGCCCGCTCGGGGTCGTCGAGCTCCCCGACGGTGCTGGGCCCGTGCCGGCCGACAACCTGGGCGGCGGAGTCGCGGAGCGCGCGCTGTTCCGGCGCCAGGCGGACGTCCATCAGGCGTCCGTTCGCTCGGCGGCGAGCCGCGGTGCCCACTCGTCGCGCAGGGTCCGGCGCAGGACCTTTCCGGACGGGAGCCTAGGGATGGCGTCGACCACCACCACGTGGCGCAGTTGCTTGTACGTCGCGAGGGTGTCGGCCACCAGCCGCCGGAGCTCGCCCTCGTCGACCGGGCGGTGGGCGTCCAGCTGCACGGCCGCCACGGGGACCTCACCCGCGCGCTCGTCGGCGATGCCGAACACCGCGCAGTCGAGGACGGCGGGGTGACCGTGCAGCACCGCCTCCACCTCCGCCGGCGCCACCTGGAAGCCGTTGACCTTCATCATCTCCTTGGAGCGGTCGGTGAGGTGGACCCAGCCTTCGGGCTCGAGCCAGCCGACGTCGCCGGTGCGGTACCAGCCGTCGACGAAGGCGTCGGCCGTCGCCTCGTCCGGCAGGTAGCCGGCCATCACCGACGGGCTCCGGGCCTGGAGCTCGCCGATCTCGCCGGGCCCGACGACCAGGCCGCTGTCGAGGTCGGCGACCCGGAGCTCGACGTCCGCCGGCGGCATGCCGGCCGAGTCGAGGCGCCAGGCGGCGGGGTCGGCGACCGGGTTGACGGCGATCACCGGCAGCTCGCTGGCGCCATACGCCGGCAGCCACCGGACGCCCGTGCGCTCGGTGACCGCAATGGCCACGCTCTCGGTGACCGGGGTCGCGCCCCACATGATGTAGCGCAGCGACGAGAGGTCGTAGTCCTCGAGGCGCGGATGGTTCGCCATGGCCAACGCGATGGGTGCGACCGCCATCTCCAGGGTCATCCGCTCGGACGCGATGCCGCGCAGCACCTCGTCGAGGTCGAACCGGCGGTGCAGCCGGACCGTGGCGCCGGCCTCCGCAGCGGCGAGCAGGTTGAGGAGGCCGAGGATGTGCGACGGAGGCGTCGCCACCTGGAAGCGGTCGTCGGGGCCGAGGCCCAGGGCCGCGCACCAGTGTGACGTCGCGCGGCCGATCGACGCGTGCGTATGGCGGACCGCCTTGGGGAACCCCGTCGTGCCCGAGCTGAAGACGAGGATCACGTCGTCGGTGGCGCGTGCCTCGGCGCCCGGGGGCCGGCTGCGGCTGTGGGTCAACGCCGCCTCGAGCGCGGTCGTGTCGTCGAGGTCGGTCACACCATCGCCGCCCAGGCGGTCGGCGAGCAGCGAGGCCGCGGCACCGTCGGCGACGGCGTGGCGGGAACCCTCGGTCAGCTCCAAGGTGTGGTCGACCTCGGCGGCCTTCCAGGCGGGGCTCAGGAGCACGGCCGCGGCGCCGACCTTGCTGATCGCGTTCACCGTGATCACGAACTCCGGACGGTTCGCCATCATCACCGCGACGCGGGCGCCCGGGCCGACGCCGCGGTCCACCAGGTGCCGGGCGAAGGCGTTGCCGAGGCCATCGAGCTCCCGGAACGACCAGCGGTCGTCACCGGCCCGGATGGCATCCCGATCGCCGTACCGGTCAGCGGCCCGCTCCAGACCCCCGTGCACGAGCGTCGCCATCGGAAACATTGTTCTCGGATTCGGAGATCGACGTCAACACGGGTCAAATGTAGGGTTCGCTGGTGAACGTCGTCGCCGTCGTCGGGAACCCGAAGCCCGGCTCACGGACGCGCGGGGCCGCCGAGCTGGTGGCCGAGCGCCTCGCCGGTGCACCGCCCTCGACCGTCATCGAGCTGGCCGCGCTGGGTCCGGCGCTCCTGGCGTGGGGCGACCCAGCGGTTGCCGCGGCCAAGCGGGCGGTCCTCGACGCCGACCTCGTCGTGTTCGCGTCGCCCACGTACAAGGCCACGTACACCGGGCTGCTGAAGCTCTTCCTCGACCAGTTCGCCGCCGGCGAGCTCCATGGCACGACGGCCATCGCGCTGATGCTCGGGGCGTCGCCGCATCACGCGCTGGCGGGCGAGCTGACGCTCAAGCCGGTCCTCTCCGAGATCGGCTGCAGCTGCCCGACGCCCGCGCTCTTCCTGCTCGAGTCCTCCTGGGAGGCGAGCCCGGAGCTCGAGGCGTGGGTCGCGCGCGCCCGGGACGTGCTGCGACTGCCGCGTGGCTGATGCCGGGTCAGCCGCCGGGCGTGAGCTCGAGGTGCAGGCGGCGGAGCCCGCGCAGGATGTACGTCGGCGCGTACTCGTAGCGGCGGGCGCCGGCCGGTCCGTGGGCCGCCTCGGAGATCGTGATGTCTCCGGTGCGCTCGAGCATGCGGGCGATCGCGACCCGGGCCTCGGCCCGGGCGAGGGGTCCCCCGGGGCAGGCGTGGATGCCGCGCCCGAAGGCAAGGTGCTCGCGTGCGTTCGCCCGATCGAGGTCGAACACGCTCGGTTCGGTGAACCGGCGGGGGTCGCGGTTGGCGGCGCCGTTGACCACCATCACGGTCGTCCCGGCCGGGATGTCGACGCCGCCGACGCTCGCGGGCCGGCGCGCGAGCCGGAAGTCTCCCTTGACCGGGCTCTCGATCCGCAGGCACTCCTCCACGAAATCGGGGATGCGGTCGGGGTCGTCCCGGAGCCGGCGCTGCAGGTCGGGGTGCTCGGCGATGACCTGGAACGCGGCTGCGAGGAGCCGGACGGTGGTCTCCTGCCCGGCTGAGAACAGGTTGGCCGCGACCCGCACCACGTCGATGACCTCGGGCGTGGAGCCGTCGGGGAACGTGGCGAGGGCGAGGCTCGTGAGGACGTCGTCGCGGGGCTGGCGGCGTCGGTCCTCGACGTACACCGCGAACCGGTCGTACAGAAACTCCAGCGGCGTGTGGCCGAGCGGGCGCTTGGCGCTGCCGACGGCGCGGTTGGGGTCGTGGCCGCCCTGGAGCTCCTGACGGAACGTCTCGTGATCGGCCTGGGGCACGCCGAGGAGGTCGGCGATCACGTAGAGGGTGAACGGGCCGGCAAAGTCGCCGACGAGCTCGCACTCACCGCGCGCGACGAGCTCGTCGATCTGCCCGTCGGCGCGTCGCCACATGAAGTCCTCGTTCTCCCGGAGCCGCTTCGGCGTGAGCAGCCGCATCAGCAGCCCCCGGTGGGCCTTGTGCTCGGGCGGATCCATCGTCGGGAGCTGGTCGCTGAACGGCAGCTGGTCGCGGTACTGCTCGATGACCGCGCTCACGTCGTCACCCTCGAGCGGAACGGGCAGGCCCGGGAAGGGACCCGTCACCGAGTTGCACGACGAGAAGGTCTCCGGATCGGTGAAGATCGCGACCGCCTCCTCGTAGCCCGTCACCATCATCACGCCGTGATGCGGCTCGGCGTGGACAGGGCACCGCCGGCGGAGGTGGTCGAAGTAGGGGTACGGGTCGGCGATGAGCTCGTCGCCGCGGAAGAAGTCGACGCCGTCGAAGTCGGTCATCGTGCCGCCTCACGCGGTTGCGCCGCACGCTCGCGCAGCGCATCCTTCACCACCTTGCCGGTGGCGTTGAGGGGCAGCTCGCGGAGGATCTCCACGACGCGGGGGACCTTGTAGTTCGCCATCTGGTCGCGGCTCCAACGGATGATGTCGGGGCCCGTCGTTGCCGTGCCGGGCCGGGTGACGACGAAGGCCATCCCGACCTCGCCGAGGCGCTCGTCGGGGACGCCGATCACCGCCGCCTGCTGGATGTCGGGGTGGCGCAGGAGCGTGTTCTCGATCTCGGCCGGGTAGGCGTTGAACCCACCGACGATGAACATCTCCTGCGCCCGGCCCACGATGCGGAGGCGGCCGCCGTCGTCGAGGACGCCCAGGTCGCCGGTCCGGAGCCACCCGTCGGGGGTCAGGGCCTCGGCGGTCGCCCCTGGATCGTCGAGGTAGTGCGCCATGACGCTGCCGCCCCGCAGGAGGATCTCGCCCGGTTCCCCGGCCGGCACGTCGTGGCCCTTGGCGCCGGCGATGCGGAGCTCGAACCCCGGGCGCGGCCGCCCGACGGTGGCGGCGATCGTCTCGACGTCGTCGCCCGGAGACGTGGCCGTCGCCGTGCCGGCCTCGGTGAGCCCGTAGCCGGTGATGATCGTCGAGAACGGCAGCTCGTGGTCGATCCGGCGGATGAGCTCGACGGGGATGTCGGCCGCGCCCGTCACGGCGACCCGCAGGCTGGACAGGTCGTGCCGGTCGCGGGCGGGGTGGTCGAGGATCGACTGGTACAGCGTCGGCGGTCCCGGCAGCACGGTGACGGCCTCCTCGGCCACGCGGGCGAGGACGCGGTCGACGTCGAACACGGGCTCCGGCAGCATGAGCGCGCCCGCCGCCACCGAGGCCAGGATCCCGGCCTTCAACCCGAACATGTGGAAGTACGGGTTCACCATCAGGTAACGATCGGCGGTACCGAGGCCGGTCATCGTGACCCAGTCGGTCGCCACCTGCAGGGTCCGACGGTGGGTCTGCACGACACCCTTGGGCACGCCGGTCGTCCCGGAGGTGAACAGGATGTCGGACGGATCGTCGTCGCCCAGCGCGGCGAGCCGCAGATCGACCTCGGCACGGGTCCCATCCGTGGCCCTCGCCATGAACCCGTCCCAAGGCTCCGTGCCGGGCCCGGCCGGGCCACCCACCACGACGATGGTCTTCAGGTCGGCCAGTTCGGCGCGGGTGGTGTCGAGCATCGTCACGTAGTCGGTTCCCAGGAAGTCGGTGACCGTCACCAGCACCCGGGCGCGGCTCCGGGACAGGATCTCCGTCGCCTCTGGGCCCTTGAACCGCGTGTTAACCGGGACGAGGACCGCGCCGGCCTGGAACAGACCGAGCGCCGCCACGACCCACCCCGCGCTGTTCGGCGCCCAGATGGCGACCCGGTCGCCCGCATCGACGCCCGAGGCCACGAGCGCTGCGCCGAATTCCCGGGCCTCTGAGACCAGCTCGGCGTAGGTGAGGCGGGTGTCGCCGTCGGCGATCGCCGGCCGGTCGCCGAACCGGTCGGCGGCAGCCGCGGCCATCGCCGGGATGCTGTCCCACGCCCAGCCGCTGCTGGCAGTCATCGCACGGCGGCCGCGTCGTCGACATTCATGAGCCGGGCGAGGTTGCCGCCCATGATCTTGCGGACGGACTGCTCGGCGACGCCGGCGAGCTGGTCGACGTACGTCGCGGGCTCGGCGAGGCCCTCCGGGTGGGGGTAATCCGACCCGAACAGCACGCGCTCCTCGCCGATGAGACCGGCGAGCGCGCCCAGGTCTTCCTCCCAGAAGGGGCTGATGTGGATGCTGCGCTTGAAGACCTCGATCGGGTCCTCGCGGAAGTCCTGCGGCATCTTCTTGTGGACGTCGGCGAGGTTGCGCAGCAGCGGCTCGACCCAGCTGCTGCCGTTCTCGATGACCGCGACCTTCAGCCCGGGGAAGCGGGACAGGGCCCCGTGGCAGATGAGGGCCGAGACGGCGTCCTCGATCGGCCGCCACTGGGCCAGCATCCGGAAAGCCTGGGGCTGGAACGGCAGCATCTCGCTGTCGCTGCCCATCCACTCGTTGGTGTAGCGCTCGTAGCCGCTGTCCGAGGAGTGCATGGCGACGAGGACGTCGGTCTCGACGGCCCTCCGCCAGAACGGGTCGAACTCCGGCAGCCCGAACGAACGCGGCCCGCGGTAGCCGGGGACCGGGGCGGGCCGGATCAACACGGCGCGGGCGCCGCGCTCGACCACCCACTCCAGCTCCTCGATCGCCCGCTCGACGATCGGCAGGGTGATCACCGGCACCGGGAAGATGCGGTCCTGGTAGTTGAACGTCCACGTCTCGTGCATCCACTGGTTGAGGGCATGGATCGCGGCGTGGGTGAGCTCGACATCGTCTCGCAGCCGCTCCTCGATCAGGCTGGCGAGCGTGGGGAACATGAGGGCACGGTCGATGCCCTGGTCGTCCATCAGTGCGACACGGGGGGCGGGCTCCCGGAATGCCGGGATCGACCGCATCGGTTCCCCGAAGATCTCCCGCCGGCTCTTGCCCTCGGGGTTGCCGTGGCGGAAGTAGTCCTCCTGCGCGCCGGGGCGCGCCACGACGTCGAAGGTGGGGTTCGGGATGTACTCGCTGATTCGGCCCCGCACGACGATCTTGGTGCGGCCCCGCACCTCCACGTAGTCGATCGCGCCCTGGTAACGGTCGGGCAGGAACTTCGTCAGCGCATCCTGCGTCTCGTAGAGGTGGTTGTCGGCGTCGAACACCGGGATGTCGGGCACGGGTCCGGGCATCGGTCTTCCTCCTGCTACGGCGAGTGTCTCTGAGGGTCGATTTCGCGGATCACGTCGGGTCATCAAGCGTGGGCATCTAGGCCGTCTCACGGCCGGCGGAATCGACCCTCACTGGAGCGACGCGGCCAGCGACGCGAGAAGGGCGCGGGTGCGGTGCAGGGACGCGATCAGCTCGTCGCGGTTCTCCCCGATGGGGACGACCCGGACGGAGACGTCGGTGGCACCGGCGTCCGCGAACGCTCGGAGGCGTTTCTCGACGGCGGACTCGCTGCCCGCGGCGAGGATGTCGCCGACGCCGCGGGCGTCCCCGTGGTCGAGCAGCCGCTGGTAGTTCGGCGACATCTCGGCTTCGGCCAGGATCCGATTGGTCCGCGCCACGGCGGCATCGACCTCCTCGTCGCGGCACAGGCACACCGGCACGCCGGCGACGATGCGGGGCGCCGGACGACCGGCGGCCTCGGCGGCACGCGTGATGTGCGGCACGACGTGGGAGCCGATCGCCCGTTCGTCGGCCATCCAGAGGATCGTCCCGCCGGTGCGCTCACCGGCCAGCCGCAGCATCGCCGGACCGAGCGCCGCCAGCAGCACCGGGGTGGGGGCGAGGTCCGTGATGTCCAGCGGGTTGTGCACCCGGAACCGCTCGTTGTGCACGTCCACGCGCCCGGGACCGGCGAGCGCCGGGTCGAGCACGTCGAGGTAGGCGCGCATGGTCGGCGCCGGGTGCTCGTAGGCCAGCCCGAGCATCTCGTCGATGATCCAATGGTGCGAGACGCCGAGGCCGAGGGAGAGGCGGCCCCCACACACCGCCTGGACGGACAGCGCCTGCTGAGCCAGGGCGATGGGATGCCGGGGCTGGACGGGGACTACGGCCGTGCCGACCTCGATGCGCGTCGTCTCGGACCCGACGAGGGCGGCCGCAGTCAGCGCGTCGAAGTCGTCGGGGATCTGTGGGACCCAGACGGACGCGAAGCCGGCCTCGTCCGCCCAACGCGCGTCGGCGCGCAGCCGGTCGACCTTGGTCCGGTAGCGGCCCCGCTCCGGGCCGACCATCACCCCGATGCGCATCCCGCACCCCTCCTCCGTCATCGCACGGGGACGTCGCCGAGAACAACCTTCTACCAACAGTGTAACGTGAGTCTCGTCAGGCGCGAGGAAGACGCCCGCACCGGAGGGAGCAGTGGACCACGCACGACGCCGGCTAAGAGGCCGAGCGGATAGGCCGGCAAGTGGGCACCGAACAGCACGGGATTTGCAGCGCAAGCCCCAGCCATACAGCTCGGCCTCCCGGCAACACTGACCACCGTGAGCCGACACGATGTGCCTATCAGCGCACCCTGTAAGCCCGTGGCGATCGGGCGGTCATCATGGGAACGCACTGCGGACCAGACTCGCGCGCCTGGAGAGGGAGGCTTCGATGACCGCCACCGAGTCCGACGTCTACTACGACCCGTTCGACTTCGAGATCGACACCGATCCGTACCCGATCTGGAAGCGGCTGCGCGAAGAGCGTCCCCTCTACTACAACGAGCGCTACGACTTCTACGCCCTGAGCCGATTCGATGACGTCGAGCGGGCCCTGGTCGACTGGAGGACGTACAGCTCCGAGAGGGGCACGGTCCTCGAGCTGATCAAGAGCGGGGTGGAGATCCCGCGAGGGTCGATCATCTTCGAGGATCCCCCCGACCACGACCTGTACCGGGGCCTGCTGTCGCGGGTGTTCACGCCCCGGAAGATGGGTGCGATCGAGCCGAAGGTGCGGGAGTTCTGCGCCCGGTGCCTGGATCCGCTGGTGGGCACCGGTGGGTTCGACTTCATCCGCGACCTCGGCGCGCAGATGCCCACGCGCACGATCGGCATGCTCCTCGGCATCCCGGAGCAGGACCAGGACGCGCTCCGCGATCGCATCGACGAGGGGCTGCGGCTCGAGGACGGCACCATGCCCGACGTGGACCTCGAGAACCGGGGCTACAACCAGAGCGAGGCCTTCGCGCAGTACATCGATTGGCGCGCGGAGCACCCCTCCGATGACCTGATGACCGAGCTGCTGCAGGCGGAGTTCGAGGACGCGGAGGGCACCCGCCGCCGCCTGACCCGGGACGAGCTGCTGGGCTACATCAACCTGCTCGCGGGGGCCGGCAACGAGACGACCACGCGGCTGATCGGGTGGACCGGCAAGGTGCTGGCCGAGCATCCCGACCAGCGCCGGCAGCTGGTCGAGGACCGCACCCTGGTGCCCAACGCGATCGAGGAGCTGTTGCGCTTCGAGCCGCCGTCACCCGTCCAGGCGCGCTACGTCACCAAGGACGTCGAACACCACGGGCACCCGGTTCCCGAGGGCAGCGCCATCCTCCTGTTGAACGCGTCGGGCAACCGCGACGAGCGCAGGTTCTCCGACCCCGACCGGTTCGACATCCACCGCACGATCGACCACCACCTGGCCTTCGGCTACGGGACCCACTTCTGCCTCGGCGCCGCGCTGGCCAGGCTCGAGGGTCGGGTCGCGCTCGACGAGGTGCTGACGCGCTTTCCGACCTGGGAGGTCGACTGGGACAACGCCGTCCAGGCCCGGACTTCGACGGTGCGGGGGTGGGAGAGTCTCCCGGTCGTCACACCCTGACCCCGAGGGTGGGGCTACCCCCACCCGGAAGACGCCGGGGTGCTCCATTCACCCTCGGGGCACCCGTCCGTACCGTGGGGCCATGACCACGAGCGACGTGATGACCACAGCGGGGGCCATGCGCGTCGGAGCCGCGAGCGACCCCGGCGATGACAGCTCCACGTGGACTGACATCCTGCGGGCGATGGCCGTGCGCAAGCGCCTCGAGGAGACGTCAGCCCTGCCCGGTGGCGCCCGCTGAGGCCGGCGGGCCGAAGTAGCTATCGAGTCCGTTCAGGCGGCGTCGTGGAAGACCAGGCCGAGCGTGTGGCGGCACCCGGTGCGAACCGTGCTGACGCCATGGCGCAACGGTCCGTTGGACCAGCCGCGCTGGCCCCGCACGGGGCGGTCGCGGGTGGTGAAGACCAGCCCGTGGCCCTGGGGGATCGTGCTGGCGGTGGCGCGGGACTGGGCTCGGGGCCGTTGCTCGACGACGACGAACTCGCCGCCGGTGTAGGCGTCCCCCGGGCGGTCGAGGCCGATGACGACCTGGAGCGGGAACACCAGATCGCCGTAGAGGTCGCGGTGCAGCGCGTTCCAATCACCCGGGCCGTAGCGCAGCATCAGCGGTGTTGGTCGGGTCTGTCCCGCTTCGTGGCACCGCACGAGCCAGTCCTGGAGACGGTCCGGCCACGGCGCCGGTTGGCCTCGCCGCTCCGCCCATGTCCGCGCGATCGGGAGGAGGTGGGGCCAGAACGCGGCCCGCAGCTCGGTCACGACGTCGGGCAGCGGGTGGTCGAAGTAGCGGTACTGCCCCTCGCCGAAGCGGTGGCGGGCCATGTCGATGGTGGATCGGAACCGGGAGTCGTCTCCGTAGACGTCGACCAGCGACCGGCACTCGCTCACGGTGAGGACCGATCCCGTCGACCCCACCCCGACGTCGTCGAGACCGGCACCGATGTCGGCCCAGTGGAGACGGTCCACCCGATCGGCGACGGGCCTCGTGGCGCTCACGACAGTCCCGTCTCGCGCACGGTGATGCTCAGCCGCCCGAGCGGAAGGCCGAGGTCGGGGGGTGCCGTGCCCGGGAACACCTTGGGCACCCCGTGGTAGATGCGGCGGTTGGGGCCACCGAACACGAGCAGGTCGCCGCTGCGCATCTCGATGTCGGTGAACGGCCCCGTGCGACGGTCGACGCCGGCGAGGCGGAAGGTGCAGGTGTCGCCCAGGCTGATGGTGACCACCGGTGCCGCAGAAGGCTCCTCGCCGTCCTGGTGGAGGCCGAGATGGGCACCGGGGGCATACAGGTTCACGATCGCGGCGTCGGGTGCGTAGGTGGCCGCCTCGTAGCCGCCGCCGTAGGCGGTCCCGACGGCGTCACGGGCGAGCTCGATGACATCGGGTGGCAGTGGCTTCACGGGCGCCCCGTCGGTGTCGTCCGCGGTCCGGCTGTACGCATACGGCTGCCAGTGCCAGCCGAGGCACACCGACTGCACGCTCATCAGGTGGCCGGTCGGGACGCGGGGATGGCGCAACCCGGCGGGCGGTAGTGCCCAGCGGCGGAAGTCCTCCACCAGGGCCCGTTGGGCGGGCGGCCCGAGCCACGCCGGGACGTGCACGACGCTCGGCAGCACCTCGCGGCGGGGCCGGTCCGCTTCGACCTCCACGAGGGGCAGGGATGGCTGGCGGTGCGGCCAGACCTCGCTGGCCGGCGCCGGCAACGTGGTGGGCACGCCGCCCTGGCGGCTGCGCGCCCCACCGCGACGAGTCGTGGGCCCGGCGACGTTCATGCGATGTACAACGAACCTCCGCCCCCGATCGTGAGGTCCGAGCACGCAGTGGGCGCGAGGGTCCACAGACAGCTAGTCGATGTGCTCGCCGATCTCGCCTCCCTCCTCGGACAGGCCCTCTTCCTCCAGCTCGCCCTCCAGCACCTCGCGGTAGGTGATCGGGTCGGGGTTCTCCTCGGCCGCCTCGTGGGCGAGCTCCTCCGCCCGTTCCTCGTCGGACTCCGGGGTCTCGTCGTCGCGGTCGGACATGCGCGCCTCCTCGTCGGTCGGCTCCACCACGCGTTCCCCGGCCCCGGCCGCTCGAAACGGGGGCGACCGGCCCGGCCGCTACCGTGCCAGGGGCGATGTCGGAATCCGAGCGCGAGTGGGTGCCCAAGCGGCGGCGTCGGTGGGTGGGCGCCGCCGGCGCCGTGGTCATCGTCGCCCTGGCCGCCGCCTCGGTCGCCGCAGCCTGGACGTCCGTGGACGAGGCGGACACCGACCCGCTGTCGGCTCCCCCCGCCGATGACGCCCCGGGATGATGACGGTCCCGGCAGCGACGACGACCTCCCGGCCAGCGCGGCCGAGCTGCGCGCCGCCGTCGACGAGATCAGTGCCGTGGTCGAAGCGGAGCGCGGCCTGGCGTTCACCGAGCCGGTGGACGTCGAGCTGGCGGGCGAGGGGGAGTTCCAGCGCCGGCTGCTCGACGACTTCGACGAGAGCGTCGACGAGCTGCGGAACACGGAGGTCCTGCTGAAGGCCTTCGGGCTGGTCGAGGCCGACGTCGACCTCGTGGACGCCATGCGCACCCTGCTCGGCGCCGGCGTGGTCGGCTTCTACGACCCGGAGACCGACGAGCTGGTGGTCCGGGGGACGGCGCTCACGCCGTATGTCCGCACCACCATCGCCCACGAGCTCACCCACGCCCTCGATGACCAGCGATTCGACCTCGATCGGCCCGAGTACGACGACGCCGACGACGAGATCGACTTCGGCTTCAGCGCCGTGGTCGAGGGCAACGCGCGCCGCGTCGAGGATGCCTACCGGGCCGGACTCAGCGACGAGGAGCAGCTCGACGCCGCCGCCGAGGAACTGTCACTGGCGGGCGGCCTCGACCTCGGCGACGTGCCGCTGGTGTTGGTCGACCTGATCAGCGCGCCCTACGGCCTGGGCCACGACTTCGTCGTCCAGCTGCTCGACGACGGTGGGCAGGAGGCGCTGGACGCGGCGTTCGACGCCCCGCCGCGCACCAGCGAGCAGGTGATCGACCCGGCCAGCTACGAAGCCGGCGAGGGCGGCATCGACGTGCCGGCGCCCGCCGTCACCGGCCAGGTGGTCGACCAGGGCGTCGCCGGACAGTTCCTGATCCAGGTCGTCCTGGCCGACGGACTGGACGCGGACCACGCCCGCGCCGCGGCCACCGGGTGGGGTGGCGACTCCGTGGTGGCCTGGCGCGATGGCCAACGGCCGTGCGCCACGCTGGCGGCCGTCGGCGACGACCCCGGCGAGACGGCGGAGTTGCGCGGCGCTTTCGAGGACTGGGCGGCCGAGGGCGGCCCCGCCGGCAGCGGGACCGGGCCCGACGTCACGGTCGCGCCGAACGGCGACGGTCCCGTCACCGTCCAGGCCTGCGCGCGCTGACGGCCGGTCGACAGCCGGTCAGGTGCCCCGGTGCAGGTCCAGCGCCAGGTCGACGGCGTCGGCGGCCGTGCGCGCCGGCACCGTGCCGGCCACGTCCCAACCCTCGCCGAGGACGATGACCGGCGTGCCCGCCAGCAGGGCGAATGCGACCTCGGACAGCGTGCCGTAGGCGCCCGGCAGGGCGATCACGGCGGCGGCGTCCATCACCACCAGCGCGTTGCGGGCCTCGCCCACGCCGGTCGGCACCGCGACGGTGACGTAGGGGTTGGCCTCGGCGCGGGTCGCGCCGGGAAGGATGCCGACCGTGGAGCCGCCGGCCAGCACGGCGCCCCGGCAGGCGGCCTCGGCCACGCCCGCGCGCCCGCCGGTGACGACGATGCAGTCCCGCTGGGCGAGCAGGCGCCCAACCTCCTCGGCGAGGGCGAGGACCGACTCGTCGGCCTCGGTGCCGCCGACCACCGACACATAGCGCGGCCGCGAGGCGAGTCCCGGCATCCCCATGGCCGGATTATCGCGTGCCCCGGTGATAGGCCGGCCGGGTGGGCTCGGTCCCCTTGCGGATGCGGTCGCGGGCCACCACGGTGGATACCGTCCATCCGGTGACAAGCGCAAGCGACGACTACCGCGTCGAGCAGGACAGCATGGGAGAGGTACGGGTGCACTCGTCGGTCCACTGGGGCGCACACACGCAGCGGGCGGTCGAAAACTTTCCGATCTCGGGCGTGCCCCTGGAGCCGTCATTGATCGCAGCGCTGGCCCGCATCAAGGGCGCCGCGGCCCAGGCCAACGCGCGGCTCGGCGTCATCGAGCAGGACATGGCCGACGCCATCAGCGCCGCTGCCGCCGAGGTGGCGGACGGCCGCTGGAACGACCACTTCCCCATCGACGTGTTCCAGACCGGTTCCGGCACCAGCTCCAACATGAACGTCAACGAGGTCCTGGCCCGGCTGGCCTCGCTGCGGCTGGGGCGCCCGGTCCACCCCAACGACCACGTCAACGCCTCGCAGTCGTCGAACGACGTGTTCCCGTCGGCGATCCACGTGGCGGCAGCGCACCAGACGCACACGGCGCTGCTCCCGGCGCTGGAGTACCTGTGCCTGGCGCTTCGGGCCAAGGCGCATTCGTTCGCCGGGGTGGTGAAGTCCGGCCGCACCCACCTGATGGACGCCACGCCGGTCACCCTCGGCCAGGAGTTCGGCGGCTACGCGGCGCAGGTCTCCCAGGCGGCGGGGCGCATCAAGGCGACGCTGGGCAGCGTCGGCGAGCTGCCGCTCGGCGGGACGGCCGTCGGCACCGGCATCAACTGCCCGCCGGGTTTCGCCGCCGACGTGATCGACCAGCTGGCGCGCGACCTCGAGCTGCCGCTCGTCGAGGCCGGCGACCACTTCGCCGTGCAGGGCGCCCGTGACGCCCTGGTGGCCCTGTCGGGCAGCCTGCGGGGCCTGGCCGTGGCCCTGGTCAAGGTCGGCAACGACATCCGCTGGATGGCATCGGGGCCCCGCACCGGGCTGGCCGAGATCCGCCTGCCAGACCTGCAGCCGGGGTCGTCGATCATGCCGGGCAAGGTCAACCCGGTGCTGGTGGAGGCGCTCACCCAGGTATCGGCCCAGGTGATCGGCAACGATGCCGCGGTCGCCTTCGCCGGGTCGCAGGGCAACTTCGAGCTGAACGTCTACATGCCGGTGATCTCCCGCAACCTGCTCGAGTCGATCCGCCTGCTGAGCAATGTGACCCAGCTGTTCGCCGATCGCTGCGTGGCCGGGATCGAGGCCGACGTCGAGCGCTGCCGCGCCTACGCCGAGTCGAGCCCGTCGCTCGGGACCTCGCTCAACCCCTACATCGGCTACGACGCGGCCGGTGTCATCGTCAAGGAGAGCATCGCCACCGGGCGCAGCGTGCGTGAGCTGGTGCTCGAGAAGGGCCTGCTCACCGAGGAGCAGCTGGACGTCGCCCTCGACGTCCTGGGCATGACCAAGGGCGGGGTCCGCAAGTAGCGGATGCCGCCGGGGCCCTCAGGCGCCGAGGGCGGGGGAGCCGGGGTAGGGCTTGGGATCGGCGGGCCCGGGGATGTTGGGCCGCGTCCAGCTCATCGCCTTGGCAAGCTCGGACACGGCATCGCGCCACTCCGGCGGGTCCCACCCCTCGGCGAGGGCGGCCACCGAGCGGTCCTGGCGCAGGTGCACGAAGGCGGGCAGCTCGTTGACCCCGATCGCCTTGACGAGGTCGCGATCCGGGTCGGCGAAGGTGAGCATCCGCTGCGCCCACGGCCCCAGGAACTCGCGGGCGTCATCGGCGTTGGCGGTCACGACGAACGCGATCCGGCAGTCGGCCCCCCGGAAGTCCTCGAGGATGCGACCCGCGGTCTCCAGCAGCCAGGCGCTCTCGTAGGTGTACGGATCGAGGATGACCGCCGCCAGGTGAAACGTGGTCAGCCAGGCGTCCAGGCTCCGTGGCTCGCCGTCGAGCGGCGCGAGCTGTAGGTCACCAGGGGGGTCGGTCGCCACGGCCCGAGACGGTAGCAAGCTGCGGTTTCTGGGAGCAGATTCGGGGCTACGGTCGAACCGGTGCACCCGATCGAGCGGCTGCGAGCGGTGGCGCGAGCGCGCGACCTCGACCAGACGCTGCTGGCGAGCGAGGCGGCGTCGGTTCTCGGGTCGCTGGCGTTCGACCCGATGAGCCTGCTCACGTCGTGTCGCCGGCTGATCGACCGGCACCCGGCGGCCGGGGCGCTGTGGTGGGCGTGTGCCCGGCTGCTGGCCGCCGACGACGCCAGGACTGAGGCCCGAAGGATCGCCCTCGAGCTCGACGACGATCCCGCCCGGATCGACCTGAGCCTGGAGCTGCCCGATGGCGCGGTCGTCGCCGTCATACCCGACGCTGCGGGGGGCTCGGACCTCGCCGACGACCTGGCGGGCATGCGTGACGACCTCGTGGTGGCCGCGGCCGAGGGCGCCGGGCCCGCACGCGACGCCGCCGCCGACAGGATCCTGCTCGTCGAGACCGGTGCGGCCGGCCCGGACCGGTTCCTCGGCGCCGCCGGGACGGGCGAGGCGATGGCCGAGGCCCGGGAGGAGGGGGCGGCCGTGTGGCTGCTGGTGGCCGTGGGTCGCCGCCTGCCGGGCCCGCTGTTCGACGCCCTGGGGACCCGAGCTGGTGCGGCGGCCGGGGAGGTCCTGCCGATCGCCGGGATCGACCGGATCGTCGAGCCCCGCCAGGTGCCGTGCCCGTGCCCGCCGGAGCTGCTGCGCCAGCCCGGCGGCGGCAATTCCGGCGTTCGGATGTGACCGTTGCCGGCGTTTCCGGACGCCGGTCCCGGACTTGTCACATGTGGGTGGCTCGGGTGATCCACGCCGCCGACTCGTAGATCACGCCCCGGTCGGTCTCGTGGGCGGCGACGGTCGACCGCAGCCCGTCGAGTGCGCGGGCTCGGCCGGCGTCGTCGAGGCCGTCCAGCATCCAGCCGAGCAGTCCGAGCACGAACCTTCCCGCAGCGAGCCGCGCTCAACCAGCTGGGCGGGCGGTTTCTGACCGACTTCTACGTCATGGTCGCCCGTTGGGTGGAGTGGGCGTCGGACATCGTCGACGGCTGGCCGGAAGACCTGAAGGACGCCCCCTTCAGCGTCGACGCCGCTGAGGAGGGCGTTCGGCTCGCGGAGAGCATCTCGACCGTCGGCCGGCCTCTCGTCGCCCGCCCTCCTGGCGGCGGCACTCCCGCTGGCTGCGACCCCGGGACCTGAAAGAATCCCGGGCCATGAAGCGCCGCGAGCTGATCCGCATGTCCGACGACGAGGTGGCCGAGTTCCTCCGGGGGCGCCACACCATGAACGTCGCGACCATCAACCACGACGGCACGATCCACATGGTGGCCATGTGGTACGGCTTCGTGGGGCAGGCGCCGGCGTTCTGGACGTTCGGCACGTCGCAGAAGATCCTCAACCTCGAGCGCAACCCGCAGATCACCTGCCTCGTCGAGGCCGGCGACAAGTACGAGGAGCTGCAGGGCGTCGAGCTGGTGGGCAGGGCGGAGCTGGTGCCCGATTACGACGGCAGGATGGCCATCGGGCGCAGCGTGTTCGAGCGCTACGTCGGCGAGTGGTCCGAGGAGGTGCAACCGTTCCTCGAGCGCACCGGTGCCAAGCGGGTGGGCGTGATCGTCCACGTCGATCGAGTCGTCTCCTGGGACCACCGCAAGCTCGGCGGCCAGTACTGAGCGACGTGACCTGGCTCCCGGGGTGGGCGCGTTAGCGTCGGCCGCCGTGGGAGAGACCAGCGTCGTCGAGCGCTACCTGGAGCTCGGGCTCCGGCTCGGCCGCCACGTCGACGGGTTCGTCGATGCCTACTACGGCCCGTCCGAGCTGGCCGGCCGGGCCGAGGCCGAGCCGCCGCGCCCGCCTGCGGAGCTGGCCGCCGACGCCGGCCGCCTGGTCGCCGACCTCGATGCCGGCGAAGGTGCCGACCAGCTCGATGCCGGGCGCCGGCGCTGGATCCGGGCCCAGGCCTTCGGCCTCCGGACCAGCGCCCGCAAGCTGGCGGGGGCGGACATCGGCTATCTCGACGAGGTCGAGTCGTGCTACGGCGCCCGCCCCAGTCTCGTCGACGACGACGAGTTCGCGGCCGCCCACCGGCGCCTCGACCAGGTCCTGCCCGCCGATGGCGGCGCCCTACTGCGCGAGCGGTACATCCCCTGGCGCGAGGCGCACGCCGTCCCTACCGACAAGCTCGAGCCTGCGATCCGGTCGCTGGCGGACGACCTGCGCGAGCGCACCCAGCGCCTCTTCGGGCTACCGGACGGCGAGCACGTCGCGTGGATCTTCGAGACCGACAAGCCATGGTCCGGCTTCAACTACTACGAGGGTGGGCTGCGCAGCCGGGTGGCGATCAACGTCGATCTGCCGGTCCTGTCGCTGACGCTGGGACACCTGGTGGCCCACGAGGCCTACCCGGGCCACCACACGGAGCACACCCGCAAGGAGGTCGGCCTCGTCCGCCAGCGCCGCTGGCTCGAGGAGACGATCTTCCTCGTCGGCACGCCGCAGTGCACGATGGCCGAGGGCCTGGCCGACCTCGGCGTCGAGGTGGTGGTGGGTCGCCGCCCCGAGCGGGTGGTGGCCGAGCACCTGCGGCCCCTGGGCGTCCGCTACGACGCGGAGGTGGCTGCGGAAGTGGCCGAAGCGGCCGAGGCGCTGTCGTGGGTGCGGTCGAACGCCGCCATCCACCTGCACGACGGCGGCTGGCCGATCGAGGACGTGGTGGCCTACCTCGAGCGTTGGGCGCTGCTGCCCCGCAACCGGGCAGACAAGGCGGTGTCCTTCCTCACCGATCCGACGTGGCGTGCGTACAGCCACTGCTACACCGAGGGCCTGCGGCTGTGCCGGGCCTATGTCGACGGCGATCCGACCCGGTTCGAGCGCTTGGTCACCGACCAGCTGCTCCCGGCCGACCTGGCCGCCGCGGCTGCCTAGCCCGGGCGCGCCATGTCGCCCCGGTCGCGTGACCTCCCCCGGCGGTCGTGCCACGCGGTTCCGGGGTCGAGCCCCCGCTTCATCGCCAAGGCGCAGAGCCTCCCGGCGGACATGGTGTTCCTCGACCTCGAGGACGCCGTCGCGCCCACGGAGAAGGAGGCCGCCCGGGCCACCGTGGCGGATGCCGTCGCCGGCGGCGATTGGGGCGACATGATCGTCGCCGTGCGGGTCAACGACTGGTCGACCCGCTGGACCACCTTCGACATCTTCGAGGTCGTCGGCGGGTCTGGCCCGCGCCTCGACGAGATCGTCCTCCCCAAGGTGGAGAGCGCGGCGCACGTGGTGGCGGCCGACCTGGTGCTGCGCCAGGCCGAGATCCACGCCGGCCTGCCCGTGGGCCACGTCGGCATCGAGGCGCAGATCGAGTCGGCGGCCGGGCTCATCGACGTGGAGGCCATCTGCGCCGCCTCGGACCGGCTCGAGGCGGTCGTGTTCGGGCCCGCCGACTTCGCGGCCTCGATGCAGATGCCGATGCTCACCGCCGGTGTGGAGATCCCCGAGTACCCCGGCGACCACTTCCACTACGTCCTCTCCCGCATCCTCGCCGCCGGCCGGGCGCACGGGCTCCAGGTCGTCGACGGGCCCTATCTGCGGATCCGCGACCTCAACGGGCTGCGGCGCTACTGCCAGCGGGCGCGGGCGCTCGGGGTCGACGGCAAGTGGACCGTCCATCCCGACCAGGTGCCGATCGTCAACGAGGCGTTCACACCCACGCAGGAGCAGTTCGACCGCGCCGGCGCCGTCCTCGACGCCCTCGCGCTCGCCGCCGGCGACGAGGGACGGGGCGCGGTCCTCCTCGGCGACGAGATGGTCGACGAGGCGTCGCGGAAGATGGCGGTCAAGGTCGTTGCCCGCGGCAAGCGGGCCGGGCTGGCTCGGACACCACCGCGTTAGGGTCGGTCCTCGATGCGTTCCCCCAAGGACTTCTTCCGCCCGCTGGCGGTTGGTGCACCCGTGCCGCTGCGGGAGATCCCCGTCCGGCCCTCGCGGATGATCCACTTCTTCCCGGCGTCGAACCCGAAGATGGTGGCCAAGGTGCCGGACATGGCCGGCCAGGTCGACGTCCTGCTCGCCAACCTCGAGGACGGTGTGCCCGCGGCGGACAAGGAGGCCGCCCGGGCGGGGATGATCGAGGTGGGCAAGAAGTGGAGCGCGCCCGACACCCAGCTGTGGACCCGCGTCAACTCGCTCGATTCGCCCTGGGGGCTCGACGACCTCACCACGGCCGTCACCGAGGTCGGCGACGCCGTCGACGTCATCATGATCCCAAAGGTCGAGGGCCCCGAGGACATCCACTACGTCGACCGCCTGCTGGCCCAGCTCGAGGCCAGGGCCGGGCTCACCGAGCCGCTACTGGTGCACGCCATCCTCGAGACCGCCCGCGGCGTGGCCAACGTCGAGGAGATCTGTGCCGCCAGCCCCCGCATGCAGGGCCTCTCGCTGGGGCCCGCCGACCTGGCCGCCAACCGGAGGATGAAGACCACCCGCGTGGGCGGTGGCCACCCGGGCTACCTGGTGCGCCAGGACCCCGACCCCGACGAACCGGACG
This sequence comes from uncultured bacterium, assembly GCA_963717085.1. Lineage (GTDB taxonomy): Bacteria > Actinomycetota > Acidimicrobiia > Acidimicrobiales > VFJN01 > DASQUK01. The sequence continues at coordinate 342,839 of CAVQVM010000015.1, forward strand.
CGCCGCGTGCCACCTTCCAGCAGGACCTGTGGCACTACACGCTGGCTCGCATGGTGGACGCCTGCGTGGCCAACGGTGTGCTGCCGTACTACGGGCCGTTCGGCGACATCAAGGATGTCGTGGCCTGCGAGGACCAGTTCCGCAACGCCTTCCTGCTCGGCTGCGTCGGCGCGTGGAGCCTGCACCCCACGCAGATCGAGATCGCCAAGCGCGTGTTCAGCCCGGATCCAGCCGACGTGGCCCATGCCCAGAGGGTCATCGAGGCCATGGGCGACGGCACCGGCGCCATCATGCTCGACGGCAAGATGGAGGACGACGCCTCGGTCAAGCAGTGCAAGGTGATCGTCGAGCTCGCGCACCAGCTGGCCGATAGGGATCACGAGCTCGCGGCCGCCTACGGCTTCGGCGCCACGGAGCCGGCGGACGGGTGAGCGCCGCCGGCGAGCCTGCGCTGCGGCCCCGGCGGTCGGTGCTGTACATGCCCGGCGCCAACGAGCGGGCCCTCACCAAGGCCGAGACCCTGCCCGCCGACGCCCTCATCCTGGACCTCGAGGACGCGGTCGCACCCGACGCCAAGGCCGAGGCCCGCGACCGGGTGTGCGAGGCGGCGGCCTCGGGCCGCTACGGGCGCCGCGAGGTCACCATCCGCATCAACGGCGCCGGCACGCCCTGGCACGACGACGACCTGCGGGCGGCGGCGGCCGCCGGTCCTGCCGCGGTGGTGGTCCCGAAGGTCGACTCGGCGGGCGCGGTGCACGCCATCGAGAAGGCGCTCGAGGCGGGAGGGGCCAGCGACGGTACCGCCGTCTGGGCCATGCTCGAGACGCCGGCGGCGACGCTGCGTGCCGAGGAGATCTGCGCCGCTTCCGATCGGCTGACGGTGCTGGTGATGGGCACCAACGACCTCGCCAAGGAGCTGCAGGCCGAGCATGTTCCCGGGCGGCAGCCCCTGCTGGCGGGTCTCGGCCTGTGCCTGCTCGCCGCCCGAGCCACGGGCAAGGTCATCCTCGACGGCGTCTACAACGACATCGGCGACGCCGAGGGATTCGAGGCGGAGTGCCGCCAGGGGCGCCAGCTGGGCTTCGACGGCAAGACGTTGATCCACCCCGGCCAGCTCGAGCCGTGCAACCGGGTGTTCGCCCCGGCGGCCGACGAAGTGGAACGCGCGGGCCGCATCATCGCGGCGTTCGAGCAGGCGCAGGGCGAGGGTCGAGGCGTGGTCACCGTCGATGGCCGCATGGTCGAGAACCTCCACGTCGACCAGGCCCGCCGCACCCTGGCTCTAGCCTCAGCCATCGCCACGCTCGAGGGCGACTGAGCCCGGCGCGGGGGCAGTGCGGCGGCTCGACGCCGTCGGGGTCGAGCGTCGCGGATCAGCCGGGGGCGGGGAGGAAGTCGAGCAGCAGGGCGGTCAGTTCGTCGGGCGCCTCGAGCGGGATCCAGTGCCCGGCATCGTCGATCCGCTCGTAGCGCCACTGCGCCGTCACGTGGGCGGCGGAGCCGGTCACGTTCTCCTCCACGAGGGCCATGTCGCCCTTGCTCCACAACCCCATCGTGGGTCGAGCGACGGGCGGCACCTCGAGCGCCGGCTCGACCAGGGTCACCGGGGGAAGGTTGGCGCGGTACCAGTTGAGGCTCGCCGTCAGCGCACCGGGACGGGACAGGTCGGCGATCGCCCCCTCCGCGTCCGGATGCCGGCCCCAAGACCTGAAGTTGGCGTAGTCGTCGTCCGACAGCCAGCGCTCGGCCACGCCCTCGAACTGGAACAACAGCATGTACCACGACTTCTCGCGCTGGGGGAGACCGGCGGCGCCGAATGCCGCGGGGTGACCCACCGACAGCGCGACGAGGTGGTCGACGCGATCGGGGAGGAACGCCGCCAGCGCCCAGGCCACGGCTGCGCCCCAGTCGTGACCGACCACGTGGGCACGCTCGATGCCCAGATGGTCGAGGACGCCGACAACGTCTCCCAGGATGTGGGCCAACCCGTAGGCGGCGACATCCTCCGGCCGGTCGGAGTCGCCGAAGCCGCGGAGGTCGGGCGCGACGGCCCGGAACCCGGCCGCGGTGAGGGCGGGCACCTGGTTCCGCCAGAGGCGGTGGGAGTCGGGCCAGCCGTGCAGCAGCAGGACGGCCGGAGCCCCGGGGTCGCCGGCCGGCTCCGCAACCTGGACCTCGAGCTCGATGTCGTTCACTCCGATGCGCATGGTCACGATGCTCCTACAACGGACTCGCGCTCGACCAGGGCGACGAGCTCGGCACGGCTCGGTCCCGGCGCAGGCTCGGGCGGGATGAGTGACATGGCCTTCTCGACCAGGCCGGGTCGTGCGAGGACGTCCGCGCTCCGTACGAGCAACGATCGGATCGCCACGCCGGCCCGGAGGAGGTCGGGATCGCTCGGGCCGCTCCGCCGCAGCGCCTCACCGTGGAGCCACGCCGGATCGTCGGTCTCGTAGGGGACACCCTCGATCTGCGCATCGATCTCCGCCAACCGGTGCCGGTCGAACGCCACGGTCTCGCGGTACCAGGGCTCGACGACCTCGGTGGTCAGCTCGTCCCAGCGCTTCACCAGGTCCACGCGGTCGTCAGCCGGCACCTGCCTCAGCAGCTCGCGCAGGCACAGTGCGTGGAGCAGCCCGATGGAGGCGCCGCGGCCCACCGACGGGTTGGTGCACGCCCATGCGTCGCCCAGGGCGACGATCCCCGTCGCCACCGGGGTACCGGCCGCCCACAGGTGTCGGTGGCGGTCCTCGAGCTTGGCCATGACCTCGACGCCGTCCGAGATCGTCTCGCCGTCGAGCCAGTGGGCGGCGAGCGGATAGCTCCTGACGACCCGCTCCCACACGTCCGCATGGCGGGCCGCCCTCAGGACGCCGTCCCCAGCGCTCGTGATCAGGCCGACACCCCATGTGCCGTTGTCTGCCGGCAGCATGAGCAGCGACACCGAGTCGTAAGGCTGGAGCGGCGGACCGAATGCCGCCGGCACGGACCCGTCGCCCGAGCGGAAGTGGCGGCCGTAGTACACGAAGCCCGAGTCCTCGCGTTCCTCCTCCGGCGGGCGGGCGCCGATGGCTGCGAGCCACTGCGGCAGCGGTGACCGCCGCCCGCTCACGTCGACGACCAGGTCGGCCGCGAGCTCCTCGCCCGCGTCCGTGACGACCCCGACCACCCTGGGTACCCCGGGCCAGCGGGGCTCGACGCCGGACAGCAGCCCCCGCACCGCCGCACCCCGCCGGACCTCGAGACCCGGTTCGCGCTCCGCCGCCCGCGAGATGGCGGACTCGACGACTGGGCGGCGGCCGGTGAGCGCCGTGAACCGCTCGTCGCCGGGGCGGGCGCCGCCACTGATGGACGCGGGGAGGTCGTCCATCACGTTGGTCCGCAGCGCGCCGGCGCCGTCGAGCGCTCCGGCGACGTCGGGCAGCTCGGCCTCGAGGATCTCGCGGAAGCGGGGCAGAAAGTAGTGGAGCATGCGGAACTGGTTGACGCCACGCCTCTCCCACCCCGTCCAGGCGTCCTCGGGCCGCGTCGGCGGCGCCGGGTCACGCTCGAGCAGCGTGACGCGGTGGCCATCACGCGCCAGGAGCAGGCCACCGCACAGGCCCACCACGCCTCCGCCGACCATGACAACTTCCGCCATTTCGCCCTCCCTGCTACCGGGGCCGGAGATACCCCTCCGGAGAATCATACATACCGAGTGTATGTATAGGGCCCGGGGAAGGGCCCCGTCAAGGCGGGGGGTCGATGGTCCGGTCCTGCCGGGCGGGGCCGCGCGGTCAGACGGCCGTCACGTTCCAGAACACCGGTTGGCCGTCGGAGGCGATGGCGTCCCAGCGCTCGCGGGCGGCGTCCACGGTGGTGGCATGGGTCACGACCCAGAACCGGCCGATTCGAATGGCATCGACGACCTGCGCGGCGACGTCGCCGGGGTCCATGCCGCCGTCGACCAGCCCCTGGATCAGCGCCCGCATCATCTCGGGGTCGACGTCGACGCCGGGCACCGGACCCGAGTCGGCCGGTGCCACGTCCGAGGGACGGTTCCGCTCGGTGTCGGCGATGTTGGTGCGCACCCACTCCGGGCACAGGACGGACACGCCGACGGCGCTACCGGTGAGCTGGAGGTCGAAGTACAGCGACTCCGACAGGGCCACCACCGCATGCTTGGTGGCGAAGTAGGGGGCCATCGCCGGTCCGGTGACGATGCCGGCCGCCGACGCCGTGTTGACGACGTGGCCCTCGCCCTGCTCGATCATCCGGGGCACGAACGCCCTGATACCGCGCGCGACCCCGAGCAGGTTCACGTCGACGGCCCAGCGCCAACGATCGGCGGGCACCGTCCAGGTGAGCCCTCCGACCCCGACCCCGGCGTTGTTGCACAGCACGTGGACCGTGCCGAAACGCTCGAACGCCGCCGCCGCCAGCGCGTCAACTGCATCGTCGTCGCGCACGTCGGTGGGGACCCCCAGGACGTTGTCGGCGCCGAACGCGTCGGCCAGCTCGGCGGTCGCCTCGTCGAGTGCGGCCCGCTCGACGTCCGCCAGCACCACCCGCATGCGCTCGCCCGCGAACCGCCGGGCCAACCCCAGGCCGATGCCCGACGCTCCGCCGGTCACCACCGCCACCTTGCCCTCGAGGTCCTGCATCGTGGGGACGCTAGTGACGATCACCGCCGCGGCACTAGCGGGTGTGCAGAGGGTCCACTAGATGCCGAGCAGCTCGAAGGACACGGCCAGGCGGCCGCCGAAGCGTTCGGCCGTCGCCTCCGCCCACTGCCGGAGGACCACCTCGGGGTCAGGATCGCCCAGCCCCGCCAGGTAGGCGGCGTGGCGCCGCAGCGAGTCGACGCCGACGTCGAACGTGGCGGTCACGTCGACCGCGTGCGTGGGCTGGGGCGAGGCGATGACCGCCAGGTAGCGCACGCCCGACCAGGGCTCCAGCCCGCCGCCCCGCAGCTCGGGGAACACCCAGCGGTTGGCGGCATCACGCACCGCGTCGATGGTCGCCAGCCCGACCGCCCGGTGGTCGGCCATGTTGACGTACGTCCCGCCGTAGCTCTCGCGATGGTTGACGCCGATGACGAGCTCCGGCCGGTGGCGCCGGATCGCGGCCGCCAGGTCGCGCCGCAGCGGCAACCCGTACTCGATCGTGCCGTCGGGGTGATCCAGGAACTCGACGTCGGTCACGCCCACCACCGCGGCGCTGTCACGTTGCTCGCTCGTGCGGACCCGCGCGCTCTCGGTGGGCTCCAGCGAACCGATGCCCGCCTCGCCCTTGCTGGCCAGGACGTAGGCGACCCACTTGCCCTTGCCGGTCCAGCGGGCGACGGCGGCGGCGCCCCCGTACTCGAGGTCGTCGGGATGGGCCATGACGGCCAGGGCCCGCTCCCAGTCCTCCGGGAGCTCGGCGAGCTGTGGGCTGGCAGTGTCCGGCACCGAGTGGAACCTATTGCCTCGCCGCCTCCACCAGGCGTCGGGCGATGACCTTGAGGCAGAGGGTCTCGTCGGCGCCCTCGAAGATGGACAGCACGCGTGCGTCCACGAAGTAGCGGCTGACGGCGTACTCCTCGGCATAGCCGTAGCCGCCGTGGATCTGCATGGCCTCACGGGTGACCCACTCGGCGGCCTTGCACACGTACGCCTTGACCATCGCCGCCTCCAGCGTCCCCTCGCCCTTGGCCATCAGACGGGCCACGACGTAGGAGAACTGGCGGGCCGCCTGGATGGTCACGGCCATGCGCGCGAGCTTGGCCCTGGTCAGCTGGTAGTCGGCGATCGGGTGGCCGAAGACCGAGCGGTCGAGGGCGTACTGCCGGGCATCCTCGTACGCGGCCTGCATCACCCCGATGGCCCGCGCTGCAGTCTGCAGCCGGCCGTTCTCGAAGCCGGCCATCTGCAGGTAGAAGCCCCTGCCGAGGCCGTCGCCGCCGCCGACCAGTCCGTCGTCGGACACGAACCAGTCGTCGAAGGCGATCTCGTAGGAGTGCATCCCGCGGTAGCCGATGGTGTCGATCGGCCGGCCCTCCATGCGGCCGCCCCCGGGGGTGCCATCGGTCCCCGCGTCCTGCGTGAACTGGAAGCCGTGGCCCTCGCCGCGGGGCTTGGGGACCACGAACAACGACAGCCCGCGGTGGGCGCGGGAGCGATCGGGTTCGGTGCGGGCCAGCAGCATCAGGACGTCCGCCCGGGCGCCGAACGTGCACCAGGTCTTGACGCCGCTGACGAGCCAGCCGCCGTCGGTGGGGGTGGCCATGGTGGTGATGGCCGCCACGTCGGAGCCGTAGTCCGGCTCGGTCACCGCGACGGCCGCCATGACCTCGGCGCTGGCCAGCCGGGGCAGCCAGTGCTGCTTCTGATCCTCGGTGCCGCCCTTGACGAGGGCCCGGGTGAGGATCTCGGGGCGCGTGATCAGCGACCCACCCACGCCCAGCGATCCCCGCGAGAGCTCCTCGGTGGCGACCACCATGCCCATGTAGTCGCTCTCGCCGCCGGCGGCGAACCCGCCGTACCGCTCGGGCACCGACAGGCCGAAGGCGCCGAGCTCGGCCAGGCCCGAGATGATGTCCTCGGGGATGTCGGCGTTGTCCCGATGTACCCGCTCGGCGACCGGGCGGATCTTGTCGTCGGCATAGCGCCGGAACGTGTCCCGTACCAGCTCGAAGTCATCGTCGAGGTGGCTGGGCCCCGGGCCATCGATGGAGGCCAGGAACGCCGGGTCGCGGTGGGCGGCCACGAACGGCTGCGCATCGTCGAGCGCCGTGGCGTCCAGCCCCCACGCCGCCTCCCGGCCGTAGAGCCTGGCGGCCACGTCGGCCACCGCCTCGGCGGCGAAGGCACACGTGATGGCGGCCTCCTCATCGCCCTTGGTGCCGTAGTCGAGCAGCGTCCGAGCGGTCTCGACGGCGGCGGCGGCATGGGCGAGGTCGTAGGCCACGACCTGGTCGGTGTCGACGGATCCGGTGGTGGCCAGGTGGCCGAGCGCCCGGTGCACGACGTCGCGGGCGCTCTCCACGGCGGACGCGGCGGCATCGATGTCGGGCACGGTCATGGCTGGGGACGGTATTCGCCCGCCCGCGTCGGTGTCAGGTTGCGCGGGTCACTCGCCGCGGGCCGCCGGGGTCGACTCCAGCGCCTCGCGAACGGGGTCGGTGATGTCGACGGCGTCGGTCGGGAGCTCGACGTCGATCGATTCGTCGCCGTAGTCGAACAGGTCGACGGTGAAGGCGGCGTCCGGACGATAGGAACGTGGTTCCGGCCCGGGCACTTCGGTGATCTCGCCGAAGCGAAATTCGAAACTCACCCGTCGGACAAGCCCGTCAGGGTCGACCCAGACCTCCACAGGCACCGTGATGTCGTTGATCGCCTCGGTGCGTCCCGGGCTGAAGCCCTGGGCGGCGAGTAGATCGGCGGCGAGTAGATCGGCGTAGGGGACCACGGCAGCCAGGCGGCAACACGACCATCGCCAGCGCCCGGCCCCGACGGCACCCGCGGGCGTGCGGCGTACCGCTTGGCGTCCGGTCCTCCGCCGCCATCGGTCCCCCCTCGCCGTGCTGGCCTGACCCTACTCCGGTCCCTACCGTGTGCCGCCATGGCCACGATCGACCGTCCGTTCGGCCGCCACCTCGAGGACTTCGAGGTCGGCGACGTCTACCGGCACTGGCCCGGCAAGACGATCACCGAATACGACGACCACCTCTTCTGCATGATCACGATGAACCACCACCCGCTGCACACCAACGCGTGGTTCGCCGAGAACGAGACCGTGCAGGGCCGCAACGTGGTCGTGGGCAACCTCGTGTACTCGCTGGTTCTCGGCATGTCGGTGCCGGACGTCAGCGGTGCGGCTGTGGCCAACCTCGAGGTCGAGGAGCTGAAGCACCCCAAGCCCACCTTCCACGGCGACACGATCTACGCCGTGACGCGGGTGCTGGACAAGAAGGAGACGTCCGACGGCAAGCGCGGCATCGTCACCGTGGAGACCAAGGGCATCAACCAGCGGCAGGAAGAGGTCTGCACGTTCACCCGCCGGCTGATGGTCTGGAAACGGGACCATGCCCCCGCCCGCCACTACCCCTACGGCGACGAGGTCTTCGCCGAATAGGGGCTCGGGCCACTTGTCTCTTACTTGTATGCTTAGTAGGAGACGAGGAGGCGGCCCATGAGCGAACGCCTGAAGGACGCGGCGCTGGGGTTCGAAAGCAACGCCGCCGCGTACGAGCGAGCCCGCCCGTCGTACCCGGCGGAGGTGGTCGCCCACGTGGTGGGGCACGGCGCCATCGGCCCCGGCCGCCGGGTGATCGACCTGGCGGCCGGCACGGGCAAGCTGACGCGGCTGCTCGTGCCGACCGGCGCCGAGGTCGTGGCGGTCGAACCGGTGGCGGGGATGCGGGCGCAGCTGGCGGCGCTGCCGGGGATCGAGGTGCTCGACGGCACCGCCGAGGCCCTGCCGTTGCCCGACGACTCGGCCGACGCAGTCACCGTGGCGCAGGCGTTCCACTGGTTCGACCCCCCGATCGCCCTGGCCGAGATCCGCCGCGTGCTGCACCCCGGTGGCCACCTGTTCCTCGTCTGGAACACGCGCGACCGCGGCCATGACTGGGTCCGGGCCTTCGGCGACCTGCTCGTCGACGGGCCGGACCTCGAGCGGCCCTACGACTCCTACTACGACGTGGACTACGCCGCCCTTGTCGCGAGCGCCGGCGCCGACGGGTTCACCCCGGTCGAGCTGTGGACTCATGCCTGGGAGCAGCCCTGCGATCCGGACCTGCTGGTGGCCCGGGCCGAGTCCGTCAGTGTGGTCGGCGCGCTCGCCGAGGACGACCGAGCGCGGGTGCTCAGCCGCATCCGCGACCTGGCCCGCACCCACCCGGACCTCGCCGGCAGGACCACGTTCGGGTTTCCGTACGTGACGCGCGTCTATCGCTGCCGCACGACGCCAGCGCCGGCGGCGTGACGGATCCCCGGGTCGCCCCGCAGGCGTCGCGCTTCGGCGACGTGGCCGACCGCTACGAGCGGGCCCGGCCGCTCTACCCGGAGTCGGCGCTGTCGGAGCTCGCGGATCGGTGCGGGCTGCAGCCCGGCACCGCGGTGCTCGATCTCGGCGCCGGGACCGGCAAGCTCACCCGCCAGCTTGTCGAGCTTGGCGCCGACGTGGTCGCCGTCGAGCCGGCCGCCGGGATGCGCCGGCGTTTAGAGCCCGAGGTCCCGGGCGTGCCCGTCCTCGATGGCACGGCGGAGGACATCCCGCTGCCCGACGCCTCGGTGGAGATCGTCACGGTGGGACAGGCCTTTCACTGGTTCGACACCCACCCGGCCCTGGACGAGATCGCCCGCGTGCTCCGGCCGGCGGGCTGGCTGGCACTCCTGTGGCACGAGCGGCCCGAGTCGGGGTGGGCGGCGGGGCTGTGGGACCTGCGCACGCTGCTGACCGGGGGTCGCCGTGCGTACCCCGGCGACGGCTGGGAGGAGGTCCTGGCCGCCGATGGCCGGTTCGGCCCCCGGACGTCGAGTCGCCACGACCTCGAGGTCACGACCACGGTCGACGCCGAGCTGGCCGACAGCGCCTCGCGCAGTTGCGTGCACGTGGTCGACGACGGCCAGCGGCGGGAGGTCCTCGAACGGCTGCGCCGATTCCTAGATGCGCACCCGGACACCGCCGGCCGCCGCCGGCTGGCCTACACGCGTCCGTGCACACTGCACCTGTGCCAACGAAGGGGGTGACGCACGACCGGGAGCGCCTGGTGCTCGCCTGGGGCGAGATGCACCTCCGCGACCTGCCCTGGCGTCGCACCCGTGACCCTTGGGCGATCCTCGTCTCCGAGGTCATGGCCCAACAGACCGGCGTCGACCGGGTCGTCTCCTACTACCAGCGGTTCCTGGACCGCTTCCCGACGCCGGCGACTTGCGCGGCGGCACCGCTCGGCGAGGTGCTCCGGCTGTGGGCGGGGCTCGGGTACAACCGCCGGGCGGTGAACCTGCACGGGTGCGCCCGGGCGGTGGTCGACCACCACGGGGGGGCGCTGCCGGCCGACTTGGCGGCCCTCCAGGCCCTGCCCGGTGTCGGTCCCTACACGGCCCGGGCGGTGCTGGCGTTCGCGTTCGAGCGCCACGTGGGAGTGGTCGACACCAATGTCGGCAGGGTGCTCGCTCGCTGGGCGGGCCGTCCGCTCCGCGCCGCCGAGGCCCAGGCGCAGGCCGACGGGTTGGTGCCGCCCGGCCGCGCGTGGGCCTGGAACCAGGCGGTCATGGAGCTGGGCGGGACCGTCTGCCGGCGGCGGCAGCCCCGGTGCGCGTCGTGCCCGGTGCGGCGGTCGTGTGCCTGGGCGGGGGTGGGGTTGGCACCGCCGGATCCGGCGGATGGATCGGCCGGGGTCGGTGCCGGCCAACCCCGGTTCGAGGGCTCCGACCGCCAGGGCCGGGGACGACTGGCCGAGGCGCTGTGTCACGGTCCGGTGGCGCTGGCGGACCTGGCGACCGTGATGGGTTGGCCCGACGACCCGGCTCGCGCCGACCGGGTCGCCGTCGGCCTGCTCGACGACGGCCTGGCGGTGCGAGAGGGTGCGGTCCTGCGCCTGCCCTGAGGCCGACCGTCGGGCGTGGGGCGATCCCACGACCCGAGGCAATGGCTCACGGTCGCCACAGGCCGAGGCAATGGCTTACGGAATCCGTGAGCTGGTGCCTCGGCCTCGCCTGAGCGTGTGTCATTGCCTCGGGCCACCAGCCGCGTGTCGGTGGGCCTCAGGGCTCGGCCAGGAACTCGCCGATCAGCCGGTTGACCACGTCGGGGCGCTCGAGGTGCAGGAAGTGTCCGGCGCCGTCCACGATCTCGGCCCGCGACCCGGGGGTGGTCAGCCCGGCCCCCGCCAGCTCGGCGAGCTCGACGCCCATGCACCCGTCGGTCCGGCCGTGCAGGTACAGGGTGGGCACCGGGGGCGGCCCGGCAGAGGCGTCCTGGAGCGCCTGAACCTCGGGATCGGGATCCAAGCCGACGCCGCCGAGCGTGGCCCGGTAGTAGCCGATGGCGGCGTTCAGGTTGGCGGCGTCGCGCAGGGCGTCCTTGACGTGCGGCAGGTCGGCGCTGGCGTCGTAACCCGGTGACCAGTCCGCCCAGAGGCGCTCGATGAAAGCCAGGTCGTCCATCGGCACCGCCAGCTCGGCCAGCGGATGCTGGAAGAGGAACATGTACCACGACCGCCGCAGCTGGTCGTACGTGAGGAAGCCGCTTGTGATCGTTGCCGGTGGTGGCACGGCCAGCGTCACCACGCGCCGCCACGTCGTGGCGTGGTGGACCGCCGCGTACGCCGCGAACGCACCCCAGTCGTGGCCGATCAGCACGGCATCCTCGCCTCCCCCGAGCGCCTCGTGCAGCGCGCAGGCGTCGAGACCAAGCACGGCCGACTGGTAGCGGCCGTCGGCGGGTACCGTCGTGGGTGCGTAGCCCCGCAGCCACGGGGCTATCGCCCGGTAGCCGCCGCCGGCGAGGAAGGGGAGCAGATGCCGCCACGTCCACGCCGAATCGGGGAAGCCATGGAGGCACAGCGCCAGCGGCGCCGTGGGGTCGCCGGCGGCGAGGTAGGCGAACGTGAGCCCGTTTGCCTCGACGTTGTACTGGGTGATGCCGCTCTCTCGTTGTTGCTCGTCACCCCTCGACGGTCGCTCGCTCATGACGGCGGACGCTAACCGCGCCCGTCCGGGGTCGCCCGGAGGCCGCGTGTGGTGATTGTGGTCACACTCAGTGCTGGCGCCGGACGCAGTTGGATATCGTCCCGAGACCGCCGCGAATCGGGGATCCCTTGCTGAACGTGTCCTTCTTCGGAGTCAGGGGTTCCACCCCGTGCCCATGCGACGACAATCGTCGCTACGGGGGGAATACGTCATGTGTCCTCCTCGACGCGCCGGGTCACGACCCGATCGTCCTCGACCTCGGGACCGGGCTGCGGCAGCTGGGGTATGCCCTGCCCGCGGACGGATCGTTCGAGGGCTCGGCGCTCGTCACCCACCTGCACTGGGACCACGTCCAGGGCCTGCCGTTCTTCGGCCCGATCCTCGCGCCTGGGGCCCGACTCGACGTCTACGGCCCGCCGCAGGAGGCGGGCTCGCTGGAGGAGGCGTTCCGCCAGTTCGTGCGCCCGCCGTTCTTCCCGGTCACCGTCGAGGAGCTGTACGGGCACATCGCGTTCCACGACGTCCTCGACGCGGACATCGAGATCGACGGGGCGAAGGTTCGGGTGCGCCCCGTCCCCCACGTGGGCACCAACAACGGCTACCGGGTGGACATCGGCGGGGCCGCGGTCGCCTACCTGGCCGACCACCAGATGCCGCACGACGGCAGCCACCGCGTGACCGACGCCGTGCTCGAGCTGTGCGACGGAGCCGACCTGGTCATCCACGACGCGCAGTACACCCCCGACGAGTTCACGCAGAAGTACTACTGGGGCCACTGCACGGTCGACTACGCCGTGTTCGTGGCGCACGAGGCGGGGGCCAAGCGCCTGGCGTTGTTCCACCACGATCCGGGGCACGACGACGCCGCCGTCGACGTGCTCCTCGCCCACGCTTGCGACCTCGCCGCGAACACGTCGCTGTCCGAGGTCATCGCCGCGTACGAGGGCCTCACCGTCTCGTTCGGCGGCTGAACCGGGCGGACCACCTGCATACCGGGCGGCCTTGGATCGGTCGCTAGGGTGCCGGCGTGAACGCCGAGGGAGACGCAGCGTCGTCCGCTGCCGACGGCGCGCGGTTCCGGCAGGTGCTCGGGCATTTCCCCACCGGGGTCACCGTGGTCACCGCCGGCACCGAGGGGGGACCGGTCGGGCTGTGCGTCGGCTCGTTCACGTCGGTGTCGTTGCATCCACCGCTGGTGGCGTTCTGCGCCGGGTACTCGTCGACCAGCTATCCCCTGATCGAGGCCGCCGGGCACTTCTGCGTCAACATCCTGGCCGAGGGCCAGGAGGAGATCGCCCGGGTGTTCGCCGACAAGGGCGACGACAAGTTCTCAGGCATCGGCTGGCGTCCCTCGGTGGTGACCCGCGCGCCGGTCATCAACGACGTGCTGGCGTGGATCGATTGCGAGATCGACGCCATCCACGAGGCCGGTGACCACTGGATCGTGGTCGGCCGCGTGCTCGACCTCGAGATCGGCCACGAGGGGGGTCCGCTGGTGTTCTTCCGAGGCGGGTTTGGTCGATACAGCTCATAGGGGCGTGGACCTTCCCCGGGTGTGCGTGTTCTCCGGATCGAGCATCGGCGCCCGCGGCACGTACGCCGATGCCGCCGCCTCGCTGGGCCGCGAGCTCGCGGCCCGTGGGATCGGTCTGGTCTACGGCGGCGCGGGCGTCGGGCTCATGCGGGTGGTGGCGGAGGCGTGCCGCAGTGCCGGGGGCTCGGTCACGGGCGTGATCCCCGAGTCGCTCGTCGAGGCCGAGGTGGCGGACCGCGACGTGGACGACCTGCGGATCGTCGGCACCATGCACGAACGCAAGGCCCTGATGGCCGATCTGGCCGCCGGGTTCGTCGCTCTGCCCGGTGGTTTCGGCACATTCGAGGAGTTCTGCGAGGTTGTCACCTGGAGCCAGCTCGGCCTCCACGTTCCGGCCAAGCCCTGCGCGGTGCTCGACGTCGAGGGCTTCTACGCACCGCTGCTGGAGCTGTTCGACCGGGGAGTCGGCGAGGGCTTCATCCGGCCCGAGCACCGCCGGCTCGTGCTGGCGGCGCCCGATCCGGTCGGCGTGCTGGACCTGCTGGCGGCCTGGGAACCGCCGCCGCCGACGCGCAAGTGGGTCGACGACGCGGTGGCGCCCAACCGCGATCCGACCTGACGCTCAGCCGGAGGCGAGGAACTCGAGCGGCGCGAGCGGCAGGTTGCGGGCGACCGTGAAGGCGGCCACCAGCGCCACCGCCCCCACCGTCGCCCAACGCGGGAACCGCAGGGTCCCGGCGGGGCGGCCCACGAGCGGCAGGAGCCAGAGCGCCAGCGCCACCCCCAGGACCGCGAGGAAGCCCGGGAGGAGGAGGTTGTGGTCCAGCGCCTGCCCGACGTGGCCCCTCAACAGGTCGTGCGTGCCCCGGAGGCCCCCGCAGGCGGGGCAGTCGATGCCGAACAGCAGGCGGCTCGGGCACAGCGGATAGACCCCGCGCCCCGACGGGTCGACCACGCCGACGTAAGCGGCGGCCCCGGCGACGGCGGCCAGGGTCGCCCAACGCGCGCCTCCACCGTGCATCGACGGCCAAAGTAGCGTCGGCGCCCATGGACGTTGGGCGCGTCGGCATCTGGACGGCCCAGCTCGACCTGCAGCCGGCGGCGCGGGCCCGCGCGGCGGCCGCGGAGCTGGAAGAGCTGGGCTTCGGTGCGTTGTGGATCCCCGAGGCGGTCGGCCGGGAGGCGATGTCCCACGCCGCGGTGCTGCTCGACGCCACGGAACGGCTCGTCGTCGCCACGGGCGTGGCCGTGATCTTCAGCCGAGTGCCCAGCATCGCCGTGGCCGCCCAGCGGCTGCTCGCCGACGACTCGGGCGGGCGCTTCCTGCTCGGGCTCGGAGTCAGCCACGCGGCGATGATCGAGGGGATGCTGGGCCAGGTCTGGGACAAGCCGGTGACCCGCATGCGCGACTACCTCGACGCCATGGACGAGGCGTTCACGGTGTCGCCACCCCCCGCCGACGATCCGCCCCGGGTTCTCGCCGCGCTCGGCCCGAAGATGCTCGAGCTCGCGGCAACCCGGGCGTGGGGGGCGCTGACCTACTTCGTTCCGGTGGAGCACACCGCCGAGGCGCGTGGGTACCTGGGTGACGGGCCGATGCTTCTGGTCGAGCAGGCGGTGGTCCTGGAGAGCGACGCCGATGTCGCGCGCGCCATAGGCCGCAAGCACATGTCCATCTACCTGACCCTGCCGAACTACGTGAACAACCTTCGGCGACTTGGATGGGGCGACGACGACCTCGCCGGAGGGGGCAGCGACGGACTGGTCGACGCGCTCGTGGCGTGGGGAGACGCCGACGCTGTCTCGGCGCGGGTGGCCGCCCACCACGACGCCGGGGCCGACCACGTGTGCATCCAGGTGCTCGGGCCCGACGCCACTGCACTCCCGCTCGAGCACTGGCGGGCGCTGGCGGCTGCGCTCGTCGCCTGATGACGCTGCCCACATGGCCCGCCTGAAATGGCGTTGTCGGCCGGCGGGTGCACGCCGGTAGCGTTGACCCGCGGGTCAAGGCCGAGGGGAAGATGGCGCAAGGGGCTCAGACGACGAGGGACACGGGCAGCAACAGCAGGACGGGCTGGCGCCTGATCCTGAGGTCGGTCCGGGCCCGCCGGGCCGGGCTGATCCTCGCGGTGTCCACGGGCCTGGCCTGGACGGCGGCGAAGGTGTCCACCGGCCTCATCGTCAAGACCGCGGTCGACCGGGGCATCGAGTCCAACGACATGGCCGCACTAGTCCGCTGGTCACTCACGCTGGGCATCGTCGCCGTCTTCTCGGCCACGTTCACCGGCCTCCGCCGCTACTTGGCCTTCCGCGAGGCCCGCTGGATCGAGGCCGACCTGCGCGACCGGCTGTTCGCCCATCTCCAGCGGCTCCACTTCGCGTTCCACGACCGGTCCCAGACCGGCCAGCTCATGAGCCGGGCCAACACCGACCTGCAACAGGTCCAGGCGTTCGTGGTGATGATCCCGCTGACCATCTCCAACGCCGTGACCGTGCTGGCCGTCACCGTGATCCTCGCTTTCATCGATCCCGTGCTGACCCTGCTGGCGCTGGGCTCGCTGCCGTTCATGAACGTGCTGGCCACCCGCTTCTCGCGCCGCCTGTACCCGAGTGTCATGGGGATCCAGCGGGAGTCGGCCGAGCTGGCGGCGGTGGTGGAGGAGTCGGTCGCGGGCGTGCGGGTGATCAAGGGACTGGGCGCCGAGCGGGTGCAGGCGACGCGGCTGAAGGGTGAGGCCGAGGACGTCTACGGCCAGTCGATGGCCGCCGCGCGCACCCGGGCGAGCTTCCTGCCGGGCCTCGAGCTGCTGCCCAACATCGGGCTGATCGCCGTGCTCGCCTACGGCGGCCACCAGGTCCTCAACGGCAACCTGAGCCTCGGCTCGCTGATCGCGTTCAACATCTACATCGCCATGCTCGTGTGGCCGCTGCGCATGCTGGGCATGATCGTCGCCCAGGCGCAGCGGGCGGTGGTGTCGGCCGAGCGGGTCGACGAGGTGTTGGCCACCGACCCGTTGGTGGCTGACGCGCCGCACCCGGTCGGGCTCCCCACAGCCCGCCCGGGACAGGACATCCGCACCCACGGCCACTCGGGCCGGGGGAGCGGGGGGCCTGTCGGTGCGGTGGCGTTCGAGGGGGTGCGCTTCTCCTATGGGGGCCGAACCTCGGTGCTCGACGGCTTCGACCTGCGCGTGCGGCCGGGCGAGTCGGTGGCGCTGGTGGGGGCGACCGGGTCGGGCAAGACCACGGTGGCGCGGCTCATCCCCCGCTTCTACGACGTCGAGGCCGGCCGCATCACCCTCGACGGCATCGACGTACGCGACCTGCGCCTGCACGACCTGCGCCAGGCCGTCGGCATCGTGTTCGAGGACACCTTCCTGTTCAGTGACACGATCGCCGCCAATATCGCGTTCGCCGACCCCGACGCCCCCCACGCCGCCATCGAACGGGCGGCCCAGCTCGCGGGCGCGGACGAGTTCATCGGCGAGCTGGGGGACGGCTACGCCACTCGCATCGGTGAGCGGGGCTACTCGCTGTCGGGTGGGCAGCGCCAGCGGATCGCCATCGCGCGCGCCATCCTGGCCGATCCGCGGGTGCTGATCCTCGACGACGCCACCTCCGCGGTCGATCCGACCAAGGAGCACGAGATCCGCGACGCGCTCACCAGCGTCATGCGTGGCCGGACCACGATCGTGATTGCCCACCGCCCGGCGACCATCGCCCTGGCCGACCGGGTGGTGCTCGTCGACTCCGGCCGGGTCGCCGCCGAGGGCACCCACGCGTCCCTGCTCGCCACCGACCACCGCTACCGCCAGGTCCTTGCGGCCGCGGCGGCCCGGGAGTCCGCCCGCGTGGCCGCGGGTGCGGACGGCAACGGGGACGGGGCTCGCCAGCCCGAGGAGGCCCGGCGCTGATGTGGATGGCCTCGGGCGTCAGCGAGGACGACAAGCTCGACCGCGCCGCCGCCCGTCGTGTCTTGCGCCGGACGGCGAGGATGCTGAGGCCGCAGGCGCGCCGGGTCGCGGGGGCGCTGGCGATGGTCGTCCTGTGGACCGGCACCGTGCTCGCCGGGCCCTGGCTGGTTCGCTACGGCATCGACCAGGGCATAAACGAGGGCGATGCGGGCGCACTGAATGCGGCCGTGGCCGGCTACGTGGTGGTCGCCATCCTCGCCTACGTCACCAACCGCATCCAGATCACCCTGATCAGCCGCGTCGGCGAGGACTTCCTCCGCCGCCTCCGCATTCGCGTGTTCGATCACCTGCAAAGCCTGTCGATGCCGTTCTACGACCGCTCCAAGGCCGGCGTGCTGGTGTCGCGCATGACGTCGGATGTCGACTCCCTCGCCGAGCTGATCCAGCTCGGCCTGGCCATGTTCGTGTCCAACGCACTGCTGCTGGTGGTGTCGGTGATGGTGCTGACCACCGTGTCCTGGCAGCTCATGCTCGTCTGCATGCTGGGGCTCCCACCGGTGATCCTCGCGAGCATCAAGTTCCAGCGCGACTCCAACGACGCCTACCTCGACGTGCGCGACCGGATCGGCTCCACGCTCTCGCACCTGCAGGAGGGCATCGCCGGGGTGCGGGTCGTCCAGGCCTTCGCCCGCGAGGACGTCGAGGTCGACCGGTTCGAGGAGGGCAACTGGGAGCTCTACGACAGCCACATGCGCTCGGTGGCGATCTCGGCCTGGTACCTACCCGTCATCGAGCTCGCCGGCTGGGGGACCACCGCCCTGGCCCTCGGCATCGGCGGATGGTGGGTCCACGAAGGGATGCTGACGGTGGGCACCGTGGCGTTCTTCGTCCTGACGCTCTCCAACCTGTTCGAGCCGGTGCAGCAGCTGAGCCAGCTCTTCAACATGGTGCAGTCGGCGGGCGCCGGGCTGTCCAAGCTGTACGAGCTGCTCGACACCCCGGTGGACGTGCCCGAGCGACCGGGCGCCGTCGACCTCGGCGGGGCGGGCGACATCGAGGTCGACGGGGTCTCGTTCGCGTACGGGGACGGTCCCCGGGTGCTGCGGGACGTGTCGCTGCGGATCCCCACCGGTACCCGGCTCGCGCTGGTGGGGCCGACCGGCGCGGGCAAGTCAACGCTGGCCAAGCTCGTGGCCCGGCTCTACGACCCGACATCGGGGTCGGTCCGCCTGGGCGGGGTCGACCTGCGTGACGCCACGTTGGCGTCGCTGCGGGGCCGGATCGTGGTGATCCCGCAGGAGGGGTTCCTGTTCAACGGCACCATCCGCGACAACGTGCGGCTTGCCCGGGAGGACGCCACGGACGCCGAGGTCGACGATGCCCTGCGGGCGGTCGGTGCCTACGAGCGCTTCGCGGCGTTGCCCGAGGGCCTCGACACCGAGGTGCGGGAGCGGGGCAGCCGGCTGTCGGCGGGGGAGAAGCAGCTGGTCTCGCTGGCCCGGGCCGCCCTCGCCGACCCGGCGGTGCTCGTGCTGGACGAGGCCACGTCGAGCCTCGACCCCGGGACCGAGGTACTGGTCGAGTCTGCGGTCGACCGGTTGCTGGAGGGGCGGACCGTGGTGGTGATCGCCCACCGCCTGTCCACGTCGGAGCGTGCGGACGTCGTCGGCGTCGTCGACGGCGGCGAGCTGGTCGAGCTCGGCACGCACGCCGACCTGGTGGCCGCGGGCGGTCGCTATGCCAGCCTGTACGCCACCTGGGTGGCCGGCATCAGGGCGCCGGCCGTCTGATCGCGTCTGATCGCGGTCGGAGGGGTTCTAGAGCTCGATCGGCACGTCCTTCAGGTCCGTCCAGAGCTCGTTCGGCCGAGAGAATCTGTGGTCGGGCAGTCGTTCGAGCAGCTCGAGCACTGCCGCGCGGGCACCGACGCGCTGGGCCGCCACGAGGAGGTCGGACCGGGTGAGTGGTCCGCCGGCGAAGGCATCGCCGATGTGATCGACCACCTCGACCCTGGTGACCGCGAGGTTGACGCTGCTACTGGCGGGGACTGTCTGGCCGGACATCATTGTCCTCCGATCACGCCTTGGTGATTTGGGCCGGACGTGTTTCGGCCCCAGCTGCGAAGACCCCACGGGCCTCCAAAACGTGACATTACAGTTAGATGAAACGCCTGCGCTAGACCCTGGGCCGGCGGCTTCCTTGCGCGGCGCGCCCCGACCGGCGCCTCAGACCGGCACGGAGACGGTCGCCGGCTCCTTGTCGGGGCGATGCGCGTTCCCCTCGGCCGGCGGCCCGGCCCGCCGCCGCGGCAGCACCGCATCGATGGCCGCGGCCGCCAGGATCACGACCGCGGGCTCGGCGGGAGCGCGATAGCGGGTGGGCCACCGTGGGTCCGACCGACGGCGTCAGCGGTGGCTAGCCTCGTTCGGATGCCGGGAGCGGGGGGTAGTGGCGGACGCTGATGCGGAGCAGGGGCGGGCCCCGCTCTGGGCTCGTTGGCGCCTGTGGGTCGAGCCGTGGCACCTGTGGCTTGCGGCACTCGTCGTGCTCGGCCTGGGCATCCGCCTGGGTTACGTCGTGGGCTGGAGCGTGCCGGAGCGCGAGTCGGGCGACGCGATCTACTACCACGTCGGCGCCAACCTGCTCGCCGATGGCCACGGGTTTCTCCACCCCCTCGCCTTGGCCTTCGCGTTCAGGGAGATGCCGGGCGCGGATCACCCGCCCGCCTACATCGTCTACCTGGCCGCGGCGTCGGTGGCTGGCTTCCGGAGCTTCTTCGAGCATCAGGTGTGGTCGTGCATCCTGGGGGCCGCCACTGTGGGCGTTGTCGGGTTCGCAGGCAGGCGCATCGGCGGGAACCGAGCCGGCCTGATCGCCGCGGGCCTGGCCGCGGTGCTCCCGACATTGTGGATGCCGGACGGCTGGGTGCTGTCGGAGACCATCGCGATCTTCGCGACGGCGCTCGTCATCCTTGCCGCCTACCGATGCTGGGACGATGCCCGGCCGCTCAATGCGATCTGGCTCGGTGTCGCCATTGGGATCGCCGCCCTCAGCAGGTCGGAGCTGCTGACACTGAGCCCGCTCGTCGTGCTGCCGTTGTTCTGGTTCCGCCGGGCATCGGCGCAGCGGCCGGTCGTGTCGGTCCTGGTGGCGTTCGCCGCCACGGTGATCGTGATCGGCCCATGGGTTGGGTACAACCTCGCCCGGTTCGACGACGAGACTGTGCTGCTCTCCAACAACCTCGACCGGACGATGGCGGCGAGCTGGTGCTCGGATGGCTTCTACGGCCCCATCGTCGGCTACAAGTCGTATCCGTGCCTCGAAGCCGCCGCCGTGGGTGATACGCAGGCCGAGCAGAACGCCCACGCCGGGGACGTGTGGCGCGCCTATGCCCGGGACCACCTGGGTCGCGTGCCGGCCGTGGCGGCGGCGCGGGTCGGGCGCCTGTGGGGGCTGTTCCGGCCCACCCAGCAGGTGGATCTGGAGACGACGCTCGCCGGCGGGCCCGAGGGGTGGCCGACCTGGGCCGCGTTCGTGATGACCTGGATCATGCTGGCCCTGGCGCCGCTGGGCGCGTGGCGCCTGCGTCGACGAGGCAGACCGATCTTCCCGCTGCTGGCGCCGATCATCGCGGTGAGCGCCGGCGCCGCGCTGACCTTCGGCCAGCTTCGCTACCGGATGCCCGCCGACCCGGCGTTGGTGTTGCTGGTTGCAGGGCTGGCAGCCGCACCCCGGTCGACGACGTCCGGGGCCGAACCGGCGGCGGGGGCGGTGCTCAGCGTCGAGCCGGCGCCGGAGCGCCAGGCCGCGTCGGCCGCGACGTGATCGGTGGAGCGCCGCGAGGGGATTGCTACTATCCACGTAGGAGAAATTCACGCGACCACTGCAGTCCAAGAAGGGGACGCCATGGCAGTCGCCGATCTCGACCTGGGGCGCTACAAGCTCGGCTGGTCCGACGAGGAGAACTACGTCTTCAAGCCCAAGAAGGGCCTGAACGAGGACATCGTCCGCGAGATGTCGTGGATGAAGGGCGAGCCCGACTGGATGCTCAAGTACCGCCTCGCATCGCTCCGCCACTTCGAGAAGCGACCCATGCCCACCTGGGGCGGAGACATGTCGGAGATCTACATCGACGACATCTACTACTACGTCAAGCCCACCAATGCGCAGGTCGACGAGTGGGACGAGCTGCCCGACTCGATCAAGAACACCTACGAGAAGCTGGGCATCCCGGAGGCCGAGCGCAAGTACCTGGCCGGCGTGACGGCCCAGTACGAGAGCGAGGTCGTGTTCCACCGCAACCGGGAAGACCTCGAGCGCCAAGGCGTCATCTTCTGCGACATGGACACCGCGCTGCGCGAGTACCCAGAGATCGTCAAGCCGTACTTCGGCACGATCATCCCCAAGAACGACAACAAGTTCGCCGCCCTGAACTCGTCGGTTTGGTCGGGCGGCTCGTTCATCTACGTGCCGCCGGGCGTCGAGGTGGAGATGCCGCTGCAGGCCTACTTCCGCATCAACGCCGAGAACATGGGCCAGTTCGAGCGCACGCTGATCATCGCGGACGAGGGCGCCAAGGTGCACTACATCGAGGGCTGCTCGGCCCCGGTGTACACCACCGACTCGCTGCACTCGGCCGTGGTCGAGATCGTGGTCAAGCCCAGCGCCCGGGTGACCTACACGACCATCCAGAACTGGTCGAACAACGTCTTCAACCTGGTCACCAAGCGTGCCCGGGTCGAGGCGGAGGGCCACATGGAATGGATCGACGGCAACATCGGGTCGCGCCTCACCATGAAGTACCCGGCCGTGTACATGGTCGGCCCCAAGGCGACCGGCGAGGTGCTGTCGGTGGCCTACGCCGGTCCCGGCCAGCACCAGGACGCCGGCGCCAAGATGGTGCACGCCGCGCCCGAGACCACGTCGAAGATCGTGTCGAAGTCGATCTCCAAGGGCGGTGGCCGCACGTCGTACCGCGGCCTGGTCCGGGTCGAGGACGACGCCTTCGGCTGCAAGAGCCACGTGCAGTGCGACGCGCTCATCCTCGACGAGGACTCGGTGAGCGACACCTTCCCCTACATGGAGGTGGGCGCCCGCGACGCCCAGATCGGCCACGAGGCCACCGTGTCCAAGGTGGCCGACGAGCAGCTCTTCTACCTCATGAGCCGCGGGCTCTCCGAGGAACAGGCCATGAGCATGGTGGTCAACGGCTTCATCGAGCCGGTCACCCGCACCCTGCCGATGGAGTACGCGGTGGAGTGGAGCCGCCTGATCGAGCTCCAGATGGAGGGGTCGGTCGGCTGACAGGCCGGCCACGCGATTCGCTCAGCGGGATCGGCTGTGGGGGTGGCCACCCCCGCGAAGAAAACGCGGCACTACCTGGCACAATGTGTCGGTGCCGATGCGCGAGGACTGCAAGCATTTCGAGTCACGCACCTACCGCAATGGAGAAACCGTGCGGAAGTGCAACCTCGACCTGGCGCCCGAGGCTCCCTGGCGATGCCCGGAGAACTGCCCCGCCTACGAGCGGCGGTTGGCCGACGTCAACTGGTCGCACGGCACGCTGGTCACCCCGGAGACGCCCGCCGAGCCGCTCGACGCGCTCGACCGCGCGGACGGTTCGGTGGCCCGCCTGCTGGACGAGGCCGAAGAGATCGTCAACTCTGCCGGCCCCGAGATCATGGCCGAGGTCCAAGCCGAGCAGTTCCGCGAGGCGGAACCCCGCTGGCGCCGCTGGTTCCGCCGCAAGCCATGACCACTGGCGGCCGGTAGGCTCGAACCTCCGGACTGCGGCGCCCACCTGCTCAGGGCGACCTGCGAAAGGACCAGACGCTGAGCACGTTCACCCCTGACGCGAGCGCCGCGCTCGACGGCCCCGAATGGCTGCGCCGCCGGCGCGCCACGGCGGCCGCGGCGTTCGCCGACGCCAGCCTGCCCACGACCGAGGAAGAGGTGTGGCGCTACAGCCGCATCGACGACCTCGACCTCGACGACTTCCGGCCGGCGTCGGAGGCGCCAGCGGCCGACGCCGGGGTGGCGGACGGTGCCCTCGAGCGGCTGCGCCCGCTACTCGATGCCACGCCGGACCGGGCGGCCCTGGTGGTCGCCCGCAACGGGCGGATCGTCCACGCGGAGCTGCGCGACGACCTGGCCGCCAAGGGCCTGCGCGCCGAGCGGCTGGGCGAGGCCGACGCCGGCGTGCTCGGCGGAGCCATCGACCGGGCGCCCGACGTGTTCCTCGGCTTCAACGACGCGTTCCTGGCCGAGCCGGTGGTCGTGCGGGTACCCGCCGGTGTCGCCGTCGACGCCCCCGTCGTGGTGGCGCACCTGACCGAGGGCGACGGGCTGGCCGCCTTTCCCCGGCTGGTGGTCGAGGCCGGCGACGACAGCGAGGTGTCGGTCCTCGAGGTCCAGGCCTCGGGCGCCGAGCCGGGCTTGGTCGTGCCCGTCACCGAGATCGCGGTCGGGCGCGCCGCCCGGGTCGGCCACCTGACGGTGCAGCAGCTCGGGCTGGCCACCTGGCAGCTCGGGCTGCAGGTCGCCAGCGTGGGGGCCGATGCGAGCCTGCGCACCACCACAGTGGGCTTCGGCGGCGACTACGCCCGGCTCCGCACCGACTGCCGCATGGTGGGGCGGGGGGCGACCGGCGAGCTGGATGCCGTCTACTTCGGCGAGGGCGAACAGACCCTCGACTTCCGCACGTTCCAGGACCACGTCGCCCCGGACTGCACGTCGAACCTGTTGTTCAAGGGTGCGGTCGGTGGACGGTCACGGTCGGTCTACACCGGGATGATCCGGGTGGGGAAGGAGGCGCGCGGCACCAACGCCTTCCAGACCAATCGCAACGTGAAGCTGTCCGACGGGGCCTGGGCCGAGTCGGTGCCCAACCTGGTGATCGAGAACAACGACGTGCGCTGCAGCCACGCGTCCGCCGTCGGCCCCATCGACGAGGAGCAGCGCTTCTACCTCGAGAGCCGGGGGGTCGCCACCGACGAGGCCGAGCGCCTCATCGTCAGCGGGTTCTTCGACGAGGTCCTCGGCCGGGCACCGGTTCCCGCGGTGGTGCCGCTGCTGCGGTTGACGGTCGGGGCCAAGTTCGAGAGGCGAGCCGCCTGATGCCCGAGCACGCGATCCAGCAACGGCTCTGCCGCCTCGACGAGCTGGCCTCGGGAGAGGCCCGCCGGTTCGAGGTCGGTAAGCGCCGCATCGCCGTCGTTCGGATCGGCGACGACGTCTACGCCATCGGCGACCGCTGCACGCACCAGGACATCTCCCTCGCCGAGGGGGAGGTGCATGCCGAGGACAGGACGATCGAGTGCTGGAAGCACGGCAGCGAGTTCTCGCTCGAGACCGGTGAGCCGCTCAGCCTGCCGGCGACCAGGCCCGAGCCCGTCTACGACGTGCGGGTCGAGGACGGCGACGTCGTGCTGGTGGTGGAAGACGCATGACAGGGGCACCCAAGGTCGGGCACGTGCTCGAGATCTCAGGGCTGCGGGCCGGCGTGTCGGGCAAGGAGATCCTGCGCGGCATCGACCTCACCGTGCGGTCCGGCGAGGTGCACGCCGTGATGGGCCCCAACGGATCGGGCAAGTCGACGCTGGCCCACGTGGTGATGGGCCGTCCCGGCTACGAGGTGCTCGGGGGGACCGTCACCCTCGACGGCGTCGACCTCCTGGCGCTCGAACCGTGGCAGCGGGCGCAGGCCGGTCTGTTCCTCGCCCTGCAGTACCCGACCGAGGTGCCGGGCGTGTCGCTCCACGCGCTGCTCGAGTCGGCTGCCCGGGCCGGCGGGCGCGACGTCACGTCCGTGGACGCCGCCATCCGGGCCGAGGTGCAGCGCTTGACGCTCGATCCCCGGCTCATCGACCGGCCGTTGAACGTCGACCTCTCGGGCGGTGAGAAGAAGAAGAACGAGGCGCTGCAGCTCGGCGTGCTGCGCCCGTCCATCGCCGTGCTCGACGAGCTCGACTCCGGCCTGGACATCGACGCCCTGCGGGCCTGTGCCCGCCGCGTTGAAGCCGCCACCAACGAGATCGGCCTCGGCGTGCTCGCCATCACGCACTACAGCCGGCTGCTGCACGAGCTCCGCGCCGACCGGGTGCACGTCCTGGCGAAGGGCCAGATCGTCCGCTCGGGCGGCCCCGAGCTGGCGGAGGAGCTGGAAGACCGGGGCTACGCAGGGATGCTGGGCGCCGAGCTGGCAGGTGATGACGACGAGGGGCAACCCGTCTCGATCCGCCCGGCCATCGACGATCCGTTCGCGGATCCCCTGGCCTGACGCCGGGCGCTACTTCCCCCGCAGGTCGAGTGTGGCGGTCGCCCAGCCGGACTCGCCCCGCAGGTTCGCCAGCCACTCACGGTCGGACGGCCGCCCCCGCGCCTCGAGCACGTCGGCCAGCACGTCCTGCGTGAACGCCACCCACGGACGGGCCTGGAGCGCGCTGAAGCGGCGCAGCGCCACCAGCAGGTGGCGCTCGGCATCGGCCCAGTCGCCGGCAACGGCAGCCAGACGTCCCAGGTGGAACGCCGCCACGCCGGCGAATGTGCGGTACCCGATGCCGCAGGTCAGGTCGGCGTGCGGCGCCAGCAGGGCGCGGACCGTGTCGACCAGCGCGGCCTCGCGGAGGTCGGCGGCGACGAGCGCCAGGACACCGAGCGCGTGGAGCCGCTCGTCCCCCGGGGGCAGAGGTCGGACGCCGGCGACCAGATCGCGGGCGACGAGTCGGGCGCGGTCGGCATCGCCGCGAACGATGTGCTCGAGGGCGGCGTCCGCGGCCACAGCCGCCCCCTCGGCCGGACCGGGGTCGGCGGGCAGCGCCGCCGGAGAGCCCAGCATCCACGCCAGGACCGCATGGTGCCGCCGGGCCACGACCGCCGCGGCCTCCGGCCCGTCGACGAGGCTGTGGGCGCGCGCGGCGGCCTCGACCGCCACCAGCGCGTCGTCGAAGTGGCCGGTCATCGCGGCCGTCGCCGCGGCGTGCTCCGCCGCCAGGGCCGTTGCGACCGGATCGTCGGCCTTGGCCGCGGCCTCCTCGATGACCCGGAGGCAGGCCTGGGCCGTCTCGTCGTCGCCGGCCAGGGTCGCCGCCATGGCGCGTTCGTGGGCCGCCACGACGGCCGTCTCGGCGTCGCCGGCGGCGTCGGCGAGGACGGCCAGGTCGTTGGCCAGGGCGATCCGCTCGTCGAGATGATCGGGACCGCCCAGCGCATCCAGCCGTCGGCGCAGGGCACGCAGGGCATCGTCGGCTGGGCGCGGGCCGCGGGAGCCGGCGAGCGCCACCGCCCGGGCCTGCAACCGCGCGTGGACCAGGTGGCCGTCCTCGTCGGCGGGCCGGTACGAGTCGAGGGCCACGTCCACGAGGGCGCCGGCATCGGTCCGAAGCTCCGGGCGCTCCCCACTGCGGTCGGCCAGCGCCAGGGCAGAACGGGCGACCAGGTCGAATCGGCCGTGCCGCCGGGCGACCGTGGAGGCCTCGATGAGGGTCGGCTCCCCGCCGGGATCGCCGGCGGCCAGCAGTGCCATCGCCAGGTCGGTGAGCACTTCGGCCCGCAGGCTGCCGTCGTCCGCCGGGACGTGCGCGAGCGCCTGGCGTTCCAGTCGCACGCCCTCGACCAGCGCCCGGCTCTCGGTCGCCTGGCCGGCGGCGGCACGCGACCAGCGGACCGCCCGTCGGTCGCCCCGGGGACCGGCCGCCGTGGACGTGTGGTGCGCAAGGATGGCCGTGTAGGCGTGGAGGTGGTCGGCCCGCCGGGACTCGATGGCGTCCGCCAGCCGGGCGTGCAAAGCGCGGCGCCGGGCGCCGCTCAACTGGGCGACGACAGTCCGGCGCACGATGTCGTGGGGGAACCGGTAGTGCTCGGCGGTTTCCTCGGTGACCAACCCCGACCCCAGAGCGGCGTCGAGGCCATCGAGGGTGGCCGCCTCGTCCAGCCCCGCCGCCACCGCCACCAGGTCCAGCTCGAATCTGGTCCCCGCCACCGCCGCCGCCCGCAGCAAGTCGGTGGCGGCGCCGCCGAGGCGCCCCAGCCGCCCGGCGACCAGCTCCTGGACGCCGACCGGGATCGGTGCATCCGTCGCATCCAGAGGTGCGCGCAGCATCTCGATGACGAGGAAGGGGTTGCCCGCCGTCTCGGCCACCAGTCGGCGGGTCAGGGCCGCGTGGTCGCGCGGGGTCGGCACGCTCCGACGCACCAGGGCACGCACATCCGACTCGTCCAGCCCCGCCAGCGGCAGGCGGCGCACCCAGCCGTCGCGGTCGAGCGCGTGGATCACGTCTCCCAGCACGCTGCCGGGGGCCACGTCGTGGTCGCGCGAGATGGCGACCACCAGCACCGGCGCGTCACCGGCGCGCCGTAGCAGGTGGCGGACGAGCAGCAGGGTGTCGTCGTCGGCCCATTGGAGGTCGTCGAGCACCAGCAGCACCGGTCGGTCGGCCGCCGCGGACGCCACGAGAGTGGTAACGGCGTCGAAGAGGCGGGATCGCCCGTCGGGACCGCCGCCGACGGCGCGCGGCCGGTCGAGCGACGGCAACACGGCCGCCAGTTCGGCCCTGGCCGGCTCGTCCATCGCCGGCAGCTCGTCGCCCGGTGTGGCGGCGACGTATCCGTCGAGCGCCTCCACGAAGGGCTGGTAGGGCACGATCGCTTCCTCGTCGCAGCGGCCGAACAGCACCAGCCCGCCCTGCGCCGAAACCCGACGGGCTGCCTCGGTGGCAAGGCGGGTCTTGCCGATGCCCGGCTCACCGGTCACGACGACGACGTGGCGGGCGCCGCCGGCGGCGCGGTCCCAGGCAGCGCCGAGCACGGCCAACTCGGCGTCCCGACCCACGAAGGGCGCCGGGTCGGAGGGCCCGCGACCGGCATCGGCCGCCTCCCGGGCGTCGGCAACGCTCCCCGTGCCCGCGGTTCGCGGCGGTGGCGCCGGCCCGAGGAGCTGGAGGTACGCCGCCTCGGTCTCGGCGTCGGGATCGACCCCGAGGGCGTCGGCCAGGACCCGGCGCAGGCGCTGGTAGGCGAGCAGCGCCTCGCCCCGGTTGCCTGCCGCGGCGTGCGCCCGCATGCGGGCGCGGTGGGCGCTCTCCCGCAGGGGCGCCCGCTCGACGGCATCGTCCGCGAGGGCCAACGCCGTCGCAGCGTCGCCGCTGGCGGCCGCCTCGCTCGCCACCTCCAGGGCCGCCACCAGGAGGTCGGACAGGCGATCGCGCTGCTCGTCGACCCAGGTGCCGTGGCGTCCGGCCAGGAACGGGCCCCGGAGCCGGGTGGCGGCCTGCGACGCATCCCGGTAGGCGCTCGCGTCGTCGCCGGACGCCAGTTCCTCACGAGCGGCGGCCAGGGCCCGCTCCGCAGCCTCGACGTCGATGTGGAGCGACACGCCGTCCGGGAGGTGCCAGGTGTACCGCCCGCCCTGGGCCACGATGGGGTCGGGTGCGGTGGTGTCGAGCGCGTCCTTGAGGAACGATCGGACACGGCTCATGGTCATGCGCAGCGCGGAGCCCCAGGTCGCCGGCAGGCCATCGGGCCACAGCGCCTCGGCGAGCCGCTCGGAGGTGACGCCCTGCGCCCGCTCGAGTGCCAGCAGCGCCAGCGCCACCCGTGCATTCGCGCCTGGAATCGTCCGCCGCGGCTCGTCGCCATCGCCGCCGAGCGCGATGTCGCCGATGAGCGTGATCTCGAGACGCACCTGCCTCCTCCCCAACGAGTCTGACACCACTGGCGGAAAGCTCAGGTCACCTATAGGAGCGGCGCGCTTGCGGGGCGCTCATCGAGCGGCGTTGCGCGGATGTTGCGCGGCCCCGGGCACCATGGTCGCCACGGAGCAACCTCATGCCATCCCAGCCGACACGTTGCGGCGGAAACTCGTGGCGGGAAGGGGTGAGCACGACGGATGCACCCCGGCAGTGGGCCGGCCTGCGGCGGGGCCGGCCCACTTGCGCGGCCCGTGGGGGACAGGCAGCAGGCACCAGCAGGAAGGCTTGGGGACGGTGATCCAGCAGATCGAGGCGAAACTGTCGCTCCCGCTCGACCGCCTACGCGAGCGATACGAGGTCGTGGTCGTCGGCAGCGGCTACGGCGGCGCCATCGCCGCGTCCCGGCTGGCCCGGTTGGGCCGATCGGTGTGCGTGCTCGAGCGGGGCCGAGAGCTCCGCCCCGGCGACTATCCGGATACCCCCTGGCGCGCGCTGCGCCAGCTCCAGGTCCGGACACCCCGGCGCCGCATCGGGTCCCGGTCCGCCCTGTTCGAGCTCCACGCCGACGACGAGGTCAGCGTCATGGTGGGCTGTGGGCTGGGCGGCACGTCGCTGATCAACGCGGGCGTTGCGCTGCGCCCGCCCGCCTGGGTCTTCGACGACGAGCGCTGGCCGGCCGAGCTCAGGGGTCGTGGCCGCGATGCGCTCGCCCCCTACTTCGAACGCGCGGAGCGGATGCTCGGCTCGCAGCCCTACCCCGACGACTGGCCGGATCCGGTCAAGTTGGCAGCCCTGGCGGTGGCCGCCGAAGGCGTTGGGGCGACGGTGGAGCGCCCTCGCATCAACGTCACGTTCGAGGCGGGCGTCAACGCCGCCGGCATCCATCAGGGGGCCTGCACCCTGTGCGGCGACTGCGTCAGCGGGTGCAATCACAACGCCAAGAACACTGTGCTCGTCAACTACCTGCCCGACGCCGTCGCCCACGGCGCCGAGATCTTCTGCGAGACGCCGGTCCGTACCGTCCGCCCCGCAGGCGGCGGAGCGGGCTGGATCGTCACCTTCGACACCCCCGGTGGCGGGCGCCACCGCCTCGGCGCCCCGGCCTCGTTCGTGTTCGCGGACGTGGTGGTGCTGGCCGCCGGCACGCTCGGGTCCACCCAGATCCTCATGCGATCCCACATCGAGGGCCTGGCCGTCTCCCCCCGGCTGGGATCTCGGTTCAGCGGCAACGGCGACGTCCTGGCGTTCGCATACGACGCGGAGGTCCCGGTGCGCGGCATCGGCACCGGCCGCCGCCACCCGACCCCCGAGACCAGGGTCGGTCCCTCCATCACCGGCATGGTCGACCTCACCGCCGACCGGTCTCGGGCGCTGCTCGTGGAGGAGGGCGCCATCCCCGGTGCGCTCCGGCCGCTGATGCCTGCGGCCTTCGCGGTGGCGTCCGAGGCCGGCGGGGATGGTGGTCCGGTGGCGTTCGCCCGGCGCGTCTGGCGCCGGCTCCGGCGCAACCCTTGGCGCCGGCTCGCCTGGCGGGGTGGCGCCGCCGACGACACGCTGACCTACCTCGTCATGAGCGACGACGCCGGGGACGGCCGGCTCCGGCTCGATGGCGACAGCGTGCGGGTCGACTGGGCGGGTGCCGGTGACCGCCCGGTGTTCGACCGCAACGCCGAGGTGCTCCAGAAGATGAGTGCGGCCCTGGGCGCCAGGTTCGTCGGCAACCCCCTGTCGACCCCGATGTTCAACGACTCGCTGGTGACAGTGCACCCCCTGGGCGGCTGCCCGATGGCCGACGACGGCGCCGCTGGCGTCGTGGACCACGCGGGCCGGGTGTTCACGGGCGTCAACGGCGAGGTCCACGACGGTCTCGTGGTGGCCGACGGCGCCATCGTCCCCCGGCCCCTGGCCGTCAACCCGCTGCTGACCATCTCGGCGCTGGCCGAACGGGCGGCCGAGCTCGTGGCCGACGAGCGGGGGTGGAGCGGCCGCAGCCGGCCCACCGCGCGGCGGCCGTCCCGCCCTCCGGTGCGGCGTCCGGGCGTGACGTTCACCGAGCGGATGGCTGGCTGGGCGGCCCCGTCGGTCGATGGCGATGCGGTGGCGGGCGAGCGCCGGGGCCGGGCCGAGGGCACGCCCCTGGAGTTCGTCCTCACCGTGAGCATCGACGACCTCGAGGGGCTGCTGCGCGACCCCGCGACGCCGGGACGGCTTTCCGGCACGGTCATGGCACCGACGCTGTCGCCGCAGCGGCTGCGCGTCGTGGACGGCACCTTCCGCCTGATGCAGCACGACCTGGCCCACGTGGACACGTGGCACATGCGCTACTCGATGCTGCTGGTGGCCGAGGACGGCGCGGAGTTCGGCTTCGAGGGCACCAAGTACCTGCACGACCGCTCGGGCTTCGACGCCTGGGCCGACACCACCACGCTCCATGTCACGCTCACCCGCGGCCGCGGGCCCGATGTCGTGGTCGCCGGTGTCATGCGGTTGACCGCCGCCGACTTCGCCCGCCAGCTCAGCACGATGCGGGTCTCCGGCGTCGTCGGGTCCCTCGAGCGGGCGCGCTGGCTGGCCCGGTTCTCCACCCGGTTCCTGCGCTCGCTGGGCTCGGTGTACGGAGGGCCGCTCGACGGGGTGGGGGAGTTCCCGGCGGCGCCCCCCGTCCCGGTCCCGGCCACGGGCGACGGAACCCGGCGCCTCCGGCTGCCCGCAGCCGAGCCGCGGTGGTGCGACGGCGACGGCTGCTGGCACGAGGGCAGCGAGGTGGGCGACGACGCCTGGCTGCGGCTGACCCGCTACGAGGGCGGGCGTCGCGGGCCCGTGCTGCTCGCTCCCGGGTTCGGCATGTCGGCCATGTCGTTCATCGGCGGCACCATCGACACCAACCTCACGGAGCACCTGGTCGCCAAGGGCTACGACGTGTGGTTGTTCGACTACCGGGCGGGCATCGACCTGCCCTCCTCGCGTACATCGTTCACGCTCGACGACATCGCCACCTCCGACTGGCCCACGGCGGTGCGGGAGGTGTTGCGGGTGACCGGGGCGTCGAGCGTGCAGGCGGTCGGGCACTGCGTCGGCTCGGCGACGCTGATGATGGCGCTGGCCTCCGGCAGCCTCCCCGACGTGCGCTCTGCGGTCTGCATGCAGTTCACGCTGCACCCGGTCACGTCGCCGTTCAACCGGGCCAAGGCCGCGCTCGGGGTCGGGTCCTGGTTGGGCGGGTTGGGCCTCGACAAGGTGGCGCCGTTCACCGGCGGGTCGGTGGTCAAGAAGATGCTGGATCTCGGGCTCCGAGCGGTCCCGATGCCGGCGGGGGAGCGTTGTGCCAAGCCGCTGTGCCGCTGGATCAACGCCATCTACGGCTGCACGCACACCCACGAGCAGCTCGACGACGCCACCCACGCGCGGCTGGACAACATGTTCGGCGTCGGCAATCTGCGCGCCCTCGATCACATGGCGGTCATCATGAAGGCCCGCAAGGCGTTGGCTGCGGACGGGACGGATGGCTACGTCAGCCACCCGGAGCGCCTGCGGTTGCCGATCCTCGTGGTGCAGGGGGAGCGCAACTACATCTTCCGCCCCGAGGGCAGCCTGCGGACCCTGCGGTGGCTCCAGGAGGCCAACGATCCCGCCCTGTACGAGCGGGTCGTCCTGCCGGGTTATGCGCACCTCGACGCGCTGATCGGCCGCGACGCCTCCGTCGATGTCTTCCCCGTCGTCAGCGGCCACCTCGACCGCTACAACCGCTGAGGCGATGGCGTTCCCACGCAGGGCGTAGGACCGATTCAGTCCTCGGCGAGCTTCGGATGCATGGGCGGGAGCGAGGCCAGGCCCAATTCCTCCTCGAGCGCCACGCTCTCCGCGTGCAGCAACAGGGCCCGGTCGGCGTCGCCGGGGGCGTCCCGCTCGCACAGCACATTGGCCAACCAGCGGGCGGAGACCGCGACGAACGGCCGGGCGCCGAGGGCGCGATGCCGCTCGAGGCCCGCCTCCAGTTCGTCGGCCGCGGCGTCCGGGCGGCCCAGTGCGGCGTCGAGCGTGCCCAGGTGATGGTCCACCGCGCCCAGGAATGATGCGTAGCCCATCACGGCGTTGCGGCCGGCATAGGGGCGCAGCGCCTCGTGGGCGGCGCTCGCCCATTCCCGGTGGCCCGTGAGGGAAGCGGCTGCGGCCGCACCGACGACCGTGGGTCGCCACAGATACCCCCGGTCCTGGGTGGCGAGCTGGTCGGGGGACTCTTCGTCGAGCAGGTCCCGGGCCTGGTCCAGGTTGCCGCTGCCGGCCTCCAGCCACGAGAGCAGGGACCATACGTTGAGGCGGTACGCCTCGGGTTGGCGGCCGGCCTCGATGACGGGCCGCAAGGCCTCCAGGCCGCCGTGCAGGAGCCGCAGGACGAAGGTCTGAGCCACGTTCACGAGCTGGGCCTGCGAGTGGCCTGCGGCACGCAGCTCGTCCCGGAGCGCGTCGGCGCGCGCCTGGGCCTCGTCGAACCGACCCTCGATGACGGCCCACATCGTCGCCCACATCGAGGCGATGCGCAGGTGGTCGGGGTGCCGGACCTCGTGGGCGAGGGCCGTCAGCTCGCGTGCCAGGATCTGTGCCTCGGTGTGCCGCCCGATCACGAACAGCGCCTGGACGCGTGCCCGCGCACCCTGCAGCACCAGTTCGGGGTCGCCCGTCTGCCGTCCGATGGCCATGACCTCCGCGCCCAGTTCGAGCTGCTCGTCGACGTCGTCGGGCCCGTCGAGCGCGAGGCTGCGCGACACCAGCACCGAGGCGAGCACCACGGGGGCGTCGAGCCGGCGTGCCATCGCCACCGCGTCGTCGGACTCGGCCCGCCGCTCGGCATGCGGGGCGGCCAGGGTGAGCACGTGGGCCAGCCGCGCGAGCGCCAGCGCCCGCGCCCTGCTGTCGGTGACGGCCAGCCGATCCAGCGCCTCCTCGAGCAGACCCTGCGCCGTGGGATTGGGCGGGGCCGCTGCCGGGAGCCGTCCGCCGTAGCCAAGGGCGGCGCGCATGAACAGATCGGTGCGATCGATCGCCCGGGCCAGCTCGGCCGCCTCCAGGTGGCGACGGTCGCGCGCCGTGAACTCGCCGGCGCGATCGTGCGCCTCGGCCAGCTCGAGCCGGAGCTCGCACGCCAGCGACTCATCCGTACCGGCCTGGTCGTGGACGACGACGACGCGGTCCAGGAACCAGACTGCGCCCTCGAAGGCCGTCTCGCGGCGGGCCTGGTCGGCGGCGGCGCGGCCCCAACGGACAGCGAGGGCGGCGATGGCGGAGGCGTCGGCAGTATCGGCTGCCAGGGAGGCCGCGTCCGACGGCGCCCCGGCGGCGAGGTGGGTGTCCGCAGCGTTCAGGTAGTGGTGGGCGATCTCAGCTGCGGACGACACGTCCGCCCGCTCGGCCAGCACGTCGGCGATGCGCCGGTGGAGGCTGGCGGTCCGATCGGCCGGCAACTCCTCCTGCAGGGTGCGGCGCACGACGGCATGGGCGAAGGCGAGGCGCTCGTCGGTCGCATCCCGCACCAGCCCGGCGTGGACGGCGTCGTCGAGGCAGCCGCGCACCTCGATGGTCGGGCGGTCGAGCGTCGCCGCGAGGACCTCGAGCCCGAACTCGGCACCGATGAACGACGCCGCCGCCAGCGCGTCAGCGACCTGGGGACCGAGCTGGTCGAGCCGCCAACGCACGACGTCGTAGAGCCGCTCCGGCAACCGATCACGCACGGCCCGCAGCGAGCCGCTGGGATCGGCGACATCGAGGCCGCGGAGGATCTCCTGCACGAACAGCGGGTTGCCGGCCGTCTCCTCGGCCAACCAGCGAGCGATCTGCGCCTCTTCGTCGTCGACGGGGCGGCCCAGGGCCTGGGCCACCAGCCGCTCGATAGCCGATGGCGGCAGCCCGCTGAGCTCGAGCCGCTCGACGTCGTCCCCGGCCTCGAACAGGCCCAGCGTGTGCATCGGGCCCATCCCCTCGACATCGCCGTCGCGCAGCGTCACGACCACGAGCACAGGGGCGTCGGGGGGAGCGTCGACCACGTGGCGGAGCAGGAGCAGCGACGACCGCTCGGCCCACTGCAGGTCGTCGAGCACGAGCAGGGCCGGGTGCCGGGCCGCGACCGCCCCGAGCCAGTGCGTCACCGCGTCGAAGAGGCGGCGGCGCTCGGCGTCGGGGTCGTCGACGAGGGCCGCCCGCACCCCGCCGATGCGGGCGCCGAGGTCGGGGAGGAGGCGCGCCAGGTCCTCGGCGTGGTTGGCCAGGTCGGCGCGCAGGAGCGGCTTGGGGGTCGCAGCTGCGTAGGTGCCGAGCGCCTCACGGATGGCCTGGTACGGGGCGAGCGCCTCCTCGTCCCAGCGGCCGTACAGCACGAGGGCACCCGCGGCGTGGAGCCGGAGCGCTAGCTCAGCCGCCACGGTGGTCTTGCCGATGCCGGGGTCGCCCGAGACCACGACGATGCGGTGCTCGCCGCGGCGGGCGCGTTCCCAGGCCCCCTCCAGCAGCTCGACCGGGCCGTCGCGGCCCACCACCAGCCCGGCGGCGGCCCGGCGGGCCCACCCGAGGTTCGAGGCGCCGATGTCGTCCGGGGCAACAGCGTCCCCCGGGGACGCCGGCAGCCGCAGCTCGTGGACCCGCTCGTGCCGATGCTCGCTGACGGCCAAGCCGCCCAGGTCCACGAGGTCGGCGCCCCGCGGTAGCGCGTGGCTGATCATGACCGCGGTCGATGCCGACACCAGGATCGTGCCGTCGACGGGGAGGGCGGCCAGCTGGAGGGCCCGCTCCACGGCGGAGCCGCGGTAGCCGTCGTCCGTGGGATCCACTTCACCGGTGCACAGGGCGATGCGCAACGGCCGGCGCTCGGGCCGTGTGACCCCGGCGACGGGCAGTGCCTCGGCCAGGCGGACCCCAGCCGCAGCTGCGTCCGCAGCGATGTGGAACGCCGCCAGTGCGATGGTGCCCGCGTGCGCCAGGTCGACCGTCCGTTCGAAGATGGCGCCGCCCGCGTCCGCCACGGTTTCGTCCAGCTGGTCCCAACCGCCGTGGTCGGGCGAGTCTCCCGGTCCGACCGGAAGGTCGACCAGCAGGATCGTCATCACCTCGGGCACGCGTCGAGTGACTGTACGACCCCCGTGGGCGGGTGCGCGAAGTGGCGTCACGACCGCACGACGGGCGGTAGCGGCACTCGTCAGATGAGCGGCGGGACCATTGCCTCGATGAGCGTGGGACCGGGCTCGGCGAGTGCCCGGGCCAGTAGGTCGGCCAGCTCGTCGGCGGTGGTCGCCCGGCTGGCCGGCACGCCCAACCCCCGCGAGATCGCCACGAAGTCGATGTCGGGCCGGGACAGGTCGAGCAGCTCCTTCGCCTTCGGCCCGGCGGCATCGGCGCCGACCCGGTTGAGCTCCATGTTGAGGACCGCGTAGGACCGGTTGTTGAACACGATCGTCACGACATCCAGGCCCTCACGGGCCTGCGTCCACAGCGACTGCACGGTGTACAGCGCGCTGCCGTCAGCCTCCAGGTTGATCACCTTGCGGTCGGGGCAGGCGACCGCGGCGCCGGTCGCCACCGGCATGCCCTGGCCGATCGCGCCGCCAGTGAGCGTCAGCCAGTCGTGGCGGGGGGCGCCCGCCGTGAGCCCCGGCGCGAACAGGCTCGACGTGTTGCCCTCGTCAGACACGATGGCGCCCTCCGGCAGCAGGGCCCCGAGGGCGCGGGCGACGGCCTCGGCGGTCAGCGCCCCGGACGGAACGTCCGGCCGATCGGCGGGCTGGCGGGTGGCGGCGTCCTCGGGGGCGCCCACCAGCGCGGCGAGCGCCTCCAGCGCCCCGGTGGCGTCGCCGCCCGGCGCCGCCAGCATGTGCACGTCGCAGCCGTCCGGCACCAGGTAGCTGTCCCTGCCCGGATACGCGAAGAAGCTCACCGGGGGCTTGGCATCGACCACCACCAGGTGGCGGAGGCCGTCGAGTTGGGCGCTGGCGAACTCGGCCAGGTACGCCAGGCGATCGATCGGCGGGAGGCCGGCCCCACGCTCGAGCCTGGTGGGGAACGTCTCCGCCACCAGCTGGGCGCCCGTGGCGTTGGCGAGGCGGCTGGCGGCCACCAGGCCCGGTGCCCGCAGCGCGGTGCCGCCGAGGAGCAGGCCCACGGGCTCGCCGGAGCGCAGCGCCTTGGCGACCGCGTCGACGACGTCGGCGTCGGCCGGGACTGCGGCGCGCGCGGGGCCGGCCGGCTCGGCCACGGCGCCGCCCGGGGACCAGCTCACGTCGGCCGGCAGGATCAGCGTGGCCACCCCGCCCGGGGGCCCGACGGCGGCGGCGACGGTCTCGGCGGCGTCCCTGCCCACGTCCGCGGTGGCCTCCGACCGGCGGATCCAGGCGGAGACGTTGCGGGCCACCGTCTCGATGTCGGACTCGAGCTGGGCGTCGTACTGCTTGTGGTAGGTGGCGTGGTCGCCGACGATGTTGACGACCGGCACGTGGCCCTTGCGGGCGTTGTGCAGGTTGGCGAGCCCGTTGCCCAGCCCCGGGCCGAGGTGCAGCAGCGTGGCGGCCGGCCGCCCGGCCATCCGGGCGTAGCCGTCGGAGGCACCGGTCACGACGCCCTCGAACAACCCGAGCACCCCCCGCATCTCGGGCACGGCGTCGAGCGCGGCCACGAAGTGCATCTCGGACGTTCCCGGGTTGGTGAAGCAGGTGTCGACGCCACACGCGACCAGCGTGCGGATCAGCGCCTGAGCGCCGTTGACGGCGCTCGGATCAGTGGTCTCGGTCATTCACGCCTCATCGAAGACGGTGCCCGGGTTCAGGATCCCGTTGGGGTCGAAGGCCGCCTTGATGCGCCGCATGAGGGCGATCTTCTTCGGGTCCTCGAGCTCCATGAAGTAGGCCTTCTTCTCGGTGCCGAGGCCGTGCTCGCCCGAGATGGCGCCCCCGAGCGCCATGCCGGCCTCGAACAGGGAGCGCAGGAGCCGGTGGCGCACCTCGGGATCGGCCTGGAACACGCCCATGTGGACGTTGCCGTCGCCGGCGTGGCCGCAGCCGGCGATCCAGGCCTGGTGCTCGGTGGCGAGCTCGCCGACCCGGGTCATGAACGCCGGCACCGCCGCCCGGGGCACGACCACGTCGATGATGTCATCGGCGCCGTTGGCCTTGGCTACCCAAAACGCCTTCTCCCGGGCCTCGATCAGCGAGGCGGCGGCCCCTGGCGGCAACACGTAGACGTCGATGGCGCCCAGCTCGGAGAGCTGCTCGGCTACGGCGTGGGTGTCGGCCTCGAGGCGGTCAGCGTGGCCGCTCTCCAGCGCCACCACCAGGTAGGCGAACGCCGCCTGGCGCACCTCCTCGGGGATGCCGAGATCGAGTCCCACGTGGGCGGTGGCGGCGGCCATCGTCAGCATGTCGATGTACTCGAGGATCAGCGGCCCCACGCCGCTGGCCAGGATCTTGGGCACCGCACCGGTGACGGCCTCGAGGGTGGTGAAGGGCGCCAGCACGGTCGCCTGATGGGATGCGCGCGGATGCAACTTGAGGTAGGCCCTGGTGACCAGTGCCAGCGTGCCCTCCGACCCGATGATGAGCTGGGTGAGGTCGTAGCCCGTCGAGACCTTGACGACCTTGCCGCCGCAGTGGATCACCTCTCCCGACGGCAGCACCGCCTCGAGGCCCAGGATGTGGTGCCGGGTGACGCCGTACTTGACGGCCCGCATGCCGCCGGCGTTGGTGCCGACGTTGCCGCCGAGGCTGGCGCTGTACTCACCGGGATAGACGGGGTAGACGAGCCCGAGCGGCGCCAGCTCGGCGTCGAGCTGGTCGAGCTGCACGCCGGGCTCGACCACCGCCACGAAGTTGTCGGTGTCGATCTCGAGGATCCGGTTCATCCGCTCGAACGACACGATGATGCCGTCGGCTCGCGGGATGCAGCCACCCGACATCCCCGTGCCCGCGCCCCGGGCGGTCACGGGGATGCGGTGCTCGTCCGCCAGGCGGACGATGGCGGCGACCTCGTCGGTCGACGCCGGCGACACGACCGCCAGCGGTCGTTGCGGCTGGGCGGTCAGCGCTTCGTCGTGCCCGTAGTCGTCCTTGATGGCGTCGCCGGTGTGCACGTGCTCGGCGCCGACCACGCGGCGAGGAGCTCGATCGCACCGTTAACCATGGCCGGACACTAGTGGGGTGGCTCGCAGCACAACGCTGGTAACCGCCGGCCAGCGGCACCGCTGGACTGCGTCCTCGTCGTCGCCGCAGCTATGGCTGCGCCTTCCTCCTGCGTCCTTGCCAGCCGTGCCGCTGACTCGCCGGTTACCGGGCGAGCGCTACGAGCCACCCCACTCGTGGGTGGCTCGCAGCACAACGCTGGTAACCGCCGGCCAGCGGCACCGCTGGACTGCGTCCTCGTCGTCGCCGCAGCTATGGCTGCGCCTTCCTCCTGCGTCCTTGCCAGCCGTGCCGCTGACTCGCCGGTTACCGGGCGAGCGCTACGAGCCACCCCACTCGTGGGGGGAGACGGTGAACAATGGGGGCCATGGCCAAGCTCACCCATGACGAAGCCGAGTCCCGCCTGGCCGAGGTTCCGGGCTGGGGCATCGCCGACGGCGCACTGCACCGCGAGATCGAGTTCCGCAACTTCATCGAGGCCTTCGGGTTCATGGCGATGGTCGCGCTCGAGGCCGAGAAGCTCGATCACCACCCCGACTGGTCCAACTCGTGGAACCGGGTGGTCATCGACATCTCGTCGCACGCCGAGGGGGGCATCACCGACAGGTGCTTCGCCCTCGCCGGGGCGGTGAACAAGGCCCTCGGCGAGTAGCGCCCCGGGGCCGGGGATCGATCAGCTGCGAGCTTCGACGTATTCGTCGAGGCCCTGGAGCAACGTGTTCCAGGACAGCGTGGCGCACTTGATCCGCACCGGGAACTTCACCACGCCCCGCAGGGCTTCGAGGTCGCCCAACTTCACCTCGGCGTCGGGCTCGGCCCCGATCTCGCCGTCGCCATCGCCGTCGGAGGGGCCGTCGAGGGACTGCTCGTGGATCGACATCATGCCCTTGAACGCCCGGGACAGGGCGCGTACCTCGTCGAGCGTCTTGCCCTTGACGGCCGACGACATCATCGATGCCGACGACTGGCTGATCGAGCAGCCCTGGCCGGCGATACGGATGTCGCGCACGGTGTCGCCCTCGACGTCGAGAAAGAGCACGACCTCGTCGCCGCACAGGGGATTGAATCCCTCGACGCGAGCCGCCGGCGGGCTCTCCAGCTCACCCCGGTTCCGCGGGTTGCGGTAGTGGTCGAGGATGATCTCTCGGTAGAGGTCTTCGAGGCCCGGCATGCGGTTCGCGATCCTATCGGCGGCGATAGACGGTCAGATCCCGAAGAAGTCGGACGCGGCGTCGATGGCGTCGCCGAGCGCATCGACGTCCGACTCGTCGTTGTACACATACAGCGAGGCCCGGGCGGTGGCGGCCACGCCCAGCTCGCGCATGAGGGGCTTGGCACAGTGGTGGCCGGCCCGCACGCACACGCCGTGCTGGTCGAACACCTGCGTCATGTCGTGGGGGTGCAGGTCGCGGTAGGTGAACGACAGCACGCCGCCGCGCTCGGCCGGCTCGGAGGGCCCGTGGATCCGCAGGTCCCCGCCGAAGCGCTCGGTGAGCGACCGCAGCGCGTACCCCGTCAGGCCGACCTCGTGCTCACGCACCGACTCCATGCCCAGAGCGCTCAGGTAGTCGACCGCCGCGCCCAGGCCCACCGCCTCCGCGATCGGCGGCGTGCCCGCCTCGAACTTCCACGGCAGCTCGTTGGGGGTGAAGCCCTCCTTGGTGACGTTCAGGATCATCTCGCCGCCCGTGAGGAAGGGGGGCGTGGCGTCGAGGATGTCCTCGGTGCCCCAGAGGACGCCGATGCCGGTGGGCCCGCACATCTTGTGGCCGGTGAAGGCGACGAAGTCGGCCCCCCAGGCGGACACGTCGGTGGGCACGTGTGGCACGTACTGACTGGCATCGATCACGGCGATCGCCCCGGCGGTGTGGGCCACGTCGACGAGCCGCTCGACCGGGTTGAGCGTGCCGAGCACGTTGGACATGGCGGCGAACGAGACCACGCGCGCCCCGTCCACCAGCCGGTCGAGGTCGGTCAGGTCGAGGTGTCCATCGGGCCCGACCGGGATCCAACGCAGCTCGATCCCGAGCTCCGCGACCAGCTGGTGCCAGGGGACGATGTTCGCGTGGTGCTCGAGCTCGGTGATCACCACCGGGTCGCCGGCCCGCAGGTTGGCGCGCCCCCACGCCTTGGCCACCAGGTTGAGGGCCTCGGTGGCGTTCTTGGCGAACACGGTCTCCCGAGGTGAGCCGGCGCCGACGAATCCGGCGACCTTGGCCCGGGCGCCCTCGAGGGCGGCCGTGGCCTCCTCGGCGATGAGGTAGGTGCCGCGGTGGACGTTGGCGTTGGACTGCTCGTAGTACCGCTCCATGGCGTCGAGCACGTGGCGGGGCTTCTGCGACGTGTTGGCCGAGTCGAGGTAGACGAGGCGCTGGCCCCGCACCACGCGGTCGAGGATGGGGAAGTCCTTGCGGATGCGCGCCACGTCGAGACTTCCCGACGGCGTCGCAGCCGGGCTCACGGATGTCTCGTTCAGCGCCATGCGTCGTAGCCCTCTCGTTCGAGGCGAGCCGCCAGCTCGGGGCCACCGCTGTCGACGATACGCCCGTCGATGAGGACGTGTACCCGATCCGGCCTCAGGTACTCGAGCAAACGCTGGTAGTGCGTGATCGTGAGAATGCCCAGCTCCGATCGGTCCTTGCGGACCTCGTCCACGCCCCGGGCCACCACCTTGAGGGCGTCGATATCGAGGCCGGAGTCGGTCTCGTCGAGGATGGCCACCTCGGGCTCGAGGATCGCCATCTGCAGGATCTCGTTGCGCTTCTTCTCGCCGCCCGAGAAACCCTCGTTGAGGTAGCGGTCGGCGAAGGACGGGTCCATGTCGAGGCGCTGCATCCACTCCATGATCGCCAGCCGCAGTTCGAGCACGGACAGGTCGATGCCCTTGCGGGCCGACAGCGCTTGGCGCAGGAAGTTGATGACCGACACCCCCTGGATGGCCTGGGGGTACTGGAATGCCAGGAACACACCGGCCTTGC
The DNA here is from genome assembly GCA_963717085.1 of uncultured bacterium. Classification (GTDB taxonomy): domain Bacteria; phylum Actinomycetota; class Acidimicrobiia; order Acidimicrobiales; family VFJN01; genus DASQUK01. The sequence goes on from CAVQVM010000015.1 coordinate 384,763, forward strand.
CCCGCACGTCGGGATCCCAGTCGGTGATGTCGTCGCCCCGGAACCGGATCCGGCCCTGCATGATCTCGTACTCGGGGTTGCCGAGCAGGGCGTTGGCCAGCGTCGACTTGCCGGAGCCGTTTGGCCCCATCAGGGCGTGCACCTCGCCGGCGCCGAGGGTCAGGTCGACCCCCCGCAAGATCATGCCGTCGGTGCCCGCGGCGCGGACATGCAGGTCGTCGATCTCGAAGAGGGGCGCCGACATGGAGCCCAGTGTATTAGCCCTACGCGCATAGGAGAAATACCCCCCTTGCCCGTTCCGGACCCCCGAGTAAGGTCACCGGCAATGGGCTCCCCGGTAGCAGGTGGCCTGGGTCACCTGGTCGCGGCCGCTCCCGTGACCCTGGTCGATGGGGCGTCCTTCTGCATTTCGGGGGCTACAGGCGACATCGCGGTCCTCGCCGATGGACTGATGGTGGCGGGCCACCGGCTGCTGTCGCGCTGCGTGATCACGGTCAACGGCAGGCGGCTGATGCCCATCGACCATCACGTCGACGACCCGTCGGCCTCGACCTTCGTGTGCCGGGCACACACCTCGGGTGTGGACGGCGGGACCACCGCCGGCGGGCCCATCGTCGTCCGGCGCCGCTTCCTCGGTGGGGGCATGCGAGACGACGTCGAGATCCGCAACCCGGGCGGGGAGGCGACCTACGCGGAGGTCGCCATAGAGCTGGCCGCCGACTTGGCGGAGGCCGGCGAGCTGCGCGATCGCAGGGTCGATGCCGCACCGGTCGACCCGACGCTGGAGGGCCCTGACGACTCCGGCGGCAGCGCGAGGCGGATCGAGCTGGTCCTCGCTCGCGGCCAGGGCGCGGCCCGGATGGGCTGCCGGATCGGCGCCACCGACGGCGTGACGGTGACACCGGGGCGCCTGGCGTGGGAGGCGATCGTCCCGGCCCGCGGCTCCCGGTCGTTCAGCTTCGTCGTCACCCCCATCGTCGCCGGCGCCGAGCTGGCCCCGCGGTATCCGCTCGGCGCCCCGGTGGAGCGCAGCGAGTCCGCCTGGCGGCTGGACCGCTGGCAGCGCGGCGTGCCCGAGGTCGCCTCCGATCACCACGGATTGCTCGCCACCCTGCGGCGCAGCGCCCACGACCTCGGCAGCCTCCGGGTCCTGGATCCCGACTTCCCGGAGCGCGCCGTCGTCGCCGCCGGCGCCCCCTGGTTCCTGGCGCTGCACGGGCGCGACGCCATCTTCGCTGCATACATGAGCCTGATCCTCGACCCGGAGCTCGCGCTCGGCACCGTCGAGACGCTGGCCCGCTTCCAGGGCAACGACGTCGACGAGCGCACCGAGGAGCAGCCCGGCCGCATCGTCCACCGGCTGGGGTTCGGCTCGATGGGCTTCGGCCAGGGGCCGGACGCGGTCTCGTACGGAGCGGTCGACACGACGCCCCTGTTCGTGATGCTGCTCGGCGAGCTACGGCGCTGGGGACTGGCGCCCGAGGTCGTGGATCGCCTCCTACCGCACGCCGACCGTGCGCTCGAGTGGATCACGTCCTTCGGCGATCGGGACGGCGACGGCTACGTCGAGTATCGGCGCAGCACCGACCGGGGCGAGCGCCATCAGACGTGGAAGGACTCCACCAACCCCATCCGATTCCCGGACGGGCAGCCGGCCCGCGGGCCGTTGGCGCTCGCGGAGGTCCAGGGTTACGTGTACGCAGCATTCCGGGCGCGGTCCCACTTCGCGGCCGAGGCCGGCGACACCGCCGCCGCCGCCCATTGGCGGGCCGTGGCCGCGGAGCTGCAAGGGGGGTTCAACCGCGACTTCTGGATCGACGACGCGGGCTGGGTGGCGCTGGCGCTGGACGGCGATAAGCGCCAGGTCGGATCGCTGGCCTCGAACATCGGGCACTGCCTGTGGACCGGCATCCTCTACGAGGACAAGGCCGCAATCTTGGCCAAGCAGCTGGTGTCCGACGACCTGTTCTCCGGGTGGGGACTGCGGACCCTGGCGGCATCGATGGGCGGCTACGACCCGATCGGCCCGCACACCGGCACGGTCTGGCCGCACGACAATGCCGCCTGCGTGGCCGGCCTGGTGCGCTACGGCTTCGTCGACGAGGCGCACCGGCTGCTGATGGCGCAGCTCGAGGCCGCCGGGGTCGACGGCGGGCGGCTGGGGGTGCTGTGCGGGTTCGACCGCAACGACCTGCGGGCTCCGGTGCGGTACCCGGACCCCTGCATCACCCGCGCCTGGTCCGCGGCGGCGCCGCTGTCCTTCCTGCGGTCGCTGCTGCGCCTCGATCCCTGGATCCCGCAGGGCAAGCTGTGGCTGGACCCGGTCCTGCCGGCGGCGATCCGTCGCCTGCGGGTCGAGCGCATCCCACTGCTGGGGGGTCGGATCACGGTCACGGTCGAGGGGGACAGCGTCGAGGTGGAGGACCTGCCGCCCGGGATCGAGCTGATCTCGTCGCCGCGCCGCCCCCTCACCGGTGGCAGCTGACGGGGATCGGGCCCGGCGGGTTCGTCTACTCGCTTGCCTCGAGGGTTAATACCTACTAAGCCTGTAGGGAACCTTGGTTTAGCGGAGGTCGCCGATGCGGCGATTGCTGGTGTTCGCGCTGGCCGGACTCTTCGGACAACTGGTCGACGGTGCCCTCGGCATGGCCTTCGGGGTCACGTCGAGCACTGTCCTGCTCTCCAGCGGGATCAACCCGGCGGCGTCGTCGGCGAGCGTGCACCTGGCCGAGATCGGCACCACGTTCACGTCGGGCCTGTCGCACTGGCGCTTCGGCAACGTGTCGTGGCCGCTGGTGGTCCGCATCGGCGTGCCCGGTGCCGCCGGGGCGTTCGCCGGCGCCACCGTGCTGAGCTCGTTCACGGGCGACTGGCTCACACCTGGCGTGGCGCTGGTGCTCTTCGGCCTCGGTGCGCTGGTCATCGTGCGGTCCCTCCGGGGCGACCTGCGGGGCCGGACGCGACACCCCAGCTCGCTCCGCAAGCGGTTCCTCGCCCCGCTGGGCCTGAGCGCCGGGTTCCTGGACGCCGTCGGGGGCGGTGGCTGGGGCCCGGTGGCGACCCCCACGCTGCTCACCGCCGGGCGCCTCGAGCCCCGGATGGTCATCGGTTCGGTCTCGGCGTCGGAGCTGCTGGTCACCCTGGCCGCCAGCGCCGGCTTCATGATCGGCATCGGCGGCGAGGGCATCCAGGCCTCGCTGGTGCTGGCCCTGCTGGCCGGTGGCGTGGTCGCCGCCCCGCTGGCGGCGTGGCTGGTGCACCACACCGACGCCTCGGCGCTGGGCGTGGTCGTCGGCACCCTGCTGCTCGCCACCAACGCCCGTCTCCTCATGCTCGAGCTCGGCACGCCGGGAGCGGTGCGCCTGCCCGTGATCCTCGGGCTGGCGGCCGCGGGCGCCGCCCTTGCCGTCCGCACGGCCCGGAAGTCCCGCGCCGAGCGGGAGGCCGAGGCGGCCGAGACCGCGACGGCCGAGACCGCGACGGCCGAGACCGAGGCGGCCGAGACCGCGACGGCCGAGACCGCGACGGCCCCGATGGAGGTTGCGCCCGAGGCCGTATCCGTGGCGAGGCAATAGCGAACGATCAGTGCGGCACGAGGCAATAGCTGACGGGTTCCGTGAGCCATTGCCTCGGGCTCGTCGCTGCGTTCGTCATTTCCTCGGGCTTCGGGCGGGTGACGAGCTTTCGGGGCGTGATCACTCCGCGTCGCGGAGGTCTTCCTTCCACGAGCGGAAGCGGGTGTGGCGCTCCCCGCTCGGGCCCACGCCGTCGCCGGTGCCGTCGGGGAACAGGCGGAACGTGAAGCGCACGCTCAGGTCGTCGGCCCGGGCCACCCAGTAGCGGGCATCCGCGCCCGACGCCGGGCCGGCGCGCCACAGCAGCCAGGGACCGATCCGCCGCTTGTAGTCGGCGATCGGTCGCCCGGGCAGGTCGTCGCCCAGGCGCCGGAGATCGTCGGGCGCCTCGACCCACGCACTGGCCGGGATGTTGCGGTCGCGGACCGGCGTCGGCGGGAGGTCCTCGGTGCGGACCGGCGTCTCGTCGTAGGGTCGTTCGTCGTACCGGAGCGCGTCGCCCACCCGTTTCACCAGCCCCTGTCGATCCACTCTTGGAGGTGCGGGCGCTCGGTCCCGATGGTGGTGTCGTCGCCGTGGCCGGGCAGCACCAGCGTGTCGGCGGGCAGGGTGAGCAGCTTGCGGCCGATCGACTCGATGATCGTGGGGAAGTCGCCGCCGGGGAACGACGTGGCGCCGGGCCCGCCGGGGAACAGCGTGTCGCCGGAGAACAGCACCGGCGAGCCCTCGATCAGGAAGCTCATCGAGCCGGGGGTGTGGCCCGGCGTGTGGATGGTGTGCAGCCGCAGCCGGCCAACCGCCACGACGGCGTCGTCGTCGAGGATCTGGTCGTACGACGGCAGCATGTCGGCATCCTCGGCCGTCACGTGCACCTGGTAGCCAGCGTCGCGCATCTCGGGGATCGCCTGGATGTGGTCCCAGTGGCCGTGGGTCTCCAGGACGCTGCGCACGCCGAGCGACCGGGCCAGGTCCAGCAGCCGCTCGTGCTCGTTGGCCGCGTCGAGCAGGACGGCGTCGCCGGTCTCCGTGCAGCGCAACACGAAGACGTTGTTGTCCATGGGCCCCACCACGACCTTGTGGATCTCGCAGCGTTCGTCGGCGTAGTGCAGCGTGGTCATGGTCGTCAGTCTGCCCGGTGGCGGGCCGTTGACCGCCACAACATGGCGGGACAACGGCCCTCAAACCCGACTTTTCGCGGCACGAAGTCGTATTTTCGACCACCTGTAGTGTCGGTCTTGACGCGTAGAGCGACGTGACATATTTCACGTGTTCTTGGGTCTTGTGGGGTGAGGGTTCGCGTGGCGAAACTGCTGGCGCTCATGCCCACCGCAGAGCACCCGGAGGACGACAGGCCGACCGCCACGGCTGCCGTCGTCCGTTGTGGCGAGCCGGTCTCGGTCTTGGGGAGAAGCCCGGGACCGGCCGCCCCGGGTTTCAGCCTTCGCGCGCCTGTCGTCACGCGGTCTCGGGTGAAATGACCTCTAAGCCGAGCGCGGCCGCAGCCGGGATCTGGCGGCGCTCGAAGGTCACGTAGCGCGCCGGGCGGGGCAGCCGATCGGCGGCCGCCAGGTGCACGGCGTCGACAGTTCGCAGTCCGTACGTCGCGCCCAGTTCGGCGGCGTGCGCGAGGCAGCGCTCGTCGACGGGGACGACGAAGAAAGCGTCCCAGTCGTCGCGCAGGAGGCCCCACATGCGTCCGTGCTGGCTTGGGGTGACGGCGAGGCGGTGCAGCACGAGCAGCGTCTCGGAACGGCACAGCGCCGATGCGCACCACGCGTGGTCGGTCGCCATCGCCTCCGCCACGAGCTGTTGCCCGGGCGCCTGCACATAGCGCCGCACGAGCGCAGAGGTGTCGAGGAACAGCGCCATGCCCGCAGCCCCCGGTTACCGGCCCCGGAGCTCGTCGAGCACGGCGTCCGGCCGCACGTCGACCGGTGCGTCCTCGACCTCGGGCGCGGGCGGACGGTCCCGCCGGCGGGGCGGGTCCAGCAGCCCGGCCGCCACGAGGTCGTCCAGCGTCACCCCTGCGGTCGCCTCCAGCGGACCGAGCTGCGCGGCCGGCACCCCGTCGACGGTCACGACCACCCGCTCGCCCCGCGAGGCCCGGCGGACGACCGCGGCGACGTTGTTGCGCAGCTCCCGGATGCCCACACGTTCCATCGCTCGACGGTAGCCGCTTCGTAGCACGTGTGTACACATGCGAGCTGGACGACGTGACGACCCGCCCCTACGGTGCCGCCCATGAACTTCGCCTTCTCCGAAGAGCAGGAAGAGCTGCGCCGCATCACCCGGCAGTTCCTCGAGTCGAAGTCGCCGGAGACCGAGGTCCGGCGGCTCATGGACACCGAGGACGGCTACGACCCGGCGGTCTGGTCGCAGATGGCCAACGAGCTGGGGCTCCAATCGCTCACCATCCCCGAGGAGTACGGGGGCCAGGGATTCACGCACGTCGAGCTGACCGTCGTCCTCGAGGAGATGGGCCGGGCCCTGCTGTGCGCGCCCTACTACGCGACCGTCGTGCTCGCCGCCAACACACTCCTCCACTCCGGAGACGAGGCGGCCCGCAAGGCCCACCTGCCCGGGATCGCCTCGGGCGAGACCATCGCCACGCTGGCGTTCACCGAGCCCAACGGCAAGTGGGACGAATCGGGCATCGAGGCCACCGCTTCCCAGGACGGCGACGGGTGGCGGATCGACGGCACCAAGATGTTCGTCCTCGACGGCCACGTCGCCAACCTGGTGATCGTCGCCGCCCGGACCGCCAACGGCGTCTCGCTCTTCACGGTCGACGGCCATGCCGATGGCCTCACCCGCACGTCGCTGTCCACGATGGACCAGACCCGCAAGCAGGCCAAGCTCGAGCTCGGTGGGGTGCCGGCGACCCTCCTCGGCGAGGAGGGCAAGGGCTGGCAGGTGCTCGACCGGGTGCTGGACCTCGCGGCGGTCGGGCTTGCTGCCGAGCAGGTGGGCGGCGCCCAGAGGGTCCTGGAGATGTCGGTCGAGTACGCCAAGAACCGGGTGCAGTTCGGCCGTCCCATCGGCTCCTTCCAGGCGATCAAGCACAAGTGCGCCGACATGTTGCTCGAGGTCGAGTCGGCCAAGTCGGCCGCCTACTACGCCGCCTGGTGCGCGGCCGAGCTCAACGACGAGCTGCCCGAGGTCGCGTGCCTGGCCAAGGCCTACTGCTCAGAGGCGTACTTCCACTCGGCCGCCGAGAACATCCAGATCCACGGCGGCATCGGCTTCACGTGGGAGCACCCGGCGCACCTCTACTTCAAGCGGGCCAAGTCTTCCGAACTGCTGTTCGGCGACCCCACCTATCACCGCGAGCTCCTTGCCCAGCGCCTCGGTATCTAGCCCGGCTGCCGGGGTCCGGGGAGGGGCACCCCGCCCTCATGCCGGCACCCTTGCCGGGACCAGAGGGCGGGGTGCCGGGGACAGTTCGCCGTCCGGCGTCTCGTGCCGCCGACCCAGCACCCGGGCCACCAGGGCCGGGCGCATCAGGGACGTCGGCTCCGCCAGCAGCGCCACCACGTCGAAGAACGCCGCGTTGACCACCGGGTCGACGGCGGCCGCCGCCACTACGCGGTCGAGGTAACGCCGGATCAATCGGTCGGCGATGCCGACCTTCCCGCCCCGGGTCTCGGGGTATCGGAGGTCCTCCCCGATGGCGACCATCCAGGCACCGGCGTTGGCCTTGGCGACCGCCCTCTGGGCCCGGGACGACACGCCTACGACGCTGTGGTGGCGCGCCAGGTGCTGGCCCAGGCAGCGGTCGAGCGCCTCGGCGGTCAGCGCCGCCGCGCTCATCCCCTGGCCGTAGACCGGGTTGAACGCACACGCGGCATCGCCCACGACGACGAACCCGTCGGGCATGCGCAGCGACTCGTAGTGACGCCGCCGGTTCTCCGTGCGCCGGTAGCCGACGATGGGTGACAAGGGCTCGAGCCGGTCGATGATGTCGGCGATCGCTGGTGCCCGCAGGCCCTGCGTGAACTCCAGGAACCCCGACTCGTCGGTCGGGGGCACATCGCCGTTCGTGCCGGCCACGGTCAGCATCCAACGGTCGCCCTCGATGGGGAAGAGAACGCCCATGCGCCGGGTGTGCGGCGGGCGCGCCTGGAGGAACACGGCCTTCCAGCCCCCGGCGTCGTCTGCCCGACCGCCGGTAGAGGCGGGTGGCATACGCAAGCTCGGCGTCGACGGTCGTCTCCTCCGGCCGCTCATAGCCTGCGGCTGCCAGCCAGTCGGGCGCATGGGAGCGGCGCCCGCTGGCGTCGACCACCAGGTCGGCCACGATGCTCTCGGTCGGCTCGGGGCTCGTCGCAGCACGGGGCCGGACCTGGATCCCCCGTACCCGCGGGTCGCTGCCACCGGCCGATGGCTCGGCCACGACCAGGCCGGTCACCTCCAGCCCGGACCGGACGATGACCTGCGGGGTGTCCGTCACCAGCCGCTGCGTCACCCACTCGATGAGGTCGCGGCTCGCGGACAGCATCATGCGAGGCTCGTCGTCGAAGGGGCGCATCCAGCCCGCGGCCGACAGCCAGCAGACGTCACGGGGCGCCATGACCCGGACTGCGCCGCTGGCCACGAGCTCGGCGCCGAAGCCGGGCAGCAGTCGCTCCAGCGCGGCCAGCCCGCCGGGCTGGAGCACATGGAGGTGGCGGCCCTGAGGGATGCCCGAGCGGTGGGTGGGCCGGCTGGGCAGGTCGTCGCGCTCGACGAGCGTCACCCGCTCGAAATGCCGGCTCAACGCCTGGGCGGTGGCGAGACCGCCCATGCCGGCGCCGATGACGACGGCGTGGAACGGGCGGCTGCGGGTGGGGCTGCTGGACATGGGACTGCTCCTGGTCGGGGACCTGGCCAGCAGTCTCCGGCCGCCCGCCCACCTGGGCATCGGGCGGATGACTTATTCATCCCTTATTCGTGCCGCCTCGACCCCTCAGGACCTGAGCGGATAGGCACGTCATCTGGGCTCTCGGTGGTCAGCGCTGTTGGAGGCCGAGCAGTGTGGCCTGGGCTCACGCTGCAAATCCCGTACTGTTCAATGCCCACTTGCGGGCCTATCCGCTCGACCCCTCAGTTGCCGAGCAGGCCCCGGCGGCGGGCGATGGCGGCAGCCTCGCCCCGGGTCCCGGCGCTCAGCTTGGCCAGGAGGCGCGACACGTGCACGCTTGCCGTCTTCTCGCTGATGAACAGCCGCTCGCCGATCTGCCGGTTGGTCAGCCCCTCGGCCACCAGCGCCAGCACCTCGGACTCCCGGGGCGTCAGGACGGGCCCGGCGCCATCGCCCGGGGCCGAGCTGTCACCGGAGGTGGGGCCGGGACCCAGGTCGAATCGGGCCCGGCGGGCCAGGCGCTCGATCGCCGCCGTCAGCGGCACCGCCCGCAGCGTCGTGGCGGCGTTGTGGGAACTGCGCAGGTCGGCCGCCACGCGGTCGCGGTCGCCGCCGGCGGCCAGCATGGCCTCGGCGCCCCGGAACCGAGCGTACGCGGCGGCATAGGGGAACCCGATGCCGTCCCAAATCGTGACCGCCTCCCGCCAGAGGTCGGGGTCGGGCCGGTCCGCGAGCCGGCTCATCTCGGCCCGCCCCGTGAGTTGCGCCGCAAACGTCTCACACGTGGGCGGCGCATGGCGGACCCTGGCCTGGCCCGCCAGCTCGTCCAGCCGCTCCATCAGGCCGGTGGCGATGCCACCGGGATCGTCCCTCCGAGGCGAGGACCCACCTGGGGCCCGGCGGGGGGCGACGGCCCTGTCGGCCTCGGCACGCAGCCCCACCGCCGCCAGGCGGGCCTCGAACTCAGGATCTCCGGTGTGTGCCAGCAGCCCCAGGCCGGTGGCCACCTCGCCGCGGGCATCGTCGAAGCGCTCCTGCCAGGTGGCCAGCTCGGCGAGCGCGCGATGCAGCAGCCCGTTGAGCCGGCCGTCGCCCACCTGGTGGCACCAGGCCCGTGCCGTCTCGAGGCGCTCGCGGGCCAGGTCGTGGTCGCCACGGTCGACGGCCAGCGCCCCCGACACCAGGGTCCGGGTCACGGCGGTGACCGCCGACTCGCCGCCGCCATACGGCGCGGTGGCTGCCCCAGCCCCGCCGGTCCCCAGCAGGCGCTCGGCCTCGTCCCAGCGGCCCAGCTGGTGGAGGGCGGCGGCGCCGATGCTGCCCATCAGCGAGGGCGACGGCTCGCCCGACCCCGGGGACAGGAACCCGATCAGGTCGACGAGGTCGCCCCCGCGGCGCGCTTCGACCAGCGTGCGCCACAGGTGGACGTAGGCACCGGCCACCTCGGCCAGGTCACCCAGGCCGACCGCGATCAGCCCCGCCTGATGGAGCTGGCCGATGGCCTCGTCGGTCCGGGCCTCTGCGGCGAGCGCGAGGCCGAGCACGTGGCGGGCCTGGCCCTCCCCCTTCGCGTCGTCGATGGGCAGTGCCAGGGCGATGGCCTCCTCGGCGCGGGCACGGGCTTCGCCGTGGCGCCCGGCCCGCTCCAGGGCGTGGCCGTGGGCCTGGACCACCCCCACCCGCGCCGGGCTCGGGGGCCGCTCGGGGACGAGCGCGACCGCCCGTTCGTAGGACTCCAGGGCCTCGGCGTCGCGGCCCGCCCGCATGAGGTACCAGCCCCGGCGCTCCTGCAGCACGCCGGCGCGGGTCGGATCGCCGCGCACCGTGCCCGTGTCCAGGGCCTCGCCGACGAGGGTCAGCGCCCTGGTGATGGCGCCGGCACGGCTGGCGGCGTCGGCGGCCCGCGCCAGCAGCTCGCCCCGATCGCACCCGGTCGCGGCGATCGGGTCGACGGCGCGATCCCAGAGGCGCACGCTCCTCTCCAGGTAGCGATGCGCTTCCGGAACGGCGAACGCCTGCTCGGCGGCGAAGCCCGCCCTGACCGCGGCGCCGAGGGCGGCGTCGTAGTCTCCGGCGGCCGACCAGTGGTGTGCCAGCCGTGCCCAGCGGTCGCCCCGGTCGGAACGGCCCGCCGGCCCGACGTCCCCCGGAACGTCGGCGAGCAGAGCGTGCGCGTAGGCCCGGTGGAGGCGCCTCAGCTCCCCGGGCAGGACCTCGTCGAGGACGGCCTCGTGCACCAGGGCGTGGCGGAAGCGGTACCCGCCGAGCTCGTTGTCGACGATGAGGAGCTGGTGGTCGACGCAGGCGCGCAGGCCGTCCGCCAGCTGGTCGTCGCCTGCACCGCCGGTGCCCGCAAGCTCGGCGACCCGGGCCAGGAGGTCGTGCTCGACCTGGCGCCCACCCACGGCGCAGGCCCGGAGCGTGGCCGCCGCGTCGGGGGACATCCGCCCGACGCGGCTGAGCACGGCATCGCGCAGATGTGGGGGCATGGGTGCGTCCGGGTCACCGGCGATCGCGGCCACCAGTTCCTCGACGAACAGTGGGTTGCCGTCGGACCGGTCCGCGATGCCGGCGGCCAGCTCGGCGCTCGGCGGGCCGCCGAGGAGGGCGCTGGCCAGTTCCACCACCTCGCCCCTGTCCAGGCGCCGGAGACGCACCTGCGTGACCCCGCGGCGTGTCAGCTCCGCCAGGAGATCCTGCAGGCCACGGCGCCGGCCCCCGTCATCGGTGCGGTAGGTGGCGGCGAGCATGAGCGGCAGGTGGCGGGCGCCGGTACTGAGCAGCGTGATCAGGTCGTCGGTCGAGCGGTCGGCCCAATGGATGTCCTCGATGACCAGCACCACCGGGCCCTGTGCCGTGAGGCGGTCGAGGAGGCTCAGCAACAGCTCGAAGACCCGGGCCCGCCCGAACGGGTCTGGGGCGGGGGCGGCCGCCGCGGGTGCGGCCGGCGAGGTGCCGGCGGGCGGGCTTCCTAGCGCCGCCCGGAGCGGGCCGATGGTGGCGCCTCCCTCGTCGGCCGGTAGCTCGCGCTCCAGCGTTCGCAGGATGTCGACGAACGGCGCGTAGGGCAGGCCGCCCTCCTCCAGGTCCAGGCAGTGCCCGACGAGGACCCGGGCCCCGGTACGCCGAGCGTGGGCACCCAGCTCTCGCACCAGCCGACTCTTGCCGACCCCTGCCTCCCCGCCGACGAGCGCGGTCGTGGCTCGGCCGGCCCGGGCGTTGTCGAACGCCTCGATCAGCGCCGTCAGCTCCGGGACCCGCCCGACGAACGCCGGCGTAGAACCACGACTCATCATGGTCACGGCACTACATCCTCGCATCGAGCGCAGGCCGCGGGACGTTAGTTTGCCGGGGTGGTCTGGCTGTTCGCCGTGCTCGCCGCCATCGCCGTGTTCGCCATCGCCGCGGTCACGGTGGGGCGCGAGGCGTTCCGCCTCGGCCACCAGCCGCCGCCGACGATCTTCGACCTCGACGAGGCCGTGGGCCATGTCGCCGACGACCTGCCGGCGGAGGCGCAGGCCCGGCTGACCTATGACGAGGTCCGCACGTTGATCCGGGCCGAGATCGAGCATCTCGAGGACGAAGGGGTGCTGGCCGCGCCCGGTCAGGAGGTCCGGCTCGATGCGGGAGCGACGCCCGACGTGGTGTTGGCGGACGACGAGGCGGTGGCGGTGGTGCTGGGACGGGCGGAGGCGGCCGGCCTCGACGTCAGCGACCAGGACGTGTACCACGTGATCGAGTCGCTCCACGGCTACCTGGCGAGCATCGGTGCGGTCGGCCCCCGCGCCGGCCCGCCGACGCCCCCCGGCAACGGGCAGGGCGGGTGAGGGCTGGCCGGGCCCGTCAGACCTCGCCGTCGCCGTCCGTGCGGGTATTGCCCAGCCAGCTCTCGTAGAGCCCGGCATAGGTACCCCCGGCGGCCACCAGCTCGGTGTGACTGCCGCGCTCCACGATCCGACCCTGGTCGAACACCAGCACCAGGTCGGCGGCCTCGGCGGTCGAGAGCCGGTGGGCGATCGACACCATCGTCCGCCCCTCGGCCAGCCTGGCCAGGGCCTGCGTGAGCGCCCGCTCGGTCTCGGGGTCCACGGCGCTGGTGGCCTCGTCCAGGACCAGCAGACCGGGGTCGCCGAGCTGCGCCCGTGCCAGCGCCACCAGCTGGCGCTCGCCGACCGAGAGGCTGCCGCCGCGTTCGCCCACGGGGGTGTCCAGCCCCAGCGGCAGCTCGTCGAGCCACCAGGTCAGCCCCAGCTCCGCGAACGCCCGGCGCACGTCGTCGTCACCCGACCCGGCGCGTCCGACGCGCACGTTCTCGCCCAGGCTGGCGTCGAACAGGAAGCCGTCCTGCGGGACCAGCCGAACCGCTCGGCGCCGCTCGTCGGGGCGCACGGCACGCAGGTCGACGCCCCCGAGCCGCACGTCCCCGATCGACGGATCGGCGAGGCGGCACAGCAACTTGGCGAAGGTCGTCTTGCCCGATCCGGTCTCGCCCACGACGGCCACGGAGCTTCCTGCCGGCACCCGCACGCCGACGTCGTGGAGGACCGGAACCCCGTCGCGGTAGGCGAACCCCAGGTCGGCCACCTCTACCTCCAGCGCACCGTGGGGGAGCGGCTGGCCCGGCTCCGGCTCGGGGAGGTCGATCGGGGTCGCCAGCACCCCCAGGACCTTGCGCCAGCCGGCGATCGCGATCTGCGTCTGGTCGAGGATCTCCGACAGCTCGGCGATGGGGTTGAGGAGCAGCCCGATGAGGAACAGGAAGGCGATGATCTCGCCGACCCCCAGGCCCCACCCGGGCCCGTAGACGACACCGGCGACGGCCACGCCCGCCAGGGCGACCGACCCGAACAGGTCGCCCAGCGGGAACATGAGCGCGAAGTAGCGGGCGGCATCGATGTAGGCGCGGTACTGGCGGTCGATGGCGGCCCGCAGGCGCGAGCGGCTGCGCTCCTCCAGCCCGTAGGCCTGGATCACCGGGGCGCCGGTCACCGTCTCGGACACCTCCGACAGCGAATCGCCCACGCTCGTCCGCACCCGATCCTGGGCGGCGAGCTGGCGGCGCTGCAGGCGCGGCAGCAGCAGCGCCACGGGCACGAACGAGGCGACGGCGATCAGCGCCAGGTGCCAGTCGTAGGCGGCCATCACGGCGACGGTGGCGACGATGAGGAAGCTGTCGACGATCCACGCCACCGCCCCCCACTCCATGAACTGGGCCAAGGTCTCGATGTCGCTCGTGACCCGGGCCACCAGTGCCCCGCGGCGCTGCTCGTTGTGCTCGGCCATCGACAGCCGGTGGATGTGGTCGAAGGCGCGCACCCGCAGCCCGAGCAGGCTGTTCTCCGACGCCCGCACCAGCCGGAGGTAGGTGGCGCGGTTGGCCAGGTACAGCAGGACCACGCCGACGGCGGTGAGCGCGCAGGCGGGATAGACGAAGCCCGGGCGAAACGCCCCATCCTGCGACACCCCGCGATCGAGGATCTGCTGGATCAGGACCGGCACCGCCAGCTTGCCCGCGGCGGTGGCGAGCGCCATCAGCGCGGTGAAGAACATGCCCTGGCGCAGCTCCGGCGTGGCCGCCACCCCGCGGCGCAGGACCGCGAGCGCCCCCGCCTCGAGGACGTGCGTTTCACCCGGGGTAGGGGACGGGTGAGGTCGCTCCTCGTCGCTCGCCCCGGGTGGCGCGGTCTCGGCCAGCACGCCGACCGCGGCGTCGTGCGGATCCGGCGCCGCCGGCACGTCCACAGGGGTGTCGCGCGCGTCGACGGTCACGCCGCATCCAGTTCATAGGCGCGTGCGAGGGAGGCGTATGCCGGCACCGAGGCGAGCAGCTCCCGGTGGGTGCCGCTGGCGGCGATGCGGCCGCCGTCCAGGAACAGGACGCGGTCGGCCAGCCCGATCGTCGACAGGCGGTGGGCCACGACCAGCGTGGTGGCGCGCAGCGTGTCGGGGAGGCCGTCGAGGATCTGCCGCTCGACGGTGGCGTCGACCGCCGACGTGGCATCGTCGAGCATCAGGAGGCCGGGCCGGCGCAGCAGGGCCCGGGCCAGGGCCAGGCGCTGGCGCTGGCCGCCCGAGAGCGTGACGCCCCGCTCGCCCAGCGGCTGGTCGAGGCCGAGCGGCAGCCGCTCCACGAAGCGCCGGGCGCGGGCGGCATCGAGCGCCCAGTGCAGATCATCATCCGAGGCGTCCCAGCCGAGCGCGAGGTTCTCGCGCACCGTGGCGGCGAACAGGAACGCCTCCTGGAACACGAGGGCAACCGCCGAGCGCAGCGACGCCGGATCGGCCCTGGACAGTTCGACGCCCGCGAGCCGGACCGCACCGCCGGTCGGCTGGTAGAGGTGGGCGAGCAGGTGGCACAGGGTCGACTTTCCCGACCCGGTGGCGCCGACCAGGGCGACGACCTCGCCGGGCGTCAACGCGAGGTCGACGCCGGCCAACACCGGATCGGCGTCCGCGGCATAGGCGAAGCTCAACGCCCGCACGTCGACGGCCAGCGGCCCATCCGGCAGCGGGGTTCCGGCTCCCTCGGCCGGGGCCGGGCGCGTCGGCGAAGCGAGGACTTCGGTGATCCGGTCGGAGGCGACGACCGCCCGGGGCAGCTCCTCCAGCAGGAACCCCACGACGCGCATCGGAAACGTGAGGATCGTGAACAGCGCCATGGCCTGGACCAGCTGCCCGGTGGTGATCACGCCCTCGGCCACCCGCCAGGAGCCCAGAGCGAGCAGGGCGATCATCCCGAGGTTGGGGAGGGCGTCGAGTACCGGCTCGAACGTGGCCCGCAGCCGGCCAACGGCCAGCCGGGCGGTGCGGAGCTCGCGGGCGACGACCGACAGGCGCTCGACCTCGCGGGCCTCGAGGCCCAGCGTCTTCACCAGGAGCGCACCCTCGAACGACTCGTGGGCCACGCTCGACACCTCGCCCAGGCGCGCCTGGGTACGGCTCGCCGGGGCCTCCACCCGGCGGCTGTAGAGCTGGTTGAGGATCGCCAGCGACGGGAACAGCGCCAGCCCCACCAGCATCAGCACCGGGTCGATCAGGGCGAGGCTCACGATCGACAAACCGATCAGCACCACGACGCCCAGCGACAGCGGCAGGGGCATGATCACCGTGATCGCCCGCTCGACATCGGCATCAGCGTGGGCCAGGAGCTGCCCCGTGGGGTGCGAGCCGAAGTACTCGAGGGGGACACGCAGGTACGTGTCGGTGATGCGGCGGAACCAGGTGCGGTGCATGCCCCGCGCCGTCATGTTG
Organism: uncultured bacterium; assembly: GCA_963717085.1. Lineage (GTDB taxonomy): Bacteria > Actinomycetota > Acidimicrobiia > Acidimicrobiales > VFJN01 > DASQUK01. The sequence goes on from CAVQVM010000015.1 coordinate 400,429, forward strand.
CCGAAGTAGCGGCGGAGCACGACGCCTGCCGATCGGAGGAGCGCGACGGCGAGGATCGCGCCGGCGGCGGCGGCGATCGCCGCACCCGACACGCCGTCGTCGAATCCCGGGATGATGACGCGGTCCGTGACCTCGCCGAGCAACAGGGACCCGGCGACAGCCATCGACCCGTACAGCACCGATCCGAGCACCGACACCGCGAACGGGCGCGGATGCGCACGCACGCTGATCCACAGCACGTGGGCCCCACGCCGCAGGAGCGAGCGCTCGGCCGGGGCGGGCTGGGGGGAGACATCGACGACGGACATGGCCGCAGCGAGTCTGCCGGAACTACGCCGGATTCGTGCCCCCGGTGTACGGTCCGACAATGGAGCGGCTGGGCCGGTTCGAGAACTACCAGTTCCTGGGCGACAAGCGCAGCCAGGTCGTCCATGACATCGACCACGTTCCCGAGGACCACGAGAGCGCCATCGCCGAGCTGTTAGAGGCCGAGGCGTTCACCTGCTTCGGACCTGACGCGCTGCCCGAGGCACACAACCGCGGGTACCGACTGTGCCGGACGTGTCGGCGCGCCCGCCACGCCGCGGGCGTCGACGACGAGGCACGGAGCACAGCGGCCTGACGGCCGCGACACTGCGCACGTCGTGGCCATGGACGAGCGCATCGTGTCGAGCGGGCTGAAGCTCGCCGCGCATGTCGCGCGGCCACCGGGGCGGCCGAGCGGGCCACCGCCGGCGGTCGTCCTGTGCCACGGCTATCCGTCGGCCACCGAGTCCGGGGTCACGACCCCCGAGCTGGCGGACCGCATCGCCACCGAGATGGGCTGGGTGGGGCTCGCCTTCGCGTTCCGCGGATGCGGCGACTCGGAGGGCCAGTTCTCCCTGGTCGGCTGGCTCGACGACATCGGCGCCGCGGTGTCGTACGCCGAGCGCGAGCTGCAGCCCCTGGGGATCTGGCTCGCCGGGTTCGGCACCGGCGGGGCGCTGTCGGTGTGCGCCGGCGCCCGCGACCCGCGGGTCCAGGGGGTGGCAGCGGTGGGGGCCCCGGGCGATTTCGACGACTGGGCGGGGCATCCCCGCCGCCTGCTCGAGCACGGCCGCGACGTGGCGGTGATCACCGACCCGGCGTTCCCGCCCGCGTTCGACGCCTGGGCGCGGGAGCTCAAGGAGGTGCGGGCCGTGGCGTGCGCGTCGAAGTACGCGCCGCGTCCGCTGCTGGTGGTCCACGGCAGCGAGGACGAGGCCGTGCCCCCGTTCGACGCCCGGGTCCTCGCCGACGCCCACGGCTCGGCCGAGCTGCGCTTCATCAACGGCGCCGGCCACGAGCTGCGCCACGACCCCCGCGCGGTGGCGGTCCTCCTGGGCTGGCTCGACCGCCAACGCCACAACCTGCACCGCTAGGCGGGGCGGCGGCTGACGGCTGCGGCGGCGGCCGTGGCGGCGTTCCGGCGTTCGGATGTACCGGATTTCGTCGATTTCGAACGCCGGTTCGCCAGGTTCGCCGGCCCGATCCAACCCGCCGACAGCGATTCACCCCACCGGGGTGATCACGACGCTCATGGCCGGGCGAGACCTTGGGGTCCCGAAAAGGAGGCCCGATGGCGACGCTGACCGCATGGAAGTTCGACACGCCCGACGGCGCGGACGCCGCCGAGCAGACGCTCCTGCGCCTGCAGAAGGAAGAGCTGATCCAGATCCATGACGCGGCGACGGTCAGCTGGCCCGAGGGCAAGAGGAAGCCGAAGACGCGGCAGTTGACGAGCATGGCCGGAATGGGGGCGCTCAGCGGCTCGTTCTGGGGCCTGCTCTTCGGCCTGCTGTTCTTCGTGCCGCTGCTGGGCATGGCCGTCGGTGCGGCTGCCGGGGCGCTCGGCGGCTCACTCACCGACGTGGGCATCGACGACGACTTCATCGCCTCGGTGCGCGAGAAGGTGACGCCGGGGACGTCGGCGCTGTTCCTCCTGTCGAGCGACGCGGTCCTCGACAAGGTGAAGGACGCCTTCGCCGGCCAGCATCCCGAGCTGGTTCACACCAACCTGTCCACGGAGCAGGAAGCCCAGCTGCGGGAGGTCTTCGCCGAGGCCGAGTAGGGCGACCGGAGTTCACCCGGGACGGTCACCTCCGCGGGTGAGGAAAACCGGCCCGGTTTGCGGCAGACTCACGCCCACGCGCCGGCGCTGACGCTGGACGCGCGACACCGGTGCGGAATATCCGCACCTGCAGGCAGCTAGCGCACAGGCACACACAAGGTCCTCCCTAGACCCGCGGAGGGGGAGATGGGCGACGAGCTTCCGCTGCTGGGGCCGAGATCCGGCCTCGCGCGCCTTCCCGAGGCCCTCGTCCGGCGCCCCCGGCTGGACTCTCTGCTCGCCGACGGCGCCCGTCGACAGGTGACGTTGATCTCCGCGCCGCCGGGGTCGGGCAAGACCACCCTGGTCACCGCATGGCTCGCATCCCGGCGCCGCCGCGACGTCATGCTCACGGTGGATGCCCGCGACAACGAGCGGGATCAGCTGGCCGGCGTGATCGTTGCGGCGCTGGTGGATCGCGGCGCCGTCGCGCCGGAGGAGATCGACGCCACGCTGCCGGGCACGACGCTCCTCGACGCCGCCTTCGCCCAGCTGGAGCAGCGGTCGAGCAAGCGTGTCCTGGTGCTCGACGACCTCCAGGAGCTGTCCTCCCGCCACGCCCTGAGGACGTTGGCCTACGTCGTCGAGCGGGCACCGGCCTCACTCGACCTCGTCCTGTGCAGCCGGGCCGATCCCCCCATCCGGCTGACCCGGCTGCGGCTCGAAGACCGCCTCGCCGAGATCCGCAACGACAGCCTCGCTTTCGACCTGGCCGAGACCGCCACGCTCCTGACCGCCCACGGGCTGGCCCTGACGCGCGCGCAGGTGCAGGCGCTGTGGCGGCGGACGGAGGGATGGGTCGCGGGCCTACGCCTGGCCGCCTGTGCGCTGCAGGGCGAGGCAGATCCGGCCGAGTTCGTGCAGAGCGCCGCCGGGACCGAGACGGCCATCGCCGACTACCTGCTCAAGGAGTTGCTCACCCGCCAGGACGAGGCCATCCAGCAGTTCATGCTGCGAACCAGCGTGGTCGGCCGGCTGACGCCCGACCTCGCAGAGGTGCTCACCGGCGACGCCGGAGTGTCCAGGCGGCTCGGCGAGCTGGAACGGAACGGGGTGTTTCTAGCGGAGCTCGAGGACCGCACCTGGTACCGCTACCACTCGCTGTTCGCGACGCTCCTCGAGGCGCGGCTGCGCCAGCAGCACCGTGACCTGGCGGACGAGCTGCACCGTCGCGCCACCACCTGGTTCATTGCCAACGACATGCCCGGTGAGGCCGAGGTCCACGCCCGGGCGGCCGGGGACTGGCCGATGGTGGGGCGGCTCGCCGCCGAACGCTGGGTCGCGTGGACCCTCGATGGCGCCGACACGAACGACGGCCTGCTGGTGGGCGTGCCGGCCCGGGCCATAGCCGCTAACGAGGGCCTGACCATCCTCGCTGCGGCCGAGGCCTGTTCCCGGCGCGACCGCCAAGCTGCGGATACGCACTGTGCCGCCCTTGACAGGCCGGCGCCCAATCCGGCCTCGGGCCCCGGGCCGACCTACCCCCTGACGAGCGTGCCGCCCCTGGCGCGACCGTTGCTGGCCGTCTGCTACGCCCGGGCGTTCGGTGCCGACGCCCGAGCGCGAGCGGCCATCGCCGATCTGCGCGGCGCCGACGCCGCCGCCGCGACGGCAAGGCTGGCGGAGCTCCGGGCCATCGGATTGGACCTCGATGACGGCCGGATCGAGCGAGCCCGGCGACAGGCGGCCGCCCTGGTGCTGGCGGCCGACTTCACGTGGACCAGCACGGAGGCGCTCGCGCTGCTGGCGCTTGCCGACGCCGTCGAGGGCGACCTCGTCGCGGCGGCGCTCCACGCCGACCGGGTGCTCGACGAGCCGTCCCCCGCCGGGGTCGCGCACCACATCGCCATGCTGGCGCTTGCCTTGCGGCATGCCCAGCGGGGTGAGCACCGGCATGCGATGGATGCGCTGTCGGCGGTCCGGGTGCCGGCCACTGCGGACCGTGCGATTCTCGCCGTCGACGGTGTCCTCCGGTCCGCGCTGCGCACCCCCGGGGCCCCGTTCGTTGGCCTCGAGGGCGACGATGCGGAACATCCCCTCGTGATGCGGACGCTGGTGGCACTCGGCGTGCTCGAAGCCCTGGACTCGGCCGGACGGGTGCGGGTGACGGGTGGCCCGCTGGAGGAGGCTGTGCTCCTGGCGCGGCAACGCTGGCGCGCCCGGAGCGGTGCCGGCGTGGTGTCGGTGCTCAGCGACCATCCCCGCCGGGGGTCGCGCCGTTGCCACCCGCGCAGCCTCATCGAACGATCCGGCCTTCTGGCCCTTGGCGCTGCCGACCGCGGCGACCGGGGCGGCACCTTGGCGGCCCTCCGGGACGCACTGGTGGCGTCGGAGAAGACGGGCATCTGGGCCCCGCTGCTGGTGCTGGCGCCCGATCTGACCCACCTGCTCGAGGCCCGGGCGGACGAGCTGGGACCCCATCAGGGTCTGGCGCTCGAGCTGGTCGACCGGGCCCAGACCTCGCCCGCTCCGGCGTACGTCGAGCCGCTCACCGAACGCGAGACTTCCGTGCTGTGCCATCTGCCGACCCTGATGTCGAACCACGAGATCGCGGACGTCATGCACGTCTCGGTGAACACGGTGAAGACCCACCTGAAGTCGCTGTACCGCAAGCTCGGCGTCACCAGCCGGCGCGAGGCGGTGCTGCGGGGGCGCTCCCTGGAACTGCTCTAGCCGGTGTCCGATCGGGAGCGAAAGGCGATGTCGGGTAGCCGGCGGAGCTCGATCAGCTCGAGCCCCAGCGCCTCGATGCGCCGGATGAGGCCATGGAGCGCGGCCTGGTCCTCGACGGGCCCGGCCAGGACGGTCTCCACGGGCTCGACGCTGGCACCGAGCGACAGCTCCTCGAACTCGTTGATGAGCGTGCTGCTCAGTCGCCCCCGGATCCGCAACTCGTAGTCGAAGCCCATGTCGTCGCCTACTTCCGAAGACACCCGTAGCGATGACGAGCGTCGCCCTTCCTCGCGGCCCGGTCGTCACCCGAGAAGGGTGACGGGCACCCGGGTGCGCGCCCGATGCGAACCGCGGCCGCAGGGGTCTCGCCGCCAAGCTCATCGGCAGCGCGATCGGCGGTCTGACGGACTGAGCCGTCAGTCGGACTTGGTCTTGCCCTCGGCCTTCATCGCCTTCTTCCAGGACCGCACCCGCTGCAGCGTCTCGGGAGAATCGATGTCGGCGACCGAACGGGGTTGGTCGTCGGAGAAGGGGGCGGTGGCCTGCTCCCAGCCGGGGGGCCGGACGCCGAAGCGCTTGGCCAACATCGCCGTGAAGATCTTGGACTTGTCCGCACCGAAGCCGGGCAGCGCCCGGACCCGCCGCAGCAGCTCGGCACCGTCGTCGACGCCGGCCCACACTGCGGCCGCGTCGCCGCCGTAGTGGTCGACGAGGTACTGGCACAGCGCCTGCGTGCGCTTGGCCATCGACCCGGGATAGCGGTGGAGCGCCGGCGGACCCTTGAACATCGCCTCCAGGGCGGCGGGGTCGAGGGCGGCGATCTCAGCGGCGTCGAGCCGCCCGCCGAGCTTGTCGCGCAGCCGCAGCGGCCCACTGAACGCCCACTCCATCGGGACCTGCTGGTCGAGCAGCATGCCAATGGTCAGCGCCAGCGGATCGTCGGCGAGCAGCTTGTCGGCCTCGGGATCCCCGGTCACCGGCAGCGCCGGCTCGGTGGGGCCGGTGGGCTCGGTCACCTCGTTCATGCCCGCACGCTAGTGGGGCTGCTACCGCGGTCACGTAGATCGAGGGGACTGTGCGGTCGCAGCGCTCGCAACGTCCTCCGCCGCTCGACGCCGAGGATCATCCCGGCGGGAGCGGGGGGAGGTAGGCGCCCGGGCCGCCGGAGCACTCCCGCCGGGAGTCCTTATCGACCGACCGACCTGCGGGATCATGCCGAAGCCGGGCCCGCTCGGCCTCACCCAGACGGGAGATTCACCCAGGTGATTCCCGGGACGACTCCCAGAGCAGTCCTTCCTCGCCGGCGCGCCTGACGGCATCGACCCGCGACGAGACCCCCAGCTTGCGGTAGATCGACCGGATGTGTGTATGCACCGTGTTGTAGGACACGAACAGGCGGCGCCCGATCTCGCGCTGCGACAGGCGCGTCGGGAGCATGCGGAGGATCTCGAGCTCGCGTTTGGTCAGTTCCGTGCCGTCGACGATCGAGCGCGTGCTGGCGGCCAGGCTCGGGCTGACCTTCTCCCACCGATCCGCCAGGATGCCGGGATCCGCGCAGGCATCGATGAGGTCCTTCGCCTCGCCGAGCGCCCGTCGTCCCTCGTCGGCGGCGCCCCGCGACCCGAGCGTGGCGGTCAGGGCGAGCAGCACCTGGATCACGAGCAACGGCTCCGCCGTGGCTCGCATCCGGTCGATCCCGAGCCGGAGCAGCCGTTCACCTTCCTCGCGGTCTCCAGCGCGGGCCAACACCGCCCCCAACGTGGCCGAGGCCCAGCCGCCCGTGGCCGTGTCGGCAAGGCCCTGCGACTCCAGTACGTCCTGTGCCCGCAGTGCCCACCGCTCGGCCGAACGGAGATCGCCGGCCTCCATTTCCACATACGCGAGGAGGCAGTCGGCCCCGACGGCGTTGAGCCACTGCTCGGTGCGAGGGGCCAGGACGGCCCCCCGCTCGAGCAGGGGCCGCGCCTCGTCGGAGCGCCCGGCGAGCACCAGCGCCCAGCCGAGCTGCACGTGCACGGTCACCCGCCACATCGACTCGCGGTGCCCCTCGAGCTCGAAGGCGCGTCGCGCCGCAGTCAACATCTCGCCGACGTCGCCCCACGGGAACCCTGCCCGCAGGAGTGCCGCCGTCGCCTCGATCGAGCTGGCGCCGTCGGGCAGCGGGCCCTCGTAGCCGGCATCGATGGCGTTCCGGAGCGCGAGCTGGGCGTCGTCACGGCGGCGCTGGAAGCTCGCCACCCACGCCTCCACGACCGACAGCCGGGCGTCGCCCACCACGACCCGGCGGGGAAACGCATCGAGCCACCCCGCCACCGTGGCGTAGCCGCCCCACTCGATAGTCGACAGGTAGTTCTCGGCGACGAGGCGCGTCGCGGTCTCGGTCTCGCCGGCCTCGACCGCGTGGTGGATCGCCTCGCCCAGATGCCCTGCGCCGGCGAGCCAGGCGAACGCATTCCTGTGGAGCTCGCGGCGCCGCCCGGGTGCCCGCCGCTGGAGCTCGGCGCGCAGCAGCTCGGCGAACAGGTGGTGAAAGCGGTACCACTCGCGATGATCGTCGAGCGCCGTCAGGAACAGGTTGGCGTGCTCGAGGTCGACCAGCAGCTCGGCGGAGCCGCTGCGGCCGGTGGTGGCATCGCAGAGCGGGCCGGACATCCGCTCGAGGATCGACGTCTCGACCAGGAAGTCGCGCACCGCGGGCGCCAGGGCATCGAGCGCAACCTCGGTGAGGTAGTCGCTGACCTGGCGCGTGGAGCCGCCGAAGCCAGCGACGGCGCGTTCGCGATCGGCCTCGTCCCTCAGCGAGAGGTACGCCAGGTAGAGCCCGGCGGGCCATCCCTCGGCGTGCTCGTGGAGCGTGGCGGCGGCCCGGGTCGACAGCCCCAGTCCGAGCGCATCGTTCAGGAAGCGTGTGCTCTCCTGCGGAGTGAACGCGAGATCGGCCTCGCGCAGCTCGAGCAGTTCGCCGCGCGCCCGCAGCGTGCCGAGCGGGAACGGGGGGTCGACGCGGCTGGCGACGATGATGTGGACGTTGGCCGGCTCGCGGGTCAGGAACAACTCGACCGACCGGTGGCACGCCGCGCTGGTGATCGCGTGGTAGTCGTCGAGGACCAGCACCACGTCGCTCTCGAGCGACGCCAGCTCGTTGAGCAGCCGGGGGACGATCGCATCGACGAAGTCCTGCTCGCCGAGGAGGCCCGCCGGTGGGGTCAGCGGGACCGACGGTTCGATCGCCTGCAGGGCGGCGACAACGTAGTTCCAGAAGAGCATGGGATCGTTGTCGGCGCCGTCGAGCGAGACCCAGGCCAGCGGCAGCTCGGCTGCCTGCCGCCATTGACCCAGCAGCGTCGACTTCCCGAACCCGGGTGGCGCCACGACCAGGACCGGTCCCCGATGTGACGCGAGCCGTCCCAGGAGGTTGGTGCGCTCGATCGTGCTCGACCGCAACCGCGGGACACCGAGCTTGGTGCCCAGGAGCACGGGCGCCGCCGGCTCACGCTGCGGCCCCGGCCGTTGCGTGGTTCCCCCTGCCACCGGGCAAGTCTGCCACGGATGCGCTAGTCATACTGGCCCTACTGGCGAGCCGGAGGACGTGTCCCGCGTCCCACCACGCCGCGTGCAACCACGCGGGGCGATACGTGCGCAGCCCGCCGGCGGCGGGTGCCACCTCCTGGCTGCGCACGCCGGCCTTGCCGGGTGGCGGGCCTACGCCGCGCTCAGGCGGTGTCGAACTCGTCGCTCGCTTGCAGCAGGGCCCAGATGATCGTCACGTCGATCGCCAGCACCACCAGTGCCCAGATCGGGGCCACGAAGATCATGAACACGGCCAGCGACGCACTGATCGCCGCCCACAGCACGCCGAGGATCTGCCCCATCGGGTGACGGGCGAATATCAGGTAGGCGGTCACGAGCTGCACCACGCCGATGATGAGCCAGAACCAACCCCAGGCGGTGATGTTGACGCCGAACAGCACCTCGTTGAGCGCTTCCGTCTGGTCGTCCTTGGCGATGGCGGCAATGCCGCTCAGGATGTTCCAGACGGCGACGATCGCGGCGATGACCCCCGCGAACGTGACCCAGCCACTGCGGAACCGTGTGGTTTCCACGCGCACCTCCAGAAGTCTTGTGCCGACGCACCGTGCAGCCTGGGGTACCCGATCGCATCACCCCGCCCGGGTGACGACCCGGCGAGTCGGCCGTCCGAACCATGGGCGCATGAGCACGAGCCCACCGGCGGTCGCCGGCGGCGCGTCTGCACCCGGCCCCCCTCCCGACGCCGGGATGGTGTGGGTGCCGGGCGGGACGTTCCTGATGGGCTCGGACCGGCACTATCCCGAGGAGGCCCCCGCACATCGGGTGACGGTCGACGGCTTCTGGATGGACCGGTGTGCCGTCACCAACGCCGACTTCCGCCGGTTCGTCGACGCGACCGGGCATGTGACGGTGGCCGAGCGGGCACCCGATCCGTCCGACTACCCGGGTGCCGATCCAGCGCTGCTGGTGCCGGCGTCGGCCGTGTTCCGCAAGCCCGGGGGCCCGGTCGACCTGCGCAATCCGTACGACTGGTGGGTCAACGTCCCGGGCGCGTCGTGGCGCCACCCTCGCGGGCCGCAGAGCTCGCTCAAGGGGCTCGACGACCACCCGGTCGTCCACGTGGCGTGGGCCGACGTCGAGGCGTACGCAGCGTGGACCGGCAAGGAACTGCCCAGCGAGGCCGAATGGGAGCGGGCAGCCCGCGGCGGGCTCGAGGACGCCGAGTTCGCCTGGGGGGACGAGCTCACCCCCGGCGGGAAGCACATGGCCAACGTGTGGCAGGGCGAGTTCCCGCTGCGCAACGACCTGCTCGACGGCTACGAGTACACGGCGCCGGTGCGGTCGTTCCCGCCCAACGGGTGGGGCCTGTTCGAGATGACCGGCAACGTGTGGGAGTGGACCGCCGACTGGTACCAGGCCCATGGCGCCATCACGCATGCCTGCTGCACGGTGGACAACCCGCCGGGCGGCGACCGCGAGGCCAGCATCGACGATGCCGACCCGGCGAGCGTCCCCCGCAGGGTGATGAAGGGCGGCTCTCACCTGTGCGCCCCGAACTACTGCCGGCGCTATCGCCCGGCGGCGCGGATGGCGCAGGCCGTCGACACGTCGACATCGCACCTCGGGTTCCGCTGCGTCGTACGAGCGTCGGCGTCGGACCCTGGGGAGTCGCGGTAATTCGGTTGCGCGGCGGCCGTCCACCAGGCTGACCTAACCGTCGCACTGCGGTAAACACCGCGGTGCCACGCGACCGGACGGGAAGGTGGTGACCGATGCCTTGGTTCACGAGCGCCGGGCGTCGCGCGCCCGGGGTGACCGTCCGGCCCTCGCCTGGGCTCCCCTGAGCCCAGCGGTCGAGCCGAGCCTCTGAGACGCCACCCCGGCGGACGCGACGCGGTCCTGTCCCTGCTGTTCTCGGAGGTCCTCCCTTGGCGCGCGATCAGCGCGACGCTCGCCGTCGGTCACTCATGTCGTTCCGCTGCCGCAACTGCCGGCTCGACGTGCCCGCCGACGCCCCGGGCACCGCCCACCGCAACCATTGCCCCAACTGCCTGTGGAGCCGCCACGTCGACGACTCGCCTGGTGATCGCGCCGCGCTCTGTGGCTCGTCGATGGAGCCGATCGCCATCTGCGTGCGAGGAGCCGGCGAATGGGTGCTGGTCCACCGCTGCCTCGGCTGCGACACCGTGCACCTCAACCGCATCGCGGGTGACGACAACCCGCTGCTCCTGGTACGCATCGCCGTCGGTCCGCTGGCGCAGCCGCCGTTCCCGCTCGATGTTCTCGGCCGCCTCTGACGCTTCGGCGGCCGAGCGGGCTGAACGTGTCGGTGACGGGTCGGCTACCGGTCGAAGACGCGCGGGTCGATGCGCTCCGGGTCGATGCCGTAGTGGGCGATGGCCTCGGCCACCGTCTCGGCCTTGACCTCGCCCTGCTGGGCCAGCGCCCACAGGGTGGCCACCACCACGTGCGGCATGTCGATCTCGAAGAACTGGCGCAGCTTCTCGCGGGTGTCGGAACGGCCGAAGCCGTCGGTGCCCAGCGGCACGAACGGCTGGCGCACCCAGCGGGCGACCTGGTCGGGCACCGCCTTCATGAAGTCGGTCACGGCCACCACCGGTCCGCCCTCGGCGCCCAGCAGCTGCGTGACGAGCGGCGTGCGGGGCGGCTCGGTGGGATGGAGCCGGTTCCAACGTTCGGCGGCGAGGGCCTCCTCGCGCAGTCGCTTGTAGCTGGTGGCCGACCAGAGGTCGGCGCCCACGTCCCAGCGCTCAGCCAGCTCGGCCTGCGCGGCCCGGGCCGCACCCTGCGCGGTGCCCGAGAACAGGATCGTGGCCCGCTGCCCCGGCCCGTCGGGCGCCTCCACCCAGCGGTAGAGACCCTGGATGACGCCGTCCTCCACGCCGTCTGGCATCGGCGGCATCAGATAGTTCTCGTTGTACAGGGTGAGGTAGTGGATGACGTCGCGCTCGTCGACCAGCATCTCGCGGATGCCGTGGCGGATGATCGTCGCCATCTCGTAGGCGAACGCCGGGTCCCAGGCCTCGACCGTGGGATGGGTCGACGCCAGGATCAGGCTGTGGCCGTCCTGGTGCTGCAGGCCCTCGCCCAGCAGCGTGGTGCGGCCCGCGGTGGCGCCCAGCAGGAAACCCCGCGCCCGGGAGTCGTTGGCCGACCAGATGAGGTCGCCCACGCGCTGGAACCCGAACATCGAGTAGAAGGTGAAGAACGGCAGCATCGGCACGCCCCGGTGGGCGTACGAGGTAGCGGCGGCGATGAACGTCGCCATCGACCCGGCCTCCGTGATGCCCTCCTCGAGAATCTGGCCGTCCTTGGCCTCGGTGTACGACAGCAGGAGCTGAGCGTCGACCGGCTCGTACACCTGGCCCAGGGCGGCGTAGATCTTGAACTCCTTGAACAGCGCGTCCATCCCGAACGTGCGGGCCTCGTCGGGGATGATCGGCACCACCCGGTGGCCCACTTTGGGGTCGCGGCACAGGTTCCGCAGCAGCCGGGTGAAGGCCATGGTGGTCGACACCTCCTGCTTGCCGGACCCAGCCAGGACCTCCGCGAACGGCTTGTCCTCCGGCATCTCGAGGGCCCGCTTCGTGCGCACCAGCCGGCTGGGCAACGAGCCGTCGAGCGCCTTGCGCCGGTCCATGAGGTAGGAGTGCTCGGTCGAGCCCTCCTCGAAGCGGATGTAGGGCGGCTCCTTGTCGTCGGCCAGCGCCTCCTCCGGGATCACGTCCTGCAGGTAAAGGCGCTCGCGCAGCACGCGGAGCTGGTCGACTGTCATCTTCTTGATCTGGTGGGTGGCGTTGCGGCCCTCGACGTCGGGACCCAGCGTCCAGCCCTTGATGGTCTTGGCGAGGATGACTGTCGGCGCACCCGTCTGCTCGGTGGCCGCCTTGTAGGCCGAGTAGAGCTTGCGGTAGTCGTGGCCGCCGCGGGGCAGCGTGCGCAGCTCATCGTCGGACAGGTGCTCCACCATCTTGCGCAGCCGGGGGTCGGGGCCGAAGAAGTGCTCGCGGATGTACGCACCCGACTCGACGGCGTAGTTCTGGAACTCGCCGTCGACGGTGGTGTTCATCTTGTTGAGCAGCACGTGGTCGCGGTCCCGCATCAGGAGCTCGTCCCACTTGCCGCCCCAGATGACCTTGATGACGTTCCAACCGGCGCCCCGGAAGATGGCCTCGAGTTCCTGGATGATCTTGCCGTTGCCTCGGACCGGGCCGTCGAGCCGCTGCAGGTTGCAGTTCACGACCCAGATGAGGTTGTCGAGCTGCTCGCGGGCGGGCAGCGACAGTGCACCGAGGGTTTCGGGCTCGTCGACCTCGCCGTCGCCGACGAAGCACCACACCCGACTGCCGCTGGTGTGGTCGATCTTGCGGTTGTGGAGGTAGCGCAGGAATCGGGCGTGATAGATCGAGTTGAGCGGGCCGAGGCCCATCGACACCGTCGGGTACTCCCAGAAGTCGGGCATCAGCCGGGGGTGCGGGTAGCTGGACAGGCCGGCGCCGCCGACCTCCTGGCGGAATCCGTCGAGCTGCTCCTCGCTGATCCGCCCCTCGAGGTAGGCGCGGGCGTAGGTGCCGGTGGCGGCGTGGCCCTGGATGTATACGGCGTCGCCGGCGAGGCCGTCGTCCTTGCCGCGGAAGAACCAGTTGAAGCCGACGTCGTAGAGCGCCGCCGAGGATGCGAAGGTCGACAGGTGCCCGCCGATCCCCTCGGCGTGCTTGTTGGCCTTGATGACCATGACGGCGGCGTTCCAGCGGATGTAGGCGCGGATGCGGCGCTCGAGGTCCTCGTCGCCGGGGAACCAGGGCTCCTCCTCGGCCGGGATGGTGTTGACGTACGGCGTCGACACCGTGGCCGGCGTGCCCACCTGGAGCTCGCGGGCCCGCTCGAGCAGCTTGGACATCAGGAACCGGGCGCGGGTCTTGCCGTGGGCGTCGACCACCGCATCGAGCGAGTCGAGCCATTCGCGGGTCTCGGAGGGGTCGGTGTCCGGGAGTTGGTGGACGAACCCATCGATGATCATGAGCCCATGCTGGCACCGCCGGGGCCAATTCGAAACGAGTCGGTCGCAAGATCGGCGCCGCCAAGGGGCGTCGGGACGGTACGTCCGGCCGGAACCGACCGCCGCGTAGGGTGCCCTCGTGCCCGCGACCCCCACGACGTCGACCACCGTGTTCACCGACGGCGCCTGCCTCCGCAATCCCGGTCCCGGCGGCTGGGCCTGGGCCGAGGAGGGCGGTGCCTTTGCGTCCGGTCACGAGCCGCGCACCACCAACCAGCGCATGGAGATCACCGCCGCCTACGAAGCGGTGCGCGCCCACCCCGGGCCGCTGGAGGTGGTGAGCGATTCGACGTACGTCGTCAACTGCTTCCGCGACCGCTGGTGGGAGGGCTGGATCCGCCGGGGGTGGATCAACTCCGCCCGCAAGCCGGTGGCCAATCGCGACCTGTGGGAGCCGTTCGTCGAGCTGGTGCGGACGCGCGGCGACGTGACGTTCCGCTGGATCAAGGGGCACGCCGGCCATGCCATGAACGAGCTGGTGGACCGGCTCGCCGTCGAGGCCGCCCAGTCCCAGCGATCGCGATCCGGCGTCACGCGCTAGGCCCTGACCGTGCAGGTCGGCGTCGACACCGGGGGTACGTTCACCGACCTGGTGACGGCCGATGGCGGGGTCACCAAGGTGTTGTCGACGCCCGACGACCCGGTCCGGGCCATCCGGGCGGCCGTCGACGACGCGACGACCTCGGGCGCGCCGGCCCGTCCGGACTTCCTGGCGCACGGCACCACCGTCGCCACCAACGCGCTCCTCGAGCGCCGCGGGGCGGCGGTCGCCCTGGTGACGACCGAGGGACTCGCGGACGTCATCGAGATCGGCCGCCAGGATCGGCCGTCGCTGTACGACCAGCTCGCCTCGCGCCCCGAGCCGCTGGTACCGCGTGGCTGGCGGTACGAGGTCGCGGGGCGCCTGGCCGCGGACGGGTCCGAGCTGGCGCCCGTCGATGCCGACGGCATCGCGGCCATCGACGGGGACGTGGAGGCGGTGGCCGTGTGCCTGCTCCACGCCGACATCGAGCCGGCGCAGGAACGGGTGGTGGCCGAGGCGCTGCGGGCCCGTGGGCACGACGTGAGCTGCTCGCACGAGGTGTCCCCCGAGATGCGTGAAGTCGAGCGCACGGTGACGACCGTGATCAACGCCGCGTTGAGGCCCCGCTGTCGGGCGTACCTGCGCGGGATCGCCGACCTCGCCGACGATGCGCTGGTCATGACCTCGGCTGGCGGGCTGCTCCCGGCGGCCGAGGCCGCCGAGCTGCCGGCGGCGCTGTTGCTGTCGGGCCCCGCCGGCGGCGTGCGGGCGGGGGCGGCCGCCGCGGTCGCCAACGGGTACCCCGACGCCATCACGTTCGACATGGGCGGCACGTCCACCGACGTGTGCCTCGTCGTCGGCGGCAGTCCGGCGCCCGCGGCCGAGCGCGAGGTCGCCGGGTTCACGGTGCGGTTCCCGGCGCTCGACGTGCACACCATCGGCGCCGGGGGCGGGTCGATCGCCGGGATCGACCCCGGCGGGGCGCTCGTCGTCGGCCCGGAGAGCGCCGGCGCCGACCCGGGGCCCGCCTGCTACGGGCGGGGTGGTGTCGATGCCACGGTCACCGACGCCAACCTCGTCGCCGGCAGGATCGCCGCCGACGCCGCCTTCGGCGGCCTGCGGCTCGACGCGGGCGCCGCGGCGCGGGCGCTCGATCGTGCGGGGGTGACTGCCGACGGCGTGATCGCCGTGGTGGACGCCAACATGGAGCGGGCGCTGCGCGCCGTGTCGGTGGAGCGCGGCGTCGACCCACGCCACCTCGCCCTCGTGGCGTTCGGCGGCGCGGGACCGCTGCACGCTTGTGCCCTGGCAGAGGCCCTCGGAATGCCGGCCGTGATCGTGCCGGCGAGGGCGGGTGTGCTGTCGGCGGTCGGGCTGTTGACCGCCCCCCGCCGCCGGGACCTGGTGCGGTCGTGGCCGAACCCGCAGGACCAGTCCGGCCTGGCGGAGGCGCTGGCGCTGCTGGTTGAGGAGGCCGCGGCGCTGGTGGGGCCGGGCGGCGGGGCCGCCGCGATCACGGTCGAAACGGCGGTGGATTGCCGCTACCGCGGCCAGAGCCACGAGCTGACCGTGCCATCGGTCGGCGAGTTCCACGACGAGCACCGCCGTCGCAACGGCTACGCCCGCCCGGACGAGCCGGTCGAGGTGGTGGCGCTGCGGGCCGTCGCGACCCGTCCCCCGACCGTTGCGCCTGGCGACCTGCCGGCCGGCACGCGTCTGGATGTCGAGCTGACCGGGCCGGCCGTCGTCGCGGAGCCCGACTGCACGATCTGGGTTGCCGACGGATGGACGGCGCAGCCGGGCGCAGGTGGCGCGCTGGTGATGCATCACGGGCTCCGGGCGTGACGCGGTCCGCCACCCCCACGCCGGTTTCCTGGCGCAGTTCTGGTTGCTGGGTAACCAATTCGGCGCCAGGAATCCCCTCCGTCAGGGATGCGGTCGGGTGCGCGCCATGAGCCTCGCCCCCGCAGAGCTGCAGGTGCTGATCTCGCGGCTGACCGGCATTGCCGAGGAGATGGGCGCCGTCCTCCGGCGGGCGGCCTTCAGCCCCAACATCAAGGAGCGGGCCGACTGCTCGGCGGCATTGTTCACGCCGTCGGGCGAGTTGCTGGTGCAGGCCGAGCACATCCCGGTCCACCTGGGTTCGATGCCGGCGAGCGTCGCGGCCGCCATCGAGGCGTTCGGCGACCGCCTCGGCCCGGGCGAGCAGGTGGTGCTCAACGATCCCTTCGCCGGCGGAACCCACCTCAACGACATCACCTTGGTGGCGCCGTGCGTGGTCGACGGCGAGCTGGTGGGATGGGCGGCGAACCGGGCGCACCACGCGGACGTGGGCGGTTCGGCGCCGGGCTCGATCCCGGCCGACGCCACCGACATCCATCAGGAGGGCCTGCGCATCCCGCCCACCCGCCTCGACGAGACCGTGCGACGGCTGCTGCTCGCCAACTCGCGCACGCCGACCGAACGGGTCGGTGACCTCGACGCCCAGGTGGGCGCCAACGTGGTCGGCGTCGAGCGCCTTGCGGCCATGGCCGGCGGGCATGACGCCTTGGCCGAGGTGGTCGACTACGGCGAGCGGCGCATGCGGGCGGCGCTGGCGGGGCTGCCGGACGGCGCCTGGCGGGCGGAGGACGTGTTGGACTCGACCGGTGCGGCCCCCGAGCAGCAACGCCCGGCGCGTGTTGCCGTCTCCGTCACCGTGACCGGCGATGAGGTGGCGTTCGACTTCACCGGCAGCGACCCCCAGGCCCGCGGCAACGTCAACGCCGTGGAGGCGGTCACGGTCTCGGCCGTGTCGTACGCACTGCGTGCTGCCGTCGATCCGTCCATTCCTGCGAACGGCGGGGCACTGCGGCCGGTGCGGGTCGTGGCGCCGGCCGGCACGATCGTTGCCGCCCGCCTACCCGCGGCCGTCGGCGCCGGCAACGTCGAGGTGAGCCAGCGGGTGGCCGACGTGTGCCTGCGGGCGCTGGCCGAACCCTGCCGGGACCGGGTGCCCGCGGCGGGCCAGGGGACGATGAACAACCTGCTGATCGGCGGGGACGGCTGGGTCTACTACGAGACGGTGGCCGGCGGGCAGGGAGGCCGGCCCCACGCCCGGGGCATGAGCGGCGTTCACACGGGGATGACCAACACGGTTGCAGATGTACTCCAGTCGAACCCGGGCCTACCTGGGCAGTCGGGCATTCACACGGGCATGACTAACACCAAAAATACGCCGATCGAGGCGCTGGAGCGGACCTTCCCGCTGCGCGTCCGGCGCTACCGGCTGCGACGAGGGAGCGGTGGTGCAGGCCGGGCCCCGGGAGGGGAGGGCATCGAGCGGGACCTCCAAGTGCTGGAGGACTGCACGGTGTCGCTCATCACAGAGCGACGGGTGTCGCTGCCGTGGGGTCTGTGGGGCGGTGAACCGGGAGCGCCAGGTGAGAACTGGCTGCTGCCTCAAGGTGACGAGGACCGGGCTGAGCGCTTGCCCGATAAGTGCACGATCCGGCTCCAATCCGGCGACGTCTTGCGCATGCTCACCCCCGGGGGAGGGGGGTGGGGACCACCGCCAGTAACGCCCGTGGGTTGAGGCATTGAAGGGGGCCGGGAGCCCAACCGGGTGTCGCTCGGGCGGTCGAGCAGGTCTGGTCCTGTTGCCACCGTTTGCGCGGCCGCTGGGCTCTCCGGCTGCGTTCCTCGACCACCCTTGCCAAGAGCGACCCCGAGGGGGTTGCAGGCCTTGCCTACGACGCCCCCCACAGGCTGCTACCGCGTCGGTCGCCCAATCAGGGCCTCAACGTCAGTCAGTTGGCTCTGGCCGACTGGCGTTGACCGGCACATGCCCGCTTTCACCTGCGGAGTCGCGTCATAGAACCCTGCTTGGGACCGTCCCCCAGCGCGGTCATCTCACCATTTCGACGGCCCCGGACAACGACAGATTGCACCACTGTGACGATCGTCAACGGCTCGCTCCTCCGAGCAGGCCGGAGGGTACGTTCCGCTTGCTGATCGAACCTGCTGGGGGAGAAACCCACAATGATCGTTGCGGTCGAACCATTGGACGCGACCTGGAAGATGATTTTCTTCGGCGCCGCCGTGGTCCTTGTGTTGGCGGCCATCGGGTACCAGAGGGGCAAAGTGTCGTTCCTGGCGGCCGGTCTGGGATGCTTCGCCTTCCCATTCTTCTAGGAAGCGCTTGCGGCCACCTGACGATTCGGTCTTCCAGAGTCGTCGGGACGTGACCTGAGACCTGGCCGCTGTGCTGACGTTGAACCCTGCGTCCATCAGCGCCGAGCACGCAAGCGTCCGCAGGGCCGCGACGGACCCTCTATGAAGTTGGATTTGCCTTGCTGGCGCCCGGGAGGGCCTCGTCGCTAGTGGGAGGTGCCAGCGGTCGACGCCGTCTCGCGTGCTGCGCGCCGGGCGGTCTTGGTCGTACTCGTGGCTGCCTTGCGAGCCGTGCGGCCAGTGGTGGTCGCGCCTCGCTTGGCGGTGGTTGCTGTCTGCTTCGCCGACTTGCGGGCGGAGGTGACCGTTCCCTTGGCCCCGGCCTTTGCGGCTCGTGCGGTGCTGGTGCCGCCGCGCTGTGCCGCACGCACGGTGCGCTCGGCGCCGGCCTTGGCCGATGACCCCGTCGCCCGGGCCGTGCGTGCCGTCCGCTCGCTGGCGCGCTTCGCCTTGCGTGTCGCGTCGATGGCGGCCTCTGTCGCATCCGAGGCACGGGATCGCACCTGTGTGGCCGTGGCGCGAGCCACCTTCGCCCCTCGTGGGGACACCCGGGGCTTGTCGCGTCGCAGCACGGTGGCGATGATGTCGCCGATCGCGGTCACGCCGCCCTGGGCCAAACCGTTCAGCATGTCCGCGATGCGGTCGCCGACGCCCGCGGCAGTACCCACGACCAGGTTCCCGGGGGGCTTATCAGGTGCCCGGGGGTGCGGGTGGGTCGGGGCGATCTTCCTCGCCGCTGCCATGGCCTCACCGAGTTCGCTCAGTGCCTTACGGCCGAGCTCGTCGCGCACCATCGGGAACAACTCACCTTCCTCCACATCGACGTGCTGGCGCACGTTGTTGATGAGGACCGTGACCTTCGCGTCGAAACGCTCGTCCTCCGGCGCCATGCCGTCGAGCTCGGAGAGCACCCACTTCACGACGTGATGCTCCTCGAGGCTCTCGATGCCGAGGTCGTCGGCATCGGGAACCGTCGCCCTCACGGCCGGGTAGAACAGCTGCTCCTCGATCGCCGCGTGCACCGAGAGCTCCTCGATGATGCGGTCGACGATCGAGCGCTTCTCCACGAAGGCCCGGTCCCCCGCCCGCTCGAACCGCCTGAACAGTTGCTCCACGGCCTCGTGGTCATCCTTGAGCATGCTTATCGCGTCCATCCGCCCCGGCATACCCACGTAGAGCGCGAGCTAACCGCGGTACGTCGGAACGTTGGGGTTCCCCGCCACTGCTGTGCGGCCGCCCCGGCGTGATGGCACGGTCGCCCGCCTGCTGGGCCGGGTGGGCCACCGATGCCGACCAGTCGACACCCTGTTGACCGACAGGGGGGTAGGTCGGTGCCAGTCGCGGTCGTCGGCACGGCCCGAAGGATGACGGTGCTGTGCTGGGATCTGATGACCATTGGTCAGAACTACGCCCTCGTCGGCCTGGCTACCGCTTGGCAAGGTGGCGGGAGTGCACGCGGTCCCAGAAGCGCAGGTTGCGGCATGCCGACACGAACGCCGCCGCGTCGGCGGCGCTGCGGAGCGGCACGAACCCCTCGTCGCGCTCGTCACCGATGCCGGCGGCAGCCAGCATCGGCTCGGCGGCGTCGACGTGGGCGATGAACTTGCTGTGGGCGTGGGCATCCGCGACGAAGTCACGTGCGGCCGGGTCGCCGGCCATTGCCGCGGCGCCCTGGTCGCCCGGCATGAGCGCCACGGCGTCAAAAAGCACGGACGACCCCCCAGCCACGTTGCGGTCCGCCGGGGTCTGGGCCCCGCTGCTGGTCACGATCCCACCGACGGTGGGTGCGACCAGCTCGAGCATCGCGCCCTCCTCCTCCAACGCGGCCCGTAGCGCATCGAGCAGCGTACCGTCGGCGCCGTCGGTGACCAGGGCACCGACCTTGCGCCCCGCGAAGCTGTCGGGACCGTTGCGGATGATGCTGAGCGCCGGCGACGGCGCGAGGCCGTCGACCGGGGTGCGGGCGGCCTCGGCCGGCTCGGGCAGCTCGATGCCCAGGCCCTTGGCGACGTTGGACGCCAGCTCGTCCGAGACGTTGCGGAGCCCGGCGACCATCCGGAGCCGGATGGCCTCGGTCTCCACCTTGCTCAGCTCGAACACGAACGCGTCGCCGATGTGGGTCTGCTCGATGTCGGTCTGGCTGTCCCAGAACTGGCGGGCCTGGCTGTAGTGGTCGGCGAAGCTCTCGGGCCGGAGCCGCCGCTTCTCGCCCGACTCCGGCGACGGGAACGACCTGAAACCCCGGGCCGGGTCCTCCCGCGGCCCCCGGTCGGCTGGCTGCGACCACGAGTTGGGCTCGTACGCCGCGCGCCCATGCGGGTTGGTCATCGCCATGTGGCCGTCCTGCTGGAGGGTGGCCCAGGGGCACTTCGGCGCGTTGATCGGCAGGTGGGTGAAGTTCGGGCTCCCGAGCCGCTTGAGCTGGGTGTCGAGGTAGGAGAAGTTGCGTCCCTGGAGCAAAGGGTCATTGGTGAAGTCGACTCCTGGCACGATGTTCTGGGTGCAGAACGCAACCTGCTCGGTCTCGGCAAAGAAGTTGTCGACCACGCGGTCCAACACGAGGCGGCCGACCCGTCGCACCGGGACGTCTTCCTCGGGGATGAGTTTCGTGGCATCGAGCACGTCGAAGGAGAACCGGTCGGCGAACTCGTCGTCGAAGAGCTGGAGGCCCAACTCCCACTCCGGGTAGTCCCCGGCCTGGATCGCATCCCACAGGTCACGCCGATGGAAGTCCGGGTCTGCACCGCTGATCTTCACCGCCTCGTTCCACACCACCGACTGCATCCCGGCCTTCGGCTTCCAGTGGAACTTCACGAACGTCGAGCGACCCTCGTCGTTCACGAACCGGAACGTGTGGACCGCAAATCCTTCCATGAACCGGAACGACCGGGGGATTGCCCGGTCCGACATGACCCACATCAGCATGTGCGCCGTCTCGGGCATCAACGACGCGAAATCCCAGAACGTGTCGTGCGCCGACTGCGCCTGCGGGAACCCGCGGTCGGGCTCCGGCTTCACCGAGTGGATGACGTCCGGGAACTTGATGGCATCTTGGATGAAGAACACCGGGATGTTGTTGCCGACCAGGTCCCAGTTGCCCTCCTGCGTGTACAGCTTGACCGCGAAGCCCCGCACGTCCCGGGCGAGGTCGCTGGACCCCTTGTTGCCCGCAACGGTGGAAAACCGCACGAACGCCGGCGTCCGGCGCCCGGCCTCCTTGAACGGGTCCGCCCGCGTGATCTCGGCGAGCGACTCGTACGCCTCGAAGTAGCCGTGCGCGCCATAGCCCCGAGCGTGCACAACCCGCTCGGGGATCCGCTCGTGGTCGAAGTGGAAGATCTTCTCCCGGAAGTGGAAGTCCTCGAGAGCGCTGGGCCCGCGCTCCCCCACGGTCAGGGTGTTCTGGTCGTCGCCGACCGGAATGCCCTGTTGCGTCGTGAGGGCCGGCGCCTCGCCGTCCACCGTCTGGTGGGTCTCGCCTCCCGCACCGCGGGTCCCGTTCACGCCATCTGCGTCCGCCATGAGCGTCCCTCCGTCGTCGAGCAGCGTCCCGCTAGGCCGCTACCCACCCACCGGATCGCCAATCGGATCCTGGGCCCGCCCTCGTCACAACTCCGGCAGGCGGCGAGGTGACGCCAGGCGGGCAAAGAGCATGAAGACCGACCACCGGTCCTGGGTGGTGAGCGACGGAGCCCCAAGCCCCTGTGTGCGAGGCGTTGGAACATCAAGATCGTGCCCAGAGCGGCCGCGGCGACGACGAGCGCAAGGTTGAGCGGCCGCCGTGACGAGGACGTAGAGGACGGTCACGACCGCGGGCCGACGATCGCCGGCGACGTCGATGGGCAGGCGCGGCGGAAGAAGTGTCACTCCGCGGCCGATACCCTCGCGGAGTCGCCGGGTCGCGGAGACGCGCTGAGACGTCGCTGAGATCTGGCGGGTGATCAGTCCGACGGCCTCTTGGCTGTGTCCTTGATCTCCTCGGCGGCACCGGTAGCGTCAGATTTGACTTGTTGTGCGGCGCCTCTGGCCTCGTCTCTCACCGTTTCTGCCGCACCCGCCGCCTGTTCACGCACCTGGGTGACCGCGTCCTCGGCCTCGGGACGCAGGTGCTCGGCGGCCTCATGGGCCATTGACTTGGCCTCGTCCTTTGCCTCGTCGAGCATCGGTTTCAGCTGCTCCGCGGCCTGGTGTTCCTGCTTGGTGGGCGGCACCAGAGTGGCGGTGAGCAAGCCGGCACCGAAGGCGATCAAACCCGCCGCCAGCGGATTACCTTCGGTTACCGAGCCGAGGGCCTGGGGTGCGTCGGACACTCGCTCCTTAACAGCTTGAGTCGTCTCGGCGGTCTTGTCGGTGACCGTGCTAGTGGCATCGGACATGCCGCTTCGAGTGCCGTCAGCCGTACCCATCACCTTGTCGCGCAGGCGGCCGAACCCTTGCCGGAGGGCCGCCCTTCGGCGTTCTACCATCCGCCCTGGGCTAACCCGGTCGCCGACTGCCTCCAGGTCGTCGCCTAGCGCCTCGCGTTGGCGTTCCAGGTCGGACTTCAACTCAGTTGCTCGCGTGCCCACTGCACGTCCTCCCTCATCGTCTCTGCAGTCTTTTCGGGGACCGGTCGGACCCGACTCAGCCTGTCTTTGCCCTTGGGGACCAAGACGGCCGCGGCGACGGCGTAGACCGCGCCCACGATCAAGAACGCCACCCCCTCGGGCAGAACCTCGGACAATCCCCACGCCGCCGCGAACGACAACAGCACGACCGCCAGCAGGGCGCACAACGCCCCGCCGGTCAGAATCCCGGCACCCCTTCCCGCAGCGGCGATCTCCTCTTGGAGCTCGACCTTGGCCAGCTCGACCTGCGTCGACACCAACTCGGAAAAGTCCCGCGACACACGGCCGAGCAGCTCCCCCAACGACTGCTCCGGTTCGATCGGCTGGGACGGATCGTGTGGGCGCTCGATCCTGGTGGTCGAGCGGATGTGCTCATCGGCGCTCATCTCAACCCCCTCGTGGCTCGTTGGACGCCGGCGCCGTGGGGAGCGCTTCGTAGTCCGGTGCGCGGGGTGTCGCCTGGCTGGTCCCGGTTCCCGGCGACCCCTCGTATCCCGTCTCGACCGAACCGCTGGGGGCGCTACCACCGGTCGGCCCGACGTCGGACGACCCGTTGTCGCTCGGCTCCTGCGCCAGGTTGCGCACCACACGACCGGCGACGAGTCCCACGCCGAACGCGCCGAAGAGGAAGAGGCCAGGCCGATTGCGACCAACGCTGCGCAGCTGGCCGAGCACGCCGTCGATCCCATCCCCTCGGAGACGTTCAGAAAACTTCTGCGTGCGCACCGCCGCCTCGCGGGCCATGTCGCTGACGGCACCTGCCTCGCCCTTCTCGCCCATCGAGCGCAGCTGCCTGCTGACATCGTTCAAGCCCTGCGCCAGCCGATCGACCTGCGCGTTGGCCTGGGTGCGCAACTCCTGGCGAGTATCGCCCGCGAGCCGACGAGCCTGTTCGTTGACCCCTCGCACCACCTCGTGGGCTTCGTCCTGGGTCGTCGAAGCCACCTGGCGGGCCTGCTCGCTCGTCGTCGACGCGACCTCCCGGGCCTTTTCCTTACCGGTCGACGTAGCCTCCCGAGCCCGGTCGCCGGCTGACGCATCCTCCTGCCATGTGCCCTGCTGCGGTCGGGGCCGCTCGAGCCGATCTCCGGGGTCATCTGTTGCCGGCTCGCTGGCCGTCGGACGGTCCTGGTCGCTCATCTCGCCCTCCTCATCGTCCCGTGGTCCCTTTCCAGACGACACCTGCCTTCCCACGAGCTGAGAAGCCAAACGGCCACGATGGGGGGCCCGATCAGCGTGAGCACTTCGAGCTCCATGTGATCGAGCCCCCCGCCGGGCTTGCCGCTGTGGAGCGCTGCGTGATGGTCGTATCGACCGCAAACCCACGGGGAACGAGTGAGGTCATGGCCGGCGCCGACACGCTGTGTTCGAGTCGCGCATCGTCGTGCTCAGGGCGCTCCCGGTCTTGACGATCTGCTGTGTGCGATGTCCTCTCGTCGGATTCGACCTCGAACTGCCGGTGACGGACCACGAGCGGCGGACCGCGGCACTGTTGATCGATGAGGCGGGGTTGGCCGGCCACAGTTTCGCGTGCCTCCACCCGGGCGCTTCTCGTCAGGATCGTCGGTATGTGGCTGCCGGCGCGGTTCGCCGAGGTCGGCGACCACCTGTCCGACCCACGGCTTTGTCGTGGTGCTGACGGGAGCGGCGGATGAGGCTGGCCTGGTGCATGCCGTCGCGAACCTGATGCACGGCGGGGCGATCGATCTGGCCGGACGAACGGGGCTCGGCGCACTCGGAACGCTGTATCAGCACGCGCGTTCTACGACCAGCAACGGGTCAGTGGAGCGGTCGAGATCTGCCGGGGCTGTCCGGTGCGGGCACTGTGCGCCGAAGACTCGGTGGGCGAGCTCCACTGCATCTGGGTTGGTTGCCGACGGTCAAACACGGGTCCGCAGTCGCGATCGGTGCCGTCCACGACGGGACGTGGCGCTTCTTCTGAGCTTCTGGGTCCGCGATCATGCGGGTAGGAGCTGGTCCATGCGCTTCGTCGTCCGTGCTTCCATCACCCTGCTCCTCGCGCTGTTCTGGCCCTTATGGCGGCCGCGCCGGCGGCCAGTGCGCAGAGCGAAGAGGAGCCCGACAACATCGTCGTGCTGACCGGTCGGGCCGAGGTCCGAGCGGGCGAGACGGTCGACAACGTCATCATTTTCGACGGTCCCGTGGTCGTCGAGGGCACGGTGAACGATGCGCTCGTCGCGTTCAACGGCGACGTTCTCATCAGGGGCACCGCCCGTGAGGATGTCGTCGCCGCCGACGGCACGGTTACCGTCGCGGATGGCGGGCGGATCGAGGGCGATGTCGTGTCGCGGCACCGGCCGGTCGTGGAGGGCGACGGCCGCCTCGATGGGTCGTGGGAGCGCTGGAACCCGCGTGCGTGGAGCAAGGCCACGTCAGTGGTGGGCTGGCTCGCCGTGTGGCTGGCGTTCACCGTCTCGAGCCTGATCCTGGGTCTCCTGCTGGGCCTGCTCGCGCCCCGAGCCGCCGTCGCGGTCGACGCTGCCGCCGCTCGCGGCTTCGGGGCGGTGGTCCTGTGGGGACTGGTGCTGTTGATCGGTCTACCCATCGTCGCCGCCATTGCCATGGTCACCCTCGTCGGGTTGCCCCTCGGGGTCGGTTTGCTGCTGGCGCTCGGGCTGATCTACGCCATCGGGTACACGGCCGGGGCGTGGATCCTCGGCCGCCGCGTCGTCACTGGGGCCTCACCGATCGTCGCCTTTCTGGTGGGCTGGGGCATCCTGCGGGTGATCGCGCTGGTCCCCGTCCTGGGCTGGCTGGTGTCGCTGGCCGCGATCGTCGTGGGTCTGGGTGCGATCGCCGTGGCAGGCCGCCGCGCCCGCCGGCGCGACGTGGTCACTGACGAGTCTGAGGAACCGGTGCGGACCCCGCCGGCCCCTCCGCCGCCAGCGCCCACGCCCACATAGCTCGAGACGACCACCGGCTTCTCGCACGGCCGCCGCTGGTAGCGCGCTACCTCCCCCCCGACCCGTAGTCCGAGAGACCGTGACCGATCGTCCATGGCGATCACTGGTATCCGTTGCGCTGGTTGTCGTCGGCGACATCGTCTACCCCGTGTCGCTGACTCCACGGGTTTCGGTCACGCCGATGGCGGTGTAAGGCTCGGTTGGCGACCTGGGTCTGAGAGGCAGTCGAGCGCGGGCCGACACCTAGCCGTCGACGTCATCGAGGCGGTGGGGCGGGTCGACCGCCTGCGGGCGGTCGGGGTCAGCGTGGGCAGTGACGCCGCCGAGGAGTCGGCCCACGAACGCTGGCGGTGGTCTGGGACGGCTTCCCCGAGGTGCTGCGGCTGTGCAGCGGCCCTGGGGTCCAGAGGGCTCGCCCGCCGGCCGGGGGCCGGGTGGGCCGCCGACGCCGACCAGCTCGACACCGTGCTGACCGACAGGGCGTAGTTCGGGGCCGGGCAACAGCGATCGAAACGCCAGGCCGCCTCCGCCTCAGCGGTAGGTGACCGGTTCTTGGGTGGCATGTCATCGAGCTGGCCTTGCTGGCTCAGCCGGGTAGAGCCAGGAGCACGAGGGTCGACCAGGTGATGTGCGTGAGGGTCGGAGCGAGGATGGCCCGTGTGGCTTGGCGCTCCAGCATGAATACCGTGCCCATCGCTGCCGCGGCCACGACAAGGGCCATGTTTAGGGTCGCCACCGTGACCAGCACGTAGATGGCGGTTGCGACCGCAGCCCTATGGTCGCCGACGAGGGCGACGGGGAGTGCACCCCGGAAGAAGCGCTCCTCCGCCACGGCGTTGACGACTGCGATCGCCAACACCAGCGCCGTGGGTCCGGCGTCGGCCGTGGCGAGCACCGAGTCGATGGCACCGCCCAGGCCTGGCACATGGCGGGCCACGAGCGACGCTCCAAGGAAGGCCGCGAAGGCCAGACCCCCCAGCACGACCGCCGCCAGCAAACTGCGCGGGCTCTCCGTCCGGTCGGTGGACCGGCTGAGATGGAGCGGGCCCGCCGCCACGCTGCCCGTCACCCAGATGGCCGCGAGAAGGAAGCCGAGCAGCGTGAAGGCCCGGGAACCACGCGGGGCTGCCAGCGTGGCTCCCAGCATCGCCGTCCCCACCGCCAGGGTGGCGGCAACGACGAGCCGGCGCCGCCGCCGGGCATGCGCAGGTTCGATGGGCTCGGGGAGGAGCTGGGGCGTCAGGAGATCACGAACTGCCTGCATCCGCCGAGCCGCGCAAGCGGTGCGCGCGGGCCGCGAGGGCTGCGGCCGCCGCTTCGGGGAAGTCCATGGGTCGGTGGTGGACGAGCTCCTCGATGCGGTGGTCGTGCACGATGACCTCGTTGGTCATCGAGTCGACCAATGCGGCCGCCGTGGTCAGGTCGACGTCGGTGACCAGCCGGAGCCACTGGGACGAGAGCCGGGGCGTCAGCACCGGCACCGGCAGGATGACCCGTCGGCGGCCGGTCATCTGGGCAACCGTAATCAGCATGTCCTGGTAGCTGAGCGCATGGGGGCCACCGATCTCGTAGGTCTCGCCGATCGCCGCGTCGAGGCCGGCAACACCCACGAGAAATCGCACGGCGTCGGCGAGGGCGATCGGCTGGGTATGGGTCTGCACCCACCGCGGCGTGACCATGGCGGGGAGCCGTTCGACGAGCTGGCGGAGTATCTCCCAGCTGATGCTGCCGTCGCCGATGACGATGCCGGCCCGTAGCACCGTCGTCGGCACGGTGTCCGACAGGATCCGCTCCACCTCTCGCCGACTGCGCAAATGAGGCGAGAGGGCGTCGTCGTCCTCGCCCAAGCCGCCCAGGTACACGATCTGCGAGACGCCGGCAGCGGCCGCAGCATCTCCGAAGGCGCGGGCGCCGGCCCGGTCGCGCTCGGCGAAGTCGGTGTGGGCCAGGGAGTGCACCAGGTAGAAGGCGACGTCCTGGCCATCGAGCGCCGACGGGAGGCTCCCAACGTCGCCTATGTCACCCCCCACCGCAGCCCCCGTGCCGCGGTACTGCTCCGGACGGCGCGTCATGGCGGTGACGTCGTGGCCTGCCGCATCGAGCGCGGCCGTGACATGTCGGCCGACAAACCCGGTGGCGCCGGTCACAAGTGTCTTCACGAGTACTCCAAGCCGATCGGGTGGCCGTCCCTCACCGGCAGCAACTACCCGCCGCTGCCCGGTTGATACAGCCCGCAGCCGCCGAGCACGCGAGTGCCGCCCCGTCGTGGAGCGATCCGGGTGTCCCAGCCCGGTACACCTTCCGGTGCGCCACCCGCTGCACGTGGCGAGCGAGCGGCGACGAACGGCCTGGTCAGCGCGCCCCCGGCAGGGCTCGAACCTGCGGCCTACCGCTGGGAGACCCTGACCGATCGTCCGGTGCGTCGGCCTGGTGCGGACGGCAGGGCCGCCGCACGGTCCTCACCGGTGCGCGGGAAGTCGCCACGCCGGACTCGGTGGCCGCAACACGGGCGCGACCAGCGCCATCACACCAGAGGAATCGATGAACGTCAGTCCGCGGGCCTCAACAGTGACGGCGACCGCGCGCGTCCCGAGCACTTCGCTGACAGCACCCCAGAACGGCTCGATGCCGGTCATGTCGAAGTCACCGACGAGGATGACGGCGGCTTCGGTGCCGTCGCACTTCGCCTCGACGTACAGGACGTCGCCTGGCAAGGGCTCCACTTCATCCGGCTCGGCGACCCGCCCGGGCTGTCGCCGATCACGACGTGGGTCGGTTCGTGACTGTCGAGGAGGCGTTGGTGGCGGCCGACGAGGTGTGGGCGTCTAGGTGACCTGGGACGACACTGGCATGTGGCACATGGTCTATGGCCGGTCCAGCCTGTCCCCGCGCACGAACAACCCAGCTTCCACCAAACAAGGCAGAAGGAGCACACCGCTCGTGGGGAACCAACGACCCAGCTCGGCGCCAGAAATCGGAGCCGCAGCCGGCGAGGGCACTGGGCAGCCAATGGCTGGTGTGGGCGTGGGAGCGGCGGGTAGCGCAGCGCCATGGCGGGTACCACGTCGGAGTTTCGGGACGAGGGGTTGGAGCGAGGCCGTAGCGCGGAGCGCCCGACCGAGATCGGTATCCGCGGCTACCAGGACGTCTTCGCCCGCGTGAAACGCAACATCAAACGGGACGACGTCTCGCTCCTCGCCGCCGGCGTCGCCTTCTACGCCTTGCTCGCGCTAGTCCCCGCACTCGTGGCGCTTGTATCGGTCTACGGCCTCGTCGCCGACCCCAATGACATCCGACGCAACGTCGACGACGTGCTCGCCGCCGCCCCAACCGAGGTCCAAGACCTCGTCCGCAGCCAGCTCTCCGACGTCGTCGAGAGCTCTCCCTCCGGGCTGCGCCTCGGCGCCCTCGTTGGTATCGCCCTCGCTCTGTGGTCGGCGTCCAGCGGCGTCAAGAACCTGATGACCGCCATCAACCGGGCATACCACGAGGACGAAACCCGTGGCTTCATCAAGCTGCGCGGCACCGCGCTACTGCTGACGATCGCGCTGCTGTTCCTCGGCCTCGCCGCACTGGTTGCGCTGGTCATCTGGCCCCAGACCCTGAGCTCGTCCGGGGGCGAGGGCATGCTGCGGGCGGTGGTGATGGTCGTCCGCTGGCTGCTGGCCGCGGGGGTGGTGATCACCGGGCTGGCCGTCCTGTACCGCTTCGCTGCTGACCGTGACTTGCCCCGCTGGAACTGGGCGTCTCCCGGGGCGATCGTCGCCACCATCATCTGGTTGGCGGCCTCCATCGGCTTCGCCATCTACACCGCCAACTTCGGCAAGTACAACGAGACCTACGGCGCCCTGGGAGCCATCGTCGTCGTGATGCTCTGGCTGTACATCGGCGCGTACGCGGTCATCGCCGGCGCGGAGCTGAACGGCGAGCTCGAGCATCAGACCGCCCACGACACCACCCGGGGCCGACCCGAGCCCATGGGGACCCGCGATGCCTACGTGGCCGACACCATCGGCGAGACCGCCCCGGAGGTCAAGGCATCGCGACCCAAACGGCGCGGCCTCCTCGCCCGACTACGGAACCGCACCCGCCGGGCCTGACGCGACCCTCTGGATGCCCACGCTCCTAATCCGTGTCGTCGAGCGGGCACAGGTAGTTGACGGCCCGGTCTACGACCGGTCATCGGAGGACTCGGGACGCCATGAGTCGCCCGCAAGCGATCGCGGACACCGGGCTCGTTGCGCATGTCGGTTCGAGCGGGTTCATTGCCGCATTGCGGGTGGCCCGGGTAGCACTCACGCACGCTGTGTCCACCGAAGCGCCCGTCCGCTCGCCCGCGGCTGAGAGAATCCCGGTTCAGGTTAGGAACCTGCCGTGCCTCCGATCTCGATGGCGAAGCCTTGGCGTCCGACGGCCCTCCGTGGGTAACCAGCGCTGGCCATGTCACAGACGGCATTGCGCCAAGACGATGCCCATCTGGTCACACCATGACCATGTCTCGGATGGCTTCCCGACAGATGGGGTACTCCGCCGCTGGCAACGTCAGCCGATGACCGGAGCTCATGATGGATCCCACCAAGTTGCTGGAGGCCGACCACCGCCAGGTCGAAGAACTCTTCGACCGGATCCAGAAGGCGGACGGGTCCGGAAGGTCGCCCTTGATCGGGGAGTTGCGGATGGCGCTCGACGCGCACATGCAGCTCGAGGAGGAGGTCGTTTATCCGGCGATGAAGCCGGTGACTGGCCAGGAGCAGGTCGAAGAGGCCCGGACTGAGCATGAGTTGGCGCGTAGTGCGCTGGCCGAGATGTTGAACCTCGCGCCTGACGAGCCGGGTTTCGGAGCCGCCCTCGAGACGACCAAGGCCGCCATCGAGCACCACGTCCAGGACGAGGAAGGCGAGGTGTTCCCCACGCTGCGCCGGGACGGTGAGGGCGTCCTCGCCGACATGGCGACGCCGTTCATGCGGCGCCGCTTGGAGCTCGGGCTGCCCGTGCGACCGGATGCCCTGGCGGCCGCCTCGAACAAGGACGAGCTCCTCGAGGAGGCCAGGCTGGCGGGAGTCGAGGGCGCGGCGTCGATGACCAAGGACGAACTCGCCAAGGCGCTCTCCGCCCGTATGACGTCTTGATCACGCCGGTTCCAAGCCGCGGCCACCGAGAACTCAACCCGCACCATGGGTCCCTGATTCGCAGGGCTCAGCGCAGAGCCGGATCGACGATCGCCTCGCTGAGGTCGTCGAGCGACTCGATCACGGCATCGGCTCGCTCCAGGTCGTCGGGATCCGACAGGTAGTCGCGATTCGGCATGGCGATGACGCGCATCCCCGCGGCACGTGCCGCCCGCAGGCCGTTGGTGGAGCCCTCGACGGCCGCACACCCCGTCGGCGCTATACCGAGGCGGCGTCGGCGAGCCGCACCCTTCCTCGAGCAAGCGCGGCGCTGGCGGCCAGCGCGAGGTGATGCGCTGTCCCTGCGCATTTGGAACCGGCCACGGAGCGATTCCCCCTAGCGTGTTGGCGTGCGTCTGATCCTCGTTCGCCATGGTGACGCTCACGCCGGCTTCCGTGGGGTTGTCGGGGGGGAATGGGCTGCACCGGGCTGACGCCGCATGGCCGTGCACAGGCCGAAGCCCTGCGAGACCACCTCGCCGAATCCGGCCGGGTGCGGGCTGATGTGCTGCTGGCCAGCGTCTTGCCCCGCGCCATCGAGACGGCGTCGATCATCGCCCCCGGGCTCGGGCTCGAGATCTCCGGCCAGGAGTGCGATCTGTGCGAGCTCCACACCGGTGAGGCTGACGGCCTGACCTGGACCGAGTACGCCGCCCGTTACGGGTCGTTCGACATGGAGGCCGAGCCCGATCGAGTGTTCGCGCCAGCCGGTGAGAGCTGGAACAGCTTCCACGAGCGGGTGCAGCGGACGCTCGAGCGGGTGGCACGCGACTACGCAGGCGAGACGGTGGTGGCCGTCTGCCACGCGGGGGTGATCATGGCGTCGATGCGGGTGCTCCTCGGCATC